>CAJJBV010000006.1 GCA_905182525.1 Cryomorphaceae bacterium | reverse complement strand
AGTATGAGTAGGGTTTTGTAAACTAGAAGTATTTCCATCGCCAAAATCCCATGCCCAAGATGTTGGTGTTCCTGTAGATAAATCTGTAAAAGTAACGCTGGTTCCTTGACAAAAAGTAGAATCACTAGCAGAGAAATCGGCAGTTAAAGAAGAAAACAAAGCACAGTCGTTACTAAAGCTAGTATGCGCATCAATACTTCGTCCAATTGGCATTAGAATAAGCAGTATCGTCTACAGAAATACATTGTAAGTTGGGATTACCATAGCAAGAAAGAGATAAAATTTATATTATTTCCATTTCTTACATCTAAACTCGTTAGTTGATTATTCGCAAGACAACAAATTTAAAGCGGTATTTTGACTTACATCTAAACTCGTTAGTTGATTATTACCACGCAATCCAAAATAGTCTAAAGCGGTATTTTGAGTTACATCTAAGACTCGTTAGTTGATTATCGCAAGCAAAATATTTAAAGCGGTATTTTGAGTTACATCTAAACTCGTTAGTTGATTATTACCGCAAGTACAATTGTGTTAAAGCGGTATTTTGAGTTACATCTAAACTGGTTAGTTGATTATCTAGCAATCCAAATAATTTAAAGCGGTATTTTGAGTTACATCTAAACTCGTTAGTTGATTATGTATGCAATACAAATAAATTAAAGCGGTATTTTGACTTACATCAAACTCGTTAGTTGATTATTCCAGCAATACAAATAAGTTAAAGCGGTATTTTGACTTACATCAAGACTGGTTAGTTGATTATTATCGCAATCAAAGAAGTTAAAGCAGTATTTTGAGTTACATCTAAAGTTGGTTAGTTGATTATCTCGCAATACAAATAATTTAAAGCGGTAAAATCTTCAATTCCAGTTAAATCTGCAATATTTTGATTATTACATCTAAATTAGTAACCCCACTAATATTGGCAGTAGTTACAGAATCGTTATTAGCTATTCCATCTCCCATTGAGTTTGATGCACCAACTGCTACTACATTTCCATTAGCATCATGCGTTTCTAAATAAGCCTCAAAATTATCATCTGGAACGTAGGTTCTTTGAAGACAATTAATATTTATAAAACCAGTTTTGGTTTCGCTGTCGCTTCCACTACTAGTAGTAACTGTAAGAGAAACATCGTAAGTTCCAACGGATGCATAAGTATGAGTAGGGTTTTGTAAACTAGAAGTATTTCCATCGCCAAAATCCCATGCCCAAGATGTTGGTGTTCCTGTAGATAAATCTGTAAAAGTAACGCTGGTTCCTTGACAAAAAGTAGAATCACTAGCAGAGAAATCGGCAGTTAAAGAAGAAAACAAAGCACAGTCGTTACTAAAGCTAGTATGGCATCATATTCGTCCAATTGGCATTAGAATAAGCAGTATCGTCTACAGAAATACATTGTAAGTTGGGATTACCGGAAAATTAACTGCTAGGGAAAGGCTAGAATTATTACTTGACACCAAATGAACTTAATACAGGACAAAAAGCAATATCTATAAAATTTAATGCAGTGTTTTGACTTAAATCTAATGAGGTTAGTGCAGTGTTATTACCAAGAATTAAATAATTTAATTGGGTAATATTACTTAGATCTATCGAATTTATATTGGATGATAAGGTAAATTGTGTAAAATAATTTGTAATTCCAGAAAAATTTAGAGTATTTAACAGTGGACAATTTAGATCAAGTACTGGTCATTAAATTTGCGTTTGATAAATCTATATATGAAAGTAATGGATGATAAATGCTGAGTTCATCTATCCAAGAATATGATAAATTTAAAGAATCTAATAATGGAAGTCCGCTCCAATCCGTTCCTAAATCAATTCCACTTGGTTGGCAGTTACTTAAATCAATATTTGTTAGAAATGGATTATTATTAAAAATAATTGTAAGAATTGAATTTGAAGATAAATCTTTTATCTATAAAATTATTATTACTACAATCTAAATACATCACTTCCTCAAAATTCAAATTCAAGTTGGTAAGTTGGTTATTACTACAATTTAAATTGTTAAAAAGAAGACTAGAATCAAGTGTTAAATCTAAACTTGTTAACTGATTATTTTGACATTTGTAAACAAATAGCTTATTGCAGTGAGGTCTAATGTTGTTAGCTGATTATTACTACAATTTAACGTGATAAAGATTTGTAAAATCCTCAATTCCAGTTAAATCTGCTATGTTTTGATTACTTACATCTAAATTAGTAACCCCACTAATATTGGCTGTAGTTACAGAATCGTTATTAGCTATTCCATCGCCCATTGAGTTTGATGCACCAACTGCTACTACATTTCCACTAGCATCGTGCGTTTCTAAATAAGCCTCAAAATTATCATCAGGAACGTAGGTTTGTGGAAGACAATTAATATTTATAAAACCAGTTTTGGTTTCGCTGTCGCTTCCAGTACTAGTAGTAACTGTGAGAGAAACATCGTAAGTTCCAACTGATGCATAAGTATGAGTAGGGTTTTGTAAATTAGAAGTAGTACCATCGCCAAAATCCCATGCCCAAGATGTTGGTGTTCCTGTAGATAAATCTGTAAAAGTAACGCTGGTTCCCTTGACAAAACGTAGAATCACTAGCAGAGAAATCGGCAGTTAAAGAAGAAAACAAAGCACAGTCGTTACTAAAGCTAGTATGGCTATCAATATTCGTCCAATTGGCAGTTGCCCAAGTAGCATCGTCTACAGAAATACAATTTAAGTTGGGATTTCCGCAGCGATAAAAATTGTAAAGTTGGTATTGTTTCCATTTCTTACATCTAAACTTGTTAGTTGATTATTTCGCAATCAAACAATTTAAAGCGGTGTTTTGACTTACATCAAGGTCGGTTAGTTGATTATTACGCAACACAAAATATTAAAGCGGTATTTTGACTTACATCAAGACTCGTTAGTTGATTATTCCCGCAATCCAAAAGATTAAAGCGGTATTTTGACTTACATCAAGGTTGGTTAGTTGATTAAACTCGCAATCCAAATTAGTTAAAGCGGTATTTTGAGTTACATCTAAGGCTGGTTAGTTGATTATTTCGACAACCAAATAAGTTAAAGCGGTATTTTGACTTACATCAAGGCTGGTTAGTTGATTATACCCGCAATACAAATGAGTTAAAGCGGTATTTTGACTTACATCAAGGTTGGTTAGTTGATTATCTAGCAATCAAATAAGTTAAAGCGGTATTTTGACTTACATCAAGACTTGTTAGTTGATTATATAGCAATACAAATAAATTAAAGCGGTATTTTGACTTACATCAAGGCTGGTTAGTTGATTATATTAGCAATCAAATGAGTTAAAGCAGTATTTTGACTTACATCAAGGCTGGTTAGTTGATTATGATCAGCAATCCAAATAAGTTAAAGCGGTATTTTGACTTACATCAAGGCTGGTTAGTTGATTATCTAGCAATCAAATCAGTTAAAGCAGTATTTTGACTTACATCAAGGCTTGTTAGTTGATTATATAGCAATCCAAATAAGTTAAAGCGGTATTTTGACTTACATCAAGGTTGGTTAGTTGATTATTATCGCAATACAAAGAAGTTAAAGCAGTATTTTGACTTACATCAAGGTTGGTTAGTTGATTATGAAGCAATCAAATAAGTTAAAGCGGTATTTTGACTTACATCAAGGCTGGTTAGTTGATTATTACGCAATCCAAATCAGTTAAAGCAGTATTTTGACTTACATCAAGGCTGGTTAGTTGATTTGAATAGCAATCCAAATAAGTTAAAGCCGTATTTTGACTTACATCAAGGTTGGTTAGTTGATTATTACCACAATCAAAGTAGTTAAAGCGGTATTTTGACTTACATCAAGACTGGTTAGTTGATTATGTAAGCAATACAAATGAGTTAAAGCGGTGTTTTGACTTACATCAAGGCTCGTTAGTTGATTAGATAGCAATCCAAATAAGTTAAAGCGGTAAAATCTTCAATTCCAGTTAAATCTGCAATATTTTGACTAGTTACATCTAAATTAGTAACCCCACTAATATTGGAAGTAGTAACATAATCATCATTAGCTATACCATTGCCCATTCCATTAGCTTCTAAATAGGCTTCAAAGTTATCATCAGGAACGTAGGTTTGCTGTGAAGAAACAGTGAAATAGAATAGACAAATAAAAACAGAGAATAACAACCTCATTTTTAACTTTTTTTACAAATTAACAATTCGAGACTATATAAACAAGAAATAATAGGTGTTATTAGGTAATTGACTTAGTTAAGAAAGCAAAGGGAGGTTAGTCCTTAATCACTTTCACTTCCTCAACTCTATCTCCATAAGTACTTTAAGTGAATATATTCCACTTGGATAGTCAGCTAAGCTGAGATTAGTGTTATTAGTGGTTTCTAAGAGCTTTCCAGTGAAGTCATAGAGTTCTGCTTCAAAGCTTCCATTATAGTTCTCTATTTCTATTTGTATGAGGTTGTTAGTTGGGTTAGGGTAAATTTTAAAATTAGAAGATGATTCTTCATTAGAAATACCAACGTAATTGCCCCATATTAAACCCACATATTCTGGATGGTCAATAAATGGATTTCTATTATTCTGGTAATTGTAATAGATTATATCGTTTCTGTTACGTTCCCAGTCGTCCACAGAATCTTCATTATGCCATTGAATTAATGTGTTTAATTTTGCATAAACAGGGTCAGAAGTGTTATTATCTACTGGCAAATAATCAATTAATTCTAAATCTGGCTCTGTCCTTCCCTCCCTCATATCTTGTAGCCATATAGAAAATCATTCTTGCAACATCACCTTTAACTTCATCTCTTGGTTGCCAAACCCAATTAGTTGAACTTGTAAAACATCCAGTATAGTTTCCATTATCTAAATATGGATTAGAGCAAGTGTCAAACCAACGATTATTCTTAGCTGAGTTGACAGATGGGTCTGCGGGTCTTAAATGATGAGCATCTGTTCCCGCTCCTCTTGATGTCCCAAATGCACCATGTGATTTAGACCAAATATGTTCTCTGCTCCACCCACTTCCACTGTTCCATTCTTGGCAGCATCAACAGACCATCCAGTATAAAATAGAATTACCTTATTAGAGTCGTTAGGGTCTTTATCAGTTTGTTTTAATATATCCCATAAGTCGGTAGTTCTTGATGTGTATGGAAATTCAGTATGTCCTTTAATAATGTTATGTAAGGCGACTTTTAGAGAGTTACCTATTAACGTGTCCGTACCATTATAATAACCATTAGGTATTTGACTGTAAATTAAACTTGAAAATATATGAATAACTGATATTAAAAGTATTCTCATAACATGAATATTTCTGAACTAAAGTAAGTAAAAGTTGACTTAGTTAAGAAAGCAAAGGGAGGTTTCAGCTAAGTACCAAGCATTTTACAAGCCAGAACCATTGGTGAACGAATAATAAAAAAAATGCGAAAATTTGTATTTTTATTTAACAAGTTTATTATACTTATAAATTTTAATTTATTCCTTTAAGCTTTTAATCTCATCAGATTTAAAAGAACTAAAAAACAAAAAACCATCATCCTGTTTTTCTGCAAAATCATCAATGTTTTTACAAACATTTTCATAAGATGAATTAAGACTTTCAAAAGCTGCATTAATAGCATCATATTTACGTTTCATTGCTTTTCCATAATAAGTCCGTTCTACAACTACTTGTCTTAGTTCTAAATTAGACTTTAACTCAATAGCTTTCAGTTCTTCTGCTATAATTAATTTGTTTTTTAAATTTTGAATATCATTTTTTAATTGTCCAATTTCGTCTTTAAGTTTAGTTTCATTTTTAGTTGGCTCTCCAAATTTTTCATATGAATTTTTATTCATTTCAATTATTGAGCTCAACCATTCAGAAAGTGTGAGATTTAATGAAGATGCTATTTTAACATATCCTGCCTTTTGTGAAGCTGTAACTTTTAAGCTCAAGGTCATATTTCTATACTGATCATTATTTTCCATAATAAATTTTTAAGTAATTAATAAAAGTTTTCTTGAGTATACCTGGGGTTTTCCCTCAGTATACTTAGGTATACCGTTTGGTCTTTATTTTAACTCCTGCTCTATTTATCTTCTTTTTTGTTATTAAAACAGGATTTACATTGTGTTTAAGTCGATTCTGGGGTATACAGTAATTGACAAAATGCTATCAAATATAATTATTTCTTTGTAATGTTACAAACTTTTATTAATTTTAGTGTCAATTATGAAAAAGAACTTATCAAAATTCAAAGGAGAGCTGCTGGCTGTCCAAGAGCTATTTCATCAATTAAGAAACAGATGTTTTCTCAAAACACAATTAGATGTAGTATATACAGACTTCACTAACTGGGAGAGATACGACCTTCTTTTTATTGATCATGATGTAGAAAAAGGAATGTGGAAAAAATTGAACTACATTGAATATACATGGATGAAAATTGTAGAACAATTAAGAAAATTTGGTTTTCCATATGATGAAATTAAATTGCTGAATAATAAAGACGAACCCATTCCAACTGATGAACTTATAAATTATCACTTAGCAAAAAGAAAGAATTAGATGAGCTTAAGCCTAGAGCTTCTAACTTGATAGAAAAACATAAAAGTGAAATTTCAGAAATGTTTCGAAACAAAATCACAAACTTGGAGCTTTTAATTTATAATGCAATTTCCAACAATCAAAATACTTCTTTACAATTTTTTAATGATGGTGATGGAGGTTTTTCTTTTTTGTCTAAAGCTATTTATGACGAGTCTGTAAAAACCGATCAAATTGATTTGATAACAGAGACAACTAAAAAAACTTATTTGAATGTAAGCCTAAACTCAATTCTTTCAAAATTTCTTGATTCTGACAACAATTTAGATCAAAGCAAGACAATGATGTTATCTCAAGATGAATATGCGTTACTTAAAATAATAAGAAATAGACCTAAATCTGTTATTGGTATAAACATCAAAATAAAGGAGAATAAATTTGAAAGGATAGATATTGAGAGCACTAAAAAAGTAGAAGTTGAAGCAAGACTTATGGATTTCATAAAAAAGGGTGGATATGAAACCATTGAAATTGTAACTCAAGATGGTTTAATTACATCATTCAAAAACAAGCAAAAAATTAAATTATGACACTGGAAAACACAGGTCTATTGTTAAATCGTAAACTTATTGGAAAACCCAAAAGTGATACACAACACCAAAAGTTGTGTTACCATATGAGAAATGTAAAAAAATATTAAACAGCGGAATTAGAAAATTTAATGACCAGCAATTGAATCAAATTATTGAATTGGTTCAAGGTATGGCAGAATTAAGTGTAGAACTTTATTTAAAACAAATAGAAGATGAAAAATGCAGTAATAATGTCAAGGGTAAGCAGTGAGGAACAAGCAAAGGGCTACAGCCTAGATGTACAACTTGATCAACTAACTAACCATTGTAAAAAGAACAATATATATGTTGTTAAACATTTTAAAGAAGATCATTCTGCAAAAGATTTTAATAGACCTGAATTTCAAAAATTTCTAGTTTACGCTAAAAATAATAAACAAAATATAGATTTACTTTTAGTAACATCTTGGGACAGGTTTTCTAGAAACATCACTGATTCACTTGTAATGCTACGAAAATTGGAAAAACTTGGTATTCAAGTACAAGCCATTGAACAACCTATAGACATGAGCATTCCTGAAAATAAAGCAATGCTTGCACTATTCTTAGCCATTCCAGAAATTGATAATGACAGAAGGTCAATAAAGATAAAGGGAGGAATGAGAGGAGCTTTAAAGGCTGGTAGATGGTGTAGAAGTGCACCAATAGGATACAGAAATACAAGAGATCATGAAAACAAACCTATTATTGTCCCAAACGAAAAAGCTGAATATATTCAGTTCATATACAGAGAAATGGCTAAAAATACAAACCAGACTACAATAAGAGAAAAACTCAAAATTAAAGGAATCAATATCCCAAAAAACACAATATGTAATATTCTTAAAAATTCTGTTTATATGGGCAAAATAAAAGTTCCTGAATTAGGAAATGAGAAAGAATTGTTGATTGAAGGCAAACATAAGGGCATAATATCAGAAAAACTATTCTATAAAGTCCAAAGAGTTCTAGATATGAATAAAAGACAAAGAAATATTACTCATTATAAAACACAAAGAGAAGAACTTCCCCTCAGAGGTTTGTTGTATTGCTCTAAATGCAATTGTAAAATGACAGGGAGTCCATCAAAGAGCAGTACGGGTGGAAAGTATTATCACTATTACCATTGTAATCATTGTCATAATGAGAGACACCCCGCAGACAAAGTCAATACTACTCTAGATGAGATACTAAATGATTTTAAATTCACTAAACCAACCAAAACACTTTACAACGAATTCGTAAAATCAATTTTAAATGCTGTAGAGAAAGATGATAAGAAAGATTTAAATAAATCAAAGAGTGAACTAAAAAAAATTAAAGAGAGGATATCTAAACTTCAGGATCTGCTTGTAGATGGAAAAATTGAATACGAAAATTATGAAAATACGATGATTCGATATTCAGAAATAAAACAAAAGCTTGAATTAAAAATTGGAGAAAGTGATATTAAAGATGTAGAGTTCAAAAACTGGCTTAAAATGGGATTTAATGAGTTAACAATCATTAAAAAGCTTTATGATAAATCAACTGTAGGTCAAAAACAGGAAATAATAAGTTCGATTTTTCCAGATAAACTAAGAATTTGACGGAAAAAAATGTCGAACACCAAGAATCAACGATACACTTAGATATATCTTGCAGATAGACAAGAACTTAGAAGAAAAAAATAAGGGACAGTTTTCGAAAAAATTGAAACTGTCCCACAAGGTGGAGCCGGAGGGTTTCGAACCCTCGTCCAAACAAGGAACAACTAAGATTTCTACATGTTTATTTTGTGATTGGTTTTCGAAATAAATCTGAGCACAAACACCCTAACCTATTCTTAGTCTCTTAAATTTTAGTTGATGCACCAAGACTTTACATCACTTAGTTCAGGCCAACGGTACCCAATTACTTTAACCGCTGAACAGGTAGTCAAAGCTGGGCAGCTTGTCCAACTGGTCTTACCAGAGGATTAAGTTTAATCACTAGTGATTAAGCTGCAAGCGCGTAGTTGTTATTGTCGTTTATAGACTTGGAAATTCTGATTTACGAGAGTACTCCCAACACTCGACATGCTTACTTAACTATTTCTCCTGCTGTCAAATCCAAAGTCGGCCCCATATAATTAAGTTCTGCGAAATTAAGCAAATTATCATCGGTTACAAATGTTATATTTGCCAAAATTAATTTTTGTGAAAATAGGCTTAATCAAAGAAGGAAAAACTCCACCTGACAAACGCGTACCGTTATCACCAAAACAGTGTAAGTGGGTTTTAGATAATTACCCAAATTTAGAGCTTGTTGTACAAAAAAGCTCTATTAGAAAATACCAAGACCAAGAGTACTTAGATCAAGGAATCACTCTTGTAGAGAGTGTAGAGGATTGTGATGTTCTTTTAGGGGTAAAAGAAGTGCCTATTGATCAATTAATTCCCAATAAAAAGTATTTTTTCTTTTCTCACACTTTTAAAAAACAACCATACAACCGAAAATTACTTCAAGCAATCATTGATAAAAATATTCAATTAATAGATTGGGAAACCATTACTAACTTAAAAGGGCAAAGATTAATCGCATTTGGTCGTTTTGCAGGGATTGTAGGTTGTTATAACGGATTGTTAGGTTATGGGGAGAAAACTAAAAAATACCACCTTAAAAGAGCGCATTTGTGCGAAGATCGTCAAGAAATGGAAGAAGAACTTCATAAATTAAATCTTCCTAAGAATTTTAAATTGGTAATAACAGGTGGTGGAAGAGTTGGCAAAGGTGCTTTAGAAGTAATTGAGAAAACAAACATTAAAAAAGTATCTCCTGAAGATTTTCTTTCTAAAGATTTTAATTTTCCAGTTTACACTCACTTAAGTGTAAAGGACTATGTTTCCAGAAACGATAAAAAGAATTTTGACAAATCTGTCTTTTTTGACAATCCAGCTGGACACTCCTCAACTTTTATGGATTATGCTCAAGTTGCAGACTTGTATGTCGCTTGTCACTACTGGGACAATAGATCTCCTTTTATTTTTACCAGAAAAGATATGGAGAACCCAAATTGGAAAATAAGTGTAGTTGCCGATGTGAGCTGCGATATAGACGGACCTGTTGCTTGTACCATAAGACCATCTACGATTACTAACCCATTTTATGGATATGATCCCAAAACACAAAAAGAAGTAGATTTTCTAACTAAAAAATCTGTTGGTGTAATGGCAGTGGACAATCTTCCCTGTGAATTGCCCAAAGATGCTTCTTTGGAGTTTGGAAAAATGTTTATTGACCATGTTTTAGAGCCAATTACGGGAAATGATCCGGAAAAAATAATTTATAGAGCATCTGAAACAATTAATGGAAAGCTAACTCCTCACTTTGAATATCTCCAAGATTATTTAGAGGGAAAAGATTAAATCTTTTTAAGATCGGCTATAGTCTTGGTAGGGTTATCAGATTTAAATACAAAACTTCCTGCAACCAAAACATCAGCACCACAATCTATTAGCTTTCTCGCATTTTCAGAAGTGACACCTCCATCTATTTCTATTTTGGTATCTAGTCCAGCTTTTACAATCATAGACTTTAGCTTTTCCACTTTCCGATAAGTCCCTTCAATAAAAGCCTGTCCTCCAAAGCCTGGATTGACGGACATAATACAAACCAAATCTGTTTCTTCTAAAGTGGGTTCTAGTAACTCAACCGTAGTATGTGGGTTAATAGCCACACCAGCTTTCATACCTTCTTGCTTAATTGCTTGAAGAGTTCTATGTAAATGAGTTGAAGCTTCAATGTGAACAGTTAAAATATTTGCGCCTACATTTTTAAAATCTTTAATATAACGCTCTGGCTGAACTATCATTAAATGAACATCTAAAGGCTTTAAAGTATGTTTATTGATATATTTTATAATTGGTATTCCAAAAGAAATATTAGGAACAAACATACCATCCATGACATCTAAGTGGTACCAGTCAGCGTCACTTTTATTAATCATATCACATTCACTTTGTAAATTTGCAAAGTCAGATGCTAATAAAGATGGGGCAATTAGATGGCTCATAAATTAAATTTAATTAACCACAAATAAACAAAAACAATGTTGGAAATGGAGTATTATCCTAAGTAAGATTTCAACAATTTACTTCTCGAAGTATGCTTTAATCTTCTAATAGACTTTTCCTTTATCTGACGCACTCTTTCTCTAGTTAAATCGAACTTCTCTCCTATTTCTTCTAAAGTCATAGGATGTTTTCCACTCAATCCAAAGTACAAACGAATAACATCTGCTTCTCTAGGAGTTAACGTAGATAATGATCTTTCTATTTCTCTTCTTAGAGACTCTTTCATAAGCTCTTTATCAGGCTTAGGAGAAGATTCAGAGGACATTACTTCATACATGTTATTACTGTCTTCAGAATCTTTTAAAGGAGCATCCATTGATAAATGACGACCGTTATTTTTGATAGATTGTTTTACTTCTTCAATAGTAATATCTAAAGATTCTGCAATTTCTTCCGGTGTAGGTGGTCTACCATATTTTTGCTCTAAATCAGAAAAAGCACGATTAATCTTATTAATAGATCCAATCTTGTTTAAGGGAAGTCTTACAATTCTAGATTGTTCTGCTAATGCCTGAAGAATTGATTGTCTAATCCACCATACAGCATAAGATATAAATTTAAAACCTCTAGTTTCATCAAATCTTTGAGCAGCCTTTATTAGACCTAAATTACCTTCATTAATTAAATCAGGTAGTGTTAAACCTTGATTTTGATATTGTTTTGAAACAGAAACAACAAAACGTAAGTTAGCTTTTACTAATCTTTCTAAAGCTGGATGATCACCCTCTTTTATTCTTTTAGCTAATTCTACTTCTTCATCAGCTGTAATTAAATCAACTCTACCTATTTCTTGTAAATATTTATCTAAAGAAGCGGTTTCCCTGTTGGTAACCTGTTTTGTTATTTTTAGTTGTCTCATTTAATTTTTAGTGATTTCTAAATCGTTAAATACTACTGCATTAACGTAATGTAACAACTTAAAGTTACATTATGCTGAAAATAAACATAAAGCCCACATTATGTGGGTTTTATAAAGAATTAGTCGTTAGATGGATTAGCTGGTTTTTCCAACAAAGCCTTTCTTGAAATTTTTAACTTTCCACTTCTTGGATCTTTACCAATAACCTTGACATCCAAAACATCTCCAGGCTTCAAATATTCTTCAGCTTTTTCTACTCTTTCATGAGCAATTTCAGAAATATGAAGTAGAGCGTCTACTCCAGGAAGGATTTCTAAAAACGCTCCAAAGGTTACTATGTTTTTAACTTTTCCTTGGTAAGTTTCTCCAACTTCCGCTGTTGGTGGATAAGCAATTAAATTGATTCTTCTTAAGGCTTCATCCATACCTTCTTTTTCTTCTGCAAAAACTTCTACGTTAGCCATTCCATCAACAGCATCTCCAATACCTATAGAAGTTTTAGTTTCTGCTTGAATTGTTTGGATTGTTTCTCCACCTTTACCTATTATTCCACCAATAGCATCCTCAGGAACTGAGACATTTTCTATTCTTGGAACATGTGGTTTAAAGTCTTCTCTAGGTTCAGTTAATGTTTTCATCATCTCACCAAGAATATGCATTCTTCCGTCTTTGGCTTGACTTAATGCTTCTTCTAAAACTTTATAATCCAGTCCATCAACCTTAATATCCATTTGGCAAGCAGTAATACCTTTCTCAGTACCAGTAACCTTAAAATCCATATCTCCTAAATGATCTTCATCACCAAGTATATCAGAAAGAACAGCATATTTTCCAGCATCGTCTTGAATCAATCCCATTGCAATTCCAGAAACTGGTCTTTTCAATTTGATACCACCATCCATAAGAGCAAGTGTACCAGCACAAACAGTAGCCATTGAAGAAGAACCATTAGACTCTAATATTTCAGAAACTAATCTTATTGTATATGGGTTTTCTGGTTTTCCAGGAATCATTGGCTTCAATGCTCTAAGAGCTAAATTACCATGACCAATTTCTCTTCTACTAACATTAAATTTCATTCTTGCTTCTCCAGTAGAAAAAGGTGGGAAATTATAATGTAATAAGAAATCTAAATCATCGTTAGCTAATGCTCCATCTTTTCTTTGAACATCTAATGTGCTTCCTAAAGTTAAAGTAGTCAATGATTGTGTCTCTCCCCTAGTAAACAAAGCTGAACCATGAACAAAACCTGGTAGATATCCAGCTTCTGATAAAATAGGTCTGATTTCAGTAGTTTTTCTTCCATCTAACCTGATTTTTTCATCTAAAACTACTCTTCTAACTGCTTCTTTTTGAGCTGCTTTAAAATACGGACCTACTAAGAAACCAAGCTCAGCCATATCTTCTTCAGACATAGAAGATTTATAAGATTCTTTTATTTCGCCAAATAGTTCTGCTCTTTTATATTTGTCAGCAATTCCCTGTTTTGCAACATCATAACATTTTTGATAAGCAAAATCATAAACACTTTTCCTTAACTCATCATTATGAGTTTCGTGAGAATATTCTCTTTTTGGACTAGACTTAGAAACTTTAGATGCAATATCTAACTGTAATTGACATTGTTGCTTAATAACTACATGAGCAGCTTTTATTGCCTCCAACATTTCGCTTTCAGACGCTTCATTCATCTCTCCCTCTACCATAACAATACTGTCAAGTGTTCCAGCAATCATCATATCCATATCTGCACTTTTCATTTCTTCAAAAGTTGGATTTATAGAAAACTCACCATTTATCCTTGCAATTCTAACTTCAGAAACAGGACCATTAAATGGTATATCTGAAACAGCTAAACAAGCAGATGCAGCTAAACAAGCTAGAGCATCAGGCATATTTTCCTTATCCGAAGACATTAATTGCATCATAACCTGAGTTTCTGCATGATAGTCATCTGGAAATAGAGGTCTTAATGCTCTATCCACTAATCTCATTGTTAAAATCTCTTCATCTGAAGGTCTTGCCTCTCTTTTTAAGAAACCACCAGGAAATTTACCTGTTGAAGCAAATTTCTCTCTATAATCTACTGTAAGTGGCATAAAGTCTACACCATCTCTAACATCTATATTAGCAACAGCAGTCGCCAATATCATTGTATCTCCCATTCTTACCACTACAGATCCATCAGCTTGTTTAGCTAACTTACCTGTTTCTATGGAAATCTCTTTTCCATTTGGAAGAGTTATTTTTTCATTTATTATGTTCATTTTTCTATTTTAATTTGCAAAAAAGGACTATCACGCTAGCGCAATAGTCCTCTTCAATACTATTGATTAAGCCTATTACCTTCTAATATTCAATTTTATGATAATGGCTCTATATCTTTCAATGTCTTTATCTTTAAGATAATCTAATTGATTTCTTCTTTTACCAACTAATCTAATCAAAGATTTTTGAGTATTAAAGTCTTTTTTATTTAACTTCAAATGATCCGTTAAATGTTTAATTCTATGGGAAAATAAAGCTATTTGTCCCTCTGCAGATCCGGTGTCAGACTCCCCTTTACCGAATTTTTTAAATATTTCTCTTTTTTTGTTTGAATCAATATACATGTCAACACTATTTAAGTTATTGTGATGTTAAATCGGCTGCAAATATAATTTATTATATTGAAAAATTAGCTTTTAGAAGTTAATTATTTAAATACAAATCCTACTCTTACAACACCAAGCCCTGAAAAAGTAAATTTAGAAATGGAATTATTAGGTATTTTATCTGTAGTATTCGAAGACGTAACTGAACTTTCATCTATTGTTTGATAAGTGCTATTGTTGTAAATAGATTTCACAATTAAACCTCCAAATTCTGTGCCAATATAAATATTAGACTTCAGGAAATAATCTGCCCCAAAAAAAACTCTAAGTCCAATATTTCTAAATGGTCTTTTGTAATTATAATTAAAGTCAGATACATATGAAATAGAATCAGTTCTAGAGCCGTACTCGTCATCCTTTCCAAAACCAAAAACCCCTTCAAAACCAGAATATAGTAATGTATTCTCTAATTTTCTTAGTTTTTCAAATCCAAGTGAAAATTGATAAATTGAAGTTATTTTTTCTACGCTCCCAACTCCTGAACCATTTGCCTGGAGAATTTCTTTATAATCTTTAATACTATTAAAATCCATATTTAATCGTAGTGCAAATTTTTCATTCAAATTCATTCTTATCTTAATTTTTGGCTTGTAGAAATCTTGGACAAAAGATGGATAAATTTGTCCTTCCACAGAAAACCAGCTTTTAATTTTAATTCTGTTTTCGGATAAAGAATCTGAATTATAGTTTAAAGAATCTAAAACTCGAGTAGAATACAAAGTATCTGTTTCAATAGTGGAATTTTGAGAAAAAAAAGAGTTCAGTCCTTGATAAAAAAACATAGCTATAAAAAGTGATAAATGTATATTTCTAAATTTCATAATGATTTTATTATTATTTGTTATTTATATTATTTAAGTTTTTTAACATTGGAACAAACTTAAAGTTACCAAAAATAGTTTCTTTATAATCTTTTTCACTTAAACGCTGTATTAACATCATTTGTTGCACTTCTCCTTTTCCAACTGGAATAACAAGTCTACCACCAATTTTAATTTGATCTTTCAAATCTTGCGGAATATAAGGAGCTCCACACGTGACTATAATACTATCGAAGGGTGCAAAAACTTTTTTACCAATAAACCCGTCACCAAAAAATAATTGAGCTCGATAATTATTCTTACTTAAAAATAATTTAGCACTTTGAAAAAGCGACTTATGTCTTTCTATTGAAAATACTTTAGCGCCTAACTCACATAGAACAGCAGTTTGGTAACCAGAACCTGTTCCAATTTCTAAAACTTTGTCTCCTCTTGTAATATTTAACAGCTCGGTTTGAAAAGCTACTGTGTATGGTTGGCTAATTGTTTGGTTTTCACCAATAGGAAAAGCTGTATCTTGATAGGCGAATTTATCCCTAAAAACAGGGTCAATTAACAAATGTCTCGGTGTAAGACTTATTGCCTCTAAAACTTTTTTGTCACTAATTCCTTTTTTTACAAGATTAGAAATTAGTTTTGCGCATAAGCCTTTATATTTCAAATTCATATTAAATACAAAAGAAACAGCTTATTTAATTAAAAATTAGTTTTGATTAAATTATTACTAACAATATATGTTAATAATTTGCGTTGTATATTTAAACAAATAAAATGATCACCTTTTTTTATAATTTTACATTATGTACAAAATAGGAGTTGTAGGAGCTGGTCACCTTGGGAAAATTCATTTAAAAATTCTTAAAAGTTCTTCGTTTGCAAATTTAATTGGTTTCTATGATAGTAATCCTGATGTTAGAAAAAATATTAATCTAGAATTAGGAATCAAATCGTTCAATAGTTATCAAGAGCTTATTGAAAATTCAGATGTTATAGACATTGTTACTCCAACGCTTTCTCATTATAGCTGTGCTAAACAAGCATTATTATCAAATAAGCACGTTTTTATAGAAAAACCTGTTACTCATACTGTAGATGAAGTTAAAAAGCTTATTAAACTTGCTCACATTACAGGGAAAAAAGTTCAAGTAGGCCATGTAGAAAGGTTTAATCCTGCTTTTACTGAAGCTAGCAAACTAATTCATAAACCTCGATTTATTGAAGTTCACCGTTTAGCACAATTTAATCCTAGAGGAACGGATGTATCTGTAATACATGATTTAATGATTCACGATTTAGACATTGTTCTTCACATTGTAAAGTCACCAGTTAAATCCATTAATGCTAGCGGGGTAAGCGTTTTAAGTAGTACACCCGACATCGCAAATGCTAGAATTGAATTCATTAATGGATGTGTAGCTAATATAACTTCCAGTAGAATGTCTTTAAACAATGTTAGGAAATCCAGATTTTTTCAAAAAAATGCATATGTATCTGTTGACTTTTTAAATAGATCTCATGAATACATAAGATTAGATTCTAACAAAATTCCAAATGAAAAACTAACATTAAAACATGGTCAAGAAAACCCAAAAGAAAGTGTGATGATTCAAACATTAAACAATAGCGGAATTAATCCTATAAAAGAAGAATTAAAATCATTTATAAATTCAATAGAATCAAATATTAATCCTGCAGTTGATTTAGAATCTGCTCAAATGGCCTTAAAGCTTACAATTGATATTATGGAACAAATAACAATGGGTCAAAATTGATTAATGAATAATCTTTTTTTTCTAAACATTGATTTTACAAGAGTGCTTTTCTTTTTTCTCATTATAAATACAAGTTGTCAAATAATTGATCAACCTGAAATTGCTCCATCATTTATTAAAATAGAAAAAATTAAATTTGAAACAATAAACCCCAATCAAGGTACTAGTAGCGAAAAAATATCCGATGCATGGATATATATAAATGGGAATCTGGAGGGAGCTTATGAACTACCTGCAACTATTCCACTTCATTACCAAGGAATTAACGAATTATCTATATATCCAGGAATTAAAAGAAATGGAATTTCAGCTGACAGAAAAAGATATCCATTTTATAATTCATATGATACGACAATGAATTTAATAGCAGATAGCATTATAGTATTACAACCTAAAACAAATTATGAAGAAGACCTATATTTTTGGATAGAAGACTTCGAAGATCAACAGCACAAATTTGAGAATCACAATACTTCCCAAGCAGAACTAAATATTATAGATTTTCCAAATACAGATTTATTTGAAGGAAATGCTGGAGTTATTTCCATGGACAGCAGTCAATTATATTGTGAACTTAGAACAAATGAATTAGATTTTAATTTATTTCCAAAAAATTTAAATATACCAGCCTATATTGAGTTAAATTATGCAAATAACTTTCCTTTTACAATTGGCATTCTTCATAAAGACCAAAGTATTACAGCTTATTTTAAACAAGCTTTAATTACTTTAGTTCCAACATATGAAAATGAAATTTCGTGGAATAAAACTTACTTATTTATTCCAGATGCTACAAATTTTTTCTCAAGTGCAACAGAATTTGACCTTTATATTTCCATTACCAACTTTAATAATGAAAATAATATAAAAGTCTTGTTGGACAACTTTAAAGTAATATATAGACAATGAAAAGAAAATATTTTTGGTCTATATACTTTATCTGTGACTTAATATCGGGGAGTTCTAGCTGGATTATTTTTAACTACTACAGAAAAGCATTTATTGAGAATTCTACTTTTGAAATTAACGAAAAACTGATTTTAAGTACTATTCTTATTTCCATTTTTTGGCTAATCTTATATTCTGCATTAGGAAGCTACAAAGAAGTTTATAAAAAATATCGAATTAAAGAAATCACACAAACAATTTCTCAATCTTTCATTGGTATAATATTTATTTTTTTTACTTTTTTACTAGATGATAAAATAAATACATACCAAGATTATTATAGTCTAATATCTGTTTTATTAATTGTTCATACAACTTTAACTTTTTTACCAAGAATTATACTAACCTCTAGTACAGTAAGTAAAATTCACAATAAAAAAATTGGATTTAATACAATTATTATAGGAAGTCAACAAAAATCGAAAGATATTTTAATAGAAATTAATAACCTAAAAAAAGGAACTGGACATTTAATAATTGGTTACATCTCTAGCTCAAATGGAAAAAATATTATTTCTCAAACAGGCCTAAAAAAACTAGGCAACTATAAAGAACTTGATCAAATAATAAAAAAATTTAAAATTGAAGAAGTTATTATCGCTACTGAAGCTGAAGAACAAGAAAAAACAAATAGTATAATTAATGATTTGGCAAATCTTAAAGTAGCTATAAAAGTAATTCCTGATATATATAATATTATAACAGGGTCTGTAAAAATGAATTCAATATTTGGGGCATTATTAATATCAGTTAATCCAGAAATTATGCCGTCATGGCAAAAAACAGTTAAAAGATTATTAGATATTTTAATTTCAGTTATGGCAATAGTTTTATTGATTCCCGTATATATAATATTATCTGTAATAATAAAAACAGGATCAAAAGGAGAAATAATTTTTAAACAAAAAAGAATTGGTTTAAATAATATACCATTTGAAATTTTTAAATTTAGGTCAATGTATATCGATGCTGAAAATAATGGGCCTCAGCTTTCGAGTCAAAATGACAAAAGAATTACACCAATTGGAAAGTTTATCCGTAAAAGCAGGCTAGACGAAACCCCACAGTTTTTTAATGTTATAAGAGGAGAAATGTCACTTGTTGGGCCAAGACCTGAAAGGCAATTTTTTATTGATCAGATAATTCAAAGAGCTCCTCATTATAAGCATATTAGCAGTGTGAAACCTGGCATTACTAGTTGGGGACAAGTTAAATACGGATATGCTGAGAATGTTGACGAAATGATTGCAAGGTTGAAATTTGATTTATTGTACGTTGAAAACATGTCTTTAATTCTAGATATAAAAATTCTATTTTATACTGTAATTATAATGCTAAAAGGTTCTGGTAAATAATTAATAGTATTTATATTTACTAAAAAAATAATGAAAAATATTTCTGTTATAGGAGCTGGAACCATGGGAAATGGGATAGCACATGTTTTTGCTCAAAATGGATACAAAGTCAATCTAATTGATGTTTCTGAAAATTCTTTAGAGAAAGCGATAAAAACCATTTCTAAAAATTTAGATAGAATGGTTGCAAAAGAAAAGATTACATCTTTAGATAAAGATAAAACATTACAAAACTTGAGTGTATTTTCTGATCTCAAAAATGGAATAAAAGAAGCTGATTTAGTAATTGAAGCTGCTACAGAAAATTTAGACACCAAACTTTCCATTTTTAAAACAATTGATGACTATTCTCCTGAAAATTGCATTTTAGCAACAAATACATCTTCTATATCAATTACAAAAATAGCTGCAAATACTTCAAGACCAGATAAAGTAATAGGTATGCACTTTATGAATCCCGTTCCAATAATGAAACTTATTGAAGTTATTAAAGGGTATTCTACGTCCCAAGCCACACTTGATTCTATAATGATTTTATCTAAAGAAATTGGCAAATCACCAGTAGAAGTCAATGATTTTCCTGGTTTTGTAGCTAACAAAATATTAATGCCTATGATTAATGAAGCTATCATTACTCTTAACGAAGGAGTTGCTGGGGTTGAAGAAATAGATACAGTTATGAAATTAGGAATGGCTCATCCAATGGGACCACTTCAATTAGCTGATTTTATTGGACTAGATGTATGTCTTGCAATACTAAAAGTTTTACAAGATGGTTTCGGAACTGACAAATACGCTCCTTGTCCCTTATTAGTAAACATGGTTACAGCAGGTAAATTAGGAGTTAAATCTGGCGAAGGCTTCTACAGCTGGGCACAAGGAACCAAAGAACTCATAGTTTCTGATTATTTTAAAAATTAATTATCATTCCAATTAATTTCAACATTTAAGTTTTTTGAAAAGCAAGTTGAATATGATCTAGCAAATGATTTTATACTAAATAATATTTCTTTGCTGGGTTTTAAAATATTATTATCATCGAGAGTTTCTGTAATTTTCATACCATAGGCTTTTTCTAAATTTATAACCTAACGATAAAAAAAAATGAATATTGCTTAAATCATGAATTTGTTAGTGTCAAATTCTTCTCTTCAACAAGCTTTCTGAGATTTATTAAAGCATATCTCATTCTGCCTAAAGAAGTGTTAATACTAACTCCTGATATTTCGGCAATATCTTTAAAACTCATTTGAAGAAAATACCTCATTCTAACAACTTGCATTTGCTCATTAGGCAATTCATTTACAAGTGACCTTACATCTTCTTGAATTTGATCATTCACCATTACATCTTCAATAGATTTTTCCTCAAGCTTGATAACATCAAAAATATTAAAGTCATCATTTAAATTTTGAGAACGACCAGCAATTGGCATTTTAGAGTCTTTTCTAAAGTGATCAATAACTTGATTATGAGAAATCCTCAGTATCCATGACAGTAATTTACCTTCATGATTGTAATTGTCTTTTTTTAAACTTGTGATTACTTTAATAAATACTTCTTGAAATATATCATTGGCCAAATCTTTATCCTTAACCATTTTAATTATATAGGAGAATACTCTTAATTGATATCTATTTAAAATAGCATCAAAACATTTGTTATTACCTGAACGGAATTTTTTAACTAGTGATTCATCACTTTCTTTGCTATACATAATTCTACATTTAATTGTTAATAATAAAATTTAAAAAGTAGAATTAATTTATAGGCAAGTGATTTTAGTTAATAATGAACAAATATAAGAAACAAATTGATTAACTGAAAACTATTCTATTATTTTTGCAGCGGTTTAAAAAATTTATGGGAGTTAAAATTTATAAAAATATTGAAATTATTGGTGCAAGAGTTCACAATTTAAAGAACGTTAATGTCTCCATTCCGAGAAATAAATTGACTGTTTTAACTGGCGTATCTGGTTCTGGAAAATCCTCTTTAGCTTTTGATACTCTTTACGCAGAAGGTCATAGAAGGTACATAGAAAGTCTGAGTTCTTATGCAAGATTGTTTTTAGGGAGAATTGAAAAACCTGACCTTGATGATATTAAAGGGATTTCCCCAGCTATTGCAATAGAACAAAAAGTTAATTCTTCAAACTCTAGAAGCACTGTAGGTACCACTACAGAGATTTATGACTTTTTAAAATTATTCTTTGCAAGAATTGGAAAAACATATTCCCCAATTAGTAATGAAATAGTAACAAAAGACAACCCTGAAGATGTTTTAAAATACATATTGAACCTTCCCAAAAAATCTAAGCTACTAATATGCTTCCCATTAAATATTCCAAAAGGAAGAAGTCTTAATGAACAAATTCAAATTTATAGTCAACAAGGATATTCAAAACTATGGTATGACGGAAAAATAATTGAATTAAATATAGATCACCAATCTGAAAATTTAGAAATAATTATAGATAGAATAACAAATGAAAATAATCCTGAAAATCAATCAAGGATCTTAGAATCATTGGAACTTGGATTTCATGAAGGAAAAGGAAGATGCAATATTATTTCCTTCAATGAAGAAGGTTACTCACTCAAAGAATTTAACAATCTTTTTCTTAAAGATGATATTATTTTTGAAGAGCCAAATTTAGATTTCTTTTCGTTTAATAGTCCATACGGTGCATGTGAAAATTGTGAAGGGTTAGGTAAAGTTTCAGGAATTGATTCTCAGCTAGTTATACCTAATCCAAACCTGAGTGTTTATCAGGACGCTATAGTTTGTTGGAAAGGTGAAAAAATGAGTATTTGGAAAACAGAGTTAATCAACAGTGCTCACAATTTTGATTTTCCAGTTCATGAACCTATAAGAAATCTTTCAAAAATTAATCTTGAACTTATTTGGAATGGTAATGAGTTTTTTCAAGGACTACATCAATTTTTTAAATATTTAGAAAAAAAATCATACAAAATTCAATACAGAGTCATGCTTTCCAGATACAGAGGGAAAACTAAATGTCCTTCTTGCTCAGGAAGTAGATTAAGGAAAGACGCAGACTATGTCAAAATAAATAAAAAATCTATAAGCGAAATCAATAGAATGACAATTGATGATGCCATTACGTTTTTCAATAAGATAAAGCTAAACGAAAATGAGGTTAAGATATCTAAAAGAATTATTCATGAAATAAATTCTAGGCTAAGCTATTTGAAAGATGTTGGACTTGGCTATTTAGCTATGGAAAGAGCTTCAAACTCGCTTTCCGGTGGAGAATCACAAAGAATAAATTTAGCAACCTCAATTGGCAGCTCACTAGTGGGTTCCATGTATATTCTTGACGAACCATCAATTGGACTTCATCCAAGAGACACTCTAAGACTAATTCAAATATTAAAAAAATTAAGGGATGTTGGCAATTCTGTGATTGTTGTAGAGCACGATGAAGAAATAATGAAAGCAGCAGATATGATAATAGACATAGGTCCTGAAGCTGGAAGATTAGGCGGAGAAATAGTATTTAAAGGAAATCATGACGAACTAGTAAATGCCAATAAAAGTTTGACTGCAAAATATCTTACAGGCCAATTTAAAATTGATATTCCTTCAGTTAGAAGAAAACCGAAAGACTTTATTGTAATTGAAGAAGCATATCTTCATAATCTTCAGAACATTTCTGTAAATATACCCTTGAACCAAATATGTGTTGTAACAGGTGTTAGTGGAAGTGGTAAATCAACACTAGTTAGTAAAATTCTATTCTCTTTTTTAGAAAGATTTTTTCTTTCAGGGATTGAAAAAGCCAGTCATTGTAAAAATATTAAAATAAATTTTGATTTGATTTCAGGAGTTGAATTTATCAATCAAAATCCAATTGGAAAAAGTTCAAGGTCAAACCCAATAACATATACTAAGGGATATGATGATATTAGACAATTATTTGCAAATGAAAAACACGCTAAAATAAAAGGATTTAAGCCAGGATATTTCAGTTTCAATGTTGATGGCGGAAGATGTGAAAAATGTCAGGGAGAAGGACAGTTAACAATTTCCATGCAATTCATGGCCGATGTTCATCTTAAATGTGATGAATGTAATGGTAAAAGATTTAAAGATGAAGTTTTAGAAGTTAAATATAAAGGGAAAAATATCTCTGAAGTTCTTGAAATGACAGTAGAAGAAAGTCTTACTTTTTTTGAAGAGGATTCTACTTTATGTAAAAAAATAAAATCAAAAATATTTGCACTTTCAGAAGTGGGTCTTCAATATGTTCAACTTGGTCAAGCTTCAAATACATTAAGCGGTGGAGAAGCACAAAGAATTAAATTGGCTTCGTTTTTAAGTTCCAGTAAAAGTAAGCAGAAAAAACTTTTTATTTTTGATGAACCAACTACTGGGTTACATTTTCACGATGTCAAAAAACTTATAAAAGCACTTCAAGATTTAGTTGAAATGGGGCACCATGTGATTATTATTGAACATCACATGGATATTATAAAATCTGCAGACTGGATTATTGATTTAGGACCTGAAGGTGGAAAAGAAGGTGGAACCTTATTATTCGAGGGGAATCCAGACGATTTTATAAAAAGTGATGTATTGTCTTACACCAAGGATTATCTTAAAAAGTGTATCGAATTTAAACAACCACAGATTGCTCAGAAATAAACTGATTTTGGTATAACTCATAATATTGACCTTTATTTTTTAAAAGATCAATATGCTTGCCTTGCTCCACTATTTTCCCCTTATCCATAACAAGAATAGAATCTGCATTTTGAATTGTTGATAGCCTATGAGCAATTATAATTGAAGTTCTTGATTTGGTGATTTCTTGAGTAGCATTTTGAATAAACTCCTCTGATAAAGAATCTATTGAAGACGTTGCCTCATCTAAAATCAAAAGTTGAGGCTGATAAACATAAGCTCTT
This sequence comes from Cryomorphaceae bacterium, assembly GCA_905182525.1. Lineage (GTDB taxonomy): Bacteria > Bacteroidota > Bacteroidia > Flavobacteriales_D > Parvicellaceae > MED-G20. Next base: position 119,269 of record CAJJBV010000006.1, on the reverse strand, counting down.
AAAAAAGCAATAATTTGTCTTTGTCCTGAAGACAATAGCCCTCCCCTTTCTTTTACCTCAAAATCATATCCTTTTGGTAATTGATTAATGAATTCATGAACGCCAACTTTTTTTGCTGCTTTAATTACATCTTCTCTTGAAATATTCAAATCCCCAATTGTAATATTTTTAAAAATCGTAGTGTTGAATAGAAAAACATCCTGTAAAACAACCCCAATTTTAGATCTTAAAATATCTAAATCTATATTTCTAATATCAAAATCATCTATCTTAATTGATCCTTTTTGAAACTCATAATACCGGGAAATCAGGTTAATTAAAGAGGTTTTTCCAGCTCCAGTGGGGCCTACGATAGCTACAGTTTGACCAGCTTTCACATCAAATGTAAGTCCGTTAAATATTGGTTTTTTTTCGTCGTATGAAAAATATACGTCTTTAAAGGATATACTTCCATTAAATATCTTTGGATTTAAATTTGAATTTTGATTAATATATTCCTTACTATCTAAAAGTTCAAAAACTCTAGCAGATCCAACCATGCCCATTTGAAGAGTGTTAAATCGATCAGCTAACATTCTTATTGGTCTAAAAAGCATATTTACGTATAAAATAAAAGACAACATTTCGGTTGTAACAGTAGCATAGTCAACTCCACCGTAAGAAATGGACCAGATACAATACAGCACTAATAGAGCAATAGAAGATGCGCTTAATATCTCAACAACTGGGAAAAATATAGAATATGCCATAATCCCCTTGATATGAGCTTTTTTGTGAGCATTATTAATTTTACTAAACTTCTCAGCTTCAATACCCTCTCTACTAAATATTTGAACAATATTCATTCCACTAATATGCTCTTGAACAAATGAATTAAGTACAGAAATTTGTTTTCTTACTTCCTGAAAAGAAATTTTTATAGCTTTTTTAAAAATATTAGTAGAAATAATTAAAATAGGAATTGGTATCAGAACAATTAATGTGAGTTTCCAATTTATAAAAAACATAAATGAAAGAACTCCGGCTAATTTTAGTAAATCCCCTAGAATTACTAAAATTCCTTGCGAAAATATTTCTGAAATGGTTTCCATATCACTTACGGATCTTGTAACCAACATTCCTATAGGGTTTTGATCAAAATATCTTAATTTTAATTTTGTAATATGTTTAAATAATTGGTCTCTTAAATCTTTTACAACTCTTTGACCAAGATCACTTGAAAGATAAGACAACGCTATAAGCATTATAGATTCTACAATTAGAATAGCTACAACAATTAAAGACCCAAATAGAAGTGATTCTTCATCTGATAATCTTACATATTGACCTACTAACTTTCCAATAATATAAGGTCTTAGTGGAGAAAGAAAGGCAAGTAAGACTGTTAATAATATTCCATATAATAATAATTTAAAATGAGGTTTGGAAACAACTAAAATTCTTCTAAACAATTTAGAATCCCAAGATTTATTTTTAGCATTGTTCATGTATTTGGATATTCTACTTTAGTAAGAAACAAAGCTTTTGCCTTTACAGATGGGCCCGCTAACGATCTATTCTTAGATTCAATAATAGTACAAAAATCTTCCACCGAAATTTTATTTCTTCCTACTAATAGCATCGTACCTACAATAGCTCTAACCATATTTCGTAAAAATCTATTAGCACAGATTGTGAATGTAATTTTGTTATTTATTTGTTTCCATTCAGCTCTAAAAATATCACAATTGAAATTATTTACATCCGTGTGGACTTTACTAAATGAAGTGAAGTCTTTATAACTTGCTAACTTTTGGCAGCATTGATTCATTAAGTCTACATCAATTTTGTGTTTTATATAATTATAAAGTGTTCCAGAAAATGGTTCTTTTTCCTTTGTAATCCTATACTCATAAGTTCTACTTACAGCACTAAATCTAGCATGAAAATCAGGTTTTACAACACAATATTTTTTAAATAATATATCTAAAGGAAGTATCTGATTAATTTTATGTAAAAAATTATCAAAATCAAATTTTTCTTTTAAATCAAAATGAAAGAAATATTGCTCAGCATGAACACCAGTGTCAGTCCTACCACAACCAATAATATTAATAGTTTGTTTTGATTGAATTATAATATTAATATTTCTTTCAATAGTATCTTGAACAGTCTTAGCATTTTCTTGAGTTTGCCATCCATGATAATGAGATCCGTTATAGGCTATTTCAATTAATATTCTTTCCAATTCCTTTGTTAAGATGATTTTGAACATGATTAAATACGAGTTCAAAAGTTTGATCAATATTCAAATTAGTATTGTCAATTTCTATTGAATCTTTTGGTCTAATCAAAGGACTTACTTTTCTTGTTTCATCATTATGATCCCTAAAGTTTATATTTTCAATTACTTTTTCAATAGAAATATCATCCCCATTTAGTTTGTATTCTAGCCATCTACGATGAGCTCTTTTTTTAGCAGAAGCAGTTACCCAAAATTTAATATCTGCATTGGGAAATACTACAGAACCAATATCTCTTCCATCCATTATCAAATTACTTTTTGGTTCATAAGACTGTTGGATAGAAACCATTTTTTTTCTTACTAAAGAATTTTTACTAATATGACTAACCAAATTTGATATTTCAATACTTCTAATTTTATCTTCTACATTTTTACCATTTAGCCTTACAAAGCTTTCACCATTTTCATTGGGTTCTGAAAAATCTATATTAAGAGAAGACATAGAGGAAATATAATCGTTTCTAAGATTACCATTTTTTAAAATAAAATCTGATTCTAAAAAAAATAACGAAATTGCTCTGTACATTGCCCCAGTATCAATGTATAAGAAGTTCAATTTTTTAGCTAATGATTTAGCTAAAGTGCTTTTACCACAACCAGAATGTCCATCAATAGTGATTACAGTATTTTTCATTTGATAAAAAAAAAGCTGTCGATAGACAGCCTTAAAATTAGATGGTTTTAAATGTTAAATTTCTTCGACTTCAATCATTTCGAACGGTAAATCAATTATAGCATCATAATCTTCTCCTGCCTCTAACATGTCTTCATCGTCTTCTTCATAGTGCCATTTAATTGAAATTTCACTTCCTGAAACTGCTTCTAACTTCTTGAAAACATCTAAAATACATTTAGATGAACTTGTGTTAAAGTATTCTAGCTGAACACTCAAAACAGTAGTAGAGCTTGGAGACTCAGCATATGCTTCTAACCATTCTATTAACGGCTTGTAAAACTCAATTGAATTTTCTGGAATTGATCTTCCTTTAAGTAGTAATTCACCTGATGAATTAAAATCTACTTCTGGTGTTTTTGAAGAACCTTCGTGTTTTAAATTTTCCATAACTTTTATTTTAAAATTTTAACAATTAAAGTAAAAAATGAATAATCATCATCAATTTCTTTAAAACTGTACTCTAACTTATTTCTGGATTTTTTTGCAATATCAATTAAGCCTAAACCTCCTCCGCCTTTAGCACTTAACTTTCCATTTCCTAAAACTTCTTTATAATAGGCCTTTAATTGATCTCTATCTAAGGAATTAATATGATTAATTTTATTTGTAATTTCAACAACATTTCTAGGGTATATGAAATTACCTGTTATGATATTGTAATATTCCTCATTTCTACTGATACTAAATATTGCTGACTTCTTATCAATTGTGTCATCATAAACAGTATTGTCATTGTCAAAATCATCGATATGATGATATAAATTCTGTAAGCATTCTACTAAAACATTAAAAACTTTCTTTTTAGTGGCAGGAGAATCATTTAAATCATCCATTTTAGTTTCCATAATATGAAATACAGAGGATAAAAGATCTGAGGTTACAGTACCCTTAAATGCTAATAAAACGTTATCACGCTCCATTAAATTATATAAATCAAATGTAGTAGTTCTCATATTACACTAACAAATATAACAAATAGTTGAAAGTAAAAACAAAAATAATAAAAGCTTATAAAAATAAATTATGTATTAGATTTACTAAAGATAATTGTACTGAAAAAATGAAAAAAGCAAACGATTGGTTTATTAATTGGTTCAACTCTAAATATTACCATATACTTTACAGCGATAGAAACGAGGTTGAAGCCAACGAATTTATCAAATTTATTGTTTCTAAATTATCTCTTAAATTGGATGATAAAGTTCTAGATTTAGGCTGTGGAAATGGACGTCATTCTGTAAGTTTAAGCAAGTATTTCCATGAAGTTGATGGATTAGATATTTCTAATGAAAATATTAGAATAGCCAATAAAAACAAAAAAAATAATCTAAGTTTTTATTTATCCGATATGAGAGGTTTTAAAACTAAAAACATCTATGGATATATATTTAATCTCTTTACCAGTTTCGGGTATTTTGATAATAGAAATGACAATATAAGAGTTTTAAAGTCATGCCATAATCACTTAAAGAAAAACGGTTTGATTTTGATTGATTTTTTAAATGCTGAGAAAATAAAAACATCAAATAGTGAACTTAAAGAAATTAAAATAATTGATCAAATAAAATTTGAAATAACAAAAAAAATAGTTGGAGACTTTATAACTAAGGAAATAATTGTTTCTGATGGGGAATTAAAATTTAACTTTTCTGAAAAAGTTCAACTTTTTGGACTTGAAGATTTTAAGACCATGTTTAAAGCTACTGGATTTAAAATTATTGAAACATTTGGAGATTATTATATGAATCCATACAATTTAAATAGTAATAGATTAATTTTGCTGGCAAAAAAAATAAACACATGATTGAAGTATTGTTTTTTAGTGTCTTAACTGTTGGGGTCATTACAGAAATTTTATATAAAAAAATTGAAAAATATAAACCTATAATTATATCATTTAGTGTTGCTTTAGTACTTACTCTTCTATGTACTCATGTTTTGCCTGAACTTTTTTCAGTAGAGAACAACCAATTAGGGTATTATCTATTAGCAGGATTTATTATTCAAATACTACTTGAATTATTATCAAAGGGGATTGAACATGGTCATGTTCACCTTCATGGTGAAATTTCAACTAAAGAATTAATTGTAATTTTTATAGGACTATCCATTCACTCATTTATTGAAGGAATGCCCATAAATACTTTTGAAGAAGTTGGTCATAACCACTCATTTATTGAAAATGGGAATTCTTTTTCTTGGATATATTTATCAACTATTCTAATTCATAAACTTCCAATTGCAGCTGTACTCATTATATTTCTAAATAGTATAAAATTAAATTTCACTAAGAAGTTTACGTTACTTATAATATTTGCTCTATCCTCTCCACTGGGAGTTTATTTTGGCGAATACATAATTAATCTGGATTATTTCAGAAATTGGTCTACAAATTTATTGGCTATATCATGTGGAATGCTTCTTCATATTACTACATTATTAATTTTTGAGGATCATCATCAATCTAAGGGGAAGGTTAAAAATATTATTACCATTTCTGCGGGTATAATAACTGGTATTTTAATTTTTAGTACCTAAAGAATTATTAATTTTAATAAACGAATTCAAATTAAAGTCTTTTTCAAAATATATGTCTTAATTCTAATATTATTTGGTAATACATTTAAAATTAAATCACAAAATAATGAAGAATTTATTCAATTCAGTGGAGTAGTTATTTCCGAGGATAGTATGCAACCTGTTCCATATTGTAGTATTATTGATAAAGTAACTAAGCGTGGTACTATTTCAGACTATTTTGGATATTTTTCTTTTGTAGCTAAAAAATCTGATACTATTATTTTTAGTAGTGTTGGATATAAAAAGTCAAGTTTTACAATTCCTGACACTCTTACCACTAATAAATATTCATTGATACATGTAATGTACCAAGATACTATAATGCTAGAAACCTTCGTTATATATCCGTGGCCATCAAAAGAACAATTTGCAAAAGCTTTTGTAGAAACACCAATACCTAACGACGATTACAAAAGGGCAATGAATAACCTTGCAAGAGAAAAACTTAATGAAAGAATGGAATTTACCCCTATGGATGGAGCAATGAATTTTAAATGGCAACAACAACAAATCCAGAACAAACTATATTATGCAGGCCAATATGCACCAAACAGTCTATTAAATCCTTTTGCTTGGGCACAATTTATTAAAGCTTGGAAAAGAGGAGATTTTAAAAGTAATAAATGATTTTATTAAAAAAATACCATTTATTATTTGTAATGATTCTTTTTGCACCAATTATTTCAGGTCAGGATAATTTTTTTTTAAAAGGAGAAATAAAAAACAATAATGGATTACCTATTAGCAATGCCAACATCAAAGTTTTAAATTTAAAATCAGGAACAGTCTCAAATGAAAAGGGTGAATTTAGAGTTACTATAGAAGATCAAAGTAAAGTTACACTTGAAATAACTCATGTTAATTATAAAAAAATATCAAAGTCAGTAAATCCTAAAAAAGATACAGTTATTAAATTAAAATGAAGAATAAAGTCTTAAAAACATTAGAAGTTGAGTATAAAGACCCTGGAAGTTCTCCAACAGAAATATTACCAAATATAAATGCCTCTAATATTGCTTTACCAAGTGGAAATATTGAAGGCTTACTTTCTTCCGTAGGATATGGCGTTAGACAAAATAATGAACTATCGAGTGGCTTTAGTGTTAGAGGTGGTAATTTTGATGAGAATTTAATTTATGTAAATGGAATTGAAGTATATAGACCTTTTTTAGCAAGATCTGGACAACAAGAAGGATTAAGTTTTATAAATCCCTCAATGGTTGAAAATATAGTTTTTTCAGCAGGTGGTTTTGATGCAAAATATGGTGACAAACTTTCTAGTGTTTTGGACATTAGCTACAGAGAGCCTGTTGAATTTGAGGCTAATTTTTCTACAAGCCTTCTAGGTGCACAATTACAATTTGGTGATAGACCAAATTCACTTATTAATTATAATTTTGGGTTTAGATATAGATCAAATGCATACTTATTAGGGACATTGGATACAAAGGGAGAATATCAACCTCAGTTTATGGATATTCAAGGTCTAATAAATTTCAATCTTAATGAAAATTTAAAACTATCCATATTTGGAAATACTGCCAATAATCTATTTTCGGTTAGGCCTGAAAATAGAGAAACTAATTTTGGGAATATTAACGAGGCTCTTAGATTTACTGTTTATTACGAAGGACAAGAAAATACTCAATATAGAACATATATGGGTGCTATTTCTTTAAAACATCGAAAAAACGAAAACCTTTCACTAAATTATTTTATATCAACATTTAACACAGATGAAACTGAATATTTTGATTTATTAGGAGAGTATAGATTAGATGAACTTGAAAGAGATTTAGGAAGCGATCAATATGGAAGTGTTGCTTATAACAGAGGAGTTGGATCTTTTCTAAATCATGGACGAAATCAGCTAAAAGCAAACGTATTAAATTTTTACCATACAGGAGATTTCGTTAATAATAATCAAAAAACATCTTGGGGAATAAAATTACAAGGTGAACAGGTTCAAAATAAAATTAAAGAATGGAATTATTTAGATTCTTCTAGATTTAATTCACCTAGGCCGTTGGATAGCATTGGATATCAAAACCCTAGTAATATCCAATATCAAGAACTCGAGTTAAGTAAATTTATAAAAGCGACTAATGAAATTAGTTCCTCTAGAATTACAGGTTTTGCTCAGCACAGATATAAATTCAATAAGGAAAAAAAGACACATTTTATACACAAAAATGATAGTTTAACATTTATTGATACAACTTTTTCAAGTTCAAGTTATTTTACGGCTACCGTTGGAATAAGAGCTAATTATTGGAGCTATAATGATCAGACAGTATTATCTCCAAGGATTAATTTTAAATGGAGACCAGCATTTTTCAAATATGAAGACGATAAAATAGTTAGAAAAAACTTGACTTTAAAATTAGCTACTGGTTTTTACTACCAGCCTCCTTTTTACAGAGCTGCACGAAATTTAAACGGTGAACTAAACCCGTTAATTAGAGCTCAAAAATCGATTCATTTTGTAGCAGGCGGAGATTTAATATTTAAAATGTGGGAGAGGAAATTTAAAGCAGGTACTGAAATTTATTATAAAGTATTAGATGATATTATACCATATGAAATTGAAAATGTTAGAGTTAACTATTATGGGGAGAATTTAGCTAAAGGATTTGCTAGAGGAATTGATTTAAAAATTAATGGCGAATTTGTAAAAGGGATTCAATCTTACGCATCTTTAAGTTGGTTACAGACAAAAGAAAACTTAATAAATGATTTTTACTACACCTATTTTAATGCAAATGGTGAAAAAATAATCCCTGGATTTACAATAGATCAAAATGCCACTGATAGTACTATAAATGAACCTGGTTTAATTCCAAGACCAACAGATCAAAGGGTATCATTTTCTATGTTTTTTCAAGATCAAATGCCAAATGACTGGGACACCGAAAAAGTAAAATGGAGTACAATGAAAGTTAATATCAATGTTTTATTTGGATCAAGACTTCCCTATGGCCCACCTGGGAATCAAAGGTATTCAGATACATTAAGATCCAATTTTTATAAGAGAATAGACATTGGTTTTTCTAAAGATTTAATAAATAGTAAAACTGACAAATCAAAATTTAAAGAGAAATCTATACTCAATGGAATCCAGTCCATGTGGATTTCTTTTGAAGTTTTTAATCTTTTAGATATTTCTAACACAACCAACTATACTTGGATTAGAGATTCAAGTGGAAGACAATATTCTATTCCAAGTTTTTTAACATCTAGACGATTAAATATTAAATTAGTAGCAAGATTTTAAGTTTATGCAAAAATTAGGTTCATTAATATTAGATAATAATGATGTAAATAATAAGTTAGCAAGAATTGCTTTCCAAATTATTGAAGAATATCACAACGAAAAAGAACTTTTTTTAGTAGGAATAAGTAAAAATGGTTTTTTACTAACTAAAAAAATAAATTCTTTACTACAAAGTAATTCCTATGAAACAAATGTTCAATTAATTGAACTTAAAATCAATAAAAAAGATCCATTAAAAAGTAAAATCTCATTGGATCCAGAAATCTCTCTACACAACAAGAAAGTAATATTAATCGATGATGTTCTTAATTCTGGAAAAACTTTAATGCATGCGGCAGCATTTCTTCTAAAACAAGATATAAACAAGATGAACACAGTTGTTTTAGTTGACAGACGGCACCGTTACTTCCCAATTAAAGCCAACTGGGTGGGTCTAACACTTTCAACAACAATTCAAGAACACATAAATGTTGAAATTTCAAAAAATGAAATTTCAGTTTTTTTAGAATAAGTACGGTTTCAAAATTTTTTAATTCTAGAGTGAAGAAATAATAAAGTGTCTTATAAAATTAAAAATTATTTTACGATATTACTATAAGTATGAAACTTGACCGTCCTCAACATGATAAACAGCACCAACAATTTTAATCTTTCCATCTCTTTCTAAATCTGCTAAGATTGAACTGTTTTCTCTAATTTCTTTTATAGATTGAAACACATTTGCTTTAGTAACTTCTTCAACTTTAACTTCTCCATCCCTTTGTTGAACATCAGCAATAGCTGGTTTAACTTTACTTAATAAAGCAGTAATATTACCTAACTCTACCCCTTTACAAGCAGATGTTACAGCACCGCACTTTGTATGTCCTAAAACTAAAATAGCTTTTGAACCAGCAACTCCACAAGCATACTCTATAGATCCTAGAATATCTTCATTGATGATGTTACCTGCTACTCTAGCGCTAAAAATATCTCCTACACCCTGGTCAAAGACTAGTTCTACTGGAACTCTAGAGTCAATACAACTAAGAACTACAGCGTATGGGAATTGTCCTTCGCTTGTTATGTTAACTTGAAAATGTAAATCTCTTTTCAGTTCATTTTTATCTAAAAATCTTTGATTTCCTTCTTTAAGCATTTCTAATGCTTTATCAGGCGAAATACTATCCTGAATCTCTTTTGTTATTGTTGACATATCTTATTTTTTTTATGAAATTACATTAAATATTTTATTACTTTTTTTAAATTTTTGTTAAAAAATTAATTGTGTCTACACCATCTGCATAATCCCATAAGTCTGGTTTTTGGGCAGTTCCAAAAGAAATACCTCCAACCCCTACTCTGCATTGAATTTCATTATTCTTATCTAGCAATTCTTTTTCTAGAAATTCTATATCGGAATAAAACTCATAATTAACCACACTTATTGGCGAGAACAAACTTTTATCTTCTTTCAAAATTAAAAATCCATTGTCAAAAAACAATTTTTTTCCTAATAAAAATATTGATCTGTTGTAATCATAATTATTCATGTACTTATTATGATTAGCTAAATTTTTATAGTTGAAAACAGATTGGTATATTCTATTTAGATCAAAACTTTCATGAATAAATAATTTAGTTACTGATCTACATCCTAATCCATAATATTGCAAGATATCATCCGATAGTTTGTTTAATTCTTGATCCGATGTGTATTGATCAATAACTGCGATAGAAGTTCTGTTTTTTCTAAAAATATGAGAGTGGTTTCCAAAGTAATGATCAAAATACCTATTACTATTATTACTTCCTGTGGCAATAACAGTATTGAAATTTACTGGCTTGTTATCTAAAATCTTAAATTTATCGCTTATTTGATTGTCAAAAAAAGCTAAAACTTCTAGAATAGCTGGAATAAGAATGTCATCATTTTTTGAAAGCTTAATTTGTGTATTTAAATCCAATGAAATACAACATATTATATCATGAAGGCCTACCAAAGGTAAATTTCCAGCACAAATAATTAGAACATTTTTATTGATTTTTTCTGGAATATCATAATTAGACATCCATTTATCTAAATTAACCTGTGATAAATTATTTGACCAAATTTCAAGTGATCTATTAATCATATCTATAGAGAACCATGAATTTTTGGTGGACGCTATTTTTATAGCACTTTTAAAATTAGAAAATTCAGTTTCACTTACACCACATTTATAACCAGGCCAGGAATCATACTTTGTAACTGATGATAGAAATATTCCTAATTGAATTAAAATATCTTTTTGATAAACGTTTTTTAAGATTGTCATTAACATGCTATATTTGTACAAAACTAACAACCATTCTTAAATGGCAATTAAAATAACAGACGAATGTATTAATTGTGGCGCTTGTGAGCCTGAATGTCCAAATAATGCAATTTACGAAGGAGGTTTAGAGTGGAAATTTTCTGATGGAACTTCCTTAAAAGGCGATTACACCGGAAAAAACTCAGGACTAAAAGTCAATGCTGACCAAAATAACGAACCTGTAGAAATGGATGTATTCTTTATTGTAACTGATAAGTGTACAGAATGTGTTGGTTTTCATGATGAGCCTCAATGTGCTGCAGTATGCCCAGTAGATTGTTGCGTGCCAGACGAAGACTTTGTTGAGCAAGAAAGCTCATTACTTATTAAAAAAGACAGTCTACATATATCTTAGTATAGATTTATAGTAATTAAATTTTATTATGAAATTAATTATAAGTTTTTATCTGATTTTATCATTTAATTTAATGAACGCTCAATCTATTGAAGAGATTGAATTAAAACTTATTAATAGTTTAGAAGATGTTCATTTTGAAAAAGACGATAAGTTAGCTATGAAAATGAACGATGAATTTAAATCTAATTTACAAAAAGCACTTTTAAATAAAGAAATTTTTAATTACCCTTTCGATAGTCTCTCAAAATTTATGAGTACTGTAATTTCTTCCGATGGTGAGTTTAGAATTTTTAATTGGAATATTGAACTTGATAACCAAAAACAACATTACGAATGTTGGATACTAAAAAAAAATCTTAACATCATTAAATTAAGTGATTTCAAAAAAGAAATACCTGAAATTGAATATAGTTCTTTAGACGAAAACACATGGCTTGGTGCATTATATTATGATATTATACCAAATCAAAGAAAGAATAAAACAGTTTATACTCTTATAGGCTGGGATGGAAACAATATGTTTTCTAACAAAAAAATTATTGAATCCATGGTTTTTAATAAAAAAAATAAAGTTCAATTTGGAGAACCAATTTTTAAATATTCAGATGGTAAAACAAAAAAAAGAGTAATATTTCAGTACAATAAACAATCCTATATGTCCTTAAAACATAAACAGGTGAGAAAAGAAGATTACATAATATTTGATCACTTAATGCCTCCGTCACCTCATTTAAAAGATTTTAATGATTGGTACGTTACTGATTTAAGTTTTGATGCATTTTTATGGAGCGAAAATCAGTGGAATTTCAAACGAAATTTTGATGCAAAATCTTTAAAGGTTTTAAATAGACCTTTCAATGACCCCAACAAATAGTTAACTATTTCAAATTTGTTAATAATAGAGATAAAAAGTTAATAAATTAAGTATTAAAAGTTACTAAACAGTTAATTATATTTTACAATTTTGCCTAACAAAAAATTAACCATGTCAAAAGTCCATAATTTTAGTGCGGGTCCATGTATTTTACCAAAAGAAGTATTTGAAAAATCTGCAGAAAGTATTTTAAATTTTAATGATTCTGGTCTTTCCTTAATAGAAATCTCGCATAGAAGTAAAGATTTTATTGAAGTTATGGAAGAAGCACGAAAACTTGTTAGAGAAATTCTAAACGTTCCTGATAATTATGAAGTATTATTTTTACAGGGAGGAGCGAGTTTAGGTTTTTTAACAGCTGCTTACAATTTAATGGGAAAGAAAAAAACTGGAGGTTACTTAATTACTGGTTCTTGGGCAAAAAAAGCTGCAAAAGAAGCTTCTTTTATGGGGAATTCATTTAATGTGGCATCTTCAGAAAATAAAAACTTTAACTACATACCAAAAGGTTATAATTTAGGTGATAATATTGATTATTTTCATGTTACTTCAAATAATACCATTTTTGGTACTCAAATCAAAAAATTCTACAATGGAAATATTCCACTTGCGTGTGATATGTCTTCAGATATTTTTTCTAGAGAAATTAACATAAAAGATTTTGATTTAATTTACGCAGGAGCGCAAAAAAATATGGGTCCTGCAGGAACCACACTTTATATATGTAAAAAAGATATTTTAGGAAATAGTTCTGTTCCAATACCAACGATGTTAGATCTTAAAGTGCACGCTGACAAAGATTCTATGTTTAATACACCACCTGTCTTTGCGATTTACTCTTCAATGCTAAATTTAAGATGGTTAAAAAATATTGGTGGATTAAGCTACATAGAAAATCAAAATAATCTCAAATCAAAACTCATCTATGATCAAATAGATAATAATTCATTATTTGAAGGAACAGCTAATATTGAAGATAGAAGTTCAATGAATGTGACATTCTCATTATTAGAGCAAGATTTAAATGAAACTTTTGAAAAAATGCTTAAAGATGCTAGTATCAATGGTCTTAAGGGACATAGATCTGTTGGGGGCTTTAGAGCCTCCATTTATAATGCTATGCCCATAGAAAGTGTTAGCATACTTGTTGATATTATGAAAGAATTAGAAAATAAAAAAGGATAATTATGAAAATTTTAGCTAATGATGGAATTTCCAAATCTGGTATTTCAAAACTAGAGAAATCTGGTTTTAAAGTAATTACGGATCATGTAAATCAAAATGATTTAATTAAATATATTAATGAAAATAAAATTGAAGTAATCTTAGTTAGAAGTGCAACAGAAGTTCGAAAAGATATTATTGACCAATGCAGTTCTATTAAAATAATTGGTAGAGGCGGTGTTGGAATGGATAATATTGATGTAGATTATGCTGAAGAAAAAGGATTGAAAGTTATAAATACACCTGCTTCGTCATCTCAGTCTGTTGCTGAACTTGTTATGGCACATTTATTCAATATTTCTAGAAATGTATTTGATTCTAACAGAAATATGCCAAAAAATGGAGAAACTGAGTTTAAAGTATTGAAAAAAAAATATGCTAAAGGGATTGAGCTAAGAGGTAAAAATTTAGGGATTATTGGGTTTGGAAGAATTGGTCAAAATACAGCAAAATATGCATTAGGTGCTGGAATGAATGTAATAGCTTATGACCCATTTATAGATGAAGCAAAAATTGAATTAAGTATTGCCGAACAAATTATAAAAGTAAATATCAGCACAACCAATATTAATGATTTATTAGAAAAATCTGATTTTATTTCTCTACATGTTCCTATGCCAAAAGATGGAAAACCAGTAATTGGCAGTGAAGAGTTTAAAAAGATGAAAGATGGCGTGAGATTAGTCAATGCTGCAAGAGGTGGTGTTGTTGACGAAAACGCTCTTATAGATGCAATAAAAACAGAAAAAGTAAGCTTTGCTGCTCTTGATGTATTTGTTGGTGAACCTAAACCATCAAAAGATTTATTGTTAAACGATAAGATATCGATTACTCCTCATATTGGAGCAGCTACTTTAGAAGCTCAAGATAGAATTGGAACTGAGTTGGCTGATAAAATCATAAATTTTTACAACCAATAATTTTTGGTAAATTGCTGATTAATGGCAAAAATAATTCCTTTTAAAGGGGTAAGACCAATACGTAAAAAGGTACACCTTATAAGCTCAAGACCATTTTACACATATGAAAAGAGTCATCTTAAAGCTAAGTTAGAGAGTAATCCATATTCTTTTCTTCACGTTATAAATCCAGAGTTTAATAGTGTTAAAAAAAATAAATCAGACAGCATCCAGAGGTTTGAATTAATTAAGAAAAAATACGAATACTTTAAAAACAAGAAATACTTTATTAAAGATGAAAAACCAGTATTGTATGTCTATAGACAAACAACTAGTTTCGGAGTTTTCACTGGTCTTAATCGCCGGTTCATCTGTTAAAGACTATCAAACTAATAAGATAAAAAAGCACGAAAACACTATAATTAAAAGAGAGAAGATTTTTAAAAAATATCTTGAAGTATGTAATTTTCATGCAGAGCCAGTTTTATTATCTTATAATCCAACTTTAACTATTAAAGAACTGATTTTATTAACGATGACTAAAAGACCAGAATATGAATTTACAACAACTGATAAAAAAAGTCATGAACTTTGGTTAATTGATAATTTATCTGATATTGAAAAAATTACAAAAGAATTTAAATCATTAAATAATATTTATATTGCAGATGGACATCATAGAATTGCATCATCTTCACTTTATCAAATCTCTAATTCGAAAAATGATAAGAGTAATTACTTTTTATCATTTTTAATTGATCATAAAGATTTAAAAATATTCGAGTTTAATAGAATTGTTAAAGATATTGGAGAGGTTTCAAATGATGATTTTTTAAAAAAAATAAAAAATTATTTCTTAATTGAAAATTTAAAAAATCATAAATCTCCAAGTAAAAAAGATGAAATAGTAATCTATTTAGATAAAAAATGGTATTTGCTAACTGTAAATATTGATATAATCAACCCTGATTTTAAAAGTAGTTTAAACAGCCAAATGGTTTCAGATTTAATATTAAATAAAGTTCTAAATATTAAAAATTTAAACGATAGAATTGAATATGTAAGAGGAAATCAATCTATTAAAATACTTACTAAAAAAGTAGATCAAAAAAAACGAAGTTTAGGAATTGAATTATTCCCACATAAAATTGAAGAAATAATAAAAATAGCTGATTTAGGACAGAATATGCCACCTAAAAGCACTTGGATAGAACCTAAATTAAGGAGTGGATTAACAATTTACGAGTACTAATTAACCAATTCTTTAACCTTGTCTGCAGCATCTTTTAAAGTAATAGCAGAGTGCACATTTAAACCTGAATTATCAATTATTTCTTTTGCTTCTATAGCGTTTGTACCTTGAAGTCTAACAATTATTGGAACTGGGATATTACCTATACTCTTATAAGCTTGTACAACCCCTTTAGCAACTCTATCACATCTAACAATCCCACCAAATATATTTACTAAAATTCCTTGAACGTTAGAATCTTTAAGAATAATATTAAATGCTTTTTCAACTCGATCCGCATCTGCAGTACCACCTACATCAAGGAAATTAGCTGGCTCTCCTCCACTTTGTTTAATTATGTCCATAGTTGCCATTGCTAGACCTGCTCCATTTACCATGCAACCAATATTTCCATCAAGATTTACAAAATTTAAACCTGCTTTATCAGCTTCAACGTCCATAGGATCTTCTTCTGAAAAATCTCTCATTTCTGCATAATCTTTATGTCTATACAATGAATTATCGTCTAAACTTACCTTTGCATCTACTGCTAAAATTCTGTCATCACAAGTCTTAAGAACTGGGTTAATTTCAAATAAAGAAGCATCGCAACCTACATAAGCAGAATATAATGAATGAACGAATTTTACCATTTCTTTAAGTGATTTACCACTTAAGCCCAAATTAAATGCGATTTTTCTACATTGAAAACCCGTAATTCCTACTTTCGGGTCAATCTCTTCTTTGAAAATTAAATGTGGGGTTTTTTCTGCAACTTCTTCAATGTTAACACCACCTTCAGTAGAATACATGATAATATTTCTGCTGGTTTCTCTATTCAAAAGAACAGACATATAAAATTCAGAAGTTTTGTCAAAATCAGGTGCATATGCATCTTCAGCAATCAATATTTTACTTACTTTTTTTCCATTTTCGTTAGTCTGAGCAGTAACAAGATGACCTCCTAAAATACCTTTTACTTTTTCTTCAACTTGATCGATTCCCTTAGCGATGACAACACCATTACAACCAGTTTCAATTACTTTTCCCTTACCTCTTCCTCCAGCATGAATTTGTGCTTTTACAACAAACCATTTAGTGCCAGTCTCCGACGAAAGCTCGTTGGCAACTTGTAATGCTTCACTTACACTATGTGCAACTTTTCCTTCTTGAATGGCAACACCATAACTCTTTAAAATGTTTTTACCTTGATATTCATGTAAGTTCATAAGTCTGTAATTAATTTTAGTAAATGTAAAAATTTGTATGGATGATTGGTTTCAAAATAGAAAATTATTACAATCAAGAGTATTTAAATTTAATTATTAGTTTAATCTAATTACTTTTATAATATGATTAATGGAACTAATATTTATAAAAATTTTAATGATATAAATGTCTTAAATGGAATTGATATTTCTATTGCTCAGGGTGAAATTGTATCGATAGTTGGAAAAAGTGGTGCTGGAAAAACTACATTGCTTCAAATACTGGGTACTCTAGAGAAACCATCAAGTGGTAGTCTTGAATACAATAAAAAAAATGTTTTTGAATACAACGAAAATCAATTAGCAGATTTCAGAAATAAAAATATTGGATTTGTATTTCAATTCCATCATTTACTTCCGGAGTTTACTGCTTTAGAAAATGTTTGTATACCCGCATATATTGCAAAAGAACCAAAAAAAGTAGCATTAGAAAAAGCAAAATATCTTTTAGACCTTATTGGTATTGGTAATAGATTCGATCATAAACCATCTGAGCTTTCAGGTGGAGAGCAGCAAAGAGTAAGTGTTGCTAGAGCACTCATGAATGATCCTAAAGTAATTCTAGCAGATGAACCTAGCGGGAATTTAGATTCTAAGACAGCAGAAAAATTACATGAACTTTTCTTTAAACTTAGAGATTCTAATAAGCAAACTTTTATTATTGTTACTCATAATGACAAACTAGCTGATTTAGCTGATAAAAAAATCACGATAAAAGACGGAAGAATTTTTTAAAATGAAGGGCATGACATTGCTCTCAAAGACTTTTTCTTGGGTGCACAATATAACTTTAAAGCGATTGAAATTTCATGAGAACCACCAGAATAAACACCTAGCTGTGATGTTGTTAAATCATAACTGTAACCAATTCGCAACAATTTTGTATTCATCCCCGCAGTAACTATAAAAGAATCACCTTCTCTATACCAAGCTCCAACTACATAATTTCCTTTTCTGTAATATAGTCCAAAATTAAGCTGCTGAAAATCGCCTTGTTTAATAAACAAAACACTTGGAGAAAGTGACTTTTCTTCTTCTGAAAATAATGATTTAGAGTTAAGAGAAATTTCAGTACCAGCATGAGCAGTATATCTTCTATTTAAAAATGATGTATTGTTAGTTGAAATGTAAGAAAAGCTAGGTTCCGTTAAATGGTGTGTAGCAAAACCAACATAAAATTTATCCGTGTAACCTAAAATACCTGCAGAGAAGTCAAATATGTCTACTGGTGCATAATTTATTACATCTTGAGTAGAAAGAACAAACCCTCTTCTTGGATGTATCATATCTCCAAAAGTTAAGTTTGATCTATCTATAGATTTTGAAATATAAGTCCCCTGGATTCCAAAATTTAAAGTGAATTTTCTTGACAAATGTTGATGATAAGAATATACAAAACTTGCTTCATTAGATTTTAATGTTTTTGCAACCTGGTCACTCATCAAAATAACTCCTAATCCTCCCTTAATTTTATCAACATATTGATCATAAGTAAGTGATGTTGTTATAAAATCACCAGAAAACCCTGGCCATTGATTTCTAAAGTTAGAAACAATTCTTGGGCATTTATTACTTCCAGCAAATGCAGGATTTAAATATACTGGATTGGAATAAAATTGAGTAAAAATAGGGTCTTGAGCATATAAATTAATACTAGAGTTAATTAGCAATACTGCTGTTACTAAAATTACTTGTATATGTACTTTATATAAATTTTGTTACTTTTTAACATAATATCTTTATACTTAAAAAAAGGAATTTAGTTATAAAATTTTTCTAAATTAATAACATTACGATAAATCACAGCTAAAAAGTGGTTTTTTTATAAAAATAAAAATTTGAGAATTCATCTATAACAACTATATTTAAATGTTACAATATTTTTGTAATTATACAAATTATTAAAATTAAACTTATAAAATGAGCAAATTTCCATGGCTTGAAAGTTACCCTGACTTCGTTCCAAAAACAACAGAAACAAATTATCAGAATATTGTAGAAATATATGAGCAATCAATATTAAAATTTGGTTCTAAAGTTGCCTATAAAAATATGGATGTAGAGCTAACATTTAATGATTTAGACAAACACGTTAATTCTTTAATTTCATTTTTTCAAAACAAAACTAATTTAAAAAAAGGGGACAAAGTTGCACTCCAAATGCCAAATTTATTACAATATCCAGTAGCCATATTTGCTTGCCTCAAAGCTGGATTAGTAATAGTTAATACCAACCCATTATACACCTCTGATGAAATGTTACACCAATACAAGGATTCTGGAGCAAAAGCTGTAATAATTGTAGAGAATTTCGCGTACAACCTTGAAAAAATACTTTCTAAAACAGAAATACAAACTGTGATTACAACTACTATCGGTGATATGCTAGGTACGGTAAAGGGTGGTATTGTGAATTTTGTAATTAGAAAAGTTAAAAAAATGGTTCCATCATATTCTATTTCTAATTGTGTTAAACTAAAAAATATTCTTAAGGAAAATTCTGGTAAAAAAGTGGAAACTATTGAATTAAATAAAGACGATACTGCATTTTTACAATATACTGGGGGAACTACTGGAGTTTCAAAAGGAGCTGAACTTACACACGGTAATATTTGTGCTAATGTTTCTCAAGTTGAAGCGTGGATTGGAGAAAACATGAACGAAGGAGAAGAAATTATAATTACTGCTTTGCCCTTATATCATATTTTTGCATTAACTGCTAATTGTCTTACATTTTTTAGATATGGAGCAAAAAATGTTTTAATTACAAATCCTAGAGATATGCCTAAATTTTGTGCTGATCTTAAGAAAAATCCATTTACAGCTATAACTGGAGTTAACACACTTTTTATTGGATTAATGAATCAAGAATCATTTAGAAATCTTGATTTTAAAGACTTAAAATTAGCTCTTGGTGGAGGAATGGCTGTCCAAGATGTTGTTGCTCATGAGTGGAAAGAATTAACAGGATGTGTACTTCTTGAAGCCTATGGATTATCTGAAACAAGTCCAGCTGCAACAATTAATCCATGGAATGGTCAACATAAAATTGGATCTATTGGACTTCCTCTTCCAAATACAGATATTAAAATACTGGATGATGATATGAAAGAAGTTGAAACTGGAAGTCCTGGAGAAATTGCTATTAAAGGGCCACAGGTAATGAAAGGCTACTGGCAACGTCCTGAAGAAACTTCTAAATCTATGCATGGTGAGTATTTTTTAACTGGAGATGTGGGAACTATGGATGAAAAGGGATTTTTTAAAATAGTAGACAGAAAAAAAGAAATGATATTAGTCTCAGGTTTCAATGTTTATCCAAATGATGTTGAAAAAGCTATTTCTGAAAATTCAAAAGTTTTAGAAGTTGGAGTTCGTGGTGAAAAGAAAGATGATGGGTCAGAATTTGTTAGAGCATTTATAGTTAAGAAAGACCCTTCACTAACTGAAGAAGAAGTAATTGAGTTTTGTAGAACGAAATTAACCAATTATAAAGTTCCTAAAAGCGTAAGTTTTAGAAATGAACTTCCTAAATCAAATGTCGGTAAAATCTTGAGAAGACTTCTTGACTAAAATTTAATTCTTCCATTTAAGTTTGCATAACTCCCGTCTTATATTCCATGATTTCAGGATTTTTATTAGCTGCCTCTATACCCATAGATATCCACTTTCTTGTGTCCTTAGGGTCGATAATAGCGTCTATCCATAATCTTGAAGCCGCATAGTAGGGCTTTATTTGATCATCATATCTTTTTTTAATATTGTTAAATAATTCTTTTTCTTTTTCCTTGCTTATTTCTTCGCCTTTAGATTTGAGCGATGCTAATTCAATTTGAAGTAAAACTTTAGCAGCTTGCTCTCCTCCCATAACTGCAATTTCTGCCGTTGGCCAACCTACTATAAGTCTTGGATCGTAAGCTTTTCCACACATTGCATAATTTCCAGCTCCATAAGAATTTCCCATAACTATAGTAAACTTAGGAACTACTGAATTGGCCATTGCATTTACCATTTTTGCACCATCTTTTATAATTCCACCGTGCTCAGATCTACTACCTACCATAAATCCACTCACATCTTGAAAAAATACCAAGGGAATCTTTTTTTGATTACAATTCATTATAAATCTTGAAGCTTTGCTAGCGCTATCACTATAAATAACACCTCCAAATTGCATTTCAGATTTCCCAGTTTTAACAACTTTTCTTTGATTAGCAACAATTCCAACTGACCAACCGTCAATTCTAGCGTAACCACAAATTATTGTTTTACCATAGTCTGCTTTGTACTCTGTAAATTCTGCGTTATCAATGAAAAAATTAAGTATAGTCTTGGTATCATAGTTTGACGATCTAGAAGATGGAAAAGTACCGTAGAAATCTTCAAATTTTAGTTTTGGCTTTTGAGAAACTGACTTATTTAAATTTAGACTATTGCCATCGGGAATTTTATCCATAATATCTCTTATGGTTTTTAAGCATGTTTTTTCATTAGGAGATTTGTAGTCAACAACTCCACTAATTTCAGAATGGGTTGTTGCTCCACCTAGTGTTTCATTATCAATTATCTCACCAACTGCTGCTTTTACTAAATATGAACCTGCTAAAAATATAGTTCCTGTTTTCTCAACAATTAATGACTCATCGCTCATAATTGGAAGATAGGCTCCTCCTGCAACACAGCTCCCCATTACTGCTGCAATTTGAGTAATTCCCATTGCACTCATTTTTGCATTATTTCTGAAAATTCTTCCGAAATGCTCTTTGTCAGGAAATATTTCATCTTGAAGAGGTAAATAAACACCTGCACTATCAACAAGATAGATTATTGGAATTCTATTTTCCATTGCTATTTCTTGTGCTCTTAGATTTTTCTTCCCAGTGATTGGAAACCAAGCTCCAGCTTTTACTGTAGCATCATTAGCAACAACTATACAAAGCTTTTTATGGATATAACCCATCTTTACAACTACACCACCCGCTGGGCAACCGCCATGTTGCTCATACATTTGATAACCAGCTAAAGCTCCAATTTCAATACTTGAAAGATCATCGTCCAATAACAAAGCAATTCTTTCTCTAGCAGTTAATTTTCCTTTTAACTTTTGTTTCTTAATTTTTTCAGTTCCACCACCAAGATATATTTTATCTAGCTTTTGATTTAAGGAAGAAATCATCATTTTAATTTGATCTTCATTTTTATTGAAACCTAACTTTTTATCAGAATTATTCATTGATTAATGAAATTATTTTTGTTGATTGCTAATATAGGGAATTCAGCATGTTCTAGTAAATCAATTAAGTTATATTTGATTCAAATATATATTGAATGAAAATTGGGATTGTATTGTATCCTACTTTTGGTGGGAGCGGAATTGTAGCAACAGAATTAGGAAAAGCCTTATCTAAAAAAGGCCATGAAATACATTTTATTACCTATAGTGAACCAGTTAGACTAGGTGAACTTAGAAAAAATATTTTTTATCACGAAGTAAGAACTTCTGATTATCCATTATTTAAATTTACTCCATACGAGCAAGTTCTTACTAGTAAATTAGTTGATGTTGTTAAATTTGAAAAGCTTGACCTTCTTCATGTACATTATGCTATTCCCCATGCGTCAGCAGCATATATGGCTCAACAAATCCTCAAAGATCAAGGAATAAAAATTCCTTTTATTACAACTCTCCATGGGACGGATATAACTTTAGTTGGAAAAGACCCATCTTTTGAACCTGTTATTAATTTCTCCATTAATCATTCTAATATGGTTACTGCTGTTTCAGAAAGTCTAAAAAAAGAAACCCATGAATTATTTGATATTAAAAAAGAAATTAAAGTAATTCCAAACTTTATATGCTTAAATGAATATAAACTTGACAATAATGAATTTTATAAAAGAAGATTTGCTCCCAATAATGAAAAAATAATATGTCACGTTTCCAACTTTAGAAAAGTTAAAAGAATTGAAGATGTTTTGACAACTTTTGAAGAAATTTCAAAAAAGACAGAAGTAAAACTAATTTTAGTAGGTGACGGACCTGAGAGACCTAGATTGGAGAAAATATCTAGAAAATCTGATTTTAAAGAAAATATTTTCTTCTTAGGAAGTCTTAAATCAACTAAAGAAGTTCTAAATATTTCCGATTTATTCATACTACCTTCTTCAAAAGAAAGTTTTGGATTATCAGCTCTAGAAGCTATGGCTTGTAGCGTTCCAGTTATTGCGAGTAATTCTGGTGGAATTCCGGAAGTTGTAATTCATGAAGAAAGTGGGCTGTTAAATGAAGTTGGAGATACCAATCAAATGACAATAAACGCACTCAAAATACTATCTAATCAATGATACATTAGAAAAATTCAAGTCCAATGCTTTAAATCAAGCTAAGAAATTTGATATAGAAATTATTTTACCTAGATATGAAAATTTATACAGAGAATGTGTTAGATTATTACCTAAGTAATTGAATCCAAAATTCATCTTTAACAGCAATTCCGTTCTCTTCTTCCTTCGCTATTATAAATACTACCATATTCACCATTTATAATTATTAAATATGATCCAGATTTACATTCTTTTCCATTTTTTAAATTACCATCCCAATTAAAATTTGGATCATTGATCTTCAAAAACCAATTGTCCCCAACGGTTATATATTCTAATACTCATAAAATCAAAGCATGGATCGTTTAATGTATCTTTTAACTTAAATACATCATTTTCTAAATCTCCATTCGGTGTGAAAACATTTGGAATGTCTTTTTCTTCTCCATTAGGTAATTCAATAGTAATTTTTGTATTAGCCAAATAATGTATCAGAACACAAATAGTTGAAAATGTCTTAATAAGTTTAACCTGGATAATTTCTGGAGTCTTGAATTAGAGTCACGTATTTTTATAAACTTACAAGTCAGGAGTAAACAAAACCTCATTCCAACTGATCTGAACAGCAGAAGAAATATTATCCATGATGAGAAAATCCATTCATTGAAAATATAGTAATCGAATCATTAAAATTTTCATAATAGTATTTCCCAGTTACGTTGTTATATAAAGGTGGTTGGTATATTGCTTCAAAATCAAAAAATGAGTCCCAAAATGCATTTCTTTGAGGCTCTGAATCGCCTAAAAGGATCAAAAACAGATATCTGGCAGTATCGTGTATGCTAGAAAATCAATAGACATAGCTTCTAAAAACAGTTATCATTAAAGTTCAATTGCTAATACGTCATGCAAGTTTCTGTAAATAATCTGAGTTATAAGACATACGATAGGAGGATCTTTTTTGAACGATCCTCAACGCTCATATATTCTTTTGCGATCGATTAATCCCACTACAATCTTTAGAATAAGCATCAACTAAAATATTAAATGTAGAATCAAATGATTCACAAGGAGCTTGCCAGCAATATCTAAAATACCCAAATCCAGTAAATTCTATATAGCCACTGTCAACTCCAGTATTATTAGTGTCCAAATTAAAAAACACTGTATCTCCTGAAATATTTTCCCAATTATAATATGATAAGAATGTATTATTTGACCCTACTGAAACTGTATCAGCATTAGGCTGAACAAAAGAGCCTGTTAAATCAAAATTATTTGAAGTTAGTTTTAAAAACATTTTACTAGTATCATTAATTATACCATTCTGGCTAACTCCAAATTCTAAGTCAAAGCATAAACTATCTTTTACATTAATTATAATTGAAAGTGTATCCGATGAAATACCAGAAGAATCAACATCATTATTAATAGAAATAAATGGAGGAGTTACTGTTGTACAAAGTGGTTCTACAGCATATTGAACGTCTCTTCTAACCTCACCAATTTTAACTCCATTTCTATATTCTTCGACTCTCACAGCAAATACAAAATTTCCAATTATAGCTGGTGATCCAGAAATTTCGCCAGTAACAGAATTAATTGTAAAAGGTGGCGTCCCAGGACCTAAGGATGTAAGACTATATCCAGCAGCATAAATGCAAGTTGGATAAAATGGATATGCTCCAGTACCTGAGTGAATTTCCATTAGTTGCACCATTGCCATCATTTAAGGCTGAACTAATGAAAAAACCAAAGAATCACCATCTGGATCAGTAACAGGCCAAATAAAACTATTAGTACTGTTTAAACAGAAATATGCATCATTAGGATAATTACCAAAATCTGGACTAGAATTTTGTCCAAGTGCTGGATCTGGAATTATTGCAAAAATTGATATTCCATCAATCTGGATCAGCTAAATTAGTAACTGAAGCATTTCTACAACAAGTTTGATATTGTATATAATAACCCATGGAAAAATTGGGTAAAACGGTGGAAGTTAACCCATTGTAAACACCCTCTTCTACTCTAATAACTAATGGATTAGGTGAAAAACATGCGTCACCTAAAGGAACAATAGTCCCAGTATTATTATCTAAATAAAGAACTTTAGTAGTTTGAAGAATATTAGTTCCAATTTGATATATTCCAATAGTTACAGTAGACGGCATGATTAACTATGACCATTTACATCATCTCTATACAAGCCTTAATTGAATGTCATAATTACTTGAACTAGGCACCATTATTAGTCATTGTAATTTTAAAATCTCCACCAACAAATGGAGTTGCAAATATGCTTGTAGAAGCACAAGAAAATATTAAAGAATGTAATTAAATGTATTAAAGGAAAATTTTTCATCAATAAAAATTATATTTATTATTAATTAAATTTAATTAAATAAAACAAACTCGTTCAGTATTTTTAAAAATAAAATTAATCAACAATTAAGCTAATTATTATTAATCTAATCTGAAAACTAAAAATATTAATAAATTTAAACTGCACTATATAATTTAAAGATTACTTTTATTTTTCATGAATAAGACCTCAAATAATAAATACATTAAAAGCTTTATTAATTCCAAGGTTGATAGAAGAAAAAATGCTAATTCTTTTAAGACAAGGTAAAATTTCTAAGTGGTTTTCGGGAGTTGGTCAAGAAGCAATCTCTGTTGGTTCAACTTTAGCAATGGATAATGAAGAGTTTATTTTACCCATGCATAGAAATTTAGGAGTTTTTACTACTAGAAAGGTTGAACTTTACAAACTTTTTTGTCAATTTCAAGGTAAAATTGATGGTTTTACAAAAGGAAGAGATAGGTCCTTTCATTTTGGAACAATGGAACATAAAATTGTTGGAATGATTTCTCACTTAGGTCCTCAACTAGGAATTGCTTGTGGAATTGCTTTGTCAGAAAAAATAGATAAAACTAATAAATCAGTTCTAGTATTTTCAGGGGATGGAGGAGCAAGCGAAGGTGATTTTCATGAAGCCTTAAACGTAGCATCTGTTTGGCAATTACCAGTAATTTTTGTTATTGAAAATAACCAATGGGGACTTTCTACACCATCTAAAGAACAATTTAATTGCAAACAATTTATAGACAAAGGAATTGGATATGGAATGAAAACAGAACAGGTAGATGGAAATGATGTTTTGAAAGTTTATGATTGCATTAAAAAAGTAAAAAACTTACAAATTAAAAATTCTGAACCATTTTTAGTTGAAGCATTGACATTTAGAATGAGAGGCCATGAAGAAGCTTCTGGAACAAAATATTATCCTAAAGGATTACAAGATAAGTGGAAGTTAAAAGATCCTATTTTAAAATTGGAGACTGAAATTTTAAACAATGAAATTCTTTCAAAAAATGAAATTGATGATATCAAAAAACTAATAAAAGATGATATTAATAATGCATGGCTAAAAGCATTCTCAACTCCTAAAATTACAGCAGATTTAAATTCTGAGTTAAATGACATTTATAAAAACTACATTTTTAATGGCCAATATAATTTAGGAGATAAAAAGGAAATTAGATTTATTGATGCATTATCACAAGGATTATTTCAAGGAATGGAAAAGTTTGAGAATTCTGTTATTATGGGGCAAGATATTGCTGAATATGGTGGAGTATTTAAAATGACAGAAGGGTTTATTGAAAAATTTGGTAAAAATAGAGTTAGAAATACACCACTATGTGAATCTGCAATAGTTGGTGCAGCTTTAGGGCTATCACTAAAAAACAAAAAAGCTATTATGGAAATGCAATTTGCAGATTTTGTAACTGTTGGATTTAATCAAATTATAAACAACTTGGCTAAGTTACATTACAGGTGGGGGCAAAATGCTGACGTTGTGATAAGAATGCCTACTGGAGCAGGTGTTGGGGCAGGACCTTTTCATTCTCAAAGTAATGAAGCTTGGTTTGTTCATACTCCTGGTCTTAAAGTTTTGTATCCTTCCTCGCCTGAAGATGCCAAAGGATTAATGCTAGCAGCTATTGAAGATCCTAATCCAGTAATGATTTTCGAACACAAAGCTCTTTACAGAAGTTTAACAGGGTTAGTTCCTGAGAATTATTACACAACTCCAATTGGAAAAGCAAAATTAGTTAATGAAGGTGATCAACTAAGTATAATTACTTACGGAATGGGAGTTCATTGGGCGAAGAAAGCTATTGATGAAAAAAATATTAATGCAGATATTTTAGATCTTAGGACTCTATTGCCATTAGATAAAGATTCTATTTTTAAATCTGTTAAGAAAACAAATAGAGTACTTATAGTTCATGAAGATTGTCTTACAGGTGGAATTGGTGGAGAGATTTCTTCTTTAATTAATGAAAATTGTTTTGAATACTTAGATGCTCCTATTATACGATGTGCGAGTTTAGATACTCCTGTTCCATTTGCAGCAGATTTAGAAGAGCAATTTTTAGCCAACAAGAATATTAATGAAAAAATTGATTTCTTAATAAATTATTAGTGATGAGAAAGTTTATTTTATTTTTAGTAGTGTTTCCATATTTTATTTTAGCCCAAGAAAAAAGTAAGCTAATTTTTGGAATAAATGCGGGGACTTACTTAGGCAATAAAAATACAGCATCTTTATATGAGGGAAATGTAACTTCAAATGGTGTTCAGACTATTTTAAATAATAATAATAATTATTATAGTTTAAATGATTCAAATGAATTTAAAGGTTATCCAATAGAAAGTATTTCATTTCCAAATAATATAAAATATAATCCTGGAACAGAAATAGGAATTCATATTGGAAAAGAAAAAGAGAAATCTAAAATATATATTGATATAAATTTTGCACAGCTTAAAGTTCAAGAATGTTGTGGTTGTAGCTGTAGATAATACAAATAATATGTCTACTGATCCAGATTACAAGCAATTTGCTATAATTGGCAAAGAAAAAAGGAATATGATCAATATTGGGGTACCAAAAAAATATTTTCAAAGAATATAACTTCTCTTTATATGTACCTATATTTTTTCAATTAATTAATGTAGAATTAAAAGAAAACTATGTAGTAATAGACAGACAACCTATCCTATATTCATAACAGTATCGAATAGTTCTGGTCAATCTCAAAACCCTCAAGGATATGGAATTGGATTTGGAAGCGGATTTGTACTAAACTATTTTATAAATAAAGATGTTTCTTTTGACTTAGGTTATCACGGACAATTTTCACAAACAAATTTTTCTGAAGATTTGAAACCGTGGGGAATGCAAAACTCCATTTTTGTGAGATTGGTTATCAATGGAACGGATTATCTTAAAAAGATGATGAAATAACCGTTTATGAAATTTTATAAACTTCGAAAAATAAAAGTTTATCTTTTTTTAGTACTTTTTTTATTTGTTTCTGGAAAATATTTAGGTAATGAAATTTCAAAAAAAGATAGCTTACTTAATAAAGAAAATATTTTAAAAGCATCATTAATTAGTGCTACTACAACATCCTATGTTGGTTTATATAATTTGTGGTATAAAAAATATCCTCAGTCTTCATTTCATTTTTTTAATGACTTTAATGAGTGGAACCAAATAGATAAAATTGGGCATGTTTATTCTTCATATCATGTAGCTAGAAAAAGTCATTTGTTTCTTAAAAAAAGAAAAATATCAGAAAGTCTTTTTAAAGCTTCTGCCTACAGCTTTCTTTACATGGTTGGTATTGAAGTTTTTGATGGATTTTCAAAACAATGGGGATTTTCAAATTATGATTTAATTTCAAATCTTATTGGTACTACACTATATTATGGACAAGAAAAAAAATTAAAAAGACAAGCTCTAAAATTAAAGTTCTCATCTCACCAGACAGGATTTGCAAAATATAGACCGTCATTACTAGGAGAAAATTCATTAGAAAGAATATTTAAAGATTACAACGGCCAAACGTATTGGCTCAACTTTGATTTTAACACAAGACTTCAAGAAAAACTAAAAATTTTTAAATTCTTAAATCTTTCGATAGGTTATTCAATTGATGGATTTACAGGGGCTCGAAATAATCCAAATTTAGATTGTTTGGATTGTAATAATTTAGAAAGACAGTCTCAATTTATATTAAGTTTTGACATAGATTTAAGTGAAATAGAGATAAAAAATAAATTTCTAAAATTAATTGTTAATTCTTTTTCAATTATTAAACTTCCTGCTCCTGCAGTTTTATTTCAAAATAATAGTCAATTTAAATGGTTGTATTTTTAAATTAATTTGATTAAAATAAATTATCTATACTCTCATAATTAATTGATTTTTACTTTCTTTGAATTATCATGGAAATAGCTGAAATTATTGGTACACTTATTATGCTTATTATTTTACAAATTGTTTTAGGATTTGACAATTTACTTTACATAGCTCTAGAATCTAAAAAAGCTCCTTTAATAAAACAAGAATTTGTAAGAAAATTAGGTATTTCAATAGCAATTATTTTAAGATTAGCATTGTTATTTATTCTTGTGAATTTAGTTGAGAAGTTTAAAGACCCCTTTTTAAATATTAGTTCTGATATTATTTCCTTTAAAATGAATTTACATAGTCTTATAATTCTTTTGGGGGGTGGGTTTATTCTATACACTTCAATTAAAGAAATTTGGCATATGATTAGTTTTCAAAACAAGGAAACTTCTACAGAAAAAGAATCAACATCTAAAGTTATATTTATGATTGTCTTAATGAATCTAGTATTTTCTTTTGATTCTATACTAAGTGCAATGGCACTGACAGATAATTTTTTAATTATGGCCATTTCTATTGTAGTGGGTGGAATTCTTATGATACTAGCAGCAAATAAAGTTTCGGACTTTTTACAAAAAAACAGAAAGTATGAAGTTTTAGGACTCTTTATTTTATTTCTAGTTGGCGTAATGCTTTTAACTGAGGGTGGAGAAAAAGCAGAGTTAATTATTTTAGATAGTTCTATTCATTCGATGAATAAGACAACATTCTATTTTATAATAGTTATTCTTGTTTTTGTAGATATTGTTCAAAGCAAATACCAAAAAAGATTAATAAAAAATAATTAGAACAATTTTTATTTTTAATAATTAAACAAAACTTAAAATGAGTTTAATTGTTTTTACTTTTAATTAAAATTATCTATATATGTTTCAAAATATTGATATTGAGAAAGAATTAATTAAAGTTAGAAGTGTTAGGGAAAACGCTTTATTAAATTCGAGTTAATAAGCAATTAAAAGACGATTTAATCTAGAAGCTTCTATTGAAAAAAACCTTTCTAATTACAACTCAAAAAATTATTTTGCTGAAATAAATTCTAAAAAAAATTATTCAATATTTAATTTAAAATCCATTAAAAATATTGCTACTCAGTATCGTTTAAGATTCTTACCCACAAAATATTTTAAAAATCAAATTCCTAAAGAAGCTATTTTTAAAATTAAAGAAATTGAAAAAGAAAACAATATTACAGTAGAACAGTTTTTTATACTAGCTCCATCACAAGCTTTCGACTTAGAAGATTGTAATAAAGATCCTTTATTGTTTATTCCCTTAAAAAACAAAGAATTTTTATTAGTTCACAAATGGGGAGATGATTTAGGTTGGTTTAAAAAGCTATTAGCTCTTCCATTGAAAAGTTTAGAGTCCATGATAGCTACTGTAGGAATAACTGCTTTTTTAATAGCAGCTTTTACACCCACGTGGTTAATTTTAAATGGTGCTGAAGTAGATATGGGATATTTTGGTTACCATAGAATAGCATGGTTTCTTTATTCTTTTATAATGCTTTGTTCACTTTCTACTTTTATGTGTTTTTCACAAAGTATTTATCCTAGTGAATACCAATGGGATAAAAAAACCTACAATTAATTAATTTTTCCCAAGCATATTTTTAACCTAATTATCTTTTTTACAGATGAATAAATCTGTGTTTTAAAGATTTCATTGTTATATAATTCGTTTAAAATATCCATTAAAACTTTTTCTTCATTGATTGGCATTAGCAGTTGATCACAACCTGCCTGAGCAGCCTTTAGTCCATTGCTTTCTACATTTACAACTCCTCCCATGTTAAGTGCGTCAGTTACAATTAACCCTTTAAAACCCAGTGAGTCTTTTAAAAGATTTGTAACAATATTTTTAGAACAGGTTGAAGGCAAGCCGAATGTATTGTATTGTTCATTGTTTTTTACCGCTAAATGAGCAACCATAATTGAAATAACCCCACTATTTATTAAAGGAATATAATTTTCAACTTCTTTCATCTCTCCATCAATAAAAATTAATTCTTTATGAGTATCTCCTTTTACATATCCATGACCGGGAAAATGTTTTGCAGTAGCAATTAAATTCTGATTTTGAGTAGTTGAAATGAATTTTTTTGAGAATTCAATTACTGTATCCATATTAAGACCAAAGCTTCTATTGCTTACAACCATATTTGGAGAAGCATCAATTACCGGAGCATAGTTTTGATTAATTCCTATATCGAGTAAATCACCTGAAATTATATTAGCAATCATTTCAACACTATCAATAGAATGAATAGTATTGGTATATGGTACTTTTTTAGAACCAATTATTTTTCTATTTACTAATGTAGGCTCTGCATCTGCACTAAAAATTAAAGGCATATGACCATTATTTACCATTACACTATCAAATTGATTCACATCATTAGTAAATTCTTCAATTGTGCCATTTAATAAAAGTATACCACCTATCCAGCCCTTATTAGCCAAGTTAAAAACATGAGCTCTTGATTTACCCAGTCTACCAATTGCGGGTACAATCATTTGTCCAACTCTACTAGTATCGTTAAGACTATTAAAAATAGAATCCACTTTAGCATCTAAAATAGAATCATTAGCTAAAAAACTATTTAGTGTGAAAGATTGTGAAAACCCGAAGAAAAGTTGAAAAGAAAAAAATACTGATAATAAAAATTTCATTTTTTTAATTTATTAAAATTAAGGCCATCAGATTCCGAAAAAATTAAATATTTGATATATTGTCCATATTATATTGTTGATAGGAAATAATTACATTTGCTGAAAATATCAATTACTACCCTTTAATTATGAATAAAATATATACATTATTCTTTTTAATTTCTTTTTTAGGTAGCAATGCTCAAACAGTTTTGCTAAATGAAGATTTCAACTCTGGAAACATTTCATCTTGGACTTTGATAGATGGTGATATGGCAGCACCATATAACGACCCCATGGTTAATTACTTAAATAATTCTTTCCATTTAATTGAAGATTATGACTCTTTAACTATTGGAGATTCTATAATGGCTGCAAATTCTTGGTTTGACACTACCCTTTCGGCAAATAATTTTTTAATTACTCCTTCTATAAGTTTTAATAGTACTGGTAATTATTTAAACTTTCAGGCTAAATCTTTAGATGGATCTTATCCTGAAGCACTTCAAATATATTGTTCAGAGTATTTAAACAAGGATAGTATTGTAAATGGTATTTTGGTTTTTGATACAATTGCTCTTCCTAATATTTGGACAAATTTTCAAGTAGAACTAGGAGCAGTCCCATTAAATACTCCAATTTATATAGCTTTTAGACATTATTCTAGCAATCAATACATTCTTGCTTTAGATAATATTAGTGTTGAAACCAATAATATTACAAGTAAAGAAAGTTTAAAAACATCTTCTTTTAATGTTTATCCAAATCCTTCAAACGGATCTATATACATTGACAATGAAGGTGAAACTCAATATTTTCAAATTTACAATTCTATGGGTCAGAATATTTGGGCTGGCTTAATAAACCAAAAATTACATTTAAGTCTGGCTAAAGGAATTTATTTAGTCAAAAATGAAAAAAAGACTTTCAAATTAGTAATTGAATGATGTTTTTTTAATAAACACAAAGAAATAATTATCTAAAAAATGTTAAATTCCAAAATAATTATCCTTATTGGTTTAAATTTAAATAATTGTTTAATTCATGAGAAATAAATCACTTTTAATACTTTTATTATGTACTGTAAGCTTTTACAGTCAACAAAATCTTAAGTTCAAAATAAACGGATTACAAGATACTACTGTGTTTTTAGCTAGGTACTTTGGTGACAAATTGTATTATGCCGATACTGCTTATTCTAAAAATGGAACTGTTGTTTTCAATAAAAAAGAATTTGTAGGCGGTATTTATGCTGTAGTTTGTCCAGAATCGAGATACTTTGAATTTATAATGGCTAATGAAGATGTAGAGCTAGAAACCGACATATTAGATTTTAATGGTAAAATGAAAATCAAAAAATCTGAAAACAATAAACTTTTTTACCAATACATCAGTTTTTTAGGTTCTATGAAAGAAAGGTCTAAGACATTACAAGGTGATGATAGTAAGACTAAGCGAGAAGCTTTAGATTTAGAGGTTAAACAATATCAGAAAAATAATATTTTGAATAAAGAATTACTAGCTGCTAAAGTTTTAGCAATGTCTGTTGATCCCGAAATTCCTGAAGAAATAAAAGACAATGATTCTTTAAGATATCGTTTTTATCTAGATCATTATTGGGATAATATAGATGTTACAGATTCTAGAATAGTACATACACCAGTATATCATAAGAAATTAGACTTTTTCTTTAAAAAGATGATTCCTCAGATTCCCGATACAATATGTAAATATGCTCATAATTTAATCTCTCAAATTGATGAAGAAACTGATCTTTTTAAATATACAGTACACCATTTAACCTATAAGTACGAAACCTCTAATATTATGGGGATGGATGCTGTTTTTGTTTGTATGGCCCAAAAATATTATTGTCCTGCAAACGATTCAAAATCATTTTGGTTAGACTCTAATAAAATTGTTGATTTATGTGATAAAGCTGAAAAAACAGCCCCTTTACTTATTGGAAAGAAAGCCCCAAGATTAATTTTAGCAGACACTTCTGAAACCAACTGGATAGATTTTTATCAACTGCCTAATAAATACAATCTTTTAATATTTTGGGATCCAGATTGTGGGCATTGTAAAAAAGAAATACCTAAAATGGAAAATCTTTATAAAGAGTTTAAAGAAAAAGGTATTGATATAGAGTTTATTGCTGTTGGTACAAACTTAGAAAATGAAAAATGGATTAAATACGTAAAGAATAATGAGCTTCCATGGATAAATATTTCTGACTTTCCAGACGCTAATAAAAATGCCAAAGAATATATCTATGAAAAGAGAATAACTACTCTAGAAAGTTTAAACTTTCGATCAAAATACGATATATTTAGTACTCCTCAAGTATATTTAGTTGATAGTGAAAAGAAAATTATAGGTAAAAAATTAAATGCACTTTCTTTAGGGAAAATGATGGAACATTTGGAAGAAGTTGATATAGATTACCTAGAAACTTTAGAAAAACAAAATAAAGAAGAGAAAGAAAAAATAGAAAATTCTAAGAAAAAAAACAATAAAGATTAAAAAGGTTTAGATATTGATATTAATAATTAAACCACATTTTATATATTTGAAATAATTAAGATAAATAAAGACAATGAAAAAATCAATTTTACAATTAAGCTTTTTAATAGCAACAATATTTACAGTTCAGTCATTTTTTGCTCAGGAATCTATTCCTTTAGTTCAAGGTGCAGAAATTTCTTTTGACAAATCTACTCACGATTATGGTCAAATTGAAAAAAGTGCTAATGGAGAATGTGTTTTTGTTTTTACCAATACTGGTAACAAGCCATTAAAAATTACTAATGCAAAAGGATCTTGTGGATGTACAGTTCCACAATGGCCAAAAGAAGAAATAGCGCCAGGTGCAACAGGAGAAATTAAAGTTAGATACGACACTAAGCGTGTTGGTGTAATTAATAAATCTGTGACTATTCAATCTAATGCTATGAATGCAGATAACGTTACTAGAGCAAAGAAAGATGCTGATGGAAAAGTAACTGGAGGAACGTCTGTTATTAGAATTAAAGGAGAGGTGAAAGCGCCTAAAGCAAATGCTACTCCTGTAAAGCCAGCTCAAGGGCCAGTTAATTCTACAGAATAAAACATTAATTTTTAAATTACAAAAAGCTGTCCTAGGATGGCTTTTTTTATTTTAAGATTATTAGCAAAGTTCAATTTTTATTAATTTACAATATTAATTACAGAACCATTTTTTAAGCATTATTCTATTTAATTAAAATCACTTTCTTAAATTAAAATTTCAATTAATGAATAATTGTGAATTATGTAATAGAGCACAAGAACTTACTTTTCATCATCTTATTCCCAAGAAAAACCATAAGATAAAACACATTAGAGAAAAGCACAACTCGTTAAATATTAATACTTACGGAATTAAAATATGTAAGGATTGTCACAAGATGATTCATAAATTAATTCCTCATAAATCTCTTGCTTTAGACTATAATTCAAAAGAAAAGCTACTAAACCACAACGACTTAAAAAAATTTATTCAGTGGGTAAAATCTCAAACTAAAAAAGTTAAATAATAGGTTAACTCACCTAATTGCACCTAATTTTTTTGTTTTAAGGCTTATTTGTTTTTAAATTGATAGAATATTATCGTTATGAAAAATCTTATTCTTCTAATATTAACACTTTGTTTTATAAATGCAAGAAGTCAAAAACTTAATCCTGAAACAATTAGTGCTTCAAGTGTTTCTTTTGAAAATCCAGTAAGTAGCATTGCCTTTACTGTGGGAGAACTTGTTGTAGAAACATTTGTTGATTCTTTAACTAATGGTGGTTCTTTAGGAAATGGCTTCACTAATTCTACGGTAGGTAGTACACAAGTAAATCCGCTTGAAGTCCCTAGCCAAGAATTGGTAATGGTAAATGTATATCCTAATCCTACTATTGATATGGTGTATATTGACTTACAAAAAACAAAATTAAGCGCCTTAACAATTCAAGTTATTGATATTAATGGTAAAATAATATCTAACGAGAAGTTTCAAGTAAATAACAATCATATCGGAATTAAAACCGATAGTTGGTCATCGGGTAATTATTTCATTCACCTATTAAGTGACAATGAAAAACCAGTTGGAGTTTATCAAATAATTAAAAAATAAATAAAATGAGAAAATCTTTACTTTTTTTAGCTTTTAGCATATCTACACTATTCGTTTTGGGACAAGCACCACCAAATGCATTTAACTACAGTGCAGTGGCAAGAGATGGCGCTGGTAGTTTGGTTACTAACCAAGCGATAGCTTTACAAATGAGTATTTTACAAAGTACGGCAGTAGGTTCGCTAGTGTATCAAGAAACTCACAACGTATCTACAGATGACTACGGATTATTTAATCTTATAATTGGTTCTGGAGCTATACAGCAAGGTACTTTTTCAAGTATAAACTGGGCTGGAGATAGCTACTACCTAAAAATAGAAATGGATATTACAGGAAGTACGAATTATACCAATATGGGAACCACACAGTTTTTAAGTGTGCCTTATGCAATGCATAGTAAAACTTCTGATATAACCAACGAAACAGACCCTGTTTACAATGCTTGGGATAAAGAGTACACTGTGTTAAATAATAAACCAATTGTTGTTCCTAGAATTGCCTCTAAAGGACAAGAATTATCTGTTTCCTTTTCAGGGAGCGATACTTTATTATTTAATCAAGCTACATCACCTACTACTCAAGTTATGTTACGTCACCAACAGAGTACATCTACTACAAATATTTATCCAATAAATAGTTATTATATTAATAGTAAAAGATTTGATGCAGTTTTTCAAATCCCCTTTTCTGCGGGTACCGGAACATACGATATTATCTTTGAGCCATCATTACCTAGCGCTCAACTACTTGAAGATTTTTTTAAAATATTTTAAACAAAGGAATTTATTTAAGATTTTTTCTAGAGCAGTTCATTTTTAGCTAATAAATTGTATTTCGTTATTGATAGACTTCCCTGATTTTTATGTCTTGCATTTAATGATACTGAAGATGGGATAAGCTAAAATCAAAATGATAACTTGCTAAAATTAATTATCAAGATAGAATGATTGTTGAGAAATCAAATAATATTTTAATTTACATTTTTGTCATTACTATATTAATTTGCTCCCTTTTTTCCGTTAATATTGTTTTGGATTATTACTTAATGCCGAGAATGTTTCTTCTCTCATTTTGTACTCTTCTTATTCTTGTTTTTTTACTTGTTAAATCCAAAAAAATAAGATTTGCAATTGACTTTTTCTCAATCCTATATCTTTTTTTTATTCTATATTCTATAATTTCAATAACGTGGTCTATTAATTATTCTATTTCGGTTGTTGAAGTATCTAAAAACATACTCTTTTATACTTTATTTTTATTGTCTTTAATATTTCTCTTAAACTTTAAGAATCATTTCTTAACTCTGTTATTAAAAACTATATTATTAATATTTTTCATTTCTACTTTTAAAATATTTTTTGAAATAGCAAGTTTAGAAGAGATTTCTCGTGAAAGCCTATATGGCCTGAGAACTATAAGCGGACATAAGAACTTGTACTCAAGCTTTCTATATCTTGTTTCTATATTTTCTTTTTACGCTTTCTTTTCGCTGAAAAAATATTGGAAATTAATAGCTTTAATAGCAATATTAGTTCAATTAGTATTGGTAAGTGTGATTCAAACAAGGGCAGTATGGATAGGCTATTTTGTGTTTTTTGTATCAATGCTAATTATGTACTTTAAGAACTGGGAACAACAAACCATTAGCTTTAAACGTTCCAAAATATATATTGCTAGCATAATAATACTAATAAATGTTTTTTTTCTTTTTATTTTTCCACGAGTAACAAATGAGTTTATTCAAAATATAGATGTTTTATCTTATCCAGAAACCATTTTTGATTTAAGTACTCTTTCTGAAAGATTTCTTATTTGGAATAAAACTTACGATGTTATTTTTGATAATTTATTATTTGGAGTAGGTCCAAACAATTGGAAGTTGGATGTTTCAAGTTATTCTCTTCCAAATGTCTATAGAATCCAAGATTTGAATTTCATCTTTCAA
This sequence comes from Cryomorphaceae bacterium, assembly GCA_905182525.1. Classification (GTDB taxonomy): domain Bacteria; phylum Bacteroidota; class Bacteroidia; order Flavobacteriales_D; family Parvicellaceae; genus MED-G20. The sequence continues at coordinate 80,928 of CAJJBV010000006.1, read as the reverse complement.
AGACCTCATAATGATTTCTTATGGATATTATCAGAATATGGACTCATTGGTTTTAATATTATGTTGTTATTAATAATATCAATTCTATTTTATTTGTATTCTGTAATAAAATTAAATGTTAGAATTGAAAATATTATACTCTTTTCAGGGTTTATTGGTTTTTTTGTTATCTCTTTCTTTTCCTTTCCTAAAGAAAGGGTAGAGCATAATATTTTATTTGCTGTTTTGTTGAGTATTGCAGTTTATACTATAAAAAATAGTAATCTTAATATTAGTGAAAAAAAAATTCGTATTCCAAAGTTTTTGTTTTTCACTTTAATTCCAATATATATATTTATACTATATATTAATTTACTTCAAATAAAAGGAGAATATTTTACAAAGAAAATTTATGTTGCCAAGAATGAAGGCGATAATAAAGCTGTTATTTCTTCTTGCATTAATGCATTGTCTTTTTTTTATAAACTAGATCCAACTTCTACCCCAATTAATTGGTATAAAGGAAATGCTAATTCAAACCTGGGAAATATTTCAGAAGCTATGACTAGTTTTAAAATTGCACAAAAAGAACATCCTAATAATATTTATGTACTTAATGATTTAGGAAGTATACATTTTATAGAAAACAATATTGATTCTGCTATGTTTTTTTATAAAAGAGCTGTAAAGATAAATCCGCGTTTTGATGAACCCAAGCTGAATTTGGTTGTTGTTTATTTAATTAAAGGTGATTATTTAGAAGCTAAAAAATGGAACGAATCTTTATTTCATGACTCAAATAGAAGAACTAAATACAGAGATATTATCAATCAAAACATAAATAAGTAAAAAATCACCAACTACGCGGAATAGCGATGGATATAATAGATCTCATTCAAATGGGAAGGGAGCAATTGAAAAAAGTAAATCATCTTAATTTAACTAAAATCACTTTCTTAAATTAAAATTTCAATTAATGAATAATTGTGAATTATGTAATAGAGCACAAGAACTTACTTTTCATCATCTTATTCCCAAGAAAAACCATAAGATAAAACACATTAGAGAAAAGCACAACTCGTTAAATATTAATACTTACGGAATTAAAATATGTAAGGATTGTCACAAGATGATTCATAAATTAATTCCTCATAAATCTCTTGCTTTAGACTATAATTCAAAAGAAAAGCTACTAAACCACAACGACTTAAAAAAATTTATTCAGTGGGTGAAGTCTCAAACTAAAAAAGTTAAATAAGTTAACTCACCTAATTGTACCTAATTTTTTTGTAATTAGTTTTAAATGTGAATTACTTAGAATTTTAAATTCACTTTGTGCAAATCAAAAACTTCTGGATTGAATTCATTAAACTCTTGGTGGGCTAGTGACGGTTATACTAGGTCCTTAACCAATTCAAGTGGTCAAATAGAAAGAAGTACTTCTAATGGCTATAACTATAAATCTATTCGCTGCTTAAAAGATTAGTTTTAAATAAAATATTTACCAATAAAAAGGCCACCCATGGGTGGCCTTTTACATTTAATATAAAATATTTTTTATTTAGCTTAATAGCTCTGCCATTTTAGTACCCAAATCGGCTGGTGAATCTACCACATGTACACCACACTTTTTAAGAATTGCTTTTTTAGCAGATGCCGTATCGCTATCGCCACCAACAATAGCTCCAGCATGGCCCATTGTTCTGCCTTTAGGAGCAGTGTCCCCAGCAATAAAAGCAACTACTGGCTTAGTTCCGTTTTCTTTAATCCACTCCCCTGCTTCGGCCTCTAAATTTCCACCAATTTCACCAATCATAATAATTCCGTGGGTTTCTTCGTCGTTCATAAGTAATTCTACCGCGTCTTTTATAGTAGTTCCAATAATTGGGTCTCCTCCTACTCCAATGGCTGTAGTTTGTCCCAAACCAACTTTGGTAACTTGGTCTACCGCTTCGTAAGTTAATGTACCAGACTTACTTACAATACCTACATTCCCTTTTTTAAATATGAAACCTGGCATAATACCAACTTTTGCCTCGTCTGCAGAAATAACTCCTGGACAATTTGGACCAACCATTCTACAATCTTTGTCACTTAAGTATTCCTTAACCTTAATCATATCCGAAACAGGAATGCCTTCGGTAATACAAATAACTACTTTTATACCAGCTTGTGCAGCTTCCATTACCGCATCTGCAGCAAACGCAGGTGGAACAAATATGATAGATACATTGGCTCCTGTTTTTTCAACAGCGTCTTGAACAGTGTTAAATACTGGTTTTCCCAAATGTTCTTGACCACCTTTACCAGGTGTAACTCCACCAACTACATTGGTTCCATAATCGAGCATTTGCTCGGAATGAAAAGTTCCTTCACCACCAGTAAAACCCTGGACAATTACTTTTGAATCTTTATTTACTAATACACTCATTATTGAAATTAATTTAAATTATAAGATTAGTTATTGGATAAATGTAAGCAAAAAAAAACCGCTCATTGAGCGGTTTTATAATATTGTTAGAAAAAATTACTTCCCTTTATCCATTTTGTCTTTTAAAGCAGATAATGCTTCTAAATCACCAAGGGTGGTTTTTTCTCTAGAATCGTTAATGCTTCTTACAGCTCTAGAAGTTTTAGATGCAGTAGTTTTTGCTTTTTTAGCTTCTACCTCACCCCAAACTTTAGTATGAGAAACTAATATTTTTTTAGATTCTTTGTTAAATTCTAAAACTACAAATTGTGTTTTTTCTTCAGCACCAACATAAGAACCGTCTTCTTTCTTCATGTGCTTTGCAGGACAATAAGCCTCTACACCATATTCCATAGATACAATACCAGCTTTATCCTTTAACTTAATTACTGTACCATCATGAGTAGAATTCATAGTGAAAACTGTTTCGTAAACATCCCAAGGATTTTCTTGAAGTTGTTTATGACCCAAACTTAATCTTCTGTTTTCAGCATCTAATTCCAATACTACAACGTCTAATTCATCACCTACATTACAAAATTCTGAAGGATGCTTGAATTTCTTGTCCCAAGAAAGATCAGAAATGTGTATTAAACCATCAATTCCTTCTTCTAATTCAACAAAAACACCAAAGTTGGTGAAGTTTCTAACTTTTGAAGTATGGTTAGATTGTACAGGGTATTTTTTATCAATGTTTTCCCATGGATCTGGTATTAATTGCTTAATACCTAAAGACATTTTTCTTTCTTCTTTATCTAGGGTTAATACCATGGCCTCAACTTCGTCACCTACCTTAAGGAAATCGTTTGCAGTTCTTAAATGCTGACTCCAGCTCATTTCAGAAACATGAACCAGTCCTTCAACACCAGCAGCAATTTCAATAAATGCACCGTAATCTGCAATTACCACAACATTACCCTTAACCTTGTCACCAATTTTTAAGTCTTTGTTAAGAGAATCCCATGGATGTTCAGAAAGTTGTTTTAAGCCTAATGCAATACGTTTCTTATTGTCATCAAAATCAAGAATAACTACTTTGATTTTCTCGTCTAAAGTCACCAGTTCTTCTGGATGATTGACTCTTCCCCAAGATAAATCTGTAATGTGAATTAAACCATCTACTCCACCTAAATCAATAAATACTCCGTAGGAAGTGATGTTTTTAACAATACCTTCCAATACCTGTCCTTTTTCAAGACCAGACATAATTTGTTTTTTCTGTTCTTCGATCTCTGCTTCGATAAGCGCTTTGTGAGAAACAACAATGTTTTTAAACTCTTTGTTGATTTTAACAACTTTGAATTCCATGTTTTTTCCAACAAATAGATCGTAATCTCTAATAGGTTTTACATCTATCTGAGAACCGGGTAAAAATGCTTCAATTCCAAAAACATCGACAATTAGCCCCCCCTTAGTCCTACATTTAACATGTCCAGTAATGATTTCACCAGTTCCTAAAACTTCGTTAACTCTAATCCAAGCTAAATGCGTTCTTGCAGTTTTGTGAGATACTACCAATTGACCTGTTTTATCTTCCATATTCTCAATGAAAAGATCAACAGAATCGCCAATAGCTAAATCGGGATTGTATCTAAATTCGTTTTTTTGAACTACGCCTTCACTTTTATAATTGATATTTATTACAACTTCTTTTTTGGTGATTGCAATGACTAAACCTTGAATTAATGATTTCTCTTCAATTTGAGTAAGAGTACCATCATACATGTCGTTTAACTTGGTTCTTTCACTTGAAGTATAAGTGTCTGCTTCTTCTGCTTCAAAAGCATCCCAATCAAAAGCAGTAGATACTTTCTTTTTTGGAGTTGGGGCAACTGCTTTTTCTTGAATTACTTCACCTGAAGGAATAACATCTTCCATGGATTTAGAAGTAGCTTCAACCTTTGCTGGTGCAGCTTTCTTTGCAGCAGGTGCAGCTTTCTTTGCAGCAGGTGCAGCTTTCTTTGCAGCAGGTGCAGCTTTCTTTGCAGCAGGTGCAGCTTTCTTTGCAGCAGGTGCAGCTTTCTTTGCAGCAGGTGCAGCTTTCTTTGCAGCAGGTGCAGCTTTCTTTGCAGCAGGTGCAGCTTTCTTTGCAGCAGGTGCAGCTTTCTTTGCAGCAGGTGCAGCTTTCTTTGCAGCAGGTGCAGCTTTCTTTGCAGGTGCAGCTTTCTTTGCTGTAGTTTTTTTAGTAGTTGCTGCAGGTTTTTTTGCAGCTGATTTGGGTTTTTTATCTTCGGCCATAGGGCTGATATTTTTGTATCTCAGATAACGGTTTATCTTAAGAGTGGTTAATTTACTTGAACCGTCAAGTATTTAATGGGCGTCAAAAATAGTGAATTATATGTTTTATCCAAATACAAACTAGAATAATTACTGCCAATATAAACTTACAGTTAAAAATATATATAATTTTATAAGATTGAAAAATGATAATACATATATGGCTAGATGTTTAGAACTAGCTAAAAAAGGTGCTGGTTATGTATCTCCCAACCCCATGGTTGGTTGTGTTATTGTTTATGAAAATAAAATTATTGGCGAAGGTTATCATCAAAAATATGGAGACCACCACGCAGAAGTAAATGCTATTAAGAGTGTAAAAGAGCAAAACTTACTTTCTAAATCTACCCTATATGTAAATCTTGAGCCATGTGCTCATTTTGGAAATACTCCCCCGTGCTGTGAATATATAGTAAGTAAAAAAATTACTAAAGTTGTTATTGGCAGTAAGGATACTTCCAAAAAAGTGAATGGATTGGGAATTAAATTTTTGAAAGAACATAATGTTAAAGTAAAATTAGATGTATTGTCTAAGCAATGTATCGATCTTAATAAACGATTTTTTAATTTTCAGAAAAATAAAATTCCCTATATAATTCTTAAATGGGCAGAAACTAAAGATGGATTTATTGATGTAATAAGAGAAAAAAATAACAAAGGAATAAATTGGATTACCAATGAAAGTACCAAGCTTTTGGTTCATCAATGGAGATCTGAAGAAGACGCCATTTTAGTAGGTAGAAAAACAGTAGAAAATGACAACCCTAAACTAACAGTTAGAAAAGTCGATGGAAAAAATCCTGTAAGAATAGTTTTAGACCCAACACTTAAGCTGAAAACAAGTTTTAATGTTTTTGATTCTTCTTCGAAAACGATTGTTGTGAACCAATCAACGGATAAAGAATTTAAAAATTTACAATATCTAAAAACAAGTGATAAATATATGATTGATGAATTATTAAAATATTTATTTACCCAAAACATAACTTCTATTATAGTAGAAGGTGGAAAACACACACTAAATTCATTTATAGAAAAAAACTACTGGAATGAAGCCAGGGTGATTGTTGGTGATACAATATTTAATAAAGGATTGAAATCTCCTTCATTAAATAAAGATTGGTCGATAAAAAAAGATTTAGAAAAAGACGTTCTCTATACCTACTTTAATGATTGAGTTAATTATTACTACGACAACATTCTCCATTATGATTATGTTGTTTAAATATTTTGATAAAATTCAAGTCAACAACTTAATAGCCATTACTTTTAATTATTTCACAGCAGGCATATTAGCACTTATGAGTTTTTCGAAAGATTTTAATCTTACTGAAATTCAAGATTCTATCACAATTACTTACATATTTTTAGCATTACTAGTTGGACTATTTTTTGTAGTAACCTTTAATTTATATGCTTATGGAACTCAAAAAATAGGAATTACAATTAGCACAATTTCAAATAAAATGTCTATGATTATTCCAATTTTAATTGGGTTGATTTTATTCAAGGAAACAATTACTTTTTTTAAAATTTTAGGAATAATTTTAGCTATTGGAGCAATTATAATAGCATCTAAAGAAGATGGTAATTCTAAACTAAGTAAAAAGCATTTAATAATTCTATTGCTACTTTTTTTGGGTCAAGGCATGGCCGATGGTATTTTAAATTGGACTCAAAAAAATATGTTAAGTGAGCAGAATATGAATCTTTTTTTTGCAATTACTTTTTTAGCAGCTGGTCTAATAGGTAGTTTTTTTTTAATCTTTCAAATAGGAAGATCTAAAGTGAAATTTGACAAAAAAAGCATTGTTTGGGGTATAGTTTTAGGCATACCAAATTATCTTACACTTTTATACTTTATAAAGTCTTTGAAAAATGGATTGTTGGATTCCTTTCAAATATTTCCAATAGTTAATATGGGAGTTATAATTCTATGTACAGTATCTTCCATATTAATTTTCAATGAAAAAGTATCACTATTTAAATGGGTAGGTATTGGAATAGGAGTTTTAGCAATTTCCATGATATTACTTTAATTTTAAACTAAAGTATCATCAATAGATGCCACCAATTCGTATAATTTGTCGGCAGTTTTTTCAGTGATATTTACCAAGGGAAGTCTAACATTATCCGAACAAATATTAATTAATTTAAGTACATGTTTTATACCGGCTGGATTCCCATCTTTAAACAGATAATGAATAATTTCAAAAAGCTCATAGTGTTTTTCGTTTGCTAAACTTAAATTATTATTCAAAGCTGCATGAACCATAGTTGAAAATCTTTTAGGAAATGCATTTGCAATAACAGAGATTACACCATCTCCTCCAACACAAATATGAGGAAGTGTTAAGGCGTCATCGCCAGAAATCACTAGAAAATTCGCAGGTTTTTTTAATATAATATTCATTATTTGTTCTAAATCGCCAGAAGCTTCTTTTACACCAACTATATTGGTAATAGAACTAGCTAGTTCTAAGGTGGTTTGGGAAGAAATGTTGGAGCTTGTTCTTCCAGGAACATTATATATTATAATTGGAAGATTGGTTGAATTAGCAATAACTTTATAATGCTGAAAAATACCAGCTTGAGTTGGTTTATTATAATACGGACTAACCGAAAGAAATCCATCAATTTTATAGTTTGAAAAGAATTTTATCTTTTCACAAACTGCTAAAGTATTATTTCCTCCAACTCCGAGCAAAATTGGGAGTCTACCGGCATTTATTTCAATTACATAATCTAAAACAGCAATTTTTTCTTCTTCACTTAATGTTACAGATTCCCCAGTAGTTCCTTGAACAACTAAATAATTAATACCATTATTAATTTGGAATTCTACTAACTTTTGGAGTCCACTATAATCAATTTTACCATTTGAGCTAAACGGAGTTACTAATGCGACACCTGTTCCTTTAAATTTATCCATAACTAAATTTACTTCAATTTATTATATGCCTTTATTCTAGATGGGTCTAATTGAGACATTAAATTGTATAATTTATTTTTTGTTTCTTTTGAAGTAGGTAAATAAATTTTAATTAATTCTTCCGATTTCGCATTAAAAAACAACTGCATATTTAATGAAGAAGGTCTACTTCTATGGATTTCCATTAAATCGCTAATAGAATTGCTTATATTACTAATACATGTGTCTCTGTTTAAATAACATTGGTCTAATCCATTAATATGATAATTGTAAAGTGTTTTTCTTAAGGAAGAAAATTGGGGTTGTAAAGTGTTTTGAATTAACCAAAATCTATTATTACTTCCATCTCCATCTGGAGCTTTCCAACCAGACTCAGGAGCGCTTTGACATATATTTAAAATTTGATCTGCCTTGTTAAAATAAGCAGTTCCTCCCTCCATCGAAAAAGAATCATAATCATATCCCAAAATCATATAAATATAGTAAGCTAGAACATCTGCCAAATTATCAATATGTTGACCTTTAAAATATTGAATTGGTGAATTTCTAATATATTTAAATGTTACATTTTTATCAATATAATTCATTAATAATGATTTGTAATCGGAATTAAATATTGGTCTTTGAGAGGTGATTTGCAATTTTCCAGAAAAATCATTTCCTGATTTTGTATTTAGAGTAAGGAGAAAAGAAACGTCAATTTGTTCGTGCTGTTCAAACTTGTCATCGGTCCAGGCATATCCAAAATTTATAAACTCAATCATCGCATTTTTTAAAGAAGAAAAAATTTCTTCATTTGCTGGGTTATTTTGTAAGGTTGGTGCAATTACCTGAACCTCACAATTAAAAATTTGAGAAAAAGAGAATTTTGTAATCCCTAGAAAAATTAATATTAAAATTTTAATTTTTAAATACATTCTTCAATAAAGTTTAAAATATCCTTAGCTACTAAATCTTTTGTTTTAAGTTCAAATTTCCTGTTTTCAGATGGAGTTATTAGAGTAATTTTATTTGTATCGTACCCAAACCCAGCACCATTATCACTTAAAGAGTTTAAAATAATTGCGTCTAAATTTTTTCTTTTCATTTTTTGACGTGCATTCTCCAATTCATTTTCCGTTTCTAAAGCAAACCCTACAACAACTTGTTTCTTTTTAATTTTGGCCAAATCTTTTAAAATATCTGGTGTTTTTTCAAGTACAATATTTAACTCAGCCTCTTGCTTTTTAATTTTATTATCATACTCTTTAACTGGTTTATAATCTGCAACAGCAGCGCTCATAATTAAAACATCAATATTTTTAAATCTATCTGTAATTTCTTTCTTCATTTGCTGAGCAGATTTAACATTCGTTCTAATTACATTCTCCGGTGTTTCTAAATTTACAGGACCAGAAACCAACTCTACATTAGCACCTCTTTTTTGTGCTTCATTTGCTAAAGCAAAACCCATTTTACCAGAAGAATGATTTCCAATGAAACGAACGGGGTCAATAGATTCGTATGTAGGACCTGCAGAAATTAAAATATTAATATTTTTTAAAGTTGCTTTATTAAGAAAATATTCACTGATGATAGTCACTATTTGATCAGGTTCTTCCATTCTACCTTTACCCTCTAAACCACTTGCGAGTTCACCCTCTGTTGGTTCTATGATTTCAACAGATCTTTCACTAAGTATTTTGATATTAGACTGGGTTGATTTATTTTTAAACATATCCAAATCCATTGCTGGTGCAACAAAGACGGGAGCATTACATGACAAAAATGTAGTTAGTAGAAAACTGTTTCCCTTTCCGGATACTAAATCTGATATAGTATTGGCAGTAGCTGGTGCAATAACCATTAAATCTGCCCAAGAACCTAAATCAACATGATTATTCCATTGGCCAGTTTCTTCATTTTTAATAAAATCCTTGTAGACGGGATTTTTTGATAATGTAGATAGAGTGACTTTAGTTACAAATTGTAATGCAGCTTCGGTTACAATTACCTTAACCTGAGCACCTTTTTTAATAAATTCTCTAATTAAATAGGCTGATTTGTACGCTGCTATACTTCCAGTGATAGCTAGTAATACATTTTTGCCACTGAGCATTGAAACTATTATTCGTTCGAATCTTCGTTTTCAGGAGATTTCCAAAATATTTTTTCGTTTTCTAACTCCTGAATAGCAATTGCACCAGATTTTGGTAATCTTTCGTAATACCTAGAAACTTCAATTTGTTCTCTATTTTCAAATATCTCTTCTAAATTATCAGTAGATGTAGCAAATTCATCAAGCTTTTGATCCAACTCTTCTTTCATTTCAATATTAATCTGATTTGATCTTTTAGATAAAACAGTAATTGATTCGTAGATATTATCAGTATCGTCTTCAAGACTTTTTAAGCTTCTTGTAATTGTTGTTCTCTCTGCAGTGCTATCTTTATATGCCATTGTTTAGGTTTTTTTAAGTTTTTCTAACTCTTTTAAACTTGATAAGTAAAAGCTTTCAGCTTCTTTTGCAAACTTACTGTTTTTAAAAGAATCTACAAAAGTTAAATAGGATTTAATCGATTCTTGATATCTCTGTTCTTTTTTATAGTCAACACTATTTGAAGCAAATAAATAATTTGACTTTAAAACTAAAAATAAAACTTCTTCTTTAAATTTGGTATCTGGATATTCAGTAATAGTATTTTCAAGTGCTATTGTAGCAGATCTGTATTTTTCCATCTTATAATATAGTTTCCCTATTTCAAAACTTTTTAGCTCAAGTCTGTTTCTTATTTTACCTACCATTTTATCACAACTGTCAATAAGTATACTATTAGGGTACTTACTCATAAATAATTGGAATTCATCAATTGCTTTATAACTTTCAGATTGATCAAGATAATATTCAGGTGAGTTCATCATTAAACATATTGCAGTATTGAATGCACACTCCTCTACTCTTGAACTTTGGGGGAAATTCTTTACAAACCTTTTATAATAATATCCTGCCAAATAATAGTCACCCATACAATATTGATTTTTCGCATAGTAGTAATAAACATCTTCGCCTTTACTGGTCATTCTAAAATAGGACATCAATTCTTCAAGAAGAGGTAAGGATTTAAAACACTGATTATTATTATAATACTCGATTGCCTTATCATATTTTAAATTATAATCAGAACCTTTTAGTATTTTGTTATATTCAGAACACGAAGTTATAGCTGAAAATATAAAAAAGAAAAGAGAAAATTTTAAAATTATGTTTTTAAGAAAAATGTACTTCAATACCTTAATTTTTGAGGACAAATATAAAATTATATGGCTAAGAATATCCCTCAAATGAAATAAACTATGTGAATAGATATGTTAATAAAAGTAAAACAAAAGTGCTAATAGCAATTAAAGTGTTATAATTTTATCGAAAATTTGTATTTCATACATTATGATAGATATTTTTGACAAGATTAAAAACAACAGAGGTCCTCTAGGCCAACATGCAAAAGAAACTCACGGATACTTTACATTCCCTAAATTAGAAGGAGAAATAGCCCCTAGGATGTTTTTTAGAGGAAAGGAAGTATTAACATGGAGTATAAACAATTACCTAGGACTATCCAACCATCCAGAAGTTAGGAAAGTTGATGCTGATGCTGCCAAAGAATGGGGTTTAGGTTATCCAATGGGAGCTAGAATGATGTCTGGGCAAACTCAAGAGCATGAAAAGCTTGAAAATGAATTGGCTAATTTCATGGACAAAGAAGCGTGTTATCTTTTAAACTTTGGTTATCAAGGATGTATGTCTACTATAGAAGCTTTAGTTGATAGAAATGATGTTATTGTTTATGATAGTGAATCACACGCCTGTATGGTTGATGGAGTAAGACTTCACCAAGGAAAACGAAAAGTTTTTCTTCACAACGATATGAAAAGTTTTGAAAAACAGATGGATATTGCAACTAAAATAGCTGGTCAAACTGGCGGTGGAATATTGGTTGTTACCGAAGGAGTTTTTGGAATGAGTGGCGATCAAGGAAAATTAAAAGAAATTATTGAATATAGAAAGTCCGGAAAATACAATTTCAGAATATTTGTTGATGATGCTCACGGATTTGGCACACTTGGAAAAACAGGTCAAGGTGCTGCAGAAGAACAAGGAGTACAAGATGAGATCGATGTTCTTTTTGGAACATTTGCTAAATCAATGGCAAGTATTGGTGCGTTTGTATGTAGTTCCGATGACGTAATAAATTACTTGGCTTATAATATGAGATCTCAAATATTTGCTAAATCTCTTCCAATGCCACTTGTAGTTGGTGGTCTTAAAAGATTAGAACTTCTAAAAGCCCAAGATCAAAAAAACAAACTTTGGGAAATTACTAATGCCTTACAATCTGGATTAAAAAACGCTGGATTTAATTTAGGAGATACTAACTCATGTGTAACTCCTGTAATGATGTCAGGAACACTAGGAGAGGCTACCACATTAACTCATGATTTAAGAGAGAATCATAGTTTATTCTGTTCAATAGTTGTATATCCTGTTGTACCAAAAGGAATGATTTTAATTAGATTAATTCCAACTGCATCACACTCATTAGAAGATGTAGAATATACAATTAAGACTTTTAAAAATATCAAATCAAAATTAGATGCTGGGGAATATCATTCAGATAAGGTTTTTGACACTAACAAGTAAATAAACTTTAATAAATAAAGTATAAAGTACTTTTTTTCGATAAACTGAAACATCAATTTTTTTAAGCCTAGATGTAATTTATATTTAAGCTGATCATTTATACCATCAATTATTCTTCCTTTGTGCTGTTACAAATAGTGAATTCTAGTACTAATTTTAAAATATTTACAGAAAATAAAAAATAAGACCTTGTTATTTCCGATCAATTTTTAGGATTTATAAAAGTTTTATCGAATATCTAAATACATGTAATTAAAGAGAATCTTTAAGATAAATTGATAATTAAAAATCAATATTTTAAAAATTTACACTTTATGAACATTTTAATATTCCTAAACTTATTTTTTTTGAATAATTAGTAAACAAATAAAAATTAATATTGAATTAAATTAAAATTAAAATACCGAATGAAAAGATTAGCATCTATTATATTGATACTTTTTGTAGAAATATTATACCCTAATCATTTTTTTTCAAATGACTCGATAATTAATCATAATGTCCTACTCAAAAATACCAATGATATAATTCCTCTTAGAAATTTAGACACATTGAAAATTGCTAGCCTAAATTTGTCTTCCAATAATTTAAACGTTTTTGAAAAATCTTGTGATAATTATTCGAAATTAGATCATTTTCATTTTAATACTTTTTCTTCTAAAAGAATGGTAAGAGCTATGTTAAAAGAGCTCAAGAAATATAATCTTATTGTAATTGTAACTGATACAATTCAGCAGGAAATTGCAAATATGATTAATGAGATAAGTTTTAGTAAAAAAATAATATTGAACTATCTTGGAGGAAACAAACTTGAATTTGAAGATGTTATAATCAAAAGTTGTCAAGCAATTATTTATGATACTAAAATAAAAAATGAAAATTTAAGTTATGCAGGTCAAGTTATTTTTGGAGGTTTAGCAACTAATAATTATTTAAAAACAGATTTATCTGAAAACTTTAGAATTGGAGACGGACTAACTACAAAAAAATCAAGACTCTCTTATGTTAATCCTAAAAAGTTAAATATTAACGATAGCTTACTTTACAAAATAGATTCAATAGTTAAAAATGGCATAAATAACAAAGCAATGCCTGGTTGTCAAATATTACTAGCTAAAGATGGACATGTTTTTTATCAAAATTCTTTTGGGAAGCACACCTATGATAGTCTCTCCAAGAAAGTAGAAAATTCTGATCTTTATGACTTAGCCTCAATAACAAAAATTGCAAGTTCTGCTCTAATCCTTATGCAGCTAGAGTCAGAAAACCGATTTAATGTTGATTCTACATTAGGTTATTATTTGCCGAAAATTCTAGATTCTACAGATTATAAAGAATTGATTATTAAAGATGTGTTAACTCATCAAGCTGGTCTTGCGCCATGGATTCCATTTTACATAAAAACTTTAAGCGAAGGAATGCCATCTTACGAACTTTACAGCAAGCTTCCATCTTCAATTCATAAAAACTCTAGTTGCAAAAAACCTATATGTCCTTAGTTCTTACAGAGATTCAATTTTTGAAAGAATCATTTCTACAGATGTTAATAAAAATAAAAATTATAAATACAGCGATATTGGATATTACTTTATAAATGAGATTATAAAAAGAATTACCTATACAAGTCAAGACAAAATAGCAGAAAATATTTATAATAAGATTGGGCTTCATAACATAGGTTATCAACCTTTAGAAAAATGGGATTTAAGAAGGATAGCCCCCACAGAAAATGACACCTTTTTTCGTCACCAATTAATTCATGGATATGTTCATGACCAAGGAGCAGCATTACTAGGTGGAGTTGGCGGTCATGCTGGTCTATTTTCTAACGCAAATGATTTAGCAGTAATTATGCAGATGTATTTAAATAAAGGTGTTTATGGCGGTGATACAATTATAGATAAAAAAACTATTGAAAAATACACTTCGTCACCATATTATAATTCCAATGATAATAGAAGAGGAATTGCCTTTGACAAGCCTGTGAGAAATGGTGCAGGTGGACCAACATGCTTTGGTTGTGCATCAATGAAAAGTTTTGGTCATTCTGGATTTACCGGAAACTTAACTTGGGCCGATCCAGAAAGTGGAATACTTTATGTTTTTTTATCCAATAGAGTATATCCAAACGCTGAAAATCATAAGTTAATAAGTATGAATATAAGAACAGAGGTTATGAATGTTGTCGCTAAAGCTTGTAATTATTCTAGTGTGCCAAAAATTGCTTTGCCAGAGGACCTTCATTAAATAATAAATCTAAAATACTTAAGTTAGGTAAAAAAGATTGCTTTTCTTGAAAAACTTGGTTGTACTTTATTTCTTTAAATTTTTCTAAATCTTTTGACTTTGAAGGAATTATATTTCTGAAATCTTCAATTTCTAAATCTTTTTCAACATATGAGGAAGAAATAATTATTTCCGTTTCAATACCCAGACATTTTAAAATCGCAAGATTAATTTTATTATTAAAATCGAATAAAAAATCATTTTTATTTTTAAAATATAATGAATAAAATTCATCCTCATAAAATTCGAAATAAGGGGAGGATCTGTACGAACTCTCTAAGGATTTCCAATGGATTTTTTTCCAGTTTTGGGTATTATCAATTTTCACATCTTTAACAATATTTTTAGAACTTCTAACTACAGGGATTATTAATTTTAGAGGTCCATTAGGACTTGCAATTACACATCTATTTCTAAATGATTGCTTTTTAAAATTTTCATATACATCTAAAATTATTTTATTAGAATTAGCAATTAAAGAGTAATACACCAAATTCCCCGCATATACAGAACTTAGGACTAAAGACATTAATGAACAGTAGAAAAGATTCTACTCCATCTAATTCCTGTCTCTGGATGCTTAGAAAACCATACGAAAGAAGCTGTTCCAACCACGTGATCTTCAGGAACAAAACCCCAACATCTGGAGTCTGCTGAGCCGTGCCTATTGTCACCCATTAGCCAATAATAATTCTGTTTGAATGTATAAGACTTTGAGAGCTCTCCATTAATTAAATAATCACCTTTTGAGTTTATAGAAACCGTATTCTTTTCATAAACTTCAATAGCTCTTTTATAAAGGACCCACGTTGAATCATTTAAATCAACACTCCATCCCTTTTTAGGTATAATTAAAGGACCAAAATTATCTCTCGACCAATTAAAATCTGCATGGTTTGGAAAATAAGGATAATATTGACCATAAAGAGTATAATTAAATCCTCTTGGGTGAACTTCTTGACTCATGCTATCTAACCCAGGATATCTTGAAAGCATTTTAGCTGTTTGTGGCGAACAGGTTATCTGCTCTTTACTAAATGCTGCAAGTTTATTAATATAAACTAATGAATCTTTGTAGGAAGTATCAATAATAGAAATATATTTATTTTCAATCTTTGATCTAGTGTGCTGGTCATTATAAATTTCAAAATCCTCTAGAATCTTATCTTGGGGAATATAAGATCCGGGCTTAAAGTAAAAGTTGTAGCTAAAAATCACCTCATCTTTTTTATCTTCTAATTGACTATTTATATATAGAAGATTATCAATTATTTCTAGTGTATCTCCACCAATAGCTACACATCGTTTTATATAATTTTCTTTTTTATCAATGGGCAAAGTAGCAATCCCTCCAGTTTTTTCGATTGGACCAACAGGTGATTGTGTCAACCCGCCACCATTTATTAGTTTTTGTCTTGCAGCATTTAAATATTTAGATTCTAAAGATTGGTATCTATCGTATGATAAATTAATTCCATTGGCATTATATGCTTTTAAATCTCTTACACAATTTAAAAATGCTTGATTTCTTAGTATGGCATAATAATCATGAGCTATAACTCCATCATGTACAATAACAGAATCTCCAACAGGCCAATTAAAAACCATAATATCTCCTCTTTTAATTTTACCATATCCAAACAATCGTCTATAATCAGAGCTAAACCAATCTACATAAGATGGAATAAAAGTAAACGGTAATCTGTTGTGGACAAATGGAACAGAAATTGGAGTTTGAGGAAGTTTTGCCCCGTATTTCATTTTATTTACAAATAAATAATCACCAATTCTCATGGTTTTTTCCATAGATCCAGTTGGAATAGTAAAAGCTTCAAAAAACAAAGATCTTATAATTGAAGCAGCCACAATAGCAAAGCCTAATGCATTAGTCCAATCAGCTGCCATTGTTTTTTTCTTTGGCTTATCCTTAGAACCAAAAATTCTAAAAACAATAAATAAAGCGTGACCGACAATAGGAGCTATAAAAAATAAAGTTATTTGATCGTGCCATTTTCTAATATTTCTATCATTTTCGTTGGTCCAATCTGTTGGTTTTTCAATGATGTTTTTATCGTCAAAGGCTAAAAAAGGAATATAATACCAAGGAAGTAAAATCATTAAAAAAGTATCTTTTACAGTATATTTCCCAAACAATCTTGCTGTCTCAACATTACATCCTACAGCAACAATTAGATTTACAAGAGGAATTGGAAAAAAGAAAATCCACCACCATGGTTTTTTTAAGATTTTCAACCATACATAAATATTATAAATTGGAATAAAACCTTCCCATTTTTTTCTGCCATTTTTTTCAAATATTTTCCAAAAAGAAAGAAAATAAACTAATATCATTAAAGTTAAAAGTATGTATGGAATCATATTAAAGTTTTATAATATCTTTCATAGTGAAAAGTCCTTTTTTATCAATTAAAAATTCAGCAGCAATAATAGCTCCTGTAGCAAATCCATCTCTGTTTTTTGCTTTATGTGATATTGTTAATTCATCTATAGAACTTTGATAAACAACCTCGTGATTCCCAGGAATCCCAGATTCTCTTGATGCAATTATAGGTAAATTATCATCATCTAGTGATGAATCAAGAACCCACTTTGAATATTTGTCTAATTCTTTAATTAAAATTTCTGCAGTTGTGATTGCTGTTCCGCTTGGTGTATCAATTTTTTCAGTGTGGTGAACTTCATTAATTTTAACATTATATGATTTTTGTTTATTCATCAATTTTGACAATTTCCTATTTATTTCAAAGAAAATATTAACTCCAAGAGAAAAATTTGAGGCTGGCAATATCGATCCATCATATTCTTTACACCACATTTTAACTTTTTCAAAATGATCATACCAACCAGTTGTTCCAACCACAATAGGTGTATTAGATTTAAATGATTTATGTATATTTTCAACTACAGATTCTAGGAGATGAAAAATCTATTGCTATATCGGACTCTTTAAGGTCTTCAGGATTCCAATTATGATTATCTAATATTTTACAAATAGTATGACTTTGCTCTGTAGCTTTTATTTCTAAAAGCTTCCCCATTTTTCCGTAACCAATTAAAGCAATTTTCATAACTAATTCAAATTTAAAAAATTGAAACTAATATTTAAAACAAAAGATAATGGTTATTAGAATAATATTAAAAAGAAATTATTTTAATAATTGTAATGAGGGAAATAATAAAATGGATGTTTGGTGATAAATAAGTAAAACACTAAATATTAGCATCTAATTTCTCGATCAATTGATCTTTTGGTACAGCACCAACTACTTTATCAACTAATTCACCGTTTTTAAGGAAAATTATAGTGGGTATGTTTCTAACACCAAATTGAGCAGCTATTCCTCCATGAAGATCAACATTAACTTTTCCAACTAATGCTTTACCATCATAATCGATAGCTAATTCATCTACAAGAGGCCCAACCATTCTACAAGGACCGCACCATTCTGCCCAAAAATCAATCATTACAAGTTTGTCAGATTTAACTGCTAAAGATTCGAAATTTTCCTCTGTAAATTCTAATGCCATTTTAAATTATTTTAATTAATAACAAATATATATATTTTGTTTAAAATGAATGTGATTTAATTAATTATAGTAAAAAGTCAATTAGTTTCTTGTAAATAATTATTCATGGTAGATTTATTTATTGAAAAACCTAAAAATCCATCAATCTTAGCTATTTCTTGAACTAGCTCATTAGAAACATTAGACATGAATTTCCTAGAATTTAAAGTAATAAAGGAATTTGATTCTTTATCTAAAAGCTCAAAAACTATTTGTTTTTTTCCTTTATGTTTTGAAATTAGTTTTTCCAATAAACTAATCTGATCGTCTTTTAAAGATTCAAAATCCCATCTTAAATAAAGAGAATTAGATAATTTATCTCTAATATCATCTAACACATCAATTTGTTGAATTCGAAATTCTTTTTGGAATTCATCAGACTTATAATATTTAGGTCGCTGTTGTACTTTTCCTTTTATATGCAAAAAGTTTCCCGGAACTAGAAAATGCATGAATTTCAAGTATTGTTCTCCAAATAATCTAAATTCCATTTGACCTTCCATATCTTGAAGCTCCAAAACTCCGTATTTGGTTCCCCTTCTACTTTCAAGATTTGCAGCACTACTAGCTAACCCTATAAAAGAAAACTCTCTTTCTGGTAATTCCTGTAGGTTTTCATTTAAAACTTTAAGATTTATATCACAAAAAAACTTTAATTCCAGCAAATAATCTTCAAGCGGATGACCTGAAATATAAATACCAACTACGTCTTTTTCCCTGGTTAAAAGTTCAAAAGTACTCCATTCTTCAGTAGGTGGTATTTGAGGTTCAGCTAGTTGTAATGATTCTCCAACAGCATCGAACATATTTACTTGTTGAGTATTACTTTTCAATTGAAAAGCTTGTCCGAATTTGATCAGCTTTTCAACAAAAGAAACTTGCTTTTCGTCTAAATTAAAAAATTGAGCTCTATGAAAATTATTGAACGAATCAAAAGCACCGGCCATAGCTAAACTTTCAATTACTCTTTTATTACAGTCTTTTAAACTAACTCTTTTTATAAAATCAAAAATCGTCACAAATTTTCCAGTTTCTTTTCTAGTTTCAGAAATGTTTTTTACCGGTCCTTGACCAACCCCTTTAACAGCGCCTAATCCAAATCTTATTTCTCCTTTTTCATTAACTGCAAATTTATACCAACTCTCATTGACATCAGGACCCAAAACATTTAAACCCATTCTATTACATTCTTTCATAAAGAAAGTAACAGATTTAATATCATTCATATTATTACTTAAAACTGAAGCCATGTATTCAGCTGGATAATGGGCTTTTAAATAAGCAGTTTGGTAGGCTATTAAAGCATAACAAGTACTGTGAGATTTATTGAAAGCATAGGAGGCAAATTTCTCCCAATCTTTCCAGATTTTTTCTAAAATTTCAGTTTCATGTCCTCTTTCTTCACCTTGAGATAAAAATTGTGGCTTCATTTTATTCAATAAATCTACCTTCTTCTTACCCATTGCTTTTCGAAGAGTATCCGCTTCACCTTTTGAAAATCCTGCTAATTTTTGGGATAAAAGCATTACCTGTTCTTGGTAGACTGTAATTCCGTAAGTTTCTTTCAAGAACTCTTCCATCACTGGTAAATCATACTCAATTTCTTCATTACCATGCTTTCTTTTAATAAAACTTGGTATATATTCTATGGGCCCTGGTCTGTATAGTGCATTCATAGCTATTAAATCTGAAAATGCTGTTGGACGTAACGATTTTAAATGTTTTTGCATTCCAGGTGACTCATACTGAAAAATACCTACAGTTTCTCCTTTTTGAAAAAGCTCATAGGTTTTAGAATCGTCTAAAGGAATTTGATCCATATCTATTAAATCACCAGACATTGCTTTAATAATTTTAATAGTATCCTTAATTAAGGTTAATGTTTTAAGACCAAGAAAATCCATTTTTAGCAGTCCTGCAGATTCTGCAACAGAGTTGTCAAACTGAGTACACCACATATCAGAATCTTTAGCTAAAGAAACTGGAACAAAATCTCTAATATCAGACGGGGTAATAATAACACCACATGCATGAGTACCAGTATTTCTTAAAGACCCTTCCACCAACTTAGCTTGTCTTATTACCTCCCCTTCTAAACCTTCTTCTTCTAATTTACTTATTAATTCTTCTGCATTTTTTAATTGATCGGATGATACATTATTTTTTAAATCTTCTTTAGACCAGCCAAACAACTTGTTCAACTTAACGTCAGGTACTAATTTAGCTAAACGATCTGTTTGCTGTAAAGGCAGGTCCAAAACTCTTCCAGTGTCTCTAATTGAAGATTTTGCTGCCATTGTACCATAAGTAATAATTTGAGCGACCTGACTAGAACCATATTTATCAATAACGTATTGAATTACTTTTGATCTACCTTCATCGTCAAAGTCAATATCAATATCAGGAAGTGAAACTCTATCTGGATTTAAAAACCTTTCAAAAAGAAGATTATATTTTATAGGATCAACATTGGTGATTCCAGTACAATATGCAACAGCAGAACCTGCCGCTGAACCTCTTCCTGGGCCTACAGATACTTTCATTTCCCTTGCAGCATTACAAAAATCTTGAACAATTAAAAAATAACCAGGATATCCTGTATTTCTTATAATTTCTAATTCAAAATCTAACCTTTCTTTTATTTCATCTGTAATGTCTTTATATCTTTTCTTTGCACCTTCAAAAGTTAAATGTTTTAAATAATTATTTTCCCCTATTTTGAGACTATTATTTTCTAAATCCAGTGGATCTTTAAACTCTTCTGGAATTTCAAATTCAGGAAGTAGAACTTCGGAAGCAAGTCTGTAGGTAGAACATTTAGAAATTATTTCACTAATATTATTTATTGCATCTGGAATATCTGCAAATAAAAATTTCATTTCATCTTGAGATTTAAAATAATACTCTGTATTCATAAAGCCAAACCTGAATCCTCTTCCTTTACCAATTGGAGTAGATTTTCTTTCACCATCTTTTATACAAAGTAATACGTCATGAGCTGCTGAGTCTTCTTTATTCAAATAATGAGTATTGTTTGAAGCGAAATATTTTATAGAATGCTTATCAGCGAATCTTAGCAAAACCTCATTTACTTTTTCTTCCTCCTCCAGTCCATGTCTTACTATTTCAATATAAAAATCATCCTTAAAATGTTCTTTCCACCATAAAAGAGCGGTTTCTGCTTTTTGCTCTCCCTCATTTAAAATTAGCTGAGGAATTTCACCAAACAAGCCACCTGTAGTAACAATTAAGTCACTTGAATATTCTAATAATATTTTTTTATCTATTCTAGGGACATAATAAAAACCCTCAATAAAACCAATTGAAGAAAGTTTAATTAAATTTTGATATCCATTTTTATTCTTAGCTAAAAACGGTACTTGATATCCATTGTTTTTGTAAGTTTTATCAGATCTATCCGGGCAAATTTGAAACTCACAACCAACTATAGGTAATATTTTTTTATTTTCTAATTCTTTTATTTCAGTTTCTGTTACATTTTCATTTTGTTTAATTTCCTTAATCTTTAAATTAATGGATTCATTGTGCTTATGACCAGTTTCCACAAAATGGAATGCTCCCATCAAATTTCCAGAATCCGAAAATGCGACAGCTGGCATATTGAACTCTACTGCTTTTTCAATTAAAGTTTTTATATGGATTGTAGATTGTAAAACAGAAAATTGTGTTTTATTATGTAAGTGAGAAAATGAAGCTTCTTTTAAATGAGATATATCTTTTTTTGATTTTTTTGAAACTATATTTTTTGTAGAGGGTTTTGAAACTACTAAAGATTTACTTGCTTTTGATAAGTCGATATGCTTAATCCCTGCAGGTTCAAAAACATTTATATTTTTCTTGAAAAAATCTGCATACTTTTCAGCATCTATTAAAAGATCAGATTGTTGAAATGATTGCTTTCTTATTAACTCGAAAAAGCATCTTGCAGTTGCTTCAACATCTGCAGTTGCATTATGAGCTTCTTCAAATGATTTTCCAAATAAAACATGATGTAACTCAGATAATGTAGGGAATTTAAATTTCCCTCCTCTTCCCCCTGGAAGTTTACATATAAATGCTGACTTTTCTGAGCATGTGTCTAGAACTGGTAAATTAAGCCATTGATTATCATAACCTAATCTATGAAATTCAGAGCCAATTATATTTAAATCAAATTTTAAATTTTGACCAACTAATACAGAGGTTTTACTAAGAACTTGCTTAAATATGTTAAGTACTTCTTCTAATGATTTGCCTTTTTCTAAAGCTAAAGCAGTAGAAATACCATGTATTTTTTCAGACTGATATGGAATCTCATAACCATCTGGAATTATTAAGTAATCGTCATGTTCAATTAAAGAACCATCATAATCATGTAGCTGCCATGCAATTTGAACACATCTAGGCCAATTATCTAAATCTGTAATTGGAGCATTGAATTTTTTAGGTAAACCTGTAGTCTCGGTATCAAAAATTAAGTACATAAAAAAGATTGTACATCTAATATAAAAAGTACATTGAACATAATGTGATATTGTTGAAAACTTGCGCTATTAAAAAGTACTAGAGCTTGAGTATCTTCTCCATTTATTAAGAACTTCTTCAAAATAATCAGGAAGTTCACTGTCAAAATTTAATTCTTTTTTTAATGTTGGGTGAAAGAAACCTAGCGATTTAGCGTGAAGAGCTTGGCCTGGCAATAATTTAAAACAATTTTCTACAAATTGCTTATACTTTGTAAAGCTTGTGCCTTTTACAATTTTATCTCCTCCGTATTCAAGATCATTAAAAAGAGGATGTCCAATATGCTTCATGTGAACTCTAATTTGATGAGTTCTTCCAGTTTCTAGTTTACACTCTATTAAAGTAACGTACCCTAATCTTTCTACTACCTTGTAGTGCGTAACAGCGTGTTTACCATGTTCTTTTTCAGGGTAACCAACCATTAATTTCCTGTTTTTAAGAGATCTTCCTAAATACAAATCAACCTTACCTTCATCTTCAGCAACATCTCCCCAAACTAAGGCGTAATACTTTCTTTTAGTAGTTCTATCAAAAAACTGTTTAGCTAAGTTGGTAAGCGTATTTTCAGTTTTTGCCACTACCATTACTCCAGTTGTATGTTTATCCAATCTATGAACTAATCCAGGACGACCAAAATAATCATTTGGTAATTCGGGAAGTTGATCAAAATGGTATAATAAAGCATTAACTAAGGTTCCATCGTAATTTCCATATCCTGGGTGAACAACCATATTAGCAGATTTATTAACCAAACATAACTGATCATCTTCATAAATAATATCAATCGGAATATTTTGAGGAATTAATTCTAATTGTCTTACAGGATAGGGTAAAACAATTGATATTTCATCTTTTGGTTTTACCTTGTAATTAGGTTTTACTTGAATTTTATTGACTAAAATATTTCCATTATGAGCAGCTATTTGAATCTTACTTCTTGACGTATTTGGAATACGATCTATTAAAAACTTATCTATTCTTAACTTATCTTGACCATTATCTGCAATGTATTTATAGTGTTCAAAAAGTTCTTCTTCTTGTTCGTCAATATTTTTTATTTTATCACTCATAGGCGATGATGAACTATTAGTTTTTTAACCTGTGAATCACCATTATTAAATTTAATATCTACAAGATAAATCCCATTGTAGAAATCCTTTACATCAAATGAGAAGTCATTAAGAATATTAGATCTAAATATAACCCTGGCATTTAAATCATAAATAATTATTTGACTAACATCATTATTAGAAATATTAACTATTTGGTCTGCTGGATTGGGAAATAATGAAACATTTGATTTTTCAAATTTATGCTCATAGAAATTTACAAAATTATCCATATCCGAAATAAATACAGGCCGCATCATTAATGAACCTTCAAAAATTGTATTTTGAAATCCAGATCCCAAATTATAAAAAATATCAAATCTTCTATTAACATTTTTATCAAATCCTACATTCAATCTAGATGAAGTTATTTGTTTCCAACCGATATAAAAAGTATCACTAACAGGGATTAATGAAGGTAGTTCATATTCAAAAAAACCATTTAATCCAGAATTATATTGAGGGTAAAAAATTTCTGGAAAATTTATATCATCTGATGTGTAGATTAAATTACCAGGCAATCCTAAACTATCATCCCAAATCTGAAGAAAAAAAGGTTCATTTGACACATCATTAACTGTTGGTGAAAAATGAATTTTAACACTTCTTAGAGTATCAGATTGCATCCCATCTAAAATAGAAAATCGGTAAGCTAACTCAACTCCATTTCCAATTATTCCATAGCCAGCTTCCGCAGAACCATCATCGTAAGAATAATAATTTTGAAAAGTTTGATTATGATAAATTGTATCATTTTCACTCAGTCTTTCTGGTGTAGTATTTGTAGCAATATAAAATCTGTATTTAAAATCTACAAAAGTGTCATTAATAGTTTTATCCAAAGTGAAATTTGATCCGAAATCATATTCCATATCAAAAAAACTAAGGTTAGGAACATTCAAAACAGATGCGGAGTATGGAAATGAAGATTGTAAACTGTCTTTATAAAATAAATCCATAAAACATGGCTGAACTAATTTAGGGTTATTAGATGAATTATAGGAGGGGATTGTAACTTTGTCAAGTAAAATATTAGAACTTGAGTTTTTAAAATGTTTCCAAGGAACAGAACTGTAATTATTGAGCATAGTAATTGGAGGAGAAACAAAAGCCCAGTCCTGCATAAGTGTATCGTTAAATGACCTATTTTCATTAAAATAAACATAATCAAGATTCCAATGATCTAGACTCCCCGTTAAACTGCCATATGATTTAAATCTAAACTTAAATCCATCTTGGAAATATTTGATAGAATCTAACAAAATATGTTCATAATACCACTGATCACTTTCAAAGCCATTAATGGACCATATAGTTGACCAATTTTCGTTAGATGGATTAAAAAATTGAATTGCCAGAGAGTCGGTAGAATCTGGTGTTTCTCCATAACCACCTGACTGAAAGAAAAATGATAAATAAATAGAATCACTAATGTCCTTTTGACCTAAAAAAATAGGTTTAGAAGTTAAATAGTCTGACCAATCTACTGCTCCAATATTCCAGTTATATGGTTGTCCTGAAGAGTTTAAACCATCGAAAGTTACAACTCCCATTGTGTAGGGGTTTTTAGGATAATTATTATTTAAGAAAACATCATTATCCAACCATATTTTACTTAAGTCTTCAAGAACTGGCT
The DNA here is from genome assembly GCA_905182525.1 of Cryomorphaceae bacterium. GTDB lineage: Bacteria > Bacteroidota > Bacteroidia > Flavobacteriales_D > Parvicellaceae > MED-G20. The sequence continues at coordinate 55,449 of CAJJBV010000006.1, read as the reverse complement.
CTACAAAATAAAGAGATATTGAATCTTGTTCATAATCCGGATTCAAGCTAGAGGAAATTAAATCGGGATTTGAAGTTGTCCAAGTAGAATCTACGACTGTAATATTTGGCCATAAAATAATAGTGTCACTAAGTATTGGATAAAAAGAAAGATTTGAAACAATTAAGGTGTCTGGAGAGTTTTCATAAGAATTTAGGATTAATGTGTCTACACCATTTAAATTTACACTATCGTAAATATTTGTGAATGTTGGATATTGACATATATGAAACAGTATCTGGCACTAAATTACCATCTAAATAACTAAGATAATACCAAGTGGAATCGTAAACATTAGACAGTCCTGTGTCAGTTGAGTAAGATTTAAATTTGTTGGTAGAAAAATCATCAATTATGGGTAAATTGATCGTGTCAGTTAAATAAATAAAGTCTAAATCTTGAACTAATTGAGATCTATTTGAAATATCATTATCAAACAACTTGAAATTTGTTCTAAGAGGCTCCAGACTTTCTTGCGAAAAAAATAATAAACCACAAAAAATAAAAGTAAGAGATAAATAAAATTTCATTAGTTAAATTTTAATCCGATGGTATCATTTTCATATATACTATCTAAATTAACAGATAGACTTGCATCTAATATGACTAGGCTTCCAATAGAAACAAAATATTTATTGTTTTTTTCTGGATCTGGATATTGGTTATAAACAACTGATTTATTAGAATCCATTAAATTAACTACAGAATCACTGTAATGAATCTCTAAATCAAGACCAATTTCACTAGCTTTTAAATTAGCTAAAAGCACATTCATCCCAACAAAATCAGGCAGTTCTATAGGTTTGCCCTTATCTCCACTCCCATATATCAATTTAACAGTAGAGCCTTTAATTAGCTCTTTTCCAGGCTTAATAGATTTATTATTAAAAAGAATGTCTAGAACTTTATCCTTGTCCTTGTGGTCTTTAATTTCTAACTCAACTATAAATCCTAACATTTCTAATTTAGATTTCCCAATATTCTTTGAATTAACATTTGAAATTAAATCTGGAATAATTTTAAATGTTTCTTGTTTTTTTACAATTGTTAGGTATAAGTTTCTATTTGGTTTAATATAATTTACAAAATTCTTCGAATGAGGTCTAGGATCTTGTTGAATTATCATTCCAACTGGATAAATATCAGAAAAAACAGAGTCTCTAATTTCGTATCTAATTATAGGTTCATCAATAGAGTCTTGTAAATCTTTTATTTGAATTCCAATAAAATTAGGAACTTCAATTTTGATACTATGGTTCGTGTATTGATCTAATTTATACATCACATAGTATATAGTACCAATCAAACAAAATATAGCTAATATCAAGTTTATCCAAAAAAATTTAGAAAAAATAAATTTTAAAATTCTCATGCTTAACTATTACTATAATGAAAATTGTTAGTCATACAAACAAAAATATCTAATTATTTGTGATAAAAGACCTATTATTAATTTTAATAAAAATTAATATAAATTATTAAATCCTTTATGTTAAATAAAAAAGTGCTGTTTTAAAAAGTCACTATAGAATCAAAGATAAAATGAGGATATATAGATTATTGATAATATGGAAAAGGAGTTAATTTAATTTATGAAATTCATATAAAATGTCTGTTTATTTTAAAATAATATTAATCAATTTTAAAATACTAAATTGTAAAATGTAGTTTTGAAAATGGATTTAGACCAATATGTAAAATTATCAATCGCTGAAGATGTAAAAGATGGAGATCATTCAACATTGTCTTGTATACCAGAAAATAAAATTGGTTCTGCAGAATTGCTAATTAAAGAATCAGGAATAATTGCTGGTATTGAAATAGCAAAAAGTATATTTAAAACCTTTGATGAAAATATTATCTTCAAACCCATTTTAAAAGATGGTCAAAAAGTGGAAATTGGTGACATTGCATTTATTGTTAGTGGACCATCTAAATCCTTACTAACAATTGAAAGATTAGTTTTAAATGTTATGCAAAGGATGAGTGCAATTTCAACTTTAACCGAAAAATTTGTAAGAAAATTAGATGGTCTAAACACCAAAATTTTAGACACAAGAAAAACTACGCCTTTAAACAGATTTTTAGAAAAAAAAGCGGTTAAAATTGGAGGAGGGTTCAACCACCGTTTTGGACTCTATGACATGATTATGTTAAAAGACAATCATATAGATTTCGCAGGTGGTATTAAAAATGCTATTGAAAAGTCTAATCAGTATATTAAAACCAAAGGATTAGAGATGAAAATTGAAATAGAAACAAGGAATTTAGATGAATTAAAACAAGTTTTAGAATATGGAGAAGTTGATAGAATTATGCTAGATAATTTTAATTTTAGTGATTTAAAAACTGCAGTTAAACTTATTGATGGAAAATTTGAAACTGAAGCATCTGGAGGCATTAATTTAAAGACAGTGAGGGAATATGCACTTTGCGGGGTTGATTATATTTCAGTTGGGGCATTAACACACTCGGTTAACAATATGGATCTAAGCTTGAAAGCTATTTAAGAATAAAAAATATTAATTATTATATAATTTTTAAAGACCTAACATATCATTTTTCAAGCTTTCATCGGCAGGTTTATTCCCTAACCAAATTCCGAAAAGAGCTTGTTTAAATGCTAATCCATTAAAGGTTCCTCTTTCTTTATTGTTTTTGTATAGGTGTACTGATTCTCCTTTGTGGTAATTAAGAACAATCTCGTCTCCTTCAACAAATTCATCACTCAAAAATTTCTTAAACTTTTCAATATCTGATGGAGAAGATTTCCCTGTAGTTGTATTTTCAAATCCTTCTTCTAATGCTTCAATAAATCTTTCTCTAGTAACCAATCCAGAAACAATAACCATTCGGATTCCCATATCTTCATCTGACATAATTATTTGATTAGCATCTGAAGATTTTGAATTTAAATATAGCCCACCAACATATAAATCCATAAAACCGTATTTTTCTCTTATTCCCCCACCATTTAAAATTGTTTTATTCCCGTTAATATCTTGATTTATCGTGAAATCTATATCTTCTATTTGTGTATTTTGGGCATTAGAAATAAAAGAAGAAAAAAATATTAATGTTAAAAAAAGATATTTAAAAAATTTCATGATGTAAGATTTGGTTTGTTAATTTTATAGGATATTCACACTAAATTAATTTTTTTTTTTAAGTTCTGATTATTTGCCTATTAAAATTAAAACATGTTGCCATTTTTCATCATAAAAAATATTGAAAATAAAATTTGCTTTTTATCTGAAACTGATTCTCGTCATGCTATCAAAGTTTTAAGGATGAAAAATAATGATGAATTAACTGTAATAAATGGTTTTGGTCTCTATGGATTAGCTGAAATAATTGATGCAAATCCAAAAAAAACAAAAATTAAAATTGGTCGAATAAGACAAGAAAAAAAACCTGTTCATTTAGGTTTAGCTTTTTGCCCTACTAAAAGTAATGACAGAAATGGGTTGATCATAGAAAAAGCTACAGAAATTGGGGTTACTGATTTCTATCCTCTTACTTCTCAAAATTCAGAAAGGAGGAAGTGGAATTTTGAAAAATTTAATAAAGTCTTAGTTTCTGCAGTAAAGCAATCTCAACAATTTTGGACTCCTAAAATTCATGAAATTCAGAATTATTATAATTTCATTTCTAGTAACCTTGGAATTGATTTAAAGTTTTTAGCTCATTGTAAAGAGCTGAAAAAAAATAAAATTAAAGAGTTATCTAACCCTATGAAATCTCAACTTATAGTAGTTGGTCCTGAAGGGGATTTCACTTTAGAAGAGCTGAAATTAGCAGAAGAAAATAATTTTAAAATGATTAGTCTTGGTCAAAATAGACTTAGAACAGAAACAGCTTGTATTGTTGGAATAAGTATAATGAAACTTTAAAATCTATTTTTGGTTTTTATAAACCAGTATAATTAAATGGAGATATTCTCTCTAATTCATCTTTAATTTCTTTAGAAACATCAAGATTTTTAATAAACTCTTTCATTGAGTTCTTAGTAATCTTTTCATTTTTCCTAGTGAGATCTTTAAGTAATTCATAAGGGTTTTTAACACCTTCTCTTCTTAATATAGTTTGGATAGCTTCGGCTACTACAGCCCAATTATTATCTAAATCTTTATCAATTGCCTCTTTATTTAAAAGAAGCTTATTTAATCCTTTTTGAGTTGACAAAATAGCAATAAGTCCATGTGAAAAAGGAACACCAATGTTTCTTAAAACTGTACTGTCTGTTAAATCTCTTTGCAATCTACTTACCGGTAATTTTGAACTTAAGTGTTCTAAAATTGCATTTGCTATACCAATATTTCCTTCTGAATTTTCAAAATCTATTGGATTAACTTTATGCGGCATTGCGGAAGAACCTATTTCACCTTCTTTAATTTTTTGTTTGAAATAATCCATAGATATATAGGTCCACATATCCCTATTTAAATCTAAGATGATATTATTTATTCTTTTTATAACGTCGAATAATGAAGCTAAATGATCATAATGTTCAATTTGAGTAGTAGTTTGAGATCTATCAGAGTTTTAATTTGTCTTTTAGGAAATTATCGGCAAATTCTTTCCATTTAATTTTTGGATATGCTACATGGTGAGCATTAAAATTTCCTGTTGCACCACCAAATTTACCAGCATGGGTTACAGATTTAAGTATCTCCAATTGTTGAACTATTCTTTCTACAAAAACATATAATTCCTTTCCAAGTCTAGTAGGAGAAGCTGGTTGACCGTGAGTTTTAGCTAACATTGCAATTGATGAAAATTGAATAGAAAGCTTTTCTATATCGTCAACTAAATTATTTAATGAAGGCAAGTAAATATCTTTTAATGCGTCCATTATGGACATTGGAACTGCGGTATTATTAATATCTTGTGAAGTAAGTCCAAAATGTACAAACTCCTTAGCTTCGCCAATACCATCTAAATCCATTTTTTCTTTTATAAAATACTCCACAGCTTTTACATCATGGTTAGTGGTAAGTTCAATATCTTTAACTCTTTGAGCGTCTTTGTCTGAAAAATCATTATAGTATGATCTTAGTTTTAAAAAAAGATCCTTTTTAACATTTATTAATTGGGGAAGCGGTAATTCACATAAGGAAATAAAATATTCAATTTCTACTTTAACTCTATATCTAATCAATGAAGATTCAGAAAAATAATTACTTAATACTTTGGTTTTAGTATAATACCTACCGTCAATAGGGCTAATGGCATTCAATGAATAAATAGACATATTTGAGTTTTAATACTGTAAATTTAATAATTAGCTAGTTAGAATCGTGAAATTATGACAATACCACTATATTTTGTTAATTTTATAGACAATTATATTTTTATGAAGTGTCAAATATTTTTACCTAAGCTAGTTATAATCATTATTATCTTAAGTTTTTCTAACGAAAATTTATCTCAAGAAAAAAAGTTCTTTAAAGAAATGAAACCCTTGGAAAAAACAAAAGCTCAAATAAAATTATCTGAAGCTTATCAGTTTTATTCTGAAGGAAATTTTAAAAATGCACTGTTAGATTATAAAGATCTTATCGTTATTAACCCTTCAAATGCCAAAGCGCATTTTGGAATTGCTAGTTGTTATTACAAATTACATAATTATAAAAAAGCTAAATATTATATAGAGTTGGCTTTTGAAAATGACCCAAAAGCTGATCAGGATTTATATTATATGATGGGTGAAATTTATTTCAGATTAGCAGAACTAGATAAGGCAAAGATTTACTACGAAAAATTTATATCTGAATCAGATTCTAAACAAAAGATAAAGGGTTATTCTTTAGATTTAAAGCTTAACCAAGTAGCTTATGCACAAAAAGAAATGTTAAAACCAAATAATAAAGTAGTGATATCTAACATGGGAAAAGTTTTAAATACAGACGGCCCAGAATTTGCCCCTTCAATAAGTAATGATGGGAAATATTTAATGTTTACATCTAGAAGATCCGATACAAAAGGCGGGAATGTTGATAAAAATTATGACCACCAATATTTTTCAGATATTTACTTATCACAATGGGATTCTATAAAAAAGGAGTGGTCTAAACCAAGTAATGATTTAGGTAAAATTAATACTGAATTTCACGACGGGTCGCTAAGTTTCAAGTCTGATAATTCAATTATTATTTATAGAAATATTTATAATGTTACTAGAAGTGGTGATATTTTTGAAGCCACATATTCAAATTCAGGAAAGTGGTCTTCTCCAAAGCCTATTTTTCATAGAAACAAAAAACTAAGTAAAAAAATAAACAGTTCTTATTTTGAAAGTTCTGCGAGTATTACTGAAGATGAATCTTATATATATTTTGTTTCTGAAAGACCTACAGGAATTGGCCAAACTGATATATATTATGTAAAAAAAACTGATCATTCATACAGTGAACCTGTTCACTTAGAAAACAATATCAATACACCTGGAGATGAAAAATGTGTATTTATTCATCCAAATGGGAAATTATTATTTTTCACCTCTAACGGAAGAAAAGAAAGTGTTGGAAGTTATGACATTTACTATTGTACAGGAGGACATGAAAATTGGAGCGAGCCTATAAATATGGGATTCCCAATAAACACAACTTTAGAAGAAAAGACAATCTATGTCTCTAAAGATGGTAATACTGCCTATGTAGGAGGCTATTATAAGGAAGATAGCTATGGAGACTCTGATCTTTATAAAATAGATATTTCTAATTATAATCTTATAAAATAAATCATATTTTTCTAAAGAATGAATAAAAGAAAACTGGCCTTTTCAATCTTGGCTTTATTAATGGTTTTTACAAATTGTTCTGATAGACAATAAAGATTTTATTGATAAAATTGATACTAGTAAGTCTATTAATGAGATTGAAACGAATGATATAATTAGTTTTTACATTGAAAATGACACAATTAGGGTTAGGGCTGAAAAAGAGGATTTTTATTTTAAATTTCTATGTAAAGAAGGCAAAAGAATATATAGAAAAAAAAAATTTATACTCTATCCTATATTATCAGAAACTGATTTAACAAAGGCTCAAAAAATTATTGCATTTAATAAGGAATTAAAAGAATCTAATCTAATTGGTGTTCTAACAAAAATTATCTTAATTAAAAATAAGAAATATTTATTTCAAGAAGAAATTGGGAAAAGGCTTATAGAATCTAATTCTAGAAGAGAAGGAATTATTTTAAAAATAGATTCCATTGAACAATTATTAAGAAAGTACAAAAAGAGAATTTTTTAATCCTGAGTTCTCCAATTCTATTTTACAATTTATAAATTCAAATAGTTTAAACACTAATTATATCAACGCTAATGAATTTAAAAAATTTAAAAAAATATCAAATAAATATTTCAGGAACTTATTACCTAATTATTTTTATATAAATCCTATAACTTATAAACTTGAACCAATTTTTTCAGGTTTTAAAATAAATAAAAAGTTAAAAAATGAAAAAATAACTACATTTTCTAGCGAAGAATTTACTAGCTATCTAAATTATTTTCTAGAAGAAGATTCAAATATATTAACTCTAAAAAATAAATATTCAGTAATAAATAAAAAGTTATTGATTCCTAAAGGATATCATGTAATATTAAGAAATGGAGATATAATTGATTTAGTAAATAACAGTTCAATTTTATCATTTAGTTCTTTTACAATTAATGGAAATAAAAATGAACTTGTTGAAATAAAGTCTACAGATAGCACAGGTCAAGGGATTCATATAATTCAGGAAAATAACTCTAGTAAAATAAACTATTTAAAATTTTCCAATCAATTTTCTTTAATTGACACTTCAAAATATAATCATTGGAATCTTCCTAGTGCATTTACTGTATATGGTGGACAAATAAGTGTTAATAATTGCACTTTCAAAAATATTAAAAGTGAAGATGCAGTTAATTTTTTTAGATGTGAATACAAATTTCAAAACACAAGAATTGAAAATACTTTTTCCGATGCATTTGATGCAGATTTCAGTAATGGGGTTATATTAAATTGCAATTTTATTAACTGCGGAAATGATGGGGTTGATATTTCTGGAGGAAACTTAAATTTAACAGAATGTGGATTTTTTAGTATTAAAGACAAAGCTGTTAGTGCAGGTGAAAAAAGTAAGTTAAGTTTAACAAATTCTGTAATTAAAAACTCTTCCATGGGTATAATTTCAAAAGATTTATCGGAACTAAAATCATTAAATAATACAATTATAAATTGTGAAATTGCCTTCTGTGCATTTCAAAAAAAAGGAGAATTTGGACCTGGAAAAATATTTTCAGAATATGATAGTATATCAAACTGTAATAAAGAAAACCTAATAGAGTATAATTCCTCACTCACTATCAACGGCGCAAAGATTGAAGATTTTCAAAATAATGTAATCGATTATCTTTACGGCAACAAATATGGAAAAGCTACATTTAAAAAATAAAACTTAATATTAATGTCTAAGATCATTTCCATATTAAAAGATTACAAATCCACCACTTTACCTGAGATGGATGAAGTTGCCCTAATGGAAAGAGTAGATGAAAAATTCACAATTTCTTTTGAAAATACAATTGACATACTTTCTAAAATAAATCATAAATATTTATGCCTTGAAATTAATGGTAAAAGATTTTTCACCTATCAAACTGAATATTTTGATGACTCTAATCATTCTTTGTTTAAAAATCACCAAAACGGAAAATTAAATAGGTATAAAATTAGATTTAGAGATTATGTAGAATCAAAAAAAACTTTTTTGGAAGTTAAGTTCAAATCAAATAAAGGAGTTACAAAAAAAACTAGAATTAGTGTCCCATTTAGAAATAAAGATTTAAATAAAAAAAATATTAATTTTATAGAAAAACAAACTCCATACAGTTCCAAGGATTTAGAAATTAAAATAAAAAATAATTTTGACAGGGTTACTTTAGTCAATTTTCAATCCAAAGAAAGAGTTACAATAGATTTTAATTTGAAATTTAGCTCTGGAAAATTAGAGAAAAAACTAGATAATATCTGTATTATTGAAATTAAGAGAGAAAAAGGAAATAGAAAATCAGAAATATTATCAATTTTAAAAGAAAAAAGAATTAGACCTACTAGATTTAGTAAATACACTATTGGATCATGTATTTTGAATACTAATTTGAAATACAATAATTTTAAACGTAAACTATTATTCATTAATAAAATAAGTAAGAATGGAATTATATGGAATTGATTTTTTTGACTTAGAAGACTTCTCAAAGTTATTGTTCAAGTTTGGGATAAACTTTATTTTTTTAATAATTATTGTTAGGTTAGTTTACTATAGGGTAAAAGATGATAAGGATTATGTCTTTACCTACATAATGTTCAACATACTTACTTTTTTCATTTGTTTTTTGCTAAGAAAAGTTCCAATGGAAATGGGCTTTGCATTAGGATTATTTGCTGTTTTCGGAATCTTAAGATATAGAACAGAAGCAATTCCTATTAGGCAGATGACTTATTTATTTATTGTTATTGGCATATCTATGATTAATGCATTGTCAAATAAATCTGTTAGTATTTTTGAGGTTTTATTTACTAATGGTTTAATAACATTAATTACCTACTTAATTGATCGGTTATGGTTTCAATCTATTGAAGAAAATAAAACTATTATTTATGAAAAAATCGACCTCATCAAACCTGAGAAAAAAGAAGATATGATAAAGGATTTAAGAAATAGAACTGGGCTGCCTGTTCATGAATTCAAGGTTGATAAAATTGACTTCTTAAGAGATATTGCAAACATTACTATTTACTATAATAGAGAATAAATTGTTTAAGCTATTAACCCAAATAATTCTTATTTTTCTAATCTTCATTGGATGCTCAGTAAAAGAAAAAAAATCTTCAAATGAAAAAAAATCATTTACTGCTGTTGTAGAAATATCGGCAGGCACCAATAAAAAATATGAGTATAATTACAGGAAAGAGTCTTTTGAAGTTGAAATTATCAATGGTAAAGAAAGGGTTATAAACTACCTTCCATATCCTGGCAATTATGGTTTTATTACAAATACTTATATGGATCCTAAAATTGGAGGTGATGGAGATGCTCTAGATGTTTTAATTATTTCTGAATCTATTGATCAAGGAAGTGAAGTGAAAATAAATCCAATTGGTATCCTTAAACTTTTAGATGGTGGAGAAGAAGATCATAAGGTAATTGCTATTCCTCAAGACAGTAAAATGAACTTTATAAAAGACTCTTTAACTCATTCTATAAAAACAATAATACAAACTTGGTTTTGCAATTATAAAGGGCCTAATAAAACTAAGTATATTTCTTGGGGAAATAGAAATGAAGCTATTGATGAAATTAGAAAATGGTCATTAAATAAATAATTTATCATTCACATTCTCTCATAGGAATAGTCAACAAATCTATTTCTTAAAATTTTATATCTTTATGACATGAGGAAATTCACAAGCTATATGATTTTGCTTTTTTTAGCATTTCAGATTCAAATTTTCAGTCAGACATCTGAAGAAATTGAAAATAAAAATGAAAATCTTGTTTTAATTGTAAAAAATGATGGGGGAGAATTTATTGGGGAAATTATTTCAGATGACGGAAGAGAGATTCTTGTAGTTACTAAAGCTATTGGGAAAATATTTATAAATAAGTCTGATATTTCTTCTATTACTAAAGTTGATGAGGGTTTAAAAAATAAAGAAAATAAAGAATTTAGAGCATCTGGGCCATTCACAACTAGATATTATTTCACAACCAATGCACTTCCTATTAAGAAAAATGATAATTATGGACTTATTCACCTTTATGGACCGGAAATTCATCTTAGCGTAGGAAATAAGACATCTATTGGAATCATGGCAACTTGGATTGCGAGTCCCATAGCATTAGTATTAAAACAACAAATTTACAGCAATAATAATTTTCATGTTTCAATTGGAAGTATTATAGGTTCTTCTGGATATATTAATCAGGGGCAGACTTATGGTGGGTTACACTGGGGAACAATGACCATTGGGAATAGATTATCAAACGTTAGTTTTTCAGCAGGTTTGGCTCACATTAATTGGACCGAAAATACTACTAATGATGATTTCGGCTCTGTTTTTATGTCTAGTGCAAGAGATATTGGCGATAAAAATTCTTATAGTTTTTATGATGAAATCACCCTTATTATATTCCACCTGTTAACGCAGGCAATTCTGATTTTATAAATGCTTTTCAAAATACTGTTGAAGGAGGATTGAGCTATAACAAAAGAAGATTTTACAAATCAAAACAATTGGCTTCTGTAATTGGCTTTTCTGGTATAGTTCCATTTGGTAAAAAAGCTAGTTTTATTTTTGACTCTATGCTTTTTATAGCTAATAAGTCTAAACTAACTATACTATCAAAAGAAATTAGATGTTACTTACATTACAATACCAACAATCCTGCAACTGGAATATCTACTCCCCAAACAGAAACCCAAACAGTAATTTATGGCGAAGGCTCAATAGGTTCTGAAACTTCTAGAAGTACTACTTTTATTTTTATGCCTGCTATGAGATTTAACCAATCTTATACATCTTCATTTCAAGTTGCTTTAGCAGGATTTATTAATATTAATGAAAATGAATCAACATCTGCTCCAATTCCAATGATATCATGGCTTACGAAATTTTAATTCTTAATTAACTCTAATCTCAATAAATTTAGCACTGATAATGATGAAACATGAATGTTTCTTTCTCGATTATACCCTAAATTTAGTTTTTTAGAAATCACTTTCTCTTCTGAAGCAACTGCTATCCAAACTGTACCTACAGGCTTGTCAGCTGTTCCACCAGTTGGGCCAGCTATTCCAGAAGTTGATATTCCGTAATCTGAATCAAATTTTAATCTAACATTTTTTGCCATTTGCTCTACTACCTGTTGACTTACCGCTCCATGTTTTTCAATGACTTGGTCATTTACATCCAATAATTGGGATTTTGACTTGTTGGTATAAGTAACTACACTCCCATTAAAAAAAGAAGAACTTCCGCTAATACTTGTTATCATTTTAGAAATATTTCCACCAGTACAACTCTCTGCTGTAGATAATGTATGTTTTTTTTCTTTTAATAAATTACTTACTACGCCTTCCATAGTATCTGTGTCATACCCATAAATTTGTTCTGGAATGAGTTTTTTTAGTTTTAAAATATAGCTATTCAACTTTTCTTCAGATGATTTTCGATCTTTTCCAATAATTGACAATCTTAGCTTAACAATTCCAGGTGAGGGTAAGTAAGCTAGTTTTATATTTTCATTAGCTAATTTCTTTTCCCATGATTTAATCACCTCAGCTAAAAAAGATTCCCCCATTCCATGGGTTCTAATAGTTTTATTAATTATAATATTTTCATCTCCTTTAAGTGCTAATAATCTAGAAAAAACATGATCATTCATAATCCCTTTCATTTCATAGGGAACTCCAGGAAGTGAAATAAATACAACTCCATTTTTTTCAAACCACATACCACTTGCAGATCCTCTGCTATTGGGTAAAACCTGACAAGATTTTGGAATAAGGGCCTGGTCCCTATTGGATTGTAAAATAGGTAAATTTCTATTGGTAAAATAATCGATTATATTTTTTTCAATTTCAATATCTAGTTCTAAGTAAGTGTTGAAATATTCAGTTAAAGTGTGCTTTGTAATATCATCATTTGTTGGCCCTAATCCACCAGTGATTATAATTATATCAGATCTTTTATAAGCTTGATCAAGTGCGTTGATAATATCATTTTTCAGGTCAGAAATAACTAAACAATGAGAAATAGTAAAACCTAAGATATTTATTTGTTCTCCAATCCACGAAGCATTTGTATTTATAGTTTGACCAATTAATAATTCGTCACCAATTGATATAACTTCACATTTCATTATGTTAAATTATACATTAAGTTTTCATAATAGGAATAAGTTTGATAAAAAATTTAATACATTCATAATAAAATTATAATTATGAAAAAAAATATTAAAAATTCTATTCTATTTATTCTAATTTCATTTGTTAGTACCATTGGATATAGTCAAATAAATATTAATAAATTATCAAACAAAATTAAGAGTGAACTACCTTCCAAAAAAAGTGAAAACTCTAGTTTATTAAGCAGTGATGAAGTAGTTAAAGGTCTTAAAGAAGCGCTCAATAAAGGCGTAAAAAAAGGAGCAGAAAAAGCATCATCAGCAGGTGGTTTTTTAAAAAATGACTTAATAAGAATACCTTTTCCACCTGAAGCAAAAAATGTTAGAGATAAAGCAATGCAAATGGGACTTGATACTAAAGTCGAGAAATTTGAAGCTACACTAAATCAGGCAGCGGAAGAAGCATGTAAAACCGCAGCACCAATATTTATTAATGCAATTACAAACATGTCTGTTTCTGATGGATTTAATATTCTTAAAGGGGAAGATAATGCAGCAACAAATTATTTAAAAAAACAAACTAGTAGTGAACTTTATAAATTATTTATTCCTGAAGTTACCAAAGCTATAGAAAAAGTAAAATTAACTGCCTACTGGGTTCCTTTAGTCACAAAATACAACCAGACAACTAGAATATCTGGTAAAGAAAAAGTTGAGACTGACTTAAATAAATATGTAACTGACAGAGCAATTGATGGTATTTTTAAACTTATTGCTGCTCAAGAAAAAGAAATTAGAAAAAATCCAATGCAAAGAACATCTGATATTTTGAAAAAAGTTTTTAGCACTTTAGATTAATTAAACAGTTATTATTAGTTAAATTTAAGAGATGCTTAAAGAAGCTAATATTACAGGAAATAAAATTCCATCTACTGAACTTATCATAACTGACGAGGGAAGAATCTATCATTTAGATTTAAAGCCTGATGAAATTGGTAATACCATAATTTTAGTAGGAGATCAGGAACGTGTACCTACAATTTCGAAATATTTTGATAGAATTGAAATTAAAAGAAGCAAAAGGGAATTTATAACTCACACAGGTTTAATCAATAATAAGCGTGTTTCTGTTATTTCTACTGGGATAGGGTGTGATAATATAGATATTGTAATTAATGAACTTGACGCATTAGTTAATATAGATTTTAAAGATAAATGCATTAAAAAAGAGCATACATCTCTTGAAATAATAAGAATTGGAACATGTGGAGCTTTACAAGAAAATATTCCTGTTGACAGTTTTATTTTATCAACTTATGGATTAGGTTTTGATGGCTTGCTATCATTCTACAATCCAATTTATGAAAATGATGAAATAGCACTTCAAAAAGCATTTTCACAACAAACTCCATGGCCAGAGGAGGCAAATCGACCTTATTTCGTTAAAGGAAACAAAGAACTGGGCAATAAAATTGGTAAGGGCATGTACGCTGGCATTACGGCCACAGCAAACGGCTTTTATGGTCCCCAAGGACGAACACTTAGATTGACCACAAAAGTTCCTGATATGAATAAGTTTTTAAATCGATTTGAGTATAAAAATCATAAAGTCTTGAATTTTGAAATGGAAACATCTGCATTATATGGTTTAAGTGCTTTACTTGGTCACAAATCATGTACAGTTTGCGCTGTAATTGGAAATAGATTCTCTAACATGTTTTCTGAAAATTATAAAAAAACAGTTAATGATTTAGTTATAACTGTTTTGAAAAGATTATAAATCGTTAATAAATAACCTTTATTGAATATTTACGTAACATAAATAAGTAATTACTCATGAAAAGTAAAAATGAAATAGCTGCTCTTGTAAGCTTACTTGATGATCCAGATGAGATTATTTTTAATCAAGTTAAAAATCAATTATTAGAACTTGGAACAGATTGTATTCCCCTATTAGAAAAAGCGGATTTTGAAAATGAATATGGAGAAGTTTTTAAGTCTAGAATTAGCAATATTACTCATGAAATAAGCCTTAGAAAAGTATTAAAAGATCATAGTCAGTGGTTAAACTATCCAATTAATTTAATCAACGGAATAAGTCAACTAGATCAATACTTTTTCCCAAATATTACAAAAAATTATATTAACAAACAGATTAGTGAAATAGTAAGTGATATTGAAATTAATTTAGTTGATAGTATGACACCTATAGAGAAAGTTAGTGTTATAAATAAAGTTTTATATGAAGATTACAATTTTAGAGGTGATAAAACAAATTATCATTCTGCTGAAAACTCATCAATTGGGAAATTATTACAAAATAAAAAGGGCAACCCTTTAACAAATTCTATTCTATATATCGAAATTGGAAGGTTACTAAATTTGCCAATAATGGGTATAAATTTACCTAACCATTTTATAGTTGGATATCTTGACCCTAAGAAAGGTAATCTAAATCCAAAAAACTATAAATTTAATAAAGAGGATGTGAGTTTCTATATAAACCCATTTAGTCAAGGAATTATTCTTAAACATCATGATATTCAAGACTTTATACGAGAAATTAATGTAATAAATAATAATTATTATTTAACCCCTTGCCCCTATTCTGATATTACAAAAAGAATGTTGACTAATCTTAACTTCAGCTACAGAAAATCAGAAGAAATTCAACTAAAAAATGATCTTAAGAAGATAATGTCACTATATACTTGAAAATAATTAATTCATTTTACTACCAATACATTTAAAAACATTATTTATATTTAAGGAAATTAGCTTTGTTAATGGATTTTTCAGAATCTATAAAATCAATATTTAAAAGTTCAAAATCTGCTATTGAAAAAAATAATGGCACTATACTCCTATCTCATTTTGGAGAAATGAAACCGGATGTTATTTCAGAAATCAGTGAAAAAACAGAATCTAAACTTTTCGAATTAAAAACTGCTAAAAAAAATATAAAAAGAATATTTAATATTTTAATTGAGGGTCTTCAGAATATTAAAAATCATGGCGATTATTCTTTAGATAAAATACAATTTGCTTTCTTTCAGCTTTCAGATTATCCAGAGTTTTTTACATGTTCGTTTTCAAACTTGATTAATAATATTAATGTCAAAGAGGTATTTGAAGATATTAATCACATAAATACATTAGATAAAGTTGAGTTAAAATCACTTTACCTTAAAAAACTTGATAATGGACAAATTTCAAAAAAAGGTGGTGCAGGATTAGGTTTAATAATAATGGCAATGAAATCAAAAAATAAAATTACTTGTGAGTCTTTTAAAGTAAATAATGAATTTTCTATGGTGTTATTTAAAACTAAAATTGATAAACTTTAGTTATAATTTACAATAATTATCATAATAATTTAAAACTATAGAGCTAGATATTTGTCGTTAACTATGAACATAAGCTCTTAACAGGAGGGGAGAATTTTGTTAAATTAATCCCTACCACTGCACTTTCATATTCTTCCATTGATGGAGTTCTCCCAAGAATTGCAGAAAGAACTACTACTGGTGTAGAAGCCAATAAGGACTCCCCTTTTTTACGATCTGAATCTGCTACGACTCGACCTTTAAATAAACGTGTAGAAGTAGCCATAACAGTGTCTCCTTTTTCAGCTTTTTCTTGATTGCCCATACACAGATTACATCCAGGTCTTTCTAAATACATCATATTTTTATATTCTTTACGAGCAGAATCTTTAGGGTTATTATCATTGAATTCAAAACCAGAATATTTTTGTAATACTTCCCAATCTCCCTCAGCAGTCAATTCATCAATAATATTGTAAGTTGGTGCAGCAACTACTAAAGGTGCATGAAATTCAATTTTACCGTGAATGTTTTCAAGATTTCTAAGCATCTGGGCAAGAATCTTGAGATCTCCCTTGTGAACCATACATGAACCTACAAAACCAAGATCTACTTTTTTCTTTCCTTCATAATAAGACAGTGCTCTGATAGTATCATGAGTGTATCTTTTAGAAACATCGTCGTTATTCACGTCTGGATCCGCGATCATTGGTTGAGAAATTATGTCTAAGTCTACTTCAAATTCGGCAAAATATTTCGCATTAGAATCAGGTGTTAACGCTGGTTTATCGCCAGATCTAATTTCGGAAATTCTTTTATTTGCTTTATCAATAAGACCTTGAAGAACTTGGATTTTATTATCCATCCCCTTGTCTATCATGACGTTAATTCTGCTTTTTGCGACCTCTAAGGATTCTATCAAAGTTTCATCCTCAGAAATGCAAATAGAAGCTTTAGCCTTCATCTCAGCAGTCCAATCGGTAAAAGTAAAAGCTTTATCTGCAAGAAGAGTACCAATATGAACTTCGATAATTCTACCTTGAAAAACGTTTTCACCAGCAAACTTATCCAACATTTGAGACTGAGTAGCATGAACAACGTCTCTAAAATCCATGTGAGACTTCATTTCACCTTTAAAAGTAACTTTAACTGATTCTGGAATAGGCATAGAAGCTTCACCAGTAGCTAATGCAAGAGCAACTGTTCCAGAGTCAGCACCAAAGGCTACTCCTTTGGACATTCTGGTATGAGAATCTCCACCGATAATTATCGCCCAATCATCTACTGTAAGATCATTTAAAACCTTGTGAATCACATCTGTCATAGCATGATATTCTCCTTTTGGATCACGTGCAGTTATAAGACCAAAATTATTCATGAACTTCATAAGTCTAGGAATATTTTCTTGTGCTTTTTTGTCCCAAACTGAAGCGGTATGACAACCCGATTGGTAAGCACCATCAACTATAGGAGATATAATTGTAGCTGCCATTGACTCCAACTCTTGAGAAGTCATAAGTCCAGTAGTGTCTTGTGACCCTACAATATTAACTTCAACTCGAACATCAGAACCTGCATGTAAAACTTTTCCTGGAGTTGTTCCTACAGCATTCTTATTAAATATTTTTTCTACAGCTGTCAATCCTTGTCCTTTATAAGAGATTTCTTTAGAAGGTGCAAATACAGTAGGCATATCTATTCCTAAAGTCTTGGCAGCAAATGTTTGTAATTTTTTACCAAATACAATAGCATAAGAACCGCCAGCTTGCATAAATTCCATTTTCTGTGGAGTAAACGCAGCAGAAATATCACTTAGTTCTTTTTCTCCACAATATAATTTTTTGGTTTTTGTGTTTATGGTAAGAATAGTTCCTGTTTTTACAGAGTAAACTTCTTCAAGTACTGGTTCACCATCCAAATCCAATACTACATTCCCTTCTGAATCTTTTTTCTTTACCCAATTTTTAAGATCCAGTCCAATTCCTCCGGTAACGTCAACAGTTGTAAGAAAAATTGGAGAAATACCATTTGTACCAGCAACAACTGGAGCAATATTTATAAAAGGAACATATGGACTTGCTTGTTTTCCAATCCATAAAGCCACATTATTAACCCCAGACATTCTCGAGGATCCTACTCCCATAGTTCCTTTCTCGGCTATTAACATAATAGTTTTATCTGGATGTTTTTCCTTTAAAGCTAAAAGTTCGTTTTGACTTTCAATATTATGCTCAAACATGCATTTCCCATGCAACTCTCTATCAGATCTTGAATGGGCATCACCTCCAGGTGAAAGTAAATCAGTAGAAATATCACCTACACCAGCAACATAGGTTACCACTTTTATTTCTTCTTGAATCTGTGGAAGTTTAGTAAAAAAGTCAGCGTTTGAATAACTTTCTAAGATCTCTTTGGCTATAATATTTCCATTATTATAAGCTTCTTCTAATTGGTCCATATCGGCTTCATATAGAAAAACTTGAGTCTTAAGAATTGTAGCCGCTTTATTGGCATTTGAAGAGTACTCACCCAAAGCTATATCAAGAAGAACTTTAATGGATGGCCCACCTTTCATGTGAGACAAAAGTTCAAAAGCAAAAGCTGATGAAATTTCGTTTAAAGAAAATTTGCCAATAATAATTTCTTTTAAAAATTTAGCTTTAACTCTTGCAGCTTTGGTAGTACCTGGAATAACATTATAAACAAAAAAATTAATTGAAGCATCTCTATCTTTATGATTTACATCCTTTATTTGAGCAATAATTTCACTTAATAAATCACTACCTTCAATTGGCTTAGGATTTAAACCTTCAAGTTTACGCTCTTGAATTTCATTAATGTAGTTTTTATAAGTACTCATAGTGCTTTCAAATTTTTAGATGAAAAATGTAAATAATTAAACAGTTATTTACTCTATTAAATTATAAGATTAAACCAAAATTTAAAGTAATTCAAATTTATTACCTAATTGATTTTATATATGGTAAAATCAAAAAAATTATAATTCAAATTTAGAGAATTTGAGCGAAGTATCAAACGTTGATGGGTTAATTAAATAATGAATAATAAATAATTAGCATAAGATTTTTTTAATTTCTAAAAGTGATTTCACTTCTTTCGACGCACCAGAGTTATTATTTACTTTATTTGGATTGAAATAGATAGATTTCATTCCAATATTAATCGCTCCTTTTATATCGGTATTTAAATCATCTCCTATCATAACTGAGTTTTCTAATTCTGCTCCAGAAATAGATAATGCATGGTTAAATATTAAAGAATCTGGTTTTTTTGCTCCAGCCATTTCAGAAGTTACAACTGTTTTAAAATATTTAGCTAACCCTGATTGATTCATTTTAATATGCTGAACCTCCTGAAAACCATTAGTTATAATGTGGAGGATATAATTAGGTTTCAAATATTCTAAAAGTTCGATTGCATGGGGAATTAGAACAGTTCTGTAAGGGGAATTAAGAACATAATCCTGACCGATTTTTTTAGAAAGATCTAAATTATCAATACCAAAATATGCTAGAGTTAAATTAAATCTCTCAAACCTTAAATTCTCTTTACTAATTTTATCTAGCCTATAATTCTCCCAACATTTTTCATTGATTTTTTTATAAACTTTAACAAACTCTTCTGACAGGGAAATTCCTAATTGATGAAGTTTATGAGTGTGATAAAGATCAATTAATTCGCTATGAGAGTTAGTCTCAAAATCCCATAGTGTACG
This sequence comes from Cryomorphaceae bacterium, assembly GCA_905182525.1. Taxonomy (GTDB): domain Bacteria; phylum Bacteroidota; class Bacteroidia; order Flavobacteriales_D; family Parvicellaceae; genus MED-G20. Next base: position 35,439 of record CAJJBV010000006.1, on the reverse strand, counting down.
ATCTAAATCGAAAAATAAATGTCTGATTTTTTTCAATGGAATATGAAATGATTGAGAAATGATAAAAAACAAGACAAGAAAATAAGGAAGAAGCTTACAATCCAGTATGTTAATTTCCTATTACCATAAAATTTAACTACTATAAAAGTTCCAATCGGAATAGTTAAAAATAACGGAGCTAAAAAACATATTGAGATATAACCGAGCTTAGAATTTTTCAAACCTATAATTATTCTATTTCTTTTTTTAATGCTTTTTTTATTGTTCTTAAAAAACCCCCAACTTTTTGAATGCGTATTGTTTTTAAAAAAAATAAATTTTCCAGCAAAAAATGATACATTAAAACAGAACAAAGCTCCCGATGTAGATGAAATTAAAATCTCTAGAAATGATAAATTAGTTGTTGCCTCAGCGATGGATGCAGCAAACAAAAACTTAATATGAGCTAAGAAAAAAACATATACGTATAACCCCCAATTCATTAATCTTGTTTTATACCAAAAGCCAAGTCTCCTGCATCTCCAAGTCCAGGAACAATATATGATTGACTAGTCATTTTTGGGTCAATAGCTCCAATCCAAAGCGTTGTATTATCAGGCATATTTTTTGAGATGAAATCAACACCTTGTTGACTACCAATAACACTAACTACATGTATTTTTTTTGGCGTACCATTTTCTAAAAGTGCTTTGTAAGCTAATACCATAGATTTACCTGAAGCTAACATAGGATCTGAAAGTAAGACTACTTTATCATTTAGATTAGGACTTGCCATATACTGAATTTCCACTTCAAAATCATCTTTACTAGTATGTTTTCTATAGGCAGAAATGAAGCAATTTTCTGCGCTATCAAAATATTTCAATAACCCATTATGAAGTGGCAATCCAGCTCTTAAAATAGTAGCTAATACTAAATTATTTAACGGAACATATGTACCCGAAACTCCTAGAGGGGTAGTCGTTATTTGATTTTTTTTATCTAACTTTTTACTTATTTCATAAGCGGATATCTCCCCTATTCTTTCTAAATTTTTTCTAAATCTCATACTGTCTTTCTGAATATTTACATCTCTAAGCTCTGAAAGAAACTTATTGTAAACTGAGGAGTAATCACTGAAATTATAAACTTTCATAATATGAATTTAATGAACTAAAATGAATTAATCTAGCCAAGTTGACTCAAAGACTGCTCTCCAACCTTTCCACCTGTCTTGATTGCTTAAAGATTCATTATGCCAAACAGAATTAAACTGACCATTTACTTGTTTTACATTCTCTTTTAGCTCGTTAATAATTTTTTTAGCAAGTTTTGGAGAATATTTTAATTTATCATTTAAAACACCATCCATATAAGCGAATGGGATAATTTTTAATTCTGAAGTTTTTTCATTGTTTAAATCATAAAAGTAAAAGGGGGTACATGTACCAGCTCTAAACCCTATTCTATCGACATAACCCATACTGTAATCCTCTTTAATTCCTGCTTCAATTAAAATTTGATAGGATTCTGGCAATGAAAATCTCAAATAATGAAATCTAGACATTATAATTGGACCTGAAGTTATATCATTTAGTCTGGAAATTTCTTTTTTTAAAGTTGATAAATTATTAAATGAGTTATATGAAGGGTGTATTCCGATTTTAGAGTCATTTAATAAAGATTTAATTAGCTTTATTAAAGCTGGATTTTTAAAATTTATATTTCTATCCATTTTGCCATAATCTCCAATTAAAAAGAAAAAAATAGATTTTAAATTATTCATTTCACAAAAAGATTGGATGTAATCATAATTATCATAAGGATCTTTATCAGAACCAATAATTAATTTAAACCTTTGTTTTAACTTGTAAGTTCTTAAAAAGAATAAATCTTTTAGAAATGAACCAATATATCTCTTATTACTTTTATGCTTAAAAGCATATGCATTATCAATATCAAATGTGCAAAACTGATAAAAGCTCTTTGTAGACTTAATAGAGCTTTTAAACTTATCGTTTAAATTTTTTAAAAGCTCATAACACCAAATATCAATAATTGGTTTCTTTTCTAAATTTAGCTTCACTAAAATAGAATCTTGAGAATTGAATCTATGATGCTTGTCATAATTTTCATTATTGTATTCCTCCATTCTACTAACTAGAAAAAAAACAGTACTTAATAAATCGAAATTATGATCACCAATTGATTGTGAAAAAAAATAGCTTGAGTCACTTTTGATAGGCATATGATTTAGAAAGTCCCAATTATTAACCTCTAAAAATCCAGAAGGATATATTTGATAACTATCTATTTCTAAACTCTCTTTAGAATAATTTACAACTATGCCATTTAAATCATTTAATTCATTAGTAATTATAAAATCTAATCCTAAAATATTTTTAAAAATGAGATTTACTACATAATCAATTCTGGGGCTAATTTCATGTGAATAAATGGTAACCATTAGAGTACTAAAGTAATTTTAATTTTATGTAAAAATAGACAGTATTTACAAACCAAGTAATAGCAAATTTAATTAGGATTATTTTTCATAATCTATTAAATATAGTTTAATCTTTTTTAATTAATTGCTAATATTAAAAATTGCTAATTGTTAAAATAATTAATTATTCGAATTTAAGTTCAATAATTATAATTTGTATTGTGTTTTTTATTTGACAAAAAAAAAGAGCTTAATTAAGCTCTTTTAAAATATTATAATGATACTTTTTACAAAGCATTTACTTTCTTAGTAAGTTTTGATTTAAGATTAGAAGCCTTGTTTTTGTGAATAATATTCTTCTTCACAAGCTTATCTATCATAGAACTAACAAAAACCAAAAGAGAACTAGCTTCTTTTTTATCAGATGTTTCACGTAGCTTTTGTATTGCAGTTCTCGCAGATTTATGTTGATACCTGTTTCTTAAGGTCTTATCTTTATTAGACCTAATTCTTTTTATTGCAGATTTATGATTTGCCATATTTTTTTTTTTTAGTAGCCCGTAGGGGAATCGAACCCCTGTTTCCAGGATGAAAACCTGGCGTCCTAACCCCTAGACGAACGGGCCATTTTTAATAAATGGTGCGCAAATTTAGTTTTTTTTTTAGTTAGGCAAAAAAAAATCAAATCAAATTCAAAATAATAGAATTAAATTTCGTCGTTATTGTTTTGAAAAACAAAGCCTAATCTTTTTCCAGTTCTCATTTTAAGGTTATCTCCAACCTGTTTTACCTGGTTAACCGTAACTTGATTTACAAGGTCATAACTAGGAACTAAAAGGTCAAAATCTAAAGAATATAATATGGCAGACTGAACAACAGATTTCATCTTCTCTTTATCAATAGTAGAATTCACAAAATCATTATAAAGAAATCCTAATTGTCTTTTACCTTGAACCATAAAGTGATTTTCATGATTGACAAATAACCTGCCTATTAAATATCCTAAGTCGTTAGATCTATTGTATTTAAAAGAGTCGTTTAAAAAATTATATATATTAATTAAACCACAAAATCCTCTGTTAGGGTTTTCAGAAAGATAACTTGATTTCCAAAGACTATTCTCTAAGTCAAACTTAAAAACATTTGAGTGCATTTGAAAAACTAAAATGTCACCAGAAACTCTAAGTTGAGCTTCAAACTCACCAGAGTCCTTATACTCAATAATAACTCTTTCATCAACATGAGCAATTTTTTCTTTTAAATCATCTCCAATTTCCTTAAGCACCCCCTTTAATACTTTAAAATTCAATATAATATTGCTGAAAACATCTTGTTTAAGAACACTTTTTTCTTTAATTAAATTAAGTAAAAGATCTTGGTTTTTTTTATAATCCATAATGAAGTATTAATAGGCTCTAGCAAATATAACTTTCTTAGAATTAGGCTCACCAGTGAGGATACAATTTCCAGTTTGATTTTCATTTAAAGGAATACATCGAATAGTTGCTTTAGTTAATTCTTTAATCTTATGTTCGGATTTAGAATCCCCATTCCAAAAAGCCTCAATAAAACCACCTTTAGCATCTAAAATTTCAATCATTTGATCGATACTATTTGCTGAGTATGTATTCTCTTTTAAAAATAAACTTGAACGAGTAAATAGATCGTTTTGAATTAAATTTAGCGTTTCTAACAACAGATTTGGTAGATCGAGTTGACTTACTGTAGATTTAGATAAATTATCTCTTCTAGCTAATTCTACAGTTTGATTTTCCATGTCTCTAGGTCCAATAGCAATTCTTAATGGAACACCCTTCATTTCGTATTCTGCAAATTTCCAACCAGGTTTTTTATTATCATCATTGTCAAACTTTACAGAAATATTTAAACTTTTTAGTTCCTTTATTAATGAATTAGCATATTCTGAAATTTCTAATAATTGATCCTCATTTTTGTAAATCGGGACAATTACAACTTGTATAGGGGCTAATTTTGGAGGAAGCACCAAGCCTTTATCATCAGAGTGAGTCATAACTAAAGCACCCATCAATCGAGTTGAAACCCCCCATGATGTTGCCCAAACATGATTTTTATTTCCTTCTTTATCAGCAAAAGTAACATCAAAAGCTTTAGCAAAATTTTGACCTAAGAAATGTGATGTTCCTGCTTGTAATGCTTTACCATCTTGCATCAATGCTTCAATACAATAAGTTTCTTCTGCACCAGCAAATCTTTCATTTTCAGACTTAACACCTTTGATTACAGGGACTGCCATAAATTCTTGAACGAATTGTGCATAAACTTCTAACATTTTTTCAGTTTCTTCAACAGCTTCTATTTTTGTTGCATGTGCGGTATGACCTTCTTGCCACAAGAACTCTGAGGTTCTTAAAAATAGTCTGGTTCTCATTTCCCATCTAACAACATTTGCCCATTGATTAACTAAAATCGGTAAATCTCTGTAGGACTGAATCCATTTTTTATAAGTATTCCATATGATTGTTTCAGATGTCGGCCTTATAATTAATTCTTCTTCTAATTTAGCCTCGGGGTCTACAATTACACCAGTTCCATCTTCTGAGTTTTTAAGTCTGTAATGAGTAACTACCGCACACTCTTTGGCAAACCCTTCTACGTGAGCAGCTTCTTTGCTTAAATAAGATTTTGGAATTAGTAACGGAAAATATGCATTTTGATGTCCTGTTTCTTTAAACATTATATCCAACTGATCCTTGATTTTTTCCCAAATAGCATAACCGTAGGGCTTAATAATCATGCAACCTCTAACGTCGGAATGTTCTGCTAAATCAGCTTTTAAGACTAACTCGTTGTACCACTTAGAAAAATCTTCACTTCTTTTGACAATACCCTTTGACGACATAAAAAAATATTATTTGGTCTAAATTACCAATTTTAAAAGGATAAAAGTGAACTTAATTTGGAATAAATTAAAGTTATGCGCTCAAAACTTTATTTATTTTCCTAGTCATTTTAGTAGTTTGTTCTTCAGCTAGTAATGCATCTACTAATATTCTACCACTATGCTCGTCTACAATGATTTTCTTTCGAGCTGCAATATCTAATTGTACTTGTGGTGGAATTTTTATGAACGAACCTCCTGAAGCACCTCTTTCAACAGGAACAACTGCTAATCCATTTTTTGAAGCACCTCTAATTCTTTTGTATGCTGTTAAAAATCTTTCTTCAATAGATTTAGAAGCTTTTTCAGATTCTTCAATTAAGATTTTTTCTTCTCTTTCAGTTTCAGAAATAATTTCTTTTAGTTCATTATTTTTAGCTTCTAAAGCTTCTTCTTTTGCTTTTAAAAGGCCTTTAACCTCGTCTAAAACCTCTTTTTTACCATCAATTCTTGCAGAATTTTCTTTAATTCTTTTTTCTGCTAGCTCAGCTTCTAACTCCTGGTATTCAATTTCTTTACTTAAAGAATCAAATTCTCGGTTATTTCTAACATTTTTTTGTTTTTCAAGATATTTTTTGACTGTTAATTTAGATTCTTCAATTATATTCTTTTTTTCAAGAATTAATTGGTTCAAATCTCCAGTTTGTTCTTCAATTTTATCTAATCTTTTAGTTAACCCAACCATTTCATCTTCTAAATCATTAACCTCCACAGGTAATTCTCCTCTCACTTCTCTCATAGTATCAATTCTAGAATCAATGAATTGAAGATTATATAATGATCTTAAAGTTTCTTCCGGTGTGTATTTTTTAGTTCTAGCCATTTTTATAAATAATTAATTGGATTCGTATAAACTGATGTTTTACGGATTGCGAAATTAATAAATTTTTTGATTAAAAAATCACTTATTAGTTCAATTGTGAATTGTTCCGATTCATAATGACCAATATCTGCAATTAAAATCTTATTATTTCCCTCGAAAAACTGATGATATTTAAAGTCAGAAGTAATGAAAATATCTGCTTTTTTTTCTATCGCATTTTTTAATAAAAAACTTCCCGAACCACCACAAACAGCAACCTTTTTAATGGGTTTATTTAAAAATTTAGTGTGCCTTACACCATTTGCATTGAATTTTTTCTTGATAAAATTTAAAAACTCTAACTCTTCAACAGGCTCATCTAACTCACCAATCATACCAGAACCACTACTTGAATTATTGAGAAGTTGTAAGACATCATAGGCAATCTCCTCATAAGGATGAGCATCTTTCATTGATTGAATAACATCAGAAAGCAAATAGTCTGGTAAAACAACTTCTATTTTACTCTCATTAAGGTTTTCCACCTTACCTTTTTCCCCTTTAAAAGGATTAGAGTTCGATAAAGGCAAGAAACTACCTTCACCGGTTGTAATAAAGCTGCAGTTTTTATAATTTCCAATATGACCAGCTCCAGAATTAAAAAGAGCCTCAGCAACTAATTCACTGTGGGATTGTGGAACAAATACTATTAACTTTAAAAGATTTTTTTTTGGTAGAAGTATTTTTTTTCTTTTTAGACCAATTTTATCTGCAATTTTATCATTTACTCCATTTATAACATTATCTAAATTGGTATGAATAGCATAAATTGTTATGTTGTTTTTAATTGCTTTAATTATAACATCTCCAGTTAAATATCCATTTGAAATATTTTTAAGTTCCCCAAATATGACCGGATGATGAGCGACAATCATATTACATTTTTTATTAATCGCATCACCTACAACTTCAAGTGTTACATCTAAAGAAATTAAAACACCATTAATCTCACTATTTAAATCCCCAACTTGCAAACCAGAATTGTCGTATCCCTCTTGTAAATGCAAAGGAGCTATTTTTTCTAAATATTTTGTTACATCTTTGACTATCATAATTTGGAAAATGAATTCAAATATAAAAAAATGAAATGGTTCAATTGGATATTATTACCATTTTCATTAGTGTTTTTGTTAATTACAACTCTTAGAAATTTACTGTATGATTTAGGTCTACTAAAGGAAAGAAAAGTCAATGCCCCAATAATAGGAATTGGAAATATTACTGTAGGTGGAACAGGAAAAACACCACACTCTCAATTTATTGCTAAGATTTTAACCAAAACTAATAAAGTCGCTATACTGTCAAAAGGTTATGGAAGAATTTCAAAAGGATTTAAATATGTAAATATTGATAGTAAATCTGAAGAAGTTGGGGATGAACCACTTCAAATGAAACAGAATTTCCCTAAGGAAATTGTAGCTGTAGATGACAAAAGAGTTAATGGTATTTTAAGAATACAAAAAGATTATCCAAAAATAGATGCTTTTGTATTAGATGATGCATACCAACACAGGTCTATAAAAATAGGATTTAATATTTTACTATGCGATTATAATAATCCTATTTATCGAGATTGGATTCTACCAGTAGGATTATTAAGAGAATCTAGAAAAGGAATTAAAAGGGCTGACTGCATAATTGTAACAAAGTGTCCTAATGATTTAACTAAAGAAAAAGCAGAAGAAATTAAAAAATATTTAAACTTTAAAGGGCAAGTTTTTTTCTCTAAAATGAGTTACGATGGTGTAATTCCATTAAATAAAATGGAAAAATTAGATAAGTCTGTTTTGAAAAACATAATTCTTGTTACTGGAATTGCAAATTCAAAACCAATAGTAAATTATTTAAATGATTTAAAAATAAAAAACACTCATTTGAAATTTAAAGACCATTATAAATACAAAAAAAATGATGTAAATAAAATTTTGAAAACTTTTGAGAAAGACAGTAGAAATCAAATAATTTTAACTACTGAGAAAGATGCTCAAAAACTAAAGGAATTTAAAGAACTATTGAATATTCCTGTCTACTATTTAAAGGTTAGTGTTGATTTTTTGTGGAATAAAGATAAATTTGAAGAAAAAATCATGAATTATGTTAAATCTCATTCATAAAACAGCTGATTACATAAAAAAAGAATCTAGTTTTAATCCAGAGATTGGTATTATTCTAGGAACTGGCTTAGGGGGCTTGGTAAAAGAAATAAATATTAAAAAATCAATTTCTTACGAAGACATTCCCAACTTCCCCGTGTCTACTGTTGAAGGTCACCAAGGAAAATTAATTTTCGGAGAATTAGGTGGGAAAAATGTTGTTGCAATGCAAGGAAGGTTTCATTTCTATGAAGGTTACTCAATGAATGAAGTTGTTTTCCCTGTTAGAGTAATGAAGTTTCTAGGGATAAAAAAGCTAGTTGTTAGCAACGCATCTGGTGGAGTAAATCCAAATTTTGAAATAGGTGACATTATGATTATAAATGATCATATAAATCTATTCCCAACAAATCCTTTAATTGGAACGAATATTAATGCTCTTGGAACAAGATTTCCAGACATGAGTGATGCCTATGATCCAATCTTAATTAAAAAAATACAGAGCATTGCAAAAGAATTAAACATTAAAGTTGTTAACGGGGTTTATGCTGGGCTAACAGGTCCAACATTAGAAACTCCAGCAGAGTATTCTTATATTAGAAATATAGGTGCAGATGCTGTTGGCATGAGTACAGTTCCAGAAGTTATTGCTGCAAGACATATGAAAATTCCTTGTTTTGGGATTTCAATTATTACAGATTTAGGTGTCCCAGGAAAGATTGTTAAAGTAACTCATCAAGACGTTCAAAATGTTGCTTCTAATGCTGAAAAACATCTAACAATGCTTATTAAAAAATTCTTAGAATCTATATAAAATGGAACTTGAAGAAGTATTATTAAAATATGAGCCAGTTGTTGGAATTGAGATTCATGCTCAGCTAAAAACTAAATCTAAAGCATACTGTGGTGATAAAAATGAGTTTGGATCTACTCCAAATACATTGATTTCTCCTATATCACTTGGCCACCCAGGAACACTACCAAAATTCAATAAAAAAGTAATCAATCATGCTCTTAAACTTGGATTGGCATTGGATTGTGATATAACTAGATATATGCATTTTGATAGAAAAAACTATTTCTATGCAGATTTACCAAAAGGATATCAGATAACACAAGACAAAAAACCAATTTGTAAAAATGGAAAAGTTTTAATACGCCTTGAAAATAATAATACAAAAGAAATTGAATTGACAAGAATTCATATGGAAGAAGATTCTGGAAAAAGCATTCACGATTTGGACCCATTTAATACATTAATAGATTTAAATAGGGCTGGTGTTCCATTATTGGAAATAGTCACTGAACCTGTAATTAAGTCTTCGTTTGAAGCTTATCAATATGTTTCAGAAATGAGAAAACTTTTAAGACATTTAGACATTTGTGATGGAAATATGGAAGAAGGAAGTATGCGATGTGATGTTAATATATCCATAATGCCTTTAGGGAGCAAAGAATTTGGAGACCGAGTAGAGATAAAAAATTTAAACTCAATAAGAAATGTTCAAAGATCAATTGATTATGAAATAGTAAGACAAGCAGAACTTTTAGATAATAACAAGCCTATTCTTGTACAAACAAGAACATTTGATGCCACAAAGGGAAAAACCAGTGCTATGAGAAAAAAAGAAGCTGCTCATGACTACCGTTATTTTCCAGAACCAGACTTAAATCCAATAAAAATAGAAGAAAAACATCTTTTAGATATTAAATCCTCAATGCCTGCTCTTCCTAACGAGCTTTATGAAAAATTCACTAATAATTATAATCTTTCAACGTACGATGCTCTAATTATTATCGAACAAAAGGAAATAGCCATTTATTATGAGAGTATATTAAATTTTACTAAAAATTACAAAGCTGCCGCTAATTGGCTAATGGGAAATATTAAGTCCTACTTAAATCAAAATGCTATAGAAATTGAATTTTTCCCAATTAAAGCTGAAAATATAGCTTTACTCATTGATTTAATCGATAATAATATGGTTTCACACTCTTTAGCAAGTCAAAAACTATTTCCAGAAATGATTAAACTCCCACTTGTAAACCCAAAAAAAATTGCAGAGGAAAATAATTGGATTAGCGAAAGTAGTTCTGATGATCTTTCAGAAATGATTTCTAAAATTATTAATGAAAACCCTGTTGAAAGAGAACGCTTAAAAAATGGAGAAAAAAAATTAACTGGATTTTTTATTGGTAAAATCATGAAAGCTTCTAAAGGGACAGCAGACCCGAAAAAATCAAATCAATTACTTAATAAATTACTAAATTAAATAAGATGAAAAAAATAGTATCAATTTTATTATTATTAATTATAATTAGTTGCAAGGGGGAAAAAGCAACTATTAATACAGAAAATAATTATCATTTAGAATTCGTTCAAAAAACTGATAATTACATATATCTATTTAAAATTCAAGGGAGTAATCCTATTAAAATTGATTCCTCTAAATCATTAGATGAGGTTCACATTTTTAACATAGAGCTAACTAAATCAGATATTTATCTAGTTGGATCCGCTCCAGACAAAAGTGTTTTATTTATAGCGAGTCCAGATGAAAGCAATAGGTTGGTTTTTAAAAACGAAGATTATTCAGAATTAGATGTTTCTGGAGATTCGACAAATATTTTACTCCAAGAATATTTCAAATACAGAAATGGAATTATATCTCAAATACAAAATATAAACTCCTCTTCTCAAGAATCTAAAACCATAGCTCAAAACTTAATCATAACAAAATATCAAGAATATATCCGAAACTTTATTTCAGAAAACAGGAATTCTCCATCAATTTTAATGATGCTTGGGGAAATACAAAACCCTGTGGAATTTAAGACAGAACTGGGATATATTAAAAATGTAATTATTGAGAAATATGAAAATCAAACCTATGTAAATGAAGTTGATAAACTTTTGGAAAGAATTAAGCAACAAGAAAGTTTTTTAATTCAGCAACAAAATAGAGTTGAAAATGAGGAAAATGAAAGAAAAAAATTAGGCTTAAATATTGGAGCTCAAGCACCTGAAATTACTCTAAAAGACCCCAAGGGAAATATAAAAAGTTTAAGTTCTTTAAAAGGGAAAGTTGTTCTTTTAGACTTTTGGGCATCATGGTGTAAACCATGTAGAGCTGAAAACCCAAATGTAGTAAGGCTTTATAATCAATATAAAGAAAAAGGATTTACTGTTTACAGTGTTTCACTGGACCAAAAGAAAGATAAATGGTTAGAGGCAATTTCTAAAGACCAATTATCATGGCCTAACCACGTTAGTGAACTTTTAGGATGGAATTCTACAGCTGGAACAAAATATGGCATAACAAGCATTCCCAAGACATTTCTAATAGATAAAAGCGGAAAAATCGTAGGTTATAATTTAAAAGGCGCTGGATTAGAAAAAAAGTTAGCTGAAATACTTTAACCGTAAATGAATAAAATTTGTTTAGCTCTTATCACTTGTCTAATTAGTAACCTAGTTAATGGACAACAATCATATTTTCAACAAAAAGTAAATACCAAGATTAATGTTGAATTGGATGATGAAAATCATATTTTAACAGGAAATGAGGAAATATTTTACACAAATAATTCTAACCAAAAACTAGATTCAATTATTATCCACCTTTGGCCCAATGCTTATAGGAATAGTAAAAGTGAATTAGCAAAGCAAAAGTTTTATGATGGTAGTAATTCTTTTAAATATGCAGATGAAAAAGATTTAGGATTTATTGATTCTCTTGATTTTAAAGTAAATGGCCAAAAAGTAAAATGGAGGTTTTATGAAAACAAATTAGATATTGCGATTATTTATTTAAAATCAAGTTTAGTAACAAAGGACTCTATTTCAATAACTACCCCATTTAAAGTGAAGATTCCTTCGGGTGAATTTTCAAGGCTTGGACATATTGGTCAATCTTACCAAATCACCCAATGGTTTGCTAAGCCTGCTGTTTTTGACAAAAATGGATGGCACCCAATGTCCTACCTAGATCAGGGCGAATTTTACTCGGAATTTGGAGATTACGATGTGAGCATAACTGTACCTAAAAACTATGTACTAATGGCCACTGGAGATTTACAAAACAAAGAAGAGTTAGACTTTCTTGATCAAAAAGCAGAAATAACTTCCAAACTTATCCAAGAAAACAAATTGCCAATTAGAGATTCTTTAGGAAGAAAAGATATGAGTTTCCCAAAAAGTAGTGAAGAGAAAAAAACATTAAGATTTATCCAAAAAAATGTACACGATTTTGCTTGGTTTGCAGATAAAAGATACCATGTTCTCAAAGGAGAAGTAGAACTGGAAAACAAAAATATAACATCTTGGGCGCTATTTACAAATAGTGAAGCCAAACTTTGGAAAAGATCTATTGAATATATAAATGATGCTACTAAATATTTCTCAAAATGGGTTGGTGAGTATCCATACAATCATGTAACTGCGGTAGATGGCACCATTAGTGCAGGAGGAGGCATGGAATATCCAAATATAACTGTGATAGGTAGATCTGGAGATAGTAAATCCTTAGAAACTGTTATTATTCACGAGGTAGGACACAATTGGTATTATGGAATTTTAGGAAGTAATGAGAGGGACAACGCATGGATGGATGAAGGGCTGAATACTTATATTGAAATAAGATATATGCAAGAAAAATATCCTAATGGATATAAAGACAAAGTAAGAAAAGAAAAAGAACCATCTATAACTATAGGCATCCCAATAGAAGAAAAAAATATGCAACATATTTCTTATCAATTTAATGCATCAAGGAATTATGACCAACCTTTACAAATGGGATCTAAGGATTTTACTCAAATTAATTACGGGGCAATGGTATATTCAAAAACTGGAATAGGATTCCACTATCTAAAAGCCTATTTAGGCGAAGAACTTTTTGATAATTGTATGAACGAGTATTTCAAACAGTGGAAATTTAAACATCCTGATCCTGAGGATATAAAATTAATTTTTGAAAAAGTTAGTAAGCAAAATTTAGATTGGTTTTTTGAGGACTATATTAAAACAACTAAAAAAACAGACTATTCATTTAAAAAGATATCTAAAATTAACGATCGAGAATATTTGATTAAACTAAAAAACCTAACTGGTTATAAATCTCCAATACCTATTCAAGCATTGGTTAAAAAAAATGATTCTTTATATGTAATAAGCGAAAAATGGATTGATGGATTTGATAAAGACACTTCATTTGTATATAAAACAACTGAAAAGCCTTCAAAGTTTGTAATTGATTACAATGTTATTACTACAGATTTTAATTACAAGAAGCATATATCAAATTCCAGTGGGATTTTGAAGTTTAGAAAACCCATAAAATTTAAATTCATTCCCTTAGATATTAATAATAATCTTGAAAATTTAATTTATTACAGTCCCATAGTAGCTGGAAATGCATATGATAAAACTATGCTCGGTTTGGCACTTTACAATAGCTCTATAAAAGATAAAAAAATTGAGTGGATGTTAAACCCATTATATGGATTTGGAAGCAAAGACTTAGTTGGATCAGGAAGAATATCAACAAATATTAATACAAATGGGATATTTCCAAGAATAGAATTAGGATATAAAATTAGGAGCTATAATTATAAACCAGAATTAATTGATAGAAATGAAAGATGGATAAAACAAGAATTATTTGCGGATTTCAGACTAAAATCTAAGAGCCTACGAAGTTCTCCCTTTGAAAACATTAAAGTTAGAACGATAAAAATACAGGATTATGAAGCTGATGGTTTATTCATATCTCCTCCAAAGGCAAAAAGAAAAACATCTTATTATGGTTTAATAGAATATCAATTAAAAAATCGACAAATTCTAAAACCTAAGGAATTAAGATTAAACTATGTATACGGTATAAAAGACAATAAAAATTTAATAAATAGTTTACAACTAACATTAAAAGCTGAAAAGTCCTACAACAAAAACTACGATAAAATAAAATGGAGATTTTTTGCTGGATACCATTTAAATAGTGATATAACCAACCAATACTCATTTTACTTAAGCGGGAAAAATGGTAGAACTGACTTTTTATATGACAATACATATATTGCAAGAAGCTCAACTAATACTGAATATTTACTTTCTAGACAAAATGATAATTCTTACGGAAGCTTTAAAGCAATTGATAATAATTCAAGAAGTAATAGTTGGATGATTACTAATAATTTCAAAATTGACATTCCAAAAACACCAGTTGGTATTTTTGCTGATCTTGGTGTCTACGAAGAAACTTATCGAGAAAATAAGTTAAGCTGGGATTACAATGCTGGAATATATTTTAGTTTTTCTATAAATGAAGAAATTATAGGTATTTACTTACCTTTGTTTTATAGTAATAGAATTGGAGAATCATTAAATAACTTAAAATTTTTCCAAAGAATAAATTTCATATTTAATCTAAAAGGTATCAATCCTTTTCATATTAAAAAAACTATAAAACCATGAAAAATAGAACAAAAATATATTTTGCTTCTGATTTTCATTTGGGAAATTATTCTAATAATAAACATCGAGAGAATAAGATTATTAGTTGGTTACAAACAATAGAAAAAGATGCTAAGGAATTATACTTAGTTGGGGATATTTTTGACTTTTGGTTTGAACACAAATATAGTATTCCAAAAGGAAACATAAGGTTTTTAGGAATGTTAGCCTCGTTGAAAGACAAAGGAGTTGAAATCCACCTATTTACAGGAAATCATGACATGTGGATGTTTGGATATTTAGAAAAAGAAATTGGACTAAATGTTATCAAGAATCCTATAACCAAAAAAATTGAAAATAAAATATTTTTCATTGGTCACGGTGATGGTTTAGGCCCAGGAGATAGAAAGTATAAGTTCGTTAAAAAAATTTTTACAAATAGTTTATGCCAATGGTTATTTGCTAGACTACATCCAAACTTGAGTTTTTCTATCGCCCATTATTGGTCTAAAATGAGTAGGGAAAACGAAAATAGCGAGAGCCCATCTTTTCTTGGAGAAGATAAGGAATGGCTGATTCAATACTCAAAGGAAAAGTTAAAAGAAAATGAAGATATAGAATATTTTATTTTTGGTCACAGACATGTGCCAATCCATCATAAAATTGGAGACAAATCGACTTATATTAACTTAGGAGATTGGATAAATCACTACACTTATGGTGTGTTTGACGGTAAAAAAGTTGAACTAAAGAAGTTTAAATAATTAAAAGCTGCTAATACGAACAGCTAAATCAATTAATTTATTAGAGTACCCAGCTTCATTATCATACCAACTTATGATTTTGTAAAAAGATTCGTTGAGTTGAATACCTGCTTTAGCATCTACTATTGATGTTCTTGCATCACCAATAAAATCTTGTGAAACAACTAATTCTTCTGTAAAACCCAAAATACCTTTAAGTTCATTATTGGAAGCATTTTTCAATGTTAACATTACATCTTCATAGGTAGTATTCTTACTAAGCTTTACGGTCAGATCAACTACAGAAACATTGGCTGTAGGAACTCTAAAAGCCATGCCAGTTATCTTTCCAACTAAACTTGGAATTACTTTTGTAACAGCCTTAGCAGCACCTGTTGAAGCAGGAATAATATTAACTAAAGAACTTCTCCCTCCTCTGTAATCTTTCTTTGAGGGACCGTCTACTGTAAATTGAGTAGCAGTTGCAGCATGAACAGTTGTCATTAAAGCTTCATCTATTCCATATTCATCATTTAAAACTTTAGCGAGTGGTGCAAGACAATTGGTTGTGCATGATGCATTTGAAACAATTAAATCAGAGGGTTTTAAATTGCTATCGTTTACTCCCATAACAAACATTGGTGCATCTTTTGAAGGTGCAGAAATAGCTACTTTTTTTGCACCACCATCAATATGATATTGAGCAAGTTCAAGAGTTGTGAAAATACCTGTACATTCCACGGCAACATCAACATCTAATTCATTCCATTTTAGTTGTTTCGGATCTCTCTCTGCAGTAATTCTTATATTTTTACCGTCTACAAGTAACTGGTTATTTTCAACAATTATTTCAGCATCACAAATGCCGTGAACAGAATCATATTTTAATAAGTATGCTAAATGATCTAAGTCCAGCAAGTCATTGATGGCTACTACCTCAACATTTTCTCTTTTAAGGCAAGCACGAAAAACCATTCTTCCAATTCTTCCAAAACCATTTATCCCAATTTTAACTTTACTCATATTTATATTTTTGTATGTAAAAAAAGACCTTAATAAATTAAGGTCTTTAAAAAAGATTATTTAAAAAATTTAATATTTTATAAATTTAGTTACTTTCTGTTCATCACCAGAAGAAAGTGTTATTAAATAAGTGCCTATTGGTAATTCCGAAGTGCTTACTGGCAAAGTATGATACCCATTATTAAACATTACGTTATTATATAATGTTTTAACTACACTTCCATTTATGTTATAAATTATAACACTAATGATATTTGAATTATTTAACTCAAAAGAAAGATTTGTGTTTTCTAAAACTGGATTTGGATAAATATTTAATGATGATATATTTTTAGATATCTCGTTATTTAGAATTGGTTCTTGAACAGACAATAAGTTATCAGCTCTCCAAATACCTCTTCCATGGGTGCAAGCATAAATAGCACCTTGATTATTTACTTTTCTATAACCATTATCCATTCCAGCTTCCCACGGTCTCCATTGTTGACAAATATCAAAAACTGGGATTGGACCAATTTCAGAATTATTAGAACTCCAAGATGTATTAGATCCCGAAATATTATCAGTTGTAAAGACACCGTATTCAGTTCCAATAATAATTACGTCTGATGACGGGTCTCTTTCGATGACACAACCAAATACTGGCATATCAGGAAGATCACCATCAATCGGAACAAAAGATGGATTAGAAGAAGTCGCATTAGTAGAATAATAAACATGATTAGTTGATGTTCCCCCAAATACAACACATACATTGTCAGCGTTATTGGGGTCTACAGAAATATCGGTAATGACTTTTCCAGAAAGATTAAATACAGTTTGTTTATGAAGTTTATACTTAATTTCAGAACCATCTTTAGTAGGTATATAAATTACTATTCTGAGCAAAATTTATTTGATTTATCATTGAACCTGTAATGATATTACCAGCTTGATATTTCTATCAAAGTATCAGAAGCAACAGGCTTGTAATCAATATCCGCTTCTTCTAAAGAATAAGCATTTGCAAGTCCAGAAATTCTTGACAAACTACCATTTCCAGTACCACACCAGGCGTAATTCATATCGTGAGAAATTTCAAAACTATGAATAGAATTTGAATTAGTATTATATAATTTCCACCACTCTGGCGTTGTTGTAAATCTTAAAATATCTCTTGTAATATATACAGCTTCATCACTTTGTGTTATGAAATAAGACTGGACATAATCAGGAAGCATTAATGTATCTGTTCCTAAGACCGTAATAAATGTATCTGTTCCTACAATATTAATTGTATCATAAACATTTAAGTTCTGACTAAGAATATGTTTTATTGGAATACCAAAAGACTTGCTTAAATAGGTTACAGTATCTCCAATTATCATATCAGAACTTGGAATATAAACTATTGAATCTCTTGAATTAAAATCCTCAGGATCTTCCATTAGCGCAATAGCATTGTAAAAGGGTCCACAATCCTGACCAACTATACCTGAACAAGGTGCAGGTACGCTTTGAGTAGTTACTCCCTTATCTTTAGACCTTGAAATAGCTCCATTATAAACAGTTGTTATAAAAGCGTTACTATTCAAATATGAAATTTCACATTCAAATCCATCACCACCTCCTACTTCAGAGAATTCTTTAGAAAAAGGATTAGAATTATCTTTATATTGAGTACCATTATCTTGAGCACCAGCAATAACTGATCCATTTCCTCCAAATGCCATTGAATAAAACTGAGTTATGTTATAGCCCTTGTTTATAACTGCTCCAAACTGAGACGTTCCAGAAGACCCAGTTCTAATTTGAACACCTCCGTCATTTCCAACAACTAATTGGTTATTATTTTTCCAAACTAAGCGATGGTTATCTGCATGAATATAAATAGGAACAATAGGATTTACTGACCATGAAGAAATTGGGTACCATTGACCATTAAAGGGATCACTAGAAGTAGAAGTGTGAACCCAGGACCATAAATCAATTCCACCTATAATACATTCCTGACCATCTGGTCTGGAGGTAATTACCAAATCATATTTTCCTTGACTAGATCTTGAAGTGCTTAAAGGAGTAAAGTTAGTGGTAGATCCAGGAGCAATTTGACCCCAATTAACACCATTGTCAATTGATCTGTAAACACCACCTAGAACACTACCAGATGTGGCAAAAATACAGTATAAGGTATATTTACCAGCAGGGTTTGTATTTTTAGAAATCGCATACTCTGACCTGCCCATTCCAAAACCTTGTAACTGGCCATTTGAGTGTAAATCAGTCCACGTAAGTCCACCATCTTGACTTGACCAAGACCTTACACCTCCAAGGTCAATGCCTAAGATCATAACTTGACCATCTTCCGAAATTTTGAAATCACCAATTGTAGAATTATTACTAATTCCAGAAATACTTTGGGTTGTAGTGTAATTTGTGATTTTATTTAAACCAACACCCATCCCTACATAATAAACGGTATTGTCATCAGTCATATCACTTTGAACTTTTAAAATGTCTTTGTTATTAGTGTTTGGAACTTGTAGAAAACTGAAATTGTCGGTAGACACACTGTACCAAATACCGTCTCCACTAGTAATTCCTGAACCTTCATTATTAACCGATCCTTCGTATTTGTTTCCTCCAGTTGCTATATAAAGAGCACCATTTTTAGTTATTGCAATTGATGATATACTTAAAGATCCTGTACCAATTGCACTATTAATCATTGCATCATCAAATTCTTGAACTCTAACCCAATTTTGACCGGCATTTACTGTTTTAAACAAACCACCAGAGACTGAACCAGCAAACATTACATTTTCATCATCAGGATGTATTGCAATAGCTCTTGTTCTACCACCGACATTATCAGGTCCTTCCTCAACAAAACTAAGGCTTGAAGATCTCGAAATCATTTTTTGACGTACTAAATCTTTAGCAGATGCCAGTTTTGATAGTTCTACTTTACCTGTGTTAAAATCTTTATATATTAAATTTTTGTAATCTATTGCCCCATTAGCACCCGTTACAGATTCAATATTATATATAGATTTATAATTATATTTCCTAGAATAATCATTACTAGTTGACTTTGAAAAGAAAGAAATTGAAATTATAATTATTATAATTAAGGTTGGATAAATGATTGTTTTTTTCATTGTA
Organism: Cryomorphaceae bacterium; assembly: GCA_905182525.1. Lineage (GTDB taxonomy): Bacteria > Bacteroidota > Bacteroidia > Flavobacteriales_D > Parvicellaceae > MED-G20. Next base: position 15,775 of record CAJJBV010000006.1, on the reverse strand, counting down.
GAATTTATATATTGGTTTAAAATTACAAATTATTAAATTAAGCTAGTATTTGTTAAGCAATAATTATTAAAAAAAAATTAAACAAATTAAAATAGATGTTTCTCAGCATGGTAACTAGATCTTACTAACGGTCCACTTTCGACAAATCTAAAACCTAATTTCAAACCAAATTCCTTATACTTTTCAAACTGATCAGGATTAATAAATTCTTCTACAGGAGCATGTTTTGGCGTGGGTTGTAGGTATTGTCCAAGCGTTACTATGTCAACCTTTACAGATCTTAAATCTTCTAAGGTCTCGAAAACTTCTTCTTGGGTTTCTCCAAGTCCCAACATTAGTCCAGACTTAGTTTTCATTCCTCCTTGTTTTAATCTTAATAATAGTTCTAAACTTCTATTATACTTTGCCTGAACTCTAATCGTTTTTGTTAATCTTCTTACTGTTTCAATATTATGGGAAACAATTTCAGGTGAAACATTAATAATTTTATTTAAGTTTTCCCAAATACCAGCAAAATCTGGTATTAAAGTTTCTAAGGTAGTTTCGGGGGATTGTCTCCTTATTGCTTTCACTGTAGAAACCCAAGTATCAGCCCCACCATCCGATAAATCATCACGATCAACAGATGTAATAACTGCGTGCTTAACCTTCATTAATTTTACAGAATTAGCAACTCTTCCAGGTTCAAATACATCAACTTTTTCAGGTCTTCCTGTTGAAACAGCGCAAAATCCACAAGATCTAGTACAAACATTTCCTAAAATCATGAATGTAGCGGTACCTGCTCCCCAACATTCTCCCATATTTGGACAATTACCACTTTCACATATGGTATGAAGTTTATGTTCAGTTACTAAATTTCTTACGTTCTTGTAAGACTTTCCAGTAGGCAATTTAACCTTGAGCCATTTTGGCTTTTTTATTTTTGTTATAGAATCTTTAATCATTAATAAAATTTATTTCCAAATGAACAACTTAAATACAAATTAGGATAAAAACGGTGATCTTTATTTTCTGCCATCAAAAGTACTTTATTTAGATAGCCATCAACTGAAAAACCAATTTCTAGTGAATTCATAATTTCTCGATTGTAAGAATATTCAAATTCTAAACCTAGTTTAAAAAACAATCCAGGATTTAGTTTTGAAGATCCAAAGCCAGAAGACCAAGGGCCTCTGCCATAAATATTGGTTAAGTTGTGTGATTCAGGATTATATCTTTCTAGAGAAACACCAGAAATTCTTCCAGTTACGTCATATTTAAAAACTTCTAGAAAAACTGGCTTGACAAATCCCAGAGATGGTCCAAAAGTATAATTCATCGATATTTGCAAACCATTATCTCTTAATTTATTATATAAAACTTTTCTTCTGCCAAATCCAAACCTTAAAGCGAACAAAGAATTAACCTTTCCAAAAACAAACTTTTTAGCATTTTCATCAAAAGATCCAAATATTTTGTATTCTTTATCATGTTTATTTGTAATTAAACTAACAGTAAAAAGTGATTTTTTTTTAAAAGTCATAAATTTTGACTTTCCATAATCTAAAGCAAATCCACTAGTATGAATCGTGCCACCAACCCAAATTTCTTTTGTAATTCTAGCCATCATCTTATCTTCGTGTGGAATTTGAGAATAAGAAGATAAAAAAAACAACAAATTAAATAAAATAGTGTTTGTATATCTTAGCATTTTTGTCAACTAAACAAAAATAGAGAAATTGAAGAATAAAAGGAATTGTTTAAAGAAAAATTAAAAACTTATTTAATTATTTTTTAAGTCTGAGGAATTTAATGAAACTAATTCTTGTTGAATATTTTGATTTATTTCTAAACTGTAGGCTGGACACCTTTTTTGAACAGGCTTAAAAAGAGAACATGAAGAAAGAGTAGATAATGCCAAAATGGTAATTATAAAGGAGATAATTTTTTTCATGTTTTTGTTTATTGCTTTAACAAAAATATTAAAAAACACATAACAACAATGAAATCATTAGTTTTTATTTAAAAATATGATTGTAAATAACGAATTTCTATTTAATCAAGTTAACAATGAATGGTTATCTATATTTAAAAGTGAGATAAATAAAAAGTATTTCAAGTTTATAATTGAAGAATTAGAAAGTTGTGCTGAAGAAAATATACTTTGTCCGAGTCCAAAAAATATTTTTAAGGCATTTAAAAAGACTAGTTTTTCAAATTTAAAAGTAGTTATTGTAGGTCAAGATCCATATCATGGACGTGGACAAGCGAATGGCCTTTCTTTTGCGGTTAATAATGATCAAATAACACCACCTTCATTAAAAAACATATTTAATGAAGTAGAAAATGACTTAAAAAAAAGACCTAATACTAAAAAAAATCTTGAAAGTTGGGCAGATCAAGGGGTTTTAATGCTTAATTCATCTTTAAGCGTGAAATCTGGAAAGCCTAATTCACACCAGAATTTAGGATGGAATAAATTTACTGACAAAATATTAAAACATATTTCTGGAAATAAAAATAATGTAGTTTTTTTTCTGTGGGGAAACTTTGCAAAACAAAAACAAGAATTAATTGATAAAAACAAACATTTGATACTATCCTCTAGTCATCCTTCTCCACTTTCCTCTTACATAAGTTTTAATGGATGTAAACATTTTTCAAAATCTAATAAGTATTTAAAACAAAATAATTTAAATGAAATTAATTGGTGATTATTAAACTTATATATGGTTTTATTATTGTCCTATTGTTTCCACTTATGATGGCAGCTCAGGAAATCAAATCTTATAGGATTTTCAACAATCTTGAGGTTTCAAAGAGTGATAAAACAAATTCTAATAATTTAAAGGATATTGTAAATGATGTTCTTTTATCAAAAATTCAAGAAGGTTATTTTAATAGTTCAATCGACTCAACTAGAATAATTAACAAGAACTTAGAAATATATATGAAAACTGGCAGTTTAATTAATGTCAATGAAATTAAGGTAAATATCAATGATCAATTATCCCTTAAACTAAGAGAGGATTTTGTTAGTCAGAAAAAATATTTTGATCCTAGTGAAATTAGTTCAAAAATTAGAAAGTGGATTGTTTTGATGAATAATAATGGATTTCCTTTTGCTGAGTTTGAATTTAAAAACTATGAAATTATAGATTCTAAAATCAATCTAGAATGTAACTTAATTTCTGGACCATTAGTTAGAATTGACTCTTTAATAAATCCTGAAATTTCTAAAAAAGAATTGATGCTGGTAAGTAAAATAATTAATATCAAAAATGGAGATGTTTTTAATTTATCAGAAATATATAAAATAAGTGAAAACATAAGAAAATCTGTCTTTTTAAAAGAAATAAAGCCTCCAGCATATGAGTTTGTAGATAATTTTGCTTCAGTATATACTTACGTTAAAACTGAGTCTAAAAATAGTGTAAATGGATTAATAGGAATACAGCCTTCTGAAAATGAGAAAATTCAGTTTACGGGTAATGTTTCCTTAAACTTCTTAAATGCATTAAGCTTTGGAGAAACATTAAAATTAAATTGGCGTAAAATGTTTAATTCTTCACAAAATCTTATTAGCGAATTTAGTATTCCTTTTATATTTAAAACTAACATTGAAATAATGGGAGGTTTAGATATGATTAAAAAAGACAGTTCATTTTTCAATCTAAACTCAAAATTTATACTGAACTACAGGCTAAATTCTAACTTAACAAGTGGATTTTTATTTGCGAAGAACAATTCTACAAACTTATTACAAAGTAATTATTCATCTACAACTGTTAACAGTTTTGGATTTACTGCGGATTTAAAAAAGACTAACAATAAATATAACCCATCCAAAGGATATTTATTTAAAACTGAACTGTCATATGGATGGAAGCAAACCTATACTAATGATACAACATCAAATAATATCTTAAGGACCCCAAACTTTAATGGAAAGTTAGAAATAGATACTTATTGGGACATTATAACAAGAACCACTCTAAAAATGAAACTAACAGGTTCTATAATACAAAATGATATTCTATACGAAAATGAACTAATAAGAATTGGGGGGTATAAAACTATTAGAGGATTCAATGAAGAATCTATAATGGTCAGCTCGTTCATACTGTCAAATTTTGAATTTAGATACTTGTTAGACGAAAAATCTAATGTTTTTATCTTTTCGGATTTTGCATGGACTGAGTCTAAAACAAATGAATTTTTAAAAGAGGAATATTATCAAAGTTTTGGATTTGGAACTAATATTTCAATGAAAAATGGTTTACTAACTTTTATTTATGGAATTGGCAGAAAATTAGATAATCCTTTTTTAATTCGAACAGGCAAAATCCATCTTGGTTTCACGAGTTATTTCTAATATAATTAAACAAAGTAAATTCAAGTTTAATTAGTCTTGTTTTTTATTTCTCTAAAAACTACATTTGCAAAAAAATTAAATATAATGACTGATACAATAAAAGCAAGTTATAAAGTAAAAGATATTAGTTTATCTGATTGGGGAAGAAAAGAAATAAGATTAGCTGAAGCTGAAATGCCTGGGTTAATATCTTTAAGAGAAGAGTTTAAAAACCAAAACCCGCTTAAGGGTGCTAGAATTGCTGGCTGTCTTCACATGACAATTCAAACAGCAGTTTTAATTGAAACCTTAATTGATCTTGGAGCAGAAGTTTCATGGTCATCTTGTAATATTTTCTCTACTCAAGACCACGCAGCTGCTGCAATTGCTAAAGAAGGAATTCCTGTCTTTGCTTGGAAAGGTATGAATGATCAAGAATTTGATTGGTGTATAGAGCAGACATTATTTGCTTTTGAAGGAAATAAACCTTTAAATATGATTTTAGATGATGGTGGAGATTTAACAAATATGGTGTTAGATAATTATCCAGAATTAGTTAAAGAAATAAAAGGGTTATCTGAAGAAACAACAACAGGAGTACATAGACTTTATGAAAGAATGAAAAATGGTACTCTACCAATGCCTGCAATAAATATTAATGACTCTGTAACTAAATCTAAGTTTGACAATAAATATGGTTGTAAAGAATCTCTAGTTGATGCAATTAGAAGATCAACTGACATAATGATGGCAGGGAAAGTAGCTGTTGTTGCAGGATATGGAGATGTAGGAAAAGGTTCGGCAGCCTCTCTTCAAGGTGCAGGTGCAAGAGTTATTGTCACTGAAATTGACCCTATTTGCGCACTTCAAGCTGCTATGGATGGATTTGAAGTTAAGAAGATGGAAAGTGCTGTAGTTGAAGCTGATATAGTAGTTACTGCAACAGGTAATAAAGATATTATCAAAGGAAAACATTTTGAAATTATGAAGGATAAAGCCATCGTTTGTAATATTGGTCACTTTGACAATGAAATTGACGTTTCTTGGCTAGATTCAAATCACGGATCTTCTAAGACAACTATTAAGCCTCAAGTTGATATGTACACTATTAAAGGAAAAGATATCATATTACTTGCAGAAGGTAGACTAGTTAATTTAGGATGTGCAACCGGTCACCCTTCATTTGTTATGAGTAATTCCTTTACTAATCAAACTTTAGCTCAGCTAGAACTTTGGGAAAATAGCTCGAAATACAAAAACGAAGTTTATATGTTACCTAAGCACCTTGATGAAAAGGTAGCCCTTTTACACCTTTCCAAAATTGGTGTGGAATTAGAATCACTTAGTAATGATCAAGCTGATTATATTGGTGTGAAAGTTGAAGGTCCATACAAACCAGAATATTACAGATATTAATCCCAGACTAAATTGGGTATAAAATGAATTTTCTAAACAGACTTAAATTTTTCCTTATTGGAATTTCTTTAGGTCTGTTTCTTGTTTTCTCCATTTTTAAGGAAAGAGAATGGAGCTGGTTACCAGAAAATAAAATAAAAAAATTTCTTCTTGATAATCCTATCAAAATAAACCTTAAAAAATCAGAATTATCTAATATCAATGATGATTTTTCTCGAAATATTTTCAATGTTATAATTTACGGGGATGTGGTTTTTTCTCAAAGCACAACAAATACAAATCCAAAAAAATATTTAATTAAGTATGAAAATGACAGTATTTCTGTCGACATATCATTTAAAGATTCATCTTGTTTAATTAACTCATTTAATAGTTATAAGTTTTGTCAAAGAAATGATGATTTATGTTTAGAGACAACCTTAAACATGGATGATCTTAATTTTTTCCTCATTCTGGAAAAACTTGAAAAAAAATACAATAAAAAATTCAATTCAGATATGAAAAAATATAATCTGAATAATTTACATATCACTAAAAATTTAAAAACTTATAAAAACGACTGGAAAAAATCAAATATATTCAAATTAACAAATCCTAATTATCAAGGCACTATTGAAATTGAGGGTAACAAATATGAAATCACCATGGAAAAAGGAAATAATAAATTGAGATTCAAAGCCATAATAAAATTATAATAATTGTTTTAAATTACTTCAAATTTAATTTAAGATGCTATTCTCTTGTAGTATAAAAACATTGCAATAATTGAAAAAAACATATTTGGAAACCATACTGCAAAAATTGTATTTAATCCAATATTAACTGCTGCTACAGTAGTCATTTTCATAAAAAATATATATATTAATCCGCAAAATAGACCAATCACTAAATTTTTACCCACTCCCTCCCTTGATTTTCTTGAAGCAACTGATATTCCAATAATAGTTAAAATATATGCTGCAAATGGATAAGCAGTTCTTTCATGACGACTTATATCTATAAGAGCTGTTGAATTACCTTTTTCTTCTTCCTTATTTTTATAATCGATTAATTCCGGAGTAGTCATTGCATACGTTATTTCAGCTCTTTGCCCCAAGTCAGTCACATTAAATGACAGAACAGTATCAATTAATTTTTTCATAACTAATTGATCATTAATTTCACCTATTTTTCTAATAAAAGTGTTTTTAAGTTTCCAATTGCAGGAAATACTATCACCTTCTGCTCTTTCAACTTGCATATCACTCTCTAACTCCCAAATACCATTTTTATTTTGTTTCCAGTTCTCAACCCAAAGTCTTTTAACAATTGTAGTATTACCTATGAATTGTCGGTAACTTACTATAGTTCCCTTACTTATTTCTAAATGAACATCTTTAAAATTGACGTTGTATTTTGTAAATTGATTTTCAAAAATTAGTCTATTTTTATTTGCAAATGGAGCAACATAATGATTTACAAATACAGAAATAACTAACAAAAATGAAGAGGCTATAATATAAGGTCTAGAAAACCTCCAGAAACTAACACCATTACTCAAAATAGCTACTATTTCTAACCTTTGAGCCATGAAACTTGTAAACCATAAAACTGATAAAAAGACAATAAGAGATGAAAATAAATTTGCATAATGAATAAAAAAATATGGGTAATAATCGACTAAAATTTTGAATACAGTTAAGTCATTTTCAGGGTCCATGAAATAATTAAGTTTTTCAGAAACATCAAAAATCATTGATATGCTCATAACAACAACAATCATAAATACGTATGTACCAAGAAATTTCTTTACTATGAACCAGTCTAATTTTTTCATTTTAATGACTAAAGTCTTTCAACTAATTTGATGACCATTTTATTTTTCCAATTTGTAAACGAACCATTTTCAATCCTTATTCTAGACTCATTAACTAACCATAAATAAAAAGAAAGATTATGAATACTTGCTAGTTGAGGCCCAAGCATTTCTTTAGAAATAAATAAATGTCTTAAATAAGATTTTGAGTATCGACTGTCAACATCAGAAAATCCATTAGGGTCAATTTCACTAAAATCATTTTCCCATTTTTTATTTTTGATATTTATAATTCCTTCACTAGTGAATAACATTCCGTTTCTAGCATTTCTTGATGGCATAACGCAATCAAACATATCTATTCCTAAAGCTATACATTCTAATAAGTTAGATGGAGTTCCTACCCCCATTAAGTACCTTGGTTTGTTCTCGGGTAATATATCACAAACTTCTTCAGTATGTTTATATAATAAATCATGAGGCTCACCAACTGAAAGCCCACCAATAGCATTTCCTGGCAGATCAAATGATGCAATCACTTCTGCGCTTTTCTTCCTAAGATCTGAATAAGTACTGCCTTGAACAATTGGAAAAAGAACTTGTGAATAATCGTATTTAAAAGGACTTGAATTGAAACTATCTACACATCTTTTAAGCCACCTGTGAGTCATCTCCATAGAATCTTTAGCGTAAGAATAATCACAAGGATATGGCGTACACTCATCAAATGCCATTATTATATCAGCACCAATTGATTTTTGAATATCCATTACGTTTTCCGGGGTAAAAAAATGAGAAGAACCATCAATATGGGACTTGAACTTAACACCCTGTTCAGTTATTTTTCTTCGCCCAGATAAACTGTAGACCTGGTATCCTCCAGAATCAGTTAACAAAGGTCTATTCCATGAAATGAATTTATGAAGTCCTCCAATTTTTTCAAGTCTATCAACGCCTGGTCGTAAATACAAATGATAAGTATTACCTAAAATAATTTGAGCATTAACTTGATCTTCTAAATCTTTTTGAGAAACCGATTTAACAGTACCTGCAGTTCCTACAGGCATAAAGATTGGAGTACGAATTTCTCCATGATCAGTTTTTATAATACCAGACCTAGCATTGGAGTTCTTATCTTTATTTAGAAGAGTAAAGTTCATAAAACTGTGGATAAACTAGTTTACAACAAATATAGAACATCTTAATTAAGAGATACTTTTATTAAATAAATGATTTAATAAATTGAACTATTCTGAACTATTATTAGTTGTACTCATCTTAAGTCTTATAATTCAAGCAATTTACTTGGGCTATTTCACTTCTCGATTGTCTTTTATTAAAGACAATAAACAATTTATTAGCAAAAGTGTATCTGTTATTATTTGCGCGAAAAATGAAGCAGAAAATTTAAAGAAAAATTTACCTAAAATTTTTAATCAAAAGTATGATGATTTTGAAGTTATAGTAGTTAACGATCGTTCTTGGGATAATACTAAAGAAATACTAATTAATTTTAAGGATCAATTTACAAATCTTAAAATTGTAACTATACCCGAAAATAAAAATGATAATTTTGGAAAAAAACTTGCACTTACGGTAGGTATTAAAGCTGCTAAAAACAACCATCTAATATTAACTGATGCAGATTGCTATCCATCATCAGATCTTTGGATAAAAGAAATGAGTAAAGGATTTAAAAATCAAAAAGAAATTATTATTGGAGTAGGTATTTATGAAAAAGAAAATAGTTTTTTAAATAAGATAATAAGATATGACACTGCACAAATAGCAATAAATTTTATGGGATTTGCGATTGCAAAAGTTCCATACATGGGAGTTGGAAGAAATTTGGGCTATACCCAAGAAATTTATTATTTGAATAATGGTTTTAAATCTCATTATCATATATCATCTGGAGATGATGATTTATTTGTAAATCAATCTTCAAACAATAACAATACCGATGTTGTTTTTAATGAAAATAGCCTTACAGTTTCTTCCTCCAAAAAAGATTTTAAAAGCTGGTTAAATCAAAAAAAAAGACATCATACAACAAATACAAATTATAAAAACAAACACAAATTCCTTCTACTTCTACAATATTTTGCATCAATATCTTTTTATATATGCTTTCTTTTTTCGTTGGCTTCAAACTTGCATCAAACTCCTGTTATAATCATATTTTTTTTTAGATATTTAATAATAGTTTGCTTATTTTACAAACCTTTCAAAATAATGAGGTGTGAAGATCTTCTATTTAAATTTCCTTTATACGAAATCATATTACTAATTTGTCAACCATTATTTCAAATAAATAAGAGAAATAGTATCTAAATGAAAAAAGAAAAAAAACTTTCTCATCTTTCTGAAAAAGCTCAAAAAGATTACAACTTAATTATTAGAGCTACTGAAGAAAAAGATCAACAAGCCTTTTCGGAATTAATGGATAAATATAAAGATCCGATTTATTTTATGCTTCTAAAAATGGTAAATAACAATGATGATGCAGAAGATCTAACATTAGAAGCATTCGGAAAAGCTTTTAATAGACTCAATCAATACACACCAAATTTTGCATTTAGCACTTGGCTATTTAAAATTGCTACAAATAACTGTATAGATTTTTTAAGAAAGAAAAAGAAAAATGTAATGTCAATTGATAACAGAGTTTCAAATAAAGACGGAGAAGAGTATATGTTTGAAATCAAAAGTGAAGGAATGACACCTGAACAAATAGCCATGAACGATCAAAAAATTCAATTAATGAGGCAATATGTTAAAAAGTTAAAGCCTAGGTATCAAACATTAGTAGAAATGAGATACTTTAAAGAATTGAGCTACGATGAAATTTCTGAAGAGATGAAGCTTCCATTAGGAACAGTGAAAGCTCAGCTTTTTAGAGCTCGAGAATTTCTTTATAACATAATGAAACATAGTATTGAAACAATCTGACTCTATAAAAATTATTCAGTTTTATTTTCCTGAACTAAATTCAAGCCAGGTTTTAAGATTTGAACTTCTTAGAGAGCTATATCTTGAATGGAACTCAAAAATAAATGTTATAAGCAGAAAAGACACTGAAAACTTTTACACCAGACATGTCCTACACTCGCTAGCAATAGCAAAATTTATACAATTTAGAAATAAGAGTAAAATAATTGATGTTGGGACTGGGGGTGGTTTTCCGGGTATACCATTAGCTATTTATTTTAGTGACTCCTCATTTACTCTAATAGATTCAATTGGCAAGAAAATTAAAGTCGTTGATGATATAGCTAAAGAAATTAACTTAAAAAACGTTATTACAAAAACTATAAGAATTGAAAAAGTTAAAGAAAAATTTGACTTTGTTATAAGTAGGGCTGTGACTCAATTAGATAAGTTTTGTCCATGGGTTGAAAATAATATTAGTGCAAAAAATAAAAATCAAATTAAAAATGGAATTATCTATCTTAAAGGAGGTGATTTAAAAAAAGAAATAGAAAAAATTGAAAAAAAATATAATTATAATATTAAAAATATTAGTGATTATTATGAAAATAATTTCTTCGAGAGTAAATCAATTTTGTATTTGAGTAAAAAATAAAATTTAACATTCTATTTTATTTATTTGATTTAAGTTAAATTAACCAAATATTTATTTAATGAGCTTTAAAACTTCAACAAACAAAAAATTTATCGTAAAAAACTTAGCGTTAATATTGTTTTTATTGGTAACTCTAAATACTTTCTGTCAAAGCTTTGAATCAAGATCTACAGATGTTAAAATCCAAAGATTGTCATTCTTGATTGAACAAATGTATGTTGAGGATGTTGACCAAAATAAAATTCAAAAAGATCTAGTTCTGGGTATGTTTAATTATTTAAGGCCGATGGTTCTTTATCAAAATGACTCTGTGTTTAAATTACTAGGATTAGAACCTTCAAAAGAAGTTGCATTAGGCTTTACAATAAGTTTTAAAAAAGGAAAAATTCTAGTTGACAGTGTATTTAACGGAACAGGAGCACATATATCTAAAATACAAAAGAAAGATCAAATTATATCAATAGACAATAATAATCTTAATAAAGTATATTACTATTCAGACTTTATTAGTATTTCTAACGGAGAAGAAAACTCTGAATGTCTTGTTAAATTAAAGAGAAATAAAGACACTCTAAGTCTAAGAGTCAACAGAAAAAAAGTATCAAATTTGAATCTAATCCCAATACCAAATAATGAGACCAAAAAAACTATTAATAATTATACAAAAGCAATTAAATTATTTGATTTAATTTATCCAGACTCAATCTCAAATAGTAAAATAACGGAATATGGCATTAGATATATGCTAGAGCAATTGGATCCTCATTCCACCTATATTTCTCTTAAGGATATACATGATATGAATGCGCCACTTAAAGGGTCATTTACAGGTGTAGGAATAAGATTTCAAATTTTTAAAGATACAGTTTTAATTGTTCAAGCTATTCCAGGTGGACCCTCTGAAAAGGTTGGTTTAATGGCAGGTGATAAAATCATTAAAATAAAAGATGAAGTTGTAGCAGGTATAGGAATTAAAAATATTGGAGTAAGAGATAGGCTTCTAGGTGATAAAGGAACAAAAGTTAAAATGGAAGTAATAAGAGGAAATAATTTAAAAATTCTTGATTTTGAAATAACAAGAGATAAAATACCAATTTACAGTGTTGACGCATCATACATGGTTAATAAAAACACTGGCTATATTAAGTTAAATAATTTCTCATCTACTAGCTTAAGTGAAATTCGAAAAGCTGTATTTAAATTAAAAAATAACGGAATGCAAAATCTCATACTAGATTTACAAAATAATGGTGGTGGGTATTTAAAAACAGCAGTAGATTTATCTGATGAAATGTTACCTGGATATAAAAAAATCGTCTCGACAAAAGGGAGAAAGTTTCCTGAAAAAACTTATGAAGGAAATAGTACTGGGTTAATTGAAACTGGAAAAATCATAATTCTTGTTAACGAAAGTAGTGCAAGCGCAAGTGAAATTGTAAGTGGCGCAATTCAAGATTGGGACAGAGGCCTAATAGTTGGAAGACGTACTTTTGGAAAAGGATTGGTACAAAAACCTATTCAATTGCCAGATGGAACTCAAGTAAGAATTACAACTTCTAAATATTATACTCCTAGTGGAAGATGCATTCAAAAGCCATATAAAAATGGGTCAATGGCTTATAGAGAAGAAAAATATAGCCGATTCAAGTCTGGTGAATCATTTAATAAAGACAGTATCAAAAATAATAAAGATGAAGAGTATTTAACATTATTAAAAAACCGAAAAGTTTACGGTGGTGGTGGTATAGTCCCAGATTATTTTGTCCCACTTGATACCTCAGGAACAAGCGCATACTTCAGTAAATTAATTAGAAAAGGTATTTTTAACCAATTTGCCTTATACTGGGTAAACAAAAACAGGAAAAAATTAGAAAAAAAATATTCGAACTTTGAAAAATATTTAATTGAATTTGATTCTAAGAGTGTTTTGAATGAATTAATAATTTTTGCTGAAGAAGAAGGTTTAGAATTTAACAAAAAACAATTTAAGGAGGCTGAAAAAACAATTGAAATAAGACTAAAGGCAAATATTGCTCAAGACTTATTTGATTATAAAAAGTTTTATCAAGTTATAAATGAATTAAATGCACCTTTACAAAAATCATTAAAGATTATTGAAAATGACAACGCATTTTATAATTTAGCTAATTAAAATATTATTAATCATGAATAATAAATCTAACATTTCTATTGCAATATCAATTACAGCATTATTTGTATCAATCTATAGTTTGAACTCTAACAACAATAATAATCAACTATTTACTAAATCCCCAAATAAGACATATATTAATCCTGATCCTGGGGCAAAAAACACTTTAGATAATATTCAGAAAAATATGTTAGAAAGTCCTTTAACACCTCAAATGGATGTTTCTTCAAACCTGCCTAAAACTAAAATTAAATTCACTAAAGATTTACATGAATTTGGCAAAGTAGATGTGAACTCTGAAAATAAATACTCTTTTTCATTTATCAATTCCGGAAATGAGCCACTTAAAATATCTAATGCTAAAGGGTCTTGCGGGTGTACAGTTCCTAACTGGCCAAAGGAACCAATCCTACCAGGAAAAAGTGGCGAAATTGAAGTGATTTTCAAGCCTTCAAAGGGACAAGCTGGAAGTGAACAAACTAAAACTGTTACAGTAATTGGAAATACTAGTCCTGAAAACACAATACTTAAAATAACGGCATTTGTTAATAAAGAATCTTAGTAGAATATTTAAAATTTGTCTTTTATTCATTATCTCTGATTTATCAGCTCAACCCAACTGCAATCCTAAAATTTTTCCTTTTGAATCAGGAGAAGAAATAATATATGACATTGAGTATTTAATGGGTAAAACCTGGGTAACCGCTGGTAAAGTAAGATTTAAGGTTGAAGATTCAATATTTCAAAATATAAATTGTCTCTATATTGAGGGAAAAGGAAAAACTTTAAAAAATTATGACTGGTTTTTTAAAGTAAGAGATAAATATTCAACATTTATTTCTAAAAAGACATCATTACCTATTCATTTCTCAAGGAATGTAAGAGAGGGAGATTTTCAACTAGATTACAATTATGATTTTGATTATATAAAGAATAAAGCTTACATAAGTGAATTTACAAGAAAGGGTAATTCAAATGATACAATTGACATAATAAGCTGCAGTTTTGATATAATGAGTTCTGTCTATTATTCAAGAGCAATAAATTTTAATAGTTATAACTATAATGACACAATTCCTTTAAATATAATACTAGATAAACAAGTTTTCAAAAATTTAAATATAGTATACAAGGGGAAGGAAGTAGTAATTAATCAAAATAAAAAGAAAATAAATTGCATTCATTTTCAAATTAAATTAATTGAAGGCACTATTTTTAAGGCCAATGAAACTATGGATGTATTTGTTAGTGATGATGAAAATAGGGTTCCAATTTATGTAGAGGGCCAAATTATAGTAGGTGCAGTAAGAGTATTTTCAAAAAGTATTAAAGGAACAAAAATTCCAATTAAATATTTAAACTAAATTTCTATTTTTTAATTCCTTCTTTATCAAGGATAATTCTCTACCTGTTTGCCCAGACACAGAAGTATTTTCTTCTGCTCTTCTAATAAGATATGGAATAACTTCATATATCGGCCCGTATGGTACATATTTAGCAACATTGTAGTCCTGTTCAGCAAGATTATAACTTATATGATCACTCATACCTAAAAGCTGGGCAAAATAAATTCTAGAATCATTTTTTCTTAAAGAATAATCTATCATTAGATTAATTAAATGTAATACACTTTTTTCGTTGTGAGTCCCTAAACAAAGACTTACAAAATCAATTTTTTTTAGACAATATTCAACGGCCATAGAAAAATCATGGTCAGTTGATTCTTTATCTTTATGAATAGGATCATTATAGTTTAGTTTAGTAGCTCTCTCTCTTTCCTTTTCCATGTAAGCACCACGAACTAGTTTTAAACCTAAAAATTTATTATTAGAGCTACATCTTAAAATTAATCCTTTCATATAATGAAATCTATCATGTCTGTAAAGTTGAATGGTATTATAAACAATAGCAGATTCGATATTATATTTAAAAATCATAAGCTCTGCTATAGAGTCTATATAGTCTTGATACCAACTATCTTCAGCATCAATAAAAACAGAAACTTTATTATCAAAGGCTGTTTTGCAAATTTGATCAACTCTTTTAAAAACTAAATTTAGTTCTGAATATTCATTCTTGCTTAAATCGTCTAAGTTAGAATTTGCTTTTTTAATTAAAGAAGATTTACCTAAACCAGTAATTTTGAATACGGTAAAAGGAATTTTTTTATTCTCAGCTGCATAAAGAATAGTTTGAATTATTTCCTCTTTAGTTTTTTCAAAATCTAATACATTTTCTCTTCCTTCAACTGAATAATCCAAGATAGTTCCAATTCTAAATTCAGAAAGTTCATTGATTTTCTTGTTGCAATCTTGAATATTCTCTCCACCACAAAATTGATTGAAAATGGTTGTTTTGACAAGTCTTTTAATGGGTAATCTAAAAAAAAATGAAATTTTCAATAAAAAACTTCCAATTTTCACTAGAAGAGAATATTTTAATATTGAAAAAAGATAATATGATTTATTGAGCTCCCAATTAGACTTTTGA
>CAJJBV010000005.1 GCA_905182525.1 Cryomorphaceae bacterium | reverse complement strand
TTTACAAAAGTTATGAATAAAAATAAAAATAAAACTTTAATTAGCTTCATAAAAAATTATAATAACAGATTAAAATTAACCCATATCAATACGCATTAGTACGCGAAAAAAAAATTAAGGTTCTGTTTTTTTGTTGAAAAGTACCAATAATTGTTGATAAAGCCTTGAAAATACCAAGATTTCTACCATATAAGTACTCATAATTTAAAGGGATTATCTTAAAAATAAATAATTGGATTGTTTCTATTTATTTTTTTAGAGAATAGAATTGGTGTAAATAATCATAAACTCGCTTGAATTCAAATTGCTATTTGAAAAGGTGGAAATAAATAAATCGTGAGCATAAGAAAGCTGTATATTTTTAGAAATATTTATCTTAATTTGAGAAGAAAATAAATTTTCATTTTTAACATATAGTCCAAAGGCAAAAACTTCTTTATATTCAGCTTGGAATCCCAATAAAAAAACTGGCTTTATTCCCCCAGTAAATGTTGTCATAATTGTTGGGGAAAAAGTATAGTTGGAAAATTTAATTTTTTTTCCACCCATTAATATAAAACTTGCTTTGTTTTTGGAAAGGTTACTGCTTACAAGATTATTCCAATTATTTTCAAAAAGTTGTTTTATACTAACCCCAAAAAAATTATTTTTATTAGAAATAAGTAGTCCCATTGAAAAATCTGGAAACATATAGCTGGTTTTAGAAATGTCAACCACAGGATCGTTAGAGTCAAATAAATCCATACTAGTTACATCAATCCCAAGCTGCTGAAGACCAATGAAAGTGCCAAAAGAAACCCTAAGACGGCTATTTATTAAAAAGGAGTACGAGTAGGAAAATTTGGCCTTAAAATTTCTAAATGCTCCCATTTTTTCATTTTGAATAAAGCCTCCTATACTAGATAAGGAAACAGATTTCAAATCTTTTTTGTGAAAAAAAGAAGATTGGTAACTTATAAAAGTAGTTTTAGGGGCCCCTTGAAATCCAGTCCACTGATTTCTATATAATAATTTAAGATTGTTTCCTAAAGATGAAATAGCTGGGTTTAAATAAAATGCCGTTTCTAAAAAATTTGAATATTGTGATATTTGCTGACTTTTAATATTTGAAAAATAGAGTAGAAATAAAATTATAGATAAATTTCTCATCTTAATAAGTTTATAGTTCCACGATAAATTTCGCTGTTAGAATTAGAGCCAACGTCTAAAACATAAAAATAGGTGCCGGCTGGTAATTGCTTTTCATTAAATGTGCCATTCCAGCGTTGATTCTCTTTATAACCAATGCTCTGATAAACAATTTGTCCCCATTTATTAAAAATCTCTAACCTACAAAACGGATAGTTTTCGATGTTTTTAATCCTCCATTGATCATTTTTGCCATCGTTATTTGGCGTAATGGTATTAAAAAAAACTAATGGTATTTGTGCAAAAATTTTAACCCTGTCTTCATAAACGCAACCCCCATCTTCAGTCAAAGTAAGTAGAAACTCAGTAGTGGAACTTATAGTTAAATACGGGGTTAAAGAATTGGAGCTGTCCAAAAAAGATGTTGGATACCAGTTTGGATTTCCTATTCCAAATCCTGATAATTGAAATTCTTCCCCTGGGAAAACAAACATGTCTTCACCAGCATCAATAGCTGGTTTTAAGCCCGATCCTGATATTTGAATTTGATAAGAACAAATTGTAGAAATTGGAATAGTGTCAATAGCATTATAACCATCGATTAATAAATAATAGACTTGGTTTGGTAATAAATCAGAAAATGAAAAGGAAATATTTGAATTGCTGGTTTGACAATTGTCTACTAAATCAACTACTAATCCAGATGAAAAATTAGTAAAATAAAGAGGAACTACTTCTATATTATTTTGAAAAACTAAGTTTGAATCTCCAATACAATTAATTTGATTTATGATAATGTCGACCATTCCTCCGATTTCATTTGTGGTGAATTTAAACCAAGAAGAATTGTCTAATTTTACACAATTAATTAATGAATCAAAATTAAAATTATTACTAGAGTGCGTAGAATTAGAATTGGCGTTATTTGAAGATATTGTTTGGCCATAACAAAGGGGAAATGCCTCTTCAAATAAATTGTTATTACTGTTTTGACAAAAAAAACTCAATAATAAAAACTTAAAAAAAAATAAAGTAATAATGTACTTAAACATGTTTCTATTGTCTTTTTCTATTGTTGTAAATATCCTTAGATAAATATAAAGCGTTCATAAAAGATTTAAAACTTGCTTTATTTTTGCCAGCAATATCACTTGCAGTTCCGTGATCGGGTGAAGTTCTAATAATTGGCAGGCCAGCTGTAAAATTAACGCCCTGATTTTTGCTCAACATTTTAAAAGGAATTAATCCCTGGTCGTGATACATTCCTAAAACAGCGTCAAATTCTTTGTGCTTTTCACTAGCAAAAAACCCATCGGCGGGAAAAGGACCAAATACCCTGAAATTTTTTTCATTTGCAATTTTAATTGCTGGTTTAATAATGGTAATTTCCTCTATCCCTATTATGCCGCCATCTCCGGCATGAGGATTAAGGCCTAACAGCGCTATTTTAGGGTTTTTAATATTGAAATCATTTTTTAAAGACTTTTCTAAGATTGCTATTTTAGTTAAAATTAATTCTTCACTTATTGCCTCAGCTACTTGAGCTATTGATAAATGATTGGTCACTACCCCTACCTTGAGGTTTTGATGAACCATAAGCATTAAAGAGTTATTTTTATTAGAAATTTTAGTTAAATACTCGGTATGTCCATTAAACTCGAAATTTTTGCTTTGAATTGTGTTTTTATCAATTGGTGCAGTTACTAAACAATCAATTTTATTTTCTATAATATGCTTAGTGGCTGTACTTAACGAACGAAAGGCAATATCACCACTTTGTATATTTGATTTGCCAAAATCAACTTTAAAATTAGAGCTGCTTATTTCAAAAACATTTAATTTCCCTTTTAAACTTTCTGAAATAGACTTAATAACGTTTATTTCTAAATCTAATTTCAAATGTGCTAAATGAAATTCTATGATTTCTACATTAGAATAAACTATTGCAATAAATTCGTTTAAAGTTTTTTGATGTGAGAATGCTTTGATTATTATTTCTAGTCCAATGCCATTAGGATCTCCTATACTTACTCCTAACTTTAAAAACTTTCCCATTTGAACTAGTTTCTGTAAAAATAACCATAAAAAAAATTAAAATCTTCTTTATCTTCTTATTAAATACCTTAACATAACAAACATTAAATTGCTTTTGAGTAATTTTGAGAGATAATGCTAATTAGAATATTTAAATTTATTTTTATTTTTCTCCCAATATGTATTTGGGGCTCTCATAATAGAGGAGGTGAAATAACCTATTTACACCTTGGAGGATTAACCTATGAATTTACAATCACTACTTGTACTGATTTAGGTTCAGCCACTGGTGCAGATAGGCCGGAGCTATACTTAGATTTTGATTTAGGAACTACTTTTTCACAACAAGACACTCTATTTAGAGTCAGTCAACAATCTCTTGCGTTAAATCATCAAAAAAATATTTATGTTGGAGTTCATACTTTCACATCAACAGGCACCCACAGAATTACCATGGAAGACCCTCTTAGAAATGCAGGGATACTTAATATCCGTCCTGGAGGAAATAGTGATGATGTAGTTTTTGCCTTAGAATCTTATTTAGTTATTTCGCCATTTTTAGGAGCTGCTGGAGCTAATAATTCTGTTCAATTTACTGAGTGTCCGTGTCCAGCAGTAGGTTGTATAAATAGGTCCTATTGTTACAATCCTATGGCCTATGACCCAGATGGAGACTCGCTTAGCTATGAACTTGTAGTTCCTTTAGGAGCTGGAGCACTGCCATTAATGTTTGGTCAGTATATTTATCCTGATGTAGTAGGTGGTGGAAACTTTTCTATAGATCCAGTTTTTGGTACTGTTTGCTGGAAAAATCCGACACTAGTTGGGGAATTCAATTTTACTATTAAAATTTCCGAATGGCGTAAAGGTTACAGGATAGGTTCCGTTCTGAGAGATATTCAACTAACAATTCGAAGTAATTGCAACAATAATCCTCCAAATATAATTCCTATTCTCGACATATGTGTTGAAGCAGGTAGTAGTATTAATTTAAATGTTAAAGGAACAGATCAAGATTTTGATTTTATTTCTCTCGAAGAATCAGGCCTTCCATTTAATTTAACTAATTCTCCAGCTGTTTTTAATTCCGTAGATAATAATGGATTAACCAATGGAATATTTCAATGGAATACTAATTGTAGCCACGTTCAAAAGTCTTCCTATCCAATTTTAATCGAAGTAAAAGACAATGGCAACCCTGTACTTTCAGATTATGAGGCTTTTAATATCGATGTAAGGCCTCCCCCAATAACAGGATTGTCTGCCATTCCAATTGGAAGTTCAGTTCATATGAATTGGGATAAAGCAATTTGTTCAAGTGCATTGGGGTACAATATTTATAAAAAAGAAGGCCCTATTAACACTTTTGAAGAATGTTGTGAATTATCTGATTTATCAAATTATGGAGTTTCTCTTATTCACCAAACTAACTCTAATAATGACACCACTTATGTTGACTCAGATTCACTAGAAATTGGAAGGTCATATTGCTATTTTGTAACAGGCATCTATGATTTAGGACAATTAGAGAGTTGCCCCTCAGACACAGCATGTGTTGTTTTGAAAAAAGAAGTGGCAATTATTACCAATATAAGTGTTATTTCTACAGATTCTATGCTAGGAATTGATTCTATAGTTTGGTTGACACCTACAGAATTAGACACTAACTCAATATTTGGGGCCGTATAGATATGATATTTTTGATGGGAATGGAATGCTCATTAAACAGCTATCCACAAAAAATTTCTTGTACGAATTAGAAACTAATTACAATTATAAAAACATTAATACTACAGATACTAATAGAATTTACAAGATTGGATTATACTATAATTATTTAAATGTTGACACTATTGTTGGGTTTAGTAGCTCAGCATCAAGTATACATCTAAGAACTATTCCAAATGACAATCAAATTGAGCTCTTTTGGTCCGAAAATATACCTTGGGATAACGAAAAATATTATGTCTATAAATCTGATTCATTAGATGGGATTTTCCAAATGATTGATTCCACTAATAGTCCCTATTATATAGATTCTGGGTTAATTAATCAAAAACAATATTGTTATTATATTAAGTCCTATGGGAAATACTTAGATACATTGATTTTTAGCCCTTTAATTAATTTCTCTCAAAAAGTTTGTGATTCTCCTTTTGACTACACCCCCCCTTGCCCACCTAAACTAACTATTATTGGTGATTGTGAAGAAGAAATAAATTCATTAACGTGGAGTAATCCAAACAATGATTGTTCAAATGATGCTGTTTCTTATTCTTTGTACTTTACTCCTTTCCTTGATGGCATATTTACTTTAATTAATACATTTAATAGTGAAAATGACACTTCTTTTAAACATCAAAATACATACAACGGAATTTCTTCTGTAGCCGGCTGCTATTATGTGACTGCAACAGATTCTATTATTTACAGTAATGAAAGTTTGCCTAGCGATACTGTTTGTTTTGATAATTGTCCAAGCTTCTTTTTTCCTAATATTTTTACTCCAAATAATGATAATAAAAATGATTATTTTCAAGCATTAGTTCCCATAAAATATATTGAAAAAATTGATCTTAATATATTTAACCGATGGGGAGGAATTGTTTTCGAAAGTTCAAACCCCAACTTTAAGTGGGATGGACATTTTCAAGGCACAGAGCTAGATTGTCCTGACGGAGCCTACTATTTTCAGTGTGTAATTAGCAATATAAGATTAGAAGGCATAGAAAAAATAGAACTAAATGGCCATATTCAACTTTTAAGAGACAATACAATAATTAATCAATAATATGTTTACTGGAATAATAGAAAGTTTAGGGGAAATTATAGACATTGTGAAAGAGGGAGAGAATTACCATTTCACTGTAAAGTCCAATATTTCTAAAGAATTAAAAATTGATCAAAGCGTTGCTCATAATGGGGTATGTCTTACTGTTGTTGCTCAAAATTCAAAAGAGCATATAGTTACTGCAATTAACGAAACTGTTCAGAAAACAAATATGAGTTCATTGAAAATTGGACAATTTTTAAATTTAGAAAGATGTTTGAAAATGGGGGGAAGACTCGATGGTCATATGGTTCAAGGACACGTTGATAACACGATTAAGTGTACAAATATTAAAGATGAAAACGGAAGTTGGAGGTATTATTTTGAAGATGATAATTTAAACCCCAAATTACTGGTACATAAGGGTTCTATTTCTATTAATGGAGTTAGCTTAACTATTGCCAACACTAATGAGAAAAGTCTTGAAGTAGCTATAATCCCCTACACATATGAAAATACAAGTTTTAAGGAACTAAAGGTTAATGACAAAGTGAATATTGAATATGATATACTTGGAAAATATATTTTAAAAAATTTAGCTTGAGTTTACAAATCAACAATTACTGAAATGTCGACATTTGGCCATAATACGTTTTCCCCATCTGGGCCGGTATGCTGTTCTAGACACACTTGGTTAAGAGCGTCTAATGAAGATTTTGCTCCCCAGTTAAGCACATCAATTGATGTTTTAATATAAATTTCTTTAGTTGTTTGATCCATATCCCACTTAAACACTTTTTCTACTTCATTTCCATTCATATTTATAGATAGTTTTCCTTCACCATTTTCGTCAATAGAAATAATTTTTCCAGTTATAAACTCAGTACTTATCATCGTATTAAAAAATGAATTGACTACTTTATAGTCTCTAACTTTATCATTGGTACTAGTAGAAGAAACAGGAATTTTAAAGGAAACTCCAGATATTGAAGTATTTAAATTATTACTTTCTTTAAAGCCTAGAACTTCAGCAGATTTAAATTCTCCTCCAACCTGAGCTCTAGCAGAATGTTTAAATGCTGTCCACTTTACAGTTACATCTCCCAAAGAATAAGTGTAGTCACTAGTAGGTTTTACTGCAGTTTCTGTCTTAAATGATTTGGAGTTTTCATTTTTGTTTTCTTCTGAACAACTTATTAATAAGAATAATGCGGTTATAGTTAAAATATTTTTCATGATTCAAATCTAATTAATACATTGTTTTTTTCTACTGTTTGTTGAGCCTTGACTTCAATATTTTTTATAACTCCATCTATGGGTGAAGTTAGAATATTCTCCATTTTCATAGCTTCTAAAATAATAATAGGATCTCCTTTTTTGACTGTAACAGATTTAGTAACAAGAATTTCTAAAATTAGCCCTGGCATAGGTGCTTTTAGAGTGTTAACGTTTAAACTTGTGTTTTTATTAATCCCTATTTTTTCGGCTGTTTTCTCGGCAGGTTTTATTATTCGAATTGTAGAAATATTTCCATTTACCTTAACAACATAAGACTGATCTTCATAATTATGTTTTAAAATTTTGCACTTAAATTTCTTTTGATCTTTTAATAAAATAATCTCTTTATTAGAATAATTAATTTCTAATATTTCATATTTTTCCAAAGAAGATTTATTTAAGTCTAATGGAGTATTACTATTTAAAATTCCGGTAATCATAATCAAAGATTAGAGTAAATTTACAACTATTATCTTCTCAATTAAATTTTGAACATCACTAAAATGAATATAAATTAATGAGTGGTATCTACATACATATCCCTTTTTGTAAACAAGCTTGCCATTACTGTGACTTTCATTTTAGTACTTCACTAAAATTGAAAAATCAAATGATTAGAAGTATTATTAAAGAAATTCAATTAAGAAGTAATGAATTCCCAAATGAAATTAATAGTTTATATATAGGTGGGGGGACCCCTTCTTTGATGGAAAATACAGATCTAGAATTGATATTCACTGCTTTAGAAAAACAGGTTTCACTAAGTGATCTAAAAGAGATTACAATAGAAATAAACCCGGAGGATCTTCATAAAAATAAACTAGAATTTTATAAAACCCTTGGCATTAACAGGCTAAGTATTGGAATACAATCCATGGACAATAAGGTTCTAAAATGGATGAATAGAGTTCATGATAAAAAACAAGTTATAAATGGAATAAACAATGCTAAAGAAATTGGTTTTGAAAATATGAGTCTTGATTTTATTTATGGAACACCAAGTACTTTAAATAGAAATTACCAAGATGAATTATTAGAACTTCTAGAATTTGAACCCAACCACCTCTCTTGCTATCATTTAACAATTGAAAGTGGAACCTATTTTGGGCATTTATTAAAAAAAAATAAAATTAAAACCCTAGAAGATGATGTAAGCGAAGAAGAGTTTTTGTGGATTTCCAATAAAATGAAGTCTCTTAATTATGAACATTACGAAATTTCAAACTTTGCAATTAAAGGCGAAGAATCATACCATAATTCAAATTATTGGAAACAACGACCCTACATAGGCCTTGGTCCAGGAGCTCATTCTTTCAATAAAGGAAAAAGAAGGTGGAATATTTCCAACAATGTTCAGTATATTAAAAATATAGAGTCAACTTCTGTTTTTCATAAAGAAGAGGTTTTATCTAATTATGATAGTATAAATGAGCAGATTATGCTCGGATTAAGAACTAGTAAGGGCTTTAATTTAGATAATGTTGTGAATAATTTAAAAATCAAAAATAAAACAGCTTTTGAAAATAAATTAAATAGATTTATAAAAGAGGAAATTATATTTAATAAAAATAATAATGTTCATATGAGTCCTGAAAAATGGCTTTTGTCTGAATATGTTTCAAGAGAATTATTTATTTTAAGTGAATGATAGTTAATGTAATTATAAATAATAATAAAAAGAGCGCTAATCTAGATAAGCCAATTGATTTATCACTATGTTCTAAAACTAAAAATAGTTTTAAAGCATGGTACGTGGAGGAGATTAAAGCCAATGTGATTAAAAATGATGACTTTATAGGTAGTGTAGAAGATGGCGGAAGTGTGAATTTTAAAGAATTATTAATTAATCCTCATGGGAATATGACTCACACAGAATCTGTAGGTCACATTTCTAAAGAAAATGTATTTGTAAATAATTTACTCCCTTCTTTTCATTTTACAGCTCAGCTACTAACAATTAAACCCGAAAAGGCAACTTCAGACGGAGGTTCAGGGGTAAAAAAAGGAGATTACTTTGTGGATTTAAAACATATTGAAAATAAAATAAATCCAAATGTTAATTCTCTAATTATTAAAACTCAGCAAGATTATACTTCACTTCATGAGAAAACTTATAATAACACCAATTGGCCTTATTTAACGGAAAATGCTGCGGGTTATATTAGAGATTCTGGAATTTTACATTTGTTAATTGACCAGCCCTCGGTGGACAAAGAATTTGATGATGGAAAATTACTAGCTCATAAAGCTTTCTGGAATTATCCGAATATAATTGACAGTAAAAGAACTATAACTGAACTTATTGGAATTCCTGATGGAGTTCCTGATGGATTATACCTTTTAAACCTTTCCCTTTCAAATATTGAAAATGATGCTTCTCCCTCTAGGCCTGTGATATATAAGTTATACTGAAAATAATTAAATGAATAGTGTACCATAAAAATGGTAATTTAACTGCGAGAATCTATTTAACAAGAAGATATGTTGTAGATTTATTTTAATAGATAGATTATGAAGCTAGATATAATTGATTTAAAAATACTAAAAGCTCTGCAAGAAAATAGCAAAATTTCTAATATAGAGCTTAGTAAAGTGATTGGTCTTTCTGCAGCCCCTACTTTAGGAAGGGTTCAGAAACTAGAAAAAAATAGAGTTATTAAAAGCTATCATGCCTTTATAGATCATTCTAAAGTAGGTTTGGGATTTACTGCGCTTGTTCACCTTTCCCTAATAAGACAAAAAACAGCAACAGTTTCAAACTTTTTGAAGCAAATTCAAGCAATTGAAGAGATAAGTGAATGTCTTCAATTAACTGGTAAATATGATTATCAACTTAGAATAATAACAAATGATATTCCGTCATTTGAAAAAGTTTTAGAAGAAAAATTGGGTGTTATTGAAGAGATTGGTCTGCTAGAGACATCTGTTGTAATTGCTTCTAAAAAAAATTCTAGAATAGCTCCTTTAGACTATAAAAAAGAAATTAGATTAAAAGGCTAATTTAGCTGAAATCATTAGGCTTCTCCCTGGAGCACTTATTCCTGAAGAAAATGTTTTATAATGAATGTCAAATAAATTATAAACTCCCATATTTAGAATAATTAATTTTTTCCAATAGTAAGTTGCTTTTGTATTTACAATCCACCATTTTGGATATCCCTCCTTTGTAGCTTCAGCTGGATTATCTGTATTGCCATCTCCAAAACTTTCAAGTGTTTTATTGGAGTTAAATACATTTAGAATATGTAAATCAAACTTTTTAAAAGAATATTTAAAATTTATCTTCCCAAAAACTGGTGGAATGTGACTCATTGAAAGTTGACTTTTGGTAATCTCTCCTTTGGTATAACATATACTTGAATGAAAATTAAACTTTTTAAAGTTAAAACCTAAAGATCCGCTAGCACCATAAACCAAAGCGCTTTTAGCATTTTGATTCGCTAGAAGTTCGTATGAACTGCCTTCGTAATTTATAACATTATCCCCATCTATTTCAAAACTTTGTTTCGTAATAACGTTATCAAGTAGCGTTGCAAACGAGGAAGCTGAAAAACTAAACTTATATTTATTAAGCTCTTTTTGGCTTCTTAGGCCCAGAGAAAGATTGTATGCATATTCAGGAATTAAATCATTATTTGGAACTGTTAGGAACTCGTCTTTTATAAAAACTTTTCCTAAATCATCAATATTTGGCGATCTAAAGCCTGTACTTAAATCAAGAAAAAATTTAGTGTTTTTATTAGGATAAAAAATGGTGTTAAATGATCCATTTATGGAATGTTTTTTAATTTCTAAACTTCCAGATAAAAATTCTAAAGAATTATCGCCATATGAAGCATAAATATGATTCCAAGTATATCTAACTCCAGCCATTATAGAGAATCTGTTTTTTTTAATGTTGTAATTACCGTAAAGTGCGGGGAAAAAAATATTACTTCCTCCACTAGGATATCTTGAATTGTTTGTAGAAACAATAAAATTAGAAAGGTTAATTGAGTAAGCATCACTCTGTACAGAATTATAATATAATTCTGTTCCGTAGGTTAATTGAGCAGAAGAACTAAGTGATTTAGAAAGTTGAATATTCCCTCCTAAAACATTCACTTTTTCAATCATATTTCTTTGAATACGGCTGTTAAATTTTCTTGTTATTCTTGATTCTTCAATATATTGGTGTGAAAAAACAGCACTTACTTCATCAAAAAAGACGGACCTATTTCGAGTGGAGATCGAAATTGAATTTAGTATTCTTTTTTGAGGTCCATAATCCCACTGTGAATATTCAGGAGCACCGTTTAAATCATAGTTATTCAATTGATCAAACCTTGCTAAATTGGAAGACTTACTGAATTGAGAATTAATTATAACTCTACTTTTAGAAGTTGGTGTGAATAATATTTTGTTTGTTAAATCAATTTGATCGTATCCCACTCCTTTTTGAATAGATGGATTAGGATTATTTATAACAGTATCCTGAAGATTACTTGATTCTACATAAAATGTGTGTTTTCCCCATTCATCAAACCCGTGATTCCTGTTTTTTCCCATTGAAACATCGCCAAATTTCTTGTACGTTACAGATGTTAAAGAAGCTATATTTTTCCCTGAAATATTAAAATTTATATGATTTGTAATTTCTTGAGTTGCACTATTAGATCGAATGAAATAATTGCCCTTAAAAATAGAGCTGTCATTTTTGGAAAAAGTAATAGGATCTTTTGTTTTATAATCTATTACCCCTCCAATGGCGTCACTTCCATAGGAAACTGCAGAAGGACCAAAAATAATGTTACAGTTTTCAACGATAAAGGGGTCTACTGTAATGCTGTTTTGGAGATGTCCACTTCTGTAAATTGCGTTATTCATTCTAATGCCGTCTATCATTAATAAAATTCTATTGGCTTCAAACCCTCTAATTATAGGGCTTCCACCTGCGAAACTGCTTTTTTGAATTGTTACCTCATCGGCTAAAAGTAATAGCTCCGCTCCGCTAGAAGTATTGGAATTATAAACTTCTTTAGAGCTAATTACCTGGTGATTAAGTTCTGACATAGAATTTGGCAACTGGGAATTTTTATTTATTTCTGCTTCAAAAACAGGAAGAGATTTAGAAGAAATTTCAACTATAAATAAATTTTTATTCTGATTAATTTCAAACTTGTTTTTTGAAATAGTTTTGTCGTTATGGGGAAAAGAAATAGAATCAAAATTTATATTGGCTTTTAAATCGATATTCCCTAATTTGTTAGTATAAAGAGTATCTATTTTTGATCCGGTGATGATCAATACTCTTCTATTCTTTAATCTATTCCCAAATTCATTAACAAATGAAACTTTCTGAGCTATAAAATGAACAGAAAATAAAAAGTAGAAAATAAAAAGTATATATGTTTTCAATTTGGTATTCAATCATATAGTGATTGCAAGACTTTTATAGAGTTTAATTTATCGACATTCACTAACTCATGATATGACATATAACTTAAAAGTAAACTCATAATTGATCTTCTATTTGTAGAACTAATTTTAAAAACAAATATATCATCAATTTTCATACCTAATAATTTATTCAATATCTCATATGGGAAATTTTCTTCTATATTATCATCATAAACTTTAGTGAACTTGCCATCTGATAGACTAAAATATGGACTTTCGGTATTGTAATTACTTAAGGGTTGAATGCCAAAGTGAATCAAGATTTCTTTAATAAAAAAAATTCCAAATACTGGGTTAAATGGTTGGTGTTCAAAAGAGATAATCATTTTTTTTAACTCAAAAAAAAGTTTCTCGTTTTTGTCTTGGGTATGAAATGTTTTATTCAAAATTTCAGTAAGTAAAAGTGCGTATCCTGTTTTTCTTATGTCACTTATAATATCAATAACAGGAAAAGCTATTTCTACATTATTTGCCCTATTTACCTTTTTCTCAGAGTTGTAAGCTGAGCTAAATTCAATGAAATGAAAAGGTTGAAACAAAAAAGATTTACTTTTTTTAGAACTAATTGAAAATATAAAACTTGATCTGCCATATTGTTTAGTCAATAATTCTACAATAATTGAGTTGTGTTTTATTTTGGTAGAACGTAAAAAAAGGCCTTCAATTCTTTGACTCATGGTTGTTTTATGAAATTTAAAATTGTTGCTGCTTAATTAAGGTAACTATATTATTTTTTATCTCTTAGAAAAAAGATCTTTAGCTAATTTATTTCTAATTAAACTCTTGTCTGTATATGAGCTTAAAAGAACATTCTTTTTTAAATCAATATTTTTAAGTTTTAATTTATTTCTGAATTTTATACTGAATTGTTTCTTAGGGAAGGAGAGAGATGTATATCCTCTGATTTTCATTTTAGAATTTGTTATGGTACTTATTCCGTTTTGAGATATTTCAGTGACGTTGGAGCAATAGCTCTCTTTCGATAAAAAACTATTTTGATTATTAATCCTAAAAATTGGAATGTCGAAGTTTTTAAGTGAATTGATGTTTTTTTCTTCAAAATCTGTTAATGCAATTAATTCTTTTAGTTTATCTTTTTGTAGAGCCCTAATTAATACAAATATTGGTTTGTTTGGTTGTATTTTTATTTGATAACAACTTTGGTTATTCCTTAACTTATTAGAAAGATTAAAGTATTTTTTATTTTCAATTGATTTACCTTGATAATAGGTTTTTTCTTTTCTTAAAAAAATTAATCTGTTATCTTGATAAACATGAAATTGACAATTATTCTTAACCATTAGTGCAATAGTTGAATCACTAATATTTTTATTTTCAACTTTTATCACTTTATATATTTTGTCTTCATCTGAATTATATTGTTTTAGTAAATCAATATTTAAAATCTGTGATTTTATAGAAAATTCGGCATCATAATCCGAAATGCATTTTACTATTTTAATGTTTCTTGAATAAAAGAAATAAGTTATAACTAATAATATTATTGGTACTACTATTCCAATTCCTTTATTTGAAAGCTTTTTCATTTTTTAGTTGAAATAATTTGTTTGTTTTGTCTTTGAGGTAGATCTTATCTAGGTTGCTATTTTTTAGGTTCTTGTCATAGAAATAGTTTGTTATTAAAAACAAATTAGAATTAGTAATGCAGATTTTTCCATTAGGTTCTATATTATGACTATCATTAAATACAAATAAAGTTTCGTTTTTGTTATCTACAATAGTGAGGCCTTTTAGTTGCAGATTTATTTCTGATTTATTTGCAAGAAATATACTTTTTTCAGTAGTTGAAAATTCTATTAATGATGTGAAAATAAAGTTATCTCTAAATTTAATTACTGACGAGGTATTCTTAATATTATTAAATGTTTTTTTTGAATATTTATCAAATTCAATGTTATTTATATTGTTGCTGATTTCGTCTTGTTGTGATTTAATCGATCCCCCTTGGTTATAATTTTTATTTTTTCTGTAACCTTTTATTCCTGTTTTATTATAAGAAATAATATTTTTTGATGTAGAAACTACAGAACTATCTTTAATACATATTCCAATATTATTTCCAACGATATAGTTATTCAAAACATTTATATTAGAAGATTTACCATTAAACCCAGGTTTTAACGATACAAATTTATTTCCCCAGTCAGTTCCAATTGAGATGCCTTTATCTAAGTTATTAATTAAATAGTTGTTGGATACATCAATATTGTAACAATCATTTAAGTCTATCGCGTCATCTGGAGAATACATAACTATATTGTTTGTAATTTTTCCATTATTTACGTTAATTAATTCAATAGCATCTGGTGTGTTATAGAATTCGCTATTAGTTATTTCTGAATCACTGTAATTAATGTTAATACCTTCACCTTTGGAGTTTCCTGTAATACATACATTATCTATTATAACTTTACCATACCAAGCCCAAATTATGGAAGGTCTTTTTTCTCCAAATTCCATTTTTCTATTTTTAACAGTAATATTGCTGTTTTCTATTTTAAAATTTGAATTCTTGCAATTTATTAATCCCTCTCTTATTTCTAAGTTATTTAAAGAAATATCACAATTATAGAAGTTAATAGAATGAAATGATTTATCTGCTTCAATTGGTATAATAGTAATAGGATTCGTTTTAGTTCCATTTGCTGTGAAATTAGATTTACAATGGATTTCACTATCCTCTCCCATCAAAATCGTTACCCCCTTTTCAATTATTATATTGGCTGAGTCAGTAATGCTTAGCTTCCCGTTTATTCTGTAGGGTGAGTTTTTTTTAGTTAGTGTTGTGTTTTTATTGATGGTTTTAACTAAAGCAGTACCTTTTTTTAAATTGAATTTATTTTTTGAGTTGAATCCAACATTGTATGAAAAATCGTTTTTAGCTATTACTTTCCAATAATAGTTTCCTAAAGGCAGGGTGTCAATCCAATAGAAGTTGTTTTTTGTTTTGAATTTTAAGGTACTGCTGTCTGGGTATAAAAAGTTTTGCGAAACCCATATTTCATATTCTTCAGAGTTCTTTGATTTATCCCATGAAATTTTGAAAGGAATTGATATTTCGTCTGGAGTTTTATGAGTATTGAATCCTTCTGGGGTTGATAATATATCTTGGACTAATTTTTCGGATCTTTTGTAAAGAAATTTTTTGTCACTTTTAATTGCTTTTTTCCAATTGTTAAAAGAATTTATTTTATTGGTTGAGTCCATTAAAATAAAGGGCTCCAAACTCTTTATTGCATTATCATATATTGGCTCATAAAATTCGTTATTTATTATAGTTCCAATTTCATGAATTTTATCCAAAAAGTCTGCGAAAATTTGTTTGTTTTGTAGGCACTTTTCAATTAAAGTATTATCATTTTCCCAATCACTTGAGGTTCTGTGGTATTTATAGGGCTTCCAGTTGTAATAAGATAATGTCTTATCTAAATCCCAAGGTAATAAAATCCATTTTCCACCATTATTAAAGTCTCTGTAGAGATAATAATTATGATAGTAGGTACTTCCATTAGCAATAAATGCATTTATTGCTAGGAAATCAATTAATTTTGAATAATAAAGTTTTTATTTATAAAGTCAAGGAAATTGTCATCTTAATAGCTTTGCAAGTCTTCAATAAGTTGAATTAAGCTTTTTGAGCTGGATTTTTTATTGGTTTTTTTTTCCCATTTTAGTTTTACCTCATTAATTTCATACAAGCAAGCTCCGTCTACAGTAGCTTTGTATAAATCACCATTTTTATTTAATTGATTTTTAATTAAAAAGTTTTTGTCAATATTTTCTACTTCTAAATAGAGTCCGCAGAATTTGTTATTTAAGTAAATATTTGAAAAAGAAGTAGAAAAACAAGGGTAGTTCATTTTTTTAAAAATACTATTTGAGATATGACTTCTTAAAAAAGTAGGGTCGGTAAATTCAGCATTAAAATTGAAAACTTTTTTTGAGTCAATCGCAGTTGAGTCTTTGATTTTTACTTTGAGAGATTTTTTTTCAAAATCTCTAGAGGAGTCACCTCGAATACGCATTATTGCATTACTTTTTTGATTTCCTTTTTTGATAATTACATCTATGTAATTATTATTTCTGAAGTTTTTGTAAAGACTATAGAATAGATTTTCTTCACAATTAATATAATACTCATTAATGTTATAATGATCAATTTTATTTTTACAACCATATAATAGAAGTAATATTAAAAATAAGCTTAATAAACTATTTTTTTTGACTTCATTTTGGTTAATTAACATAAGAATTTTATGCAATATATAAGTTTTATTAAAAAGAGATATTATATATCGTATTGATAAGGATAAAACTTGATTTGAAGTAAAACAGGTATATATTATCTAAAATGTGAATTCGTCTGCTTGTCCTTCTTACGAAGAATAAACTAGCTCTTTTATCCTCCCAATGCTTCAGCACCTGCTACAATTTCAAGAATCTCGTTGGTTATAGCAGCCTGTCTAGCTTTATTGTAAAATAACTTTAAGTCATTTTTCATTTCATTAGCATTATCAGTAGCCTTATGCATAGCTGTCATTCTAGCGCCGTGTTCAGAAGCAAATGAATCCAAAAGTGCCTTGTAGAGTGTTATTTTTAAAGTGTTAGGAATAAGTTCATTTAAAATCTCTTCTTGATCTGGCTCAAATATATAATCAACTGGTGAAATAATATTTTCATTAGGGGAAGAAACTGGCAAAAAAGATTCGTTAACTGTTATTTGAATAGCTGCATTTTTAAATGAATTGTAAATTAAATATGCCTTATCAAAAATATTTTCGTTAAAGGCGTCAATGATTTTAGAGGTAATTGAAACAGAATTTTCATAACTTAAATTGTCCCAAATTGTTTGAGCATTTAGTGGCAGTATTTCACTACTATTAATTAAGTCTGTTTTTTTAAAAGCGTCATGTGCTTTTTTACCTATTGTTAGTATACTATATTGATTTTCAGGATTTTGCTTGATTGTTTTTTTTATTTCCTTAACAACATTATTGTTAAACCCACCACATAGACCTCTGTTTGATGAAATTGCAATTAATAGTACTTTCTTGCCATTATTTTTTTGCATCATAGGGTGGTCTGTTTCTCCTGCAGTTGAAGATACATTTTGAAGGATTTCATTGAACTTTTTCGCGAATGGTCTCATTTGAATAATAGCATCCTGAGCTCTTTTAAATTTAGCTGCAGAAACCATCTTCATAGCAGATGTAATCTGCATAGTAGATTCTACAGAGGTAATACGTGTTCGTATTTCTTTTAAGTTAGCCATAAAAAATTAAGCTTCATAATTTTTAGACAGCTCAGAAACAACTTTTTTAATTAAATCGGTAACCTCATCTGTTAGTTTTCCAGATTTAAGAATATCCAATTGTTTTCTATGCTTAGTTCTCATTCTATCTAAAAAGCTTTCCTCGAATTCTTTAATTTTTGAAATTGGAATATTAGTAAGAATACCTGTTGAACCGCAATATATAATAGCTACTTGCTCTTCTACAGGTAATGGTGATCCTTCATTTTGTTTTAATATTTCCACATTCCTAGCTCCTCTTTCTAAAACAGCCATTGTTGCAGGGTCTAAGTCAGATCCGAATTTAGAAAATGCTTCTAATTCACGATATTGAGCTTGATCTAATTTTAAAGTTCCTGACACTTTCTTCATTGATTTTATCTGTGCAGAACCTCCTACTCTAGAAACTGAAATTCCTACATTAATTGCAGGTCTTATACCAGCGTTAAATAAATTAGCTTCAAGAAATATTTGACCATCAGTAATTGATATAACATTAGTTGGAATATATGCGG
Source organism: Cryomorphaceae bacterium (assembly GCA_905182525.1). Taxonomy (GTDB): domain Bacteria; phylum Bacteroidota; class Bacteroidia; order Flavobacteriales_D; family Parvicellaceae; genus MED-G20. Next base: position 170,370 of record CAJJBV010000005.1, on the reverse strand, counting down.
AAACATCTCCAGCTTGAGTCTCTATTACAGGGAGTGCTGTAAGTGATCCACCACCTTTTACTTTCCCCTTAAGTGATTCGGGCAAATCATTCATAAGTACGGCAATATCGTCTGAATTATTAATTTTAGCCGCTCTTTCTAGTAACCTGGAGTGTAAATAAAAAACATCTCCTGGGTAAGCTTCTCTTCCCGGTGGTCTTCTAAGTAGTAGTGAAACCTCTCTGTAAGCTACAGCTTGCTTGGACAAATCATCAAAAACAATTAATCCTGGCCTTCCAGTATCTCTAAAATATTCTCCAATTGCTGCGCCAGTAAAAGGAGCATAAAATTGCATAGGTGCAGAATCTGATGCATTTGCGGCTACAATTACAGTATACTTCATTGCTCCTGCTTCTTCTAGTTTATTTACAATTCCGGCAATAGTTGATCCTTTTTGACCAATTGCAACATAAATACAATAGACAGGCTCTCCCCTATCATAAAATTCTTTTTGATTGATAATAGTATCGATACAAACTGTAGTTTTTCCCGTTTGACGGTCTCCAATCACTAACTCTCTTTGTCCCCTACCAATGGGAATCATTGCATCAATTGCTTTTACTCCCGTCTGTAGTGGTTCATTAACAGGCTGTCTATAAATTACTCCCGGTGCTTTTCTTTCGATGGGCATTTCAAATAACTCTCCTTCAATAGGGCCTTTTCCATCAATGGGTAGACCAAGAGTATTTACAACTCTTCCTAGCATTTTCTCCCCCACATTGACAGAAGCAATTCTTTTAGTTCTCTTTACTGTATCTCCCTCCTTTACATGATTTGAGGCTCCTAAAAGCACGGCTCCAACATTATCTTCTTCTAAGTTTAATGCTATTCCTTGTAGGCCATTATCAAACTCAATAAGTTCACCGTACTGAACTCCACCAAGACCGTAGATTCTTGCTATACCATCCCCAATTTGTAAAACTGTTCCTACTTCTTCAAGCTCAGCTTCAGACTTAAAGCCCGATAATTGCTCTCTTAAAATTGCTGAAACTTCTGCTGGTTTTATTTCTGACATTGTTGTTGATTTTATAAATTCTTAGTAAAAAGATTTTTATTGTAAGTATTTTTTAACTCGTTTAATTGCTTTTTAACACTATTGTCTAGTTGAAAGTCTCCTATTTTGATAATAGCTCCTCCTAAAATATCCTCATTAATTTTTTCATCTAATTCAACCTTGCTATCTGAACTATTTTTTACAAAAGAAACTATTTTATTTCTCAAATCCTTATCTAAAGGAATAGTAGTAGTTACACTAGCTGATATTATTTTATGATGCTCTTTATATAACTCTAGAAAGTTTTTAGAAATGGCGTGCAAAAGTGGTTCTCTCTTTTTCTTAGTTATAATTTCAATAAATGAGAAAGTGAGTTTTGAAATTCTTTTTTTAAATATCGAATTTAAAATCGTTAATTTTTTACTTGTATTGACTATTGGACTTTTAAGCATCATAGTAAAATCACTACTTTCTGAACACACCTTTTCAACATTAATTAAATCATTATAACAATCATTTAATTGATTTTTTTCTATTGCTAAATCAAGTAAAGATTTCGCATATCTATTTGTAATCTTAGATGCTACCATTAAGTTAATTCATCTGATTTTTCAAAGTTTGCTCAATTAACTTTTTTTGACTTTTTACATCTTTAAGTTCTAACTTAATAATTTTTTCAGCCATTTGAATAGAGATGTCTGCTATTTCATTTTTTAATTCTATCATAGCTTTCATCTTTTCGTTGCTAATTTGCTCCTTAGCAGACAAAATTATTTTCTCCGCCTCTAGCGATGCTTTGCTTTTTGCTTCAGAAATAGTGCTCTCTTTGATAGCTCTAGCTTCTTTTATGATTGAGTCTCTTTCGATTCTTGCTTGATTTAAAATCTTTTCGTTATCTGCTGAAAGTTGTTCCATTTCAGCTTTAGCTTTTTTAGCTGAAGAAAGAGCTTCCGTAATTGAATTATTTCTTTCATCTACAGCATTTAAAATAGGTTTCCAGGCAAACTTTTTGAGCACTAAAACTAATAAAACAAATATTAGCACTGTCCAAAACATTAATCCTATAGCTGGTGTTACCAATTGCATTGAGTCCATTGTATATAATTTAGTTTTTAAATAGAGCTAAAGCCAACCGCTTTAGCTCTTATTCAATTTTTGTTAGTCTAATTAGCCTTGAAGCAATGCTACAACTACAGCAAATAAAGCTACACCTTCAACAAGTGCTGCTGCTATAATCATATTTGTTTGAATCATACTAGAATGTTCTGGCTGTCTTGCCATAGACTCTAGTGCTGATCCTCCAATTTTGCCAATTCCAATTCCCGCACCTATTGCCGCTAAACCTGCGCCGATTGCTGCTATTCCTGTGATTGTTCCCATTTTTTTGTTTTTTATTGTTATAAAATTTTAATGCTCTTCTACTGTTGCCAAGCCTATAAATAATGAAGTTAGTAAAGTAAATATATAAGCTTGGAGAAACGCAACAAGCACTTCTATTAAGTCCATAAATAATACAAATACTACAGCAACAGGTGATAAACTCCAGGCAGCAATATCTCCTAATCCGCTCTGAGCCATAAATATTAAAGAAACTAAACTAAGGACTATAATATGTCCAGCAGTAATATTTGCAAAAAGACGTATCATTAATGCGAAAGGCTTAGTAAAAATACCTACGATTTCAATTGGTATCATAATAGGCATCAATGCTAGCGGAACTCCGGGTGGATTAAAAATATGTCCCCAATAAGATTTATTTCCTGAAAAATTAGTCACTATCAAGGTTATAAAAGACAATACTAAAGTAATTGCAATATTTCCTGTTACATTGGCTGATCCTGGAATTAAACCAAGCAAATTATTCATTAGGATAAAAAAGAATAATGTTAGAAGATAGGGAAGATATTTTTTATAGTTTTTTCCAATGTTTGGTTTTACAATATCGTCTCTAACAAATAAAACAAGCGGCTCAAGGAAAGATAATAACCCAGAAGGAGCAGTTTTATTATTTTTAGCTTTAATACCTGAAATAATAAAAAATAGCAACAGTAGAAAAAATGCAATTAGCATGCAAGCTACATTTTTGGTGATTGAAAAGTCTAATGGAAGTATTCCATTTTTAATATGATGACTCTCATCGAAAACTGCGGTTTTTTGCCCTTGATTTAGTTCGTATATCTTATCATGTATTTTGACTAAACTATGACCATCAACTATAACTACTATTTGGCCGTTATCATTGTGATGAAATTTACTAGATAAGAATGGCCCAACAAGACCATTATCCGTCCATAAAATTATAGGCAACGATAAAGTAACAGCGCTTTCCCCTTCTCCCCAAAAATGCCATTCGTGCGAATCCGAAATGTGGTGCATGATATCTGGCACTGGATCATATGCTTTTTTTTCTAAACTCGATAAAGAATCATTTTCTTGGTTGCAGAAAGCATTAGAAATAGAAGCTAAGAAAATAGTAGCAAACAAAAATATTTTACCCAGTGAAAATGATGACATTTTACTATTCAAATTTAAATTTCGGCCAAAAATAATTAATTATTTCGATGGCAAAAATATTTTAAGAAATTTATTATCTACTATCCTTTTTTAATAAAAAAATTTCTACCGACAAATATGCAAAATAAAAAAAGAAGAAGTGCAATATATATGGAAGAAAGTTGTGGGACTCTTCAGTTATTTTGGGATATAAAAAAAACAAACTTAAAATCATTTTTAAAAAGCTCAGAGATAAGTATGTAAATATTGGTGTTTTTTTTCTTTTTTGTAAAACCTTAATTACTATAAAAAACCCCAAGGTCAAACAAAAAAGAAATAAGTTGATAATAAAAATTTCAGTGTTTTCTATAGATATAGAAGGATAGTAACTACAAATAAAAAAATCTATCAAAAAAAAGAAAGAAAAAGAAAGAAAAAGAAAGAAATATTTTTTAAACATCTTTTTTTAATGTTTTTAAAACTTGATAAAATGATAAAAAAATAGACATTAACGATAAAATTAGAGTAATCCATGGTGTATCGTTATTGTAGATTTTATCTAAGTAATTACCTAGATATGTTCCAATACCAATAATAACACCCATTTGGAATGCTAAATTACTGTAGACAAGTATTTTCTGTCGGTTATTCATATGTAATTGTTAAGCAAAAAAAAGTTAATTTTTAAAATTCGTCAAAACTTCACGTATTTTAGCATAAATTACTTTTATAAAAGTAACCTCTTTGAAAGAAAATAAACATATAAAAACATCAATATTTAAAAAAATTCTAAGAATTTTAATCATTTGGATTTTGGTGTTTTCTCCTGCTTTTGGGCTATGGGCTCTAATAGCATTAGCAGATGATGACACTCTACCTGAAATTACTGAGCTTGAGAACCCTAAAACAGACCTTGCTAGTGTTGTATTAAGTTCTGACTATGTCCAGTTAGGTAAATATTATCATGAAAACCGTACTAATGTTCACTTTAATAATTTACCTAAATCACTTATTGATGCGCTTGTTGCAACAGAGGACGAACGATATTTCGACCATTCTGGAATAGATTTAATTGCTCTTGGAAGAGTTTTTAAAGGGGTTATTTTGGGTGATTTAAAAGGCGGAGGATCAACTATAACTCAACAATTAGCTAAATTACTTTTCCCAAGAAAAAAATTAAACAAATTTGAGTTTGCACTTAGAAAATTCAAAGAATGGATAATAGCAACTAAACTTGAAAGAAATTATACAAAGGAAGAAATTTTATCGATGTACTTAAATAAGTTTGATTTTCTGAATAATGCAGTAGGAATTAATAGTGCTGCTCAGGTTTATTTCAGTAAAACACCTGATCAATTAGAGCTACATGAATCTGCGATGTTGGTTGGCATGGCAAAAAACCCTTCATTGTTTAATCCTATAAGAAGGCCAGATAAAGTATTAAAAAGAAGAGCCGTTGTGTTGTACCAAATGTTTAAAAACAACTATATTTCACAAGCAGATTTTGATTCAATAAAAAAACTAGACCTTGATCTAGATTATAATAAAGTTGATCATCAAACTGGGTTAGCTCCATATTTTAGAGAAATTTTAAGACTTGATCTTGGTAAAATATTAGCTCAAAAAAATGAAAACGGAGGCTATATAATTAGTAAATCTAACGGTGAAAAATACGACCTGTATTCTGATGGCTTAAAAATCTATTCTACAATTGATAGCAAGTTGCAAAAACATGCAGAAAATGCGGTAGAGTCTCATTTTAAAAACTACCTACAAAGTGCTTTTGAAAGAAACAATAAAAAATGTAAATCACCTCCATTTTCAGATGATTTAAATGCCGCACAGATTGATACAATTTTAAATAGATCGCTTAGACAATCTATGATCTATAAGAAGTTAATTGGAAAAGCTTGCAGCTATTGCGAAAGACCTCAACAATATATTGAAAAAACTGCTAAAGGTTATCAATGCTCATATTGTAACACAGTAAGTCCAATTAGATCAAATCAAGAGATCATAAAAAAGTTAAATGAAAAAAGAGCCATGAAAGTTTTTGATTGGAATTCAAAAAACTTTGAAAAAGACACTGTTTTTTCAGCTAAAGATTCCGTTAAATATTATAAAGGAATATTACGATCTGGCCTTATGTCTATGGATCCACATACTGGGCAAATCAAAGCATGGGTAGGCGGTCCAAATTTCAAGCATTTTAAGTATGATATGGTTAAAAAAGGCAAGCGTCAAGTTGGTTCTACATTTAAACCATTTGTATATGCAACTGCTTTAGAGTCCGGAGTTATTGACCCTTGTTATCAGGTCCCAGATATTGAATATTGTATAGAAATTCCTTTCAATGAGTATAGAAAAAAATTATGGTGTCCGACAAACTCAGGAGATCATTTTACTGGGGCTTTAACCTCTATATCATTTGCATTAGCAAATTCTATGAATAATATCACAGCAAGTATTATTAAAAAGGGATCCATGATTAATGATGTATTCAATAGAGTAGCTCAGCTTGGAATAGATACTTCAAAATTTGATCAAGTTCCCGCAATGGCTTTAGGTGTTTTTGACATCTCTGTTCATGACATCGTAGGTGCGATTGCTCCATTTGCAAACAATGGAGTTTATATGGAACCTGTTTATATTTTAAGGATAGAGGACAAATTTGGAAATTTAATTTATGAACCTAAAACTGTATCTAAACAAGTTTGGAATAAGGAAACTACGTACTCTATTTTAGAAATGATGAAATTAGTTACAAGGGGAATAAAACATCCTACTTTAAAAAATGCTAATGGAAATCCTTTGCAGGGAGGTACTGCTATTCGAATAAGAGGAAAAGAAACTAAAGAAAGGCCTTATGCTGGAATTACACAGCCAATAGCTGGCAAAACTGGGACTACACAAAATCAATCAGATGGTTGGTTTATGGGTTTAACACCAGACTTGGTGACTGGAGTGTGGGTTGGCGCTGAAGATAGATCTGTTAGGTTTAACACTCTAAGTATGGGAATGGGAACTAATACAGCCCTTCCAATATTTGCATATTATACTAAATATATTAATGCTGATGATTCTTTAGATATTTCACAAGAAGACTTTGAAATGCCTGAAACAATTTTAAGATCTCCTATTGACTGTGAAAATGAGATTAATAACTCCAAATTAAAGAACGAATTTGAAGACGATTGGTCAAATGATGATAACTGGTAAAAATATTTATGATTGAAAAAAAAGTTTCAAATGCAGCTGAGGCCTGTTTAGATATAAAAAGTGGGATGACAATTATGCTTGGTGGGTTTGGGCTATGTGGAATTCCAGAAAACTGTATCCAAGCATTAGTTGATTTAAAAATAAATGATTTGACTTGTATTTCTAATAATGCAGGAATTGACAATTTTGGTTTGGGTTACCTTCTAAAACATAAACAAATTAAAAAAATGATCTCGTCCTATGTTGGGGAAAATGAAGAATTTGAAAGGCAAATGCTTTCTGGAGAGCTAGAGGTAGATCTTATTCCACAGGGATCTTTGGCAGAAAGATGTCGAGCAGCTGGAGCGGGAATTCCAGCATTTTTTACTCCTGCTGGTTACGGAACTGAGATTAGTAAAGGGAAAGAAGTTAGGGATTATAATGGCAAACCACATATTTTAGAAACAGCTTTAACTGCAGATTTTGCTATTGTAAAAGCATGGAAAGGTGATACTGCTGGAAACTTAATTTATAAAGGAACAGCAAGAAATTTTAATCCTTTGATGGCTATGGCGGGAAAAATTACTATTGCCGAGGTAGAAGAATTGGTAAATCCAGGCGAATTAGATCCAAATCAAATTCATACTCCAGGAATATTTGTACAAAGAATTTTTGAAGGTTCTAATTACGAAAAGAGAATTGAACAAAGAACTATTAATACAGACAATTAAGATGGGGCTAGATAAAATAGGAATTGCCAAAAGAATTGCTCAAGAACTTAGAGATGGTTGGTATGTAAACCTTGGAATAGGAATTCCTACATTAGTTGCCAACTACATTCCTAAAGGAATTGATGTAGAGTTTCAGTCTGAAAATGGAATTCTTGGGATGGGGCCTTTCCCAAAAGAAGAAAATGTAGATGCAGATTTAATTAACGCTGGTAAACAAACTATTACTGCATTACCTGGAGCAGCATTCTTTGATTCCTCAATGAGTTTTGCAATGATTAGAGGAAAACATGTGCAACTAACTGTTTTAGGGGCTATGGAAGTTTCGGAAAATGGAGATATTGCCAATTGGAAAATTCCTGGAAAAATGGTTAAAGGAATGGGTGGGGCTATGGATTTAGTAGCCAGTGCTGAAAATATTATAGTGGCTATGATGCATACTAATAAAAAAGGAGAAAGTAAATTATTAGATAGTTGCAGCCTACCGTTAACTGGGGTGAATTGTGTTAAAAAAATAGTTACCAATCTTGCTGTATTAGATGTCCTCCCAAACGGAGGCTTTAAACTTATAGAGAGAGCTCCTAAGGTAAGTATTGAAGAAATAAAATCTGCAACTTTGGGCAAGTTGATCATAGGAGATGGTGAAATTCCAGAAATGAAGGTATAACGTTAAATGTTGCTTTATTTTTTTAGTTGGCGATTGTGTTATTTACTTAAATAGTTTGTTCAAAAGCTCTAACGAAAGTCTTTAAACCAAGGGGCTAAAAAAAAGATTGGGAGTAAAAAAAAATTAAGACTATGAAAAAGAAAAAAGGAGTAGGATTTTAAATTTTTATAAATTATTTTTCACCTTTACTAAAAGAGGAATAATTAGAAAAATATCCATGTCTTTATCTTTATTTTTTTCATCAAGCAAGTCATATCTTTTGAGTTGATCGTGTATTTTTAAAGTGTTTTTTAAAATGCTCTTTATTTTTTTATCATGTAGCGGCAATTCTCCGTAATTAAAGCCTGCCATTATTTTTTCAGCAGACCATCTATTGTGTTCAATTGGCGCTAATTTATTGAGATGAAATTCAATGTTTTCTTTATTTATTTTTTTGACTCCTATTTTTTCTAGAATTAGAATTTTACTGGGTAAATGTCTTGCTACGTATCTGTTGGACTCTTTTCCTCTTTCGCTAACAGCATCCCACCTCTCTTCAATTCCAAATATTTGTTTAATTCTAAATAATGAATTTTTGGTATAACCTTGTAATTCATGGACTACCATAGCTTCGATTTGTTGATATGGGTCTTGTTTTTTTATTTTAAAGGCTAATAATTTCTGTTCTATAAATGTCAGAATCTTTTGATTGTCATTTTTCTTAAAATTAGTCTTGAGCAGGTTATTAAATTCATGCTTAATTGAATTGTAGTAGTTAATTACTTTAGCAAGCGCTTCTACCTCATTATCATCAATAATATTTTGATAGGTGCAAGTATCAAAAAACGTTCTTACAAAATAAATATGAAGATCTTCTTTGTATTTTTTATAGAGATTTTCGCCCTTGCTTCCTTCTTGTGCCAAAAGGTTAGAAATACTTGTGTTTTCAGGAAGATTTGCGATGATGGGCACTCTCCTAATGTTTTTAGTGTGGGAGTACAAAAATTGTCTAAAACCTAAGGCTTTGGACACTATTAACGCATCTTCATCTCCAAATATATATGTAGCATCAATACTTGGAATATTTTCAATGAACTTTTTATCCCATTCGAACTTACTTGAAAGAGAGACATACTTAGTTGAAAAAGAGGAATTATCTAAAGTAGAAAAAGAGGAACTGTGTAGTTCTACAGGATAAATAGAAATAAAATCGATTAATCCAGGGAATTTTTGCATGAAAAATTCTACATTTTGTTGGGCAGCTTTACAAACTAAAAAGATTTTTATTTTTTTATTATTTGGGAATTGAGACAATATACAGTTCTCAATTAAGAAATTTTCTGAAGCTTCGTTATAGCCAACAATGCAAATAGCTTTGCTATTGTTTTTATTTGTAGAATCGTCAACATATCTGTTGGGAGAATAATTATCATAAATAAGCCTTGCCACAGATTGATTAATATCATAAAACCTAACCGAAACATAGGGTGTTGAGTTAAAGCTATTGATTTGATCTATTAGTAAATTTCTGGTTTGAGAATTTTTTACTCCTACGATTAGTTTTAATTTTTTTCCTCCTTTTTTCTTTTTGTAAAGCCCAATTATATTGGCCATTGACATATTGTATTCATCATCATCAGAGGCTACAAAACAAGAAGAGGCATGGTTAATTCCACAAAGCCTAAGTTTCTTTTCATTTACTTCTTTGGCAAGAACTAATTTTATTCCTTTAAACTTTAATTCGTCTGCAAAATTATTTTGTTCTTTGGTAGAAATTAAAACAATTTTTTTGCCTCTTTTGGCTACATCTATTGCAAAGTTTCTAGCCATTCTAGACTGGCCAACCACAATAATTTTTTCTCTTTTTTTATAGATGAAATGATCCTCAAAAAATAATCTTATCCAAGGAAAAATATAATAAAGAAGTACTATTAAGGACACAATAACAACATCCATTATAAAATGACCATGAGTAAAGTCAGATGTTGGATGCAAGAAGTGATCCACTGCAGGTAATAAATCTATTTCAAGTAAAATCATTTATTGTTCACTTTATAGACTATGGTTTAAGTTCTTTTTCATTTTTCTTTGCACGTCTGTAAAAAATTAGTGCAACTGCTATCCCCGTAAAAATTCCAACTGCAAAAACAAATTCAGTTTCTGTTATTACTCTAAACTTTTTAAAAATTAAAACTGTGATCAACAGTACTAAAATAGTTGAAAAGTTCATAATATTTTCTTTACTAAATATATGGGCTCTAGCAGACTCAAAGAACAGTGAAATTACAAATCCTAAGAATACAAAAGAAAGTATAATCAGCAAACAAAGTACAACTAAATGGTGAGTCATTACCTTTTTGGGTTTCAAATTTTCAAGAAGGCTATATATAGAATTTGGGAACCAAGAAGTTTCAATTGGAATCTGATCTATTTTGTATAAATCAACAATATCTACCTTGTTTTTATTAATAATATGATTTATTGCAGAAACAAATGATTCGTTATTATCTAGTTTATTATCCTTAATAAAATCTACCAAACTATTGTAAATAGATTCATTATTTTGATCATATCCCAAGCACCATAAAGCAATGCCATTAATTCCTTTTAGATTTACGTAGGTTATTTTTTCTTTAAATGCGCTGTTGTACATTGGAGAGAAATCAGGATACATTTTATCCATATCTGAAAATTTTGAGATGGCAATATTTGTATCGGCATTTTCGTCAAAAGTTTTACCATAGTATAGTGGTATTTCCATAACTAGGTTTTCAAAAACTAGAGGTGGCAGGGCATTTAATTCAAAATCAATTTGATCAAAATTCCAAAATCCAAACATATTGGATTCTGAGATATCTCCTGGAGTGAAATTATTCCCATAAGTAGACTCTGCAGAAAAAATCCATCGATCAACATGGGCTTTTAGTTGCGCTGCATCGTCTAGATTCATAGAATACGGAAACCCGATATCATATCGAGGTAATAAAACTGTAATTTGAAATTGTTTATCCTCTTTATTTTGTAGGGAGTCTCCATTTAGAAGGGTGTTTATTTTTTGGATAAGATCAATATAGTTTTGCTTGTATATGTTAGGAACTTTTTGAATATCAAAACACACCCCATTTCCTCTTTCTCTAACTAAGGCAACAATGTTTTCTATTAATTTATTTCTAGTGGAGAGTGCTTTTTTAGAGTTTTTAAAAATTTTAAAATTGTTTTCTATATCATAACTAGCAACACATAAATCTACCTTGCAATTGTAATAATTTGCTTTAAATTGAATAGTAGAAGTACTCCAGCTATGAGCTAAAATATTTCCAGGAGTACTTAAATCCGTACCATTTTCAGGATTAATAATGTATCCATAATAGGCTATTCTATCATAAATTTCAAAATTGTAATTGTAATAGGCATTGCCCATCCAAAAAGGGTGAAACCCATAAATAAACTTATTGGATTTAAGGCCAGTTTTATTGGGATTAAATGGCTGTGTTTCTATACGTTGTATTTTATTCCAGTCTAACTCGGTTTTGTAGAGTGTGTCTTTAAAATTGGCTAAATAAAAATTTAAATCTGCCCAATGAAACTGGTACTGTGGAGGGCCTTTGTAAAGAATATTATAAAAATTTAATCTTTTTTGGTTTAAAAGGTCTTTTATTCTATCCGACTCTAAAGAAAGTTGCCCTTCTTTTATCTCTTTTTTCTTTTTCCTTTTCTCAAAGTACCGTTTTATTATATTGCTTTTAGCTTCTTCAACAATAGAGTCTTCAAATTCTTGTTGTAAAATAATATTAGTTAAGTTGAGAAAACTAGATGTAGCATTAGCCCTATTGTTTAAAAGCAAAAATAATGCAACAACAAGAGTGACAAAACCCTGTTTTAGATATTTAATTAACGTTTTAATTGCTTTTTTATTTAGTTCTTTTATTGCCCTGTTTAGTAATAAATATATACCTTAAAAAATAATTTTAATACTATTTATTAGAAATTAGCCTTAAAAATACGAAACTACCTTAATTTGAAAGCTATAACTATTCTTTTTTATTCCATAATCTTTATATGTATTTTCTCCTGCGGTAATTCGGTTAAAGAAAACTATGAAATTGGATTAGAAAATATTAGAAATCAAGACTACGAAGCGGCTATTGGTTTATTTTCCGAAATAATAGCAAAAGATACTACAGTTTATGAAGTATATCAGTCAAGAAGTTTTTGTTACTATTCTACTAAAGAATATAAAAAAGCGATAAAGGGCTATGAAAAAGCATATTTGTTAAATTCAAACCCTCAGCTAAATTTTAACATTGGTATTTGCAAAGTAAATATTGGCGATTTTAAGGGTGCTTTAGAAAATTTCAATGCTTTTGAAAGAAAAAATTCTGAGGATAAAAATCTTTGGCTTCAAAAAGCGTTGTGTTTAAATGAGTTAAAGCAATATCCAATGGCTATAGAATATTATGAAAAAGCAAAAATAGCATTTCCAGATTCGATTAAAATTCTAAAAAACCTTGGGCTTTGTCATTTTCAATTATCGCAATATTATGGGGTAATTGAGGTGTTGGAGCCTTACTTAGACACTATAAAAAATGACCAAACTTGTTTTGAGATGATTGCTTTTAGTTGCCATGAATTGGGGCAATACGAAAATTCAAAAAAGTATTTTGATCAAATGAGTGTATTGGGTATGGAGTGGGGTGAAAATCCTCAATTACTTTATGTAGATAACTTACTACAAATTGGACAAAAGCAATACAACACCAAAAAATTTATTGCTGCACTGCAAACCTTTTCTGAAATAATTACGTTAGACCCTGTAAACAAGGAAGCATTTTTTTTTAGGGGATTGGTACAACTACATTATGAAAAAAGAAAAGAAGCCTGTGAGGATTTTAATTTAGCTTTTAAAAATGGGCATTCAAAGGCCATTGCAGTAATGAAAAAGAACTGTAAAGAGTATTTTGATTAACATTTCAGTAAGTAAAACTAAATTTTGCAACAAAAAAAATTAGTTATAATTTTTATAATTTGAATTATTAATGTCTGGTAAAACTACACAGAATACAGAGAACACTTCAGTTCAAGATGCTGCTGCAAGTATGCTTTCAACTGGTAATGCAGTAGCAAACCAAGTTCATGAGGGCGCAGACCAAGCCCAAGAATTAAAAGAAAGAATTGACAGTAAAGTTGCTAATACAAACGAAACTCTTTCAGAAGGAAGCGCTGCTGTTGCTAATGCGCTAACTTTTAAATCATACACAGATGGAAATACGCCGTTGAAAGCAAAAAAAGTAGATGATGAATGGGTGACTACACAGGAAGTTGCCAATGTTAAACTTAGGCAAGGCACATTTAGTAAATTTATTAGAGAAGGGGATGTTACAATGACAGAAAAAGTTGTAAGCACTAAAGACCTTGGGCCAGTAAGTTTCGGCGAAGGGAAAGAGGGTTATAAGTCTGGCAAAGGAGATGTTGAAAATTCAGATACTGTAAAAAACAGATATGAATTAGGCAAAAATGAAGACGGTAATCTTAATGCTGCCTTAGATCAAATTGATATTTCAGATGGGGAAGGGTTGTTGTCCAACGCGGTAAGATTTAAATCCTGGTTAGGAGTTGATGATTCAACATTTTTAACCTTTATTAAAAAAGTTGAAGATTTTAATAACTTAGTTAATATTGAAGCAAAAAAAGTTGCGTATGAAAACGTAATTAAACAAGGTTATGCATGGTTAGCTGCATTCCCAAATTTAAATACTAAAGATAATAAGGCACAGAAAAAAAGGGATATAATACACAAGATTATTTCCGGAAGTTTTTCAAATTTTGGTACTGTCGAATTACGATATTTGGCTTTTGAAGATGCTTATAAAAGTTTTACAGCTGACTCTTCAATAGATATATTAAGCCTTTCGGGTTTTAATGGAATAGATGCTTTCCAAAAACTTAGAGCATTTTTAAAAGAAAAAGATATTTGGAAAAAGAAGCACAATTCTCCGGTTAAAAACAGGATGCATAGTGAGGAAAAAGAAGCTATGGAAAAAATTGAAAATTTAGGTACTCTTGAAGTTAAACCTTCTGGAGAATTCAATATAATTCCGGGTGTTTTAAAAATTTCTAATCCAACTTTAAAACTAGAAAATTTAGGTAAGAAAATTACTATTACTTCTGGAATTTCTCTAGCAGCTGGGGTAAATATTGAAGCAGCACAATTAAGCGCAACAGGAAAATTTACTATTGTAATAAATGATTTTCAAGAGTTAACTACAACATTAGATAATGGAGAAGTAACTGGTAGTTTCCTAAGTCAAGAGTTCATAATAAAAGGACTTAAATATTCTACAAACTCTCCTGAAAAAATTTCTGCTAATACAGCCGTGTGGAAGGGAGAAATTCTTTCCAAAGTTGTTTCAATTACTTTTGATAATCCTAGTATTTCTCATGCCGAAGGATTTGTATTTACTAAAGCTGTAGGAACTTTAGATAAATTAACTTTAGGAAGCTTTGTTGATGTACAAAACATAGAAATTCTTGTATTAAGAGAAGGAAAAGATCAATATGATATCACAGGAACATCAAATTCTTCTTTGGAAGCAGGTATTCCTGGGTTAGCAGACGCAAAATTAGAAGGCAAATTTACCCTGAATCGAAATGCTAACAAAATTTTCCACGCAAAAATTGAAGATGGAAAATTGGAGGGAACAATTTTAAAACAAAAACTAACTTTAATTGGTTTAGAATATGTTGTTCTTTCAGGTAAGAAGCCGAGTCCGCCTCCTGAAAACAAAAACGAAATTAGTGCAAAAAAAGCTACTTTAGATTTAACGGTTTTTGGAAAAGAATTATCGCCAAAAATAGAAGGGGCAAAAATTAATGAAAACGGATTTGATTTTGACTCTGCAACACTCCCTGTAAAGTTTAATCATTCTGTTGGCCCACTAACAATAACTGCTACAGAACTAATGGTTATTAATAATGGTGCTGGAGATTATGATGTTAAGGCAGAGGGTGGTGTTGATTTAAAAACTGATGGTAAAAATTTTGGAATTGATGGAAAGATTCTTGGGGGTATTAATTATAACTTAAAAACAAAAAAAACAACTAAATATATAAAAAAAGCTAAAGCTAAAGCAGAAATTGCAAACATGATAAACATAGGAAATTGTGGTACTGCATACCATACGGCATTCTATTGAGCCTAGTATTAGTATCCCTGTTGCGCCTGGTGTAAGCGCAACATTTGGATTTTATGTTAGAGGAGGTGTTAGTCTTGAGGATAAAATAACAATTCATTTAACAGCTACAGATACTAATTTATTAATTACAATTTCATCTGGGGTTAAAGGTAAAATAGAAGCAGGTGTAACTGGTGGTGTCAAGGTTGGCTCTTCTAGTTTAGCATCATTAGCACTTGAGCTAGGTGTAGGCGCTGTAATGGATGTTGACGCAGTTGCAAAACTAAGTAAAGAATTTAGTGATGAAAAAAAAGATCTTTCGTCAAATGAGTTAGCAAAAGGTTTTACATATGCAGCCGAATTAGAGGTTTACGCTGATGGATTTGTTCTTTTTACTGCAAGAGCATTTGTCATATTGAAAAAATCGTATAGGAAAAATTTAGCAAAATATCATATAGGAAAATATAAATTTACCAACGAACCGAAGCCGAGTAATGTCCCAAAAGTTAATGCAAAAAGCCCTGTTGGAGATGAAGAAATTGGTGACGAAATGGGTATTACAGATCTAGGTTATGAAGCTTCTAAAGAAGAGATTGAAAAAAGTTTTAAGAAATTTAAAACCGGTGGTGAGGCTAATTCAGATTCTGAATCTGGTTATGAAACAGAAGAACAAGCAAAAACTAATAGCATATTAAAAAATACTAAAGATTTTACTAATTTTTTAAGTGATGCCATAAATGTTAAAAAAAATAATAAGAAAAGTGAAGAAGAATTAGAATTGAAAAAAAAACCCGGAAGACAGAAGTATAGGAAACAGATTGATAAACATTTCTTTCTTAAAGAAACTTATACCAAACATTATAGTAAATTAATTACAGAAATAGAAGATGATGATATAATAAAAATAATTCCTGACTCAACTGCTTTTTATAGAGAACATCAAGAAATTACCGAAGAACTTGTTGAACACAAAAAACAGGCTTTCGATAAATCAGGGTTTTTTAGAAAATATGAACTTCATATGAAAAACTTTAAAAAAACAATGGATAAATATCAAAATAAAGACTCTAATTTCTCAAAATTACAAGATCAATTTTCAGAGAAAGTTAGCGATTATAGAAAGAAAATTTTTGTTGACGAAAATGATGTTAGTTTATAATTAATAAAAAAAAATAACTGCTTTTAATTACAACTAAGCCGTCTTACCTTCTTTCATCATTTCATTTTTAATGCCTTCCATCAAAAAAGCTTTGGTTACCAAACGCTCTCCACTTTGAGCAGCTTTAGTTACACAGTACTTTAAAATATTAACTATTGAACCCCCTGAAATTTCATAGTTTTGAGCAATTTCAGAAAGTTTTATTTCGTGGTCTAAATCAATGTTATTTCCAAATGCTTTTTCCCAAAGCTGTAAACGGTCTTTAGCCTCTGGCATTTTAAAATATACTATGCTTTGAAACCTTCTTGTAAAAGCTTGATCTATATTGCCTTTTAAGTTAGAGGCTAGTATTACAACCCCTGGATATTCCTCTGTTCTTTGTAGTAAATAAGATACTTCCTGGTTGGCATACCTGTCTTGACTAGAGCTAGTAGATGTTCTTTTACCAAAAAGAGCGTCAGCTTCATCAAAAAATAGTATCCAATCTTTACTTTCTGCCATGTCAAAAACCCTGGCCAAATTCTTTTCTGTCTCCCCTACCCACTTAGAGGTTACCATAGATACATCTATTCTGTAAACTTCTTTTCCCGTAGACTTTCCCAATAAACCAGCAGTTAATGTTTTACCAGTTCCAGGAGGGCCATGAAACAATGCCCTGTAACCAGGCTTAACCACATCTTTTAAATTCCATTTTTCAAGAATAGTATGGTTGTTGTTAACCCAAGATAGTATGTTGTCTACCTGTTCTTTAGCGTATTTGTCTAGCACCAAATTGTTCCAATCTCCAGCTATTTCTACCAATGAGGCAGGAAATTTAGAGCTGAATTTGGGTTTTTTAGCAATTCCAAAAGTAAATAAGTCCAAATAATCTTCAGAAATAACTAGTGCTCCACTTAGCATTGGCTCTGAACTTTTTACATCGTCAAGAGAAAGTATTTTGTGTTTAAATAATAGATGAGAGGCGTCTAATAAATGCATTAGCTCAATTTTTAACCCAATGTCTTCACCCGCAATTAAAAAAGCAGCCGTTTCACCAGTTGGAATAAAACCACCGTGAGTAGTTCCTTTAATACCTCCAAATTCAGTAAACCCTCTGTTGGTAGTTTCGTTTTTATTAAAGAAAATATCTAAAAGCCTTGGTCGAATATGGGGCGCTAATGTTAATGCAATTAACAAACGTTCGCTAAAGCTAAATTTATAATACTTTATTATTTCTGCATATACAGAGCTGTCTCCGTCTAAATTTGGTGGTAATATTTCAAAAACATCTTTATGGCTGGTTTCTTGCTCAAAATACAAGTTGAACCTGGTTTCAATAACCAGTTTTAACCAGCTTAACTCTTTTTCTAATGTTTTACTATTTAGTTCTTTGTTGTCCATTCAACGAATATTATATAATCAATCCAATGAAATTTAATTAATGAAAACCCCCAAGGTAATTTTCTCAATAATACATCAATTGGTTTACTTTCTACTTTAAGCTTCCAGTTTTTTTCATCAAAAGTTAAAGTGCCCTCTCTTTTTAAGAAACTATCCCTAAAAGTAGCTAAAGAAGTGTTTTTCATTTCTTTCCACTTGTTTTTAATAGATTCTAAAAATTGATCTGCTTCCTTTTTTTCTTCTTCAGTCAAAGTTACAAACATATCTAAAGGATCTGAAAGTGGCATTCCACAAATTAACTTATTAAATACCAATACAAATTCTGGGGAAGTATCTCCCCCATCAATAATATATTGTAGTAAATGTACTGCCCTAAATTGATTGGATTTGTCTATAAACTGTTTGTCTTTGATGTAGCCCAATTTGGTAAATAAAGTACCTACAAATGGCCAAATGAGCGCCAATCCTGCATTGTAAATATATAGCTGCTCCCCTTTTTTAATTTCTGGCAATACTTGCTCTCTAGAAAATACTAAGTTGCCTTTTTCTGTTGGTTGATTTCTCTTTTTATCAAAAGTTTTAAACCCTTGTAAAAATTGGTCGTTAAACATCATTTTTTGAATTAACTCACTAACTATTGCTTCTGGAATTTGAGAAATATTTTCTAATGCCTTTCTTTCTTTAATCGCATTACTATAAGAATCTTCTTCTAAAATGAAATATTCGTTTTTTTCGAAATTAGAAAGCAAGTTTTTGACCTTAGGTAAAACCAAGAGTTGTTTGTCTTTAGTGATTTTCTCATTGATTTCTTCAAAGGCAATTGTTAAGGTAGTGTTTCTCCACTTTGCGTGTTGTTTAACAATGTAGAGCATAAAATAAGTAGTCCATTTTTTAGGGTCAAGTTCCTTAAAAATATCTGCAACAAATAGTACAGACTGAGTTACTAATTCCGGCATTTGTAGCTTTTTAATAAAGAAATTTAATTCTATTTTTATTACTAAATCTTCATGCTCTTTTTCAAACCCATCTATTATTTCATCTTTATTAAGATCGAGTAAAACATTGTAAAGTGATGTGTTTTTAAGCGTATTAAGTCTAAATAAAGAAAGCAAAAGTGGCTTTAATTCCTTTTTAGTTTCAATTGATAAATAGTATAAAAAACCTAAGGTAGTAGTTGCTAATTCCTTTTTAGTTGTCTTATTTTGAATAGCTATAAGGTCGGTTATTGCCTCAATATAAGTGCTCGCTTTTTTAGGATATTTTTCGTTTAATATGTCCGAAAATTCATTAATAATTGGAGTAATAGTAGACACTTTATTTTCATTAGCTTTTTTTAAAGTCTCTAGCTGCTTTTCAACTTGTGCTCCTATTTCTTTATTGATAGATTTTCCTAATTCTACTTTTGCAAATATCTCCTTTATAAGCTCTTTAGTTGTGTAAGTACCGCTTTCAACCCACAGCCTATAGATGAACTTAATTAACTGTGAATTATATTGGATTTGAAAAGATTTTGACTCGCTAATTGAACTAAAACTACTTTTTAGGCTAAGAATTATGTCCTGTAAAAAATTGTATTCTGAGAATTTTGAAAACTCCTTGAATGACCATAAAATTAACTCGGGAATAGCTTCCTGAACAGGATGCTTTATTTCTTGCAAAGAAAATACTTTTTTAGAAAACTGTTGGTCTAGTTCTTTAAGATTTTTGCTAATAATTTTATTAGTTGATTTATCTTCTTTAGTTGGCCTTTGCTCTTTGCTATTTATAATACCTTCAAAATCAATATTTATTTTAAAAATCTGTGTAATTTCTTTAATTAAAATTTGAATTTGTTCAATAAATGTCTTTAGCCCACTTGGAGCTTCCCAACTGGCATATGTAATAGCATAGTTTAAAAAATCGGTAATTATATTTTCTTGTTCTTTCACAGTTAAATCTGAATAGCTTAATAGTTTAAGATTTAACAACTGAGAATATATATTTTGTGACGTGTCCCTTGAAATAAATTTATTTAATTCCTCAACCGTAGTACTTAAAAGCTGCTGACTTCCTACAGGCTCGTTTAACTTAAAATTGAAAAAAGAAATTATTTTTTTACTTGCTTTTTTTTCTTTAAAAAAGATAGAAAGCTCCTTGAATAAACTATTTCTATTTTCCTTATAAGCAATAATAAATTGTAATTGAAATTCAAAAATAGTTTTAAAAGGAGACCACCATGGTAAATCATTATTATAAATAAGATACTTAAATATGGCCAAGTTTACTTCTACAGAGTTTTTAAAATAAGAAAGCTCTTGAAGAAGATTTTCTTCTTTTTTTAAATCCTCTTTTTTTAAATCTTCGATATCATTTAACTCAAAAGCAGCAAAAACTAATTGCTCTTTGGGTAGGTTAAATTTAAGAAACTTGGTTAGGGTCTTCTTCTTGAGCCTTATCTTCCAAAATATCTTTAGATTCTTCTTTTGAGATTACTGTCTTTGTACTTTTATCTGTGGTTTCTACAGTCTCTTCAAAACCAGCTTCTTCTTGAAATTCATTTGTCTTCTCTTCCAAAATATCCTTAGATTCTTCTTTTGAGATTACTGTCTTTGTACTTTTATCTGTGGTTTCTACAGTCTCTTCAAAACCAGCTTCTTCTTGAAATTCATTTGTCTTCTCTTCTAAAATATCCTTAGATTCTTGTTTTGAAATTACTGTCTTTGTACTTTTATCTGTGGTTTCTACAGTCTCTTCAAAACCAGCTTCTTCTTGAAATTCATTTGTCTTCTCTTCTAAAATATCCTTAGATTCTTGTTTTGAAATTACTGTCTTTGTACTTTTATCTGTGGTTTCTACAGTCTCTTCAAAACCAGCTTCTTCTTGAAATTCATTTGTCTTCTCTTCTAAGATCTCCTTAGATTCTTGTTTTGAGCCAGTGGAAGATTCATCTTCAATTTTTAAAAGTTTATCTTCTGAAAAAGAAGAACTGATTGAAAAATAGTGAGAAGGAAATTTACTTTGTTTTAAGCTATTTATAATAATCTCTTTACGTTTTTTATCCTCTAAAATATCATCAATAAATTCAATATATATTTGTTTATTTAAAGACAAACCACCCTCTAATAATCCTGTTTTAAAATAAGAAAGAAGGTCTTTAAATAGTTGATCATAAAAAACCAAATTTGCAGGAAATTCTTCTAACTCTTCAAACTCCATATTTATATCAATAGCAAATTGCAGCCTTTTGTCGAGTTGTTCCGATGAGAAATATTCCGAGGATAGTGATAGAGAAGAGATTTTACTTACTTTATTTTCAAAATCAATTTTAGAATCACTTAAAATAGCACCTAACATTAAATTAAAATCCGTTTCTAATGATTGCTTTTCATCATTGTTAATTAATCTATAAAAAACGTTTTTTAAAGCCAGTTTCTTGTAAATTTTTTGGTCTAATAAAGATACGCTTATGGCATTTAAGTCATCTAAAAATAACTTTATTTGAGTCGTACTTTTAATCGATATTAAATCGGTTAAAAGAAAATTAAATATTGGTGTACTTACCTTGTATATTAGGGCCTCCCCCAATAAATTGTTATTTTTTATAAGCTTTAGAAACTTATTGTATTGAGAATTAAATTGCTTTTTAAATTGTGAAATTAAATCTTGTACTAGCTCCAACTGCTTGCCATTATAATTTCCCAATTGCATTTCTCCCCACCATGGTAGCTCATTAAATAATATATAATGTGATAATATATTCTCAAAAAAAACTGCATTTAATTGGCCTATCTTTTCAAAAAAATTGACTTCAGTATTATAAATTAATTGCTGGGAAGAGGGCTTTTTTTCAGCACTAGACAGCTTAAGAGCATTTAAAATTTCTCCAGTAAATTCTTTCTTTAATATATTAGCCCATTCTTTATTGTCAAAATATTCCGCTTTTTTAATTTTCTTTTCTAAGACCCAATTATTAAATAATTCTTTTGGTGGCTTAAAATGAATTTCTTTACTGAAAATTAAATTTTGTAAGACATACTTATTAAATTCTTTTTTAAGTTGTTTAACACTAGAGAAAGTGATTAACTTTTCTTCTTTAGAAACCTCTAGAAAGGAAAATATCTGTTTTTTCTCAAATAGAAAATTTGGTGACAAAGAATGAATAAATTGCTCCATTTGCTCTTCACTCAATAAATTAATTAATTGCCATAGAGCACCCCCTTTTTTAGTTGCTAAAGCTTGTCGTATTACAAATGGTCTTTGTTTTGAATATAATATTAAACTACTAAATACTATTTTTTTAGAGGCAGGGATGGGTCCAATTGGAAATGATCCTGTTTCTATAAATAATTGAGCCCAATAAATTTTGTCTTTTGGACTTGTGTATATATTAGAATAATCCTCAACTAAAGATAGCTCTGTATCCTTAAAAGAAATACTACTCTTTTCTAAGTTTGTAGTGGCAAAAAATGATTTTATAAATAGTTGAACAAATCCATTTGTGTTTTCAGACTTTAAATTATTTTCTAGCAAGAAATTTTGAAATGAAAAAATCCATTCTTTTTTAGAGATTTTTAATCTATTTTTCTCTTTATCATAATAATTAGAAACCTTAACAAGTAACTTATCATAAGATTTTATCTCTTTTGTGAAGTACTGTTCCTTTTTCTTAATATTGGAAATAGACAGTAGCTTTTCTTCTGTCTTAAGCCTTGCTAGTGCCTTTATACTAACTCTAAATGTAGTGTCTATAAAATGTTCTATAGTATTCTCTGTCTTACTACTAACTGAAAGTTTCTGGACTAGTAAATATTTGTAAAACTTTTGTTTCCATTCACTATTAGAAAGTTTAAAATATGATTTATGAGTTTTAAAAATTGTATTTAATTGTTTGAAAACTAATGTGTAATTGGGATTTATTTTATTAAAAAATTGGCCCACTTCTTCGCTCTTAAACTGTTGAAAAAATCGATGAATTAATTTCTTATTGCTCTGGTTTTTAACTAAAAAAGAATGTATTAAATTGGAGTCTTTCTTTGATAAATTCACCATCATTTTAGAAAGATTATAACTTGATTTTTCTTTTAATTTACTTCCTAAAATAAAGCCGCCCAATAACGCTCTTTGAATAATGTCTACAGAATTATTAGAGACTTCAATATTAGAACTGGCTAATAAGAAATTATCTAACTTTGTTTCGAATTGTTGCTTGAAGTAAGTTATAATTCGGTCTTGCTCTAATGTTGTAATGTTGGCTATATCATAAACCTCTATTGGTGCTAAATCAATTTCAAAAACGTCAATTGATAAATTAATATCCTTATCAAGAGCATCTACTTTTTCGATTATATAAGGTTGTATTTTATTAACAAAAAGTTGCCTTAGAAAGCCTTCTAAGTTTACTTCCTTTTGATTGGTAGAAATGTTGAGTTTAACACTGTTTATTGAATTGTTACCATTACTCATTATTCATCAGTAATAAGAGAAAATACTCCAATTTTTCTTCTTTTAAAACAAGGTCTTTCATTGAACAACTAACAAAATCAGAATGGGCATTTTCTAATATAACAAGGTCCTGATAATCGAGCCATTTAATATTCATAAAAACATTAGAAGGTGCTTCTTCAATAATGGTGTTATTTATATGATTTTTAAATGGTTTAGACTGAAATCGACTTGGCCATTTGGGCAATACAACTGTTGTAATATTTGAAAAGGGATCGCTAATTTCATTGTAAATATAGTTGTACTTGGTAGTATATTCTATTAGGGAAGCTACAGATTTTGTTTGACTAAAAAATGACAAATAATCTTCTAACGTAGTATTAGCTTCCTTGTTGTTTTCAAAAAACTTATTGCTTGTTAAGCTCCCATATTTACAATCAAAAATAATTTTGAATTGATGGTGTCCAACTTCTATAATTTGATATTGATCTTTATTACTATAATTATCTAGAAAGTATTGCTCGTTTTCTTTTTGCTGCTCTTTGGTTAAATTTAGTGGCGAATAAAATATGTTTTCTTCATTTTGTTTAATAGTGAAACCGAAAACCATTAATTCGGGCATTGGTCTTAAAGAAATATGATCGAATAAATACAGATTTTCTGATTGCTTGTCAATTATTCCAATCTTTTCAGATAATTTACTTATTAAGTCTTTTGACCTATTTTTCTTACTTGTCTTAATTAGACAAACTTCTTCTTCTAAATCTGTTAAAAGCGAAATAGTGACTTTATTTAATACATAATTTTCAGGGGTTGAACCATATTTAAAAAGTTGATTAATTCCTTCCGATAAATTTCTTTCTTTAAAACCCAAAGACAACTTTTCTTGACCCTTAGATTCATCCGGCGACATTATTTTATTAACGTTTGCAGTTATAGGAGAATTAAATCCTCTAAATCCTAGAATAGTCATTAAATAATTTTTAAAGCCTTTATGCTTATTCAAATTGCTATTTAAATCTTCTGTTTTTAATGGGCCATAATACTTGTTAGTCCCCAAGCGAGGTAAATCTTTAAGAAGGTTTAGTTTATGATTAATTAACTCTTGAGGGGGTAAAGATGAAAGGTTGTCAAATGTCGAAAAATCATACCCAAATCTTGCCAATAAATGCTCTAAAATCTTGTTTCTTCTTTGATAAAAAATTTCTTGATTTTCTAAAGTATTTTGTAAAAACTGAGTTAAATTATTCTTATTTGTTTTAATCCAATTGTTCCACTCTTTTTCAAGTTTTTTTTCATCTTTAATATCTTCGTTTTTTAGTAAATAACTTTCTAAAAAAGGTTTGAAAATTAGAAAAGGTTTAGGAATATCTTCTAACCATTGAACAGCGTTTGTGGTTGAAATATCATCTAAAGAAAATAACTTTGGAAGGTGATTAAGTTGTGCAAAAAAGTTGGCTAAAACTTGATCGAAAAAACTTAAAAAACTTTTAAACTGTTTAGCATATGCTGTTTTTTCTTGGCTCCATCCAATGGGCGCTCCTAACTCTCCAACACCATAAACAGAGGGAAAGTCGTATTGAATAGATTTATATGATTTTAAATCTACTGAATTTCCTTTTTTAATAGACAAAGTATTTTTCTTGTGTGCAACTTTTGTCTTAGAAAGTAAGAAACTTGCAGAAGAATAGTCATCTTTAAAAGAATATAATTCATTGTTTTTATAAAGAACTTTAATCTTTGTTTTACTTAAATCTAGTCTGGCAACACAGTCTCCTTTTACTTTATATACCCAACTATAATCATCGCCATTTTGATCGACTAAATTTATTTTTTTAATGTCTTTAATGTCCTCCACATTCATTATCTGATTTATTAAATCAGATATGTAAAGCTGCTTTTTAATGTCGTTTTTCTGAAGCGACTCATTTAATAAAACCCCATTTTTTAAGTTGGGACCACTAAAAATATAATCTGATGAAATCTTTTTGTCTAAAAGACTATCAACAGACTGAAAATTAGGGGTTGGAGAAAAATAATAATCTAGTACACCAATTAGATTTTTGAAGATCTTTTTTGGAGCTACTTTATTAGATATCTCTATTTCTAAGTCAAGACTCACTAAGTCGTGTTTAAGAAAATTAATTTCATCAAAATCAGTACCTAAAAATCTTTTTGAAGATAAGCTTAGTGAGAGATTTTTCCTTAAGTTTTCTTGCTCTATTTTACCAAGGTTGGTAGTCATTGTGTCTATCCATATACTATATAGTGAACTATATTCTTTATAGTTCTTTGAAGGAATTATATCAACATTTCTAACTTGGTCAATATCCAAGATCATTTTCTTTAAATCAAAAATGGAAAAAACGCCTGAGCTTAAAATTTCATGCGCTTCAAAAAGTGAATCTTGGTTAACTTGATTGGATTGAAAAATATCCTCAATATTAGTCTCTGATCTATATCCTAGTTCCGTAATGACATAACATAGAATTTCAAGTGTAGTTATTCCTGGATCGTGAATATTATAGTCCGACCAAATTTCTCCAGAAAGGTTTTGGAGTAATTCTAAACTGATCTCTTTTAGAGCCTCAACACTTTTATAATTTTCAGTGATTTCGTCCTCTAACTTTATGCCAGTTTGGTTTTCCAATTATATGAAATTTAATTTGTTTGAAATAGTAATTAATAGGTGGTAATTAACTTTTACTTTTTTTAGCTTGTAAATGAATTTTTTCTATCAATTTATAAACTTTCATAAAAGGCAAATGACCTAAAGCCTCAATAATTATATTTGCTTCTTTGTCGCTTAGCTCAAAAGTTATTTTTTCCTCTATTTGGGTTTTGTTTTGCACTATTTAATCAATTTAGAAATATTATAGTTGATCATAACACCATCTCCATAATTTTTTTTAGTTCTAATTTGAAGCTGATAATTAAAATACGATCCATTCCATCTCACATCAATATTATTTCTTGAAGATCCGTAACGTGCATTGGTCTTACTAATCCCAGGTTTGGACTTTCCATAGGTTGCAAGTGCAATAGCATGTAATAAAGCATGAGCTCCCTTCTTACCAGTAGAGGCAACAATTTCAAAAATATTATACTCATCTAAATTCGTAAGTACATCATGCCAATTGCCGTCTGCAGGAATTTCCCCAAATGAGTAAAGACCCACTCTTCCATGTGAAGAAACAATTCCATTAACATCTAATTTTGAATTTGGAGTTGTGTTTCCTATTCCAACATTACCGCCTTTTTCAATAAATAATCTACTTCCTCCATTTGGCTCCCCTATATTCAACCCTTCGTTGCCATCTTCTGAAACTTGGTTTATGTACCAATTAGGTGTTAAGTCACTAATATTGTCGTAAAAAGACATAAGTTCTTTATTAACCCCGTCCGAAGTGATTTTGAAACCTTCCCCTTTTTCCCTTGATATTCCGTCATCTAACTTATTAATTGTTGAATCTATAAAATCATGAAAATTATCCTCTTTAGGGATGCTTCCCTTAAGGAAAAAGTTCTTTAATGATTTTCTTTTTTTTGACGACATGGTAAACTAAACTGTAATATAAAAAGTAAAATTAGAACTTACTGATTTATTATCCTCTTTTGCTTTCATTATTTTATAACTTTTTCCAATTTTTAAATTTTTATCTTGAAAAGTTTCTTCTTTATTTGAATGATCTACTACGTAATCAGTATCAATCATCATTTCATTAATTCCAAAGTTATCAATTTCGTTATTTTCTTCATAAGGTAATATAATATGCTGATTTTCAGAAGTTAAAATAGATATTAAAGTTGTTGGTTTTATTTCAACTGTGTTTGATTTTGCTTGTTTTTGGTTTATAATTACACCATCTACAATATGAAATAGTGAGAAATTCACTACATGATCTACATATTCTTGTTTGTCAATAAAATTTAGAATTAAAGCACTGCTTATAGATTGTCCTAATTCTACTTGATCATTTAAATTGAACATCCATGGGCTTATAAAAGATTTAATTCCTTCATTTAGTTTTTGGACATAAAAATTTTTATCAAAGCCCTCATTTAGCTTTAAACTAAATTTAACTTGAACTTGCTCATAAACTGGATTAGTAACTTTAAATTTCACCCCCAAAGGCACTTTTGATTTTAAGAATTTTTCCATCCTGCTAATTTCTACCAAGGAAAAAAATCTTGGAATTCCTATAAAATTCTTGTCGTCAATTATTTTGGGAACCACTACTATTAAAACGTTTCCAGGAGATAAATTAAAGTCAGTATCTACAGTGGATAAACATTTAACCCTATTTACTTGTGGAAAATTTTCTAAAATGATCTTTTCATAATCTTTTCCACTTACCGCTCTATTTTTATGTCTTAACCGCTCTGCAACTCTTAGAAAATATCCCTCAGCATCTTCTTTTATAACCCCATTAAAACCACGATATTTTTGATGAATTCCATCAATGTTTTTAATGTTTTTTTCAAATGATGTAATTTTATTTGACTCAAGGTTAGCATAACTAACATCTTCCGGGTTATGGCAAACAGCCGTAGTAACGTGAAGTAGAATATCTTGCAAATAATTAAGAAAAGAACTCTTATTTAAACTCTCTAATTTTATTAATAAAGAGTCATTGGAGAATAACCCACTTAAGTCGTAATTTGCATTTTCTATACTGAACTCAATAATTCCTGAGCTTTTCAATCCATTGGTATTGTCTTTAATAATTTGATTATCGTTCATAATAATCCATCTAGAACCGTTAAAATAAGACCAACTTAACATTAAGTCATTACTGGACTTATTGGCAAACCCTTCATTAATTTGAAATAAAATGGAGAATTGCTTATTGTTTACAACGTTGTTAATTCCAATAATTAACGAAGAACCTTCTTTGTAGGTTGGGTAAAGAAAATTTAACTCTTTAATCTTTTGATTTCCGATGGGGTGAAGATGATAAAAATCAAAATCATTACTGTTTTTGAGATTATAAGTCATTTTCATTTTAAAATCAGCAGAAATTGTTTTTAAAGTGGGAGTGTAAGGTTCATTGGGGGAAATAACCTCCGCTTTTTTCTTAACAGACTTCATGGTAGATTCCCTTAATATTTCAGGATATTGTTGGTGGCCAAACCCTTCCATAGGAAAACAGAGCTCAAATTTTAAAAATCCATCTTTTGATTTATTGCTGTAGGGAGCCTCATTTTTCTTGCTAAGAGATGGTAAATGTAAATCTAAGTCTCTAATATTAATTTCATTAATTCTTCTTACATTAGAAACTGCACCTGTATCGTCGGGAACATCTTGAAATAAATTAATTACTTGTTTGTCTTCTTGAGGACCCCATCTTTTATTTCTTAAATAACTAACCTTAACTTCAAAATCTTCATTGTTGACATCCCATGGATATTGATCATAGTAAGTTGTAAATCCTCCTTCTAATAAGGGAAGTCCATACCATTCCAAATTAATTTTTAAATCATTTATAGGATATAAAAAGAAAGTTGAATGACCTACAATAAATGAAGAATCAATTAAAGGTTGTGAGCCGAATGGCTCAAAAGGAGCAGAAGAATCAATTTTTCCAAAATCATTACTAAGAGATAAATTCTTAACTTCTAATATTTCTACTTCAATATTTATATTGTTAATCTCTAAAAATTTTAATGAGTGATAATCATTTAAATATTCATGATTCAATTTAAATTCAAACATCGGAAAGTTATTGTGTGCTTTAAAATCTCGATTATCAGCATCTAGTGGTGTAATTGGGGGGTCAATATTATCTATTAAAGCAACAATTTGAAGTGTCGATTTCTCTAATTTGTCTATGTTAAGATTAAAAATAGTTTCAACCTTATTATTAGAAAGGTTAACCCACTCTTTATCGCTTGAATAAGACAATTTAAATAAATTTAAAAAAGTGTTTTCATCAATTTCTTTTTGGGAAGTGTTGCTTTTAATAAAATTTATTATCGAGGTTTTGGAGAAGTTAAATTCGAAAATAACTTTACGAACGCCTTCTTCCAGTAAAAGAAACTCCGAGCCGAAAGTAAATCCAATATTTTGTTCACTATCTGTAAAGTCAACAAGCTTTTTTTCGTTCTCAAAAAGGTTTAAAAAATATTGATCAGAGATTTCATTATTGTCAAACTCAAAACCAATAACTTGATTTAATTTGGCCTTATTAATTAAAATTGTTTTGTCTACTTTATAAATAATGTTTTTTCCTTCTTCGTTGGCCCCAGCTAAAAGATTTTTTCCTTTTTTAATCTCCACTTGGTTTTTACCGCTAGTTGTGAAATTTACATGTACTTTATCTGGCTTTTTTGTATGTAAAGGTATTTGAAGAATATTTTTTAAATAGTGTTCGTGGTGCCTAAAAGTGATGGCGTTTAAATTTTCTCTAGCTTCATTATAAATATTATGAAAGGCAATTAATAAAGAAATATGAGGAGAAACATTTTTACTATTCACTATGCTGTAATCATAAAGTTCTTTTGCCGACTCTTTAATCAAATCAAAAATTATGTTGGTTTTTTTAAAGTACCCATAGGATTCTTTAGCAATATCTATTAGTTCTAAGCTTGAATTAATTACTGAATCTGATTCCCTCCAATAACTACTAAACTCATTCTCATCGGCAAAATTTTTATCAAGCTCAAGTTGTTTAATTATTGAAAATATTTTGTTAAATATTGGGCTAAGCTCGATAACGATTAATTTTTCAGTTTCAGATTTAAATTCTGGGTAATCTTGGAGGTTACTTAAGCTTAATTCTAGACTTTTAAAATGATTTAACAAATCTTTTAAATTCAAAAATATATTTTCGATGATTCCTTTTTCGAGAACTTTTTCTTTTAGTTTGTAGGGGTCGTGACTAGGCTGAATTAAAGAAATATTGTAAAATGCTACTTTTAATAAGCTAAGGGTAGGATTGTTATTAAAAAAAGATGTCCAGTCGCCATCTAAAATATTGCCTTCATTAAAGTAGGCTATTTGAGTGGCGTATTTAGGTAGAAATTCAATGAAGCTTTTGAAATCAAATTCATCAATTAAAAAAAAATCTTCATTTATAGCCGTTGTTGATCTATCGCTTTGGCTTAATCCAAGATTCTTATTATATGTCTTATTAGCATCTAAAAAAAACATGATTTATAAATCAGTACCTTCATTTAAGTAGTAAGGAAAAACCATATTGGTTCTGCTATTAGTACTTTTAATTTCATAAAAAATATGAATGAAAATTATTCCATTTTCTATTTCCTGTTCAAATTTTACATTTTCTAAATTTATTCTTGGTTCAAATTTTAAAATAGCCGTTTTAATAACATCTGTAATTACTGTTTCTAAGGATAAGCTTAATTTTTCAAAAGCAACAAAAGATAAGTCACAGCCAAAATCTGGATGAAAATGCCTTTCTCCAGGAGTTGTCCCCAACAAAATTTCTAAACTGGAAACAATGTCATTATTACCTGTGGTGGTTTCTAAAATATTTAGCGTTTTATTAAATTTTACTGGGAAGCTCCACCCTTTTCCTAAAAAGTCAATATTCTCTTCCATATTAGCCTCCTATTTGAACTGTTGGACAACCTGCTACAATGGAGCCCCCGTGAGCGGTACTATCTCCCATTCTGGCCGCAGGTTGACCATTTATTGTTACTGTCATAGAACCCATAACAATGGAATCTGGCGGACCGACACAAACGCAGCTACAACCTACTGTTGCTGCTGGCATATTGGCGATTAGTACTGTTGGTGGGCCACTAGGTAATATAGGTCCTCCAACATGAGGAATTGGAGGTGTTCCGGGTGTTTGCATTGGGCACTGATGCATATCTGATACTCTTGCTGCTGCTGGCATATTTTAATTTATTTGAACCATTGATCCTTTTACAACTGCAATTGCAGAAGTAGTTAACTCCGCTCCCGCCTGACCGTCAGCTGAAAACTTTGCATTGGCTGTGTTTTTAATATTCATTCCTTCCATTTCTAAATCCATTTGAGATTTAATATTGACGCTTTTTGAAGACTCGATACTTATATCGCCTTGTGAGGATATGGTAATCCCGGATTCATCCATTTTTATAGAGTTCTTGTTCTGATCTTCTAAAATAATTGATTTTGTTTCGTCATCAATAAAAATTGAATTTCCACCAGGGGTTTCAATATTAACAGACTTATCTTCATCGTTAATAATAATTTTTACTTCTTCCTTAGTGATTATTCCTTTTTCAAAGTTGTCTTCATCTGGTATAATTGGAGGTGCATTTATTTTACTGAAAAGCGAACCTAAAATTACTGGGTTTCTAGGGTCAGAATTTAAAAACCCTACGATTACTTCATCATCTATTTCCGGCCAAAATATTTTTCCTCTGTTGTTACCTGCATCTTCAAATACCATTCTAGCCCAAATCTTAACGTCTTCTCCAGCTACAGGAAGAGCGATTTGAACCCGATGTTTTTCATCACCATCAATTTTTAATACTTTTCCAATTTGTAATCCATTGACAGAAGGGGTTAAGTTTCCAGTGTATTTAGAATTTATATCATTTCGACTAGAGTACCAGTTATTATTTAATCCAAATTGAATATCTGTATACCAACCCGAGTTGGTAACTACTTGCTTAATAGCAGAAACCATAACGTTGCCACTAAATTTTTCTCCAACTCCTTTAATTTCTATTACATCTCCTAACTTGATCTCTGAACTGCCTGCAATTTTAATTCTGCCTATTACTTTGCTTAAGCTGGCAATAGTTGCCTTGGAACTTCCCCAGCTTGTTAATTCATCGACAGAAACTTCTCCGCCATGAGACAGCTCTCCATCAATGCCAAGTACGCCTTGTAAATCAGCAGTATTAATTCCTGAATTTTCTAGTTGAGTAAAAGAAGATGAATTTCCTACTGCACTAATAACTTCCTGAGTATCCGAGTCCCACGAAAATCCTTCAAGTTTATTATATTGATTTTCTGCATCTGCTTCAGACTCAAATTCGAAAATATCTTGTCCATAATTGAAAGTTGCCACAGGAGCTCCGTCAAGCTTGGGATCGTCTACGATTATATTTTCACCATCAAAAAATACCAACTTGCCATTAGCTTCACACCTTAGCATAAAATAATCCCAATTGGTAACATCGAATTGTAAAGCTGACTCTGATTCTAAAAAACTACCTGAACAAGACAAACTTCCTCCTACATTACTGTCTCCAAATACACTTGTTAAAATTGCTTTATCGTCTTGATTCTCAAAATAAGTTGTTTTTCTTCCACCTACCATTTTAAGAGCAGCATGTTTACATTCTATGTACAATCCAGAGGAATCTCCACTTCTTGATTTTATTCTGTGTCGAATAATAATACCAGAAAATACTTCTGTATTTATTCCATCATAACCTAGTTCTATAGAAATTTTTTCTCCAGGGTTAAAAATATTATCTGAGCTTAATGCAAAGTCTTGCTTACTAGGGTCGCCGTCCATTATCGTAATACTGGCATATGGTATTTTATTAATTTCAGAGTAAGTTAAAATAGAAAGTATAGGCCCTTGGGAAGCATAGGTCGTACTACCAACTTTTATATTATATGATATATAATTATTGTCTGAAGCCAATTGAAAGATTTTATTTAATTAACGGAGGAATAATTATTTTTTCTCCAGCCTTTAAAAATCTTGGGGAATGTAGATTATTAAACTTGGCAAGGGCTAAGTACAAACTTGTTCTTCCATAAATTTTATTCGAAATTATAGGAAGTGTCTCTCCTTCTTTAACCGTGTAGTAGTGAGTCATATCGGGTGAAGATCTTCCTGCTGCTGCGTTGGCTAGTTCTATTGAAATAGTGGATTTAAATTTTAAAGTAATCTTTACAGCTTTTAGATTTAAATCTTTATCCTTAGTAAGGATTTTTTCCTCAAAAGAGGAGCACATTCCTTTAAAAATAAAATCTCCACTTACTATTTGAACATATGGTGGAGAATGCTCCTTACCGTCATATTTTTTAACAACATCATAAAGTTTATCTCTTTTTTTTTGTGCTTTGTCATCTTCTGGAATATCAGGAAATTTTTGATCGTCAATAAACGTTTTAAGTTGCGAATCTGTAAAGCCTCCTCCCTTAGGTGGTGTGTCACGTATTATTAACTCAACGTGAAGTGTGTCTGGTTCAGTGCCTCCATAACTAACATCGGCTGTACCACCAACAGGCTTTGAGTCGTTAATTTTATCATGTGTGTTTTTTTCTACTTTAACTGGAGCGGTTTCACTTGACCATTCCTCGTTAGCAGATTTTGTGCAGTCTATATCAGTAAATTTTGAAAATTTTATCTTGAAGTCTCCCATTAATTATTTACCGCTGGTTAATAAGTCTTTTATTTTCGTTTAAAACATCGATACAATCATTTATAATTTTATCTCTATTCATACTAATTTCTTCTTTAATAAGCATCCTAAAATAAGTTTCAGTTTCGCTACTAAACCCTGAATCTGAATTTATTGCAGAAGAACTACTTTCAGAAATGGAAGTATTAATTACAAGCTCTTTAATTTCGCAGGGCATATTTTAAAAATTATAAATTATACTTAAACTTATACAATTTACTTTTAAAAATTAAAGATTGAAAATTATAAGTTAATAAATTAAATTATAGTTAATAACTATAATTTAATGTGCCTATTTAGGTGGTTTTTTACGAGAAGTTTTTCTATTTATTCTTGACGATTTAGGTTTTGGGGGGCTTATTTTTAAAGGTTTTTTTTGTAGCATTCCATCCACCTGCCTGGCTAATCGTAGAGCATTTTTAGCTAAAGCATATTCGTCATTTTTAATTTTTAACTGAACCAATCTCTCCTATTTCTTCAAAATTAAAAGATTCAAATTTAAACGTAATAGAGTCAAGCATGACATCCTTACTCGTAGAACTTATACCACTTGTATCAAATTTAATTGGAAATGCGTTTAAAAAAGTCCATTTTAAAAAAGGGCTGTGTTCATGATTCAAAAGTTTTACAACTATTTGAATAGGCAACTTTCTTTGAAAATCAATTTGAATTTTTAACCACTTAAAAAGGTAAGAATCTTTACTTGTTTTCCCTCTTTTTAAAACTAAATCTCCAACTTCGAATCCGTCAGGATGAAACTCCTTTTGACCAGCTATAATTGCATTTTCCCCTTCTGTTTTAAATTCCAGATTAGGAATATCTATTTCTGAAAAAGAGTGTTCTTTAATAACTTGAGTTGTCCCAAAATCAACTGAAAAATGAGTCCCAACTAAGGGTAATGAAGAAGCTGATGATTTCGTAGGCATAAAAACAAATTAAGTCATTAAAAGACTTAATAACAAGCGTTTTTATAACTATTCTATAGTAAGGCCTTCATGTGCAATTTCAATTGTTTCTATTGCAACAGAATTATCATCAGACTTTAGGTCTGGACTATCTATTTTTTTAGGCCATGCATTTAATAATTTCCATGTCATTACTGGCGAATGTGATTCATCAAGAAGACTTATTATAACATCCTTTCTAGATGGAGTGTTCATAGAAACTTCATTAAACCAAGCATAGTATTCTTGATCTCCTGCGAAAATTCCTTTCTTAACTGAAACATCACCAGTTTTCTTAAGTCCTGACATTTTTTGTGTAGAAAAAGTCTGATCATCTCCAGCTCTATATTCTATCACTTCAACTTCCATGTCTAAACCAGAAACTTCATTGCAATTTATAATTGTTCCTCCAAAATCTACAGAGAAATGAAATCCGGGTAGTGGGTAATTAGCATCTGCCATATATTATGTTTTAAATAGTTATTATTAAATTTTTCTTTTTATGATTCTTGTAACTTGTGAGAGAATTTAAGCACTATAAATTCTGCTGGTCTGACAACAGCCATCCCAATTTCAATGTTCATTCGCCCTTCTAATATGTCAACTTGAGACATTGTAGTACCTAGTCCAATATTTACAAAAAATGCAGCGTCTGGAGTAGCTCCAGCTAATGCTCCTTGTTTCCATAAATTAGTTAAGTAGTTTTCAATCATCCCTTTTACTCTAGTCCAGGTATTAACATCATTTGGCTCAAAAACAGCCCAATTAGTACTTAGTTTAAGTGATTTTTCTACCATATTAAAAAATCTTCTGACAGAAACATATCTCCATTCATTGTCGTTTCCTGCTAAAGTTCTAGCGCCCCATACTAATGTGCCTTTTCCAGTAAATGGTCTAATGGCATTAATTGACTTTCCTGCAGTTACATCTACATTTAGGTCTTCTTGCTGCTTGTTGTCTAGTCTTAAGCAAGGAGATGATGTAGAAGATAAACTTACATTGGCTGGTGCTTTCCATACACCTCTATCGGAATCTACCTGAGAATAAACACCTGCTATAGCTCCAGACGGAGGAACTAAACTAGCTGCTTTTTGTATTTCATTAACAATGTTTTTATAAAAATCATTGGTGTCGTAAACAATTTTGTCAAGATTTTCTTTAATTGCTGCAGAATCTTTTTTCATAGAATTTAGAATACTCATTAAAGACTCAAAATGAGTTTTTAAGGCACTTACAGATTTTTTTACTTTCTGGTCATCATCAAGTCCATCGTACAATAATATATCAATACTATTGGCTAAATCATAATTCTCATAATCTGATTCAGCGTTAATAATTCCTGTTGCTAAACTACCATCCACAGAAGCTAAAGCTTTTAATAGTGTAGAAAGTGGAGAACTAGGATTAGTTTTAACATTTAATTCATTAATAATTAAGTTGTTTTTTAAGGCTGATCCTTTAAACTCTAAAATTTTATCAATAGCTGTTTTTATAAAAGTAATATAGATAGTTGCTTCGTCTGAAGTTCCTATTTTATCTGCTGGAATTTTATAAAAAGATTCGCTAAAGTTACCTTCTTCACCATTTGGATTAGTAACAAAATCAGAAACCGATTTCACATCTTCAATAGCGGCTTTTAGATTAATGATTGGAGACGGATCAGAAACAATGTCTTCTAAATTTACATCTTCTCCTTCTGCATCTAATATTTTAACGTCTTCAAAACCAAAACTTGCAGAGAAAGTAGACATAATCCATGGGTAGTAAGCAGCGCCATATTTTAAGAAATTAATTCCAATACCATTTCTAAAATCTAAAATAACATCTTTATCTGCTCTGTCTATATTACCATTAAAAACATCTAATACCGCAACCCTGTCTTGCAAACTATTACATTGTGCAAGCATTGCCTGTTGAAAAGAATAAGCTTGATCTTGTTTTTCCAGCAACATAGCATCTGGAGATAATAAAATTGTAGGGTGATCTTCTTTTTCTACAGCAGAAAGCCCTGATGCCAAAGCGTCGGCAGTAATTTCGTCTCCAAATAAACCTACAGAAGCTATATAACATTCTCCTCCTCCATTAGCAAAGTATAATTTTACACTGTCGTATAAATAATAAGTATACTGTGAATCTATTTTTCCAACACTATTATCAGCATTTAAGTTTACTGTAATCTCTCCTAATCCAGATGATGCACCAAACATTTGATGATAATCCAACATTGAGGAAATGTGAGTTGGAATGTTTTTTAAACTTTTTCCATTACGTGAAGCTTTTTCAGTATAACCTATAAATGCGGGAATCGCAGTTGCAACAGCTGCCACTGATGGTGGTAATGTTGATATTTCTTCTACGTAAACTCCAGGTGTTTTATAATCTGCCATAGTTAGTGTTTTTGGTATTTATTCCACTAACTTAATGTTCTTTTAAAGGTTTACATAAGTGGTTAAAAAATACTTGTTAACACTTTTTTTAACATCTATTGATTTGATATTGAAGTTTTTCAACTCTGGGAAAGGAAGGTTCAGTAGCTTTTCCCCCATTTTTTCTAAAGATAATTTATTTGGATATTTTTCTTTTAAAGCTATTGGATTCAAAGAAGAAAAAACAAATTGAGATTGGTCTTTTTCATTTTCTTCAAAATTAAATTCCATTTCTAAGTTATCATCAACTACAAGACAGCTTTCTAAGTCTTTTAAAATATTAGAAACTAATATATATTCCCAATGAATTTCCCTATTGTTAAATTTATAATTAAAAATATTTTGTGCATTTTGCTGAATATCAAAAGATACATAGCCGTCGTATAGATTATCGAAATTAGACCAAATAAAGGTGCTTTCTTCTTGGTTTTCAAACTGAAAAGTATAAATGCCTGGAATAAAATCTTCATAGTTATTGATTTTATCAACTGGTAAATTTTTAATTTCACTTGAAGATTCATATTTAATATTAACTAAAGAAAGCTTTAAATCTGAGGTGCTTGGAAAGACTCCACCAGCAAAGGGATAAATTTTCAAGTCTTCTTTAGAATTTGACACCTCAACATCGTTAATATTTATAAAAAACTTTTGATCCTTTGAGGTATAAAAAGGGACATTGGTTTTATTTTGAAACATCTCGTCGTTAAATTTAATTCCTAACACTAATGAATGTGTTTCTTGTATTGCAATCTTAGGAACCCAGATTGAGTCCTCATACTTGCCCTCTTGCAAAATTATTAATCTAGAGCCTTCTTGTTTTAAAATTAACCTGTAATTTTTTAAAAAAGCTGAAGTTCTAGGTGATGGATAAAATTCAATATTAGGAATAACTTCACTTAAATAATAATTGTGAGATAAATTTAAAGTTGCTATTACAAGATGTTTTTGATTTAAACTTAATATAGTCTTATTCAAACCTTGAATTTTATTTAGTCTTTTGGTTAAATAATTCTTTTGCCTTTGACATTAAATCTCCTCGCTCGCTAATCTTAGCAGCAGTGTAATTGATACTTGATTCTTCAATGCTAACCATTCTCATTTTATATAATACACATGGGGCGTATTTCGCTCCTAGTACCGATAAAATATTACTTTGTTCATGAAAACTTATATTATTAATTTCCACTAGTATTTTATCTATTTGCTGATCTAGTCCAGATGTATTATTAGGTGTAAATACTTTTTTAGATTGGAAAAATCCAATTATTGCAGAAATGAATTTTAAGGATTCTTCGTATAGTTTTTCATTGAAAAGAGCGTAGAACAGAACATACATATTTAAATAAATCGGGTGGTTATTTCCAGTAATAGGAACCCCAAAACCATTTGGAGTAGCTGTTTTTTCTTCTTCAATATTGACTAACGAAACTACTATTCTATTTTCATCTTTAATGGATAAGCTTCCGTCAAGATTTAATAGGTTAGAAGCAACAACTCTATTTTCGTTTAAGTTAAATTTAACGTTCAAGGAGCTGTTCAACTCATTGACTATTGAAAATATAGCTGAGTCTATCATTAATTAGAAATTAATTTAAGTGCCCAAATAGTTATTCTAGCCATGTATACTCCAATAAAAGATATCAAGGATAGAAGATAGATAAATTCAATATTTGAGAATTTTAAAAAGCTTATTAAATCTCTAGTAAAAGACATCGAAAAAGATTTAACTAGTTCGTAAACTGTGTAGCCAACAACCAATCCTATTAAAATACTTATGAAAAACCAAAGTACTTCAAGTGCGAATTTTTTTCTTTTTTCTTTCTTTACACCGCCACTTACAGATTCGTAAACATCTTTTTGAGACTTAAGAGTAGCCTTAAAAGCTTTCCTGTAAAGATCTCTTTCCGTCCTTCTTTCTAATGATTTGAAAAATCTATCTACCCTCAATTGATATCAGAATTAAAAATGTTATTTATAATAAATTTACACTTAAATTCAAATTGCATAAAAGCCTACCTACATAATTATGAACATCTAAAATTTAAGAAAACTTTTTTTTATCAATGATTAAAATGGTATCCAATTGTAAAGGCAAATGTGTGTGAACCATGGGATTCTCCCATGGAGTCAAAAATATAAGCGGGTGATATATCTATATTTTCATTAAGCTCTAGTATATATTCGATTCCAAACCTTTTTACTAATAAATTTTCGTTTTTTTCAAATTCATAACCCAACCCTGCAAAAAACCCAAAATTAGAAACTTCATATCCAAGTACAGCAGAACTTAAAAATGCATTTTTTCTAACTTTACTTAATCCATTATCGTCTTTTAAAATATAACTCATGAATTCTATTTCATTGGACCATTTTATTGAAAAATGTTTAGAAATAAAATATTGAATCTCTATTCCGTCTGTTGGAATTAACTGCGCAGGATGATGCTCAGATTCATGGTAGTTTTCTTCAGAAATATACGTTTGATTAATCGATACTGCAATTCTAAATTTACCACTACTCTCTTCGTTATGGCTAATTTCATTATTATGCTCTTGACTTGATTGAGAAAAAATAAATAACGGCAGAAAAAATAAAATTGTAAGAAAATTTTTCATCTATAAATTTAGTAAATTCTAAATAATATAATGCTGTTTTTTAAAAAATGAAAAAATATAAGCTCATAGAATATTTAATTTCTTTGAAAACTCCTCCTTGTAAGATTTGCCAATATGAATTTCTTTATCATTAATAATAATGTAATTGTCCTCAATAGAATTTATTTTGTCTATTCTTACTATAAATGATCTCTGAACTCTAACAAATTCTTTATTTGAAAGTTTTGATTCTATTTCTTTCATAGTAGTTAAGACCGTGAATTTTTCCTCATTAGTATTTACCCGAACATAATTTCCCAAAGCTTCTACCCATAAAACATCAGTCAGTTTTAGTTGAACAAGTTTTGAATCTGTTTTTATAAATACATGTTCCTGATCATCATTTTCAATAAGTTTTGCACCTAATCCAAAAAGCTGATGATTTATTTTTTGTACCGTTTTTATAAACCTTGTCCAAACAACAGGTTTTTTTAAAAAGTCTGTTACATTATATTCATAGGACTCCAGTGCAAATTCGTCATGGGAAGTAATCATTACCACTAAAGGAGATATTTTCAGGTTTTTTAAGAGCTCAATTCCTCCCATTTTAGGCATTTCTACATCCAAAAATATTACATCTACATCATTAGAATTTATAAAATTATAGGCATCTAAAGCGTTTAAAAAAGTTCCAATACATGAAAATTCATCCAGCTGATTAACCATGTCTTCTATCACAGAAATACACAACTCATCATCATCAACAATAATTACCTTTATCATTATTAAATTTTCTCTTTAGTATTTTTCAAAAAAAGCTTTTGTAACGTTTTAATATCGCTACTTAAATCTACAACTTTTTTTAATTCCATTTTACTAATAAATTCTTCAATCTCTATAAATTCCATAGTTGCAGATGAACCTTTCATTTTGTGTAATTTAGATTTAATGCCATTTTGATCATTTTGTTTTATCATTTCTACAAGCTTATCATAATCATCCTTGAACGTTCTTATAAAAATATCCAAATATTTATTTTTATTCTTTAAATGGATAGCTCTTCCATCATTATCAATTTTAATGCTTTTTGAGATTTTTTTGTAGAGCATTTCTATTTGAAATGGTTTAGAAATACAATCATTTATTCCATTTTCATAACAACGATCTAAAACATCTTCTACCAAATGAGCAGTCATGGCAATTATGGGGGTGCTTTTATTATTTGAATTAAGGGACTTTCTTATTTCGAGGCTTGTTTCAAACCCATTTTTAATTGGCATTTCGATGTCCATTAAAATAATGTCATAAATGTTTTTAGAAGTCATTTCTGTGGCCTCTTGACCGTTTTTTACCCATTCTAAGGTTATATTATTGTCAATATTCTCTATTAAATCCTTGAATAATTTTCCGTTCAATTCATCATCTTCCGCCATCAATATTTTAATGTTTTTAAGCCCTATTTTCTTTGATGTAGAAACTTCTACATTAGCCTTATTGGAAATTATATATGGAATTATAAAGCTAAAGACTGTACCAGAAGAATCTGATTCAACATTAATTTTTCCATTCATCAACTGAATTATAAGATCGCAAATTGCCAAGCCCAGACCAGTTCCTCCGTACTGTCTTGAAGTATTTGTTTTTTCTTGTGCATAAGGTTGGAAAATATGTTTTAATTTATCTTTCTGAATCCCTACACCATTATCGCTTACCACAACTTTCAGTGATTTATTGTCTTCTTCAGTTAACTCAATAATCGCTTGGCCATTAGGAGAATACTTGATAGCGTTATCTAAAAGGTTAATTATGATTTGTTGAAATCTAAAAGCGTCTCCAATAATTACTTTTGGAACTTTCTTAGATTGAATAAACTTAACCTCAACATTATTATCTATGGCTTTACTTTTTAATATTGAAATTGATTTTTCAATTACATCAATTAAAGAAAAATCAGTTTTTTCTAATGTTATTTTTCGTTTCTCAAGTTTTGCTAAATCTAAAATGTCATTTACTAGAAAAAGTATGTTACTAGCGCTACTTTTTAAAGCTTTTAAATGCTCTTTTTGTGACGAGTCTAGTTTAGTTCTGTCTAGAATTTCAGAGGCAGATATAACAGCAGATAGAGGGGTTCTTATTTCATGAGTAGTATAGGCTAAAAAATCATCTTTTTCTTTTTTCAGCTCTTGGTTTTTGGCATTTGCTAAAATAAGATTGCTGGCCAATTTAGATTTGGTTTTGAAGGCAGAGAAAATGTAAAGCGCAATAAATAAAATAAAAAGAGCAATTCCGAAACCAATAAATATTAAATAACTCTGGAATTTTAGCTCGTTTTTTGTGTTCAACCTTTCGACTCCAATTTTATTCTCTTTTTCGGCAAGCAATATTCTTTCTGTTAGTTCTTTTTGGCCTTGTGCAGATTCTATTTTATTAAGGTATTTTAAGTAGAAATTCGCCTTATTAAAATTATTCTCTGATTCAAAATAATCTGATAATTTGTAACAGCTGTAGATAAGACCTCTAGTGTAGTTGTATTCTAAGGATTTCGTGTAAATATCCTGAATTAAATTTATTGCTTTTTTAGTCTGATTGAAAGATTCGAATGCTTCTGCTTTTTTAATAAGCATCTGTACTGAAATGTCATAATTTTTATTGTTTTCATAATGCTTAACAGCGCTGTCTAAAGATGTAATAGTTGTCTTTTTGTCTCCATAGTTAAACGCTCTTTTATAAAATAAGTAATAAGCATAAGCTGAGTTTTTTTTAAGTCTAATATTAGCTGCTATTTTCGTGAAGTTTTCAAAAGCATTTTTCGTTTCTAAATAATTTAAATCTAATTCTGCCAAGTAAGCCATTACCATTAAAAATGATTCACTGTTTTTATTTGCTAATTCTTTTGTTTTACTTAATAGTAAGTCAGCCTTATTTTGCTCTCCTAAATTAATATGGGCTTCTCCAATTAAAATATTGGTAATGATTAATTTATTTTGAATGCTATTCTGAGTATAAATTTCTTTTGCTAAAAGGTAATTTTCTAGCGCAGCTTTTCCCTTGTTTGTATAAGAATAATTATAAATAATTCCTTTTTGTAAATAACATTTTGCTTTTAATAAGACATTATTTGTATTTATTATTGCTTGTGAAATATATGCTAAAGCTTTTGAAGGGTTGCTGTTAATATATGCCTTAGAAAGCATAAGGTTATTGTCTTGGAGAGAATCGTTCCAATTATTGTAATATAATGCCTCTTCTTTATCAATTGCGAAAATTGAAGAAGGAATAATGACTAAAATGCTTATTGTAAAAATTAATGCTTTCAATATTTGAAAGATAAGAACAAAAAGAATTATTCTCCAAATTTTATTGATTTACAAAATAGGTACTGTAATCTTAATCAGAATCTTACTGTCTTCTCTTGTCTTTCTTTTATGAATTTTATAATCATTAGAATAGATAATGCAGGTCCCGTTAAATACCCCATCATTGTAACTAAATTGAATTTCTTCAGCTTGTGTGATCTCTTTAATAGTTAATTTACCTTTTAATCTGAATTTATTATCCAGTGAATATAAACTATCGCTTTTGAAAATAATTTCTGGGTATTTCTCCGAATGAAAATAATTCGGGGCATTTAAGTGTTTATCTCTAGTAGCATTAGAAGTTTTAATTGAAGAAATATCTACTCTAGCCTCAAAAAAAGAATTGGATAAGTTAGTAACGTCAAAATTTATTTTTCCACTTACTCCTTTTATAGTTCCAATGGTTTGCTCTTCGACATGATTAAATTCTATTAAGGATTTTGCTGAATTTATTTTTAACTCTTGTGCAATTTCAGAGTTTATAAAAAGTAAGAAGCTAACTGCTGCAATTATGTATTTCATGATTATTTATTTGTTAAATTTTCTAGCTATGGTGAAGCCAAATCTATACTCTCCTTTGGTCCATTTGCTTTTTGTATATGGTAAAAATTGTCCTTCTCCTATTCCCCTTGAATTAACAAAGTTCAATAAAAAAACATGTCCAAAAGTATTTATTTCAATTCCTAATCCAAAAGGATTAACATAATTGTTTTTTCTATAATCTGTAGAATTAATATTTGCATAGTATTCTGCTACTAAACTCACTTTTTTAAACAAATGTAACCTAGCAATAGTTCCTATATGGGGAATAAAATTTTTGTCCTCTATTTGACTTAGGTTCCTAAATATGAATCCAGGACTTAGCTGAAGGGTGAGTTTGTTAATTGGCTTGAATGCAATCAAAA
Organism: Cryomorphaceae bacterium; assembly: GCA_905182525.1. Taxonomy (GTDB): domain Bacteria; phylum Bacteroidota; class Bacteroidia; order Flavobacteriales_D; family Parvicellaceae; genus MED-G20. Next base: position 126,532 of record CAJJBV010000005.1, on the reverse strand, counting down.
GTTCATTGTGGTAAGTTGCTCTGTGAGAAAGCTTAGAAAAATAGGTTAAATCGCTTTCGATTTTTGAGCTTTTCATTGTAGTGAAAAACAATTTAGAGGACCATGATATTTTTAATTTTAAAGCCTTGTTATTATAAACCTCTGCTTTAATAAATGCATCCCATAACTCTAGAAAAGGTCCTGCTCCTTTTGACCTCCCTGCACCAATCATTATTTTATCAGTTAAGCCATACTCTAACCCTATTCTTATGTCCGAAGAATTGTCAAGGCCAAAAAGAGTTCTGTAAGATTCGTTAGTTGCAATATCTCCAAATCGATGTATAATTCTTAATTCAAGAACTTTTTTTTCTAGCAACTTAACCGTGTGCCCGTTTATTGCGCGAGTGTCAAGAAATAATGGTTTTTTTTGATTTATTTTTTCAAAATCCCAGTTTTCTTGACTAAAGAAATGTCCAAAAGATAAAAATGGACACATTAGGATTATTCTAAATAATACTTTCATATTTGTTGTTAAAGTTAATTTATTTAACTTTTAAGTCTTTATTTTATGAAATTAAATGTAACATACGCTTTTGTTTTTTGCCTTTTTGTTGAGGGATTATTTTCTTGTAGCAAAGATAAAACTATGGAGCCTTTGCCATGCGAGGCTAACCCTTCGTTTGAAACAGAGATCAAGTCCATTTTTTTAAATAATTGCACCAGTTGCCACAACAGTAATGTAAATTATGCTGGTGTTATTTTAGAGGATTATGAGAGTATAGTTGCAAATATTAATCACTCTATTTCTGAAATGAAGGCAGGTACTATGCCATATGATGAGGACTTTAGGCCTGCAATAACATCAAGTTTAATCGATGTTCTTAATGATACTTTAATTGAAAAAATTGACTGTTGGAAATTAAATGGAATGAAAAATAATTAGTTGTTAATGAACGATTTAAGCGAAATAGATAAAGATAGAATAATTGAAATGGCTTGGGAAGATAGGACACCTTTTGAAGCCATACTTTTTCAATTTAACATTACTGAAAAAGAAGTGATTATGCTAATGAAAAGAGAAATGACTCTTAAAAATTGGAAAAAATGGAGAGCCCGCGTTCAAGGTAGAAAAACAAAGCATTCCTCATTAAGAGATGATAATGGGTTTCGTTTTAAGTCCTCCCGACAAAAGCAGATTTCAGGTAATCGAATAAGCAAGAGATAAAACAAAAAAATTTAAATGGCACATATTCTATAAATATTCAGGATTTACCTAATGGTAGCTATTTGGTTAAATTAGCAGATGGAGACATTCAAAATTCTAAAATTATTACTGTTTCCCATTAATTTATGATAATAAAAAACACTTTTACTTTTTTACTTTTTATGTTGCTTTTTAGTTTTGTAAACAGTCAAACCGAAACAAATAGAGGATACAAAGTTAAACTTGGTGATCAAATTCCGGAAATTAAACTCCAAATGAGAAACGGCGAGGTTTGGACTAATAAAAATTTTCAAGACAAAGTAGTGGTGATTCAGTTTACAGGGTCTTGGTGTAGTGTTTGTCGTAGAGAAATGCCCGCTCTAGAAGAGAAAGTTTGGAAACAATTTAAAAATGAAGATTTTCTTTTAATTGGAATAGATACTAAGGAGTCTAAAGAAAAAGTAGATGCTTTTATTAATAAAATTGGAGTAACCTACCCTATCGCATATGATATAGATGGTAAAGTATTTTCAGAATTCACAGTTCAAGGAGCTGGAGTAACAAGAAATATTGTAGTAAATAAAAACAGGGAAATTGTTTTTTTAACCCGCCTTTATGAAGAAAAAGAATTTAATTTAATGATTCGAAAAATTAAAAGTCTTCTCTAGCTAGTTTTAGTTTCTTCCATAAATATAGTCGCCGATACTACCGAAATAATAGCTAAAAAACTAGAGACTAGACCGCCAACTATTGGTATAAATAAGCACAAATAAAAGATAAAACCCAATCCTATTGCCATACCCTTGTTTTTTCTTATTAAACTAATTGAATCCGAGAAAGAAAGTCTATTTCTTTCGTTGGAATAATCCATAAATGAAAACCCATAGAAATAAGATGATAATAGTAAGTTTCCTAATATTGAGATAGGCCAACCAATTAATGGGAAAAAACCAAAAATAAATAGGATTGTCATTAAAATAAACTGAATAAAGATATTTCTAAAGGCTATTAAAATAGCTCTTCGTAAATCTTTTAAAAATCTTATTAAATTAAAATTGTATGTAATTCCATTTTTAATAGAAGATGTCTTTTCTGATAGATAAGTAAATACTGGGGACATGGCTATTATTGTTAGGTAACCACCAAAAAAAGAAAAGAAAAAAATAGAAAACGATTTTGCCATCAACCATAATGAAATTGTAAGAAATTTATTAAAAATTGTATTTTCAAATTGTAATGAATTAGCAAAGTAACTAACTAAAGAATTTTTTAAGTTTTCTACTGTATTATCAAAAAAAACTAATCCTAAATAGTAAATTAGCAAATTGAAAATAAGTGGAAATAAAAAGAAGTAAAGTAACTTGTTATGGGAAACAAATTTTAATGCCCTTTTATATAAATAAATTCCTTTGAAAAACTGTGAAATAATAATTTTCATTTTTGAAATAATAATTTTTTATTCAAAGCATATATTCAATGAAGTTATAATAAGATTAATTAAATTCTATAAATTATTAATGTTAAGTCACAATAATATCTATCTTATGAATATTAAAATTAATAAATATTGGCGCTTAAAAAAAAATTAGCTGTTGCTGGTGCAACTGGATTTATTGGTAGGTGGTTTATTGAAACCTACAAAGACAAGTACGATATAATTGCACTTTCTAGAAAAAAAGTAACTCCTTCTCCAAATTCGGATATTGAATGGAGAATGGTGGATTTATTTTCAATCTCTAGTAGCGTTAACGCTCTAGAGGGGGTTGATTATGCGCTTTATTTAGTCCACTCTATGCAGCCCTCAACTAGGCTAAATCAAAGCAATTTTGAAGATACAGATTTGCTTTTAGCAGATAACTTTTCTAGAGCTGCGGAAAGCTGCAATTTAAAACACATTATATATGTTGGTGGAATTTTACCAAAGGATGATTTAAATATTTCTAAACATTTAAAGTCTAGGTTTGAAGTAGAGCAGGTCCTTGGATCTAGAAAAACTCCACTTACAGCGATTAGAGCAGGCATTATTATTGGCCCAGGAGGGTCATCTTTTAAAATTGTAAAAAAACTAGTAGAAAAACTTCCGGTTATGGCTTGTCCAACGTGGACAAAATCAAAAAACCAACCTGTTGATTTAAGGTTTGCTTTAAAATGTATTGACCAAATTATGGGAAATGAGAAATATTTTAACTTTCCTATTGAAATTGGTGGCTCACAGGTAATTACTTATATGGACTTGTTAAAACTTACGGCTATTGAAATGGGGAAAAGAAGATGGATTTTCTCAGTCCCATTTTTTTCATTGGGAATGTCTAAGTTGTGGGTAGGTGTTTTTAGTGGTTCTAATTCCAATTTCGTGTCTCCTTTAATTGAAAGTCTTAGACATGACATGACTTTAAAGTCAAAAGTTATTTTAGAAAATTTACCTGATTATAATATTAAAGAAACCATAAAAAGAGCCCTAGATAAATCCATTAATATTCCTGTTTTTCCAGTTGGTGTTCCCCAAACAAAGGACAAAAATACTGTTCGAAGTGTTCAAAGAATTGCCAATCCCGGTAAAAAAACTGCTCATTGGGTTGCTCAATCTTATCCCTTGTGGCTAAGTAAAATATTTAGTCGTATTATATCAGCAGAGAAAAATAATGCACTATTAAAGTTTAAATTTCTTGGAATTTGCCTTCTGCAGTTGGAATATATAGAAAGTCGAAGTGATAATAACAGGCAGCTTTTTTATATCACTGGAGGATTTCTCACCAAGCGAACCAATCGAGGTTGGCTAGAATTTAGATCTATTTTAGATGGAGAATATATAATAACAGCAATTCACGAATTTGTACCAAGGCTTCCTTGGTTTGTTTATAAATTTACCCAAGCAAAAGCACATCTGTTGGTAATGAAAAAATTTGAAAAACATCTTAGCACACTAAAAAAATAAATATGAATCACAATAGTTTACAGGAATTAACAAATAAATATAATTGGGAAATTATCAATAATGAAATATCTAAAACTTTCGTTTTTAACGATTTTAATTCGGCTGTAGATTTTTTTAATCTCGTTGCTAAAGAAGCTGAAGCTTGTAACCATCATCCCGATATTTTAAACTCTTTTCGTAAAATAAAAATCAATTTAACAACTCATGATGAGAAAAAAATTACTGAGAAAGATTTAATTCTGGCCTCTAAAATTGATGCTTTATTTAATAATTTAACCTCCAAATGAAAAAAAACCTACTTATTACTACGGTATTAATTATACTCTGTAATGTGGTTTCTTGTCAAACTGAAAAAAATAGCCCAAAAATGAGTGATAAAAAATACAATTCTCTTACAACCGAAGAAGAAAGAATAATTGTTAATAAAGGAACAGAGTATCCATTTTCCGGAGAATATAACAACCATTATGAAACAGGAGTTTACGTTTGTAGAAGGTGTGAAACTCCCTTATACAAATCAAATGATAAATTTAAATCGAATTGTGGTTGGCCTAGCTTTGATGATGAAATTGACAATGCCGTAGAAAAAATTACTGATGCTGATGGCAGAAGAACAGAAATCTTATGTAAAGAGTGTGGGGGTCATTTAGGTCATGTTTTTCTTGGTGAACAATTAACTTCTAAAAATACCAGACACTGTGTGAACTCAGTTTCTTTAAAATTTATTCCAGGTAAATAATGCAATTAACTCCTAAAACTATTGAATCTATAAATTCAAAATTAAACAATGTTAAAAAATTAATCGACTTAAATAGTGGGGGCGATATAGAGATTATTAAGGACGAATTATATGAAATTGTTCAGCAAATAGAGGAAGAAAAACATAGGTGCTTTAATAATTTTGATAATTAGTTTGAGATTGTAATTATAAAAAATTGAAAGAAAATCTTCTTAAGTTATTGGTTGTTTTAATGGGTCTTAGTTATGTTTGGATAGGCTGTCAACATTTTATAAACCCTTCTTTTTTTTTAAAAATAGTACCCCCATACCTGCCTTTTCACCTTGAGCTGGTTTATTTAAGTGGTGGGTGTGAAATTTTATTTGGACTTGGTTTGCTATTTAAAAAAACGAGGTTTTATGCCTCTTGGGGTTTGGTGTTTTTATTAATTGCCGTTTATCCTGCCAATATCTACTTAGCATTTAACGAGCTTCCTCAAGAGGCAATTAATGTCTCTAGTTTTATGGCTTCTTGGGTGAGGTTACCCATTCAGTTTGTTTTAATTTGGTCTTGCTTATAAAGCTTCTAAACTTTAAGCTTTTTTAAATTTAGTCTAGCTAATCCCAACAAAGTATTATTTCAAGACAACTTAATTGAACTATAAAATAGGCTGAATTACACTATTTGGACATACTTTTTTCTTTAAAATTTTTTAAATATTATCTGTATATTCTATATTGCATTAATATTATAAAATTATGAAAAAAATATTTACCCTCTTAGCAGTATCAATGTTGTTTTTAAACGGCAAAAGTCAAACTACTTTAAGTTTTGATGGTACAGATGATTATGTTGCAATAAATAAATCCTACTCTTCTCCAATTTCTGCATTAACTGCAGAAGTGTGGTTTAAAACTTCTTTCACTACTGCTGGAGATTATTCTAATTGGGCGTTAATTTGTTTTGACAGAAGTGAGTATTGGCATTTCAGTATTGAAGGAGATGGTCGTATTGGTTTTCACTCTACAAGTGTAACTGGAGCTACTGACGATTTTTGGTCAAGTGCCAATTCAGCTCTTGTAAATGGTACATGGCACCACGCTGCAGTTGTTTTTGATGGAACAGATAAAATAATTTATGTTGATGGTGTAGAAGTTGCTAGAAAAGTAAATGCACATGCTGGTGGAAATATCGGGCGTAGTGGAGTTACAAGGTTTGGCTTTTTAGGAGATGGGTCTGAAGCAGACTTCATTCAATTCTTCAACTAACGAGTATTATTATGATGGTATGATGACTGAAGCAAGAGTTTGGTCAGTTGCTAGAACAGCTAGTGAAATTTTGGCTAATTACAATACTGCATTAACTGGAAATGAAACCAACCTAGATATTTATTACAATTTTTCTGAAGGTTCTGGTGCTACCTTAAATGATTTAAGTAGTGTCGGGTACGATGGAACAATTTTTGGAGCAACTTGGGTGACTGATAATGCGCCTATAACTTCTTGCTCGCTCAGTGTTAATGCTGGAGCTGATCAAACGGTTTGTAGTGGTGATCAAATTACTTTAAATGCACCAGAAACAGATCTTTTCATTTCTGAATATTCAGAAGGGTCTAGCAATAATAAATACATAGAAATCTTTAATGGGACAGGATCAGATGTTGATTTATCTAATTACGAAATGTGGAAAATAGCAAATGGAGGAAGTTGGCCAGAATATTCATTGTCTTTAAGCGGTACACTTGCAGCTGGAGAAGTTTATGTTATTTATAATGGCTCGTCTGCTGCAACAATAAGTTCTGCAGGCGATATCGTTTGGTCACAAGCAAACTACAATGGTGACGATGCTATTGGACTAGCAAAATCTATTAGTGGAACAATGACATTAATTGATGCGGTGGGAACAGATGGTGCTGACCCTGGGTCAGGTTGGAGTGTAGCTGGTGTTAACAATGCCACAAAAGATCATACTTTAGTTAGAAAATCATCTGTAACGGGGCCTAACGCCAATTGGACAGCTTCTGCTGGTACAAATACAACAGATTCAGAGTGGGAAGTTTTAGCAAAAGATGACTGGACGAACATAGGCTTACATTCTTCAGTTTTACCAATTACTTACTCTTGGGATAATAGTGTAACTAACGGAACAGCTTTCACGCCAACTGCAACAACAACTTACACAGTTACTGGAACAGATGCCAATGGTTGTATTGCAACTGATCAATTAGTTGTTACAGTTAATACTTTGCCAACAGCAACAGTAAATAATGAGGCGATATGTGATGGAGGTTCAGCAGCAACATTTACAGCGACAAGTGCTACAGCGGTGAGTTGGTTGTGGAGTGACAATGGAACGGGAACTAGCCAAACTACAACTGGAACTACAGCTGGCGATTATACAGTAGTGGTAACGGATGCACAGGGATGTGAAAGTGCACCAGCTACGGGAATATTGACAGTCAATGCATTGCCAACGGTTTCAGCCGGAGCGGATCAAACTGCTTGTCCCGGAACGAGTGTCACTTTAAGTGGTTCTGGAGCATCTACTTATGCTTGGGATAATAGTATTACAAACGGAACTGCTTTCACACCAATTGCAACTACTACTTACAATGTTACTGGAACAGATGCCAACGGTTGTACAGCAACTGATCAAGTTGTTGTTAATGTAAATACTTTACCAACAGTATCAGCTGGAGCTGATCAAGCTGTTTGTGATGGTGGTGCTGTAACACTTTCAGGATCTGGAGCAACAACTTATGCGTGGAATAATGGAGTAAGTGACGGAGTAGCTTTTATACCAAATTCTAACCCGTCTAATCTTACTATTGGCGATTCTTATCAAGGTGGCGTTATAGTTTATATTCTACAAAGTGGTGATCCAGGATATGTCTCAACAGAATTTAAAGGGTTAATTGCAGCTAATTCGGACCAAAGCACAGGTCTTCAGTGGTATAATGGTAGTTACATAACGACTGGTGCAAATGCAACAGATCTAGGGACAGGTCTTTCCAATACCAATGCAATTATTGCCAGTCAAGGTGGTAATCCAGGAAGTTATAGTTATGCTGCAGGTATATGCTCAGATTACAGTGTTAATGAAGGAGGTGTTACTTATGATGATTGGTATTTACCTAGTAAGGATGAACTACAAAAAATGTATGATAATAAGGGTACGGGATTACTTAATATTGGAAATAATAATTATTGGAGTTCGTCAGAAACTAACAGTTCAAATGCATACCGTATAAATTTTATTAATGGATTCAGTTATGCTACGAATAAAAATTGGGTTTTAGGTTATGTAAGGGCTGTTCGGTCTTTCACACCAACTGCAACTTACACAGTTATTGGAACAGATGGAAATGGTTGTACGGGAACTGATCAAGTTTTGGTAACAATTAACGCATTACCAACGGTAACGGTAAATGATGCCGTTATATGTACTGGAGATGCTGCTGCTACTTTTACAGCTACAAGCTCTACTGCAACTAGTTGGTTATGGAGCGGTCAAGGAACAGGAACTAGTGCAACTACAACTGGAGCAACTACTGGAGCATATTCTGTAGTGGTAACAGATGCCAATGGATGTCAAAGTGCGTCAGCTAGTGGAAACTTAACTGTTAATGCATTGCCAACGTTACAGCTGGAGCTGATCAAGCTGTTTGTGATGGACGATGCTGTAACACTTTCAGGATCTGGAGCATCTACTTATGCTTGGGACAATGGTGTTACTGACGGAACTGCTTTCACACCAACTGCAACTGCAACTTACACAGTTACTGGAACAGATGCAAATGGTTGTACTGCAACAGATCAAGTTGATGTTACTGTAAATACTTTGCCAACAGTATCAGCTGGGCTGATACTGTTTGTGATGGTGGTGCTGTAACGCTTTCAGGATCTGGAGCAACTCTTAGCTTGGATAATGAGTGTAATGAACGGAACTACTTTCACACCAACTACACTGCGACTTACACAGTTACTGGAACAGATGGAAATGGTTGTATTGGAACTGATCAAGTTTTGGTAACAGTAAATGCTTTGCCAACGGTTTCAGCTGGAGCTGACCAGCTGTTTGTGATGGAGGTGCTGTAACACTTTCAGGATCTGGAGCATCTACTTATGCTTGGGATAATAGTGTACAACGTAACTGCTTTCACCCCAACTGCAACTGCTACTTACACAGTTACTGGAACAGATGGAAATGGTTGTACAGGAACTGATCAAGTTGTTGTACAGTAAATGCATTACCAACGGTAACGGTAAATGATGCCACTATATGTGCTGGAGATCTGCAGCAACATTTACAGCTACGAGTGCTACAGCAACAGTATGGTTTGGAGTGTACAATGGAACAGGGAACTAGCCAAACTACAACAGGAACACAGCTGCAGGAATTATACAGTAGTAGTAACTGATGGAACATGTTCAAGTGCTGCTGCTACTGGAAACTTAACTGTTAATGCTTTACCTACCGTAGATGCTGGAGCAGATCAAGCTGTTTGTTCTGGCGACACCGTCACATTAACTGGAAAATCTACACTTTTTAGTAATGCTTTATCAATTAAAGGAATAATGGATTTAAACGCACCATCATCTTCAAATGACGGTAAAGCAATTCATTTAGTTGCAAATGAAGACATTGCTGACCTAAGTATATATGGTTTTAATAATTCAAATAATGGTGGTGGTTCAGACGGTGTAGAGTGGAGTTTTCCAATTGGAAGTTCTGCAAGTGCTGGAGATGATATTTTAGTCTATAGAATTGGTACAGATCCAAACTTTTTTTCTAATTATTTTGGATCTTGTTGGTCAAATTTTGAACAGACATTTAATGATGCTACTGCAAATTCTGTTTTGACTATGAATGGGGATGATCCCATGGAATTATTTTTAAATGGAGTTGTCATTGACAATTATGGTGATGTTAACGCATCTGCAATGCCTGGGGATCCTTATGAAGATTCATGGGCTTACAGAAATGCAGACGGTACTTGGACTGAAGGAGGTGAAGATTGTGATGTAGAAAGCCCTGATCAATATACTGTAACTTCATCCGGATGTCCATATCCTTTATGTAGCGAAGTGCCAATTACATTTACATGGAATAATAGTGTAACTAACGAATCTTCTTTTATCCCAACTGCAACTACTACTTACACAGTTACTGGAACAGACGGAAATGGTTGTACTGGAACAGATCAAGTAGATGTTACTGTAAATACTTTACCAACAGTATCAGCTGGTGCTGATCAAGCTGTTTGTGATGGTGGTGCTGTAACACTTTCAGGTTCTGGAGCATCTACTTATGCTTGGGATAATGTAGTTACTGACGGAGCTACTTTCACGCCAACTGCAACTACTACTTACACAGTTACTGGAACAGATGGAAATGGTTGTTCTAATACTGATCAAGTGATGTTACTGTAAATACTTTACCAACGGTATCAGCTGGAGCTGATCTAACTGTTTGTGATGGAGGTGCTGTAACGCTTTCAGGTTCTGGAGCATCTACTTATGCTTGGGATAATAGTATTACTGACGGAGCTACTTTCACGCCAACTGCAACTACTACTTACACAGTTACTGGAACAGATGGAAATGGTTGTTCTAATACTGATCAAGTAGATGTTACTGTAAATACTTTACCAACAGTATCAGCTGGAGCTGATCAAGCTGTTTGTGATGGTGGTGCTGTAACGCTTTCAGGTTCTGGAGCAACTACTTATGCTTGGGATAATGCAGTTACTGACGGTTCTACTTTCAGCCCAACTGCAACTACTACTTACACTGTTACTGGAACAGATGCTAATGGTTGTATTGGAACTGATCAAGTTTTGGTAACAATTAACGCATTACCAACGGTAACGGTAAATGATGCTACGATATGTACTGGAGATGCTGCTGCTACATTTACAGCTACAAGCTCTACTGCAACTAGTTGGTTATGGAGCGGTCAAGGAACAGGAACTAATGCAACTACAACTGGAACTACAGCTGGTAATTATTCAGTAGTAGTAACTGATGCTAATAGATGTCAAAGTGCATCTGCTACAGGAGACTTAACAGTAAATGCATTGCCAACGGTTTCAGCTGGAGCTGATCAAGCTGTTTGTGATGGTGGTGCTGTAACACTTTCAGGATCTGGAGCATCTACTTATTCTTGGGATAATGAGTATTACTGATGGAACTGCTTTCACCCCAACTGCAACTGCTACTTACACAGTTACTGGAACAGATGGAAATGGCTGTATAGGAACAGACAATGTAGATGTTACTGTAAATACTTTACCAACAGTATCAGCTGGTGCTGATCAAGCTGTTTGTGATGGTGGTGCTGTAACACTTTCAGGTTCTGGAGCATCTACTTATGCTTGGGATAATAGTGTTACTGACGGAGCTACTTTCACGCCAACTGCAACTGCAACTTACACAGTTACTGGAACAGATGGAAATGGTTGTATAGGAACAGATCAAGTAGATGTTACTGTAAATGCTTTACCAACGGTTTCAGCTGGAGCTGACCAAGCTGTTTGTGATGGTGGTGCTGTAACACTTTCAGGATCTGGAGCAACAACTTATGCTTGGGATAATAGTGTTACTGATGGAACTGCTTTCACACCAACTACAACAACTACTTACACAGTTACTGGAACAGATGCTAATGGTTGTATCGCTTTGGGCTCTGTTAATGTAACTGTAAACTCTAATTACTACAACATTATAAATATTAGCTTATGTACTGGAGACAGTGTTTTAGCTGGTGGTGCTTACCAATTAGCAAGTGGAACTTTCTATGATTCGCTTTCTTCTATGACTGGTTGTGATAGTGTAACTGAAACTGTTTTAACTGTTTCTTCACAGATTACGGTTAATCTACCATTAAGCGTGTGTTATGGCGATAGCGCATTAATTAATGGTAATTATGAACTAGCTAATGGAACTTTTTATGACACTGCAACAAGTGTACTTGGTTGTGATAGTATTACCATTACCAACTTTATAGTAGACTCATTAATAACAAATAGTATAACAGCTAGTATATGTCAAGGAGATAGTATGTTATGCTAGGTGGAGCTTATCAAACAGTAGCTGGAAGTTATGTAGATACGCTTTCTGTCAGCTAATGGTTGTGATAGTATTCTTACTACGACTTGAAACGTTAGTCCTGTAGTTACTAATAATTTAACAGCTAGTATATGTCAAGGAGACAGTATGATGTTAGGTGGGGCTTATCAAACAACGGCTGGAGATTATCTTGATACGCTTTCAACAACCCTAGGTTGTGATAGTATTCTTACCACCACATTGATAGTTAATCCTGTAGTTACCAATAGTGTAACAGCTAGTATATGTCAAGGAGACAGTATGATGTTAGGTGGAGCTTATCAAACAGCAGCTGGAAGTTATGTAGATACGCTTTCAACAACCCTAGGTTGTGATAGTATTCTTACTACGATATTAACAGTAAATGATATAAATTATTTAGCCGATACTATTACTGTTTGTTATGGAGACAGCAGCTTTATTGCAGGTGCTTACAGAACTATTAGCGGAGTTTATATTGATAGCTTAACCAATGTTAATGGATGTGACAGTATAATAGAAACAACTTTTACATGTCCTTAGCGAAAACTTTGTTTCTAACCTCTTTGCCATATGTAATGGAGATAGTGTTTTAGCTGGTGGCTTATACCAAACTACAACTGGACTATATTATGACACTTTGGTAGATGCTAATGGATGTAACTTAATTATTGAAACAGATTTAACCGTCTCTTCGCAGATTGTTGCAAATCTTAATGTAAATATATGTTATGGCGATAGTGCATTAATCAATGGTAATTATGAATTAGCAAGTGGCACTTTCTATGACACTACAGTCAGTGTAGCTGGCTGTGATAGTATTACTATTACAAACTTCACAGTAGACTCATTAATAACTAACAGTGTAACAGCTAGTATATGTCAAGGAGATAGTTTGTTCCTAGGTGGGGCTTATCAAACAGTAGCTGGGAGTTATGACGATGTTTATGCTACTAATAGTGGCTGTGATAGTTTAGTGAATACGGTTTTATCTATTAATCTTTCAATTACAGACAGTGTTTCTAGCTAACATATGTCAAGGAGATAGTTTGTTTCTAGGTGGAGCTTATCAAACAGCTAGTGGAAGTTATAACGATGTTTATTCTACTAATAGTGGCTGTGATAGTATTGTTACCACTACTTTGACTGTTGACTCTGCAATAACCGGAATAGATGTTCAGCAAGCTGCTTGTGATTTTATATGGATTGATGGAATAATATATAGCTTAAGTAATGATACTGCAACCTTTATACTTTCTAGCGCTTCAGGCTGTGATAGTATTGTCACATTAAATCTTACAATTAATCCTATAGTAACTACGATTGTTCAAAATGGAAATGACATAGAAGCTTCTGCTGTTAATGGTTCAGCCCCATATACTTATCTATGGAGTACGGGAGATATAACAGCGAGGATTACACCAAGTACAAACGGAACTTATTGGGTAATCGCTACGGATTTAACAGGTTGTTACGGTGACACTACTAATTTTGTAGTGGAATTTGTAAATACAACTGGAATTGAGAAATGGAATAATAGTGTTTCTATTTATCCAAATCCAACTAGTGATATGGTAACAATTAGTACTGGAAACTATAGCGGACTAATCACCACCAATGTTTACGACTTATTTGGAAGAAAGATAATCACCACCAATGAAAAAGAAATAAGCCTTAAATCATTTGCAGATGGTGTTTATATACTAGAACTAACAGCTAAAGATAACTCATACACAACTAGAATTATTAAAGAGTAACTAGTTTAATCGTCAATAAAAAAGGCCGTAATTATAATAATTACGGCCTTTTTTATTGTGATATGAGGAAGATTCTGCTATTTAGTTTGTGTGACTGTAAATAAATCCTATCTTTAAATTCAAATTAAATCTTAAAATAATAATTATGGAAGGTTATTGTGTAAAATGCAAAAGCAAAAAAGAAATTAGTGACGCTAATGAAGTTACTATGAAAAATGGTCGTAAAGCAATGAAAGGTAAATGTCCTTCATGTGGAACTGGAATGTTTAGAATTTTAGGTAAAGCTTAGTTTTCTAACATAATATTTTTGAAAGGGAAGATTAATCTTCCCTTTTTTTATGCTTATTTTTAATATGTAATTTTATATATAATGAAAATAATATTTATCTGCATTTTCCATTTATTATCCATTTATAATTTTGCACAAAGTTTTAAGAATCCTTATTTAATTGTTCTTGGTACTATTCAAGATGCTGGATCGCCTCATATGGGTTGCCAAAAAAGCTGTTGTGAAGAATTATTTAAAAATCCTGATGCTAGTAGAAAAGTAGTTAGTTTAGGAATTATTGATCCTCTCGAAAAAAAATACTGGTTAATTGATGCTTCACCAGATTTTCCTTCACAATGCAAAATATTAAAATCAACCGCTGGATTTAATCATAAAGAAACTCCAGATGGAATTTTTTTGACTCATGCTCACATAGGTCACTATACTGGGTTAATGTATTTAGGTAGGGAGTCTATGAATAGTGTCGATATTCCAGTTTATGCAATGCCAAGAATGCAAGAATTTTTAGCTGTTAATGGGCCTTGGAGTCAACTTTTAAAAATTAAAAATATTAAGCTTAATAAAATTAATTCTGAAGAAAAAATACAACTTTCTAGAAATATTTCTATAACACCATTTTTAGTTCCGCATAGAGATGAGTTTTCTGAAACTGTTGGATATAAAATAGAAGGCCAAAAAAAACAATTTTATTTATCCCTGATATTGATAAGTGGGAGAAATGGAGCAAAGAGTTGGTCAAAGAAATTAAAAAGGTGGATTTAGCACTTTTGGATGGCACCTTTTATGACAGTAAGGAGATAAATAATAGAAATATTTCTGAAGTTCCACATCCTTTTGTAACTGAGACAATGGATTTGCTTGGAAATGAACCAAAAAATGAAAAATCAAAAATTAAATTTATTCATTTAAATCATACAAATCCGTTGCTTGATAGCCTGAGCTATGAATCTAATACTTTATTAAAAAATGGTTTTGGAATTGCTAAATTTAAAGAAATAATATCGCTTTAAATATATAAACGATCATGTCCATAGAAAGTATTTAGTAATATTGAGGAAAATTAAATTTTGAAGTATCTACTTAATATTATTTTTGTTTTTATATCTGTTAGCGTTGCTTTAAGTCAAGTCCACCCTTATTACCAATCAATTAATTTTAACCTAACTGGAGATTTACTAAAAAATCAATTATCAAATTTAATCTCTTCCACCCACCAAAATAAATTGAACTACACTTCATCTGCTTCTGTCGACACTTGGGACTTAATAAAAAATTCTGATGTTGTTACAAATAACAGCTCAAAAGTTTTATTGATTTATGGATACAATGACAATGATGCATCTGTTGAAAATGACAGAACAAGAAATAAATCACTTTCGTGCCACACAGGTCCATGTTATGGATTATGGAACAGAGAACATGTATATCCTAAGTCTTTGGCTTCTCCAAATTTATCTACTAATTTTCCATCAGCAGGTACTGATGTTCATAATTTAAGAGCATGTGATTACTCTACTAATTCTAACAGAAGCAATAAGAAATTTGATAATGGTAGTGGCAATTCATCTTCAAATAATCAAGGTAATTGGTACCCCGGAGACGAATGGAGAGGAGATGTTGCAAGAATTATAATGTATATGTTTGTAAGATATCAAAACCAATGTGAGCCTGGAAATGTTGGTGTTGGAACACAGCTTTATAGCCCAAATGGTGATATGCCTGATATTTTTTTAGAATGGAATGTTTCGGATCCGGTTTCTGAGTTTGAGGAATTAAGAAATGATGAGATTTCTAATGTACAGGGCAATAGAAACCCGTTTATTGACAACCCTTATTTAGCAACCTTAATCTGGGATGGTCCAATTGCAGAAGATAAATGGCCATCGGTTAATTCCTCAGAAGATGGTGTCTTTAATAAGATTTATCCAAAAATAAATTATAGTAGTTTGGGGTTAAAAGTTGAGAAATTAGACTTAACCCAATTCGTATCAATAGAAGTAATAAATGTAAATGGGCATAGAAATTTGATTAGTAGAGAAACTTCTATAGAAACTAAAAATTTAAGTTCTGGAATTTATTTGATTAAAGTGAATATGAAGAATGATTTTTATTTATTTAAAGTCTTCATTGATTAGCTCTACTTTTTAGCATCCTCTATTTTCTTTTGCTCCCTCATTTCTTGAGCCATTTTTCTAAATGCTGCCACCTCTTCTTTTTTTCTTTCCTTAACAACCTTTAACGCCTTAGCAACGACAATATCTCTTTCATCATAGTCGACAATTTTTCCCGGTTTTGGAATTCGCATATCTTCACTTATTCCAAGCTCGTCTAAAATTTCATCTATAAAATTAATTTTACTCAATCCAAAATATATTTTTATAAGCTCCTTATGCTTATTCATTATTAGAATATCCTGAATGGTAATGTGCTTAATATCACGATAGCCAAACCCTAATCTTGATTTTCTAGTTAACTTTCTTAAGTTAACACTGTAGGTGCTGTTTTCAAAATCTAATATATCCATATTGCTAAAGTAATAATATCTGTTATCAAGTCATTTTTCTTCTTATAAAAATTGCTTCTCCTACAAAACATATTCCTGAATTGAAAATTACTAATGATAGTGTGCCAATTAAAAAATAGTTCTCCTGGTTTAGTTTTCTAATTAGAGCCTCTCCAAATATACAAAGTCCAGACCCAATAAATATTAATCCCAAAATAGAAAAAACATACCACTTGTAATTCATAGTTTTATATTTATAATAAAATTAATATAAAATCATGATTTATTGTTTTGACTTAGACGGAACTTTGTGTAATACTGAAGGAAATAATTATTCTGAATCTAGCCCTAAAAAAGATAGAATTCAGATTGTAAATAAACTTTATGATGATGGCCATACTATTATAATTGATACGGCAAGAGGTTGTGTGAGTGGTAAAAATTATTTTTTCTTCACTATGGACCAGCTAAAATCTTGGGGAGTTAAATTTCACACTTTACGAACAGGGGTTAAGTTTGGAGCAGACTTATTTATAGATGATAAAGGGCTTAGTGATGAAAGTTTTTTTTCAAATAAAAAAAAGACTCAGAAATAAAATTATTACTAATAAAGCAGTTAAGATCATAACTAAACTAAAGATGAAACTAAATCTTGCCAAGCCTCTCCCTTTATATTTTTCTGGGTTTTTTTTAATTTTAGATAAGCTTATTGCGCCAAATATTAGACCAAGTAAAAATGTAAATCCTGTAAAAAACCCCAAGACTGTAGAAACAAAGCTCAAAATACTAAACGGCGCCATTTTTTTTTTGTAACTGCTAGATTTAACCTGTTTAGGGGGTGACTTATTTATAAAGTCACTATTTGTCCTGTCCCATATATTTTCATTATTTATTTGGGACTCATTTTTGGTTGTTAGGATTATATTAGACCTTTTGTTCGCGGAATCTATTACTGAATTTGAACTGGTTTTAGATAGTGCTGTTTTGTTGGTGTTTAAAAAAGTAATTTCTTTTATCTCGTTATTAGAAACGTATATTTCGTTGTTATTATTAATGTTTATATAATATCCATTGAAATCTGATTTTGTTATTCTTCCTTCGTAGGTCGTTCCTGACTTTGTTAGTATTTTTACGCTGTCTTGGGAAGATAATAAGGGTTTTGTTAGTTTTAATTTTGGTTCTTCAAAAACTGTATTTCTTGAAGCACTTAACGAAATTGAACTAGAGTTTGAATAGGCATATTTTGACCAATGATTAGAAACAATCTTTTGATTTGTACAGGAAGTGAAAATCAAAAGAACAATAATGTATTTTACAAATGTTATTTTCAAAATATAATTGCTATAAGTTATAAATTAAATTAGATATGTACAAATTGCTTAGTTTTTGTGTGAAATGCATCAAATATTTTAATAAAGTACATCCCATTTTCAAATGTTGAAAGATTAATTGAACTACTATTTGTAAAATTTGAGAAGTTAATTATTTCTTTGTGAACTATCTTTCCGAACCCATCAAAGATTTCGATATTTACCTTATCAACAAATCCATTAGTGCGAATATTCAAAATGTTTTTAGCTGGATTTGGTGAACAATTAAAGTCAAAATTGTTATTTATTTCATCAATAGACAGGCCATATCCTACTGTAAAATAGTGAATAATATTTTTCCCAAAATCCGACTCAAATGCAATTAAGGGTGATCCTGTGGGTTTTCTTATTTGAAAATATCCAGCCCCATCACTATTCGCAAAAAAGTTTAGCCCATTTTCTCCAATATCTTGTAATTCAATATGATAGCAACCTGGAATTAAATTAATAGTATCTCTTTTCAGAGTATTATTTTGAAAATTTGTGTTAGAAAAAATAATATTTCCATTTACATCTTTTACAAATAGTTTAGTATCGCTTCCTACTGCATTAGTCCTTGTCCAAAGTACTAAGTTTTCAGGGTAAACTGGGGGTGTTTCAAAAGTTGTTTGGTAGTGGTTATTTTCTGGATATTCATCATTTGTTCCATTTGTTCGCATAATTTTCACGTGAAAATCCTTACAAAATTGGGCATGGTCCCAAAAAGATTGGCTTGCAATAGGCAATTCAATTTCAAGTTCTTGTTCAAACTCTAATTGTCCATTCCAAGTAAAGGTTTCGTGAACCCCACCACAAATCCAATAATCTAATTCTACACTTAATAAATCCTGCTCACCATAATTTTTTAATAGTATTTTTGGTTGGTCACATATAGGGTTTATCCTATTGTGAAATTCCCATTTATTAGGTGCCAATACATCTGTTATTCCTGCATCATTTTGAAAATTATGATCTCCGTAAGATACTAACTGAACAGTAGTTCGATAATTTCCTTCCATTCCCGCCGTTGTAATTTCCATTCCATAGTCAATGTTTACAGATGTATCGCCAGAACCAATGAATGGAGTAATTTCATGATCATAAGTAGTTCCAAAAGTTCCTGGGCACCAACCTGCTCTATCATAGAGCCATGTCCCTCCCTGAGCAATTACAGGGTTATCCGAACATTCTTTCCAGTTGAGCCACTCAAAATGCTTAACTCCGTTTACTTTTAAATGGTGAAGCTTTGGACAAAACTCAGCACAATTTTGAAATCCTCCAAATGAATGGCCTGTTGTCCTTGTTTTGGCCTTAAAACTACTAGCGATTGGGTTTAAAGGAATATTTACAGCAGGGTAATGAAATATCGTTGGCTATATTTCCATGACTATAATCTCCTCTCCAAATGGTTTTAAAATCTATTACCTCTCTTGATGGTGTTCCGTGAATAAATAAAAATTTTAAATCTATTAACTCTTGTTGGTTGCCTGCGGAAATTTCTATGGTATCGTTAAATAATGGTAAATAATCTGTAACATCATAAACCCACCTAAACCCAGATTGACCTAAACTTAGCCCTATGCCATATGGTGTAACGTAATTTTGAATTTGATGAATATCTTGCTTATATGGGTTATTTATTTGTTGGTTAACTCCAAAATCTAAAGAATCTATTTTTAGTCCCAAATGGTTGTAAGTATAGCCCCATCCGCTTTCAAATCCATAGATAGTATCAATAATATTTTTTGAAATTCCACTAACATTAAGATTAATATAGGGTATTGTTTTTATAATAGAAATAGGTGGGTAATAAGAAGTGTCTAGGACTATTGCCGAGTCTAAGCTGCTAATATATGTGCCCTTATAAAAAGTGAATTTTGGTCGATTAGTAGTTGTTAAAAGGTTAAAGTCACGAAGTGATAAGTCGGAGTTTTCCCATTTAGGGAGTCCTAATAATGTTCCGTGCCTTAAGTTGTTGCTATAATCATGGGCAAGAACTCCATTATCTTCGTCAAAATTATAAGCGGCTTGCAGGTGATTATAAAATGGATGATTATTATCAACTGTTTTGTTCATCCATAACTTAATAGTGTTGGAATCCAGTGCTTTGTTCCATACTCTAAATTCATCTATTTTCCCATCATAAACACCGTTAAAGTTAGCTGCCGCATTTCCACCTATTCTAAACTTCTTAATTCCTGCCATTGACTTTGTCTTAGAGTTTCCGCTCATAAATAGACTCCCATTTAAAAAAGCTTTCATTTCTCCACTGCCTATATCCTTTGTAAATGCCCAGTGATTCCACTTTCCAGAAAAATCGCTTAAACTTGCTATTTCATTAATTCTGTCGTAAGAGTTTGTTGCATTATTACCAGCATCCCAATACACTCTACTGTTACTCCAAGGAAGATGGCAGTTAACTACACGGTATCCGTTGGTGTCTCTTCCTTCAAAAATATAGGAATTAAAAGGCATTAAATTCTCATCTCCGAAAGACCAGAACGAAATGGTTATTGCGCTATCTATTTCTGAAAAAACTGAAGAAGGAATATCTACAATATCATCATCCTTAAAGTCTAAGTGGCCGTTAAATGGTTGAATAATGCCAATATTACTAGCTAAATTGTCTGAAGCAATAGTATAATTGGTGTTTCCTGAGTTAGATGAAAAAATAAAGTCTAAAACAATATTACTTGTTCCGTCCCACGAAAAAGGCTGTAAAAAGTTATATGTTGTAATCCCTAAGGGTTGTTGAGCTAACGAATTATTATAAACTAAAGTGAAATTGTCATACTCAAAAGTAGAGTCTGTTAACTCTGATAATGTAGTTAATTTCATTTTGATAATTACGCTTTTTAGGATTTCTCCTTGGTTTTGAATGTCAAGGGATAGTTTTGAAATATCCCCAGCTATTAAACCCTGATTTTGAAGTTCTGTAGCAGTAATTAAGTATTGTACTTTTTCAGATTTATTAACTGTGTTAAAAAGCTCTGTGGTATTTAATGTTCCAGAACCAATATCAAAGCTGTTTTCAACGATTGTAGAATCATGCAATAAATTATAAGATAAGTTTTGTTGAATATCGAACTTAGGGCTATTGTTATATTGAATAATTTCTGGTGTTGAATTTCGATAATAGTAATACGGGCTATTTACATTTTGATGGTTGTAAAGCCTTGTATAAGTAGTGTAATCCCACTCTCCGCAGGGATAGTTGTCTTGGGTAGTGGCATTATCACATTTTAAGGTATAATACATTAAAACTTTATGGTATTTGTTAGTGTCGGAAGGGAAAATATACCACCCTCTTCGTTTGGTAATATCATTAAAGTCTAAGGTTTCAATTATAGTAGTATCTCCGGGATTTTGAGCTGTTATTTTTAAAAAAAATAGACTTAGAATTATAATAATTGCGTTTACTTTCATTTGTATGAGCATTGTTGTTGCATTAAAACTAGTAATTAAAATTAATCTCGTATTTTATTTGATGATTTAATCCGCTTAATAATTTAAATAGGATGATATTAATTAATTGAAATTCATAAATAATTGTTTTTTTGTTTATATTTTTTGTTTATTTGTTAAACAAAAATATCCTTAATGAAAGTAACAGAAAAAATCAAAGTACCTAATATACAGTGTAATCAGTATTTAGTTGATGGAAAAATTACTACTTGGAATGGCCCGTCTGCTGATGTGTATTCAAATATTTTTCTTTCTAAAGGCGCAAATGGAGAAGAGGCTCCAACATTAATTGGAACTGTGCCAGATTTGGACGAAGAAGTTTCATTAAAAGCTCTAGACGCTGCAGTAAATTCATTTTCTAGGGGTAAGGGGCTGTGGCCAACAATGAAGGTAAAAGAGAGGATTGCTTGCATGGAGACCTTTGTGAAAATTATGGCTACCAAAAGAGCTGTAATAATTGAGCTTTTAATGTGGGAAATTGGAAAGAATACTTCTGATGCTACTAAAGAATTTGACAGAACTGTGGAATATATTTATGATACTATTGAAGCGTACAAAAAGTTAGATAGAAAAAGTGCAAAATTTGATACTGAGGGAAATATACGTGCTCATATTAGAAGAGGCCCATTGGGTGTTGTTCTTTGTTTAGGCCCTTACAATTACCCATTAAATGAAACTTTTTCTCTACTTATACCTGCATTAATAATGGGAAATACAGCTGTATTTAAACCTGCTAAATTGGGAGTTCTGTTAATTACCCCCCTTTTAGAAGCTTTCAAAGAAGCGTTTCCGCCAGGAGTTGTAAATGTTTTATTTGGAAGAGGAAGAAAAATAGCCTCCCCAATAATGAAAACTGGAAAAGTTGATGTTCTTGCTTTGATTGGTCATAGTTCTTCGGCTGTAGCGCTACAAGACCAGCACCCATATAAAAATAGATTAAGATTAATTCTTGGGCTAGAGGCTAAAAACCCAGGAATAGTTCTTCCTGATGCAGATATGGCCCTTACGATTAAAGAATGTGTTTCGGGTACTCTTTCTTATAACGGACAAAGGTGTACGGCGCTTAAAGTATTGTTTGTTCATGAAAATATCGTTGACGAATTTATTTCAAAGTTTACCAAAGCCGTTGATGAATTAAAATTTGGATTACCTTGGGAAGATGGTTCGTTTTTAACCCCTTTACCAGAAACTCAGAAGCCTAAATATATTCAAGATCTTATACAAGACGCAATTTCAAAAGGTGCAAAAGTAATGAATAAAAAAGGTGGAGAAATGTCTACAAACTATTGTTTCCCTGCGGTAATGTACCCCGTCAATGAAGATATGAATCTATTTCACGAAGAACAATTTGGACCTGTTATTCCAATAGTTTCTTTTAAAGATATTGATGAACCCTTGAACGCTATGGCCAATTCAGACTATGGGCAGCAAGTAAGTTTATTTGGAGAAAGTGTTAAGCAGCTAGGGCCATTAATTGATACTTTAGCAAACCTAGTTTGTCGAGTTAATTTAAATAGTGCGTGCCAAAGGGGACCAGATGTGTACCCTTTTACAGGAAGAAAAAACTCTGCAGTAGGTACATTAAGTGTTTTTGATGCGTTAAGATCTTTCTCTATAAGAACTTTAGTTGCTTCAAAAGATAATGATTACAACAATAAAATTCTTCAAAAACTTTTAAATTCAGAGCACTCTAATTTCATTAACACCGAATATTTATTATAATTTTAAGGCTAAATAAAACAAATGAAGCCAACACTCTTGATCCTTGCTGCTGGAATGGGCAGTAGATACGGTGGTCTAAAACAAATTGATGGAATAGGCCCCAATAAAGAGCCCATAATAGAATACTCCATTTACGATGCTATAAAAGCTGGATTTGGAAAAATAGTTTTTGTGATCAGAGAAGAGTTTGATGCTGCTTTCAGAGATATATTTGACTCCTTTAAAACAAGAATTGAAATAGAATATGTTTATCAGCCGGTAAACGTTAATGTTGATGGATTAAAATTAATAGAAAGAACCAAGCCTTGGGGAACAACTCATGCTGTTTTAGTGGCTAAGAATGTTATTAACGAACCTTTTGCTGTAATAAACGCTGATGACTACTATGGTGCTAATTCTTACAAAATTATGGCTGATTTTCTAATTAATAAATGCAGTCCTTCTAAAATGTGCATGATAGGTTATATTCTTAAAAATACACTTTCTGAGCATGGTACAGTAAATCGTGGAGTTTGTAAAGTTGATTCGAAAAATAATCTTATCGAAGTTAGTGAAAGAGAAAAATTAGCCATGCAAAATGGTATAGTAAAGTATAATTTAGGAGAGCCTAACAAGACTGGTGAAGTAGATCCTGAATCATTTGTTTCCATGAATTATTGGGGATTTCACCCTTCTGTTTTTGAAGCGATAGAAAAAGGACTTTATAATTTCATGAAAGAAAACCCCAATAATCCTACTGCAGAGTATTATATTCCGGATATTGTATCTAGCAAAATTAAATCTAAAGAAATAGCTTTTTCAGTTATTCCAACTAATGATAGTTGGTTTGGCGTAACTTATAAAGAAGATAAAGAAATGGCTATAAATACATTAAATGAACATATTGCAAAAGGTGTATACCCCAAAAAATTATGGGGATAAGGTTTCTTACAAATTATAAATTAATTACTTTTTCTAAAAACTATTATTAGTTAAATAATTCTTTGGGTAAATATGTATTTACTTTTTCTTTTGAATTAGTTTTTGCGGTTTTCACCATTCTTTCTGCTAAGTTTGACACCATTAATGGCTGCTGAGACTTAAGAATACCCAGTTTATTAAGTTTTTGAATTATGGAAATTGCTTTTTTCTCTCCTTTTCTAATAATTTCAGGTTGCCTAATTAATATGGGGGGTTGAAAGATATCAATTTTTTTAAATTTTAACTTTTTCACATCTGATTCTAGCTCTCCTTTCATTTTAGGATAAAACATAAATGATTTAGGATTTGCACCAATTGATGAAACTAAAGACAATTGATCAACTCCATTTTCAGCGGCGATTTTAGCAAATTCATATTGATAAGTATAATCGATTATATACTGCCTTTGCTTCCCTCCTGCCTCTTTTTTAGTGGTCCCTAGTGCTGAAAATAAAATATCTCCTTTAATTAAATCTTTGTGCCTTTTAATTTCATTAAAATCAATTGTATGAATTTTTAATTTTTCGTGCTCTAATTCCGGAGCTTTTCTAACAAAAATAGAAACTTGGTCAAAATCCTCATCATTAATTAATAAGTTAACTAATTCTCGTCCTGTGGCCCCTGTAGCTCCTATTACCAATGCTTTTAGTTTTTTCATTTAAGATTGAATATTAATTATCTAAAAATTAGAGATCTTGAATATTTTAGGTTTCTTTTTATAATTGCTAGATTTAATTTATGAAAATTAAACTGATTGTTGTAGGAAAAACTAAATCTAAATTTCTTGTAGAGGGAGAAAAAGTATACTCTGAGAGGCTCAAACACTACTGCAAGTTTACAGAATTTATAATTCCTGATGTTAAAAATAGTGGCAAACTATCTATCCTGGAGTTAAAAAATAAAGAAGGAGTTAGCATCTTGTCAGCTATCAATAATAGTGCTGAGGTGATTTTATTAGACGAAAATGGAAGTTCTTTTTCCTCCATTGAGTTTTCAAATTTTATTAATAAAAAAATATTATCGTCAAATAAAGAGTTGGTTTTTGTAGTGGGTGGTGCTTTTGGGTTTAGTGACCAAGTTTACAAAAGATCAAATTCAAAGCTTAGTTTATCTAAAATGACATTTTCCCATCAAATGATAAGATTGTTTTTTAAAGAACAATTATATCGATCACACACTATTCTTAAAGGTGAAAAGTATCACCATGAGTGAGTTATTCTTCAAGGATGTTTTTATAAATAGCTTTATATTTCTCAACTCCTTTTTCTAATGAATAGTATTCATTGGATATATTCTGAATGTTAACTTTGTTAACCTCGTAATTATTGATTATTATGTCAATAACACGATTATATTCCTTTTTGGTAAACTCCTTAACTAATAATTCTGGCATACATTTTTCCATTATTTCATCAACATCTCCTACTCCCGAATTACATATTGTTGGAATTCCAAGATTCATAATTTCCCCCATTTTTGTGGGAGATGAGGCTTTTTTAGAATATACTGGTAATATAAAAAATATTGAAAAATTACTGAGTCCAATATAGGATGGCATCATTTCTCTAGAAGATGATTTTATAATTATAGCTTCGTGTTTTATTCCAAATTCGTCTGCTTTATTAAATATATGTTGTGGATTGTCTTTTGTAATGAAAAGAAGCTTAGTGTTTTCTTTCTTTTGTGTTAATTCCTTGAAAAAATCTAGCATTTCATCTAACATATACCAGGTTCCAATAGAGCCAACATAAGAAATAACAAAATCATCTTTATGAATTCCTAATTCAGTTCTTTTATCAACAATATTTTGCTTTTTAAAAAGTTTTTCATCTGTACAACAAGGTATTATGCTAATTGGGGATTGATTTGGAAGATTCCACGATTCTATCTCTTTTTTTCCATTCTTTGTTAACGAGATTGTATGCTGTGAAGATTGTAAGAATTCTTTTTCTTTCTTTTTAAAATAATTATAAATGTGCTTATAAATAAAGTGGCTTTTACTCCAGATTTTTCCATCTACTCTTTCGTCAGCATAAAAACCTCTCATATCAAAAATAAATGGAATATTATATTTTTTTGCTTGTTTTAAAGCTGTTAATGAGGTGATGTAACTTCTGCAATGAAGTAGATGAACTTTTTCTTTACTATTTATTTTTTTAATTGTTGAATACAGTTTTGTAATATCGAAAAGTGTGGAAAGGACAGGTGGCTTTTTGTTATAATTAATTGGAATCCAATTGATTGCGTTTTTACTTAAAAGTTCTTTAATTTTGGTGCTGTTAGCATTATAGGCATCTTTTTTCTCAAAAGAAATAATAGTAAATTTATATTTTTCATTCTGCTTAATTCCTAATATATAGGGCAATACTTGGGACTGGCCTAGCGGATCGGTTAGTCCGTCATATGAAAGGTATAGTATATGAAATGTCTTTTTCAATTTGGTAAAAGTAATTATATATTAAAAATATGTGCTATTTTAGCAAAGAACTTTGAAAAACAAAGCTTTTAATGATTTCTATTAATGATCTAATATTAGTTCCAATATACCTAATTTTTATTTTTGGCTTTGCCAGATGGATAAAGTCAAATAATATTGAAAAATATCCTGAGTATCGGTATTTTGTAAAGGGACTTTGGTTTAAAATTATTGGAGTTATCTTTTTTTATAAGTATTTACTTGTTCTACTATGGTGGGGGAGACACAGTTTACTATTTTCTTGGAGCTAAAGCGATTGCTAATTTATTTTTATAAAATTTTTCAAAAGGAATAGCTGTTTTGTTTAATACCAATAGTTATTATAATTCTTTTAGCTCTTTTAATTCCGGAACTGGCTACCCAATATTGGGTTGGTTTAACGATAAAAACACATTTTTAGTTTGTAGGCTTTCTGCACCACTATATCTTTTAGGTTCTAAAAGTTTTTTGATTACTAGTTTTTTAACTGCTGTGGTTTCTTATATTGGAATTTGGAAATTTTATAGACTGATTAATATTTTATATCCTGGAAACGCTAAAGCATTTGCATATATAATATTGTTTATGCCGTCTTTAATTTTTTGGGGGGGGGGATTATGAAGGACAGTTTCATGCTTGGGGCAGTATGCTGGTTCACCTATAGTTTTTACAATGTTTTTATTTCTAGAAAAAAAGTGTTTTGGAATGGCTTCTTTTTGGTGCTCAATACTTTATGATATTAAATTGTAAGCCATATATCTTAATTTGTTTAATCCCTGGTGCTTTATTATGGCTTAACAACTTCTACTTGGGAAGTTTAAAAAATAACCTTATTAAAATATTAGTTTTTCCACTTTTAATAGTAGTTTTTTTGTCTGTTGGTTTTTTTATTTTTAATAGCTTTTCTTCTTCTATGGGTAGGTACGGTAGTTTGGAGTCGGCTATTGAAAAAGCTCAAATTACACAAGATGATTTACTGAAATGAATTGAGCTATGGGGAAAATAATTATAAACTGGACCGTATAGATGGTTCTATTGGCGGACTGTTGAATTCTGCGCCTTTAGCTACTTTTACAGCTCTTTTCAGGCCTTTACCTTGGGAAATTGGCAGTCCAACTATGGTTCTTTCAGCTATTGAAAATACTGTTTTATTACTTTTTGTTCTTTATAGCTTAATCCGAATAGGTCCATTTAAATTTTTAAAGAATCAGTGTTAAGTGACCCTTTCTTAATTTACTGTTTGTATTTTTTCTTTATTCTTTGCCTTTGGAGTAGGAATAGCTGGAACAAATTTTGGAGCTCTAGTAAGGTACAAAATACCTTTGATGCCTTTCTTTTTCTCTGCTATATATTTAGATTCGCTTAAAAAGCGGTCTTAAAAATGATCAATCTTTTTTGCTTTTTTAAATTGATGATATCTGACAATACATCTTTAATCAGTTTATTATCCTCTTTTATCATTTGAGGGATTATACTTTCTTTACTCATTCCAGGGACAGAGTTTATTTCTATTAAAAAAGGTATGTTGTTTTCGTTAATGATATAATCCATCCTAGCTAGACCATTCATTCCTAAAGTTTTATAAATAAAGGAGGTTAAAGATTTAATTTTTTGAGTATGTTCTTTGCTAAAATCTGCAGGTGTTATTTCTTTGGATTTTCCATTATATTTAGCTTCGTAATCAAAGTATTCGTTTTCGGAAATTATTTCTGTAATTGGAAGTGTTTTTAGCCCCTCTTTGTTTCTGTAAGATTCCGTTGGTAACTTCTCTACCTTTAATATTGGCTTCAATAATTACTTCATTTCCGTATGAAAAAGCATATTTAATTGCTGGAGTTAATTCTTTTAAACTTTTTACTTTGGTTATTCCATAGCTACTTCCCGCATTTGTAGGCTTAACAAAGCAGGGTAAGCCTATTTTATTTAAAATATCTGTTTCATCAATTTTGTCCTCTAGCCTAAATAATAACGCTTCAGCAACGTTAACACCGAAATTTTTTAAAAACTGATTACAATGAAATTTTTGGAAAGTAAGCGATGTAACAGAAGAGGATGAAGTGCTGTGGGGAATGCCAATCATCTCAAAATAACCTTGTAGTTTGCCATCTTCCCCAGGGCTGCCATGAATTATGATAAAAGCAAAATCAAAATTGTGTTTTATACCGTTTTTAGTATAGCTAAAATCGTTTTTATCGATAAAGTACTTGCCATCATTGTCGTAAGCAACCCACTCCTTTTTATCAATTAAAACTTTTGTAGGAATAAATTTAGACCGGTCTAAATTCTCAAAAATCGTATTTGAACTTTTTAAGGAAACTGCTTTTTCAAGACTGTATCCGCCTTCAATTACCGCTATTTTTTTCATCTTACTCAAAATTAATAGAGGTTTACTAATTTTTGTACGATATTAATTATAATTATTAACCAATCACT
The DNA here is from genome assembly GCA_905182525.1 of Cryomorphaceae bacterium. Lineage (GTDB taxonomy): Bacteria > Bacteroidota > Bacteroidia > Flavobacteriales_D > Parvicellaceae > MED-G20. The sequence continues at coordinate 97,675 of CAJJBV010000005.1, read as the reverse complement.
GTTACTCTAGTTTTATCTTTGTATTGTATTTTAGAATTATTAATATGAAAAAAATTGTTTTTGCAACAGGAAACTATAATAAATTAAAAGAGATTAGATCTGCCGTTAGTTCTTTTGAAATTATTGGATTATTAGATATTAAAATCACGGAAGAACTTCCTGAAACGGGAAATACTTTAAAAGAAAATGCCCTACAAAAAGCTAATTATATATACGAAAAAACTGGTATGGATTGTTTTTCTGACGATACTGGCCTTGAAATAGAGGCGCTTAGGCGGGCGTCCTGGAGTCTATTCTGCAAGATATGCAGGAAAGGAGTGCAACGCAGAAAAAAACATGTTAAAAGTCTTAAATGAGTTAAAAGGTTTTGAAAATCGAAAGGCAACTTTTAAAACTGTAATTGCGCTAATTCTAAATCAAAAACATTACTTTTTTGAAGGAGCAGGTTCATGGGTTAATTCGAAAAGACAAAAAAGGTGGTAAGGGTTTTGGCTACGATCCGATTTTTCAACCGATAGGTTATAAAGAGTCGTTTGCAGAAATGTCAATCACAAAAAAAAATGAAATAAGTCATAGGGGATTAGCAGTAAAAAAACTAATTAACTTTTTTTCTCAGTTGTAAACGTTGAGATCACTAAATAACATAATGGTACCAATTAGGGAAAAAATAGTAACTCCTGCCTGCACTTCAAGCATGTCATCAGATAAAAATGATAAAAACATTAAAACTAAATAAGGAATGAAAATCGATATTAATTCCTTTTTAATTTGGGTAAAAACATAAAAAATTATGGTAATCCAAATAATAAACCCTAATATTCCTAAATTAATTAATTGAGTTAAAAACTGATTGTGAGCAAAAAGAGGCGTTTCGTTGGTTTTATAATATTCTTTGTACTCAACTTTGGATCCTCCTGGTCCATGGCCGAAAATTGGAGCTTTTAAAAAAATTTCTAATCCCTTTTTCCAAAAAAAAAGTCTTTGGCTTACTGTCTGATTCTTGAGGTTTTGCTGTTTTTTATCTGCGTTACTCTCATGCAATAAAGATCTAATTCTTATTTGTAAATTACTATACTCTTTACAAGTAGTTCTGCCGTTTTCTATAAGTCTTATTTCGCTTTCTTTGAGTTTCAATAAGCCCTCTCTGTCTTTTTTAAACCCCTTTGATGTTAAATACCTGAATAATGTTTTTTTAAGGGGTTGTCCTATGTTGTCTTTGCCATCAAATCGGGTTTTGCTTCGCTTTTCCCATGCTTTTTTTAATTCTTTTGGTGCAATATTTTCCCATACGAAAAAACCATTTTCTGTAGTGTTATCATGAAATTTGTGGGAATACTTTTCCCCGCCTAAACTAGATGTTTGTATTGCTCTTTCGTTTGACTTTACGTGATAAAAATCTTTAATTGTTATACCTACATACAATCCAAATAAAATAAAACTACCTAGAAGGCCAATAATATAACCATTTTTGATCTTTCTTTTTAGTACTGCAATTTCTATGACGATCATTGTAATTATAGCTGTTGACAGACCTAAAATTGCTGTAATAGTTGCAAGTTTAAATACGATGAAAATAATCCATGTAAAAAATAACATTAACAGTATTCTGCTTTTTTTCTTGTTGATTACTAAAAATAGAATTAAAATTGCGGCAAAGGATAGTAATATTGAATACCTTATGTGAGACATAAATATAGAAATATCTCTAACTGTTCCTGAATCTTTTTTTGTATTTAACCACCCTAGATCTACTAAAAACACTAAAAATGTACTAACTATTATTCCAAGAAAAAATGTAATAATTATGGTTTTATATTCTTTTTTTGAAATTTGCTTGGTCGTCCCAATAATTATTGGTAATAAAAGAAGGGGTAATTTTATTCTAAGGACATTTAATCCAGTTATTAAATCACACGAAATTGGAAGCCAAAATAATTCTATTAAGAAAACCCCTGAAAAAATAATTGGTAAATATTTGTGGTTTTTTATATTCTCCCACTTTAATTTAAAATCTAACTCTAAAACCCAATTAATAAATAACCCAATAAGTGATAGGCTCATTGGAAATTTTCCCAAACTAACGCTTGCAGCCAAGCAAGAAATAAAAAATACGTATAGTTTTCTATGTGTTATTTTTTTAAGCAAAAAACTAATTATATCCTAAAATTTTGTTGTACTCCTCTTTGTTGTTAAGTAATTCTAAAGCTTTTTGTACGTAATTATCCTTTTTTAAGGAGGCCTCCATTCTTCCTCTTTGAAAGTGTTTCCTTGAGATTAATTCATTCTCCAAAAAGAATTTTATCTCTTCTTCGTTTTTTATTAAGTCTTTTCCAATATCTACTTTAAAAATACTGTCAAGATTTTGAAAAATATTTTCGTTTTCTTTTAAGTATTTTTCTTTTTTTGCTATTTTTTTTAATTCTTTTAATTGAAAGGATGATCCTGTTTGATAGTTAATTTTTTTATTGCAGGTGAAATTGACAAATGATTTGTAGGCTGAATCTGACAAACAGAAGCTTTCTGGGCTTAAAGAGTCTTGATCATAGAAATCAATATTGTCGTTGATAAACTCAAATATGATGTCTTTAAGCAATAAAGTTTCTGTAATCACGCTCAAATATTCTTCCTCAATTTTTTTATCTGGTTCAATCCCTCTTGAATCGAAAACTTTTCTTCCATTTTTTGTTTTAAAACTTTTAACCAGGCTGTCTTCAATCTTTTTTGAGCTTCCCTGTATTGAGGAATAGTCTAGTTTTTGAATGCACCTTCCTGATGGTGTATAATATTTTGCTACTGTTAATTTTATTTGCCCGCCAAAACTTACAGGTTTGGTTTGTTGAACAAGACCTTTTCCAAAGCTTGTATTACCTACTATAACAGCTTTATCAAGATCTTGTAAACTTCCAGCCACAATTTCACTGGCTGATGCTGAGTATTCATCTACTAATACTATTAAAGAAAGGGTATTTGCAAAGGGTGTATTTTGAGTAATATAAGATCGATTCATTTCTTTTATTCTACTTTTAGTGCTTACAACCTCTTGGCCTTTAGGAACAAAAAAGTTTACAATTTTAACAGCTTCATTTAAAAGCCCACCTCCATTTGATCTTAAATCAATTATTAGATTTTTTATACCCTTTTTTTGTAGTTCTTTTAGTGCAGCTTGAAACTCGGTTGAAGCTGTTCTTGTAAAAGAGTTAAGCTTTATCAACCCTGTATTGGAATTGATTTTTTTAAAAAAGCTAACTGCCGGAATTTGTATTTGTTCTCTTTTTACTTTTTTAACGATTGTCTTATTTCTTCTATTTATTTCAATATTAATAATTGATTCTGCCGGTCCTTTTAATAAATTACCTGCTTCTTCTAGGTTCTTGGTATTAATTTTAATTCCGTCAATGGTTAATATTTCATCTCCTGGCAAAATTCCGCTTTTCTGTGCAGGAGAATTTTCGTAGAGTTCTGAAATAAGTACTTTGTTTTTTCTTTTCTTAATGTTGGCTCCAATACCACCATACTCTCCTGTAGTTGTAAATCTAAAGTCTTCTATCTGAGATTCTGAAATATATGTAGTATACGGGTCAAGTGATTTTAGCATTGCTTCTATGCCTTTTTTCATTACTCTGCCTGGAATTACCTCATCGACATAATAGTTATTAATTTTTTCATAAACCGATGCAACAAGTTTAAGATTTTTACTGATTTCAAAATAGTCTTTTTCTGTTTTTTGGGAAGAAGCTAATACTAAAATTAAAGGAATTAAAAATAGTACTTTAAATTTTTTAAAGTTCATGTTTTAAGATTAAAAAGTTCTTTCATACTTTTGTTTATTTCAATAAAACTTGATTTTGTTTTGGAAACATAGGTAAGGGCTGTTGCTTTTGGTTGTTCATTTAAAAACAACTCCAAGTTATTGAAATATATTGCCTTCATTTGCCTTTTAATTTTGTTTCTTTCTGACGCTTTTGAAATATTCTTTTTAGAAACTGAAAATAAAACTTGATCCTTCTCAAAGGGCATCGAAAACATAACTATTGGGAAACATGAACTTTTAAAGCCTTTTGAAAATAATTTTGAAATATCTTTTTTATTTGAAAGTATTTGTTTTTTTCTAAGCATCTCTAGAGGCTAGTAATGGAAAAACACCTTTATTTAGGATTGCTTTTTAAGTATTTTTCTATGGCCATAGTCATTGAGGGAACCCCTGGTAATGGGGCCTTGATGTCTATTCTCAGACCTGCTTTTTCTGCAGCCTGTACAGTTGTTTGTCCAAAGGCAGCTATTTTTGTTCCGTTTTGTTTGAACTTTGGAAAGTTTTTCAAAAGCGACTGAATCCCAGATGGGCTATAAAAGACTAAAACGTCGTATTTAACCTCTTCCAGATCGGACAAGTCGCTACACACTGTTTTATAAAGTGTTGTGTTTTTAAACTTAATATTGTTTTCCTCCAGTTGGTCTGGTATGTTTTTTCTCTGAATGTCTGAACAGGGCACTAAATATCTTTCGGTATTGTGTTTGACTATTATTTCCATCAGATCTTTGAAGGTTTGTTTGCCGTGAAATATTTTTCTTTTCCGGTACACAACATAGTTTTGAAGATAATACGCTACAGCCTCGGAAACACAGAAATATTTCATATGATCAGGAACAGTAAATCGAGTTTGTTTAGCAATTCTAAAGTAGTGGTCAATTGCCATTCTAGAGGTAAAAATTACAGCAGAATAGCTAGACATATCTATTCGTTGCTGTCTGAAATCTTTAGGGTCAATCCCCTCAACGTGTATAAATGACCTAAAATCAACTTTTAGTGAATACTTATTGGCCAACCCATGAAAGGGGTTTTTATCGCTTTTCGGTTTAGGCTGAGAGACAAGTATGGAGTTAATATTCATTTTAGCTGTAATTTAAATTAAATGCTAAACTTTTATCTGTTTATAAGAACTAAAATAATTGCCAAAGGCAATATTTCAAGTGTGCAAAGGTAAAAAATTATATGTAAAAAAGAAACTTCTTCTTTTTTTGCTGTTCTCAACAAGATTATAAACCTGCTTAATATATAAAACACAATTACGGTAAAAAAAATTGTACTTATGTTGCTAAAAAGATTTGTGTTAAAGCTACTGTGGTAAATTATCCTGTATAAAGAAAATGCTGCGGAGGCCCAGCCTATTTGTATTGCCATTATTATAAAAGACGCAAGGTAGGTTTCGGAGAGTTTTTTTTTTTGAAAAATAACTCCGGAAATAGTGATAAGTCCTCTTTTAATAATCACCAATGTGGTGAAAACTATTAATACTATAGTTGGAGAAATGTTTTTTTCCTCAAAAACAAAACACAAGGCTAGGGCTTGAAGTAAAATAGAAGTCCAAAATAAAATGGTTATTATTCTGTCTTGAGTATTATTTAAAACAAACTTAAAGTCTGTTTTTTTTATGTGCGCTAAAACAATACTCTTTAAAAGTGTTGGTCTATTTTTAATCGAGTAACTAATTATAATAGTTGTAATTATCATTATAATTAATAAGTAAAGATGGTCATTAAGTACTCTTTCTATTAATTGCATAATTGTTTATCTCTCATTAAAGAGCTTAAATTTAAAGCTTTTAAAGATGTTTTTCTATTTTTACCTTTTAAAAGAAAACGAATGTCTAATGTCGAGCTACATAATAAGTTAAATCGGGCTGCTGCAAAAAAAAAAATTTCCAAAGAATTGTTCAATAGAACCGTTTTGTCTTTTTACAAATATGTTATTATTGCAGAGCCTCGTTTTTTGAGAAATTATTTGTTTAGTGGGTGGAAGGCCCTTGGTGTTCTGGGTCGGATTTATGTTGCTAAAGAGGGCATTAATGCCCAGGTTTCTGTTCCAGATCATCATTTAAAAAACTTCAGAGATTTTGTAGATAGTGTTTCTTATATTAAGGATTTAGCATTTAAGGCGGGGTTAGAAAAAAATAATTTATCTTTTTTAAAGCTCACTGTAAAAGTCAAATCTCAGATTGTGGCAGACGGGCTAGAAGCGAAAGAATATGATGTGACCAACCCGGGGAAACATTTGTCTGCAAAAGAATGGAATCAATTAACGGAGAGTGGTTCAATCATCGTTGATATGAGAAATCATTACGAAAGCGAAGTTGGACATTTTGATGGGGCCATACTTCCAGAAACTGAGACATTTAAAGAAGAGCTTCCTTTAGTAAAAAAACTACTGAAAGGCAATGAAAAAGATAATGTATTATTATATTGTACAGGTGGAATTAGGTGTGAAAAAGCATCTGCTTATTTAAAACATTCTGGGTTTAAAAATGTTCATCAGCTTTCTGGTGGGATTGTCAAATATACAAACGAAACTAAAGAACTGGGATTAAAAAATTATTTTAAGGGTAAAAACTTTGTTTTTGACAATCGGCTTGGTGAGCGAATCTCTGAGGACATTCTTAGTAACTGTCATCAATGCGGGGGGGTTAGTGATGATCATACTAATTGTCAAAATTTAAATTGTAATTTACTTTTTATTCAATGCAATAAGTGTAAAGTGGCCTATAATAATTGTTGTTCTCCCAATTGTATCAATGTGGTAAAATTGCCTCTTGAAGAGCAAAAAAAATTAAGAAGAAAGAAAGGGGTTTTTCATAGCCATAAAAAAGTCAATTTAATGTTGGCGTTTAAAAAGTAATGTATGAGTTTATTTAAACAAAGAAAAGAGCTAAATCTTTCTGAAATTGCAGATTCTGTTCTCGAAAAATGGAAGAAAAATAATACTTTTAAAGAAAGTCTTAGTAACAGGGAGGGCAACAAGCCTTTTGTTTTTTTTGAAGGACCCCCTTCTTCCAATGGCCTTCCTGGTATTCACCATGTGATGGGAAGAACTATAAAAGATGTTTTTTGTCGATTCAAAACCCTTCAGGGTTTTCAGGTTAATAGAAAGGCTGGGTGGGACACTCATGGTTTGCCCGTTGAACTAGGTGTTGAAAAAGAACTTGGAATAACAAAGGAGGATATTGGTGTCAAAATTAGCATTGAAGACTATAATGCCGCTTGTAAAAAAGCTGTAATGAAATATACTAATGTTTGGAACGATCTAACTTCAAAAATGGGGTATTGGGTAGATACTGAGGATCCTTACGTTACTTATGAAAACAAATACATGGAGTCGGTTTGGTGGATACTTAAGCAGGCTTTTGACAAGGGTTTGATTTATAAAGGCTATTCTGTTCAACCCTACTCACCTATGGCAGGAACCGGTCTTAGTTCTCATGAAATCAATCAACCTGGGTGTTACAAGAATGTAAAAGACACTTCAATTACTGCTCAGTTTAGAATTAAAAATAATAATGCCTCAGTCTTCGGGGTCAAAGAAAATGTTTATCTATTGGCTTGGACAACAACCCCTTGGACGTTGCCTTCTAACACTGCTTTAGCGGTAAATAATAACGTGGACTATGTTGTTGTTAAAACCCATAATCAGTATACTGGCGAAGAGGTTGTAGTTGTTACGGCTGAAAAGCTTTTAAAAAAAGTGTTTTCTTCGCCATATGTTGCTTTTGAGGACCTGAAAGATAAAGAAAAGCAAATATCATACGAGGTTATCAAAAAAGTTAAAGGAAAAGTATTGGTTGGGCTATTTTACCACCAATTAATGCCCCTGGTGCAGCCTGCCGAATTTCCAGAAAAGGCTTTTAGAGTAATTCATGGAGAATTTGTTTCCGTGGAAGAGGGCACTGGAATTGTTCATATCGCACCTACCTTTGGAGCGGATGATGCAAAGGTCGCTATTAATGCTGGTGTTCCTCCAATGCTTATTAAAAATTCAACAGGTGAATTAGTTCCTTTAGTAAACCTTAAAGGTGCTTTTGTCGATGGTTTAGGTAGTTCTCAGTGGTAAGTTTGTTAAAGAAGCATATTACGAAAGTGCAGACCCTAAAAGAAAGCCTTTAGACGTGGAGATTGCAATAATCCTAAAAGAAGAAAATAAAGCTTTTAAAGTTGAGAAATACGAGCACAGTTACCCACATTGTTGGAGAACAGATAAGCCCGTTTTATATTATCCCCTTGATTCTTGGTTTGTGAAAGTTTCCGCTTTTAAAAAAAACATGGTGGAATTGAATAAAAATATTAATTGGAAGCCTACGTCCACAGGAACTGGAAGGTTTGGAAATTGGCTAGAAAACGCGAACGACTGGAACCTTTCTAGGTCTAGGTTTTGGGGAATTCCTATTCCAATATGGAGAAGTGAAGATAGTGCGGATGTTGTGTGTATTGGTTCAGTCGAGGAATTAAAAAAAGAAATTGCATTTTCTATTAAAATGGGGCACATGAAAGTAAATCCTTTAGAAAATTTTCAAGACAACAACTATAGTAAAGAAAATTATTCTTTTTTTGATTTACACAAAAGCTTTGTAGACAAAATTGTTCTATCCTCAAAAAATGGAACCCCTCTTTACAGGGAGAAAGATCTTATAGATGTTTGGTTTGATTCTGGGTCTATGCCATTCGCTCAGTGGCACTACCCTTTTGAAAATAAGGAGATGATTGATGAAAAAAAAGCGTTTCCGGCTGATTTTATTGCAGAAGGTGTTGACCAAACCCGAGGTTGGTTTTATACTTTACATGCGATATCTACAATGATCACTGGTTCTGTTGCTTATAAAAATGTTATTTCCAATGGGCTTGTTTTAGATAAGTCTGGTCAAAAAATGTCTAAGCGCCTTGGGAATTCTGTAGATCCATTTGAAACTTTAAAGGAATATGGTGCCGATGCAACTAGGTGGTATATGATATCAAATGCTCAGCCGTGGGACAACTTAAAATTTGATTTTGAAGGTATAAACGAGGTTAGAAGAAAATTTTTTGGAACCCTTTTTAACACCTATAATTTCTTTGCGCTTTATGCTAATCTTGACAGCTACAAATACGATAAAAATAAAACTTCCACAAAACTTACTGAGCTTGACTCTTGGATTCTTTCCAGGTTAAATTCACTTATTAAAGATGTAGAAAGAGACTATAATGATTATGAGCCCACAAAAGCAGCAAGAGAAATACAATCTTTTGTAATAAATGATCTTAGCAACTGGTATGTGCGTCTTTGTAGAAAACGTTTTTGGAAAGGGGTCTTTAACGAGGAGAAGAAAGCTGCTTACGACACTCTTTTTATTTGCTTAAAAGAAATCAGCATAATGATGTCTCCTGTAGCGCCTTTTTATAGCGACATGCTTTATGAGGACCTGTGTTCTGCTGAAGACTCTGTTCATTTGTCTCTTTTCCCAGAACATAATGATAGCCTTATAAGTAGCAGTCTAGAGTATAAAATGGCTCTTGCCCAAAAAATCTCTTCTTTAATATTAAGCCTTCGTAAAAAAACTAAAATAAAAGTTAGGCAGCCTCTACAAAGAGTTTTAATTCCATCTATTGGTAAAGAGTTTGATAGCGCCGTAAAAGAGGTTGAGTCAATTATTGTTTCGGAAGTTAACATAAAGGCCATTGAATTTATTTCTTCTAGCGATTCTTTATTAAAAAAGAAAGCTAAAGCAAATTTTAAAATTTTAGGCCCAAAACAAGGCAAAAACATGAAAGACATTGCTTCTATTATTGGTGATTGGAGCAATGAGGATATTGTGCTTTTTGAAAAGACTGGTCAAAAAGAAGTTCTTTTAAATGATGGGGTTGTAATACTTTTAAACGAAGATGTTGAGATTTTAACCGAAGAAGTGCCCGGGTGGGAAATCGCTAATTCTGGAAATATCACTGTTGCTCTGGATGTCTCTATAAGTAAGAGGCTTATGGAAGAGGGGCTTTCAAGGGACTTTGTTAGTCTAATTCAAAACGAGAGAAAAGAAATGATGCTTGAGGTTACAGACTTTATTAAAATCAAAATCTTTTCCGATAAGCAAACCCAAGAAGCTTTTAATAACAATTTAAATTATATTTGCTCCGAAACATTGACAAAAAACTTAATCTTCGTTGATAAATTTGAAGATTCCAGTATTTTAAAAGGTGGTAAAGAATTTAAATATTCCATTGAAAAAATAAATACACATCATTATGAATAATGAAAAAAACAGGTACGGAGACACTGAACTTGAAGAGTTTCGAACTATAATTGCGCAAAAGCTTGAAGAAGCAAAAGAGGCTCTTGAAATTTTAAAAGGGTCCCTTTCACATAAAGATGACCACGGCACAAATGATACAGGGAGGTCCTTTAACATGATGGAAGATGGGGCAGAAACATTAATGAGAGAGGAAAATGCTCAACTTGCCTCCCGGACAGAAAAGTTCATTACCAACTTAGAGCATGCACTTATTAGAATAAAAAATAAAACTTATGGGATTTGTAGAAAAACCGGTAAGCTTATAAGTAAAGATCGTCTTAAGCTTGTCCCTCACACAACGCTAAGTATAGAAGCTAAAAAAGCTGAAAACTGATTTCTTTTGATTAAGAAGTATTATCCTTTTTTAATTATCTTTTCTGTACTGATTTTAGACCAGTCTCTTAAGTTTTGGGTGAAATGTAACTATACCTTGGGTGAGAATATTTTTAACTTAGGCATTCTAAGATTTGATTTTGTAGAAAATCCAGGGATGGCTTTTGGTCTTTCTTTTGGGGGGCTAACAAGTAAATACATTCTTGGTGTTTTTCGGGTCTTTGCTGTTTTTTTTATAGGGAAATATATTTATTTATTAATTAAAAAAGGCGCTCATAAGGGTTTTGTTGTTATTCTGTGCTTTGTTTTTTCTGGTGCATTAGGAAATATTATTGATAATTTATTTTATGGCCTAATTTTTAGCTCTGGGACTTCTTGGAATAGCGATATTGAATACTGGGTTGGGTATTCTGGTGTTTCTTCTGTTTTTGAAGGTGGGTACTCTGGCTTCCTTGAAGGGTGTGTAGTTGACATGATTCATCTTGAGTTTTATTGGCCTTCATGGGCTCCTTTTGGTTTAAAAAATACTGAAGTATTTCCGCCTGTTTTTAATATTGCAGACACCTGCATTTCTTCAAGTGTCTTTATTATTGTGATTTTTTATAAGAAACTTGTTCGCAAGGAAGATCTTGACTTAGCGATGCTGTTTTCAAGGTCCGCTAAATAACAATATTTACTATCTTATTAGGAACTACTATTACTTTTTTGTGTGGTTTTCCTTGTAATAATTTAATTGTTTTTGTGTTGTTAAGCACTTCTTTTTCAATGTCACTAATTGAGAGTGTTTTGGGAAGTTCTAATAAAAATTTCATTTTTCCATTAAATGAGATTGGGTACTTGAATTTGTTTTCTAAAATATATTCATTTTTATATTCTGGAAATTCCGCAAGAGAAATACTATTTTTGTTTCCCATTTTACTCCACATTTCTTCTGTCACGTGTGGGGCGTAGGGAGATAAAATAATACACAGTAAAGAAAGTATTTCTGTATTGTTACAGCTTAATGATGTTAGTTCGTTTACACATATCATAAAGCTTGAAACGGGTGTGTTGAAAGAAAACCTGTCTATATCTTCTTTCGTTTTTTTTATGGTTTTGTGTATAGTCTTGAGTTCTTGGGGGGTTGGAGACCCCTTTGAAACATTAAATTTTCCTTCCTTATGAAAAAGTTTCCAAAACTTTTTTAAAAAACTATAAACGCCGGTTATTCCTTTGGTGTCCCATGGTTTATGTTGTTCTAGCGGCCCCAAAAACATTTCATAACACCTTAAGGTGTCTGCCCCGTATTTTTCAACTAAGGTGTCGGGGTTTTGAACATTATAATATGACTTTGACATTTTTTCTACCGCCCCAGAGCATTTAAATTTTTCGTTTTCTAAAACAAACTCTGCATTATTGTATTCTTTTCTAGACTTTTTAAACGCTTTAATGTCTAGCTCATACCCTTCTACTAGATTAATATCTACATGTGTTTTAAAAACGTGTTTTTCAAGTTGAGTATGTAGTTTTTTTAAAAGTTGTGCATCAGCTTTATATAGGGTTGTGTTTATTAATTTTTCTTTAAATTCATTTATCGAAAAGCTGTTCCTGTGGTTTATATCCTCAACTATATTTTTGGAAAAATAAATGGTGTGTTTTTTTGTAATACTACTCGATTCATTTTTTAGCTTGTAAACAAATCTAGAGTTACCTTGTATCATTCCTTGGTTGATCATTTTTTTAAAGGGCTCTTCAAAGGGAATATACTTAAGGTCATATAAAATTTTTGTCCAGAACCGAGAATATAAAAGATGTCCTGTTGCGTGCTCTGCTCCGCCAACATACAAGTCTACATTTTTCCAATAATTTAATTTCTCTTTGGAGACGAACTCTTTGGTGTTTAAGGGGTCTATGTAACGCAAAAAATACCAGCTACTTCCTGCCCAGCCAGGCATGGTGTTCGCTTCCATTCTGTCTCCAGAAAAATCTGTTTTCCATTCTTCTTTGCTTACTCTTGCTAATGGTGGCTCTCCATCATTAGTGGGTAAGTAATTATCGATTTTGGGTAGCTCAACAACTTTATCGTTCTTTAATAAGTATGGTAAAGTACCTTTATAATAAACAGGAAAGGGTTCTCCCCAATATCTTTGTCGAGAAAAAACAGCATCTCTTAATTTATACTGTGTTTTTGGCTCTGCATAGTTGTTTTTTGCTAGCTCTTTTATCGCTAATTGCTCTGCTTTTTTTGTTGTTATTCCGTTTAAAAAGTCTGAATTATTTAAAATTGCATCCTTGTTTGTATATGCACTTTTAGAGATGTCCTTGTCTTTAAAGATGTTGATAATGGTAATCTTAAACTTTGTTGCAAATAGCCAGTCTCTTTGGTCCCCGCAAGGAACAGACATAATGGCTCCTGACCCATAAGAAGAAAGAACATAGTCTGCTGTCCAAATAGGAAGTTTCTTTTTTGTAAAAGGGTGAATTGCGTAAGCACCTGTAAACTCTCCTGTCACCTGTTTTACTTCGCTTGTTCTTTCTCTTTCTGATCTTAATGATGCTTTAGCTATATACTCCTCTATTTTTTGTTTTTGTTTATTTGTGGTTACCTTTTTTAATAGTTTATGTTCTGGAGAAAGCACTATAAATGAAACCCCAAATATAGTTTCCGGTCTTGTTGTAAATACTTCAATTTTATTTTCTAGTCCTGGTATTTGAAAGTTAATTGTCGCTCCTTTTGATTTGCCTATCCAGTTTTTTTGTGTTTCTTTTATCGATTCGGACCAGTCTAATTTATCTAGATCTTTTATTAGCCGTTCAGCATATGCTGTTATCCTCATGCTCCACTGTCTCATTTTTTTTTGCTCAACCGGAAATCCTCCTCTTTCTGAAAATCCATTTTTAATCTCGTCATTTGCTAAGACTGTTCCAAGCTCTGGACACCAGTTTACCATAGCTATCAGAAAGGTAAGTAAGCCTATATTTTAAAAGTGTTTTTTCTTTTTTTTCTTGACTCCAGCTATTCCATTCTGATGAAGAAAAAATAACTTTATTGTTTGTGCTGGCATTAACGCCTTTGTTTCCTTTTTTTTCAAACTTCAACACTAAGGTCTCTATTTTTTCAGCTTTTTTTGTTTCTTTATTATACCAAGAGTTAAATATTTGTTTGAAAATCCATTGTGTCCATTTGTAATATTCAGGCGAAGATGTCCTTATTTCTCTATCCCAATCATAAGAAAATCCAAGTTTATCTAGTTGTTTTCTGTAGCCTAAAATTACGTTTCCTTCAATGTCGTTTCCTCCATCTATGTTTGTTTTTGTTGTAACAGCTGGATGTTGGCCAGTTTGAATAGCGTATTGTTCTGCCGGCAAACCAAAAGAATCATATCCCATCGGGTGTAAAACATTAAAACCTAACAGTCTTTTATATCTAGCGTAAACATCGGAAGCTATGTAGCCTAGAGGGTGTCCCACGTGCAATCCAGCACCAGAGGGATAAGGAAACATATCTAAAACATAAAACTTGGGTTTGTTTGTTTTGTCTTTTGCAGCAAAAGTTTTATTTTCAAACCAATATTTTTGCCACTTTCTTTCAATTATTTGAGGATCATATTCTTGCATTTTTTTTCTTGGGTATTTTATCTATTAACAATACTATTTCTCCTTTTACTTTGTTTTTTTCAAAATGTAAAATTAACTCTTCTGCAGTTCCTCTTATATTTTCTTCGTATATTTTTGTTATTTCTCTAGAAATACTAATTTGTCTGGTATCTAGTATCTCTAACTTTATTTCGTTTAATAGTTTAAGAAGCCTATGTGGAGATTCAAACAAAACAATAGTATGAGAAATATTTAATATTTTTTTTAGTTTTATTTTTCTTCCTTTTTTATGTGGTAAAAAACCAAAAAAACTAAACTCATCTGTTGCAAATCCCGACTGTACTAAAGCTGGAATTATAGAAGTGGGACCAGGCAAACAAAAAACAGGTATATTGTTTTCTTTTGCTTTGTTTACTAATAAAAATCCTGGGTCACTTATTCCTGGTGTACCTGCATCAGAAACGAGAGCAATGTCAATATCTTTTTCTTTAATCTCTTTAATTATTAAATCTACAACTTGATGCTCGTTATGTTGATGATAAGGTGAAATACTATTAATAATATTATATTTTATCAAAAGTTTTTTTGTTATTCTAGTGTCCTCAGCGAATATTTTATTTACTTTTTCTAGCGTTTCCTTAGATCTATAGGTTATATCACCTAGGTTACCTATTGGTGTTGGTATTATATAGATATTACCCAATTTCTATTATTTAATTTTAACACCATCTCTTTTAAACTCATTTCCATTCTTATATAAATAAGTTACTATTAATTCTCCTTTTTTATTATAAATATTCCATTCTCCATTTTTTTCTCCGTTTTTATATTTTCCTTCTTCTTTTTTTAATCCATTTGAATAGTAACTAACATGCTTGCCAATAGGAATATCATTAATAAATTCGCCTTTAAATTTTGTTTTGTTAGTTGTAGTATATGTAGATTTCCATAATCCTATTTTCATTCCTCCTATATATTTTCCTTTTTCTTTAAAATCATTTATTTTATATTCCCAATTACCTTCTCTTTCACCATAAAAATATTCACCTTTAGTTATTACTACTCCGTTAGTATCGTATTCTATTATTAATCCATTTTCTTTTCCATTTATATATTCTTCTTGTCTTCTTATTTTACCATTTATATACCACCATTGCCAGACACCATTTGGTTTATTTTTTAGAAACTTTCCTTGTTGTTGTAAAACACCATTTTCAAAATAATATTTCCATTCTTCGCTTTTATTATTTTTAAAAAAAACTCCTTTTTCCTTTATTTCCCCATTTGGCCAGTAAAACACCCAACTACCTTTTTTATTATTTGATTTATCAAAGTTTCCCTCATATATAAGAGTATCATTTATAAAATAATTAAAATTAATTTGTTTTCCTGTGGAATCAAAAACTTTAAATAAACCTTGTTTTTTATTATTTTTTAATACTCCTAATATATACCCATTTTTAATTTTAATCTGTGATATTTTTATTCCTTTTGTTATTTCTATATTATTTTCTATACCGTCTTTATATTTTATTATTTCTTTTATTTTTCCTTTTTTATCATAAACTTTTTTGAATCCTTCTTTTTGTCCATGGAAAAAAGTTTCTTCAATTTTCGTTTTATTATTATCATAATGAACTTTCCAAATACCATGTTTTTTACCTTCTGAATCGAGCCTATTTATTTCTTCTTTTTTGTTAATAATTCCCATGTCATAATTCAAAATAGAAATTATATTTCCTAAACTATCATAATTATAGCATGTTCCATCTTTTATGTTGTTTTCGTAGTTGTTTTCTTTTAAAATTTTATTTGAACCTTTAAAGTATTCTACTTCTTTACCTTCTTTATTTCCGTTTTTGTAAAAAGTTTTTTTTACTATTCTTCCTGTACTGTCATAGTTTATAATAATGCCATGCTTTTTATTATTTTTATACTCCTCTTTTAGAGTTATAATTCCAGAAGAATCATAAAACAACCATGTACTATCAAGTAAAGCTTCTTTCCAAAAGCCTATAGACTTTTTTTTAGAATTTTTATAATAGTTTGTCCATTTCCCATCTGGCTTACCATTCTTTAAATTACCCTCGCTACTTAATTCTCCTGTTTGAAAATAAAACTTCTTACTTTCAACGTTTTGAGAATAATTAACATTTATATATATTAAAAAAAAGATTATGTAAATACATTTATTATTATTAGCTATGTTCATTTGTTTGTAAAACATTGAGTTTTTATAATTTTATTACAAATAAAAGTTTTATTAACATTCGATCAACAAAAGAATTTAAAATAAAACATTTAAAATCAACTATTTAATGAGTTATTAAAAATATATTTATAAAACAATATTAATTTATTAGTTAATAAAAAATCAAAAATGATGCCTTTGTTTAGTTGGTAACCTTTTAATTAATTCTTTATTTCTTTATTCTTTAAAAGCATATAAATAAACTATTTTTTATATCAAACAACTTACTTACAAAAGCAAATAAAATTATAACAATATAACCAACAAGTTTATAACATGAAAATATCAATAGCATCTGATCACGCAGGTTTTGAACTTAAAAGCTACCTTATTTCTTCTTTTAGTGCAAAGCATATCTTTATAGATTCTGGCCCATCCTCGAATTCAAGCGTTGACTACCCAGATTATGCTCATAAAGCGGTTAGTGAGTATAAGAAGAAAAAATGTGATAGAATAATACTAATTTGTGGTTCCGGAAATGGAATTCAAATGTCTGCAAACAAGCACAAGGACATAAGGTGTGCTTTATGTTGGACAAATGAAATTACAGAAATGGCAAGGCTACATAATGATGCAAATGCATTAGCACTTCCTGCAAGATTTATATCTTTTCCAGTGGCAATAAAAATTGTTAATACCTTTATTAATACACCTTTTGAAGGTGGAAGGCATAAAAAAAGAATTTCAAAGATTAATGGAAAACAGTAAATATTATTACTTATTAATAATTGCTTTTGTGTCATCCTGTGTAGTCTTAAAACCTAAAACTATCCAAAACCAAACACCCCAAAAAACAGCACAGTTATATTCTAACACAATCAGCACTTCCGATCTTAAAGTATATTTGAAAAAGCTTTCTTCAGACGAATTTGAGGGAAGAGAAACAACAACAAAAGGTCAAAAAAGGGCTGCTAGCTATATCAAAGACCACTTTATTAAATATAACATTTCAAGCCCAACAACCCTTGAGAATACTTATTTTCAACAATTTCCTGTACAGGTACTGGACCTTTCGTCAGTAGACCTTTCGATTAACGGAACTAAACTTAAATTCTTAGAAGAATTTTATTCTTTGGGATTGCCTGTAAATTGTTCTTATTTACGTAAACAAATAGTCTTGCAGGTATTCTCTTTAACTCAAAAACCACAAGAAGAAAATTTTAAAGGAAAAGTAGTGCTATTACTTAATGACACTAACAAACATGAAAAACCCGTTAGCTGGAGAAAGAAAATTAATTATTTTTCCTCTAAAGGAGCTCTTGCTGTTATATTACAAAAGCCGAATTATAAAAACACGGACTTAAGAATAAAGGATCAAATAATAAAACCTTACATGAAAATTCACGGGAATCAAAAATCTAAAGCACACATTCCTTTTTTCATTGTTGATGACCAATCATTATTAAGTGTTTTAAAAGACGGTGACAACACTACATCATTTTCAACACAGACTAACAAAACTAAATACTCCGAAAACGTTTTGGGCTTTATACCAGGCAAAACAGACGAGTTAATAGTAATATCGGCTCATTATGATCATTTAGGTTATGATAATGGTCAAATTTGTAACGGCGCAGATGACGACGGCTCTGGAACAAGCTCGCTAATGTCTATCGCCAAGTCTTTTAAACTAGCATTTGATGAAGGTTTTGTACCACAAAGAGGAATACTATTTTTAGCTTTTTCGGGTGAAGAAAAAGGTCTTTTCGGATCAAGATATTATACAGAGAATCCAATTTTCCCACTTTCTAAAACAGTTGTTGACTTAAACATTGATATGGTCGGAAGAAAAGACACTCTACACGATAACAATAATTACATTTATCTCATAGGTTCTGATAGAATTAGCAAAGAGTTGCACTCGATTAGTGAAGAAGTTAATAATGAAAACATTTTTTTCAATTTAGACTATACCTACAATAAAAAAGATGACCCTAATAGATTTTATGAAAGATCAGA
Organism: Cryomorphaceae bacterium; assembly: GCA_905182525.1. Lineage (GTDB taxonomy): Bacteria > Bacteroidota > Bacteroidia > Flavobacteriales_D > Parvicellaceae > MED-G20. The sequence goes on along the minus strand of CAJJBV010000005.1, from coordinate 79,471 downwards.
TCATTATAATTTTGCTAAAAACAATATACCGGTAATTTTTTATTTTGGAGGTATGCATGAGGACTATCACAAGCCAACAGACGATTTCGAGAAAATAGATTTTACTAAATTAGCAAAAGTAACTAAATATGTCTTTTTAACTGCATGGGAGCTTGCCTATAGAAAAGAAAGAATAAAGTAAAATGGAAAAAGTAATTTTAGTTGACAAACTGGACAACGAGATTGGGTCAATGGAAAAACAAGAGGCGCATATAAAGGGTGTATTGCACAGGGCTTTTTCGATTTTTGTTTTTAATAGTAAAAAGGAACTACTTCTACAAAGAAGAGCTAAAACTAAATATCACTCAGCAGGCCTTTGGACAAACACCTGTTGTAGTCATCCAAGGCCTAACGAGTCAACAAAGGAAGCAGCAAATAGACGTCTTAAAGAGGAAATGGGAATGTCCTGTAACTTATCCAAACAATTTGACTTTATTTATAAAGCTATTTTAATTAACGGCCTCTACGAGCATGAATTTGACCATGTTTATTTTGGAACGTCTAACGACACCCCTACTATTAATTTGTCCGAAGTTGACACATATGAATATAAAACCTTAGAAGCTATTAAAAAAGAAATTAAAAATAAACCGGAAAGATATACAGAGTGGTTTAAAATTTGCTTTATTCAGGTTGAGAAATTTTATAACAAAAATTTATGAATATAGCTGTTATAGGCGCTGGCAGTTGGGGAACAGCTCTAATTTCAGTTCTCTCACAAAAGCAAAAAGTAAGCTGGTGGATAAGAAGTAATAAAAATCTTGAGCACATTAAAAATTTCAAACGAAACCCTTCTTATCTAACAAATTTAAGCCTTAATACCAATAACATATCTCTCTTTAATAATATTGATGATGTTTTAAAAAGCAATGATCTTATAATTGTTGCAATTCCTTCAGAATTCTTGTTTTCAACTTTTTTAAACAAAGGCCCTTTGTTAAACAACAAGTTTATATTATCTGCAACTAAAGGTGTTATCCCAGAAAGACTTATTACCCCCCACAGTTTTTTTACCTCTATTAATAAAAACAATAATTACGGTGTTATTTCTGGCCCTTGTCATGCTGAAGAAATTGCACTTGAAAAGCAGAGTTATATAACCATATCCTCTGAAAGTTTAACTCAAGTCGAATACCTAAAAAACATTTTCAAATCAAATTTCTTACAAATAAGCATTTCATCAGACGTTGTTGGTGCTGAGTATGCTGCAATTATTAAAAATATTTATGCTATTCTTACAGGCGTTTGTTCAGGTCTAGGTTATGGTGATAATTTTATTGCCGTTTTAATTACATCATCAGCAAATGAGCTTAATAATCTTTTAACGATTTTGGATTCTAAAGATAGAATTATTACTAAAGCTGCTTACTTAGGGGATCTTTTAGTAACTTGTTATTCAGCCCATAGTAGAAATAGAAGTCTTGGCTTTTTAATTGGTAAAGGGTTGCCACTACCCAAAGCGTTATCACAAACTAAAATGGTTGCCGAAGGATACCATGCCTGTGCCTCCATTTATAAAATAATATTTAATTTAAAAAGAAATGAAGATGCGCCAATTCTTAATTGCGCTTACAATATTATGCACCTTGGTAATGACCCTCAAACAGAAATCACCACATTAACACCTTTAATTAGTTGAAAATTAAGCAGTTATGTTTTTTCACATAACTTGAATCTGCTAAGACATCTTATTTTTTCTGCATTATATGTACCTGTGGGTTATAATATGTCCTTAAAAGCTATTTATACAAAAAATACATCAAACTGGAGTACTCTTTCTCTTTTTTTGCCTTTATATTCGATTTAAATCCGTTCCAAATACCTTTAATCAAATTTTCTCCTTTTTTCTTAGAACTCAATATGCTTATGTAGTATGCGTCAAAGAACATTGGTTCTATATGTTTTAATTTTAGGTTGTTTTTATTCGCAATGTTATGAATGTCTGACTTTCTAAAGTGAGATACATGTATTGGCAGGTCATATGCTACCCAATTTTCTTTATATTTTTTTGCGTCATAGGAGTTGCAGTTTGGGACAGCAATTATAATAACTCCACCTTTTTTAAGGATTTTATAAATCTTTTCGATGTATGTTTGAGCATCATATACATGCTCAAGGACGTGCCACATTGTTATTACGTCATACTTGTCTTTTTCTTTCAAGCTTAAAAGGTCACTATTAATTTTAATATCATTTTTTTCTATTGCAATTTTTCTAGCTCCTTCATCATTTTCTATACCGTCTATTTCCCATTTTTTGTCCTGCATATAACTTAAAAAATCACCTGTTCCGCATCCAACATCTAATATTTTTGTCCCGTCTGTTTTACTGTATTTTTCTATTAATTGGTTTTTCTTGTAAAATTGGTACTTTCTTACAATGTGATATATTTTATTTATTAATCCTTTTTTAGTTGCATTATGAGAGATGTAGTTTTTGCTTCGGTAGTATTTTCCAATAAATTTCTCTTTAGGTCTTGGGCTTGTAAATCTATATCCGCAGTTTTTACACTCTACAACACTAAAAAACTCCTTTGTTGCATTATGATCTTGCCCTAGAAGATGTTTTTTTATAGCGCTCCCCTCGCATATACTACATAATCAATATGTTTTCCTTTTCTTGTTCCACGTGAAACCTTATCTTCCTAGGTAAATTAATAGAATCGATATATCAGATGGTTTTATCCCACTTATCCTTGCTGCCTGTCCAATGTTAATTGGCCTTATGCTGTTTAGTTTTTCTTTGGCTTCAGTTGAAAGAGATGAAAATTTCAAATAGTCTATATCATTTGGTATTTTGACGTACTCTAGTTTTTTTAATTTTTCAGCATTTTCTATTTCTCTATTAATATACCCACTATATTTTAAGTCTATTTCAACTTGTTCAATTATGTTATTGTCTACTTTATTTTCTTTAATGAAGTGTTTCAATTTTTCGCTTCTATCAATAATTTCGTTTAGAGAAATACCAGGTCTTGTCAAAATACTGGGTGTTTTAACTTTTTGTTTAATCTTTCCGCTTTTTTTCTTTTCAAGAAGATCGTTTACCTCTTCGGGTCTCAATGATAGTTTTGCTACGTATTTTTTTAAAATTTCAGTTCTTTCCTTTTTGGTTTCAACCATATCAAATTTATTCTCTTCCAATAGACCAATCTCAAATCCTTTTTTTGAAAGCCGTATATCTGCATTGTCTTGTCTTAATAGTATTCTGTATTCAGCCCTAGAAGTGAACATTCTATAAGGCTCATTGGTGCCTTTTGTTATTAAATCATCAATTAAGACCCCAATATAAGCTTCGTTTCTTCCAAGGATAACTGGCTCTTTATTGTTCGTTTTTAAATGTGCATTTATTCCAGCCATTAAACCCTGTCCTGCTGCTTCTTCATAACCTGTGGTTCCATTTATCTGCCCACTGAAATATAGGTTTTCAACAATCTTAGTTTCTAATGTGTGTTTTAGTTGTGTCGGAGGAAAGTAATCATATTCTACAGCATACCCAGGCCTAAACATCTTAGCATCTTCAAATCCCTTTATAGTCCTTAGCCCCAAAAGTTGTATATCTTCAGGTAAGCTACTAGAAAATCCGTTTATATAAAATTCTATTGTGTCTAACCCTCAGGTTCTGCAAATATTTGGTGTCTTGGCCTTTGACTAAATCTGTTTATTTTATCTTCAATTGAAGGACAATATCTTGGACCTACAGAGTCTATAGCGCCATTAAAAAGAGGACTTCTATTGAACCCGCTTCTTAAAACATCATGTGTTCTTTCGTTTGTGTATGTTATAAAACAACTTTTTTGACTTTTTAAAGCTGTGGTGTCTTTAAAGTACGAAAACTTACCAGGATTCACATCTCCAGGCTGCTCTTCCATCAAAGAAAAGTTTATACTTCTACCGTCAACCCTTGCCGGGGTGCCTGTTTTCATTCTACCGGACTTAAAACCTAACGATTCTAATTGTGCTGTTATTCCTTTTATTGGCTTTTCACCCATTCTTCCACCACCAAACTTTTTTTCCCCAAGATGAATAGTGCCATTTAAAAAAGTTCCACTATTTAATACCACGGCCTTACACAGTATTTTGACTCCCATTGATGTTTTTACACCAATTACCTTGTGGTTATCAACAATTATTTCTTCGACAACATCTTGCCAAAAATCTAGGTTTTTAATGCTCTCTAGGGATCTTCTCCAGGTGTTGCTAAATAGTTTTCTGTCACACTGAGCACGTGGACTCCACATTGCAGGACCTTTAGACTTGTTTAAAAGCTTGTATTGAATAGAGCTTAAGTCTGTAATTATTCCTGTGGAACCACCCAATGCATCAATTTCGCGTACTATTTGCCCCTTTGCTATTCCACCAATTGCTGGGTTGCAGCTCATTTGACCAATGGTTTCCATGTTCATAGTGATCAAAAGAACACTGGAACCCATCTTCGCTGCACTAGCTGCAGCTTCGTTTCCCGCATGACCTGCGCCTACAACAATAATATCGTATTTATTAAGCATTTTGTTTCACGTGAAACAGAGCGTAACCAACTCTATATCAAATAATTAGTTTTAACAAGTTGTTTTCTTTATCTCGCATAATAGACTTTTCTTTATTTGTAACGTCATTAAATCCACACAAATGTAGAACACCGTGAATAATAACCCTAAATAATTCTTCTTTAAAGGTAACATGGTATTCCAAAGCATTTTTCTTAACGGTATCAATAGACACGAAAATATCACCATTTATTAATTTTCCATTACTGTGGTCAAACGAAATAACGTCTGTGAAGTAGTCGTGTTTAAGGTATAATTTGTTAATCTTTCTAATGTATCTGTCATCACAAAAGACAAAAGACAAGCAGCCCGGTTTAAAACCCATCAAATCAATACTTTTGACAACCCATTTAAGGGTAGAAGATTCGTTTAGCTCAAAAGAAACATTTTGTTTATAAAATGAAATATCCAAATATTAAACCTTAAAGGTTAATTCAACTTTATTTCCAGGTTCTTCAAAAACAACCTCTTCAGAGAGTTGACGCATTAAAAAAATCCCCCTCCCATGAGGCTTTTCAATATTTTCAGGCAATGTGGGATCCGGAAGGTCTGAAAAATCAAATCCATTTCCCTGGTCAGAAACATTAAATGTTAAATTATTATTATTAAAAGTAGAAATAATTAATGTTTTTTTTTCTAGAATATTTTTATTTCCATGGTTAATGGCATTATTGACAGCCTCTGAAAGCGCAATTAAAATATTCCCGTAAATTTCATTACTAATATTATGAGCTTCACAAAGAGAATTCACCCAGCTTTCTAAAATAAGCAAGCTCTTTGATTCGGCCCTTAAGCTAAGTTTCGTCACTACAGGATCTAAGGTACTAATCATAATTGTTATCAATAGATTTAAAGTACTCATTTACTTTATTTTTGTAATAAGGTTTCAAATTTGGAGGAATAGTTTTTAGTAGCTCTGTTTCCCCTTGTTTAATTTGAAGATATTCTTCGAACAAACTAGTATTATTATTTTTGAAATTATCCAAAGATTCCTTAGACTCTCTTTTTTCTTCTTCTTCTTCTTCTTTACTAGCTTTATCAAGTTCTAAAAGCTTTATTTTGATTTCTTCTTGGCGCTTAATTGAAGACAAAGAGATTTCATTGTTGATAATATCATCCTCGACAGCTTCAATTTTTTTTATGAGACTTTTAAGGCTGTTCCCCTTCCCCGATCCATCTTTATTTAGTTCTTGTGACATTTCAAGTAGCTGTTTTTTAATTGCGGATTGCTTAGCAGCCATTCTACCAAGTTGTTCAAATGACGATCCTTTATTTCCGGGATTTTTGCCATCTTTTTTGCCTTTCATAAATTTTTTCATTGCTTCAATTTGCTTTTTAAGCTCCTCCGCATTTTCAGGAAGACCCTTACCAGGCTTTTTATTTTTACCACCAGGCTTATTGCACTGTCCAGATCCTGGCATGTTTTGTTGTAGCTGATTCATCATTTCACTTAATAAAAGACCGAGTTCGTTAGTGTGCATCATCACAGTTTGTTGTTGAATTTGCGCATTTTTTCCTTTACGTTCAGTTATGTATCTGATGCTTTTTTTTAAAGAACGTTTTATGTTTTTAACCTCGTTGTTAATTTTGTTGCTTAACATTATTTGCCTTAGAGAAAGGGCGATTAAAGAGTCTTCAATTATCTTTATTTTGTCATTTAAGTTTCGTTGGTCTTGACCTATTCCAATAAATTTTGGGTCTTTTGGGTTGGTTTTTTTCATGTCAACAAGGACCAGCTCTTGGTCTAAAGAAAAGGTGATTAGCTGTTCTAAAAGAATCCTCAAAGACTCCATATCTTCCTCTACTTTGTTTCCTCCGCCCTTGCTAAGGCTTTCCATAGAGCCTGCTAAATCTTTCAAGCCTTTACTACTTTTTTCTTGTTGCTCTGCTGTTTTTTTATTTTTATTTTCTGCAATTTTTTTTAGAGACTCCTTCATTGCGTCATTAACTTCTTTTTCCTTTTCTGCAGTATTGATAGTTAAAGGCTTTTCTAGCTCCTTATTTTTCATTTTCATTTCATACAAGTCATTTTGTATTTCATTAAACTCCTCCTTAATTTTTTCTTGTTGTTTAGTTTTTTGAAAATTCGAAAATTCCTTATCCTTATTTTTTTCTTTTAGTTCATCTTGTTCTTTTGCTAAATCTTGAAGTTCTTCAGCAATCTCTTTAGCTTTTTGTTCAATCTCTAATTTTTTAAAATGCTCTATTGTTCGGTCAAGATCTTTTAGCATGTCATCTTGAGAAAAATCTAGGTCTTCTAGTTTTTCCAATACTTTTTCCTTGTTCATCTCTTCTGCAAGTTTTCCGAGTTCATCATAAAGTTTTTTCATTTCATCAGACATAATTTCTTGCATCATTTTATTAACCTGCTGCTGTTTTTTAAGAATTTCTGCACTTTTATTTTTTTGACTTTCTGAAAGCTCGTTTTCAAGTTTATTTTGAAGTTCTTCTAGCTCCTCTTGAATTTTCTTTTGCACTTTTAGAAAGTCTTCTAGAGCCAATTTGTCTTCCCAGTCTAAAGACTTTTTATTAAGCATTTTAGAACGCAATTTGTCTAAGTCATCATTAAAAGAGAAAAGTTTTTTTTGAAGTGAGCTAAAAGCTTTGTTTTGCTCCAAACTCTTGGTTTTTTTTATTTCTTTTAACTCTTTCTTAGATGGAGACTTAAAAAAAAGAGTTTTTGAAGCAGTCATTTTCGGATTATTAACTCCGTCGTTATCTCTAACTACAAAGTAATATTTTAACAAATCGCCATCATTTAGGTTTAAAGTAGAGAAATCAAAATCAAAACTAAAAACAGCTCTGTTAGAACCCTGATATTTTACCGGTTTAGAAAATATAATACTGTCTTGAATTTTACAATAAAACCTCAGGTTTGAAAAACCATAATCATCAGAAATCTCACCAATAAAAAATCTTTTTTTAACATTATTACTATCATATAACTCATTAAAAGATATAGAAGGATATGCATCTTTGTCTATTTCAATATAGTAAACGGAAGAGTCTAAAAATTCTGATAGATCATTTTTAATATATATTAAATAGTCCTGAGATTTAACGGGAGAGTAAGAAAACCGAATTAACTCTTCTTTACTTTGTATATTGGTATCATTAAAAACAACAGAACAAGAAGAAATATTTCTACAACCAATAACCCAATCAATAATAGAGCCTTCCGGAGCAACCACTCTGTTAATATTATAAAATGTATCGTTTACTAATCCAGTATGAGCAGGATAATGAATTATTTTTTTTTCTGAAAGTAACCTGGGGCGAGGTAATACCGTCACTGGAAAAATAATAGTATCATTATTACCGTCTAAGAGTTTAAAATTAAAAGACTTTTTAACAGAATTGAACTTATATGTAAAGGATTTAAATTCTGATTTAGAAGGAAAAAATCGCTGATTTTCTACGTACATTAGAACCTGTTCTGGTTCTACATCTCCAATGGTTTTAATATTAATTGAAAGAGAGTTGTTTTCTAAAGCAACAATAGGGATTCCCTTATTTATCTCAAAGGAAAAAGGGTTTGGCTTTTCAAAGCTACTTTGGAACAAAACGACTCTTTTAAGTGGGCGAATAATACTATCGGGGAAGACAATGGAGAAAAAAAAAGAAGCTAAAAATAAAAGAAAGACAACCAAAAAAAACTTTTTTTGTTCGTGCAACGAGATTGCAGAAGAAAAATTATATTTCAAAGAATGTATTGATTTTTGTTCGACAGAAGCAGACAACAAATCAGAACCGCCTTTTTCTGCCATTGCTTTTAATCCAATAACATTGATTAGTTGATCTTCAATTCCAGGGATTTTAGCAGAAAGCAAATAAGAGGCATCACGATAGGACATTCTATCAATAATAAAGAAAAGTTTCATTAGAGGAAGAACAACAACTTTAAAGAAATAAAGAATAGTAACAGCGCACCCCCCAACAAATAAAACCCCCCTGCCAACAGATGAAAACCTAAACAGCTCCTCTAAAATTAAAATCCCGGCCAACAAAAAAAGAATAAAAATAAAAGACATTAACAATCCCTTGATAACGGCATGTTTATAAAACTTATTAATAAAGAAGTCTAATTCTTTGGAGAGATCTAAAAAGCTATCTTTATTTGAATACATTTTTCTAATGTAATTTAAAATTAATCAACTCAAAAATAAAGTAAAGCAAATATTAATAGTGTTGAATTAAAAAAAGTTTTCTGTTTTAATTGTAATTTTGTAAAAAAAGTTTGAAAATAAGAATAACAAAAGAGTTTGATTTTGAAGCAGCACATGCACTTGATGGATACAACGGCAAATGTAAAGACATTCACGGCCACAGCTACCACCTAGAAATGACATATTTAGGAACTCCAAAACCAGAAAAAACCATATCAGACTGTGGAATGGTGGTTGATTTTGGAGAAATTAAGCAAATTATAAAAACAAAAGTTTTACCCCTTTTCGACCACAGGTTAATACTTAGAAAAGACACTAGGTTTAAAGAAATTAAATCAATTAATGAAAGAATAAGACTTGTTGATTATCAGCCAACTTGTGAAAATATGCTTATTGAAATCATTGAAATATTAAAAAAAAACGAACCAAAAGGAACCACTATTGTAAAAGGCTTTTTAAGAGAAACAGCCAATAGTTATGCCCAATGGAATATAGAAGACAACAAAAATCTATAATGGAGAATATAGAAGAACAAAAAACCAGAGCTGCTCAATGGTTTAAAGACTTAAGAGATCAATTTTGCACATCTTTTATGGAGACGGATACAGGATCTTTTGATAGAAAAAGCTGGAAGCATAAGGGTTCTGGAGGTGGAGAAATTAGTGTAATGAAGGGCGAGGTTTTTGAAAAAGTAGGAGTAAATATTTCCACTGTTTCCGGAGAGTTTTCAAGTGAATATCGAAACAAAGTAAAAGGTACAGAAAAGTCTCCCAAATACTGGGCATCAGGAATTAGTATAGTTGCTCACATGAACTCGCCTAAGGTGCCAGCATTTCACTTTAATACTAGATTTTTAGTTACTGGACAATCTTGGTTTGGGGGCGGGGCAGACATGACCCCGACTTTCATTAATCAAAACGACACGAAGCTTTTTCACTCAAAACTAGAGAAAGCATGTCAAAATCACAATAAAGAATACTACCCAAAGTTTAAAAAAAACTGTGATGAATATTTTTATTTACCTCACAGAAAAGAGGCTAGAGGAGAGGGGGGTATTTTTTTTGATCATTTAAATACCGGGCAATGGGATAAAGATTTTTCTTTTGTAAAAGATGTAGGGACTAAGACTTTAGAGGCTATTTCTCAAATAGTTAAAAAACATAAAGATCAAGGCTGGACTTTAGAAGAAAAAGAGCAACAGCTAATCAAAAGAGGAAGGTACGTTGAGTTTAACTTAATTTGGGATAGAGGAACCCTCTTCGGGCTTAAAACAGGAGGCTCTACGGAAGCAATTCTAATGTCAATGCCTCCAACAGCAAAGTGGACATAAAAATGACAAGCCTGAAAGACATAAAAAAAGTGATTTCTGAAATACCAGACCCAGAAATACCAGTTATTAGTATTAAGGAATTGGGGGTTTTAAGAAATATTATGTTTGATAAAAACACCTTGAAGGTGGTCATCACTCCAACATATTCTGGTTGTCCAGCCATGGATCGCTTTCAAAAAGATATTAAAGAAAAACTAGAGCAATTAAAAGTGAAAAAGTTTGATATCATAATGCAGTTTGACCCTCCATGGACAACCGATTGGATAACGGATAAAGCAAAGGAAAAGTTAAAAGCTTATGGAATAGCTCCCCCAGCTCATAAAACCAAAGACAAAAACATACTTTTAGGAATAAAACAAAAGATAGAATGCCCAAGATGCAAGACCAACGAAACAGAATTAGTAAGTCAATTTAGTTCCACAGCATGTAAAGCAATGTATAGGTGTATTTCTTGCCTTGAGCCGTTTGAATACTTTAAGTGTTTATAGATAAACTTTGCTAATTCTACAGAGCAATAGTTTTTTCTATATCCTCTATAACGCCCATTGCAGCTTTTTCACCAGCAATAATAGCTGCGTTTAAAGATCCGTTAAGCAAAACATCTCCAGCTAAAAAAACACCGTCTTTAAGTTTAGTTTCAGACGGGAAAATTTCGTATTGCAAGTTGTTTATGTCTGGCAAGGCTTTGGGAATATTATATAGCTTTAAAAAATGAGCATCTTCAATTTTACATTCTTTTTTTAATTCTATTTTAACCTGATTAATTAAATCTTTCTCTGATAAGCCATGTTCTTTAACAACAGTAACAGAAATTAGGTCTCTTTTACCTCTATGGATAGTTTTAAGACTGGTAGGATAAAAAATATTATTAATTAGACTTTCTTTGTTCGCAATCAACCCTATAAATGCCTTGTCGTAAACGCGATTAGCACAAGTAAAGTATAGGTTTTCACAAGATTTCCAATCAATTTGTTGGTTTTTTAAATTCTCAACTAAGGAACTTGGTTCAGCTGCTATAATTACATAATGGCTCTCAATTTTTTTACCATTAGACAAGGTAATTACCTTGTTTTTAACTTTGGAAACCAGTGTATTGTAATGAATCTCTGTACTTTGAAGCTTTTCTTTAAGTTGCTTTGAAATATCTTCAATACCTCCTTTTGGCAGAACACCAAGGCCTTCGCCAAACATTTTAAAAACAAATTCAAACATTCTACTAGGTGTTTTAAGGCTGTTTTCAAGAAAAATGCCACTAAAAAAAGGCAAGAAAAACTTTTGAATTATATTTTTTGAAAAACCTAAATTATCTAAGTATTGTTTAGTAGTGATTTCATCGCCTTCAAATATTTCAGCGATAGTTTTTTTTTGAAGGCTGAAGTTTAGTTTTGCTATTTTAATCTTATCACTCATATTGCCAATTCCAGAAAAAAGAGTTGGAAAAAATAATGTAAAATCTCTTAAAGGGTCTCCAAAAAACTTTTGTTTACCATTTATAAATATGCAAGAGCCTGCCTTGAGCTTTTGTAGATCCAAAGCTTTGTAGTCTAGATATTTTTTTGCTGCACTATAACTGGATAATAAAACCTGAAACCCTCGGTCTAATTGAAACCCATCTATAATATCTGTTTTTAGTCGCCCACCAACACGATCAGTAGCTTCTATAATTATTGGGATCAACCCGTGTTTTTCTAAAACCTGAGCTGCAACAAGGCCGCTAACTCCACCTCCAACAATATGAACTTTTAATGATTTGGCATCCATAATTTAATCTTCTGAAAAAAATAAAATTACCACTTAAAAAGAATTATACTTATTTATTTTGTTGATATATTTTCAAAGTCTTCAGCCTAAAAACTAAGCTATAAATCAATTTTAATAGTCCAATTTAGTTTTTCAAATAACCAGACTTTAAACTTATAAATAGAATAATACATAATAGGAACAACTACTAAAGTTAAAAAAGTTGCAAAAGTTAATCCGTAAATAATTGCTAAACTCATTGGTTTAAAAAAGATAACATTGTCTCCTCCAAAAAATATCTGTGGATCCCAATCACTAATTAGTGTAAAAAAATTAATGTTAAGACCAGATGCCAAGGGAAATAGTCCAAGTATTGTAGTTATAGCAGTTAATAGAACGGGCCTTAACCTTGTTTTGCCGCCTTCAATTACAGAAGCCCTAAAATCTTCATCAGAACTCAAAGCAAGCTCGTCAAGATTAAGCTTTTCGCGTTTTCTCTTTCTGATAAGATTTGTATAGTCAACCAAAACAATAGCGTTATTAACTACAATTCCAGCAAGAGAAATAATTCCAATCATTGTCATTATTATTACAAAATCATTTCGTGAAATTACAATTCCTAAAAAAACACCGGCAAGACTTAACACTACTGAAGATAAGATTATAACAGGTGAGGAGAAAGCGTTAAACTGTGTAACTAAAATCAATAAAATGAGAAAAACAGCAAAAAGCAAAGCCCCACTTAAAAAAGCCAGTTCTTTTTCTTGGTCTTCCATTTGGCCAGTAAACTTGTAATTATACCCAGCTGACACAAATTCCTGACCTTCATTTGAGCTACTAAATTCTGCTAAATGCTTTTTAACAACAGTTATTATTTCATTGGCATTATATCCTTCTTGAACCCCACTAAAGACAGTTACAGTATTATTTTGATTTTTTCTTACTACTGCAGCGTGCTTATTGATAGTTTTGACATTATTTACAACGGAACTTATAGGAATACTTAATTTAACACCCCGGTTATTCATAAACATTATTTTTTGATTTAATATGGAAGAAATGTCTTTTCGGTCATTTTCATTAAACCGAATGTTAATATCGTAATCCTCGTCGCCATAATTATAAGTTGAAACATCTTTCCCAAAAAGTGAAGTTCTTATACTTTGGGCAATCTGAGATGTTGAAAGACCAACTCTTTTAGCATATTGTCTATTAATTTCAATCTGAACCTCCGATTTATTTACTTCAACATCCAATTTTAATTTTTGAATTCCTTTAATATTTTTTTTTATTAAATACTCTTGAACGGTTTCTGCTCTTTTTGTCAGCTCACTATAATTTTCCGACCCTGTAACTTCAATATTTATAGGTGCTTTTTGAGGAGGACCGCTTTGCTCTTTGTCTACAACAATTGTAACATCTGCATGAAATTTACCCATTACAGCTTGTTCGATTAATCTTTTTACCTCGCTAGTATTAAGGCCATTTCTGTGAGAAAACTCACAAAACGAAATTGTTATTCTGGCCTTGTGTGGAGTTTCTCCAAAAGAGGGCCCGCTATTTGGATCAGAAGTTCCTTTACCAACCTGTTCTATAATTGATTCAACAAAAAAAGTTTCTACTAATTTACCGTCAATGAATTCTTGATCTTTAGCTTGTAAGTAAGAAATAGAGTCTTTACCTAAGATCGGCTCATTTAATAAACTTGTTATTTTTTTCTTTACAGAAAGAGTAGTAGAGTTAGTTTTTGAAATATTAGTCCCAACGGGTAATTCCACGAAAACACTAATATAATTAGGTTGATTTTCGGGAAAAAATAAAACTTTTGGTGGAAACAAGCCCGTAAGAACAAAAGACAGAAATAATGTAAAAAAAGTACCTAGAATAATCCAGGCTGGCCTCTTTTTTTGTAAAACCCAAGTTAAAAATATTTGGTAGCCACTTTCTAGTTTTGGTAAAAACTTATCCTGAAACCATTTTGTTCCTGGAGCCAGAAAAAATCCATTTACAAGGATTAAAAAACTTATTATAATCGTTAAATTACCTAGAGTTTTAAATTCTAAAAATGACATTAATACTCCAAAAATTAATACTCCAGCAAATATTTTTAAAGTGTTTTTACGGTTTTGGTTCTGGCTTTCTACTTTCATTAAAACAGCTAATAAAACAGGTGTAATTACTAGTGCTACAAATAACGAGGAACCTAAGACAATCATTAATGTAATAGGAAGGTATTGCATAAATTCTCCAATAGTTCCCGGCCATAGTGCTAAAGGAACAAAAGCAGCCAAAGTTGTAGCGGTAGACGCTATAATTGGCCAAGCAACCTCTCCAACCCCTTTTTTAGTGGCTTCAATAGCATTTAGCCCATCATCCATTAATCTATATACGTTTTCTACCACAACTATACCATTATCAACAAGCATTCCAAGTGCTAAGACCAAAGAAAATAAAACCATAATATTTAAACTAACCCCGGCAAAATCCAGTATTATAAAGGATAAAAACATTGAAAACGGGATTGCAATTCCGACAAAAAGAGCATTTCTAAGCCCCAGAAAAAAGAGTAAAACAAAAACCACCAGGACAACACCAAACACAATAGAATTTTCTAAATTACTTACTTGGGAACGGATCATTATAGACTGATCATTAGTATAGGTCAAGCTCATATCTTTTGGAAATTGGATTTGAAGATTTTTGACCTGAATTTTTAATTTATCAATGGCATTGATAATGTTTTCTCCAGCTCTCTTTTTAACATCTAGCATCACAACAGGTTGCCCGTTTTGCCGAGCATAGCTAGTGGTATCCGCATCTGCAAAAGAAACATTTGCTATGTCTCTTAAATAGACATTGTTATTTTCCTCATGCTTCACTACAAGATTATTAAGTTCATTAAAATCCTTAAATTTACCCTCAATAATTATAAAATTATCAATGCCATCTATTTTAAGATTGCCAGCCCCTATTGTTGTATTTTCACTTAGAATTGCGGATTCAACATCAGAAAAACTAATTCTTTTGGCCTCAGCATCATACTTCCTAATTTCAATTTTCAATTTTTTCTCTTGAACACCTCGAATATCAACTGAATTAATTTCAGAAATTGATTCTAAACGATCTTTAATTAAATCGGCTTTTTCTTTAAGAATATCTACAGGGTACTTCCCAGACAAATTAATGTTTATTATAGGGAATTCGTTAACATCAACTTCTTGAATTGTGGGTTCAATAGGTAAATCTTGTGCAAAAGTTTTGGTAGATCTAGCGTCTGTCAACGCCTCTTCCACAGCTCTTTTGGCCTCTTTAGGTGTCACCCCAAAATTAAACTCTATTTTTACGATTCCAAAACCCTGGATAGCTGTAGAATTAATTTTCTCAATTCCTTTTAATTTATTTAATTCCTTCTCAAAAGGCTTTATAATTTTGTCTGTAATGATTTCGGGAGAGTTTCCGGGATAAGGAACGTTAACATAGATCTCAGGAACTTGGATTTGAGGAAAACTTTCTCTAGGCATATTATTATATGCTGATAGCCCTCCAATTAGCAGTAGGGTTATAATTAAATAAACAGTTTTTCTATTATTAACAGCTAGAGAGGAGAGTCCAAATTCTCTCCATTTTTTAATTTGATTTTTCATGAGTTAACACCACTAATTATTTCAACTTCTTGACCCTCTAGAACGGTACTTTTCCCATTGTCAATTACTTTAGCACCTTCCTTGAGGCCGCTAATTATTTCAACTTCGGATTTTTCACTATTTCCTAGAATTATTGGGCAGATGAGCACCTTATTTTTATTATCAAGAAGTTTCACATAAGTATTTCCATCAGAATCTTTTAAAATTAATCTTGAGGGCAAACATATTGCACTGTCTTTGGAGTAATGATTGATTTTTAGTTCCGCCATTAAGTTTGGAATTAATTTTTTTGAATTAGGCAACCTTGTTTCTATTTTAACAGTCCTATTTATTGGGTTTACAATTTTTCCAATTCTATTAATTTTGAGAGCTTCTAATTTTAATTTTAATGAAGGAAAATAAACTTCTAAAGGATTGTTTTTTGAAATCTTTGAAAGAAGGGTTTCTGAAACATCAGCCACAACATATAGATTATCGGTACTTACCAAATGGCAAATGGAAACCATTGGGCTTACAGATTCGCCAACTTGAACCAAAACTTTCTCGATGAAACCACTAAAAGGCGCTACAACTTTAGCCTTTTCAAGTTGAGTTAAAAGAGTGTTTTTTGATTTTTTTATTCTGTTAAAATTATTTTCAACCTCTTTAAGTTGAATTTCTGTACTTAATCCCTCATTATAAAGATTTTTTTGTTTTTCAAATAGATATTCCGTGAATAAAACTTGCTCATTTATTTCTGCAAGCTGAGCGATTAAAATATCTGTAGAAACGGTTATTATTAGTTGCTCTTTTTTCACATAGTCTCCTTCTTCAACATTAAGTGTATGAACTACACCACTTAACTCGGGCCTTATAAAAGCCATTTCTTTACTTATTACACTGCCTTGGGTCTTAAAATAATGTTTAAACTTCTTTTTTTGAACAGTTACAACTGAAACTAAAGGTTTAGCAATTAAATTATCGCCATTATCCGTTGCTGTTATAATTATTTCATCATTGCTTTGACAGGCAACAATAATTAAAAAGGAAAACCAAAGTATGTTTTTCATAATTTTATAGGATTGGTGTGAGTTTTTATTTGAATCTCAGCTTTATAAAGCTCAAATTCTTTAAGAATTAGTTGCTGTTGCGCTTGTAAAAACTGCATTTTTCTTTGAGAAAGGGAAAGCGAGTTAGAAGCCCCGAGAGATAGTTTTCTTTCCTCATTTTTATAAACGCCCTTTATTAAAACAAGTTTTGATTTTTGATTTTTGTAATTCAAATAGGCACTATTGTAATTACTTTTCAGCATTTCGTATAAGTTAAAAATCTGACTTTCTATTTGTTTTAATTCATTTTCAGATTGGATTAGAGCTAGTCTTTTTTGATTGGTTTTAGATTTTCCTTCGCCGCTATTGTAAATAGGAATAGAAATGTTTATCCCCCAAACAGTAGAAGGGTACCAATCTTTTCTAGAATCAAAAAAGTTAAAATCATTTCTCATAGCCATATGTTGTTGATTAAAAAACCCAAAAACGGATGGGTAGCCTTCGCTTTTAGTAGTTTTAAAATTAAGATCATTTAAAATAACATTTTGCTCTCCAATTTTAAAAGCATTATTATTTTTTGTGTTCATTGCATTATTAAAACTATCCTCACCACTAACTTCAAAATCGTTAATTAAATTAAGGGTGCTGTCTACGGGGAACCCAATAATTGACTTTAACGACAAAACGGCTAATTTTTTGTTTGACTGAATTTCTTCCAGTCCCGAATTAATATCTAATTCTAAAATTAAAATATCATTAATAGAGTTTTTATCTATTACTCCAGCTTGAATGAGTTTATTAGTTTTCTTTTTTAATATTTTAATTTCACTAAGATTCTGCTTCATTATCTCTTGCATTTTCTCAAGCATAATTACTTGCCCAAGAGATATTCTAATATTTTCATAAACAGTTTCGTTTTTTTGAAGATTTGCCAACCTCGATAACTCACTAAAATTGCGTGCCGCTTTCAGACCATATATGATAGCTAAAACTAAAGATTAATTGACTTATTTTAAGATTATAATTGGCATTGAATGGCGTTCCAAAAGCGACTCCTAAAAGCTCATCTTTTGGGGCTCCAGGATTAAAAGATGATGCTGGAATAACAGTGGTTGGAACATTTATAAAATTTTGAAAACTAAACTCACCGTTTATCTTGGGCAACCCAGAGGCGCGAACTTCTTTAATTTTTTCATCGGAAATAAAAACATCAACTGCAGAATTTAAAAGCTGAGGGCTATTTTTTTTTGCATACTCAAATAAAGAGGCACTATTAAATTCTTGACAACAATAGTTTCCAGCGGAGATTAAAAAACTTAGAAAGATTATTAAATACTTCATTTTTGTAGTTTTTTTTGAAGGTTTGTATAGTATTTCCTACCATCTTCATTTACAATTCCCAATATATAGTGATTAATCATTTCATTAAACACATCTGTAAAAGACACCTTATTAGATTTAAAAATCATTCCGTTAAACGTTAAATCAATTTTTTCTGAAAATATTCTAGACATAATATCTGGATTTATACTTTTTCTGTAACAACCCTTTTTAATTCCATTTTTCAGGTTTTTCAACGATATTTCAAATGTTAGTTGTTTGTTTTTTTTATCAAAAACTTTCCAAGACCGAGGATAATATTTTCTCAAATCGTATTGACAAGACGGGTGAATAGATTTTATTTTGTTAGAAGCAATTTCGTTTAGCATAAAAATCTCATCTATTGGGTGTAGGCCTTGATTAACAACCTTGTTTATATCCTCCTCATGCTTTTTCATGTCAAATGAAATAACTTTTAAAACAAGGTCTTTCCTACTGCTAAAATGAACGTATAGAGTTTTTTTTGAACACCCCAACTTTTCGGCAATATCATCCATGGTTAGACTTTTAATTCCATATTCTTGAAACAAAAGCTGAATGCGGTCACATATTTCTATTATTTTTGTCAATCGGATAAATGAGCGACGAAACTAAGGAAACTAATTTAATACAGAAAGTTTCCAGTAATAATTTTATAAATTAAATAAATGAACAACAGAATTGTAGACATATTTAAAATGGAGCCAACTAAGGATTTAGTTGTAAAAGGCTGGATTAGATCTTTTAGAGCCAACAGATTTATTGCTCTTAATGACGGCTCTTGTATGTCTAGTCTACAGATTGTAATTGATCCAGATCTTTTTGACAAAGAAATTATAAGCTCTTTAAATACAGGAGCATCTATTGAAGTAAAAGGGAATTTGATAGAATCACAAGGAGATGGTCAAAAAACAGAAATATCAGCAATTGAAATTATATTAATTGGGAAGGCAAACCCCGAAGAAGTACAAAAAACCATTCTTCAACCAAAAAACCATTCCTTAGAAAAACTAAGAGAACAAGGCCACTTAAGAATGAGAACCAATTTATTTGGAGCGGTATTTAGAATTAGACACCATATGGCATTTGCTATTCATAAATACTTCAATGACAATGGTTTTTTTTATATGCACACCCCTATTATTACCGGAACAGATGCTGAGGGAGCAGGAGAAACTTTTAGAGTTACTACACTTCCATTAGGGGAAAATAATAAAGATGATCAAAATGATTTTTTTGGGAAACCAACTCACCTTACAGTTTCTGGTCAATTAGAGGCAGAACTTGCTGCATTAGCCCTTGGAAAAGCATATACTTTCGGCCCAACTTTTAGAGCAGAAAATTCAAATACTACTAGGCACTTAGCAGAATTTTGGATGGTTGAACCCGAAATTGCTTTTGCAGATATTAATGACGACATAGACCTAGGAGAAGATTTTTTAAAATATTTAATCGATTATGCTTTAAATAATTGTGAGGAAGATTTAAATTTTTTAAACCAAAGAGAGAAAAAAGAACAACAACAACTTCCTAAAGACAAAAGAAACGAACTCTCTCTCATTAGAAAGAATTAAAACAGTTTCAGAAAATAAATTTGAAAGAATTACCTATACCGAAGCGATTGACATACTTTTAAAATCAAAACCCAACAAAAAAAAGCAGTTTAAATTTCCAATAGAGTGGGGGATTGACTTGCAAAGCGAACATGAGAAATTTTTAGTTGAAAAGCACTTTAAGAAGCCTGTTGTAATTGTTGATTACCCAGCATCTATCAAGGCATTTTATATGAGAAGAAATGACGATGGAAAAACAGTTGCTGCGATGGATATTTTATTTCCTGGAATTGGCGAAATAGTAGGAGGATCTCAAAGAGAGGAACGACATGACATTTTAGAAGAAAAGTGTGAAGAATTTAATATTCCAAAAGAAGCTATATGGTGGTATTTAGAAACAAGGAAATTTGGAACTGTTCCTCATGCAGGATTTGGATTGGGCTTTGAAAGGTTATTAATGTTTGTAACAGGAATGACAAATATAAGAGATGTTATTCCTTTTCCAAGAACGCCCAATAATGCAGAATTTTAATGCTTATGAATTGTAAAAAATCGATTTTTAAATTATACAGTTTCCTAAAAAGCGAATAAAATGGCTTTAAAACAATCATTACAACAAAGACTTTTACAGAAGTTGTCTCCTCAGCAGATTCAACTAATGAAAATGTTGCAGTTGCCAACATTAGAGCTAGAAAAAAGAATAAAAGAAGAACTAGAGTTAAATCCAGCTTTAGATGAGGGAGAAGAACAAAATCTTGAAATTTCAGATGAAAACTCTGAAGCCGTAAATGAAAAAAGAGAGGAGTTTAATTATCAAGACTATATAAATGATGAAACACCATATTACAAAACACAATCTAACAATTCGAATAAAGATTTTGATGAAAACCAAACTCCGCTTTCAGTAGGAGATTCATTTAGCGAAAAATTAGTCAGTCAAATTTCACTAAAAATAAAGAATGAAAAGCACCAAGTTATTGCAGAGCATATAATAGGTAATTTGGATGAGTCTGGGTACTTAAGAAGGGACCTTTTTAATATTGTTGACGATTTAGCATTTTCACAAAATATTTTTACAACGGAAGAAGAGTTGCTGGTAGTGCTTTTAGAGGTTCAAGAATTGGATCCGCCAGGTATTGGAGCTCGGAATTTAAAAGAATGCTTATTAATTCAGCTAAGGAAAAAAAAGAAAACAATTTCTACTAAAACCGCTGAGGTTATACTTGAAAAGTGTTTTGATTCGTTCTTAAAAAAACACTTTAATAAAATTGAAAAAAAACTAGATATTGACACAATTGCTATTAAGCAAGCTATGTCTGAAATAGTTAAACTTAACCCTAAACCAGGAAATTCATTAATAGACACATCTAAATCCATTCATCAGATAACTCCAGACTTTACAATATTTGAAAATGACGGAGAAATATCAGTAGAATTAAATCAACGAAATGCTCCTCAATTAAGAGTTAGTAGAGACTATGTAGAAATGATTAAAGGCTACGATCAGACACCAAAAAACAAAAGAAACAAAGAAGCAGTTTTATTTATTAAACAAAAAGTGGATGCAGCCAAATGGTTTATTGAGGCAGTAAAACAAAGACAAAATACACTTTTAGTAACGATTAACGCGATTATAAAATTTCAAAAAAAGTTTTTTCTTACTGGTGATGAAAAAAATTTAAAACCAATGATTTTAAAAGATATAGCTATGATGGTGGACATGGACATTTCTACAATATCTCGAGTGGCAAACTCTAAACATGTAGCTACGCCTTACGGGATATTTTTGTTAAAATATTTTTTTAGCGAATCATTGACCAAAGAGTCTGGTGAAGAAGTTTCTACACGTGAGGTTAAAACAATTTTAAACGAAGCAATTTCTAATGAGGATAAGTCTAGGCCATTAACAGATGAAAAACTAGCAGCATTACTTAAGACGGAAGGCTACTTAATAGCAAGAAGAACAGTAGCAAAATACAGAGAGCAGCTTAATATTCCTGTTGCAAGATTGAGGAAACAATTGATTTAGTTATGCGTATATTTTCAAATTTGATTTCGTTAATTTTTCATCCAGTATTCACAGTTATATATTCATATATAATTTATTTTAACATTCAAAATATTTATAATCAGATGTTATTCCTGGCTGCACCAGATATTTATTGGGCATTATTGTGTTTTTTATTTCTCATGGCTGTTATTTTTCCACTTGTTACTGTTTTTGTTATGTACAAAAATAAAACGATAAGTAGTATATCTATGCCGAAGAGAAAAGAAAGATTACCAGTTCTGGTATTAATAGGGATCTATTACTTAATGACCTATTATATTTTCCAATACTGGAATGCAGCTATGCTAAACCTATTTCACCCTTATTTATCATTTTTATTTTCGGGCGTAGTCCTTTTACTTTTTTTAATAATAATTACCTTTTTTTGGAAAATAAGCATTCATGCTGCCTCTATTTCAGGGTTATGCGGGGGAATGATGGCGGAATCATTAATAGCTCAAGCTGTTTCCGGCCAGCAGGAAGTTATTTTCATTAATATTATTTTATTAATATTAATTGGTATTGTTTGTTTTTCAAGAATTTATCTAAAAGCACATACTTTATACCAAACCATTGCTGGGATGATTTTAGGGTTTTCTTTAGTTTTTTCTCTTGTTTTTTTTAAGATATATATTTAAAATCCATTAATTTTTTTTCCCAATTCCACGCGTGTTCAACAGAGTTTTCTAAGTTAAATTTTGGAAACCAGTTCATTTCATCTTTTATAAGATCAATATCTGCAAATATTTTGGGAATATCTCCAATTCTACGGGCTCCAAAATCATAATTTATAGCTACTTTATTTACATTTTCAAAACTATTTATTACTTCTAACACAGAAGAACCCTTTCCCATTCCCACATTGTAGGTTTTAATGTAATTTTTTTTCTCAAGACTAAACTTTAGCGATAAAACATGGGCATTGGCTAAATCAACAACATGAATGTAATCTCTAATGCAAGTTCCATCTGGGGTTTCATAGTCGTTCCCATAGATTGTTAATTTTTTTCTTTTTCCAATGGCAGTTTGAGTTATGAAAGGTAAAAGATTACTAGGGACGCCAATAGGGAGCTCACCAATTAATCCTGAAGGGTGTGCCCCTATTGGGTTGAAATATCTCAAAAGTGTTAAAGATGATTTTTCTCTAGTTGCATAAAAGTCTGTTAGTATTCTTTCTCCAACTTTTTTAGTATATCCATAGGGGGAAAAAGCTGGTTGGGTTTCGTTTGTTTCTTTTACCGGAATTTTTATTGGATTACCATATACAGTACAAGAGGAAGAAAAGACAAATGAATTAATATTAAATTCAGAAACTAGCTCAAGTAGAGAAACTAGATTAGAAATATTGTTTTTATAATATTTTAACGGGTTTAAGACAGATTCATTTACAGATTTGTCCGCTGCAAAATGAATAATACCAATTGGGTTTTCTTTCTTTATTATTTCACGTAGCTTAATTTTATTTCCAATATCTACAGAATAAAAGCCAACTTTTTTACCAATAATTTTTTCAATATTCTTTATTATCAATGCATTAGAATTTCTAAAGTCATCAAGAATAATAGGACTATATCCGTTATTAACTAGCTCTACGGCTGTATGAGACCCAATAAACCCAGCTCCACCAGTTAGAAGAATTTTCATTTTAATTAAATTTAGAAGTCTATTTTATAATAAAAAATAGGCAAAAATCCAAGTTGGTAATTTAACACTATGTCATCCTCAGAATTGCCATTGTTATTTGGGGCATAAGAGTAATTTAATATATTTTCTGCTCCTGAAATATTTACTAAATCTAGACCAATTTCATGAGTAATCTTTTTCTTATTTATTTTGTAAGTAGTTTTAATATCAAACCTGAAGTAATCTTTAAATTGACTTTCGTTAAATCCCTCATCTTTAAAAATCACTTCTCCTTGTTGTTCTGATAATATAGGGTCTAAGACACCTTTTCTTTTTCCTCCAGCCCCAGTTATTTTAATACCCAACCCAAGAACCTTATTTTCACCTACCCTAAACTCTTTACCTGCTAAAAAATTAGCCGCGTATAAACCGTTGTAACTAGTGTTTCTTTCTATTCCATCACTTGGTGTGTAACGAGAATTATATAAACAACCAGAAAATAGCGCATGCCAGTTTTTATTAAAATATCTTTGAATTGTAATCTCTAATCCGTAATTATAGCCTGTTCCATTATTTACTAACGCATTTGGAAAAACTCTTGCAAAACCACTTCCTGCATTGATTAAAGAAAAAGCAGATGAATCTGTTTCAACAGGTATTCCGGTTAGTCCTTGATAATAAGCTTCTGTTTTTATACCAAAGTTTTTGCTTAACCGGAGTGAATAACCCAAAACAATATGCTTACTGTAAGACAAGCCTAGAGCTTCATTACTGGAAGTGCTATTTCCAGGGTTCAGATAATACCTTGTATATAAAGGTTGTGTTTGCGAATGATAGCCAAGCCCAAAAGAAAATGCACTTTTTTCATTGACACTCCACTTCATTCCAACTCTAGGCTCTAAGGGAGAATAATTTCTGACATTGCCACCGTTTGCATTGTCATTAAATATTGCAAGATAGATACTTGTCATTCCTGCACTGATAACAAAATCATCAGAAAATTTATGCTTCCAGCTTATATATGGCTGAATCATTAAATAATTACCATTCTTTTTGAATCGATTTCTATAGGTTTGAAGAGCAGAGTTTGTAGTAACACTATCAATAAAATTAAAATTGGTTATATCAGCTACCCAACCTATTTTAAGAGTGTTCTTTTTATTTAATTTTTTATTTAAAGAACTAGCATTAGAATACCTAGTAGTTTTAAAATTATAAGCCATGTAAGGGTTTAAATCAATATTATTCCACAATCCTATCCTTGAAACTGTGTCATGATTAGATTTTTGTTGTTCCAAATTAACACAAGTAGTAGATTTCATAAAAGTAGTTTCATTTATTGGCTTAGTATAGGTTAA
This sequence comes from Cryomorphaceae bacterium, assembly GCA_905182525.1. Lineage (GTDB taxonomy): Bacteria > Bacteroidota > Bacteroidia > Flavobacteriales_D > Parvicellaceae > MED-G20. The sequence continues at coordinate 55,035 of CAJJBV010000005.1, read as the reverse complement.
CCCCCCAACCATCATTGCAGTTCTAAACCTTTGATCTTTTGTGTTTTCTCCATAAAGTTCGGTATCTGTACTATCTTGCTTACTAACCATAATATTAATATTACTATTTCCTCCCATTGCCCAAAAAGCTAAATTCCCACCTTTTTTAAGAGGGAGATTAAATTTCGCAGCAAAATCTTGATAATTTGGAATAGCAGAAGTCCCCAAGTCTACACCTAATATATTAAACGCTTTAAGGGTAGCTTTTCTATACATTAATAAAAAAGAAGCAGGGCTTTTTTTTGACAAAGGCCCTTCCATTAACAATTCTGCACCAAAGAGCCCAACTTGAGCAGTAAACTCTGTTTTTTCATTGTTTCCATTTCGAATTTTTAAATCGAATACTCCCGCAGTACTATTTCCATATTCAGCAGGAAAAGCACCAGAAAAAAAATCACTATTACCTAAAAATTTATTGTTCAAGATACTTAAAGGTCCTCCGGATGATCCAGAAATTGCAAAGTGGTTTGGATTAGGAATTGTTATTCCTTCAACACGGTAAATAACACCTAATGGAGAATTTCCTCTTACAATAATATCATTTCTACTATCATCTGCCCCCTGAACACCCGCTAAGTTTGATGCCATTCTTGCTGGATCCCCTCTGCTCCCTGCGTATCTTTCGGTTTCTTCTACTGAAAATTCTTGAGCACTAATTAAAGCCATTTCATTATTAACAGCTCTATCTTCATTTGCAGAAAATTCAAAAGCTTCTAATAATTCTGTTGATTCTTCGATGGCGATACTTAAAACAACTTCTTTACCAGAATTAACAACTATAGTTTGAATAAGAGGTTTATACCCAATAAAAGTAAATCTAATTTGATGTCTTCCTAGAGGGACTTCTTCAATCTTAAATCCACCATTTATATCTGTTGCTACACCGAGCTTAAGATCGGCATCAACAAACTGGACATTAACACCAGGCAAAGCGAATTGTGACTCAAGATCTACCACTTTTCCTTTGACAGTCTGTTGAGAATAATGAGAGAATAAACATAAGGTTATTAAACAGAGAAATAAAACTTTTAATTTCATATTAAAAAGAATTAACTAAATCAATAATTTTAACGTGATTAAAGAGTAACATATAAATATGTATTGTTGTCAACTGTTAAAGTATAAAAATGTTTTTAAATTTTTGTTAAGCTTAGTAGAGAATTAAACAATTTAGCACCATCAATATTCCCAAGCAGTGGATCAATTGCTCTTTCGGGGTGGGGCATCATTCCCATTACATTTTTAGATTTATTAGCTATACCTGCAATATTTTTTACTGAACCGTTAGGGTTTTCTTTTTCAGAAATTATTCCATTCGAATCACAATATTGAAAAAGAACTTGGTCACTTGAAAACAAATCATCAACTACAGAATCATTAGCATAATACCTGCCTTCTCCGTGGGCAATAGGAATTTTAAAGGCAGAATTTTTATCTATATTTTTTGTGATTAACGCAGTTTCAGAGCAAGGCTTTAAGAATGTATTTTTACATATAAATTTTTGTTGATTGTTATGTAGTAGCGCTCCAGGAAGTAGCCCTGCTTCACACAATATCTGAAACCCATTACAAATTCCTAATAATAATCCACCATTATTTGCATATCTAATAATTTCTTTCATTATAGGTGATAAACTAGCTATTGCCCCAGACCTTAGATAATCCCCGTAAGAAAACCCACCTGGAAGAACTATCAGGTCACAATTTTTAGTGTCTTGGTCTTTATGCCATAACTCTATAACCTCTTGACCAAGTATATTGCCTAATGCATACATCATATCGTGGTTACAATTAGATCCTGGGAATGTTACAACACCACACTTCATAGATTGAATAATTTTATCTCAAATATAGAAGAAAGTAATAAATATTCAATCTCTTTTAAAGTACAAATGAAATAATGAGCTTTACAATTACTAAAATGACTAAATAGGAGCCAACTAGCCATGAATATTTAGAATTTAAAATAGAATTAGCAAGTAAAATAGAAAGCGGTAAAAGAAGTGTGAAAAGTAAAGGATATTGGATATTTAAATATAGCTTACTAAGGATTAATTGTATTAAACATAAAAAAAATAATGACAGAATTACCCAGGCTATTTTTTTATAACGATTATTTGACTTTATAAAAGTAAATATTAGTGTACTTAGCCCAATTAGTAATCCAAGACAAATACTAAAGAATAAAAACCCCCATTCAATAAAATTATTAAGATTATTAATTTTTGAATAATTCCACCAAATTGTGCTCCAGTTATTCAAGGACTTATTAAAATATCCAAAAGGCAAAAGATAAACACTTATAAAAATTAAGGCTATGATGGGCATTACGTATTCGCGCCAATTAAAAGGCCTTATAAAGTAGAGCACAAGCCATAAAATAGGGAATAAAAAAATATTATAAGCATAAAAAAAACAACTTAAAATCAAAAAACAACTAGCGTTAAAAATTTCTATTTTACAAGGTTTATTTCTAAAAATTTTAAAAAAATTCTCAAGAGAAAAAACGACGAATAAATTACCTATAGCGGGAAGTATTGCAAGATGTACCATTCCAGAAAGCCCCATAAAAAAAAGGTATAAAATACCGGAAGAATAATTAGATTTTTCAAAAAAGACACTTTTATTTATAATTAAATTTATTCTTAATGAGGTAATGAAAATAATACATGAATAAATTAAGTAAAGTGCAATTTTATTAGTTTTAATCAAATTTAATATTGGCCAGATTAATTCACTTTCAGTATTAGAGTAGTAGTGGTTAAAAATAAATAATGGGATTAGAGTACCACTTAAAACAAAGTAATAAACAGGGCTATTCGATCTAAGAAAATTTAACATTGTTACAAATTAATGATTAAAGGAGTTAAAAAATAATTGTCCGAATCAATTATTTTATATTTTTGAACAAAAAACTATGAACTGGCTTTTACATCCTATAAGAGATTTTTTAATTTGGATGTTTGAAAACACCCTAGAACCATTAGGAAATTCACCTAACATTATATTTTTCTTTATCATATTTGGAGGATTAGTATATTGGATGTTTGTCCAAAATAAGCTAAACAAAAAAGCGGACCAGGACCCTAACCAAATCAAGTAATTACTTTTTTGTAATTAAATCTTTACCAATATCTTTTCTAAATTGCTTTTTTTCAAATGTTATTTTTTCAACATTTGCATAGCATACTTTTAATGATGTTTCTATATTTTTACCATACGAAGTCACGGCCATAACGCGACCGCCATTTGAAACTATTTTATTGTTTTTTATTATTGTGCCAGCGTGAAAAGCAACTGATTTCTCGTCCAAATCTCCAATGTTTATTTCCTTATATTTTTCGTATTTTTCTGGATAACCTCCTGAAACTAACATTACTGTACTTGCCGTCCTTAAATCAATTTCTACATCTCTTTCGGAAAGAGTATTGGTGGCAATACCATCAAATAGCTCTAATATATCTGACTTTAAACGAGGCATAATCACTTCAGTCTCTGGATCTCCTAGCCTACAATTATATTCAATAACATACGGGTCTCCTTTCACAGAAATTAATCCAAAAAAGATAAATCCTGAATAATCTATCCCTTCTTTTCTTAATCCTTTAACTGTAGGGATGATTATTTGATTTTCTACTTTATCAATAAACTCTCTATTTGCAAAAGGGACCGGAGAAACCGCTCCCATTCCACCAGTGTTTAATCCAGTATCTCCTTCTCCAACTCTTTTATAATCCTTCGCAGTGGGCAAAAGTTTATAATTCACACCATCTGTTATTATAAACATACTTACTTCTACACCCACTAGAAAATCTTCAATAACTACAGTTTCGCTAGACTTTCCAAATTGTCCTTCAAGTAATATTTTTACAGCTTTTTTTGCTTTATTCAAATCAGACTCAATAACCACACCCTTTCCAGCAGCAAGCCCATCTGCTTTCAGAACATAAGGACCTTCTTTTTGTTCTAAATATTCCAACGCTTCTATTACTTGTTGTTTATTAAAAGACTTTGATTTTGCAGTAGGAATTCTATGTTTTTTCATGAATTTTTTTGCAAAATCTTTACTTCCTTCTAATATCGCGCCTTCTTTTTTAGGCCCTATAACTGTTACATTCTTGAGTCTTGGATTGTTTTCAAAATAATCGTGAATACCGTTTACTAGTGGCTGCTCGGGACCAACAACTAAGACATCTATTTTTTTTTGAACACAAAAATTACCTACCGCATCAAAGTCATTAATATCCATTGCGATATTTTCTGCAATTTCTGAAGTTCCAGCATTACCTGGAGAAACATAAAGTTTCTCTAGCTGAGAACTTTTACATATTTTCCAAGCCAAAGCATGTTCTCTTCCTCCAGCACCCAACAGTAATAATTTCATAGAATTGTTTTTAACAAATGAACATAAATTCCAATCATCTTTAAGTTTTTTTTTTTAACAACTACACTTTTGTTTTAAACAAACTATATTTGTTCATCATAAACAAATGACATTAGTAATGTTATAAAAAAGCAAAATCATGAATAAACAAAAATTATTTTTACTTTTTCTGCTATTTTTTTATGTATTTTCTTTTAATGCACAAACTAAAAAAACTTCATTTTTGGTCAGTGGAAAATGCGGCATGTGTAAAGACAGGATTGAGAACGCACTTGACGTAAAAGGGGTTATTTTTGCTTCTTGGTCCGAGACAACTCTATTGTGTGATGTCACTTTTAAAACTAACAAAATTTCAGAGAAAGAGATACATGAATTATTAGCTTTCAAAGGGCACGACACGCCATTATGTAGAGCATCTGACGAAGCCTACGATAAACTACACCCATGTTGTCATTACGAAAGGAAAGACACTTTAAAATGAAATTAATTTCATTATTAAGTTTTTTTTTTTTATGGGTAACTCTTTTTTCCCAACAAGAAAATAAATTAGAAAATATTTCCGGACATGTCTTTGAGCTTAACGAAAAAGGCTCTATGGTGCCATTAATTGGTGTGAATATTTATTATTTAGGGGTTAATACTGGCACATCATCTGATGCAAATGGATTTTTTAGTCTTTCAAACAATCCTAAGAAAAAGTATTTAATATTTAGCTACATAGGTTACAATACCGATACTCTTGAAATTCAACCCGATAGAGAAATTAATGTTGTAATGAGCGAGGGAAAAATTCTTAGGGATCTAGTTGTTGAATTCAAAAAAGGCAGTTATACTTTTTCAAAATTAAACCCCAGAAATGCCCACATTATAGGACAAGATGAATTAAGAAAAGCAGCTTGTTGCAATCTGGCAGAAAGTTTTGAAACCAACCCATCAATTGATGCAACATTTACAGATGCTGTGACTGGAACAAAACAAATTCAAATGATGGGATTATCTGGTAAATATGTTCAAATGCTTTCAGGAAATATTCCCGTTATAAGAGGACTTTCAACATTGTACGGCTTAAAACAAATACCCGGATCATTTATTCATCAAATTGCTGTCTCCAAAGGTTCTGGGTCAGTTCTTAATGGCTACGAAAGTATGGTTGGCCAAATAAATATGAATCTAAAACAACCTGAAAATGCAGAAAAATTTCATCTTAACTTTTATTTAAATCAGGCCGGAAGAACTGAGTACAATGCTTTTGCCTCCAAAAGTTTTGGCAGGCACTGGTCAACTACTTTTTTAGCTCATTTTGAAGATCAGTCAAGAATTAACGATAGAAATAACGATGGATTTCTGGATAATCCTCTACACAACGACTACATTTTTTATAATCAGTGGAATTACAGATCCAGATTAGTTCATATGGAAATTGGAGGGAATGCTGTTTTTAGCAATATGGAATCTGGGAAAAGAAATGAATGGAATGAAGTTCCCGCAATTGGAATTCCTCAAGCGAATTATGGTGTGGACATAGAAAATGCACAATTTAATGGGTTTGCTAAAATTGGTTACCTTTTTCCAAACGACGACTTTAAAAGCCTTGCTTTACAGGTTAGTAGCACTTATAATCGACAAGAAACGAAGATTGGTAAAACTAACTACAATGGTACTCAGTTAAGCGGATACTTAAATTTAATTTACCAACAAGAAACAGGAAATAACAAGGAAGAAAACTCGTTTAAAATTGGCTCAAGTTGCCAGTTGGACAGTGTTAACGAACAGTTAACTCTTAAATATGACTACGACACTAGTTCTATAGGACATAATTTTAAATGGCTTGAAGTCGTTCCTGGTATTTTTGGAGAGTTTAATCACAACAGCGAAAAATTTGGATTAATTGCGGGCTTAAGAGGAGATTACACTTCATTTTACAATAAATATTTTATCACTCCTCGGCTTCATTTAAGGGTTTCACCAAATGTTGATTTAGCATTTAAGTTTATGGCAGGCAGTGGAAGGAGAACACCCTTTATGATTATGGAAAATATTGGATTTATGGCCTCTTCTAGAAAGTGGAACTTGAATTCTTACGGATTACAAGACTTAGGACAGGAATACTCTTGGAACTTTGGGCTAGCTATTTTAAAAGAGTTTACATTGTTCAGTAGAGACGGAACTTTAACCATTGATGGATACCACACTTTTTTTGAAAATCAATTAGTAGTAGATTTAGATGAGTCTGCAAGACAAGTAGATTTTTATGCCCTTAATGGAAAATCTTATTCAAACTCTTTTCAAACTGAGATTAATTACACCATTAGTAGACGATGGGAAATAAGAGCTGCCTACAGATTTTTAGATGTTAAAAAGAAGTACCAAAGCGGAATAAAAGAAAAGCCACTTTTGTCAAAACATAGAGGGTTTCTTAACATTGCTTATTCGTCAAGAAAAACAAAAAACAGGCAATGGAAAGCAGATCTTACAACTCAGTGGATTGGAAGCCAAAGAATCCCTTTTACAGGAGATAATGAGCAAGAATTTCAATTGCCCGAAAGAAGTGAAGATTATTTATTGATTAATGGACAGATAACAAGAATATTTAGTAATAGAATCGAAGCTTATTTGGGCATAGAAAACGCTTTAAATTACACGCAAAAAAACCCAATACTATCTTCAGAAGATCCTTATAACAAGCACTTTGACAGTTCATTAATATGGGCTCCAATTTTTGGAAGAATGATATACTTAGGATTTAGATTTACTTTAAAGGATGATAAGGAATAGCTCTAAATGAGAACCCCTTTTCTTTTAGTCCTTTTATAATTGGCAAAAGGGAAGGAAGTATTAAGGATTTAAAATTTTCATTATCGTGAAGGACAACAATGCTCCCATTTCGAGAATTTGCTACTACATTATTAATCACTTCTTTTGAAGATATACCACGGTCAAAATCACCACTATTAATATCCCACATTATAATTTCATATGTTTTTTTTAATGAAAAAATACTTCGTAAGTTTATTTTGCCATAAGGTGGCCTAAAGAGATTGCTGTTAATTAGTTCAGAACCTTTTTTCACATCAAGACAGATATTTTTTTTTGTCAACTTTCCAACCGTTTAAATGAGTCATAGAATGATTTCCAACACTGTGTCCAGCAGAAATAATCTTTATCATATAATTCAGGTTGTTTTTTAACATTATTACCTGTACAAAAAAAAGTTGCCTTTAATATTCTCTTTTTCTAGAACAGTGTAGAATTTCTAGTGTAATTGAAGATGGGCCATCGTCAAATGTTAGATATATTTCTTTTTTATTAGACTGGAACCTCCATATAATCTTTGAAAAAACAATTTGGATTAACCATGGTGTTTTAATCCAATATTTCATTATTTATTTCCACCCCAGAGCTGAGTATAGTAAATTGGGAATTTTTGCTGATTTCCAAAAAACGCACTTTTTTCTCTAAAGTTATCGACGAAAACATTTTTAATATCAGCACAAACCTCATCGTAAGGCGTGTCTTTAAGGACTCCTTTATTAGCAAATGAAACACTTCCATTCATGTTTGTTTGGTCTGGCTCGAACATTTTATTTCTATCCATACCAGTTAATGAAGCCTCCCTAAGCATTTCGACATTAAACATAGCTTTTCCTAAAGCTGTCCAAACAAAACGTAATTGCGGCTTTTCCATAGATGCAAAATATTTAAGCCTTTGTAGTTGTAGTTCTGCCAATTGCTTACCTATAATATTTCCATTTGTGGTATCTCCAGCTTCAAAATAATTTGCACACAAATAGTAGCATATATCATCGGCAGGAACTTGCTCATTTTCAATAGGCATCTCTTCGAAACACAAGTTTAAAATATCTATTGCTTCATCATATCTGTTCTTTGCAATAAGTTGATCACTTAATTTCATCATTTGTAATCGAATATTTTGAACCATTCTCATGGTGTAATAATCAACCAATACACCTTGTCCTTTCATGTTTCCCCACAAAAAATTGACGCTATCAACTTCGTTATTGCGTTTATTCAGAGCATACCCTCCGTTAAAAAGCTGAACCATTTTATTGATATTGGTTCCTCCGTTTCCACCAAACTCTATTGGAGATAATTTATAAGTTAGTCCTTCACAGTACATGTGCTTTTGTAAATTTCTATTAGCCTGCATTCCCATAACACTAGCAAAGTAAATAGGCCTTTCCCATTGATAGTTTGCTAAAAGACTTAAAACAGCAATATCTGCCTTATAAAGCATACTTCCTTTAAGTGCCCATTTTATTACTGGTCTATAATTTGTCCTTTTTAAGTCTGAACTATCCATTATTCCATATTTAATAGCATTTTTTTCATTTACCTCTAAATACAAATTACTGAAGTTTAAATAAGACTCATTATTACATGAAAAATTTTGAAATTTTTTATTTCTGTCATCGCTTATAAAATCTATTGCTTCTTGTGCCGAATACCATCTTTCAGGCCACTTGTTTATAGTTTTCTCAGCTTGACTTAGAATTTGATTAATTTGGGCGCTTGCATTATTAATCCCCGCTAAGGACAAAAATCCTTTCACTTTACTTGTGTATTTTAAATTTTTGTACCCGGAGTTAATTATACTCAGTGTTCTAGTACTTAACGCATTACTTTTATAATCTAAATCATCTTTTTTAAGAGAATCTGCAATATCTTTCAGCCAATAAACCTGTTTAAATAGTTCAATTACAGCTTTTTCATTTAGCCCATTTTGAACTAGTGAATTTTTCAAATTGCTAAGTGTCTTTTGAATTTTTAACCTTTTAGAATTCGATTTATATTTTGTGTTATCGTTAGGGCTAATTAAAACATAGTCTCTATTGCCGCTTCTGTAAACAGATTCTCTCATATTTATTGGAAGTGGATCTGAATCATAAGCTCTTTTTTTCATTTGATTAATATGCCAATCAGTGCTTAATAAAGACATGTTTGCAACCCTTACATCTGTTCTTACACCTTCTACTTCTTGAATATACCAAAGCGGGAAAGTATCGTTATCTCCATTTGTAAAAAGAATTGCATTATAGTCACAAGAATTTAAATAATTGGCCGCAAAATCTCTAGCTGTAGACCTGTTTGATCGGTTGTGATCATCCCAATTGTTATACGCCAAAACACTAGGCACAAATAATCCTAATGCAATAGGAATAATAGGAATCATAATGTGAGAAGGATATTTTTTTCCTAAAAAGTACATCAATCCAAAAAGTAATATTGAAACAACACTCATGTAAGCCATACTTAAACCAAAAGTCATTCCATTTCCAGAAACATATTGAGCTAATAAAATAAGGCCACTTCCTCCAAGAATATACATTGCTAACTTTTTTAAATGATCCAAAGTTTGCATTTTTTGCAAAATCGAATAATGACCATATTCCAAGACCTATCCAGACGGCAAAAGCATAGAATGAGGCAGCGTATGCATAATCTCTTTCTCTAGGCTCTCCAGGCTTCTGATTTAGGTAAATAACAATTGCAATTCCGGTAAGCAGGAATAGCAAGAACACTACAAACCAACCCTTAGGATGTTTAAAAAGTTGGTAGAGAAATCCAATTAAACCTAAAATTAAAGGCAACATAAAGTATCTATTATATCCTTTGTTGAGCCTTATATCATCAGATAAACCTTCTTGCGGCCCCAATCTTTGATCGTCAATAAAGTCTAATCCAGTTAGCCAGTTTCCCTCCAATATTTTTCCACTTCCACCAGTTAAACCATATCCTTGAATATCATTTTGACGACCTGAAAAATTCCACAGAAAATAACGTAAATACATCCAATTGAGCTGGTATTGAAATAAAAACTGTAAGTTTTCTGTAAATGATGGCAAAAACAAACCGTCTTTAGAAAGATCAGTAGCAATATCTCTTAAATACTGCCTGTTATTATCTGGCGCACTAGTATTATTAGCATAAGACATCAAAGCCTTATATTGCTGGTATCTATCAGTATAACTTTGCTGAAGCATTTTATTTATTTGCCCTAAAGCTGGGAGAGGTTTGTTAGTATTTCCTTCATAACCACACCAAACTTTATATTTTGAACCTTCACCTTGTCTATACATTCTAGGAAAAAGCGTTGTATACTCTGGTAAGTATAATTTGTCACCTCTTTTTCCTTTAAGATTATCTATATATCCTTTTGTTATCTCGTCTTGGAAAGAAAGTACTTTAGGAAGATTTTTATTTAATAGTTCTAAATTAATTGTATCACATTGACCTTTAAATTGATATAAAGCCCATTCATTCATAAAGGATAGTTTTTTCTCTACCAATGAATATCTAAACTTGTTAGACTCTCTGCCCTTAAAAAACCTAATGTGGAGATTTAGTGGCTTAATTAATTTTTTAATATCGCTAGTATCATTACTTAGAACTTCTTGAGTATTACCCTTACATGTTAATGAAAAAACTTTCATAAAACTACTTTTGTCAGGTCCTAAATGGTCTTCACTACAGTCTGAATAAGCTGGGGAGTTCCAAAATCTTCCAGAAAGAATAGGCCAAGTTCCATACTGCTCTCTTTTTAAATATGAATGCAGTTGAGATAAAGTTTCTGGGTTGTTTTCATCTAACGGAGGGTTTGCGTTAGACCTTACCAAGATCATTACAAATGAAGAATAACCCATTAAGACCAAGGCAAGGGATAAAATAGCAGTATTTAGTAAAGCCCTTCCAGTTTTATTAGTCCACCTTAATCCAGCAAAAATTACAAAAATAATTAATCCTAAAAAGAAAAATGCGCCACTGTTAAAAGGGAGTCCAAAACTATCGGTGAATAGCCTTTCTACCCAATCAGCAAGTGAAACTGTACTTGGGATAATAATACTTTGTATAGTTCCCAAAACCACCAAAGAGGCTAAGCCAGCTAAGAAAAATGATTTCCAACTAAACTCATACTTTTTAAAGTAAATAACAAAAACAATTGCTGGAATCGCCAATAAGTTAAGTAAATGAACTCCTATTGATAGCCCTATCATATAACATATAAATAAAATCCATCTATTTGGGTGAGTAGCGTTGGATTTCTCTTTCGATTCGCTATACTGGTCGTCTTCAATATCCCACTTTAAAATGGCCCAAAAGACAATTGCTGTAAAGAAAGATGACATGGCATAAACCTCCCCTTCAACTGCCGAAAACCAAAAAGAATCGGTAAATGTATAGGAAAGTGCACCAATTAAACCAGCTCCGATAATGGCAAATGAAGAATTTCTATCAATTTCACCATTTAGCATTGCCATTTTTCTAGCCAACATAGTTATACTCCAAAATAAAAATAAGATACTAAAAGAACTGCTTAATGCCGACATAGAATTAATCATCATTGCTGCATTTTCTGGACTTGCAAAAGCAGAAAACAACCTACCTAACATCATAAAAAATGGAGCTCCGGGAGGATGACCAACCTCAAGCTTATTTGCTGTGGTAATATATTCCCCACAATCCCAAAGGCTTGTGGTTTGCTCCATAGTAGAGAGATATACAAAGGTTGCTATTGCAAAAACAACCCAGCCAGTTATATTATTTAATTTTTTGTAGCTCATTTAATAAAATATGTATAGCGAAAATAGAAAAATACATCTATAATAAACGTTAAAATATATATTTATACCCTTAGAAGCTAAAAAACAGTACTAATACATAAGAAAAAAATTTGGTAGGATAAAAAATAGAAAGTAAATTCGCATCCAAAATTGTCCCATGGTGTAACTGGCAACACGTCTGTTTTTGGTACAGAAGAGTCTAGGTTCGAGCCCTAGTGGGACAACAACTGTAGCCCATAACTGTTGAATCTATAGATAGTTATGGGTTTTGTTTTTTAGTTCGGTAACGTATTCGGAACATTTTACCGTTAATTTACAGCGTTTCCATTAATTCGCCTTTTTTATCCATTGTTTTTTATAAAAGGGGGTATTCGGGTTTTTGCTAATATGACTAATCTCCTACATATAATAAAAAAAATGGGGATTGCGTGAGGTTGCATAATTAGTGCGATTAGTAATATTTTTACTATCGTAACCTACATGTAGTTTTATTGAGAAATTAGAATTATCTAAAAATATTTCTTTACATAAGATGAGATTTCATAGTCATTATTATCTAACAACTTATTAAAATACATTTTATTTAGATTATTCATAAGTGTCTTAAATATAAGAATATTTCAGATTAAAAATAATTACATCTCAAAAAGACATTTTATTAAAAAAAAAAAATTGTCACAACAAAAAATAAACGCTATAATTGAATTATCAAAATTTAAAAACACATGATAAATAGCCTATATATTTTAAATTTTATTTTGTTATTTAATAATGCTTTTACAATTCACAAAATTTATGATGAAAAAATATTCTATAATTTTGTTAACTACGAAAATGAATTGTATGTAAGTTCCAATTGTGGAATATATAAAGTTAATTCATCAAAAGACAATAATTTAATTCATTATAATAAATCTATTTTTGGGCCTATAAAATCTGATTTTTCAAAAGATGATGATTTTAAAATTAAATTCATAAATCCGCCTAAAATATATCCTGATTTTTACTCAAAATCAGTAACGGATTTTGCATATCTAGAAAACATGCTCTTTGTTATCGCAAGAGGAAAATTGTTAGTTTACGACGATCTTTCATATACCTTTTCACCATACGGAAGTGTGAGAGCAATCAATAAAAATGCTATTGGGTCTTATAACGGTGTATATATCAATGGTAATAAGTTAAATAAAATAACCTATACAGATGGTCAAATAAAAGAATTTGACAGTATAATTTTTGTATGTTATAATGGTCTACTAACTTATGAAAATAATACAGAAACTATTATATATGACAACGATAACTCAATAAGGACCAATAGTAAATATGGAAATATATCAGATATTATTTTGATAGATAAGTCTAATTATTTAGCCATTTCAAACAAAGGAATTTTTAACTACGATTATGAGTCTAATATTTTTAAACTAATTTATACATGTCAAAATAAAATTATACCCATAAAAAATAAGATAGATAACCGTATAAAAGACAGAGGAGAATTTCACTTTATTGACAATAAAAGATATATTTCAATTAATACAAACAATTTTGAAGTTGATATTATAGACAATAATCTTAATAATAAAATTAGTGATATTTTAGAAAGTGAAATTAATGGTAATTATTTTTATGCTATTTCTGAAAATAAATCATTGTTGACCTTAAAAAGAACAGCAAATGGGTTAAAATTAATAGATCAAATATCACTTAAAACAACTGCACATACAATTTCAGATTATGATGAATTGATATTTTTATCTGGAAATAATGGGTTAAGTATTTTCGATAAAACAAAAAAAAAGATATCCTATAATTACATTACAGATGAGTTTAATAGTAATGCAGTTTATAAGACAGATAAACTTATAAGTTTTGGTAGCATTCATGGAGTTTATACGATTAATAATGTAAATGATTTTCAAAGAAATCTAATTTTCGAAAATTATAAAATTAATAATCATGAATCGTATCTATACTTCGGAGCATTAATAATGATTATTATTTAATAATAATCATTAGATTTTTAAGAAAGAAAAATATTTCTGATGACCAATTAGTTAATAAAATTAAGTATTTCATTACTAAAAACTTGAGCCTTGTAACTTTGAAAATGTTAGAAATGGAATTTAGCTTAGATTACAATGAAATCAATAGTTTAGATAGAAATTTCAAACCTGCTAAGTACATAAAAAAACAAAGAATAGAGTTAACAAAGAAAATGCTTTTAGATAACAAATTAATATCAGAAATATCAAATAAAACCGGATACTCAGAAACCTATCTCATTAAAAATAAATATAAGTTTCTAAATTGAAGAGATAGTTCTTAATGGTTTGAATTGAAATATTTCACAACTAATGATAGGTCCTTTAAACAAAGGATGTTTTTTTTAAAAAAAAATATTTATCCGAAGAAATAAATAATTGTATATATGCATTATAAATACAATGTGAATTTAAGTTTTTTCATGGAAGTCAATTGGTTTAAATATATAACAGTAGTTTTCATCTCTTTAATTTTCTTTAAAAAAGTTTTTTTAGGTCAAAACATTTTAACTCAAACTAGTTTTAGTTCTACTTATAATGACGAGCAAATTGGTCAGAATAATTACACTTATAGAATTAATTTTCTTTTAACTTATTCCAATCTTAATTCTAATAATTATATTTTTCCAGGGTTACTTCAACCAAGCATTTTAAATCCTGTTGTTGAAGAAAACTCCTATTCATTATACTCACCTACTGCTTTTAGTCCTGATGGGGACGGAGTAAATGATTTATTTAAGGTTTATGGTCAAGGTATGTCAGATTTTAAAATTGAAATTTATACCAGGTGGGGGCAAATGGTTTATAAATCCTACCAATTAAACGAAGGATGGGACGGGACTTTTAAGGGCAAAAATTTACCTACAGGAACCTATGTTTATAGAATTAAAACAAGTAAATATGGTGAAGACAAAAAATTAATTAAGAGCGGCACCGTTGCTTTGGTTAGGTAAACAAACTAACTATTTTTATGGTATTTCTTATTTTACATTAGTTTTTCATTTTTATATGCCTATTTGTACTAAAGCGAATAAAGAAATTCTATCTACTACTCTTTGTTTTTCGGATTTTAAATGATTTATATTTAAAATATATCACTTATACTTTTTAAATTAAGATATATAACCGATCATAAGATGTTTTTTTTTGGAAATTGATGTTTTTAAAAAAAAAAAATATTTATCCGCACAAATAAATAATTGTAATTATGTATTATTCAAAACTGAGGTAAGATATTATTATAAATAAAACAACTCATTAATTTAAGTTTATTATGAATTTAAATTTGGTTAAACATATAACAACATTTTTTTTATTCTTTGTTTTTTTTCAAAAAGTTACTTTATGTCAAAATACATTAACCCAATCTACATTTAGTTCAACTTTCAATGATGAAAAAATCGGACTGGATAACTTTACCTATCGATTAAACTTTCTTCTCTCTAATACGACAAATAGTTCTAATAATAAGATTTTCCCAGGTATTCTTCAAACAGAAGAGTTTGTAGAAATGCCTTTGTTTATTCCAAACGGGTTTTCACCAAATGAGGATAATTTAAATGATAGTTGGGTAATTGATGTACTGGATAAAACGCAAAATTATAAGGTTACCGTTTTTAATAAATGGGGTGGTATTTTATATGCTGAAGAATATCCAAATAACATTAATTGGGATGGAATGTTCAATGGATCCTTGGTGCCTCGTTCTGATTATTATTTTGTCTTTGTATCCGGAAATCAAACTTACTCAGGAGCTTTAACTGTAAATTATTAATGAATAAAATAAAACTTCACATATTATTTTTATTTGTTAATACCATTGGTTTTTCACAACAAACTATTACAAATAATCAATACTATTTGTTTGATTATTTTTATAATCCATCCCTCTCTGGTGGGGAATCTAATAATCCACTATACATCAACTACATTGACCAGTGGGCTGGTTTTGAAAATTCTCCAACAAAAATTACTGCAGGATTTGAGTTTTCTACTAACTATAATGATGGATTTAGTATTTTATTTGCTCAAAACAACCAGGGGGGGGCATTTAAAGAAGATCAATTAAATTTCAATTATTCAAAACAAATCGTTTTTAATAAGAAAAATAAATTGTCTCTTGGCCTTGGAATTTTAGCAAGTCAGAAAACTTCAGATTTTTCCAATGTAAGGACAGCAATCCCTAACGATAATATTTTTAGTACAAGTTCAAACGAAATTATTTTAGATGGTTCATTTGGGGTTAATTATACTAGCAAGAACTTTGAAATAGGTATTTCATCTTTGTATTTGAATAACTCAAACTTAGAAATCAGTAAAAATCAACTCCCAAAATCTTTTAAAAATGGGAGACAATATTATTTAATTTCTAGTTATTCTTTTCAACTCAATGAGAAGATTTCTTTAACTCCTAACATATTATTTAATTTTCTAACCCGAGATTTCTTTTTAAGATCATTTGCTTTATTGGCAAATTTCAACGAAACTTTCACTTTTGGCCTGGCAAATAGAAATTACGCTACCAATTTAGAGGCCAGTGAAAATCATCCGAATTACAGAAACTTGACCTTAGCCTTTATATTAGGGTATGAATTCAAAAAATTCTGTACATATTACAATTATGAAATTTCAAAAAACATTTCATTTCCTACCCACGAATTAACAGTTGGGTATAGGCTTGAAAAGCGTAAGATAAACAGATTCATAGAACTAGATATTCAACATCCATTAGATGAAGAAAAGATAAATTTTATTTATCAAAATACCAAATTAGATAATGTCTTGGGAAAAGATGAAAAAGTATTAGAAGCCTCGGAACTAGACTCTATTAATATTAAGAATTCTCTTGATTTAGTTCCTATCGTAAACTTTGGTGATCTTTCGCTTAGTTCTGAAAAAGAGCAAGAAAATTCTATTTTTAAATTTGAAAAGTTAACTACGGAACAGTTAAATAGGGTTAATTTAATTATGGTTGATGCGGACGGAAATATACTATCTACAGCCGTGAAAATTGAAGACGATTTCACCTTTAGTAATATACCAAACACCGGAGAATATTATTATAAATTGAAGAATATGCCCGATGAGACAGATGTTGATTTTATAGAGATTAACATAATTGAAGCAGGGGTCTCTAAAAAAGTAGTGGCCAGCTTAATAAAAGTAGAAAAAACTTTAGAGGACAGAAAAATACAGCGTGAAGAGTTTATACTAGAAGACTCTTCTAAGATTCAGAAAACAAGCACTAACAACACTATTTTAGATAGTAGTGTTTTTGAGAAATACTTTAAAAAAGTTAATCTCAATATTGATAAAAAAAATAAATATCAATCAGTTAAAAATGTTGAATTTTATTTTGACAAATATTCTATTAGTTCAAGCTATAAATATTTTCTGGACTCATTGATAGAGTCTATTGAAGTACAAGAAAATATTTCTGTAATTATTGAAGGTCATACAGATAATGTTGGTTCTGAGGATTACAATTTAATTCTTTCTCAACAAAGGGCAAATACAGTATTAAATTATTTCATAACAAAAGGAATAGATAAATCAAGATTAACTGCAAAAGGGATAGGGGAAGTTAAACCTATTGCCTCCAATGCTAATCCAACGGGTAGAGCATTAAATAGAAGAACTGAAATATACATAATTTATTTAAAGAAAAAAGAATGAAAAAAATAATTTATCTAATACTATTTATTTGTATTAATAACGTTGCATTGTCTCAGAGTCACGGCTTTAGTTTTAATAGCATATTAAGAGATAACACTGGAAGCCCAATAACCAATATGGAAGTAGACATTGTAATTAATATTTATCAAAACAGCACAAATGGCAATCCTATATATGAAGAAAATTACTTTGGATATGAAACGAACTTTCTGGGATTGATAAATCTTAATATTGGAGAAGCTGATTCAATAACTTTTAATGCAATTGACTGGTCTAATCCTCCATATTTTTTAGAAGTGGAAGTAGATGGAGATGTCCTAAATTATAGTGAAATTTTGGCAGTTCCAATTGCGATGTATGCAGTTTATGGTGAAGATGCTGATGCAGATCCAACGAATGAGTACAATACATCATTTGTATTAAATGGAACTAATTTAGAGATAACAGACGCAGGAGGAACTCAAACTGTAGATGTGTCTACTTTAGCAGGACCAGCAGGACCAGCAGGGTCAACTGGAGTTGCTGGAACTAACGGAGTCAATGGGACCAATGGAACTGATGGAAATGGAATAGCTTCTACGGTAGATAATGGAAACGGAACCTTTACTTTAACTTACGATGATGGAACTACGTTCACCACTGCTGATCTTACAGGACCAACAGGAAATACTGGTGCTACAGGCCCAACTGGTGTTGCTGGTAATGGAATAGCTTCTACCGTAGACAATGGGAATGGAACTTTTACTTTAACTTACGACGATGGTACTACTTTTACTACTGCTGATCTGACTGGACCAACAGGAATTACTGGAGCTACAGGCCCAACTGGTGTTGCTGGTAATGGAATAGCTTCTAGCGTAGACAATGGGAACGGAACCTTTACTTTAACTTACGACGATGGAACTACGTTCACCACTGCCGA
The DNA here is from genome assembly GCA_905182525.1 of Cryomorphaceae bacterium. GTDB lineage: Bacteria > Bacteroidota > Bacteroidia > Flavobacteriales_D > Parvicellaceae > MED-G20. The sequence continues at coordinate 36,387 of CAJJBV010000005.1, read as the reverse complement.
TCTTACAGGACCAACAGGAAATACTGGTGCTACAGGAAACGGAATAGCTTCTACGGTAGATAATGGAAACGGAACCTTTACTTTAACTTACGATGATGGAACTACGTTCACCACTGCGATCTTACAGGATCAACAGGAAATACTGGTGCTACAGGTCAACTGGAGTTCTGGTACAGGAATAGACTTTACCATTGGTAGAGAAGGGAATGGAACTACGTTAACTTACGACGATGGACTTACATTTACACTGTGATACTGAACTGGATCAACAGAAATACTGGAGCTACAGGCCCAACTGGTGTTACAGGTAACTGGAACTTAGCTTCTACACGATAGACATATGAGGAACGGAACCTTTACTTCTAACTTACGACGATGGAACTACTTACAGTGATTTACAGGACGGAACAGGAACAGTACTGGATCTACAGGAACGGAACAGCGTCTATCGTGGACATGCAGGAAATACTTTGACTATTGGTATTAGAAGGTGGAACTAGTGAAACTGTAGACTTAAGTTCACTAAATAATAGCGGAACAGATAATCAAAATTTAAGTGGTGCTACATTAACGGGAACTTCTTTACAGATAGATATTGAGGACGGAACATCAACCACAGTAGACTTAGCTGGATTACAAGATGGAACAGGAACAGACGATCAAAAATTACCGGTTCTGGACTTCAGGAAAACTTTACATTGGTATAGAAGGTGGAACTAGTGAAACTGTAGACTTCACATTACAAGACGGAGTGATGAGCAGATAACGATCCATCTAATGATTATAATACATCATTGTCGAGGGAACTAATTTAGAGATAACAGATGCAGGAGGAACACAAACAGTAGACTATATCTTCATTAACTGGAACAGGAACAGACGATCAGAACATTACCGGTTCTGGACTGTCAGGAAACACTTTGACTATTGGTATAGAAGGTGGAGCTAATGAAACTGTAGACTTAAGTTCACTAAATAATAGCGGAACAGATAATCAAAATTTAAGTGGTGCTACATTAACAGGAACTTCATTACAGATAGATATTGAGGACGGAACATCAACCACAGTAGATTTATCAGGATTACAAGACGGGACAGGAACAGACGATCAAAATATTACCGGTTCTGGACTGTCAGGAAATACTTTGACTATTGGTATAGAAGGTGGAACTAATGAAACTGTAGACTTAAGTTCACTAAATAATAGCGGAACAGATAATCAAAATTTAAGTGGTGCTACATTAACAGGAACTTCTTTACAGATAGATATTGAGGACGGAACATCAACCACAGTAGACTTAGCTGGATTACAAGACGGGACAGGAACAGACGATCAAAATATTACCGGTTCTGGACTGTCAGGAAATACTTTGACTATTGGTATAGAAGGTGGAACTAATGAAACTGTAGACTTAAGTTCACTAAATAATAGCGGAACAGATAATCAAAATTTAAGTGGTGCTACATTAACGGGAACTTCTTTACAGATAGATATTGAGGACGGAACATCAACCACAGTAGACTTATCAGGATTACAAGATGGAACAGGAACAGACGATCAAAATATTACCGGTTCTGGACTGTCAGGAAATACTTTGACTATTGGTATAGAAGGTGGAACTAATGAAACTGTAGACTTAAGTTCACTAAATAATAGCGGAACAGATAATCAAAATTTAAGTGGTGCTACATTAACGGGAACTTCTTTACAGATAGATATTGAGGACGGAACATCAACCACAGTAGATTTATCAGGATTACAAGATGGAACAGGAACAGACGATCAAAATATTACCGGTTCTGGACTATCAGGAAATACTTTAACTATTGGTATAGAAGGTGGAACTAATGAAACTGTAGACTTAAGTTCACTAAATAATAGCGGAACAGACGATCAGAATATTACCGGTTCTGGACTGTCAGGAAATACTTTGACTATTGGTATAGAAGGGGGAGCTAATGAAACTGTAGACTTAAGTTCACTAAATAATAGCGGAACAGATAATCAAAATTTAAGTGGTGCTACATTAACGGGAACTTCTTTACAGATAGATATTGAGGACGGAACATCAACCACAGTAGATTTATCAGGATTACAAGATGGAACAGGAACAGACGATCAAAATATTACCGGTTCTGGACTGTCAGGAAATACTTTGACTATTGGTATAGAAGGTGGAACTAGTGAAACTGTAGACTTAAGTTCACTAAATAATAGCGGAACAGATAATCAAAATTTAAGTGGTGCTACATTAACAGGAACTTCTTTACAGATAGATATTGAGGACGGAACATCAACCACAGTAGATTTAGCTGGATTACAAGACGGAACAGGAACAGACGATCAAAATATTACCGGTTCTGGACTGTCAGGAAATACTTTGACTATTGGTATAGAAGGTGGAACTAGTGAAACTGTAGACTTAAGTTCACTAAATAATAGCGGAACAGATAATCAAAATTTAAGTGGTGCTACATTAACAGGAACTTCTTTACAGATAGATATTGAGGACGGAACATCAACCACAGTAGACTTATCAGGATTACAAGACGGAACAGGAACAGACGATCAAAATATTACCGGTTCTGGACTGTCAGGAAATACTTTGACTATTGGTATAGAAGGTGGAACTAATGAAACTGTAGACTTAAGTTCACTAAATAATAGCGGAACAGATAATCAAAATTTAAGTGGTGCTACATTAACGGGAACTTCTTTACAGATAGATATTGAGGACGGAACATCAACCACAGTAGACTTATCAGGATTACAAGACGGAACAGGAACAGACGATCAAAATATTACCGGTTCTGGACTGTCAGGAAATACTTTGACTATTGGTATAGAAGGTGGAACTAGTGAAACTGTAGACTTAAGTTCACTAAATAATAGCGGAACAGATAATCAAAATTTAAGTGGTGCTACATTAACAGGAACTTCTTTACAGATAGATATTGAGGACGGAACATCAACCACAGTAGATTTATCAGGATTACAAGACGGGACAGGAACAGACGATCAAAATATTACCGGTTCTGGACTGTCAGGAAATACTTTGACTATTGGTATAGAAGGTGGAACTAGTGAAACTGTAGACTTAAGTTCACTAAATAATAGCGGAACAGATAATCAAAATTTAAGTGGTGCTACATTAACGGGAACTTCTTTACAGATAGATATTGAGGACGGAACATCAACCACAGTAGACTTAGCTGGATTACAAGACGGGACAGGAACAGACGATCAAAACATTACCGGTTCTGGACTATCAGGAAATACTTTGACGATTGGTATTGAAGGTGGAACTAGTGAAACTGTAGACTTAAGCAGCTTGTCTAATCCATCTGGAACAGCTAACCAAACACAGTATTATAACAACGCTTCTGGTGCTTGGACAGCTACCTCCAATTTATCTAATAATGGTACTACGGTAACTATAGATAAGGATGCTTCTATAAATGGACTTACGGTAGGTAAAGGATCTGGTACTTATGTGAGTGGAAATGGAGCTCATAGCACAGCCCTAGGAGTTAACGCTTTAAATGCCAACACTAGTGGAAATTACAATGTTGCAATAGGATTTCGATCTTTGTGGAAAAACAACACAGGGGCTAATAATTTTGGCATTGGGTCTCAAGCTTTACAGAATAACCTAGGTGGGGGTTATAATACGGCAATAGGTACACAAACTTTAATTAACAACTCAACTGGAAACCACAACATTGCGTTAGGGAGTTCAGCTTTATTTAAAAATACAACAGGAGAAAGAAATATTGCTATCGGACATGCAGCAATACTCTTCGGACGCTACAACAGCGATAATCTCGCCATTGGTTACCAAGCTTTATGGGGATCAAATAGTGGTGCAAGTCCATTTGATGTTGGTGATTTCAATGTGGCTATAGGTAACTTAACTTTAAAGGATAAATGAAGGCGGTGACAACAATGTTGCTGTAGGTTATGAGGCATTAACTTCCAACACAACTGGAAATAATAACGTAGCAACAGGATACCAAACCTTAAAATCCAACACAACTGGAAGTAATAACGTAGCAACAGGAACTTCAGTTTTAACAAATAATGTTGGTGGAAACAGTAATTCAGCATTTGGACATCTTTCTTTAGGATCTAACACTTCTGGAGATGGTAACGTAGCCGTTGGATATCAATCTTTGTATAGCAATTTAACAGCTAATAATAATATAGCTGTCGGTTATGAGGCTTTAAAAAGCAATACAATAGGGGGTAATAACACAGCCATTGGTTTTAGGTCTTTAAATTCAAATATAAGCGGAACTTATAATGTTGGGTTAGGAGGCATGGCTTTATTTAGTAACACATTGGGAGGTAATAATGTAGCAACTGGATATCAAGCTTTACATGACAATATAAATGGAGGCAGCAACATAGCAATTGGACGGGAAGCTTTACATGACAATATAAATGGAGGCAGCAACATAGCAATTGGATATATGGCATTATATACCAACACAGCGAAAAGTGGTAACATAGCAATTGGACAGGAAGCTTTAAAACAAAGTACTACTGGATTTGATAACATAGCAATTGGATATCAGGCTATGACGGCAGTTATAACGGGAAAGTTTAACGTAGCATTAGGGTACAAGGCTTTATTTACTAACGTTGGTGGAAACAGGAATTTAGCCCTTGGATATAACGCTTTAAAATTCAATACTGGAAATGAAAACACAGCAACAGGGTGTCGTTCTTTAGAGAATAATACTACAGGCATAAACAATACAGCTTCAGGATACGCGTCTTTATTTAGTAATACTGAAGGGGATAATAATACTTGCTATGGTTATCAGGCTGGAAATAGTAATATTACTGGCGATGCAAATGTCTTTATGGGGTTCCAGGCAGGGAAAACTAAAACAGGAAGTAATCAACTTGTAATTGGTAATTCAGAAACCAGTGAGCTAATATACGGTGAGTTTGATAATGAAATTATAAAGTTAAATGCTGCTGTTACCACCACCAAAGCAGTATATACAAGCGCAGTAGAAACAATAACTGCCGCTTCAGATGTGTTAGACAATACCAACCATATAATTTTAGCAGATGCTTCTTCAAATAATGTAACCCTAAATCTGCCAGCAGCATCAGGAAATACAGGACTTACTTATATTGTTAAAAGAACGGATGGTGCAGGTTCGTTTGCTGTAATAATTGACGCCAACGGTTCGGAAACTATTGATGGCAGCGCTACTTCAAATCTAACTTCGCAATACCAAGTAACCACAGTAGTTTGTGATGGTTCCAACTGGTTTATAATGTAATTAATTATTATTCATCTAGCCCTTAACACAAGACTTATCAATTGCAGATATCAAATTTTTGTTTAGTGTAAGCCCTTCTGAGGACCAAGAGTAGATACAGTAATTTTAATAGCTATAAGTACTTAAAATTCCCTTACTGATCGAACAAATAAAAAATCAGTTAACAAAAAATTAGTTCCAAAAAACTGGAAGCCAGATAAGAAATTTTGTCGCCATGCACTTCCATTTCCAACAAGAAATGAGGACCAGTAGGTTTTGGTTCCAAAATTTCCAATTGCTGAACTTGAAAGGTACATTTCATTTAGCTCGTGCTTTGTAGGCAATCGCCAATCTCTAAATTTTTGACCGTTAGTAGAGTGGTTTGCAGGGTCAGAAATTAAATTTTGTGCATTGTACCATGTTGAAAGACCTTGGTCTTGAGTTTCGGCAACAAGCCCATGCTTGCCATCTGTTGACACCCAGAAAATATAGCCTCCTAAATCTGTACTTATCCCTATTGTATATGTAGGTTCAACATATGGCGTCCCTGAGAGTCCTTGAGCACCTACAGCTCCATCTTGTCCGTCAATACCATCTGCCCCAGCAGGTCCTTGTGCACCTATAGCTCCGTCTTGTCCATCAATTCCATCTGCCCCAGCAGGTCCTGTGTGCACCTGATAGCTCCGTCTTGTCCGTCAATACCATCTGCCCCAGCAGGTCCTGTTGCACCTACAGCTCCGTCTTGTCCATCAATTCCAGCAGGACCCTGAGGACCAGCACCATTTCCAGACGTTTTTGCGTATAATGCGTAAGGAACACTCATCAATTGACTTGTTCCAGAAATAGTATAATTTGTAGCTCCAGTTGGGTCAGTTTCTGTTTTGATAAAATACGGACCTGTACTCCAATCTATAGTACCAAACATACCAGATACTATAGTTCCTGTACCTATTTCTAAAGTGACTAACCCATTATCATTTGATGTTGGCGTTTGAGTTTCTTCATATACTGTTGTACCAGAAACGGAACCTTGAAGAATTTGGATTCTCATACCTACTGCTTGATTCATAATCAGTGCATTATTTGCATCTCTAACAACAGCTTGATAACTCATTTTTTCAGGAGCTTGAGCAAATAGAGCTAAGGTTATAAGGAATGATGCTAATAAGGTGTATAATTTTTTCATAGTGTTTAACTTTTAATGATTTTAAAACTTTTTATTATGGAACTATCGTTATTTATATTTAAAACATAATTGCTTACTGGTAGTTCACTCATATCAATGGTTGTATTAATTGCATTCACTTTATTACTTTTTAATAATTTTCCACTCATATCATAAAGTTGATAATTCAATTTTTCATTATTAAAATCTCTAATACTGAGAACAATATTACTGCTTGTAGGATTTGGATAGGCAATGAAATCTAAACTAATGTTAGTTATTTCAATTCCAACTGTTGTAGATATCTCATATGGTTGTTGAACTCCCTCAGCTACAGAGCCATTACTTCCAGAATTGCTACTGTAAACTAATTGTCCAACTGTAAAACTTAATGTTCCGCCTAAGCCTGAAGCATCACCACCTGATGCAGGAATAGCTTCTTGACTAAAACCAATAATTGGAAACATCAATAAGAATAGTATCTTCTTCATTTTGTAAGTTTAAAAAACAGTTTAATAATAAAGAGATAATTATTTTCCGGGGATTAGTGAAATCGATAATTTTACAACATCGCTAATTAGCATATCTTTTGTAGAACCTTTGTAGGCAACATTATATTTTTGACGATCAAAACTAAGTAATCCCTTTGCAGCACCTGTAGCTTCATCAAAAACAACATCATTTACTGTTTCAGAGTTTGTGATTCCTCTTATGGTAAGATTTCCTGAAACTGTTTTTTCAGTTCTATCAGAACCAGTAATTTCAAACGTTGCTATCGGGTGGTTAGAAACATCGAAAAAATCAGGAGATTCTAAATGTTGAACTAATTTATTTTCTTCAGTTTTATAGAGCGTATCTAACTGAGTCATAGAAGACATGTCAATAGTTACTGAGCCACTAACAATTACATCACCTTTCCAAACTAATTGCCCTTTTTTTAAACCAACTTTTCCAGTATGCTTATAAACACCAACCATAGTTCCTTCCCAATTAACCGAACTTAATAAGGGATCAACATTAATTAACCTTTCTTCTAAATCAGTTGATTCAACTAAAGCGGAAGTTTCTTGATTATTTGCTTTTTCACCGCCAGCACAAGACGACATAAAAAGCGAAAAAACTAATGATAACCCTATTAACGTAATATTTTTCATTTAATTTATTTTAAGATTTTACAATTACAGCATTTTAAAAGTAATATTTTGTTTTATTAATTTTAAATTAAAACATAAATATTATGCTGCGCAACTCATATCCTCACCACAGCAAAGAGGAGATTTAATTTTTCCTTCGCAGGAGGGACATTTTGAAATTTGAACTTTTTCTCCGCCATTGATAGTTAGAAAATCATTTTCTAAAGGAATATTACATTTTCCGCATTGTGCGTTGACTGACATTCCGCATTTTTTACAGGCATAAGTATTTTTCATAGGCCATAAAGATAAACAAAATAATAGGGCAACTAAGTAAGCGGATCTTTATCTCTTTGGATGATTTGCTTGGTCAAGCGTTTTTTATATCTACGTTGTCGTTGATTAGCTTTAGAAGAATTTGCTCTCCAACTTTCACGCTTATCTACAACAAGATCGTCAAGATCACTTGCAATCTCAATTTTCAATCCATCCTTTTCATAAGTGCGTTTAGACATTTATAACATTTAAAAAATGAAATTTAAAAAGATTAAAGCAAAACTTTGACGCTGTTTAATTACAATAATAATTAAAATTAAATTTTTTTTGTGATTTTAATTTTTTTACTAAAATTGAAAGAAAATAATACTTATAGCTATTAATTAGTGGTTATAAATAATTTCTGAATACCATATTTATGGTATTGTTTAAAGTTAAAATTTAAACTATTTTTAAAAAAACTAAAAAATATTAAATTCAACTAAAATGAAAAAATATATATTCTTACTGCTTTCCATCGTAACAGTTATTTCCACAATTGCACAGTCAGCTTCATGGGTAAATTATGAATTAGTAATTTCTCCTGAAAATGTAGAAAAGTTTACAACTGCATTCGATGTTTTTTATAAATCAGAAGGTGCAAAAAAAATGCCAACAGGATTTTTTACAGAAAACACATTAGGAAATCAAGATGAGTGTACTCATCATATGTCATTTCAAACTAGCGATCCCAATGTAATGACTCAATTTCTTAATCCATTAGAGTTCTGGTCAACTCTATATGCTCAGGAACTGGGTCAAGCTATTAGCAGCTTGGGTATTGCTCCAAAGCGTGCTTTTTCAGGTTTGCCATTAGTAGAGTCTAAATTGTTTCCAGATGCTCAAAACGGTATTCAAGTAATTTGGGCACTAAATGTTCCTTTTACTTCTCAAGTTGATGTCGTTACTGCTTTCACAACATTTATAAAAGAAATGCAACCTTATTTTGATAAGTCAAAAATGCAATTGGGATTACATCAACATTTAGCCGGAGACGACAGGGGAACAAACTTCTGGATTTTAGCTAGTCACAAAGACTACGCTCAATACTTAGAAACAATGAACTACATGGGATCAAATCCTAATTTTGGAGCTTTTGTCAAAGCAATGGGGAACACTGAAAATACGTCTACTATTTTAAGAACAGTTATGAAGGCCTGGAACCTACCATCTAATTAATTACATTATTATAAAATCATGAAAAAATATATAGTCACTTTTTTGTTATCTTTTTTGACTTTTCGCTTTACTAGGAGGAGTGTTTGCTAATTTTGTTTTTCTTCCAGAATTTGCTAATTGGCATACATTGTATCCAGAAGCTGTTAGGGCAACTCCTGATTTTATTTCTGGATTTCCCGTAGCACTAATCCAAATTATTGGTCTAATTGCCCTTATGGACAGTCTAAAAATAGCAACCTTATCTAGCGGGGCAGTTTTTGGAGCTGTTTTTAGTGCAGGTATTTGGTTAATTGTTGATCTTCAAATGGTATCAACAACAACTTTTGTCAGTTACAGTTACGTTGGATTAGATGCAGTTCTTTCTGCTATCATGGGAGCAATAGGCGGAGGTGTAGTCGCTTGGTCTTTAAAAAAGTTTGCTTAGAAACCACTTTTCTTATTTTAAGTTATTAAAAGGTCTAAATAGATATTTAGACCTTTTTTATAGGTAAATCAAAACAACTTTTTTTTGAAATACAGGTTAAAAAAAAGTGCAATTTTTTTTATATAAATAGGTGAATTTACGTAATACCACCTAATAATTTTTAAAAGAGTGATTATTTTTAAGTAAATTAATGAAAAAAAATTATGAGATATAATATACTTTGCATTAGCCTGTTTTTTTTAGCATTTTCAAGTTGTAAAAAAGAAGGTTGTACAGACGAAAGTGCAACTAATTACTCTAGCGAGGCTAAAAAAAATGATGGCTCTTGTCTATATAATATCGCAGGAACATGGACTATATCAAGTTATATTGCTAACGGAACTGATATTACAAATGCATATACTTATTATTATCTTACCATGAATTCTGCGGGAACATATTATGCTGAAGCCCTAAGTCCTCAACTTAACAACGGTGATTGGGTTGACGTGTATGGTTTATATACTTTAAATTCACCACAAACCACTTTAACATTAACAAGTACTGGTGTTGATTATTATAATAATGGAGTATCTACAGGAATTTCAGCTGTCTCTGAACAGACTGTTTGGAACATTAATAGTTTTAATAACAATTCAATTTCTTGTTCGTTATTATCTTCTACTGACCCTTCGTTGAGCTCTGGTCAATTTACCTTTGTAAGGTTATAATTTCTTTCTGATCTTTTTAGAATTGTAGATTATATACATAATCAAACATACATACACATTATCTATCTAGCTGTTCATATATTTGCATTTTAAACCATAACTTTTTAATGTAAAATATATTTAGGTAACGGGATACCAAATAATTTATAATTGAAACAGCTTAACTGTTTTTTTCATCTACAAATCAGCGTGGGAAAAAGTCATCTGATTGTTTATTTTCAATTAAGTTCTTAGCCTAATAAAGTTAGTTATATTTATCTACATACAGATAAAATAGAGACTAGTTTATTATAAAAACTAGAAGCTGACCTAACTTAACGATGGAAATCAAAATATAAAAAATGATAACTTTACATAAAGGTATAATCAATTATTTTAGTCAAACTTTCGGGTCAAGTACATGAAAATCACTAATCAATTAACGATTTTATTAATCTTATTTATAGGCTCTATTTTGAGGTTTTATAATTACGTTGAAATCCCTTTTACACATGATGAGTTCAGCGCTTTGTTTCGTTTAAATTTTGATAGTTTTTCGGAATTAATAGAAAAAGGCGTAAAAGTAGATGGTCACCCAGCTGGAGTACATGTTTTTTTATATTACTGGACCAAAGTATTTGGTTCAAGCGAATGGATTGTTAAGTTACCCTTTACTATTTTTGGAATAGTTTCTATATGGATAATTTACCTTATTGGCAGGAAATGGTTTAACGAAACTGTGGGATTAATTTCAGCAGCGTTTATTGCTAGTATTCAGTTTACAGTGATTTATAGCCAGATTGCACGTCCATATATTAGTGGCATGTTCTTTTCTCTAATAATGGTTTATTATTGGACATTAATAATTAAAACTCCGGAAAAAAACTTCTTTAAGAATATTTGTCTTTTTGTTTTAGCCTCTACATTATGTGCCTATAACCACCACTTTAGCCTTCTTTTTGCTGGAATCGTAGGCTTATCGGGATTATTTATGATCCAAAAAAAATATATGTTAAAATATATTATTTCTGGAATAGCAATTTTCACACTTTATATTCCACACCTCAGTATTTTCTTTTATCAATTAAATATAGGTGGAATTGGAGGAATAGATGGATGGCTAGGCAAACCGACAAATTATTTTATAATTAAATATTTATGGTACATTTTGAACTTTTCAACATTGTCTATTCTCATGACCTTATCCATAATAGCATATGGATTAAAAAAAAACAATTTAAAGTTTAAGGATTTAAATAAATATATATTATTTCTTACATGGTTTATTTTGCCTTTTCTAATAGGATTTTACTATTCGAAATATATTAATCCTGTATTACAATTTTCTATTTTAATATTTTGTTTGCCGTATCTATTCTTCCTATTATTTGGCCATTTTAAATTGCAAAGTCCAAAAGTGAACTTATTGATAATTACAATTATTATGGGTGTCAATATATTCTCATTAATTTTTGAAAGACAGCATTATAAATTATTTTATCATTCCGTTTATAAAGAAATATTAGTAGATTATAATGAAGCTAATCAGAACCAAGAAAACACACTTTTCATAGTAGATTCCCACGATAAAATTTCTAAATACTTCTCAAAAAGAATTAATATAGCAACTAATTATATCAATTTTGATTCATTTAAAAGCGAAGCTAATTTCATTGAGTTTCTCGAAAAAAATAATCATTTTAGTAATATTTATTTTGGTTGTTTATCATCTAACGCAGCATCAACCATTCCAATAATTCAAGAATACTATCCCAAACTTAAATGGCAAAGAAACTACGTAGGGGGTTCATCTTATCTTTTTAACAAAGAGAAAACAGAAAGCAAAATAATAGCCAATTTAGATTTTGAAAATCAGAGCCATGATTTTTGGACTAATGTAGACTTCTCCAAAACAACTAAAAGCATCAGCTCTATGGGCAAAAGAGCCTATATGTTAGATGAAAAAACCGAATGGGGCCCAAAGTTTTCTGTAAACTTCAACACTTTAGCATTAAATAGAAATGATTTTATAGATATTTCTCTAAGAGTAAAATATAAAAATAAAATAGACCCTTCTGCTATTTTAGTAGCAACACTTGAGACTCCCAACGAAAATATTTACTGGCAAGGAACAGTATTTAATAAATTTATCAAGCCTTTTGAGACTAACAAAAAATGGTATACTGTACATCATTCAATAAAGCTTTCTGATATATACTTAAATTACAATAATATTAATTTAAATATTTATGTTTGGAACAAAGAGCAGGAATCTTTTTTAATTGATGATTTTAAGATTAAAACTAGAATTGGCAACCCAATAATTTATGGTTTAGTAGAAGACATATAGTACTAATATGATAGTTTAAAGGCAACTTGTTAAGCTATAACCAAAACCTAAAATTGCTACATAAGACAATTCCCATCTTAAAATATTTTTAGTAGAGAATAATTTATTTCTGCCCTTTTTAAAATTGGAGTGTAAATATTTTCTTTTATGTTTTTTATATTTAGGATAGCTTTGTTTTTATCATCTTTTAAATATTGACGGAATACAAAATTTTTGTAATCTTCAACATTACATCTAAGTAATGAACTTTTGTATCTAAGCCACATTATCGAAAACATACTTTTATCTAGCGGCTCATGAGCTAAATAAGTTAATAGATAATCCCAAGCTAATTTACAGTCAAAGGTTTTAAATATTTTTTTAAATTCTTCTGGAAAATTGTATTTACGTAACGCATCTAAAACCACTTTGTAGTCGGAATTTTTTCTTCTGTAAAGCTCTTTGAAAATAATATAAAAAAAGTAATAAGATTTTTCCTCGCTGTAGTCTTCTGCAATTTTTTTTAAAAGTACATGAATATTAATTTCTTTATTTTGAACTCCAAAAGCAGAGCTTACAGCTTGATGAATAAACTTGTTAGTCATTCTAACGCAAGATTGTTTGTCTTCTAGGGTTACAACTTTGCAGAATTCCACATTTCTTAAAAGAATGGCTCTGTATAGTTCTACAAAAGCAGCATCCTCAAAGGGCAACTTTTTTTTGAGTTCTACGCCTTTTAGCCACTGAGATTCAACCCAATTTTCTTGTTTCATTTATTGTTCTATAGAATTTGCTTCAAAATAAGAAATTTCATTATTTAAAGTGGAATAACTTACTTCAATTGGATTACAACAAGTTTCACAATCTTCAATATAAATTTGGGAGTCAACAGAAACATCAATAAGCATAGATATTTTGTCCCAACAGTAAGGACAAGTAAAAAAATATTCCTTCATAATCTATAATAAATAAAAGTATATTTTATAATCACACGCCCCCAATCTTATGCTTACTTTATAATATTAAGCCTAGATGATTTAATTAATTTATTTAGGTTATCGGTTATTTGATAAGTATAAATGCCACTACTGTAGCGGGTTAAATTTATTTCTTCTGAACTTCCTCTAATTATTCTACTTTCTACCACCTTACCATTGGGATCAATTAGGTGTAAATTTCTCGCTTTTAAATTATTAATTGAGAAAAACACTGTATTTGCAGCTGGGTTTGGATATACCTTTATACCACTTTGAAGCCCCTCTTGAAGATTTACTGAGCTTAAGGGTTCAATAGTAATTGTCTCACAAAAAGTTACTGTATCACAATTTGTAATTAAAGTTAAGCAGACATTATAGGTTCCAGCAGAATCATAATCATGTCTAGATCCGAATGAAGAACTAGACGTTCCATCACCAAAGTCCCAGTTAAACAATCCGTTATCGGATGTATTAATAAAACTTACAGTTAAATTATTTACGGTGTAGGTAAAGCTTGATTGTGGCTGCGCTGGCTGAGGTTCAGTAATTGTGAAAGTTGCACTTTTAGTGCATCCGTTAGTGTCACTTAAATCTAAAGTATACACACCTGGAGAAAGTCCATTTATTGAAGAAACATTTCCAAAAGAACCGGACCATATAAAATTATAACCAGAGCTTCCTGATGGATTAACTACTATTACACCATCATTTGCCCCGTTACAAGTAATATTACTGTATGATGAGGAAAAGCCAACTGTGGTAATATAACTTAAGTCGTAAACTATAGTTGTATCGCACATTAGTGAATCTGATATTAGAAGAGAATAGCTAGTAGCAGATAGATTACTTAATCCAGAATCGGAACCTAACCCACTTCCCCAATTTAAAGAATAACCACTAGAACCTATTCCAGAGACGCTAATACTTCCATTATCAATTCCCAAACATTGGGGATCATTGACTGTGCTAGTAATGTTAATATTACTTGGTAAATAATTTAAATCATAGTTAATTATAGTATCACAGAGCGAAGAATCAGATACTATCAAAGAGTAATTTCCTTCTGATAAGTTATTTATAGTTGAATCTGTACCTAACCCACCTACCCAGTTATAGGTATAATCAGGAATTCCTCCTGAAACAGAAACACTAATAGCACCGTCGTCAATCCCGGAACATTGAGGATGAGTTATTGTACTAACGACATTCATTCCACATGGGGAACAAATACCTTTCATTAAACTATCTAATGTATTTCTAGAGTTTAATCTTCCACCAGTAATAAATCTAGAACTCAATTGAGTTTTGGGATCTGTACCATTAATCAAAGCTTGCAATACTAAGTCTGCCGCCGCTTGAGCATCGGACTTTACAAATGTCATAAAACTAGGACAAGGAATAGAATAGGCTAGTCCAATTACGCCAGCAGTTAAAGGACATGCAAAAGAAGTTCCTGTGGATGAAGTTGTGCCAGAAGCGCCAAATCCAGTACCATTTGTGGTAACTACATTTATTCCAGGAGCCCCTAATAGAATTGTTTGGTTTCCATATCCCCCAGCAGTTTGATCTTGATTATCAGTCCTACCAACCCCAACCATATAATTACTTGAGCAACCAGTTGGCATATCTCCAATAACATCAACATCCAAATTAGAATTGGTTGTAGCACAAACATTTAAAATTCCATAATGGCCAAGTGTATCGTAAAATTGACACCATAAAGGATAGCTAGCAGAATTCGCCCTATCAATTCCCCAAGAAGAACTGGTAGCAACCACAAATGCACCTTGAGTACCATTACTATTATTCCATTTCTGTCGCATGATTAAAGGGTAAGTATAAGCACTTACTACACTAGCCTGTGTTAAATTCCCTCCCATATTTAAAACCATCATTTTCACATCCCAGTTTGCACCGGTAACATCGATATTATTATTTCCTTTTGCACCTATTAATCCTAAACAATTAGTCCCATGACTTGCATTTCCATAATCGTCATTATTAGAACCAGTATTCCAGCCATTATAATCATCTACATAACCATTACCATCGTTGTCAATATTATCATTAGGGATTTCACCAGTATTAACCCATCTATTTGGCGACAAATCCAAATGGTCTAGGTTTCCACCACCACCCTCCACCATGCAAACAACAATATCATCATTGGTTGCGGTAGTTCCACCAGTGGTTATATCCCATGCTAAGTCAGAGTCAATGTCGGCGTCGAGAGTTCCTCCATTATTTCCAGTATTATTATGGTGCCACTGTGAAGTGAAGCTGGGATCACTTGGAAGTGTAGAACGCATTTTCACATAATAATTATAGTCAGCAACTGTAATTTCATCTTGAGAATAAAGCCAGGACTGAAAATCTTCGTGAGATACAACCTTATGATCAAAAGAAATCAACGAAATCCTCATTGGGGGTGACAACTCTTTTATAAAATTTATATCGTACTCTACTGGGGGCTTTAAGCAATAGAGCTTTTATACTTTTATTGGCAGCGAGCTGTATAAGCATCTCCCCTTTAACAAAAGGTTTTTTATCAAAATGATTCTTCTGAGTAACTCCAAAAAAGGGAATTATTAGAATAAAGACAATTACAAAGCTTGATATTTTCATAAACTATATTATATATAAATTTATGTAAATAAATAGTTTGAAAGATTAAAGTTTAACAATAATTGAAAAATAACGCTATCTATTCAAAACAAAAACTGTTAGTAATAACTATTGAAAACAGCGATAATCAACTTTAAGCGGATTTAAAACATTTAATATTCTACTTACTTATTGACTATCACCTGAGAAAATAAATAATGCTTTTCAAATTTACTATTCTTAAACATTTTTATAGTTACTTTATAAAATCAGCTTAAATTATGATTGATAAAAAGGGAATAAGAATTAATAAGTACTTGAGTGAGGCTGGGTTTTGCTCTAGAAGAGAAGCCGATAAATTAATTGAAAAGGGACTAGTAAAAATTAATGGTAAAGTCCCTCCTATAGGAACAAAAGTATCGCCTGGAGACAAGGTAACTGTTGAAGAAAATGTTGTTTCTAAAGAAAAAAACAAATTTGTTTATATCGCCTTTAATAAGCCTACTGGAATTGTTTGTACCACAGACACAAAACGCGAAAAAAATAATATTGTAGATTTTATAAATTATCCAAAGAGAATATTTCCAATAGGTAGATTAGACAAACCAAGTGAAGGGTTAATATTTTTAACCTCAGATGGTGATATAGTTAATAAAATTTTGAGAGCAAGCAATGCCCATGAAAAGGAATATATTGTAACTGTAGACAAGAATATAGACTACGATTTTATTAGAAAAATGAGTAGAGGAATTCCAATAATGGGAACAGTAACTAAAAACTGCCAGACTGAAAAAATAAGCAATAAAAAATTTAAAATAATATTAACACAGGGACTAAATAGACAAATACGAAGGATGTGTGAATATTTAGGCTATGAGGTAAAACAACTTAAGAGAGTTAGAATTATGAACATAAAGCTAAACTTAAAAGTAGGGGAGTGGAGAGAATTTACTACAAAAGAATTATTAGAGATTAATTTGATTTTAAAAAACTCCTCAAAAACAGCCTCCTAAATTAATTTATAAAAATTGTGTTTGTTTTTATTTTCTCTTTGTTTTTTAAAACAAACAAATAAGCCCCTTTTGCATAGTTAGATAAATCAATAAAATATTTTCTATCCCCCTTTATGAACTTTCCAGAATGAATTGTAGATACTTTTTTACCCATAATATCATATAATTCTAGAGCACCATTAAATCCGTTACTATTATTAATTTCTATGCAAGTAAGTCCATGAGAAGGGTTCGGAAAAACTCTACCAAAAGCTATTTTCATTTCAGGAACGTCCACAAAATTTAAGATTTTATATTTAAAATAACCGTTGGGGGCAGTTAATGGACGAACTTGACTTTTACCGGAGTTGGCAATTGCAGAAATATAATATTTTACGCTACTTCCTGCCGCTTGAGCAGGAATATCTCCAGCCCACTGGTTCCCAGAAATATTAGTCATTGAAATACTAGAAAAGCTAGAATCAGTTTCTTTTTTAAAATATAGTGTAGCACTTAAAATACCTGATCGATGCATTATTAATGCTTCAATATTTTGAGGGTTTATATTATCAGTTGTATTGGAAAGCTGTTGATGTGAAATTAAAAGCGGATCGCTAACCCCAATGGCTTTTGTGATACAATGAATTGCTCCTCCAGAACCAATAATATTAGCTCCAGAATTATCACAATCAATCCCAATTACCTCATAGCCTGGCATTGATTCTCTTAAAATTCTAAGTCCTGTTGTATCGTATTGTGTTCTATAGGTTGGAACCAATACTTTTTTATTTACAATTAAATTATTGGCGTAAGTTCTATAGGAAGCTCCATTCCAGTTTCCATTAGGATATCCCCCAGATGTTGATGGAATCATAGGAATCCTTACAATTTTAAATGGAGTGCCATAAACTGATGTAAAATTATCTTGAATGTATTGAATGTTCATTTCAATTTGAGGGCCATCCGAAACATTCAAAGGGAATTCACCAACTAGTAAAGTTTCTTCATCTAAAAGTTTCATATGCATGTCAATGTGATGTATATCATCGTAGGGTAAAACAGGCATTTTAATGTAAGTATCAATTCCCATCCAGTCATCCATTAATTGATCAACTTGGGCAGGTGTTTTATAGCTTAGATTATAAGTTCCTAAGTTGCCATTTTCTTCATCAACTAACTTCGATGAAAATCCAGTACCAAAGCCATCGGCCATAAAATTCCCTCCAGTATGTACTAAATCGGTCCCTAACTGAGACATTTCATAAACAGGAATTCCTTTTAAAGAGCCTATTGCATTAGGTGAATTATTGTCAAATGGCCGGCTTCTGTTGTAAATCCAATCTACTAGAATTAGAGAATCTACATAGTCTTTATAAACTGTATTTCCACCATAATCTCTCATCCAAATAGAATTAAAATTGGCTGGAACAAATGTGACATTCGTTAATGAAACCCCATAGTTTGACAACTCACTTTGGGCCGAGTTTGTATTGTTACACAAAACAATTACTTCACATTCTGTTTGAACTTCTTCTACTATTTTAGCTAAAATACTTTTGTATCCTGTCCAGGTTATGCAAATTGCTTGAACTTCTTCCCACTCGGCCATAGTTCTTAAATTCCCATTAGGCTGTGTAGTTATAACACTTCTAGAGTTACTAAGAAAACTATTTTTATAATTAGAAATAGCTTCTTTGGTTAATTCCTTTGAAGTAGATTTATTGGAAAGAATATTTTGTGAGAAACAAATAGAGGATTGTAAAAGGATTAAAAATGAAACTAGATATTTCATATCTATATATTAGTTTAATGTTATTAGTAAAAATACAATAATAGGATTTAGATTTTTATAAACATCTCAAAATCCTTTTTTTATTTAATATTTTGTAGATGATTTAAAATCCCCAAGAAATTCCTAATTGAATATTTGGAAGAAGTGCTCCAAAGAAACTATCATCAGCAATTTTAGCCGCAGTTTCAGCATTTGGTCCAGTAACATTAGCACCACTTGTAGAAAGCAACCCTAGATCAAGGCTATATACTAAGCCTTTTTTGGGACGGCCTCCAAAACCTACACCCACATACCCAACTATATTTCCTACGTAGTTTGCTTGATATGTATCGGTGCTTCCATCAGAACTAAGAGTATTTTTAATTGTTCCAACTCCAATTCCAGTTCCAAGTCTAAACCAGTCTTTATCTTCAAATGGTCGATGGTTAATAAACATTCCCATCCAAGAAGTTGAATTGTCTACGTCATATTTTACCCCATCAATAGTTGGATTAATTGGTGCTGTTCCAGAAAAACCACCTAGAGCAGCTTGAAATGATGTTTTTGCATTCCAATTATGAGTAAACCCAATAGCTCCGCCAAAGGGGCTACCTGTAATTCCTACAGCATAATCTGCAAATTCACTTTCTGTTGCTTTTTCATCTTGAGAAAAAGAGAAATTGCTTAAAGCTATTGCTAGAAATAAGCTCATAATTTTAAATAAATTTTTATTTTTCATTGTTTTTAGTTTTAAATTTCAAATAAAATTATAATTATAAAAATATTCTGATTTAAATTAAAAAGGGTTTTATTAACAGAAGAATGTTATTTTTTACTTTTCAAGTTAAGACAATAACAATTTAAATCTGCTTGTGTATATTTAAAGATGCAAAAGTTTTTGTTGACTTATTTCATTTTTCTTTTCTCCCCCCCAATACTATTTTCTCAATCCTCAGTTTTAGAAAGAAAACTTCATACAAACTGGACTTTCCAAGAAAAAAATTCAAATAAATGGTTTCCTGCAACTGTTCCTGGCTGTGTACATACCGATCTTATGACCAATGGTATTATTGAAGATCCTTTTTACAGATTAAACGAAAGTAAAGTACAATGGGTAGATAAAAAAGATTGGATTTATCAAAATATTTTTGAGACTAGCGAAGATGAAATTGAGCTTCAAAATCATGAATTAAGATTTGAAGGACTAGATACTTATGCTAGGGTTTATTTAAACGACAGTATTATTCTCGAGTCTAATAATATGCACAGAACTTATAATGTAGATGTAAAACCATTTTTAAAAAAAGGAAAAAACACACTTCGAATTGTTTTAGAATCACCTATAAAAAAAGGATTAGAACTATACAATTCACTAGACTATACTATTCCAGTTTCCGCTAACGATCAAGCAGAAAGGGGAGAAGTAGAAGGAGGAAAGCGAGTAAATGTATTTACCAGAAAAGCAGCTTACCATTATGGTTGGGATTGGGGCCCTAGACTAGTAACTTCTGGAATTTGGCGCCCTGTTACTTTAATTAGCTGGAACGACTTTAGAATTAAAGATTTTAATATTAAATATACTTTTGATAGCCTTGCTTATATTTCTGTAAATACAACAATTGAATCTTCAATAAAAACCCCCAATGCCAATATTATAATTAAACTAAATGATTCCATTGCTTACAGTTCTGATCTAAAACTTGTCGTGGGAGAAAAAAAGCATGTCTCTCATTTTAAAATTGACAATCCAAAGCTGTGGTGGCCCAACGGAATGGGAGAACAATATTTATATGATGTCAAGGTAGAGCTAGTAAATAAAAAGAATAAAGGTTAGCAAATCAAAAACTAGGGCTTAGGACAATTGCTTTAGAAGTTAAAGATTCTACTCAAGCCCCCAACTTCTTTTTTAAAGTAAACGGCCTTCCCGTTTTTGCTAAAGGAGTAAATTATATTCCTCAAGATATTTTTCTTCCAAGAGTGACCAATAATGACTATATAAAATTACTATCAGCAGCAGCTGATGCCAATATGAATATGATTCGTGTTTGGGGAGGTGGAGTTTACGAAGACGATAGGTTTTATGAAATTTGTGATTCTTTGGGACTTATGGTTTGGCAAGATTTTATGTTTGCATGTGCAATGTATCCAGGAGATTCTAATTTTTTAGAAAACGTTCGTTTGGAAGCAATAGACAATTACAATCGACTTAAAAAACATACTTGTATGGCTCTTTGGTGCGGCAATAACGAGAACTTAGCAGCTTGGAAACGTTGGGGTTGGGAGAAGACAGCTATAAAAGAACAATCACAAGAAATAGCAGATAAAATATGGCATGATTATGATACTCTCTTCCATCATATTTTACCAAAAGTAGTTTATGACTTTCATCCAGAACATGGAGATATTAAATACAATATAGGAACAGATTATTGGGCTTCTTCACCAAGTGCAGCAGAAGGTATTCCAGAAACTTATAAAACAGGAGATACCCATTATTGGGGAGTTTGGTGGGGTAAAGAGCCTTTTGAAAATTTCAACTCTAAAATATCACCATTTATGAGTGAATATGGCTTTCAGTCTTTTACAGAATTCTCTAGTTTTCAGAATTTTGCGAGTCTTGAAGATACAAATATGTATTCTGAAGTTATGAAATCCCACCAACGATCTAGTATTGGGAATGCAACTATTGAAGAGTATATGAGTAGAGAATTTAAAAAGCCAAAAAATTTCGAATCTCTTTTATATGTGAGTCAAATTCTACAAGCAGATGGAATAAGAACAGCAATTGAAGCACATAGACGAAATAAAGCTACTTGTATGGGCTCTCTTTACTGGCAATTAAACGACTGTTGGCCAGGGGCTTCTTGGTCGGGAATAGATTATTACGGCAAATGGAAAGCCCTACACTATAATGTAAAAAAAGCTTTTAAGCCAGTAATTATTAGTCATGAATTTATAGATAGTAATTTACAGGTAAGTGTAGTATCAGACTTAAAGGAAGCTTTTATTGGAGAAGTTGAAATTTCGTTAATGCCATTTAATGGGGATTCCATTTTACAAAACTGGAAACAGCAAGTGAGTTTAAAACCATTTGAAGTAGGCGCTATTTTAACAATATTTAAAAGCGAACTTCCAAAATTTGAGAAGAAGAAACAGAGTTATCTAAAATTAGTTTTAAAAGAAAAAGGGAAAATAATCTCATCCAAAAATATTTACTTTTTGCCATTTAAAGATTTAAAAATAGCTAATCCCGAGATTGAGTATAAAGCAATAGTAAACAAGAAAGAGCATAAAATAGATTTAATAATAACTTGTAAAAATTTTGCAAAAGGGATTCATATCACCTGTAATAGCAAAGAGAATTTTTCTGATAATTTTTTCGATTTAGATGCTGGGCAACGAAAAAAAGTTAGTATTTATTTAAACGAAAAAGAAAATTCGGAAGAAATCTTAAATTCTGTAAAAGTTAAGAGCCTGGTGGATGGGTTTTAAGCCCTTTACCAATTATAATTAGAATCAAAAAACACTCATTGTAGTTAATTTATAGTTTGGTATATTGTGAATCCCAATTAGAAAAATCAATTCCTAATGTTTCCCTAAAGTTCTTGATGATGACTTTTATGATTAATATATACAATATAAAATTATCTCAATTAATAAAAATACTCTAAATTAGCTTCACAAAGAACTTTGAAAAACAAAGCTAAGAATGATTTCTATTGAAGATTTAATATTAGTTCCATTATACTTATTTGTTATTATCGGCCTAGCCCGTTTAATAAAATCAAATAATATTAATAAGTACCCTGAATACAAATATTTTGTAAAAGGCCTTTGGTTTAAAATAATTGGTGTAAGTGCGTTTATTTCTATCTACTTATTTTACTATGGTGGCGGGGATACTCTTGCTTATTTCAGAGGGGCTAAAGCTCTTGGAAATTTACTTGTTCAGGATTTTTCCAAAAGGATTGGCTGTTTTGTTTAATACAAATAGTTATGATAACTCCTTACAGTAGTTTTAATTATGAAACTGGATTTCCACATTCACATTACTTTGCTAATAAAAACACCTTTTTAGTTTGTAGGCTATCTGCTCCTTTATATCTTTTAGGGTCTAAAAGCTTTTTAATTACTAGCTTTTTAACTAGTGTTTTTTCCTATATAGGTATTTGGAAGTTTTATCGTCTAGTTAATATTTTGTATCCTGGACAAACTAAAGCATTGGCATATATAATATTGTTTATGCCTTCTTTAGTTTTTTGGGGAGGGGGAATTATGAAAGATAGCTATATGCTTGGGGCAACTTGCTGGGTCACATATAGTTTTTACTATGTTTTTATAGCCCGGAAAAAAGTGTTTTGGAATGGCTTCTTTTTAGTACTAAATGTGGTTATGATACTAAATTGTAAGCCTTATATATTAATTTCTTTAATCCCTGGTTTTTTATTTTGGGTTAATAATAGTTATTTAAAAAATATTAAAAACACAATTATAAGAGTTCTTGTTTTCCCTGCGCTTATTTTAATTTTTATTGGCTCTGGAGCGTTAATTTTTAATAGTCTTTCTGATTCAATGGGGGTGTATGGCAGTGTAGAAGGGGCCATTAAAAAAGCGCAAATTACACAAGATGATTTACTAAACGAATGGCATTATGGTGGGAATAATTATAAATTGGATAGAATAGATGGGTCTATTAGTGGACTATTGAGCTCTGCTCCATTAGCTATATTTACCGCTCTTTTTAGGCCCTTGCCGTGGGAAATTGGAAGTCCAACTATGGTTGTTTCTGCTATTGAAAATACTATTTTAATTCTTTTTGTTCTTTATTCCCTTATTCGAATAGGTCCCTTTAGATTTTTTAGAATAACTTTTAATGATCCTTTTTTGGTTTATTGTTTAGTCTTTTCTTTGTTTTTTGCCTTTGGTGTTGGCATAGCTGGAACCAACTTTGGGGCATTTGGTCAGATACAAAATACCGTTAATGCCTTTCTTTTTTTCTTTTATATACCTGGTAAGAAAAAAATCAGTATTTGAAAAATAAAAACATAAATCAAACTTTTTTAAAAATATTTTTTTATCCTTTAAATTCTTAATGCTTGTAAATCCTAAAGTTGAATATGAAGCAGAAACAAAAGAGAAAGAGCATAAAGTAGATTTAATAATGACTTATAAAAATTTTGCATATTGTTTCAAGAAAACAAAACAAAAAATTAATTTTTATCTTTTTTAGTTTAATTTATATAATCCGGGAAAAGAGCAGGTCTAAATAATTTTAATAATGCTTTACAAACCACCCTTTTAAACTATTTCCTCTACCAGAAATTGTTAAACCATAGTTAATTAGAGTTTTAATTATCTTTAAAACTTTATTACTTTCTAATTGTTTTCTTATCCTTTCATCATCAGACTTAACGGAAATAAAAGGTTGATCACTAATTCCCATGCTAGTTTTAATTCTAGTTATGCTAATTCAAAATGCTTCTGGAGAATTAGCAAACTTTGATGACTTAAATAGCTTTTTTAAACTACTTAAACAGTTCGAATTTTTATAAGTTTGGATCGCTTAAAATAATACCTAGATATACTATTAAAATTTGGAGTTGTAAGGTAAACTAATCCCCCTAGCCTAAGAAGTTTATGAAAAATTTTTATTTCCTCAACTGGATTGTTAATGTGCTCTAAAACTTCAAATGAAGTAATTACATCAAACTCTTCATCGGTATAGTTTTTAGGGTTTAATTTTCCCTCTTGCATATGAATTCCTTTAGTTTTACATATTTTGATAGCTTCATTAGTATATTCAGTTCCATGAACTTCCCATCCTCTTTTCTTACTCCATTAATATGCCATCTCCACAACCTACATCTAAAATTTTTCCAGTTTTTTTAAATTTTTCAAACTTAGTCTCGTCTCTCGTTGTATCTTTTAATTGTAATGGGGGATAAATAGCCATTTCTACCATAGCCATCATAGTGTTCATTTAGCTCTTTTTGGGAGGGTATCTTTCTAGAGAAAACAAAATTACAGTTTTGGCATTTTGTTAAAAAAGCATGTTTGTAAAGTTCTAAGTCGTTTAATTTGGGGTTATTACAAATTAAACACGATAAATGATACTCCTCTTCCATTATAATTTTTATGAAAGATAATTAAAAGGTTTTTAGAAACTAGCACTCCTAATAAAAGAACTTGTGCTTTAAGAAAATACTGGTCCCTGAAAATATTTACTTTTTGCCATTTAAATAGTAAGAGATTTATGATCTTCACATTAAATATATAGCAGAAACAAATAAAAAGAAAATAAAATTTAATAAAAGATTAAAAGTTTGCAAATTGAGTTTTTATTGAATGTTTTATTTCTTTAAAATTTGACCTAATCTTTCTGTGCTTTTTCCATCAGGAATATAGACATATCTTTTTATAAAAACACTAATAGTTTCCTTTGATTTTTTTTCGTTTTTCAAAAAATAAATATCATTTTCATTAAACTCAAAAAAATTAATTGCTGTAACTAAATTTAGATTAATTAGCTCTTGCTGAATAGAGTAGCTGATTTTAGTTTTTACCACACAACAACTAGAATGATAAATAATTGGTATTATGAGTGTAGAATAAAAAGCAAAACAGCCTAAAGCGCCGCTAATTAAAGCATCAATTTTACTATCTCGAACAAACTCAATAGTTTTGGGTAGTGGATTTTCAATATTGTCATAGGAAGCAGGATGTAATTTGATCTTTAGTTTTGCACCATTTTTATTAGCATAATACCCAAGCTTTTTATAAAAATTTATTTTGTCTTCATAAGAATACCCATTTATAAGAAAAACATTTTTCATGTTATGACTATCAATTAATAAAAAATATTTATCATTCTTCTCGAAATTAGATAGTTTTGGAAAAAATTCATCATTAAATGGGTGTCCAATAAATCTAAACCTTTCATTTGAAGATAAATTATATATATCTTTTGTTATTGTTGCATTATGCTCTGACAATTGTATGAAAATATCTGGTTTTAAAAATTCGTAGTCATGAGATTTAAAAAATAGATAACCAGAATTCTTACGTCTCTTAATTGCAAAAGTGATATAGTTATAAAAAGTAGTAATGTTTTTTAGTCTTAAAGAGAATACATAGAATAATATTGTTTTAAAATCCATTCTATCTTTCTTGATATTTTCTTTTATAAATTTTTGTTTAATACTTGCTATTTCCATCCCGTTTTGTTGATATAAACCATGATGCATCATAAAAGTCTTTATCCCTAAATTTTTTGCAGCCAGATTTAAGGATATTTGGTAATAACTTTCAATATTAAAGAATAGTATTTTATCTGGATTTATAGTACTTAAAAGATGGTACGGACTGTTAAAGTCAGAAAAGTAAACTTGTTTTATATCACATTGAATATTATAGCTTGGTTTGTTTTTAAACTTTATTTAATATTATTTAGATAAATTTGAATGACAATAGCTCTGTCAGCTCAGTTTGTGGGGAATAGTTCCTTTAATAAAAAGTAATAAAAAATGAAAATTAGGCTTATTAAGATTTTTAAACTGTGTTTTTATTTATGCTTTACTTTAATTATTTCAATCTATATAACTTGTGGATTTATCTTTTTTAATTGGCATTCAACATCTAGAATTCCTAATGAAGGTTTAAAAAATAAAATTTCTAATTATATTATTAGAAATATAGGGGCGGAAATATGCTACAAAGCCTATAGCTTTAACCCTATATTCCTTTCAAATAAATCTGACTATAAACTTATGTTTTCAAAAAAAGATAAGTTTTTGAATGACAGTATTGTAAATCTTGCGTTGAGTAAGAATGAATTTCTTACATTTTCTGACGAGTTAAAAGTTTGGAAAAAGGCTAGTATACTTACAAAAGAAGGATTGTTCGATATGAAATATAAATTTCATGGAACCTCTCTAACTCCCTACTCTCAAGGAAAAGCAAGCTTTAAAATTAAATCAAAACATAAAATTAATGGTTTTAAAAATTTCAGATTAGAAACCAGATGAGTCCAGTTATAAATCGTTTTTTTTTAATGATTTTGCTAATCAATACGATTTAATATGTGAAGATATTATTGCATTACTACCTTTCTCAGGCTATAATGGAACTAAATTATATTTACAAACTTCAGGGTTTTCTAATAATTATTTAAAAACTAAATATAATATTGAAAATGTTTTTAAATTTAAATCAATGGATGAGAATTAATTAAATCTCTAGACCTTATACTTGAACCGGCAGTATTAGGAATTGATTGATATAGAACGTGAAGTATTTTCATTATTTAGAGATAAGAACAACAAATTTAAAAATAAGAAATGGAAAATAGTACCTGATTGATATAAGGTTGACATAGTGATGAATATAATAAAGTAAAAAACTAATATAGAACGTCTAATCTTTGTTTGTCTTATATTAAAAAGATAGATTATTACCAATATATAGAAATGAAGGACATATTGACGCTTTAAATTGTAATAAAGGCAATTTTGATAATTACTTATGGGAAACATACTACAAAACCAACTCCTTAATCCCTTATAAAAAATTATTATTAAACGACAGTATAAGAAATTTTAGGAATTTATTATTTAATGATCTTGTTATAAAAAAAGATTCTTTGCTAACCAAATTTGACAGCTTATTTGAAAGTTTCAAAAACACCTACTACAATTATGATTATAGATATTTTAAATTAAAGAAAGAACACTTTCAGTTTCGAGAAAACATAAAGCATAATATTAATTTGATAAAAGAGTATTTAAAAATAACAGAACTTGCTGCTTATATTGATTCGGATACATTAAGAATTACTGCAGATTCATATGTTAATGTTGATGTTATTGTTAACAGTAAGTTATTTACGGTTATAAAACCAAGAAAATATAGTATAAGTGATGATCAAATAACGACATGTTTAGTTAATCACAAGCTGTATTATCCAAATAAAATTCATGAAATAACTTTCAGAAATTCAATAACTAAAGATACGATTTCTAATAAAAGACTTTCTGTAATTTACTAATATTAACAAATTTAATATTGATAATTAGTTTAATATTGTATCTATAAATTTTTTGTGTAATTCAAATTGAAATGAATTTTCTAAACTTATTAAAAAGAGAGAAGTATTTGTTTGTAGATGACATTTCCAATCACAATGAAGAACTAAATGAAATTGTTAGCAAATCTTCTTTTCTTGTTCTTGGTGGAGCTGGTTCAATTGGTCAAGCAGTTACAAAAGAAATATTTAAAAGGTCTCCAAAAAAGCTTACATGTTGTTGATATAAGTGAAAATAATTTGGTGGAACTAGTAAGAGATATTAGGAGTGCTTTTGGTTATATAAATGGAGAATTCAAAACCTTTGCAATTGATATTGGATCAATTGAATATGATGTATTTATTAAAAACGATGGTAAATATGATTATGTTTTAAATCTTTCTGCATTAAAACATGTTAGAAGTGAAAAAGATCCTATTACATTGATGAGAATGATTAGATGTAAATATCTTTAATACGGATAAAACACTAACAGTCAATAAAAAAAGGAGTTAAAAAATATTTTTGTGTTTCTACAGATAAAGCTGCAAATCCTGTAAATATGATGGGTGCTTCAAAAAATAATGGAAATGTTTTAAATCAGAAGAAGTAAAGATATATGCTATCTATGGCTCGATTTGCAAATGTTGCCTTTTCAGATGGTTCATTATTACATGGGTTTAATCAAAGAATTGAAAAGAAACAACCCATTGTTGCACCTAATGATATTAGAAGGTATTTTGTTACACCAGAAGAATCTGGTGAGTTTGTCTTATGTCTTGTGTTTTTGGTGAAAATAGAGATATTTTTTTTCCAAAATTAAATGAAAATCTTAATTTAATTAAGTTTTCAGATATTGCTGTACTTATCTTAAAGAAAAAGGATTAGAACCATTTATTTGTGACACAGAGGAGCAAGCTAGAAATTATTTTAATGAAAATAAAACAGATCATAATTGGCCTTGTCTTTTTACAAAATCAGATACCTCGGGGAAAAAGATTTTGAAGAGTTTTTTACTGAAAATGAAAACTTAGATATTAAAAGTTTGATAAATTAGGAGTTATAAAGAATGAATTAGATTATCAAGAGCAAAAGCTTCTGTTTTTTGAAAAGAAATTTAAAATTGAAAAGAATAAAATATGGGAAAGAAAGAAATAAAAGAACTTTTTAATTATATGATACCTGATTTTGGACATAAAGAAACGGTAAATATTTAGATCAATAAGATGTAATGATAAGAATTAATTGCTTTTATTAGAGATAGATTTAATACAATGAATTTCATTCCCTTCATGTCCAACTTTAATGGTAAATGAAAAAAAGTATTAGAAGAATGTATAGATTCAACTTTTGTATCAAGTGTTGGACCTTTTGTAGATAATTTGAAGACTTAATGAAGTCAAATTACACAAACAAAGAAAACTGCAGCGTTGTAAATGGTACTGCAGGCCTTCAAGTAGCACTAAGACTTGTTGGAGTAAAAAAAATGATGAAGTAATTACACAAGCTCTTAACTTTTGTAGCAACTGCAAATGCAATTGCATATAATAATGCTCATCCAATATTTTTAGATGTTGATTTGATACAATGGGTTGTCTCCTAAAGCAGTTAAGTGATTTTTAGATGAATTTGGTGAATTAAGAGAAGATGGTTGTTATAATAAAAGTACAGGTAGAAAAATTTCTGCTTGTATGCCAATGCATACTTTTGGATTTCCAGTTCATTTAGATGAGTTAATTAAAGTTGTAATCTTTGGAAAATACCTATTGTAGAGGATGCTGCAGAATCTCTTAGGAAGTGAGTATAAAGGTAAGCCAACGGGAGTTTTGGAGAAGTTGGTGCTTTTTCTTTAATGGAAATAAAATTGTACTGCAGGTGGTGGTGGTGCAATACTACAAAATAATTGAATTAGGAGAAAGAGCAAAATTTTTAACTACTACTGCAAAAGAACCGCATCCATACGAATATATTCATAATGAACTAGGCTATAATTTTAGAATGCCTAATATTAATGCAGCTTTGGCATGTGCACAATTAGAACAACTTAATTTTTTTAGAAAATAAAAGAAGTTTAGCTAAAGATTATGAAATATTCTTTTAAAGAAAAAGGAATTAAATTTAGAACTGAGACACAAGAGACTAAAGCAAATTATTGGCTAATGTGTATAGAATTAGAAAATAAAAAGAACGAGATCTTTCTTAAATAACTAATGTAATCAATGTTATGACAGACCTATATGGGAAGCTAATGTTCTAATTACCTATGTATTCTCATTGCCAAAGAGATAGTCAAAAAAATGCTGTAAAACTTAAAGATAGAATAATTAACATACCAAGTGGTGTAATATAATGATAAGAAAACTAAAAATAGGTTATTTTGCAGATGGACCTTGGTCTCACAATGCATTTGTAAAAATAGTAAATGATGATAGATTTGATATAAGATTTATTGTACCAGAAATGATACAAAAGATGATACACTTTTAAATTTTCAAAAAATATAATATTGATTATTTTAAATTAGAAAATGTAATTCAGAAGAGTAGTTTAAATAAAATATAGATTATGATTGTGATGTATTAGTTTCAATGAGTTTCAATCAGATTTTTAGAAAAGAAATAATTAATCTACACCAATAGGAATAATTAATTGTCATGCAGGTAAATTACCTTTTTATAGAGGAAGAAATATTTTAAATTGGGTTTTAATAAATGATGAAAAAGAATTTGGAATAACCGTACATTTTGTAGATGAAGGAATTGATACAGGAGATATAATTTTACAAAAAACTTTTCCAATAACTGATTCAGATAGTTACAATACATTGTTAAATAAATCTTATTCTGCTTGTGCAAATATTCTTTATGAATCCTTAGTTCAAATTGCTGAGAAATAATTATAAAGAATAATTCAAAAAACTATTCATCCAGTAGGTTTTTATTGTGGAATGAGAAGTGAAGGAGATGAAATAATTAATTGGAATAATAACTCTAGAAATATTTTTAATTTTATTAGATCAATATCAAAACCTGGTCCAATTGCAAGAACAAATAACGGAATTAATGAAATAACTATTAATAAATCAACTTTTATTAAAGATGCACCTATTATATATAGGTACTGTTGGACAGGTTTTAAGTAAAACAGAAAATGGTTTTTTAGTTAAGACTAAAGATTCATTTATTGAAATTTCAGAAATAGAGGGTAGATTAAAAGTTGGAGATAAATTAGGTAAATGAAAAAAGTAATAATTATTGCTGAAGCAGGAGTTAACCACAATGGTGATATTAATACTGCTAAGAAATTAATTGATGTAGCAGCAGAAGCTGGTGTAGATTATGTTAAGTTTCAAACATTTAAAACAGAAAACTTAGTAACAAAGAATGCTAAAAAAGCAGAATATCAAATTGAAAACACCAACGAAGCTGGGTCTCAATTTGATATGCTCAAAAAACTAGAGTTAGATGTTGAATCTCATCACCTATTAATTGATTATTGCGCACAAAAAAATATCAAATTTCTTTTGAAAATTGACTTTTGGAAAGCCTTGACTTATTAAACAATTTAAACATTGACATTTTCAAAGTGCCCTCAGGTGAAATAACTAACCTACCCTACCTAGAAAAAGTAGCGTCTTTTGGTAAACCCGTTATTTTATCAACAGGAATGTGTGCCATGCAAGAAGTAAAAGATGCATTTGAAGTAATATTAGCTGGCGGAATTAAAAAAGAAAATGTCATGATACTCCACTGCAACACAGAGTATCCGACACCAATGGAAGATGTAAATCTAACCGCAATGTTGAGTATAAAAAAAGAATTGGGTGTGAAAATAGGTTATTCTGACCACACATTAGGAATTGAAATACCAATAGCAGCAGTCGCAATGGGTGCAAAAGTAATTGAAAAGCATTTTACTCTTGATAAAAATGCATCAAATGCTCTTTTATTTCGGATGAATTAAAATCAATGGTTACTGCTATTAGAAATACAGAATTAGCTTTAGGTGATGGAATTAAGAAGCCAACCAAAAGTGAGCAAAAAAATATTTTGATAGCTAGAAAAAGTATTGTTGCTATTGATGATATAAATAAAGGGGATATTTTTACAGAACAAAATATTTCAGTAAAAAGGCCAGGAAATGGGATTTCTGCAATGAAATGGCATGATGTTTTAGGAACAAAAGCAGATAAGAATTATAAAGAAGATGAATTGATAAAATTAAAATGAGTAAAGTAGAAATATATCATAATAAGTCTTTATCAATTGATTTAATTAAACATACTTTTGAAGCGTCTTTTAATATTCTTTTTGATAAAGAATATTGGCAGTGGCGATTTTTAAACAATCCAAATAGTAAAAAAACATATATTTCCTACATAGTTGAAAATGGTGTTTTAGCAGCTAATTTCTCCACTGCACACAAAATTATTATTGATGGAAAAGAAGAGAAAGTAGCCCTTTCCAATATGACAATGACACATCCCGATTTTAGAGGAAGAGGATATTTTAAAAAATTAGCTCAAGATTTATTTGATAATTTAAAAGCAGAAGGATTTATTGGTGTATTTGGTTTTGCAAACCACAATTCCCATTATGGATTTAGAAAGTACTTAAATTGGAAAGATTTATCGTCTTTAAATTTATTTCAAGTAAAAGCGTCTGATTTTAGAAATATAAAAATTAAAGAAAATAATATAACTTTTAAAATTGAAAAAATTACAGATAAAATTTTAGAAAACATTCCAAATCTACAATCAACAGATGAAAAAACTATTCACTTAAAAAGAGATAACTTTAATATTAAATGGAGGTTAAAGAACAACCCAAGTAATAGTTATAAAGTTCAAGTAGGAAAAAAGAATAATAAAATTGTTTCTTTATTATTTTTTAAAGAATTTAAAGATGAAATTGATGTAATGGAAATCTTTTATAATAATGACATTAACAATGCTGTTTTATTGAGTAATTGTATGTCAAACTTAATTTCTACAACAAACGCTACAATCAATTTGTGGAGTAATTTACATTCAGACGAACATATTAATTTAGAAAAACAAGGGTTTCAAGAGACTGGATTTAATACTTATTTTGGAGTGATTCCATTTACAGAAAACAAAACTATTTTAGATTACAAGAATTGGCATTACAGATTTATTGACTCAGATATATTTTAAAATATGAAAATATTAGCAATTACAGGAGCTCGTTCAGAGTTTGACTTATTAAGTACACTTTATGATAAATTGCATAAAGACGATTTTTTTGATTTCAAGATTGTAGTAACAGGCGCACATTTATCTGAAACTTTTGGAAAAACTGTTTCTAATATTGAAGCGAAAGAATATCCAATTGCTGATAGAATTTATAATTTAATAGATACAGATGAAAAAATAGGAAGACTTATTTCTTTAGGAAATCAAATTCCTGCATTTGCTCAAACTTTTAATAGAGAAAAACCAGATTTAATAATTGTACCTGGAGATCGAGAAGAAGCAATTTCTGTTTCAATGACTGGTGCATATATGG
Organism: Cryomorphaceae bacterium; assembly: GCA_905182525.1. Classification (GTDB taxonomy): domain Bacteria; phylum Bacteroidota; class Bacteroidia; order Flavobacteriales_D; family Parvicellaceae; genus MED-G20. The sequence continues at coordinate 2,942 of CAJJBV010000005.1, read as the reverse complement.
ATATTCCTGTTGTGCATTTTTTTGGTGGTGATATTGCCAAAGATGGAAACATTGATAACTCTGCACGTTATGCTGCAAGTAAATTTGCACACTTACATTTTGTTACATTAGAAGAACACAAACAAACACTTTTAAAATTAGGTGAGGAAGAAAGCAGAATCTTTGTAGTTGGTAATCCCGCTATTGATAATATCATTTCTACACCAAATATCAGCCGAAAGGAATTATCCAAAAACATTGGTTTTGATATTGAAAAAGATGATTATTTAGTTTTAATAAAACATCCTATTATTACCGAGTTTAAAGAACAAAAACAGCAAATGGAAACTATTTTAGATGCTGTTGTCGAATCCGATATTAAATGCTTAATCAATTATCCAAACTCAGATGCTGGAAATAGAGAAATTATTAATGTAATAGATTCTTATGTTTCAAAACACGATAACTTATTTACATTTAAAAACCTGGATAGATTGAATTATATTAATTTATTGCGAAATGCATCTTCATTAATAGGAAATTCAAGCTCAGGAATAATTGGAAGCACCATCTTTTAATTTACCTGCTATAAATATTGGCAGTAGACAAAGAGGTAGAATTTCAGCTGAAAATGTTGTTTTTATCGACCATAACAAAAAAAATATTGTTGAAGCAATTGATAAAGTAAGAAACGATACAAATTTTATTGAAATGGTTAATAAATGTGTTTCGCCTTATGGTAATGGAAACACAACAGAAAAAGTGATTAAAGTGTTGAAAAACCTAATAATCGATAACGGATTTATTTATAAAAATATCACATACTAATGAAGATAGCAATTATATCAGCCCATCCAGATGATGAAATATTAGGGGCAGGCGGGACACTTTTAAAGCATGCCCAAAATGGGGATGAAATACTATGGATAATTGTAACAGACATCTTTGTGGAGAATGGTTTTACTAAAGATAGAGTAGATACTAGACATAAAGAAGTCTATAAAGTAGCTAAAGAAATGGGGTTTTCTAAAACTGTACAATTAAGTTTTCCTACTATGAGTCTTTCTAGTGAAAGTTTATGCAAATTAATACCGCAACTATCTAAAGAATTTTTTGCCTTCAATCCCGAGGTTATATATTGCCCTAATCGAACTGATGCGCACTCTGATCATAGAATAGTATTTGATGCCGTTTGGGCTTGCACGAAATCTTTTAGATACCCGTTTATTAAACAAGTATTGATGTTTGAGTGTATTTCTGAAACTGAATTTGCGCCATCTTTGAGTGAAAGGTCATTTATACCAAATTATTTTATCGATATTACTAATTTTGTAGATAAGAAAGATGAGATAATGAAAATTTATGAATCAGAAATTGGAGAACATCCATTTCCTAGAAGTATAATGAATATTAGAGCTTTAGCAACTTTTAGAGGAGCTATAGCTGGGGTAGAATATGCAGAAGGATTTCAATTATTAAAATTTATTGATAAATAATTTTATTTAGTTTAATACTAAACTTAGTTATGGAAAAAAATAATTTAGCACCATGAATCAAGGGTCATCAGTTCTTGATGTACTTAAAATAATTGATAAGTAAATGAGTTATAAACATTTAATTATTTCTGAAAATCAAACAATTTTTGATGCACTTCAAAGATTAAATGAGATAAGAGATGTAAGTCGCTTAATCTTATTTGTTTCATCTAAAAATGGTTCAATTATTGGAACTATAACCGATGGAGATATTAGAAGGTCTTTGGCTAAAAGTAAAGATTTAGATAAGAAAGTTGGTGAAATTTGCTTTAGAGATTTTGTTTATAAAGAAGAATCTAAAGGTTTTATTGAACTTAATTCCTTGAGGAATCAAAATATTAAAATGTTGCCACTTTTAAATAAAGATAAAACGTTGAGTCGGATTATAGATTTAGACAAAACTCGTTCTATAGTGCCTTTGGAATGTATGATAATGGCTGGTGGAAGAGGGAAACGATTAAGTCCGTTAACGGATTCAACTCCAAAGCCCATGCTACTTTTAGGAGGTAAACCAATTATAGAATATAATATAGATAGATTAGTTTCTTTTGGTATCAAGAAGATATATATATCGGTAAAGTATTTAGGAGAGCAATTGGTATCTTATTTTGGTGATGGAAGCTCTAAGGGGATTAAAATAGAATATATTTGGGAAGATGAGGCTCTTGGTACAGCAGGCCCGTTATCTTTAGTTGATAAATTTGAATCAGAAAATATTTTATTAATAAATAGTGACCTGTTTACTGACGTAAACATTGAAGAGATGTATTTATTACTGAGGAATCAAGAGGCAAAAATGATTGTTGCTTCTACTGAATATAAGATTGATATCCCCTATGCAGTTTTAGAAAGTAGTAATAATAATGAGGTTAAGGCATTTAAAGAAAAACCTACATATATTTATCATTCTAATGCCGGTGTTTATCTTTTAAAAAAAGAGTTGATTTCTAGAATACCTAAAAACACACATTATGACATAACTGACTTAATGGATAATTTGATTGAAGAAGGATATAAATTATTGCACAATCCTATTAGGGGTTATTGGATTGATATAGGCACCCCAATAGATTATAAAAATGCACAAGAATTTGTAAAGCATTTACAGGAATGAAAGTTTTAGTAATTATCCCTGCAAGAGGAGGTTCAAAAGGCTTGCCTGGAAAAAATATTAAAAAGCTGAATGAAAAATATAAATAAACCATATATAATTGGAGAAACTGCTTTCCATCACCAAGGAGATGTTCAAATAGCAACGGAACTAATTCAGAATGCAATAAAATTAGATTTAGATGCAATAAAATTTCACCTCGTTCTTGATATAGATGATTATATGGCTCATGATCATGAGGCTATAGAAATTATTAGACCTTGGTGTTTAGACTCTGATCAATGGGACTGAATGTTCTATCAAACATTGAAGGTTTA
>CAJJBV010000004.1 GCA_905182525.1 Cryomorphaceae bacterium | reverse complement strand
TGAAGTTAGAGTATCATAATAATCCCCACTAAAAGACTGATAATTTCCTGCCAAAAATATACTATCGCCAAAACAAATTTGTATCGAATCTTTTGTCCTTAAAGGATTTACAAACTCTATTGATGTTATATTGACACTGTCACATCCAATTGATGATAATAGACTATCATATAAAACAGTATCGGAATTGAAATATGAACCATTTAATAATATGCTATCAAATATACACAGTTGAAGAGTATCAAAAATATTTATTGGATTTAAGACTGATAAATTTGTGATAATGATACTATCACATCCAAAAACTGAAGATAAAGTATCATTATATGTTCCACTTGACATTTGATAAAACCCTCCAAATAATACACTATCTCCATTACATATACTCTCGTTAATAGTGGTTGAAATTTCGGAATTGATGTTTAATAATGTAATCACTATGCTATCACAAGTATTCGATGCTCCACCTACTATCGTATCATTATAACTTCCACTTACGCTCTGGTAACTTCCGCCTAACAATGCACTGTCCCCATAACATATCGTAGAATCTACATTGCTTGTCACTGGACTTACTATCGTTAAGTCTAACGTAATGATGCTATCACATCCTGCTACACTTTGTAAGCGTATCTCTATAGATTCCAGTGGTCGTATAAGTTGTTGCATTCCATACTGTGCTATCACACGCAGTTAACACTGTCGTATCTGACGCATTTGATCCATTTATCGTTAAGTCTAACGTGATTATACTATCACAGCCTGCTAGCACTTACTAACGTGTCATTATACATTCCACTTATGTATAAGTCGTCCCTCCCCAAGCTGTACTATCACACGCAGTTAACACTGTCGTATCTCCTACATTCTCAGGCAATACCGTTAATGCCGTTACCACTATGCTATCACAAGTATTCGACTGCTCCACCTACTATCGTATCATTATAACTTCCACTTACGCTCTGGTAACTTCCGCCTAACAATGCACTGTCCCCATAACATATCGTAGAATCTACATTGCTTGTCACTGGACTTACTATCGTTAAGTCTAACGTAATGATGCTATCACATCCTGCTACACTCTGAAGCGTATCTCTATAGATTCCAGTGGTCGTATAAGTTGTTGCATTCCATACTGTGCTATCACACGCAGTTAACACTGTCGTATCTGACGCATTTGATCCATTTATCGTTAAGTCTAACGTGATTATACTATCACAGCCTGCTGCACTTACTAGCGTGTCGTTGTAAACTCCACTTGTCATATACTTCGTTCCTCGCCACTCTGCACTATCGCAAGCTACTAATATCGTCGTATCTCCTACATTCTGAGGCAATACCGTTAATGCCGTTACCACTATGCTATCACAAGTATTCGACTGCTCCACCTACTATCGTATCATTGTAACTTCCACTTACGCTCTGGTAACTTCCGCCTAACAATGCACTGTCCCCATAACATATCGTAGAATCTACATTGCTTGTCACTGGACTTACTATCGTTAAGTCTAACGTAATTATACTATCACATCCCACTACACTTACTAACGTGTCATTATACATTCCACTTATTGTATAAGTCGTCCCTCCCCAAGTAGTACTATCACACGCAGTTAACACTGTCGTATCTCCTACATTCTCAGGCAATACCGTTAATGCCGTTACCACTATGCTATCACAAGTATTCACCGCTCCACCTACTATCGTATCATTGTAACTTCCACTTACGCTCTGGTAACTTCCGCCTAACAATGCACTGTCCCCATAACATATCGTAGAATCTACATTGCTTGTCACTGGACTTACTATCGTTAAGTCTAACGTAATGATGCTATCACATCCTGCTACACTCTGTAAGCGTATCTCTATAGATTCCAGTGGTCGTATAAGTTGTTGCATTCCATACTGTGCTATCACACGCAGTTAACACTGTCGTATCTGACGCATTTGATCCATTTATCGTTAAGTCTAATGTGATTATACTGTCACAGCCAGCTGCACTTACTAGCGTGTCGTTGTAAACTCCACTTGTCATATACTTCGTTCCTCGCCACTCTGCACTATCGCAAGCTACTAATATCGTCGTATCTCCTACATTCTGAGGCAATACCGTTAATGCCGTTACCACTATGCTATCACAAGTATTCGATGCTCCACCTACTATCGTATCATTGTAACTTCCACTTACGCTCTGGTAAGTTCCGCCTAACAATGCACTGTCCCCATAACATATCGTAGAATCTACATTGCTTGTCACTGGACTTACTATCGTTAAGTCTAACGTAATTATACTATCACATCCCACTACACTTACTAACGTGTCATTATACATTCCACTTATTGTATAAGTCGTCCCTCCCCAAGTAGTACTATCACACGCAGTTAACACTGTCGTATCTCCTACATTCTCAGGCAATACCGTTAATGCCGTTACCACTATGCTATCACAAGTATTCGACCGCTCCACCTACTATCGTATCATTATAACTTCCACTTACGCTCTGGTAACTTCCGCCTAACAATGCACTGTCCCCATAACATATCGTAGAATCTACATTGCTTGTCACTGGACTTACTATCGTTAAGTCTAACGTAATGATGCTATCACATCCTGCTACACTTTGTAAGCGTATCTCTATAGATTCCAGTGGTCGTATAAGTTGTTGCATTCCATACTGTGCTATCACACGCAGTTAACACTGTCGTATCTGACGCATTTGATCCATTTATCGTTAAGTCTAATGTGATTATACTGTCACAGCCAGCTGCACTTACTAGCGTGTCGTTGTAAACTCCACTTGTCATATACTTCGTTCCTCGCCACTCTGCACTATCGCAAGCTACTAATATCGTCGTATCTCCTACATTCTCAGGCAATACCGTTAATGCCGTTACCACTATGCTATCACAAGTATTCGATGCTCCACCTACTATCGTATCATTGTAACTTCCACTTACGCTCTGGTAAGTTCCGCCTAACAATGCACTGTCCCCATAACATATCGTAGAATCTACATTGCTTGTCACTGGACTTACTATCGTTTCTACTACTACATCTAAACTTGCTGCAGATTCACAGCCTGCTGCATTGGTTTCTGTAAAAGTATATGTCGCTCCTGCGGCTAATGTTACTACGCCACTTCCATCTACCGTTGGTCCGCTTGGTGTAAATGTGTAAGTACTTGTTGCTTCAAAACTTGCTATGGTAAAACTTGCTGTTGCTACTGTACATGTTGGCTGGGTAATCGCTCCAGCTGTTGGGGCACTAGGCGCTACTGGTTGTGCATCTACTACTACATCTAAACTTGCTGCAGATTCACAGCCTGCTGCATTGGTTTCTGTAAAAGTATATGTCGCTCCTGCGGCTAATGTTACTACGCCACTTCCATCTACCGTTGGTCCGCTTGGTGTAAATGTGTAAGTACTTGTTGCTTCAAAACTTGCTATGGTAAAACTTGCTGTTGCTACTGTACATGTTGGCTGGGTAATCGCTCCAGCTGTTGGGGCACTAGGCGCTACTGGTTGTGCATCTACTACTACATCTAAACTTGCTGCAGATTCACAGCCTGCTGCATTGGTTTCTGTAAAAGTATATGTCGCTCCTGCGGCTAATGTTACTACGCCACTTCCATCTACCGTTGGTCCGCTTGGTGTAAATGTGTAAGTACTTGTTGCTTCAAAACTTGCTATGGTAAAACTTGCTGTTGCTACTGTACATGTTGGCTGGGTAATCGCTCCAGCTGTTGGGGCACTAGGCGCTACTGGTTGTGCATCTACTACTACATCTAAACTTGCTGCAGATTCACAGCCTGCTGCATTGGTTTCTGTAAAAGTATATGTCGCTCCTGCGGCTAATGTTACTACGCCACTTCCATCTACCGTTGGTCCGCTTGGTGTAAATGTGTAAGTACTTGTTGCTTCAAAACTTGCTATGGTAAAACTTGCTGTTGCTACTGTACATGTTGGCTGGGTAATCGCTCCAGCTGTTGGGGCACTAGGCGCTACTGGTTGTGCATCTACTACTACATCTAAACTTGCTGCAGATTCACAGCCTGCTGCATTGGTTTCTGTAAAAGTATATGTCGCTCCTGCGGCTAATGTTACTACGCCACTTCCATCTACCGTTGGTCCGCTTGGTGTAAATGTGTAAGTACTTGTTGCTTCAAAACTTGCTATGGTAAAACTTGCTGTTGCTACTGTACATGTTGGCTGGGTAATCGCTCCAGCTGTTGGGGCACTAGGCGCTACTGGTTGTGCATCTACTACTACATCTAAACTTGCTGCAGATTCACAGCCTGCTGCATTGGTTTCTGTAAAAGTATATGTCGCTCCTGCGGCTAATGTTACTACGCCACTTCCATCTACCGTTGGTCCGCTTGGTGTAAATGTGTAAGTACTTGTTGCTTCAAAACTTGCTATGGTAAAACTTGCTGTTGCTACTGTACATGTTGGCTGGGTAATCGCTCCAGCTGTTGGGGCACTAGGCGCTACTGGTTGTGCATCTACTACTACATCTAAACTTGCTGCAGATTCACAGCCTGCTGCATTGGTTTCTGTAAAAGTATATGTCGCTCCTGCGGCTAATGTTACTACGCCACTTCCATCTACCGTTGGTCCGCTTGGTGTAAATGTGTAAGTACTTGTTGCTTCAAAACTTGCTATGGTAAAACTTCCTGTTGCTACTGTACATGTTGGCTGGGTAATCGCTCCAGCTGTTGGGGCACTAGGCGCTACTGGTTGTGCATCTACTACTACATCTAAACTTGCTGCAGATTCACAGCCTGCTGCATTGGTTTCTGTAAAAGTATATGTCGCTCCTGCGGCTAATGTTACTACGCCACTTCCTGCATCTACTGTTGGTCCACTTGGTGTAAATGTATAAGTACTTGTTGCTTCATAACTTGCTATGGTAAAACTTGCTGTTGCTACTGTACATGTTGGCTGGGTAATCGCTCCAGCTGTTGGGGCACTAGGCGCTACTGGTTGTGCATCTACTACTACATCTAAACTTGCTGCAGATTCACAGCCTGCTGCATTGGTTTCTGTAAAAGTATATGTCGCTCCTGCGGCTAATGTTACTACGCCACTTCCATCTACCGTTGGTCCGCTTGGTGTAAATGTGTAAGTACTTGTTGCTTCAAAACTTGCTATGGTAAAACTTGCTGTTGCTACTGTACATGTTGGCTGGGTAATCGCTCCAGCTGTTGGGGCACTAGGCGCTACTGGTTGTGCATCTACTACTACATCTAAACTTGCTGCAGATTCACAGCCTGCTGCATTGGTTTCTGTAAAAGTATATGTCGCTCCTGCGGCTAATGTTACTACGCCACTTCCATCTACCGTTGGTCCGCTTGGTGTAAATGTGTAAGTACTTGTTGCTTCAAAACTTGCTATGGTAAAACTTGCTGTTGCTACTGTACATGTTGGCTGGGTAATCGCTCCAGCTGTTGGGGCACTAGGCGCTACTGGTTGTGCATCTACTACTACATCTAAACTTGCTGCAGATTCACAGCCTGCTGCATTGGTTTCTGTAAAAGTATATGTCGCTCCTGCGGCTAATGTTACTACGCCACTTCCATCTACCGTTGGTCCGCTTGGTGTAAATGTGTAAGTACTTGTTGCTTCAAAACTTGCTATGGTAAAACTTCCTGTTGCTACTGTACATGTTGGCTGGGTAATCGCTCCAGCTGTTGGGGCACTAGGCGCTACTGGTTGTGCATCTACTACTACATCTAAACTTGCTGCAGATTCACAGCCTGCTGCATTGGTTTCTGTAAAAGTATATGTCGCTCCTGCGGCTAATGTTACTACGCCACTTCCATCTACCGTTGGTCCGCTTGGTGTAAATGTATAAGTACTTGTTGCTTCAAAACTTGCTATGGTAAAACTTGCTGTTGCTACTGTACATGTTGGCTGGGTAATCGCTCCAGCTGTTGGTGCACTTGGCGCTACTGGTTGTGCATCTACTACTACATCTGAACTTGCTGCAGATTCACAGCCTGCTGCATTGGTTTCTGTAAAAGTATATGTCGCTCCTGCTGCTAATGTTACTACGCCACTTCCATCTACCGTTGGTCCGCTTGGTGTAAACGTATAAGTACTTGTTGATTCAAAACTTGCTATGGTAAAACTTGCTGTTGCTACTGCACATGTTGGCTGGGTAATCGCTCCTGCTGTTGGTGCACTTGGTGTCGACTGGTTGTGCATCTACTACCACATCTGCACTTGCTGCAGATTCACAGCCTGCTGCATTCGTTTCTGTAAAAGTATATGTCGCTCCTGCTGCTAGTGTTACTACGCCACTTCCATCTACCGTTGGTCCGCTTGGTGTAAACGTATAAGTACTTGTTGATTCATAACTAGCTATGGTAAAACTTGCTGTTGCTAGCTGCGCAAGTTGGTTGAGTAATCGTTCCTGCTACTGGTGCACTTGGGCTAGTGTTTATAGTTAACGTTAAAGTAACCACACTATCACATCCAGACACATTGGTGGTGGTGTAAGTATACGTTCCACTTGTTGTATAATTAGTTCCATTCCATACTAAATTACCACATGCTGTTTGTGACTCGGATGAAGCATTGTTTGGTCCAGATTCTGTATAATCTGAAACAGTGTTTCCATTAATATCTGCTGGTGTAGTATAACCGTCTATTCCACTGCTTACTGTTCCATTAGCATTAAACGTTGGTAATGCTGCCCCTAATACACCGTCTCCATTATCATCTGTATAGCCTGCTTCTGCTACATCGTTACAGCCATCTCCATCACTATCTAACTCTAAGTAATCTGCTATATTATCACTATCGCTGTCTGGTTCTGTAGTAGATTCTGTATTATCTGCCATCCCGTTGTTATTGAAATCTGCAAAACCTGTATCATTACTATCTACTGCACCATCGTTATTGGTATCTGATGCGCCATCGCCACCTTCAACTACATCGTATATTCCATCGTTATCACTATCTAAATCTAAGTAGTCAGCTACTCCATCAGAATCGGTGTCTGTTGGAACTACTGTCGTTCCTCCATTATCAGCATCGTATGGATCGTGAAGACCATCATTATCTGTATCTGTAAAGTTATCTACTAAGCCATCTCCATCAATATCTGTTCCTCCTGACTCAATAATGTCTGCTATTCCGTCGTTGTCGCTGTCTAAATCTAAATAATCTGGAATACCGTCTCCGTCTGTATCTGTACCAGAACAAGTTTGGGTTGGAGGAAATGCAAAAGAAAATACATGACCATCAATAGCATTATAAAGTAATGTATAATTAATATTTATTACGGTAAATGGTGTACTACTTGATATTAAAAAGACACCATCTACAGATAAACCATTACTATGAGTAGCTGGATGAATATCAGACAAAACATTACCACTAATATTTGCATTGTGAGCATCTATTTGAGTAATAGTTAACGGGGTGTTATTATGATCCGTTAAGGTAATTGAGTAAAAATCCAGATTAAGAATGCCAAGATAAACTTCTGTAATAGGATCGGCAAAAGTAATAGATCTGAAACCTAAATTTGTATTAGTACGTTTACCACTTGGCATAACAGGATTAAATTGAGAAAAACTAACGTTAAACATGGAGGATTCTGGGGGGCGATTAAGCCAAGGTTGTGAGGTTATCTGATTAGTACCTATAACTCCAGTTATAGGATCCCACGGAGCAATTATAGATGTTGTACAAGATAAACCTTCATCAACATCTAAAATCCCATCATTGTCGTCATCTAAATCATCTACATCTGGAATACCGTCTCCATCTGTGTCGGTCGAACTAGCTCCAGCAGGACATGGAGGGGCAGAAAATATAACCACATCAGCACTTGCTGCAGATAAACATCCGACTGCATTAGTTTCTGTAAATGTATAAGTTGCTCCTGCTGCTAACGTTACTACGCCACTTGCACATCTACTGTTGCACTTGGTGTAAACGTGTAAGTACTGTTGAGTCATAACTATGTATAGTAAAACTTCCTGTTGCTACTGCACACGTTGGTTGGGTAATAGTTCCTGCTACTGGTGCACTTGGTGTCGACTGGTTGTGCATCTATTACCACATTAGAACTTGCTGCAGATATACATCCTACTGCATTGGTTTCTGTAAATGTATATGTCGCTCCAGCTGCTAACGTTACTACTCCACTTCCATCTACTGTTGCACTTGGTGTAAATGTATAAGTACTTGTTGCATTCATAACTAGCTATTGTAAAACTTCCTGTTGCTACTGCGCAACTTGGTTGGGTAATCGCTCCTGCTACTGGTGCACTTGGTGTCGATGGCTGTGCATCTATTACCACATTAGAACTTGCTGCAGATATACATCCTACTGCATTGGTTTCTGTAAATGTATAAGTTGCTCCAGCTGCTAACGTTACTACTCCAGTTGCTACATCTACTGTTGCACTTGGTGTAAATGTATAAGTACTAGCTGCATTCATAACTAGCTATTGTAAAACTTCCTGTTGCTAGCTGCGCAACTTGGTTGGGTAATAGCTCCTGCTACTGGTGCACTTGGGGTCGATGGCTGTGCATCTATTACCACATTAGAACTTGCTGCAGATATACATCCTACTGCATTGGTTTCTGTAAATGTATAAGTTGCTCCAGCTGCTAACGTTACTACTCCAGTTGCTACATCTACTGTTGCACTTGGTGTAAATGTATAAGTACTAGCTGCATTATAACTAGCTATTGTAAAACTTCCTGTTGCTACTGCGCAACTTGGCTGGGTAATAGCTCCTGCTACTGGTGCACTTGGGGTCGATGGCTGTGCATCTATTACCACATTAGAACTTGCTGCAGATATACATCCTACTGCATTGGTTTCTGTAAATGTATAAGTTGCTCCAGCTGCTAACGTTACTACTCCAGTTGCTACATCTACTGTTGCACTTGGTGTAAATGTATAAGTACTAGCTGCATTATAACTAGCTATTGTAAAACTTCCTGTTGCTACTGCGCAACTTGGCTGGGTAATAGCTCCTGCTACTGGTGCACTTGGGGTCGATGGCTGTGCATCTATTACCACATTAGAACTTGCTGAAGATATACATCCTACTGCATTGGTTTCTGTAAATGTATAAGTTGCTCCAGCTGCTAACGTTACTACTCCAGTTGCTACATCTACTGTTGCACTTGGTGTAAATGTATAAGTACTAGCTGCATTATAACTAGCTATTGTAAAACTTCCTGTTGCTACTGCGCAACTTGGCTGGGTAATAGCTCCTGCTACTGGTGCACTTGGGGTCGATGGCTGTGCATCTATTACCACATTAGAACTTGCTGCAGATATACATCCTACTGCATTGGTTTCTGTAAATGTATAAGTTGCTCCAGCTGCTAACGTTACTACTCCAGTTGCTACATCTACTGTTGCACTTGGTGTAAATGTATAAGTACTAGCTGCATTATAACTAGCTATTGTAAAACTTCCTGTTGCTACTGCGCAACTTGGCTGGGTAATAGCTCCTGCTACTGGTGCACTTGGGGTCGATGGCTGTGCATCTATTACCACATTAGAACTTGCTGCAGATATACATCCTACTGCATTGGTTTCTGTAAATGTATAAGTTGCTCCAGCTGCTAACGTTACTACTCCAGTTGCTACATCTACTGTTGCACTTGGTGTAAATGTATAAGTACTAGCTGCATTATAACTAGCTATTGTAAAACTTCCTGTTGCTACTGCGCAACTTGGCTGGGTAATAGCTCCTGCTACTGGTGCACTTGGGGTCGATGGCTGTGCATCTATTACTACATTAGAACTTGCTGAAGATATACATCCTACTGCATTGGTTTCTGTAAATGTATAAGTTGCTCCAGCTGCTAACGTTACTACTCCAGTTGCTACATCTACTGTTGCACTTGGTGTAAATGTATAAGTACTAGCTGCATTATAACTAGCTATTGTAAAACTTCCTGTTGCTACTGCGCAACTTGGCTGGGTAATAGCTCCTGCTACTGGTGCACTTGGGGTCGATGGCTGTGCATCTATTACTACATTAGAACTTGCTGAAGATATACATCCTACTGCATTGGTTTCTGTAAATGTATAAGTTGCTCCAGCTGCTAACGTTACTACTCCAGTTGCTACATCTACTGTTGCACTTGGTGTAAATGTATAAGTACTAGCTGCATTATAACTAGCTATTGTAAAACTTCCTGTTGCTACTGCGCAACTTGGCTGGGTAATAGCTCCTGCTACTGGTGCACTTGGGGTCGATGGCTGTGCATCTATTACTACATTAGAACTTGCTGAAGATATACATCCTACTGCATTGGTTTCTGTAAATGTATAAGTTGCTCCAGCTGCTAACGTTACTACTCCAGTTGCTACATCTACTGTTGCACTTGGTGTAAATGTATAAGTACTAGCTGCATTATAACTAGCTATTGTAAAACTTCCTGTTGCTACTGCGCAACTTGGCTGGGTAATAGCTCCTGCTACTGGTGCACTTGGGGTCGATGGCTGTGCATCTATTACTACATTAGAACTTGCTGAAGATATACATCCTACTGCATTGGTTTCTGTAAATGTATAAGTTGCTCCAGCTGCTAACGTTACTACTCCAGTTGCTACATCTACTGTTGCACTTGGTGTAAATGTATAAGTACTAGCTGCATTATAACTAGCTATTGTAAAACTTCCTGTTGCTACTGCGCAACTTGGCTGGGTAATAGCTCCTGCTACTGGTGCACTTGGGGTCGATGGCTGTGCATCTATTACTACATTAGAACTTGCTGAAGATATACATCCTACTGCATTGGTTTCTGTAAATGTATAAGTTGCTCCAGCTGCTAACGTTACTACTCCAGTTGCTACATCTACTGTTGCACTTGGTGTAAATGTATAAGTACTAGCTGCATTATAACTAGCTATTGTAAAACTTCCTGTTGCTACTGCGCAACTTGGCTGGGTAATAGCTCCTGCTACTGGTGCACTTGGGGTCGATGGCTGTGCATCTATTACTACATTAGAACTTGCTGAAGATATACATCCTACTGCATTGGTTTCTGTAAATGTATAAGTTGCTCCAGCTGCTAACGTTACTACTCCAGTTGCTACATCTACTGTTGCACTTGGTGTAAATGTATAAGTACTAGCTGCATTATAACTAGCTATTGTAAAACTTCCTGTTGCTACTGCGCAACTTGGCTGGGTAATAGCTCCTGCTACTGGTGCACTTGGGGTCGATGGCTGTGCATCTATTACTACATTAGAACTTGCTGAAGATATACATCCTACTGCATTGGTTTCTGTAAATGTATAAGTTGCTCCAGCTGCTAACGTTACTACTCCAGTTGCTACATCTACTGTTGCACTTGGTGTAAATGTATAAGTACTAGCTGCATTATAACTAGCTATTGTAAAACTTCCTGTTGCTACTGCGCAACTTGGCTGGGTAATAGCTCCTGCTACTGGTGCACTTGGGGTCGATGGCTGTGCATCTATTACTACATTAGAACTTGCTGAAGATATACATCCTACTGCATTGGTTTCTGTAAATGTATAAGTTGCTCCAGCTGCTAACGTTACTACTCCAGTTGCTACATCTACTGTTGCACTTGGTGTAAATGTATAAGTACTAGCTGCATTATAACTAGCTATTGTAAAACTTCCTGTTGCTACTGCGCAACTTGGCTGGGTAATAGCTCCTGCTACTGGTGCACTTGGGGTCGATGGCTGTGCATCTATTACCACATTAGAACTTGCTGCAGATATACATCCTAATGCATTGGTTTCTGTAAATGTATAAGTAGCTCCAGCTGCTAACGTTACTACTCCACTTCCATCTACTGTTGCACTTGGTGTAAATGTGTAAGTACTAGCTGCATTATAACTAGCTATTGTAAAACTTCCTGTTGCTACTGCGCAACTTGGCTGGGTAATCGTTCCAGCTGTTGGAGGTGAAATACCTGTAACTATTATACTCCCTGTTGCATTCACTGTTCCACAACCTCCACTTAAAGGGATAGTATAATTAAATGTTCCTGCTACTGTTGGAGTTCCACTAATGGTTATAACATCTCCTGACCATGCTGCACTTACTCCAGCTGGTAGGCCGTTTGCACCAGAAACGCCATCATTACTAATTCCAGTTGCACCAGTGGTATTATAAGTAATATTGATAATAGCAGCATTTTGACATACCGTTTGAACTGATGGATTGTCTAAACTGTATTCATTCACATCATCTCCAGAGTATCCAACTATAAACATTTTTGTTCCATCGTTGTTAAAGGTTATTCCAGATGGAGCAGTTTCTTGAGCACCTACATAAAAATTCTGAACGTAAGTAGCTGTTGAAACATCAAAGGCAGTAGATAAACTGTATTCATTCACATCATCTCCAGAGTATCCAACTATAAACATTTTTGTTCCATCGTTGTTAAAGGTTATTCCAGTTGGACCAGTTTCTTGAGCACTTACTGAAAAATTCTGAACGTAACTGGCTGTAGATACATCAAAACCAGTAGATAAACTGTATTCATTCACATCATCTCCAGAGTATCCAACTATAAACATTTTTGTTCCATCGTTGTTAAAGGTTATTCCAGATGGAGCAGTTTCTTGAGCACTTACTGAAAAATTCTGAACGTAACTGGCTGTAGATACATCAAAACCAGTAGATAAACTGTATTCATTCACATCATCTCCAGAGTATCCAACTATAAACATTTTTGTTCCATCGTTGTTGAATGATATTCCTTGTGGTGACGATTCTTGAGCACTTACTGAAAAATTCTGAACGTAACTGGCTGTAGATACATCAAAACCAGTAGATAAACTGTATTCATTCACTTCATCTCCCCAGTATCCAACTATAAACATTTTTGTTCCATCGTTGTTAAAGGTTATTCCAGATGGACCAGTTTCTTGAGCACTTACTGAAAAATTCTGAACGTAACTAGCTGTTGAAACATCAAATCCTCCGTTTTCACTTACTGTATTAGATGCATTTACCGTAACTGTGACTTGATCAGTATTTTGACATCCATTAGCATCTGTTCCAGTTACTGTATAAGTAGTAGTGGTACTTGCTGTAAATGCAGTATTATTGGTAACACCATTATCCCAAGTATATGTACTTGCTCCACTTCCATTTAAAGTAACATTGTCTCCACCACAAACCGTCTGATCTATTCCTGCATCAACTGCAGGTAAATCGTTTACAGTAATAGTTCCTGTTGCATCGACAGTTCCACATCCACCAGTAAGT
This sequence comes from Cryomorphaceae bacterium, assembly GCA_905182525.1. Classification (GTDB taxonomy): domain Bacteria; phylum Bacteroidota; class Bacteroidia; order Flavobacteriales_D; family Parvicellaceae; genus MED-G20. The sequence continues at coordinate 418,304 of CAJJBV010000004.1, read as the reverse complement.
GGTATCGTATAACTAAAAGTTCCACTAGCATTTGGTGTTCCACTAATGGTAATGGTATTAGAACTCCAACTAGCAGTAACTCCTCCAGGTAATCCACTAGCCGAACCAATTCCTGTAGCTCCAGTAGTAGCAATAGTAATATCTGTAAGAGCAGTATTTATACATAACGTTGGTGAAGAAGATGGTGTACCCGCCGTATTGTCTGGGTTTACAGTAATAGTTCCCGATGCATTCACCGTTCCACAACCTCCACTTAAAGGGATGGTATAATTAAATGTTCCACTAGCATTTGGTGTTCCACTAATGGTAATGGTATTAGAACTCCAACTAGCAGTAACTCCTCCAGGTAATCCACTTGCCGAACCAATACCTGTAGCACCAGTAGTAGCAATAGTAATATCTGTAAGAGCAGTATTAATACATAAAGTAGGACTTGAAGATGGTGTACCCGCCGTATTATCTGGGTCTACAGTAATAGTTCCAGTTGCATCGACAGTTCCACATCCACCAGTAAGTGGTATCGTATAACTAAAAGTTCCACTAGCATTTGGTGTTCCACTAATGGTTATAAATCTCCTGACCATGCTGCACTTACTCCAGCTGGTAGGCCGTTTGCACCAGAAACGCCATCATTACTAATTCCAGTTGCACCAGTGGTATTATAAGTAATATTGATAATAGCAGCATTTTGACATACCGTTTGAACTGATGGATTGTCTAAACTGTATTCATTCACATCATCTCCAGAGCTATCCAACTATCAAACATTTTTGTTCCATCGTTGTTAAAGGTTATTCCAGATGGATCAGTTTCTTGAGCACCTACATAAAAATTCTGAACGTAAGTAGCTGTTGAAACATCAAAGGCAGTAGATAAACTGTATTCATTCACACTCCTCCCTCCAGAGTATCCAACTATAAACATTTTTGTTCCATCGTTGTTAAATGACATACCAGTTGGACCAGTTTCTTGAGCACTTACTGAAAAATTCTGAACGTAACTGGCTGTAGATACATCAAAACCAGTAGATAAACTGTATTCATTCACATCATCTCCAGTCTACCAACTAACAAACATCTTCGTTCCATCGTTGTTAAAGGTTATTCCAGATGGAGCAGTTTCTTGAGGACCTACATGAAAAATTCTGAACGTAACTGGCTGTAGATACATCAAAACCAGTAGATAAACTGTATTCATTCACATCATCTCCAGAGTATCCAACTATAAACATTTTTGTTCCATCGTTGTTGAATGATATTCCTTGTGGTGACGATTCTTGAGCACTTACTGAAAAATTCTGAACGTAACTGGCTGTAGATACATCAAAACCAGTAGATAAACTGTATTCATTCACTTCATCTCCCCAGTATCCAACTATAAACATTTTTGTTCCATCGTTGTTAAAGGTTATTCCAGATGGACCAGTTTCTTGAGCACTTACTGAAAAATTCTGAACGTAACTAGCTGTTGAAACATCAAATCCTCCGTTTTCACTTACTGTATTAGATGCATTTACCGTAACTGTGACTTGATCAGTATTTTGACATCCATTAGCATCTGTTCCAGTTACTGTATAAGTAGTAGTGGTACTTGCTGTAAATGCAGTATTATTGGTAACACCATTATCCCAAGTATATGTACTTGCTCCACTTCCATTTAAAGTAACATTGTCTCCAACACAAACCGTCTGATCTATTCCTGCATCAACTGCAGGTAAATCGTTTACAGTAATTGTTCCCGATGCGCTCGCCGTTCCACATCCACCAGTAAGTGGTATCGTATAACTAAAAGTTCCACTAGCATTTGGTGTTCCAATAATGGTAATGGTATTAGAACTCCAACTAGCAGTAACTCCTCCAGGTAATCCACTAGCCGAACCAATTCCTGTAGCACCAGTAGTAGCAATAGCAATATCTGTAAGAGCAGTATTTATACATAAAGTAGGACTAGACGATGCAGCACCCGCCGTATTGTTTGGATTTACAGTAATTGTTCCAGTTGCTACTGATGTACAGCTATTTAGGCTGTATTCAATCACAACATCTCCATCATTACCTGAAACAAACAATTTAGTACCATCGTTACTAAAAACTATTCCTTCAGCATTAGTGTCAAAAGAAGGAAGACTAAGAGCACTATTATAACTGGCAGTAGAAATATCATAGGCTGTACTTAAAGTGAAATCATGGATATTGTCATTTTGTATACCATGGTAAAACATTCTTGTTCCGTCACTGTTAAATGCTATTCCCCTAGGATCAACATCATAAGAAGATGTGTACATACTAGCGGAATGAGAAGCAGAAGAAATATCAAAACTTGTAGTTAAAGTATATGCTATAATAGAATTCCAGAAATCATCTAAGACAAACATCTTTGTTCCATCATTGCTAAATGCTAATCCTCTTGGAGATGTAACTTGAGACGAAATACTAAAACTAACAACAAAAGAGGCTGTGGAAACGTCCCAAGCTGTACTTAATGTATATTCAAAAACAGCTTGTCCCGAACCAATTGTATACATTTTTGTTCCATCTGAGCTAAAGGCTAAACTATGAGTGTTAGATTGCAATCCTGATGGACCAAATTTAGAGTCATAAGTTGCTGTTGATACGTCCCACGGAGTTGACATATGATATTCATTTACATCTTTTCCTTGAAAACCAACAATAAAAAATTTAGTTCCATCGCTACTGAAAGCTAATTCTCTTGGGCCTGTGTCTTGAGGGGCTACAGAAAAACTATGAACATATGTCGCGGTTGAAATATCAAAGCCTCCAGTTAAGATAGGTATGGAATAATTAAATGTTCCACTTGCATTTGGTGTTCCGCTAATCGTTGTAGTATTAGAACTCCAACTGGCAGTAACCCCGCCAGGTAATCCACTTGGTGAACCAATTCCTGTAGCATTTGTAGTAGCAATAGTAATGTTAGTTAAAGCGGTATTCACACAAATTGTTGGCGAAGAAGATGGTGCCCCAACGCTTGGCGTCGCTGGTTGTGCATTTACTGTGATGTTTGAACTTGCACTTGATATACAACCAACAGCGTTGGTTACTGTAAAAGTGTAAGTACCTGCATTGGCAGTTACTAATCCACTTCCAGATGTGCTAGCTACAGATGGTGTAAAGACATAGGTATTTGATGCATTGTAACCATTAATTTGGAAGCTTCCAGTTGATGTTGCACAAGTAGGTTGGGTAACTGAACCAGTCGTTGGCGCAGAAGGAACGGAATTAACGGTCTTTTCAATTGCAGAAGTATAAATTGCAGCTGAAATATCACAACGGTAAGCACCTCTTCTATACCAAGTAGTTTGTGTAATGGTAGATGGTGGATCGTAGCCGACCGTAGACACACCTGATATTGTAGAAAATCCAGAAGAAGAATTAGTGGTTGATTTTTCCCAAAAATAAGTTGGTGTACCACCACTACCACCGGAAGCAAGAGTATTAAACCAAATATTAGCAGGATTAAAACTTCCACAATTACTTTCAGGGTTAGCTATAGTACCTGCAACAGTAGGTTCTGTAATAACCGTCTTTTCAATTGTAGGAGTGTAAATTGCAGCTGAAATATCACAACGGTAGTATCCTCTTCTATACCAAGTAGTTTGTGATATAGAAGATGGATTGTAAGTAGAGCTGTTTGAACTACCAATGGTAGTCCATGGACCAGAACTAGAAGAGGTGGAGTATTGCCAAAAGTAGGTTTCTGTACCTCCACTACCACCAGAACCAGATGAAGAATTTGTTATTGTAGCTGGGTCAAAACTACCACAGTTGTTTTGAGGGTTTCCTATAGATCCTGAGCCAGTAGGTTCAGAACAAGTTGTTCTTGTTACTACTCTAAAAAAGTCACCTTTAAATCCATTTTTGCAGCGCATGGTAAAGGTTTTATTAGAGTTTGTAACAGTAAAAGTATCGCCTCCACTTAATTCAGGACCTCTTTTATTAGTTGCAGTTGATGGATAAAAAGAACTTGAATAACCAGAACCTGTGAAGTGAAGGGTTTGTGAACCTCCCGTATAAACTCCAAGTATTTCATTAGAAAAAGTTACAAATCCTAAATTAGAAGATCTCCAATTTGTTCCATTTGCATGATTTAAATAAACTAAATATACATTAACAACATCGCCACTAGATAATGCACCACCATATTGAATGTATGAACCATTACTATTTAATGAGTTTATTATGATTGAAGTTAGTGGTAAATTTTCTGCTTCAATAGTGACCGCATTTAAATCTCCTGGATCATAACCATTTGTAGATCCCTCTTGTGAGTAAAAAGCATTGGCTGGTAATCCAGTGTGTTTTTGGAACATTCCAGAGCCAACCGAAGTTATTCCGTTGGATTGGGAATTAATAGAACTAGCTAATCCAATAAATAAAAATATATATAAATATAGTTTGCGCATTTTAAATATGGCTCATATCAATTAGTGATTGCATAATTACAATTAATTAGTTGTAAGATAAATATTATTATTTTTAAATAACATCAATTAAAATATATCTTCATCATTTATACAAACTTAATAAAGGGTGTGGTTAATAGAGACCTTATTAAAAAAATGAGTAGTAAGTCAGTTGAATGAGTAGAAAAAAATAAAATAAAACTAGTTTTGAGTACTAAAACAGTATTAGTAATTAAGACTTATTAATTTACTCACCAAATCCTCATCTTTACTCAATTCTAATTTTTTTCTTAGGCGATATCTTCTACTTTCGACAGACCTTACTGAAAGACCCATAATATCTGCCATCTCCTTTGTATTAAGGTTCATACGCAAGAAAGTACATAGCTTTAAATCGGCAGTTGTAAGGTCACTAAAAGTTCTAGTTAAGTACTCAAGATAGCCAGGATAAGCAGCGTTAAACTGATCAGAATACAAATCGTCCTTGCGCTTTTCATTGAGTATTCTATTTATAGATTTTATTAAAGGATTGAATATTGTCTTTTCCTTATCCACATTCAATAATGATGTGTAGTATTTTAAGTCTTTCAATATATTTGAAATTTGTTCGTTTTCCTGAACGATATTAGTAGAAATGGAAGCCAATTCCCTTTTCTTATGCTCTAAATCAGTTAGTGCGATTTTCTCATTTTGATTAGCAATTATCATTTGTTTATCTAAATAAACTTTTCTAGAAAGAAAATATGCGGTGGCAAAAATCAAAATTAGTATTGTAATAATAGACATGGAAATAATTCTAGACTTCTGAGACTTCTCATCTTCTATCTCTCTTTTTTTGATTAATATTTCATTTTTCGATTCTAAACCAGACAATAATTGGTCTATTTGAACACTATACCTGTAGTCCTTATTTTTTAAAATTTCATCCACAGTAATTTCTATTTCAGATGATAATCCCAATTTATTCAATACTTTAAACTTTAACTCCAAAGCTACTACTTCTTCTTTTTGTAAATTCTGTTCTTTAGATAATAGTATACATTCTTCGATGACTTTTAAGCAGTTTTCAAAATCTGAAAGCATATAATAAACATTGGCCTTTTTATTCATTAGACTCACTTTTTGAAAAGCAAATTCTCCATAATAGGATGATGCAGAATTATAAGCTTTTAATGCCTGTCTGTATTTTTTTTGATTAAATAAATATTCTCCCCTATACTCATAGCAGTTACCTACGTAATTATCGGAAAGTTTAAAAGTTAAATCATCAAAATCTTTATATTTTGAAAATGATTTCTGTTTTTGAATCAACATATTTACACTATCGGTTTTAGCTAAGTATAAATTACCTTTATCTTCCATATCCCATTTGAAATATAATTCACTAAATGATTTAAAGGAATGTGCAATGTCAATTGGATTAAAATTATTATTAAGCCTTAAGTTATATGCTTTAGTAATATTCTCTATAGCCAAATTATAATTTCTAAGTTCTATATGAACAAGCGCTATATTGTTAAAAGTTGTTGATAATCCTCTTATTTTAGGAAGTAATGAATCTATTTTAGTGAAATTGATCATACTTAATTTATATCTTTCTAAAGCTTTATCGTACTCTCCTTGTTTAAAAAAAATGTTACCAATATTTAAAGTAAGCCAAGGCTGTAGAGGGGGTTTTGAGTTGCGAAATGCAATTCCATCTCTTCTAATTAACTCGTATTCATACATTGCGTCTTCTAAATAAGAAAGAGCTAGTACTGGAAGGTCTTTTTTTAAATATAACTCACCCAGTGTACTGTAAAGAAATAAAGTAAATCTACTAGGGCCTAATGGTATATACTCTTCTAAAGAATTTAAACACATAGATATAGCCAAATTTGGATCCGAGTACTTAAATTCATATATCTTTTCTTTTAATTCAGAATTGTCATCAAACTTTGAAAAAGTCCTTGCCGAACTTAAATTAGAATTGGATTGAGCTGGTACTTCAAAACCACGCATGAGTAGCAATAGCAGTATAGTGTACGTAATTTTATTTCTAATTAACAGAGTAAACATACTCTAATATACAAAAAAAATGAAAATAAATGCGTATTTAAAATTTTTAATCGTGTGGTATAATATAGGATTATTTAATTGAAATAATTTTAAGTGGTGAAATTTAATTCCACAATTTGTAAATCGTAATAATTATTATTTTAAATTCGCATTTTTAAAATATAATATAATAACAATGAATACAGGAATAGTAAAATTTTATGATGCTACCAAAAGATTTGGTTTTATCAAAGAAGACGGTACAGATGATGAACATTTTGTACACTCAACAGGTTTGATTGATGAGATTCAAGAAAACGATAAAGTTGAATTTGAATTAAAAGAAGGTAATAAAGGCTTAAATGCAGTTAATGTAAAAGTAATCTAATTCACTTTTTTTGAATGAATTTAAAGCTCACCATTGGTGGGCTTTTTTTATATATTGTTTTTAAGTTCATCTAGTTCCATCCACCTATTTAATTTGTCATCTAACAAACTGTTTAACTTCTCCAACTCTTTTCCCTTTTCGTGCATTTGTTCATAGCTGTTATTAGAATCTTTAAAAAAACTTTCCATTTCTTTTTTCTCTAATTCTAGCTTATTTATCTGCTTCTCTAAACTTTTATGCTCTTTCTTTTCATCGTAAGAAAACTTAACTACTTTTTCAGTTTTTAAATCAGGTTTTTTTTTATCCGATTTTTTATCTTTTTTTTGTTCTTTATTTACCTTTAATCTATACTCCGAATAACTTGAGTATTCATCTTTTATAATTCCATTTCCCTTAAAAATAAACAAGTGTTCGGTTAGTTTGTCCATAAAATAACGATCGTGAGAAACTAAAATTAAACAGCCCTTAAAATCCAATAAAAACTCTTCTAACTTATTCAGCGTGAGTAAATCCAAGTCATTAGTGGGTTCATCTAAAATTAAAAAATTTGGGTTTTTCATTAAAATAGTAAGCAAATACAACCTTCTTTTTTCACCACCACTTAACTTAGAAACATAAGTATATTGCATATTAGAGGGAAACATAAAGTGCTCCAATAATTGAGATGCGGTAATTTTCTTACTATCGGACATAACAATAACATCGGCAATATCTTTTAAAACTTCAATTACCCTTTTATCTTCTTTTAATTGGATTCCTTTTTGAGTGAAATATCCATAAATAATGGTTTCCCCAACATTAATTTTTCCACTATCTGGCATTTCTTGTTGAGTGATAATATTTAAAAATGTGCTTTTCCCAACTCCGTTATCTCCAATAATACCTATACGTTCTCCGTTTTTAAAAGTATAATCAAAACCACTAAGTATTTTAAGATCGTCATAAGACTTGTATACCTTTTTTAATTCTAAAATTTTGCCACCTACCCTACTCATTTTCACCTCTAACTTAAGCTCCTGCTTTATTTTTTTAGAATTAGCCTTAGTTTTTATATTTTCAAAATTATCTACTCTAGCTTTAGATTTAGTGGTTCTAGCCTGAGGAGTTTTTCTTATCCACTCTAGCTCTTTTTTTAGGAGTCTTCCCGCTTTAGACAACTCTACATTAAAATTCGTTTCCCGCTCGTCTCTTTTTACTAAAAAGTAGCTGTAATTACCTTTATGATGGTACAATTTGCCGTCTTCTAGTTCAAGAATATGATTACAAACACGATCTAAAAAGTAACGATCGTGGGTAATCATTAAAAGGGTAATGTTTTGACCCTTTAAAAACTCCTCTAACCATTCAATCATCTCAATATCCAAATGGTTGGTAGGTTCATCAAGTAGTAACATATCTGGAGCATCAATTAACAATAATGCCAAAGCCAAACGTTTTTTTTGTCCCCCAGAAAGCATTTCTACCTTAGCATCTAAGTTTACTATTTTAAATTTTGAAAGTATTTGTTTTAACTCATTGTCAAAATTCCAAGCATTGGCCTTTTCCATATTAATGGAAGCCTTTTCAAACCTTTCGGCAGTTATGTCATTATAATCATTGGTTTGCATTTCAAGTGCTGATTCATACTCCCTTATGATTTTTACAACCTCTGCATTAGAATTGTATAATAATTCGTTGATAGTGTACTTTTCGTTAAAAATAGGCTCTTGCTCTAAGTAACCAATTCTAATTCCATTACGAACAGTAACTTTGCCACTTCCGGGAACATCTTTACCTGCAATAATTTTAAGCATACTGGTTTTACCAGATCCATTATTGGCAATTAAAGCAACTTTATCACCATAATTTAACCCAAAGTTTAAACCTTCAAAAAGCACCCTTTCTCCAAAGGACTTACTTATATTTTCTACTGATAAATAATTCAAGCGATAAACATACCAATTAAATGGCTTAATAAATACTTTATTTAAAATCTGATCGGTAAAGCCATTAATTAAATCAATCTTAGCTATTAAGATATCCTAGAAATAATTTTTAGTATAAGTTTATTAAACAATTTTTTATCTACTAAAATTATCTAAATATCTTCGCCATATTATATGGTTAATTATTTTAAAAAAATATTTAGTTCCTCTAAACCTATTGTTATAGCAGGACCTTGTAGTGCTGAGTCTGAAAAACAAGTATTAGCAACTGCTCACGAATTAAAAAAACATTCCAACTTAATATTTAGAGCCGGTATATGGAAGCCTAGAACAAGACCTAATAGCTTTGAAGGAATTGGTGTTGAAGGTCTTGACTGGCTCAAAAAAGTTAAGGATGAAACAGGTCTTAAAACAACTGTAGAAGTAGCTAAAGCTAAACATGTAGAACTTGCTATAAAACACGATGTTGATATGCTTTGGGTTGGGGCCAGAACAACAGGTAATCCTTTTGCAATTCAAGAAATTGCAGATGCTCTTAAAAATACTGATATTACTGTACTGATAAAAAACCCAATTAATCCAGAACTTAATCTTTGGATTGGTGCCATAGAAAGATTACAAGATGCTGGAGTTTATAACATTGCTGCAATTCACAGAGGTTTTTTTGCCTATAAAAACTCTAAATACAGAAATATTCCTCAGTGGCAACTTGCTTTAGATTTGAAAAGGAAATTTCCTGATCTTCCTATGATTTGTGATCCAAGTCATATTTCTGGAAACAGTAATCTAATTATGGAAATTGCACAAAAGGCAATGGATATGAGTTATGATGGTCTTATGATTGAAACCCACATAGATCCTAAAAATGCATTGAGTGATAAAGAACAGCAAATTACTCCATTAGAATTAGATGAAATTTTAAACAATCTTATTGTAAGAAACTTCGATACAGATGATAAAGAATTTAAAGCAACCTTAAAACAACTTAGGATACAGATAGATGATTTAGATATTGAACTTCTAGATGTTTTAAAAAGAAGAATGCAATTAGTAGAAAAAATAGGCCATCATAAAAAGGAAAATAAAGTCACCATTCTACAAAATAACAGATGGATAGAAATGTTGAAAATAAGAACAAAATATGGCAAAGAAAATGGACTAAGTGAACATTTTATTCAGCAGCTACTTAAAGCAATTCATCAAGAATCTATAGATAAACAAAACAATGTGATGAATAATTAAATAAATATGAAATATAATTTATTGCCAAATACCAATATTAAAGTAAGTAGGATATGTCTTGGCACAATGACTTATGGAAGACAAAATACTGAGATGGATGGTCACCATCAAATAGATTATGCTCTAGAAAGAGGCGTTAATTTTATTGATACTGCAGAAATGTATCCTGTTCCTGCAGAAGCTACACGATATGGAAATACTGAAAAAATTATTGGAAGTTGGATTAAAAAAAGTGGAAAAAGAGATTCTATTGTTCTTGCAACTAAAATTGCAGGTCCCGGTGAGTACACCAAACACATTAGATCATCAGGATTTGAAAAAACTGGACTAATTGAAGCTGTAGATAATAGCCTAAAGAGGCTTCAAACTGATTATATAGACCTTTATCAACTTCACTGGCCAGAAAGATTTACAAATACTTTTGGGAAAAGAGGCTTCAAACACCTTAAAGATGAAAAGTGGAAAGATAATTTTAATGAAGTACTTCATACATTAGATGAAATAATTAAGTCTGGAAAAATACGGCATATTGGTGTTTCTAATGAAAATCCCTGGGGAACAATGCGATTCTTGGAAGAGGCTAAAAACGATTTGCCAAGAATGATTACCATTCAAAATCCATATTCATTACTTAACAGACAATTTGAAGTTGGAAATGCAGAAGTTTCCATGCAAGAAAATGTTGGTTTATTAGCCTATTCACCACTAGGTTGTGGAGTACTTTCAGGAAAGTATATAGAGAAAAAAGATTTACCGGAAAATAGATTAAACTTATTTAAAAGGTTTGTAAGATACAGTAGTAATCAAAGTACAGAAGCTGCAAAACTATATTTAGAAATCGCAAATAAGTACCAACTTTCACTAACTTCAATGGCCTTGGCTTTTATAAATCAACAACCATTTGTAACTAGTAATATAATAGGAGCTACTAATTTAGAACAGCTTAAAGAAAATATAGATTCTATATATGTTTCTCTGAGCGCTGATGTTTTAAAAGAAATAGAAAAAGTACACGAAATGATACCCGATCCAGCAACATAATTTTTAAAATAATTGTCAGTTAAAAAATTAGCTTAATTTCGCTGAAATTTTTTGAAAAAATGGAGTTTAATTTTAAAGATATTTTAACCACATCCATGGTTTTATTTGCTGTTATTGACATTATTGGTAATATTCCAATAATCATAGATTTAAGAAAAAAAGCAGGTCATATTCAAAGTGAAAAAGCTAGTCTTATTGCTGGTTTTATATTGATTATTTTTTTGTTTTTAGGAGAGCAATTATTAAGTATTATTGGTCTTGATGTTCACTCCTTTGCTATTGCAGGTTCATTAATAATATTTTTTATAGCACTTGAAATGATACTTGGTATAAAAATATATAAAGAAGAGAAAAACCCCTTAAACGCTACAGTTTTTCCCCTAGCATTTCCTCTCATAGCAGGGCCGGGAAGTTTAACAACACTACTTTCTTTGAAAGCTGCTTTTAGCAATGTTAATATTATTGTAGCTATTGTTATTAACATGATTTTTATTTATATAGTTCTTAAAGCATCTACAAAAATTGAAAAAATTATTGGCGAGAATGGAATTGGTATAATAAGAAAAGTTTTTGGCGTAATTCTTTTGGCTATTTCTATCAAACTATTTACAACCAACATCAAGTTTCTTCTTTAGTAAGTAACTATTTACAGTTTTTAATAAACTTTATTTTTTTTATGGTATAAAAATTGTTTCTTTATTGAAGAAAATATCTAATTATGAAAACAATTAAAATTTTAATAGTTCTACTTATTTCTTCTACCATCTTTAATTCTTGTGCTGTTGTTAGGCCAGGTGAGGTTGGTGTAAGACAAAAATTTGGAAGATTAAAAGGGAATGTAATATCACCTGGCCTTGCAATTGTTAATCCTTTAACTACAATACTTGTTAAAATACCTACAAGAACTGTAAATAGAGAAGTTAAACTAAACCTGCCATCTAAAGAAGGATTAAATGTAAGCTCTCAAATATCAATTCTTTACCATGTAAAACAAGAAAAAGCAATTGATATAATTAACGAAGTTGGTCCAAATTTTGAAAAAGTATTGATATTAAGCACCTTCAGATCTGCAGCAGCAGATGTTTGCGCAAAATTCTATGCTAAAGACATGCACTCTGGGAAAAGATCGATTATTGAAAAAGAAATTAAACAGCAGATGAGTAAAATTCTAGAAAATAGAGGATTTATTATTGAAGCTATCTTATTAAAAAGTATCACCTTACCATCCGGATTATATGCAGCTATTGAGTCTAAGTTAAGAGCTGAACAACAAGCCCAACAAATGGAATTTGTCTTGCTTAAAGAAACAAAAGAAGCAGAAAGAAAAAGAATTGAAGCAGCTGGTATAAGAGATGCACAATTAATTATTAAAGAAGGTATAACTCAAGGAAATATTGAATGGAAAAGCTTAGAGGTTCTTAGAGAAATAGCAACTTCAAATAATGCTAAACTTATTCTTACTGACGGTAAAACACCTGTTTTAATAAATACAGATAAATAGTTTTAAGATTAAATATTCTAAAGTTTAATTCTAGTTTTTAAAGTCAATAATTAGGTACTTATCTATTAATTAAATATTGGATTCACTTACTCAAATTGTTTTAGGCGCTTCAGTAGGTGAACTTGTTTTAGGCAAGAAAATTGGCAACAAAGCTATTTTATGGGGTGCAATAGCTGGCACAATTCCCGATTTAGATGTTTTACTTAGGTATTTTACAGACGAAATCTCTGCTACTGAAATGCACAGAGGTTTTTCACACTCTATAATTTTTGCTGTTTTGATTGCTCCAATACTAGGTTGGTTGGCTAAAAGAATTCATTTTAAAATAAATGAAGTTTCTTTTAAAGATTGGACAAAACTATTTTTTTGGACTACTGTAACTCACCCACTTTTAGATGCACACACAACATGGGGAACACAGTTTTTTTGGCCATTAAATTATAGACTGGCTTATCAGAATATCTTTGTTGTAGATCCACTATACACATTGCCATTTTTATTTTTTTTAATACTTACTTTTTGCTACAAAAAAGAAAATTCTTTAAGGTCAAAATTTAATAAGATTGGACTAAGTATAAGTACTACTTATTTAGTTATTACTATTTTGTTTAAATGGGTTTCTTTCAATGAATTTGAGAAAGGGCTTAAGTCTCAAAATATTAGTTATTTAGAAATGGACACCAAGCCATCACCATTAAATTCTATTCTTTGGTCGTCCTTAATTGAAACTAAAAATGGGTACAGAACTGCTTACTATTCTTTATTTGATAATAAAGAAATAACTTATTCTAAAGAATTCCCTAAAAATCATCATTTACTTGAACCATATATGGATCAAAAAGTCATAAAACAACTTATTGATATTTCTGCTGGGTGGTACAGAATAGAAGAAGATAATGGAAAATTACTTTTCTGGGATTTAAGATTTGGTCAAATGGGTATTGATGTTAATAATTCCACTTTTTTATGGTATTACGAATTAAATACTGACGAAAATGGAAATGTATCAGCTATTAAAAGACAACCAGAAATTAAAAATTTCAGACTGGTCTTCAAAGAACTTTTTAATAGAATTAAAGGGAATTAATAATAATATATATGGACTTTCTTAAAGAAATAATAGGTGCAGACACTAAAGCGATACATAAAAACTTTAAAAAGAAAGAAATTATTCAAAAGCAAGGAGTTGTTTCAAAGAATGCTTTTTATGTAAAAAAAGGATTAATAAGGAGTTATTCCATTGATAAAAAAGGCAAAGAGCATATTTTTATGTTTGGTACTGAAGAGTGGATTATAGCAGATATAGAGTCCAATGTATTTAGTAAACCTACTCAACTTTATATTGACACTATTGAAGATAGTGAGATAGTTGTTTTTAGTTTAGATTATTTAAAGACTGATCAATCAACAAAAGAAAAACTTCAAAAAAATTCAAAATTATTGGCAAGAAGAATTGGGTCATTGCAACGTAGAGTTATTCAATTAATGAGTTCTTCTGCCAAAGAGAGATATGAGATGTTTTTAGAAACCTATCCTCTACTTCCAAACAGAATACCACAAAAAATGATAGCTTCCTATTTAGGAATCACAGCTGAAGCACTTAGTAAAATAAGAAGAGAATTGTAATTAATTCATTTCTTAATATAGATTAATGCACGCGGTTAATTAACTGTTCATATTTGCAAAAAATAAATCTATATAAAATGAAAACAAAATATTTCTTACTAGTATTAGTTTTAAGTTCGTACACATTTGGACTTCAAGCACAAATTCAAACAATAAATACTGCAAAATCATCTGTTAGTTGGTTAGGGAAAAAAATAACCGGACAACATGAAGGGACAATTAAAATAAAAAGTGGTTCTCTAGAAATCAAGAATAATAAAATTAGTAGTGGTAATTTTGTAATTGACATGAATACCATATCATGTTCAGACTTAGAAGATGCAGGATACAATCAGAAATTAGTTGGTCATTTAAAATCAGATGATTTTTTTGGAGTTGGAAAATTTCCTAATGCAATTCTTAAGATTAACAATAGTTCTGCTTTTTTAAACAACGTTGCATCTGTTAAAGGTCAAATAACTATTAAAGGAAAAACAGAAGATATAAGTTTTGATGTTACTAATGAAAAAAATACCTATTCTGCAAAAATTGAAATTGATAGATCAAAATTTAATGTAAGATATGGTTCAACATCATTTTTTGACACATTAGGCGATAAAGCAATTGATGATATTTTCACTTTAAATATTAAATTATTAACTAACAATTAAATATGAACACTGATAGACCAAAATGCGGATGTGGCAACACTGCAGACCCAGACGGATACTGTGATGGATCTCACACAAAAAAATAATTTTAAAGCCCTTAGGGGCTTTTTTTTGTTATAATTTTTTAACATAAAATTATATCAATAAAACTATCTTTGGATGTTTTATTAAACCTATGAAAATTCGTAAAATCATTATTATAGTAATTCTATTGCTACTTTCAGGGCTATTATTTATAGTTGGAAGCATTAGCTACGAGTCTGGAGTAAGTTATGGAGAATCTAACGCCGAGGAAATTAGAGCTTCTAAAATTAAAAATGTTAGTGCTGTAGTTTCTTCAAAATTTGCGAACGTTCAAGTAGTTTTAAATAAGACTTATCCAGTGATCGTCTCTGGATCTGGAAGAGTTATGGCAGGAACGATGATTAATATTTCTTCAGAAGTTCAAGGATTATTAAATAGCCCAATTTCTTTAAAAAAAGGAACTTCTTTCAAAAAAGGAGATTTAATTTTTAAAATCAGAGATACGGATGCAAAGCTTTCACTTGCAGCACGAAAAAGCAACTACCTAAGCCAATGGACGTCAGTATTACCAGATTTGGCAACAGACCATTCAAAACAATACGATAAATGGTATAATTTTTTTAATTCTATTACTGTAGATCAGCCGTTAGAAGAATTCCCAAACTTTACAACTTCTAAAGAAAAAAACTTTATCATTTCCAGAAAACTTTTAGCGGAATACTTAAATATTAAAAGCGATGAATACAGGTTAACAAAGTATTTTCAAGTTGCTCCCTTTAATGGCTCAATTGTAGAAGCGTATATTGATCAAGGGGCAATAGTAAATCCAGGAAGCCCAGTTATTCAAATAATAAGAGATGATGAGTTAGAAATAGAAATTCCTCTTGCGGTTAAATACATGCAAAAAATTAAAATTGGAAGTTCCGTTACATTAATAGAAAATGAAATTGAATTTATGGGTAAAGTTGTACGTGTAGGTAACTTTATTAATGCCAATACTCAAAGTGTTCCAGTATATGTAAAACCAATTAATAAACTACCATTATACTATGGAATGTATGTTAAAGCAAAATTGGAGCTAAATGCATTAGAACTGGTGTGTAAAATTCCAAGAACAGCAATTTTTGGAGAAAACAAAATTTACATAGTAGATATGGATAGTACCATTCATAGTACTAAAATAAATATAAGATCTAGTGATGAAAGAAACTATTACGTAGATAATTTAAAGGATTCTATAATATATCTCCCACAGCCAATTGTAAACGCAAAAGACAGCTTGAAAATAACGCCGATTTTTAATTAAGATGAAGAGACTTATAGCCTACTTTATTAAGTTTCCAATTTGGGCAAATGCATTAATTGTCATTACTGGAATAGTAGGTGTTTTGAGTTTATTCTTAATGCCTAAGTCATTTTTTCCTGAAATGAACCCAAACCGTGTTTACATTACAGTTTCATATCCTGGTGCATCTCCAAAAGAAATTGAAGAAGGAATCACAACTAGAATTGAAGAATCTTTAAATGGCATTCAGGGAGTTAAGGAAATTACTTCTAAGTCCACTGAAAACGTTTCTGATATAACGATCACTGGTATAGAAGGGATAGATGTAGATGAAATGCTACAGGATGTTAAGAATGCAGTAGACGGTATTTCTCAATTCCCTGCAGGTGCTGAAAAACCAATTGTTTATGCCCAAACGTCAAGAGGAATGGGGGGAATGAGCAATGTGGTAGGTTTTTATTCTTTGTATGGACCTGACAATCTCTGGGAATTAAAGAGGATGGCTGAAAAAATTGAAAGAGAATTACTATCCTCTAAAGAAATAAGCCAAATAGATGTAGTTGGCTATCCACCAGTAATAATTTCTGTAGATATAAGAGAGAATGATTTACTTAAATATGGCTTAAACTTCAATATTATTTCCAATGTTATTAGAATGAGTAACATAGATCTTTCTGGAGGCAGTGTTAAAACCAATGAAGAGGAAATTATTATTCGTTCTATGAACAGATCTACAGATCCTGACAAAGTAAAAGAAATAGTAATTTTTGCAAAGCCAAACGGAGACGTTATAAAATTAAAAGACATAGCAGAAGTAAAATTAGATTTCACAGAAGTTCCTCTTAAAAACTACATAAATGGAAAACGAGGCGTAAGTTTTATTGTTAAAAAAACTACAGATGAAGATCTAGATAAAATTGCAGATGAGATGACATCTTATATTTCCAAGTTCAATAAAAAAGAAGAAAAATTTAAAATGCGGTCTCTTTTCCAATTTGCAGATCTTTTAGACCAACGTATCGATACTCTATCTAATAACCTTGTCATTGGCTTATTTTTGGTTTGTCTTGTTTTAGGAATGTTTTTAAGCTTAAGATTGTCGCTTTGGGTAGCATTTGGAATTCCGTTTTCATTCATTGGAATGATTTCATTTGGAATACTTTATGGAATGACTATAAATATGATTTCCTTATTTGGGATGATTTTGGTAGTTGGAATATTGGTAGATGACGGAATAGTAATCGCTGAAAATATTTACGCACATTTTGAACGTGGAAAATCTCCAATGAGAGCTGCCTTAGATGGCACAACTGAAGTGATGAATGCTGTTTTCACTTCTGTATTAACTACTGTATTTGCTTTTTCTACTTTACTGTTTGTTGGTGGGGAAATGGAAATGATGCAAGAAATGGCATTTAGTGTTATTGCTTGTCTACTTTTTTCTTTAATAGAGGCTTTTTTGATACTACCCTCTCACCTAGCAAGTAAAAAGATATTAAAGCCTAATGATAGCAAATTCAGAAAAGCTTTAAATAATGGGGTTAATAGCGTTAAAGAAGGCTACGGAAGATTATTAGAAAAGATACTTGAAAGACACCGATTACATGTTTGGGGACCCATGGGTTTTATTTTTTTAATTGTTGTTCTTTTTAATTTTGGTTGGATTAGATGGACATTTTTTCCTAGTATTCCCTTTGATAGTATTTTGGTAGAGTTTACTTATCAGCCTGGAGATAGAGAAACTAAAACAGAGAATTTTCTTTGGTACTGTGATTCTGTGGTAGAGCAATACAACCAAGAATTAATTAAAAAATATAACGACACTATAATTACTTATCAGTCCCTTAGTGTAGGTACTACAGAAAATTTAGGAGAATATGGAAGTCATGTTGGTTCTATAAGAATTTCTGTCAAAGAAAATGACCACATTTCCACCATAGATATGTCTAATGAATTAAGAGCAAAATTCCCTGAAGATTCTATAAGACTATTGGAAAAATTTACTGTAGGTGGCCAGCAAAGGTTTGGAAAAGAAGTGTCTATTTCTTTACAAAGTGAAGAAAGTGAAGAACTCGAAAGCGCAGCAAATTGGATGAAAGAGCAAATTGGTGGTTTTCCAGAAGTAAAGAGTGTTTTAGACAATAGCGGTATTGGCAATAGAGAATTGCATCTAGAACTAAAATCCAAAGCCTACCTGCTGGGATTGAATGAAATGTCTATATCTAACCAAATAAGACAAGGTTTTTTTGGTCAAGAAGTTCAAAGATTAATTAAGGGTCGAGATGAAATAAAGATTTGGTTGCGTTATCCATTTTCAGACAGAAATTCAATAGCAGATATTGAAAATACTAGAATTAAAACCGATTTAGGTCAAGAATTCCCTTTAAAAGAGTTGGCGAATTACACTATAAAACGAGGTAAAATAAAAATTAACCATATAGACGGAAAAAAAGAAATAAGAGTAGATGCCAGTTTAATTGATTCCGAACTTTCTGGACAAGTAAATTCTCAAATTAAAAGAGATGTTCTTCCAAAACTATTATCCAAGTTTCCCAATGTTAATTACCAAATTAAGGGACAAGCTGAACGTGCCCAAGATTCTGGTGAAAGACTTGGCATAGCGTTTTTAATAAGTATTATTCTAATAATGATGACAATTTCACTAAACTTTAAATCTTTCTATCAAAGTAGGTTAATACTTATGGTAGTTCCAGTAGGTATTTTTAGCGCATTGCTGGGGCATGGAATAGTTGGGAAGCCATTTTCAACACTTAGTGTTTGGGGAGTAATTGCACTTGTTGGAATATTGGTAAACGATGCTGTAGTTATGTTAGATCAGTTTAATAAAAATTTAGCAATGGGAATGCCGATTAAAGAAGCCGTACTAAAAGCAGGAATTTCTAGATTTAGAGCGATTACTTTAACAACAATTACTACAGTTGCAGGGCTATATCCTTTAATTTTAGAAACTAGTTTTCAGGCTCAATTTTTAATACCTATGGCCATTTCTGTTGCTTATGGAGTACTATTTGGAACAATTATTCTATTACTATATTTTCCAGCTTTAATTTTGTATTTTAATGATATTAAGAGAACAAGAAGATGGATATGGGAGGGTGGTGAAATTGCACCTAATTGGAAAGATGTTGAACCGGTTTTAGAAAACAATAAAAGAATAAAGGAATTTGATGAAAAAGATCTTTAGCATATTATTTATTGTTCCCTATTTAATGTTTTCTCAAGATTCATTAAGTCTTAGTAAAGCAATAGAAAATGGGTTACAAAAAAATTATGATATTAGACTTACGCTTAAAAATGTTGAGATAAATAAAATTTTTAATAACTGGGGAGAAGCAGGTAAACTACCTCAAGTAAACGTAAACGTAGGACAAAACAATTCTATTTCTGATCAGAGAAATAATCCAATATCATTTGCTCCCTTTCTTTTTCTTTCAAATGATGTAAGTGGAAGCTTATCAGTGAATTGGACAATTTTTAATGGTTTTGGAGTAAGGGCAAATAAGAAAAAATTAGAGCAACTAGAAATTCAAAGTGAAAATACTGCTACACTTGCTATTGAAAATACTATACATGGAATAATACTTGCTTATTATCAAGCAAAAATCCAAAAAGAACAACTTAATCTCTTAAAAAACATTCTTAAACTTACTAAAGAAAAATTCGAACAACAGCAAGCTAAAAGTGAACTGGGAATTGGTGTAAAATTTGATTTACTACAGTATGAGGGTAATTTATATACAGATAGTTCAAATAAATTATTTCAAAAATTAGCTTTAAGAAATTCAATTAGAAATTTAAATCTAATTATGGGAGAGGATGTTGAAAAAAAATGGATTTTAACTTCTAAAATAAAACCTGAATTAAATCAAAAAGATCTTGCTTCTCTAAAAAAAGAAATGCTATCTAATAATACTAATATCAAAAATCAATTTATAGATATTGCTTTAAATCAAGAAGATATTTCACTTGCAAAATCACAGTTTTATCCAGTCATTAATTTTAATTCTGGAATAAACTCAACCGTTGGACAATTAAATACAAATGATGCTAGCGCTCCAATTGGAAAAGCTCAAAGTAAAAATTTAAATTATTATGGGAATTTTACTCTAAATTTCAAGCTATATGATGGTGGGAAAGTTAGAAGAGGAATTAAGGCTTTAGAGTTACAAAAGGAAATAGATCAACTAAGAATGGCTCAAATGATAGATCAACTAACTTTTGAGCTAACCAATGTCTATGAACTTTATTTGACTAGATTACAAATATTTGAATTAACTAAAAAAGCTTTTTTAGTTTCTAAGGATAATTTAGAAATAGCAAAACTTAAAGAACAAAGTGGATTGATTAATTCATTTAATTTTAGAGATATTGAAATGTCATATTTATCATCAGGAGTTTCTTTATACCAGGCAAGTTATGACCTTTTGGAGTCGAATGCTACCCTACTTAAAATGACTGGAAACATTATTCAAAATAAATAACCTTTTTTTTAATAAGTAGTATGCATGCATACTAGATTTAATTATCTTTATTTCATGAAACCAGTAGATACAGCAGATTTTCATATAAGATGGTCGTGGTATAACATATCTAGAATGTATAATACGAAGGCAAACAAATATGGTGGAACAATGGCCATTGGATATACATTACTAAACATTGATAAAGATGGCACACCATCTACAAAACTTGCTCCTAAAATGGGAATGGAACCAAGAAGTCTAACAAGAATGATAAAATCTCTTGAAACAAAAGGATGGA
This sequence comes from Cryomorphaceae bacterium, assembly GCA_905182525.1. Lineage (GTDB taxonomy): Bacteria > Bacteroidota > Bacteroidia > Flavobacteriales_D > Parvicellaceae > MED-G20. The sequence continues at coordinate 397,383 of CAJJBV010000004.1, read as the reverse complement.
TAGAAAAGAGAATAGATAAAAATGATAAAAGAATGGTAAATATTTATTTAACGAAAACAGGAATTACTATGCGTAATCGAACAAGAAATTCTGTTATAAAATTTAATAAAACCATTCAAGAAAAAATTAATGAAAGTGAATTAAAAACTTGTTTTAAGGTTTTAAATGAAATCAATACTCTAATTGACAATAAAGAAATATTTAAATTATGATTAAAAACATAAAAAAAGTAGCAGTATTAGGATCTGGCATAATGGGTTCTGGAATAGCTTGTCACCTTGCTAATGTGGGACTTGAGGTGCTATTACTAGACATAATTCCCAAAAATGAAGAATCTAATTCTAATAAGCAAACAAGAAATAGTTTAGTCAATATTTCTTTAAAAAATGCTGTAAAGTCTAAACCTTCCCCTCTTTTTACAAATTCAAAATTAATAAACATAACTACTGGGAATTTTACAGACGATTTTGAAAAGATAAATAATTACGACTGGATAATTGAAGTAGTTGTAGAGCGCTTAGATGTGAAGAAAATTATATTTGAAAAAGTTGATCAATTTCGTAAAAAAGGATCATTAGTATCAAGTAATACATCTGGAATACCTATTGAAATGATGCTAGCTAATAGATCTGATGATTTTAAAAATCATTTTTTTGGAAGTCATTTTTTTAATCCTGCTAGATACCTTCGATTATTAGAAATTATACCAACTAAGCATACTCAAAAAGAAATTATAAATTTTATGATGAATTTTGGGGGGAAGATACTGGGGAAAAGCACTGTTATTTGTAAAGATACTCCTGGGTTTATAGCAAATAGAATTGGAGTATTTGCTATTCAAGAATTGTTTCACACGGTAGGTGAAATGGGAATTTCAGTGGGGGATGTAGACGCACTAACTGGGCCAATTATGGGACGTGCAAAATCTGCTACTTTTAGAACTTGTGATGTAGTTGGATTAGATACTTTAATCCATGTGGCTAATGGTTTGAAATCTAATTGTCCTAATGATGAAAGAAACAACATATTTGAGCTACCAGATTTCATTCACAAAATGCAAGAGAATGATTGGCTAGGAAGTAAATCAGGTCAGGGGTTTTATAAAAAAACAATTGATGAAAAAGGTAAAAAAAGTATCCTCGAACTTGATCTAGCTTCCTTTGAATATAAAAAATCTGTAAAAACCAAGTTTGAAACAATAGCTAAAGCAAGAAAAACAGAAAACCTAGTGGAAAGAATGAAAATTCTCTTCAATGGAAAGGATAAAGCAGGAGATTTTTATAAAAAAATATTTGCAGGGATTTTTAGTTATTCCGCTTGCAGAATTCCTGAAATTGCAGAGGAGATTTTTAGATTAGATGAAGCAATGAAAGCTGGTTTTGGTTGGGAAATGGGACCATTTGAAATGTGGGATGCTGTAGGGTTTTTAAACGGAGTTAAAGAAATAAAAAATCAAGGTTTAACCATTCCAAATTGGATAAAAGAATTAGAGAAAAATGATGATTTTAAATTTTACTCTTTGGAAAATGAAATCCCTGAATTTTATGATTTATCAAATAATAAACTAACTAAAATACCTGGTTTAGAAGGAGTTGTAACGTTAGGTAACTTAAATGAAAAAGCATTAGTCTGGAAAAATAATGAAGCATCTATTTTAGATATCGGGGATGGAATTATTAATGTTTCTTTTCATTCAAAAATGAATACTATTGGAAGTGAAATATTACAAGCATTAAATCATGCAATAGACTTGGCTGAAAATGGAGATTATAAAGGAATAGTTATAGCCAATGAAGGTGCTAACTTTTCTGCAGGCGCTAATGTGGGTATAATATTTATGCTAGCTGCAGAACAAGAATATGAAGAATTAGAAATGGCAGTTAGAGAATTTCAAAATACAACTATGAGATTAAGATATTCATCCGTTCCTGTTGTAGCTGCACCCCACGGATTGACTCTTGGAGGAGGATGCGAAATATGTTTGCATTCGGATAAAGTTATTGCTCATGCAGAAACTTATATGGGACTAGTTGAGTTTGGAGTAGGATTAATTCCTGGTGGTGGTGGAACTAAAGAAATGGCACTTAGGTTTTCTGACGGATTAAAACAAGGAGATATGAGAATCAATAGATTTAGAGATAATTTTTTAACCATAGGTCAAGCAAAAGTTTCTTCTTCAGGTGAAGAGGCAATGGAATTAGGATTTTTAAGAAAAGGTATTGACGAAGTAATAATATCTAGAAAAAATCAAATATCATACGCTAAAGAAATATGTTTAAAAATGTCTGAAAAAGGATACGTTCAAAAAAATATGCGAAAAGACATTACTGTTCTTGGTCAAGAAGGACTCGGGATAATTTATGCTGGTGCTAATTCTATGAAGTCAGGTAATTACATGTCGGAACATGATCAATTAATTTCAGAAAAACTAGGTTATGTTCTTTCTGGAGGAGATCTTTCTCAACTTACAAAAGTTTCAGAAAAATATTTATTAGAAATGGAGAGAAAAGCGTTCATAGAATTATGCACAGAAAGAAAAACTCTTGAAAGAATTCAAAGTTTATTACAAACAGGAAAAATATTAAGAAATTAAAATTATTCATTATGAAAACAGCATATATAGTAGGTGGATATAGGTCAGCAGTTGGTAAATCTGGAAAAGGAATGTTTCGTTTTACTAGACCAGATGAAATGGGAAAACAAGTTGTACAGCACTTATTGAAAGACTTTCCTGAGTTAGATACTGAGAGAATAGACGATATTATTGTTGGCAATGCTACCCCTGAAGCAGAGCAAGGTTTAAATTTAGCTAGGATGATTTCACTAATGGGCTTAAATACCGATAAAGTTCCAGGAATGACAATAAACAGATACTGTTCTTCTGGATTACAAAGTATTGCTCTTGCAAAATACCAGATTGAGTCTGGAGCTGCTAATTGTATAATAGCTGGCGGAGTAGAATGCATGTCCCCTATTCCATTTGGAGGTTGGAGAATAGTGCCTCATCATAAAGTGAGTAAAGAGAATCCAGAATGGTACTGGGGAATGGGATTAACTGCAGAAGAAGTTGCTAAAAAGTTTAATGTTAGTAGAGATTCTCAAGATGAATTTGCACTGAACTCACACCTTAAAGCTATTTCAGCTATTGAAACTGGAAAATTTGAAAGTCAAATAGCTCCTATTGAGGTTAATCATGTTTTTTTAGATGAAAACGAAAAAAAACAAGAAAAAAAGTATGTTGTAAAAACAGATGAAGGACCAAGAAAAAACTCAAACATTAAGGCGCTAAGTAAACTAAGGCCTGTTTTTAAAAATGGAGGAACTGTCACTGCGGGCAACTCTTCTCAGACATCTGATGGTGCTTCATTTGTAATGGTAATGTCGGAAGAAATGGTTAAAGAGCTAAAAATTGAACCTATTGCAAGATTAATTTCTTATAAAGTAATTGGATTAGACCCTAAAATAATGGGAGTCGGCCCATTATATGCTATTCCTGAAGCTTTGAAATTAGCCGGAATGAAACTGAAAGATTTACAACAAATAGAATTGAATGAAGCTTTTGCCTCTCAATCAGTTGCGATTATAAATGAGTTAGGACTTGATCCAGAAATAGTAAATGTAAATGGTGGAGCTATAGCGTTAGGACATCCTTTAGGTTGTACAGGTGCCAAACTTAGTGTTCAGTTAATTAATGAAATGAAAAGAAGAAAACAAAAATTTGGAGCTGTTACCATGTGTGTTGGAACTGGACAGGGAGCTTGTGGAATATTTGAAATATTGTAAAAAAATTAAAATAAAACAATGATAAAAGGAGGAGAATTTTTAGTAAAAGAAACAAATTATAAAGAAGTTTTTATTAGAGAAGAATTTGGGGAAGAGCAATTGATGATGCTTAATGCAACTAAGGAATTTTCAAACCTAGAAATAAAGCCAAATTTGATGCGTTTTGAAAAGAAAGATTACGAACTAGTTGAAAAATTAATGCGTAAAGCTGGTGAACTTGGACTTCTTGCAGTAAGCGTACCTGAAAAATACCAAGGTTTAGGAATGGGATTTAATACTGGAATGCTAATTTGCGAAGAAATATCAAGTTTATCAGGATCAATTGCTACAGCTTTTGGAGCTCATACTGGCATTGGAACCCTTCCAATTTTACTTTACGGAAGTGAAGAACAAAAACTTCATTATTTACCAAAAATTTCTTCTGGGGAATGGATGGCTTGTTATAACCTTACCGAACCAGATGCGGGATCTGATGCAAATTCTGGAAAAACCAAAGCTGTTTTGTGTGACGATGGAGAACATTATGAAATAACAGGTCAAAAAATTTGGATATCAAATGCTGGATTTGCTCATGTTTTTATAGTTTTTGCTAGAATTGAAAATGATAAAAACATTACTGGGTTTGTTTTTGAAAAAGATAAAGTAGATGGTTTAACATTAAATCCAGAAGAAGCAAAACTTGGAATTCGTTCTTCATCAACACGACAAGTTTTTTACAATAAAGTAAAAGTTCATAAATCTGCAATGTTAGGCAAGCGCGGAGAGGGATTCAAAATTGCTATGAATTCATTAAATGTAGGCAGGATAAAATTAGGAGTTGCTGTGATAGGTGCTGCTAAAAAAATAATTAATTATGCTGTAAGCTATGCTAACGAACGTAAACAATTTAATACGCTAATTTCTTCATTTGGAGCTATTCAATTCAAACTCGCTGAAATGGCAACTAAAACATACGTTGCCGATGCTGGGAATTATAGAAGTGGTCAAAATATAGAAGATAACATTGCAAGATTAGAGGCTAAAGGACTTTCTACACAAGATGCAAAACTTCAAGGTGTAGAAGAATATTCCATAGAATGTGCAATATTAAAGGTTTTTTGTTCTGAAGTTGTTCAGTATGTTTCCGATGAAGCTGTTCAAATTTATGGTGGAATGGGGTTTTCTGCAGAATCTGAGGTAGAAGCATGCTACAGAGATGCCAGAATATCAAGAATTTATGAAGGTACTAACGAAATAAATCGATTACTGATCGTGAAAATGATATTAAAAAAAGGAATAATGGGTGAAATTGATTTAATGAACCCAGCAAAAGCAGTTATTAAAGAAATTATGACTATTCCGTCGTTTGATTCCCCAAAAAACGAGTTGTTTGAGGAAGAAAAAAAGGTATTAGCAAACTTGAAAAAAGCAATTTTAATGGTAGCTGGAACAGCATCGGAAAAATTAGGGAACAAGCTTAAAGACGAACAAGAAATAATGATGAATATTTCAGAGATGATTATCGACACCTATATGCTTGAGTCTGCATTATTAAAAACTGAGAAAATCCTTTCTAAGGATGGAAGAGAAAAACACGAAGAAAAAATATCTATATGTATTAATTTTCTACATCATGTAATTGAAAAAGTTAGTAAAAATGGAAAAGAAGCTATTTATGCAATTTTACAGGGAGATGAACAAAAAATATTACTAATGGGGCTAAAAAGATTTACCAAGGTGAGTGCTGCAAACCTGAAAGAACACAGAAGGTTAATTGCCAAGAAACTTATAGAGGAAAATAAATACTTTTTATAAATCTAAAAAACAAAACTACCACCAAAAACTATATTAATTCCTTGGAATGATGCATACATATAAGAGGCATCAAAAGTATAACCATTTGGGTTGTCAATAGGGTCATTTATATTATTATCAAATGGATCGTTTGATCTTAAAATTGAATAATCTGGTGGTGTGAAATTGGTGAAATTTCTTACTCCTAAAAATGTGCTCCAGCCATTATTAAAGTTTTTTGAAAATTTAATATTGTGAATTGTGTATGGAAATGAATATTCAGATCTAAAATCATTTTGTAGCAAAGGCAACCTTATTGGACCGTAATTTGTAGCAGCATAATTAATCTCTAATCCTATTTTTTCAAGAATATATATTAAAGTCCATTTTACACTGTATTTTTCAGCTAAAAGTTGTCTGCTTTTGATCAATTCTCCTGAATTATTATAATTAAAATTAGAAACATCTAGTATAGTAGCATTAGCAGAAGTTTTTAAAGGAATCTTATTCATTTTTAAGAAAATTTCAGATGATATTCCCCTAGCAATTGCATATCCTGATAAATTAGAATAAATAATTTGGTTATCGTTGGTTAAGAAATCTGGAATTATCTTGTTAGAAAATCTAGATTCAAAAACAGATGACTCAATAGAAATTTTTAACGTTTCAGTATTCCAAGAATTGTTTAAATTAATATTTATATTTTTTGATTTTTCAGGTTTTAATTCTTCTAAAAAAACAACTTCCCTTGCACCAGTTAAAGCAGCATGATCTTCTGTAAATACATTAACTACTCTAAATCCGTCACCATATCCAATCCTTAAAGTTGAATTATCTGTTATATTCCATTGGTAATTAATTCTTGGAGAGTGAATATAGCCGTGTTTAGTATGGAAATCTGTTCTCCATCCAAATAATATTTTTTGATTTTTAGTTAATTTGAAATTATCTTGGATAAATAAACCTGGAAGCCACCAGCTATCAGCATTAGTAGTTGCTGAAGTATTATCATTATAGTTATTATATCTTAATGCTAAACCGTTTAATAAATTATGTTTTTCTCCTAATTTTTTATGTAATGTTAGTTGGCTAAACCCTATAGTTTGTTGAGCATTATAATCTGTAAGTCCATACCAAGAGTTTTGGTCATGATAGCTAAAAGAGTTTTGCCATTTAAGATTAGTCAGTTTTTGAGCTTTATAAAAAGAACTAATCTCTAATCTATTGGTTAATATAGCTTCTCCATAAACAGTATTTTTACCTCTATCTTCTTGTTTAAAGTCCATTTGTCCACCCCAACGGTCTTCATTTAAATATCTAAATGTAATATTTAGAGGGTTAGCACCTTTATCATTAAAAAATTGTAACTTATTAAAAATAGAATATCTATTTTTCAGAGTTAAATCTGTAAAACCATCATTGTTATTATCAATAGGATTATTATATTTAAAAACATCTATTGCTGTAAAAGCTTTAAACTTTTCTTTATCTAGAAATTTAAAACTCACAGATGTTTGAAGCTCTCCCCATGAAGAAAGGTTAAAATCTAAGGAAAACCTTGGAATACAATTTATATTCTTGGTTACAACATTAATTAATCCAGCCATTGCTTCTGATCCATAAAGTGTAGATGCTGGACCTTTAATAACTTCAACTTGATCTATTAAGCTAGTTGGGATACCTTGTAATCCATAAACAGTTGACAATCCTCCCATTATAGGCATTCCGTCAATTACGATCATAGAATAAGCTCCTTCCATTCCGTTAATATGAATATCTCCAGTATTACAAACAGAACAATTTAATTGAGGTCTAAGTCCTGTAATTTGATTAGTCGCTTCTACCAAACTTGGAGCTGGTACTATATTAAGAAACTGAGAAGAGTAAACAGCTATTGGAATAGGACTTTCTTTCCTTTCTATTAGCTCAAGTGTTCCACTAATAACCATTTCTTTTAGAATATCATTATCCTCTTTTAGAGTGATTAAAATAAGATTTTCAATATTCTGATCATCTAGCTTTAATTCTAAACTTTTAAAACCAACTGCAGAAGCTTTAATTATAGAATGCTTGTTTTCAAGTCCAATACTAAAATTTCCTAATACATCACTAACTACAGTAGTTTTAGTTTTAATATCTGTAATGTGTACAAAAGGAATTGGTTGTTTTCTTAGATCAATTACTTGACCAGTGATATCAAAAGCTTGAGAAAAAGATTGAAATGCTATTAAAAAAAAACAGAAATAAATAGAAATTCTTTTCATATATACAAATTTAGTCTAAATAAATATTATTTTTAGACTTGTCTAAAAATAAATTAACTTTACACTAATGAATTCTCAATCTGAAGAAGATTATTTAAAAGCTATTTATCATCTAGAAATGGATTATGACTCTATTTCAACAAATTCTGTTGCGGATTATTTAAATATGAAACCTTCTAGTGTAACAGATATGTTAAAAAAACTAGCCGATAAAAAATACATCAACTACCAAAAATATAAAGGCTCTTCACTTACTAAAAAAGGGAAACTAATAGCATTATCTATTATTAGAAAGCACAGACTTTGGGAAACTTTTTTAGTAGATAAATTAGGTTTCGGATGGGATCAGGTTCATTTAATTGCAGAACAGTTAGAGCATATTAAATCCGAAGAATTAATTGAAAATCTTGACGATTTTTTAGGAAACCCTAAATATGATCCACATGGAGATCCAATTCCAAATAAAGAGGGGAAAATAGAGAAAATGAACCAAAAGCTTTTAGTAGAGCTTAAAATTCAGCAAGAGGGAATAATAACAGGTGTAAAAAAAGGAACAGCTAGCTTATTGAGTTATCTAGATAAAGAAAAAATAAAGCTTGGAGACTCTATAAAAGTAATAGAAGTTTTAGAATTTGATGGAACTTTTATAGTTGAAATAAATAATAGAAAATTAACTTTTTCTGAAAAAATTTGTCAAAACCTATTATTAGAAACTTATGATTGAAATAATTAAAATTTGGTTTATTGATCAGCATCCAATTATTCAAGCACTTGTAGCGGGTTTATTTACATGGATCATAACAGCTATTGGAGCAGGATTAGTTTTCTTTATAAATTCTTCTAACAGAAAGGTTTTAGATATTTCTTTAGGGTTTACTGGTGGAGTAATGATAGCTGCTAGTTTTTGGTCTTTATTAGCTCCCGCAATTGAGTATGCAGAAATGCAAAAAGAATTAGGGTTAAGTAATTTACCATCATGGTTAGCACCTACAATTGGTTTCTTTTTTGGTGCATTATTTTTATTTGTTCTAGACAAAATCATCCCTCATCTCCATCTGTTTGAAAAAAAAGCCAATGCAGAAGGTGTAAATACAAAATGGCAAAAAACAATTCTTTTAGTTTTAGCAATTGCTTTACATAATATTCCAGAAGGATTAGCAGTTGGAGTAGCATTTGGTGCCATTGCAGCTCCAGAACTTATAAATGTTGAAATATTTACACTTGGCTCTGCTGTTGCCCTAGCAATCGGTATTGGAATTCAAAATTTTCCTGAGGGTTTCGCTGTTTCACTACCTTTAAGACGACAAGGACTAAGTAAGTTTAAATCTTGGCAGTGGGGACAACTTTCAGCTATAGTTGAACCAATATTTGCAGTAATAGGAGCTGCAATAGTTTTGCAAGTATTACCAGTTTTACCTTATGCGTTAGCTTTTGCTGCAGGAGCAATGATTTTTATTGTAGTTGAAGAAGTAATTCCCGAAAGTCAAAAAGGAGGAAATACAGATTTAGCCACTATGGGTTTAATTGCAGGGTTTATTGTAATGATGACTCTAGACGTTGGTCTTGGTTAAATAAAAACCAAATCTTTTAAGTAATTTTCTCCAATTTCAGCATTAAGTTGTTCTAATAATTTTGTTTTTTGCATCAATAGTTCTTGCTTAAAAGAAGAACTTGAAAGTTTTAAAAAGAGTTTATGATTCTTTACATAAGAATTAGTTACTTTTTTCATAAGATATGGCCCCATAATCCCACTAAAAGCTTGAAGAATTTCATGTTCTTGAAATCTTTTTTTTAAACCAAACTTATCAATGAAATCATTAACGACATTGGATAATTTCTCCTCATTAGCATTTCTTTTTTTCATCTAATTTATTTTAGTTGAATTACCATTTTCTACCCAAAACAAATTACTGTCAATTTTTAAGTCCGATAAAATATTGGGAATTTTTTCTTTACTGGTATCTGTTATAAATGTTTGGCCCAGATTATTTTTTTGTATTAAGTTAAGTATATACCCTACTCTATGGTCATCTAACTTATCGAATATGTCATCTAGTAATAATACAGGAGTAATATTTTTTTTAAGTTTTATGTATTCAAATTTCGCCAATTTCAAAGCTATCAAATATGTTTTTTGCTGACCCTGTGAACCAAACTTTTTAAGTTGATTCCCGCCTATAGAAAATAAAAAATCATCTCTATGTATGCCTGTAGAAGTATGTCCAATTAATTGGTCTTTGGTTCTGTTTTGAATAAATAATTCTTTCATTGAGTTTTCGTACAATGATGAGTGATGATTTAAATTTACCTCTTCTTTATTAGATGAAATATCTTGATAAAACTTATCAAATATTGGAATGAATTCCCTTATGAATGTTTTTCTAGACTGATGAATCTCTTGGGCTTTTTCAACCATTTGCTCTTCATAAATTTCTAACAAATCAATAGAACTACTATTTGTTTTTAAAAGTGCATTTCTTTGTTTTAGTAGCTTATTATACTGTAATAATCCCAGTAAATAATTTTTATCAAATTGGGCAATTAGTGCATCGAAAAATCTTCTTCTAGTTTCGCTACCCTCTAATACTAAGTTTATGTCATATGGAGTGATCATTACAACTGGGAAAAGACCTATATGATCGGCAAGTTTTTTATAAATTTTTTTATTCTTTTTAAAAATCTTTTTTTCTCCTTTTTTCAAGCCACAATACAAATTATATTGATCTTGTTCATTATTAACTTCACCTTGAATTACGTATAAAGACTCTTCAAACATTACATTTTGACTATCTATAGAATTAAAAAAACTTTTAGTGTAACTTAAATGATATATTGCATCTAATAAATTTGTTTTTCCTTGACCATTGTCACCCAAAAAGCAATTAACTCTGCTAGAAAGGACTAAATCGGACTGAGAAATGTTCTTGAAATTTAAAAGTGATAGACTGGATAAATACATTTTATAAAATTACAATATAAAAGATTAGTTTTTAATTTATAAAAAAAACTATTTTTGCAAACAAATTAAATAAATCGAAAGATTTCTATTACAAGTCTAATGGCAGAAGAAAAAAATAAAGAGCAAATTAAATCTACAGTGGAGTCTGCAGAGAAAACATCAAATTCTGAAGTTGAAAATCAAGAAAACATAACAGAAAATAAACTTGAGCTTGTTCTTGGGGAAAAAGGTTATGAATATTTCATAAATAACAAAAAGAAAGTTACTACATATTCTATTGCTGTTCTTTCGGTTATTCTAATATTTATTGGATTCAAAGTTTATGATAAAATGGTTGTTGAACCTAAGGAAGAAGAAGCATTAGAAAAATTATGGCAAGCAGAGTCTAAAGCTTTTGATCAAGAAGATTGGGAATCTGCTATTAATGGTGATAGTTTAGGATTTTTCAAAGGTTTTAAACAAATATCAAAAAAATATTCTGGTCAAAAAGCTGGTATTATAGCTCAGTATAATTTAGGAATCTCTTATTTAAATGATAAAAATTATGAAAATGCTATCATTGAACTTAAAAAAGTAAATATAAACGACGAACTTATTGGAACAATTACTCAAGGTGCTATAGGTGATGCATATCTTCAGTTAGGAGCTGTAAGTGATGCTTTAGTTTATTACCAAAAAGCATATCAAAGAAAAGATAATGAGCTTACTACACCTATTTATCTAATGAAAGCTGCTTTGTGTTTAGAAATTGAGGAAAATTATCCTGAAGCAATCAAACTTTATGAAAATGTTTATAAAAACTATCCTAGTTCAAAAGATGCTGTAAAAGCAGAAAAATATGCTGAATCTTTAAAATTAGGAAATCCAGTATACAAGTTTGATGGAAATCCTAATTAATGGCTTCAGCTGGTAAAAACCTATCGAGAGAAAATCTATTTTCAGTATCTAATCCTAGCAAATTGAAAATTGGAATCGTTGTCTCCCAGTGGAATGATAAGATTACTCAACGGTTACTTAAGGGTGCGCAAAAAGCTTTAGAAAATTCAAAAATTTTATCTGAAAATATTATCGTAAAATATGTTCCTGGAACATTTGAGCTCCCACTAGGTGCCCAATATCTTTTCGAGAAAAACTTGGTTAATGGTGTAATATGTATTGGATGTGTTATTCAAGGGGAAACAAAACATTTCGATTATGTATGTCAAGGAGCTACTAATGGAATAATGAATGTTGGGTTAAGATATAATAAACCTACAACATTTTGTGTTTTAACGGACCAAAACGAACAGCAATCTTTGGATAGATCAGGTGGAAAACATGGCAATAAAGGAACTGAATGCGCAATATCTTGTCTAAAAATGATTGAACTAAACCTAGATATTTCTAGTCCAGATAAACAAATAGGATTTTAAGATTTTAAAATATTTTCAATGTTGGGCTTGAAGTATAAGTCTGATTTTAAAATTTTCCCATCTTCTCTATATATTGGTTTTCCGTTTACATCTAACTTACTCATATTACTTCTTTGAATTTCTTTAAAGACACTTTCCATTTTGTTTTGTAAACCGTGTTTTAAAATAGAGCCACAAAGTATATAAAGCATATCTCCCAAAGCATCTGCAATTTCAGTAAGATCGCCTTCTTTTGCAGCTTGTAAATATTCTTCATTTTCTTCCTTCATTAGATTGTACCTAAGTAAGAAATCTTTTTCTGAAATTTCAGACACTGGACTATACTCATTAGAAATACCAAAAGAATTATGAAATTCTTCAACTGCATTAATGCATTCAATTAATTTTAAATCATTTTCCATATGCAAATGTAAATTTCAAAATCAATTAATAATTAACAAAATTGAAAATTTAGTTAACATATATTAACAGTGGTATTTTTTTGATTTTTAAAAGATTGTTGATTTTTACTTTAATTAAAGTTGATATAAATGGAAAATCAGGATACAAATATTACAGTTAATAATGTTGATATAAGTAAAATTAACGAATTAATTGAAAAAGAAAGTGGATTTATTGATTTGCTTAATATGGAAATTGGCAAAGTAATTATTGGCCAAAAACACATGGTAGAAAGTCTTCTTATAGGTCTTCTTTCAAATGGACACATACTTTTAGAGGGGGTTCCAGGATTGGCTAAGACACTGGCGATAAGCACTTTGTCAAAAGTGATTGATGTTGATTTTAAAAGAATACAATTTACACCAGACTTATTACCTGCGGATTTATTGGGAACAATGATTTACAATCAGAAGAAAGAAGAATTTATTTCCAAAAAAGGACCTTTATTTTCAAACTTCATATTAGCTGATGAAATTAACCGTGCTCCTGCTAAAGTTCAAAGTGCTTTACTTGAAGCAATGCAAGAAAGACAAATTACTATTGGAGATACAACTTATAAACTTCCTGAACCATTTTTAGTAATGGCCACACAAAACCCAATAGAGCAAGAAGGAACATACCCACTTCCTGAAGCACAAATAGATAGGTTTATGTTAAAAGTAGTTCTTCCTTATCCAAATAGAGAAGAAGAAAAATTAATTGTCAGGGCAAATGTTTCGATTGAAGGATTTCCAACACCAAAAAAAGTAGTAGATCCTAAACAAATTATTAAAGCAAGAGAAATTGTGAAAATGATTTATATGGATGAAAAAATTGAAAAATATATTGTAGATATAGTATACGCTACTAGAGAACCAGAGCATTATCAATTAGACGAAATCAAACATTTTATTTCATTTGGCGGTTCTCCCCGAGCAAGTATTTCACTAGCAAGTGCTGCAAAGGCATATGCTTTTTTGAAAAAAAGGGGTTATGTAATTCCTGAAGATGTTAGAGCAGTATCTTTTGATGTACTCAGACATAGAATTGGACTTTCCTATGAAGCAGAGGCTGAAAATATCAGCACCGAGAATGTGATTACTACCATTTTAAATAGGGTTGAAGTTCCTTAACAGTTTTATTAATATTGGAAACTAGCGAATTATTAAAAAAAGTAAGGAAAATAGAGATCAAAACCAAAGGTCTCTCTAAACAAGTTTTCTCAGGCGAATACCATTCTGCATTTAAAGGGAGAGGAATGGCATTTTCAGAAGTAAGGAATTATATTCCTGGCGACGAAATAAGAACCATTGATTGGAATGTAACAGCTAGATTTAATGAGCCATACGTTAAAGTTTTTGAAGAAGAAAGAGAACTTACTGTAATGCTTTTAGTTGATATTTCTGGTTCAGAATCGTTTGGATCTAATGAACTTTTAAAAAGAGAATTTATAGCGGAAATAGGTGCAGTTTTAGCATTTTCTGCGACGCAAAACAACGATAAAATTGGAGCAATTTTATTTTCTGACCAAATTGAACTCTATATACCACCAAAAAAGGGAAGAAAACATATTTTAAGAATAATTAGAGAACTTATTGAATTTAAGCCAAAATCAAACTTAACTAATATTGCAGAAGTTGTTCAACACTTTAACAACTTAGTAAAAAAAAGAGCCATAGCCTTTATAATATCAGATTTTATTGAAAATAACTTAGAAAACGCATTAAAAATCACAGCTAAAAAGCATGACTTGATAGCACTTAGAATATTTGACAAACGCGAAAAAGAATTACCAAATACTGGAAATACTCTTTTTGAAGATGGAGAAACTGGGCAGAAAAAATGGATAAATACTGGTAAAAAAAGAGTGAGAGAAATTTACTACAACAATGCTCTTTCCAGAGAACATAATGTACTTGAGGTATTTAAAAAATCAAAAGTAGATCACGCAAATATTTGCATTCAATCGGGATATATCCAGCCTCTAATGAATCTTTTCAAAAAACGTTGAAGTATCTAGGCTACATATTACTTTTTATTCCGTTTGGTATGTTCTGTCAAAATATTGACTTCACAACAAAAGCATCCAAAAATAAAATAGTTATTGGTGAAACTACAAATGTGAAATTAGAATTTAAATTTCCTTCTAGCCAATTAATTGACAGTGTGGAATTCCAATTGACTAATGGTGGAGATTCAATAGGAAATAATTGGGAACTTTGGGAGAAAAGTGGTTTAGAAAAATCATCGTATGAAAACGAAAATGGAGAATTTTTTATTTCATTTTCGCAAAACTTTACTATTGCAAATTTTGATTCTGGAAGCTATACCTTACCTCCAAGTGTTGCGTATTTCAATTCAAAGAAGTTGTTTTCTAATTCACTAAATTTTATTGTAACCCTTGATGAAATTGATGAAAAAGCATCTATTAAAGAAATAAAACCTATAAGAGAAGTTTCAATTTTTTGGTACGAGTATATCATTTACTTTTTTAAAGAATATGGACTATGGATATTATTAATACTTTGTATTACAATTTTAGTAATATATATAATTAAAAAATATTATAAAAAGAAAACTAATTTAGTTACTACACCTAGTATTCCAATAGAAATTACATTGCTAAAAAATCTAAATGCTATTGAGGAAAAAAAATACTGGGAAAATGGACATTTTAAAAAATACTACAGTGAATTATCAACAGTATTATGGGAATTTTTAGAATATAGATATGAAATTAAAACTTTTGAAAAAACAAGTGCTGAAATTTTAGAAAGTTTAAAATGGGCTTCTATTCCAAAAAAATATCTTTCTGAATTAATTAGATTTTTTGAAATATCTGACGGCGTAAAGTTTGCTAAGTTAAAATCATTAGAAAAAGATAATCTAAGAGCTATTATTACTCTAAAAGAATTGATTGAAAGTGAGAGATTAGATTTAAATATTGAGAAAAATTTGGTTATTGAAAATGAATAATTTGTTAAGTAAATATCAATTCAATGATCCATGGGCACTTTGGATGCTAATGATTATTCCAATTTCATTCATTGCATATTATTTTTTCTATTCTAAAAAAAATGAAACTTTAAAAATTTCTAGTTTAACTTTTTTTGACGGAATTTCTGATAATTGGTCATTCATTTTTCAGCATTTCAGTTTTGCGGCAAAATTAATTGGAATTAGCTTAATAATTATTGCTATGGCTCGACCACAAATAGCTATGGAATCTCATTCAGAAACTGAACTTTTTAAAGAAGGAATAGACATTATTATTTCTATGGATGCTTCTGGAAGTATGTTGGCCAAAGATTTTTCACCAAATAGATTTGAGGCATCAAAAGATTTAGCAAAAGAGTTTGTTAAAGATCGAAAAAACGATAGAGTTGGTTTAGTTATTTTTGAAGGTGAAGCATATACTCAATGTCCATTAACATCTGATAGAGAAATATTAGTTGAATTAATAGAATCAGCAGAACAAGGAATTGTAGAACAAGGAACAGCAATTGGGATGGGACTTGCAACAGCAATAAATAGGTTAAGAGAAAGTGAAGCTCCAAGTAAAGTAATCATTCTTCTTACCGATGGTGTTAACACCCATGGTAAAATCCATCCATTAAATGCAACAGAAATAGCAAAAGAATTTAACATTAGAGTTTATACCATTGGTGTAGGTACTAACGGAAAAGCTAAAACACCTGTAGCAATTGACCCATTTACTGGAAAATATATTTATGATTTTGTAGATGTTGAAATTGATGAATCAACACTTAAATCAATTGCTTTACAAACAGGCGGAAAATATTTTAGAGCTACCGACAATAATAAGCTTAAGGAAGTTTACAAAGAAATAAACGAGTTAGAAAAAGCTAAAATTAAGACAATCGAGTACGATATTGATTTACCTGAAAAGGCGCATATTTTTATTCTTCTTGGTTTAGGTTTTTTATTATTTGAATTTTTTATTTCAAAATATTTTATGCCAAGTATTTCATGACTTACATTAAGAAAAAATATTACTTCAAAACATCAAGCGCTGTAATTGCACTACTAATTTTAGAACTAGTATTTTGGTTGGCTACACTTTCAATTTACCAATATCTAAGTTTAAATGTAAAAGAATTTAGATTTGAGTATCCTAGTATTCTTTGGCTATTTACTGTTATAGTTCTTTTAAATATATTTTGGATAAGAAATAAAATATGGAAAAGAAGAGCAATTTTTAATTTTGCTGAAATAAATACATTAAGTAAAATTTTCAATGGGTTTTCAAATAATAGATCTACTATTAAATATTTTATATTTAGAATATCTGTTGGTCTACTAATTATTGCAGCTGCAAATCCTCAATATGGCGAAAATGAAAGGACAGTAGTCTCTAAAGGTATAGACATCATGATTGCATTAGACATAAGTAAGAGTATGATGGCGGAAGATTTAGTTCCAGATTACAACAGATTAGATATTGCAAAATTAGCCATTGGTAAATTATTGACCGAATTAAAAGGAGACCACGTTGGGATAGTAGTTTTTGCTGGTGAAGCTTACAAACAGCTTCCGCTTACACCTGATTATCAAGTTGCTAAACTTTTTCTTAAAAGCATAGGATCAGATATGATTTCGTCCCAAGGAACAGATATTGGAAATGCTATAGAATTGTGTATGAGTTCATTCAATGAAGAGAGAAAAACAAATAAAGCTATAATTATAATTTCTGATGGGGAAGATCATGAAGAAATGGCAGTAAATGCTGCCAGTGAAGCAAGTGAAAATGGGGTTGTTATTTGTGCTGTTGGAATGGGGTCTGACAAAGGAGTTCCAATTCCTATTATAAGAAACGGAAAGAAAGTTGGAATTAAAAAAGACAAAGACGAAACAACAGTTCTTACAAAATTAAATGAGCAAAATTTAATTCAAATCGCGGAAGCTGGAAATGGAACATATACAAAAACAAGAGGTCTAAACCTAGATCTAAGGAAAATCTTAGATAGAATTAATAAAATTGAAAAATCTTCATTAAAAAAAGATAGATTTTCTACCTATGATGACCAATTTCAGTGGTTTTTGTTTCCAGGCTTATTGTTATTATTTTTAGATTTTTTAATGTTTGAAAAAAGAGGTAAAATTGATGATCAATTAATTCTATTTAAATGAAAATTGTAAAATATATATTAATTCTCTTTGTATTATCTCTTTCTGGAAATTTTGTTTGTCAGTCACTAGAAAGTAAATTAGAATTAAAGGAAGGAAATGATGCATATAAAAAAGGAGATTTTAAAAAGTCAGAAGCTAGTTACAAAGGCTCAATTTCATCTGATGAAACAAATTTAAATGCCATATATAATAATGGAAATGCTTCTTTTATGTCAGGAGATTTTGAAAGTGCAAGAGAAAATTTTAATAACTATATATACAAGTCCGAAAATATAGATGATAAATCCAAAGCGCATTATAATATAGGCAATTCTTACCTTACCGAATATGCTAAAGAAATGAACGAAAAAGGTCAACCCCCAAGTGGAGATTTTTTAGAAAATGCTGTAAACGAGTATAAAAAAGCACTTAGGTATAACCCAAAGGACAAAGATGCTCGATACAACTTGTCATATGCAATGAAACTGATTCAAAACCAGCAAAATCAAGAAAACAAAGACCAAGACAAGAAAAATAAAGACCAAGACAAGGAAAACAAAGACCAAGACAAAGAAAACAAAGATCAAGACAAGGAAAACAAAGATCAAGACAAGGAAAACAAAGACCAAGACAAAGAAAATAAAGACCAAGACAAGGAAAATAAAGACCAAGACAAGGAAAATAAAGACCAAGACAAGGAAAATAAAGACCAAGACAAGGAAAATAAAGAGAAAAAAAGTGAGACTAAAGAACAGGCTCTTAAAAATTTAGATGCTATTAATTCCGATGAAGAAAAAGTTCTTTTAAAAGTGAATCGAAAAAAAGGAGACCAAAAGAAAAAAAGTAAGACTAAGGATTGGTAAATGAAAAAAATTATACTTTACATATTATTTTTATCATCAATTACCATTTTTAAAGGACAAGATTTTTTATTTAAAGCATATGTAGATCAAAACACTATATCCTCAGATGATTATGTAAGATATACTGTAGAGTCTAGTGAAAGAGTAAGACTAAACAATCTTAAATTAAAAGATTTTAATATACGTCAAGGTCCATTCACAAGCTCTTCAAGTCAAACAACGATAATAAACGGAAAATTTGAATCAAAAAATGAATATAAATCTACTTTCATTTTAGCACCCAAAAAGTCAGGTAAATTATTCATAGAATCAATAAAAGTCAATTATGAAGGGAAGGACTATACAACTGACCAGATTACTATAAATGTTTCAAAAGGACAAAATTCAAAAACCTCAACATCAAGTCCTAAGCCAGTTTCGAACTCTACAAATAGTAAATTGTTTGCTAAAATAACATGTTCAAAAACAAGTCCTTACTTGGGAGAAAACATTCTTTTAAAGTATAAAATATATCAGTCCTCATATCATATAAGAAATTTAGAAATAACTGATTATGACCTTCCTATGAGTAATGATTTTTGGACTGAACTTATAGAACCTAAAAATAAACAGTGGAAAGAAGGGCAAGAAATTATTAATGGAATATCATTTAGAGTATTTACTCTAAAAAAAGAAATAGTATCGCCTCAAAAATCTGGAAAACTAATAATTCCAGGATTTGAAGTATCAACTGTAATCAATAGAGATTTTTTTAACAGAGGAACTTCTAAAATTATAAAAAGTAACAATCTAGTTTTAAAGGTAAAAAAACTACCAACAAATTCACCTTTAAGTTTTAATGGACAAGTTGGTTCAAACTATAAAATGAGTGTTAAAATTAGCAAAGAAGAATTAAATGTTGATGAGGCATTAGATTTTGAAATTAAAATTTCAGGTAACGGAAATTTAAAGCAACTTAAATTTCCCAAAATTAATTTCCCTAAAGATTTAGAAAAATATCCTGAAGAAATAAAATCTAAAATTCAAACTAGTGACAATGGAATTTCAGGAAGAAAAAAGTTACACCAATTATTAATCCCAAGGTTTCATGGGGATTATGAAATTCCAAAATTTGAATTTTGTTATTTCGATGTTAATAGCAAAAAATATAAAACATTAAGCCACCCTTCATTAAAAATTAAAGTAAATAAGGGTAATTCAACTGGAGATAGCAATCTTAGTTCTGGGGTTTCAGTTAAAGTTAAAAAAACGGATCAAGAAGACGTAGAGATAATGAGTGATAATATTCATCATATTAGAAATAAGACTAATCTACATGACTTTAGCAATCCCATTTTTGGCACTACCTATTATTGGGCGTTTTTAGGTTCTTTTCCTTCTTTGCTATTGCTTTTTATTTTACTTATTAGCAATAAAGAAAAGTTTACAGACAAGGATAAAACCAAACTAAAAAAGATAATCAAGCAAGTTGATAAAGGTTTTAATGATATGATTCAAGACTTTAATACAACAGAAAATATTGATTTTTTCAAAGAAATTTATAAACTCTGGAACATTTATTTAATCAATAAATACAAGATCAAGCCCTCAGATTTAAGTAGGGAAAAAATAAAAGATATTCTTTTGAAATCAAAAATTAATATTGAAAATGTAAATGCTATGGATGAAATTTTAAATATTTGTGAAATGGCACAGTATAGTCCACTTACAAGTGAAGATGCTCAAAAAACACTTAATAAAAGTGAGGATTTAATTAAGAAATTAGAAAAAAATGTTGCTTAAATACTTAAAAATTTTCATATTATTAATTACATTTTCGTCTATTACTGGACAATCTAATTATGAAATATTTGACAGAGCAAATGTTTTCTATTCTGAAAAAAATTATGATTCTGCAAAAACTCTTTATTTAAATCTTTACAATGATAGAATGATTAGTAAAGAGCTTTTTTTAAACTTAGGAAATTCATTTTTTAAATCAAATAGCCTTCCAGATGCAATACTATATTATGAAAAAGGACTTAAAATTGCTCCTGGAGATAAAGACTTGACTCATAATTTACAATTTTGTAATACATTATTAAAAGACAAAAACTCAATTAAAAAATCTATACTTATTAATGAATTAATATTAAGTTTTTTAGGTAAATCCCCAAATTATTGGGCTTACTCTTCAATTTTAATGATGTTTATATTATGTCTTTTATTTTTATTTTATTGGTTAACAAATGAACGTTTTTGGAAGAAATTATTTTTCTATTCTACAACAGTGACTTTTTTAATACTATGCATAACAATTGCTCTAAGCGCAATTAGTAAATCAAAAGTTAGTGACTCTAAATATGGAATTATATATTCACCTATTACTAAGGTGATGGTTGAACCCTCTGAAAGTTCTTCCACAACTTACCAATTACACGAAGGTTCTAAAGCAAAAATAACAAGTGAAAATGAAAATTGGTACGAAATTTCCTTTAATGAAAGAAAAGGTTGGGTTAAAAAAATCTATGTAAAGAAAATTTAATGACTAAAAAGGAAAAAGTTCAATTTGTAATTCAGGAACTTGAAAAGTTATACCCTAAAACACCTGTTCCTTTAAACCACAACGATCCATTTACGCTTTTAATTGCCGTACTACTTTCTGCTCAATGTACAGACGAGAGAGTTAATAAAATTACTCCTACTCTATTTAAAAAAGCGGATAATCCATTTGATATGGTGAAATTATCTGTGGAAGAAATAAAAGCAATTATTCGTCCATGTGGACTATCTCCTAAAAAGTCAAAAGCAATATATGATCTTTCAAATATTCTTATT
Source organism: Cryomorphaceae bacterium (assembly GCA_905182525.1). Taxonomy (GTDB): domain Bacteria; phylum Bacteroidota; class Bacteroidia; order Flavobacteriales_D; family Parvicellaceae; genus MED-G20. The sequence goes on along the minus strand of CAJJBV010000004.1, from coordinate 375,962 downwards.
AGAAAATACAATGGTGGGGTTCCAAAAGACATTTTACTTTTAGAAGAACTTCCTGGAGTTGGTCACAAAACAGCTTCAGTTGTTGTTAGTCAAGCTTTTGGTCAAGAAGCATTTCCAGTAGATACACATATTCATCGTTTAATGTATAGATGGGGGTTTACCAATGGTAAGAATGTAGTTCAAACTGAAAAAGATGCTAAAAGATTATTTCCAAAAAATATTTGGAATAAACTTCATTTACAAATCATTTTTTATGGGAGAGAATATTCTCCTGCAAGAGGCGTGAAAAAAGATAAGGACTACATAACTATTAAAATTGGCCGAAAATCTGTACTTTTGAACTTATAAATAATTTTTATGAAAAACATTTTTTTTTACATATCTATATTAATGGCTCTTAACTCATATTCTCAGAGTTTTAGTATTCAACAAAATGATATTTCCATTTCAGGAAATTCTTCTGATAATGACTTTTCTGCAAATACCTACTTAGATGCTTTATCTAATACTACTTTGTATTGGAGTATAATTACTGATTCCATGCCAACGGGATGGCAATTTTCTAATTGTTTTCCAAACTGCTATGCAAAAGGAGTATACAATAGTACATTGTCAATTTCAAACGGTCAAGATTACTACCTAAACTGCCACTTTTACCCAAATAACATTCCAGGGGAAGGTAAAATAACTATGGAAATAACAGATAGTGCTGGAACTACAAAGCTAGTTACATGGCATGGAATTGCTGGAACTCTCAGTGGAATAATTGACAATTACTATCAAGCTAATAAAAATAAAATCAAAAATATTTATAATTTATCTGGGCAAATTGTTAAAGATTTTAAACCTAATAAAATTTACATAGTTCAATTAAATGACAACTCGTTTACAAAATTATTTATTACTAATTAACAATTAAAAAAAATAGTTTCGCAATTGTTTTTTATTTAAAAATTCAACTCTTCTTCAAAGAGCTTTAGAATTCTTCTGTATTCATTATACCAACTTGTAGCTTGCTTGAAGCCATGTCCTTCTACCGGGAATAATGCCAGTTCCCAATTTTCTTTTTTTAATTCAATGAATCTTTGGGAAAGTCTTACTACGTCTTGGAATTGTACATTATCATCCATTACTCCATGAAGCATTAATAAATTGTCTTTTAAATTATCTGCAAAATAAATTGGAGAACTTTTTTGGAAGGCTAGGCTGTCTAATATTGGAGTATTTAAAATATTTGAAGTGTACTCGTGGTTGTAATGAGCCCAATCTGTAACTGATCTTAGAGCAGCACCACATTTGAACTTACCGGGTTCAGTTAATAAAGCCATAAGTGTAATAAACCCACCGTAACTTCCGCCATAAATTCCTATTTTATTTGAATCTAATTGCATTTCATTTATTAAGAATTCTCTACCTGAAAGCTGATCTTTTAAGTCCCATCCACCCATATGTCTATATATTGAAGTTCTCCAATCTCTCCCATATCCTTCAGATCCGCGGTAATCAATATCTAAAACCGTATAACCTAAATCACAAAGTAAATTATGAAACATATATTCTCTAAAATAACTACTCCACCAATTGTGTGCATTTTGTAAATAACCTGCACCATGAACAAATATAATTCCTGCACCATTAGAACCTTCTTTAGATGGCTTGTAAACCCTTGCTGGCACATTTACATTGTCATAACCTTTGAATTGTATTAATGAAGGCTTACGCCAATTGTAAGCTATGAATTGTTCACTTTTAGAATTAGTTAATTTTAATGACTTTGCATTTGGTTTATTTTTAGATGTATATAATTCCCAAGGTTGGTTCATTGTAGAATATAAAAATGCAATGTCCTTTTCATCTGGAGATATTTTCACTTTGTAATTTCCATCGTTTTCTAAAATAGGAGTTAGCACTTTTGTTTTATAATTAAGATGGTAAAACCCTCTATTTCCAGGATGCTTTTTATTTAGAGTTAAATAAAAATTAATTCCATCAATTGACAACTGTGCATTTCTAACTTCATAACTTCCAGTGGTTAAAGCAGTTTTTTTAAGTTTAGAAATAGATTTCTTATATAAATGTGAATAACCTGTTTCTTCCGACTGATACCAAATAGATTTATCATTTTCTAACCAACCTAGAGCTCCTTGAGATTGATTCCAGCCAGAAATTCCAGGGCCTCCGATCCAAGCAGCATCATGCTGATGATCAATTTCTTTTAAATCTCCTAATTTTAAATCTAATATGGTAATCCAACGATCCTTATTATCTAGAGACCTAATTTCAATAATAGCTTTATCTCCCTTTTCATTAAATATTGGTTTATGATATGTCACAAGCTTAGGATTCTTAGATTTTTCTAAAAATTCTTCACCTTCATAATCTTTTAAATAAATAGGTCTATTATAAATTCCAGAAAGATGATTAATCGAAATCACTAAAGAGGTGTCTTTATCGAACTGAAATAAATGAAGTTTTTCTTCTGTTTCATCACGACCTACTTTTGGCCTAGCATTTTTAATAGCTGACCAACCTGAGTTATCGGAATAGTTTTCTACATGGGTTTTTTTAGTTTTATTATTCTCTTTATGAATGTATATTACAGAACTCTCATCTGCGGAAATAAATATATCCTCTATTTTACCACTTTTAAATTCAATTGGTTTTCTTTTCCAGTAGTTTACACTATCGTTAAAATTCTCATTATCGTTCTTAGCTAACAATGATTTTTTATGGAAATTAAAAAGTTCTAGCTGTTGATTTTTTAAATAAGTTTCTTGGTTAGACTTAACTGGCTTTTTAGTTGTCATCTTAAATTTTAGAACCTCTACATAATTTAAATCAAGAGTATTTATTTTACATAGAGCACTATTCTTAACAAAATAAATTTTGTTAGAATCTTTAACTAATTGAACAGAATAAATATTATCATAAGTTTGATAAATCAACTTAGGATTATTTAAAGACGATTCCCATTTGAAAATTCTTCCATTTTTTATGTAAGCATAAAAAGAATTTGAAGAGTGCTTAACCATATTTCTAGAGGGAAAAGTAGAGAGCTTATTCAATTTTACTTTACCAACAGTTCCCTGATTAGCTAAGTAATTAGATGATTTTAAATTATTTTCAGGATTCCAACTAAATAAAATATTCCCATTTGGTAGCCAAAAATGATTCTCTGGCCAATAACCAGTAAAATCCTTTCCAGTCATAATCTGCTCTAAATCAAGTTTCGAAGACTGGGCGTTTAAAGAAGTATTAACTGAGTTAATTAATAAAAATAGTCCAATAATTAGTTGACATCTCATAGCTTGGTTTTTTTACTAATTTATAGTTTATTGATTATAATCGAAATTAAATAAGGAAAGGATTGCTAAGATTATTAATTTTGTAGAATGAGCTCAAAAGTTGAGATAAAAAACAAAAAGGCAAAATTTGAATATGAATTCGTAGAGAGTTTCACTGCGGGTATTCAATTATTTGGTACGGAAATAAAGTCTATTAGAAATAGTAAGGCTAGTATTACCGAGTCATATGCGGTTATGATTAAGAATGAGCTTTTTATTAGAAATATGTATGTGGGCGATTATGAAAACTCTGGACATTTTAATCATGAAAGTAAAAGGGATAGAAAACTACTTCTTAATAAAATTGAGTTAAATAAAATCAATAAAAAACTTAAAAACAAGGGATTAACTATTGTTCCTACAAAACTATTTATTGGTAAAAATGGATGGGCCAAACTCAATATTTCTGTTGCTAAAGGAAAGAAGATTTACGACAAGAGAGAGGACCTGAAGACTAAAGATATTAAAAGAGAAATAGACAGGAATTTAAAAAATTTTAAATAACTAATAACCAGTATTTTATAATTTTTTAACTAAACAATTAATTTAATATTTTATCAATAGTATTAAACGACACATAGTGGTAGTTTTGTCTAGCTTTTTGGTAAACATTTTTAGCCCATATTTTATGATCCTCATTTTTTGATAATTCTAAATAAAGAGGCTGTAAAAACTTTCTTCTTCCAATTTTAACCAAAAACTTTTCTAAATTTTCAAAGGCTGGTCTATAATCGTTCTTTATGCTTTGTAAAAACCACACTGCTAGAATTTCAGAGTTACCACTATTTGACAAATTAAATGTATTATCTAAGTCCAACAACTGAACTAGAGCAAGAGTATCGGGAAGATGTTTTAAAAAATGTAACCACTCATGAGTAGACCACACATCACTACTTTCTTTTAGCTCTTCTGCACCGTTTTCTAAAAAGATCGCAACTGAAGTTTCTACATTTTCAAATCTTAAAGATTTAACTATTGGACAATTTTCAGGTATTCCAGGTTCAAAAACCCATTGATCTATATTTAAATCTTGATAACTATTAGTATCAAGCAGGTTGTCTTTAAGATAGATTAGAAACTCTTCGGTGACAATGGTTTGAAATTTATGGTCTTTAAAATAATTTTTTAAGAAAGAATCCATTTTTTCCCTACCCATATTTTCTTCTAACATTCTTAAAAAGAAATATCCTTTTTCATAGGCAATATCTGTCATAGCATCATCTGGATGTTTACCCATCATATTTAGTCTTAATAATTGCATATTAGGTTTAGATTTAGTTATTTGACTTTCTAAATCTTGGAATCCTAAAAGAGCAAGCATTTCTGAATAATCTCTTCCATAAAGTGACTCCATAATTCTACGCTCAAAATAAACTGTAAACCCTTCGTTAAGCCAAAAGTCATTCCAAGTAGCATTGGTTACTAAATTACCGCTCCAAGAATGAGCCAACTCATGGGCAATTAAAGAAACTAAACTACGATCACCAGCAATTATGGTAGGAGTAGCAAAAGTTAATCTAGGATTTTCCATTCCTCCAAATGGAAAGCTAGGAGGTAAAACTATAACATCGTACCTATCCCAATCATAAGCTCCATATAAATTTTCTGCAGAGTCTACCATTTTACCCATATCTATTAACTCATTAGCACATTTAACAACCATAGATGGTTCTGCATAAACTCCTGTTCTAGAATCTATTGCTTTAAACTCTAAATTACCTACAGCTAATGCAATAAGATAAGGAGGAATTGGTTGGTTCATTTTAAAACTATAGACATTATTAGTATCCATTTCTTGAGGATTAGCCGCGCTCATAACAGCCATCATGTTTTTAGGAGTTTTAATTTTTGCAGAATAGGTTATTCTTATACCAGGAGTATCTTGAATTGGAATCCAAGATCTTGTGAAAATAGATTGTCCCTGTGTATACATAAATGGATACATCTTCCCTGCAGTTTGGTTAGGAACTAACCAATCTAAAGCTTCAGACTTTTTAGTAGTTTCGTAAAAAATAACTACGGAATTCGATTTGGGATTTAGATTAACAGAAAGAGGCGAACCTAGTAATTCATCAAATTCTCCTAAAGAGTATTCCAAAGTATTCCCATTACCATCCTGGATGCTATCAATTTTTAAATATTTAGTATCTAATTTTAATAAATTAATTTTTCTATTTGCTTCAAACTCGTGAGTTACAGAACCTTTTAATTTTCTTTCCTGGAAGTTAACAGAAAGTTCTAAATGCGTGTTTACAATAGGTAAATCCTGGTAATTGGAAAGTGTATGTGTATCCATAATTAAATTATTTACTGAATCTGTTTTTTTTATTTTACTGTTAGATTCACAACTTACACATAAAATAAATAGTGCGGAAATGAGTGCAATAAGTTTAATTTTCATATTAATATTTTATTCAAAAATAGCATTTCAAATCGACAAAAATTAAACATTGTAGAATCAATAAAATTTAAGATTAAAAAATTTGTTTATTTTCACGATAGATATTTAAATAAAAATTATGACAACAATACAAGCCAGTGCTAAACACCCTAAAGGTTTAATGACCTTATTCTTCTCTGAAATGTGGGAAAGATTTTGCTATTATGGAATGAGAACACTTCTTACTCTTTTCCTTGTTAAATCCTTAATGATGGGAGATAGCGAAGCTTCTTTAATATATGGAGCTTATACTGGATTAGTTTACGCTGCACCAATTTTAGGTGGAAGCTTGGCCGATAAATTTTTAGGATATAGATACGCTGTTATGTTAGGAGCAGTTTTAATGGCTATTGGTGAGTTTTTAATATTAGGTGAAAGTAAAGAAATGCTTTACATAGGAATGGGAGCATTAATTATTGGAAATGGATATTTTAAAGCTAATATTTCTACCATTGTTGGTAAGCTATACAAGGATAACGACCCAAGAAGAGATTCGGGATTTACTATATTTTACATAGGAATAAATATTGGTGCTTTGTTAGCGACTACTGTGGTTGCCTACGTGGGAGAAACTTATGGTTTACCTATGGATTTGGATTAGCTGGAGTTGGAATGTTGTTGGGACTATTTATTTTCTGGTCTGGAAGAAAAAATTATGCAGCTGCCCCAGGTGTTGACATCCCTAAAGCAGGCCTAAAAAAAATATTAGGACCATTAAATGTTCTTCATCTTATTACAATTGGATCTCTATTCTTGATTCCTCTATGTTACATACTAATTATGCAAAATCAATGGTTGGATTATATTCTACTAGCATTATTTATAGGAATATCTATTACTTTGATTAGTGCTGGAAAGAAAGAAGATAAATTAGAAAATGTTTCCATATGGAAAGACAGAATGATTGCATTAATTATTTTCATGATTATAAATATATCGTTCTGGGCTTGTTTCGAACAAGCTGGAACTTCCCTAACTCTTTTTGCAGATAGAAATGTAGATCGATTTATTTTCGGATGGGAAATGCCAGCAAGTATGACACAGTTTTTTAACCCTTTCTTTATTATTCTTTTTGGATCTATATTTTCTGTAATGTGGGTCAAGCTTTCTAATATTGGAAAAAACCCTAGTATTCCATTAAAGTTCTGTTTTGGAATAGTTCAGTTGGCCATAGGTTTTCTTTTAACTCAAGTAGGTTTTCAATTTGTAAATGAAGCTTACCAAGTACCTATTTTAACTTTGGTATTTTTATATATGCTTCATACTTCTGGTGAGTTATTTCTTTCGCCAATTGGATTGTCTATGGTTACTAAACTTTCGCCTAAAAGTATGGCTGGAACTGCCATGGGTGCTTGGTTTTTAAGTTTTGCCATTGCGAATTATGTTGGAGGTAAAATAGCATCTTTTACTGGTGGTCATGGTGGAGGAGAAGTTACTTCTGCAGAAGCTGGATTATTACAATACTTAGACACATTTGCTACAATAGGATATGTGCTTTTGATAATAGCTGCTATTATTTTTATTCTGAATAAACCTATTCAGAAATTAATGCATGGCGTAGAGTAAACTAAAATATTTTACTTGGGTTCATTATATTTTTGGGATCAAAAACTTTTTTGATTTCTCTCATAAGATTTAGTTCAATTTCCTTGTAAGCAATATCCATATAGTCTTTTTGAACCCAGCCAATACCATGCTCTCCTGAAATAGTTCCTCCTAAAGAAACTGTTAGCTTAAAGATTTCTCTAATGGCTAATGGGAGTTCATTGTCCCATTGCTTTTGGGTTAAATTTCCTTTAATAATGTTTACATGCATATTACCATCACCAGCATGGCCATAACATATAGATTCAAATCCATATTTTTTACCAATTTCTTTTACACCCGATAATAAATCTGGCAGTTTATATCTTGGAACTACAGTATCTTCTTCTTTGTAAATACTATTTACTTTAACAGCCTCCCCTATTCTTCTTCGTATAAACCATAACTTTTCTTTTTGCGCTTGATCTTCAGCAAATAAAATATTTTCATCTGAGTTATGAGATTCCACAACTTGTATAACTTTTTGAATTTCATCCATTAATAAATCTGGCTGATTTCCATCTACTTCTATAAGTAATAGTGCCTTTACATTTTCAGACATTTCCAATTCTGCCTCTTCGATATATTTAATGGTATAATCCACCGCTTTTCTATCCATAAATTCTAAAGCTGAAGGCACTATTCCTGCTTTAAAAATGGAAGCAACAGCAGAACAAGCGTCAACAGCAGAAGAAAAAGGAACAAGAATTAATTTATTGTACTTAGGTAGGGGAATTAGTTTTAGGGTAGCTTTTGTCACTATTCCCAAAGTTCCTTCGCTGCCTATCATTAATTGAGTGAGGTTATATCCAGTAGAGTTTTTTAAAGTATCTGCTCCAGTTTTAATAATTTCTCCGTTGGGTAAAACAACTTCAAGATTCAACACGAAGTCTTTGGTAACTCCATATTTAACAGCTCTTGGACCCCCACTGTTTTCTGCAATATTTCCTCCAATAAAACAACTTCCCCTACTTGCTGGATCAGGAGCATAATACAATCCTTTTTTAGCTACTTCGTTTTGTAATACTTGAGTAATAACTCCAGGCTGAACGTGAACTTGAAGATTATCTTCATCTATTTCTAGAATTTTATTAAATCTTTCCATTGAAAGTCCAATTCCCCCATGAATTGAGAGTGAACCGCCACTTAAACCGGTTCTGGCACCTATAGGGGTTACTGGAATAATATTTTTAAAAGCCAGTTTCATAATTTTGGAAACTTGTTCAACATTGGCAGGCTTTACTAAAACTTCTGGCGGGAAAATTAAATTTTCAGTTTCGTCATGTCCATAGTTAATTAAGCTCTCTTTATCGGTTAAGACATTGTCTTTTCCAACTAAAAGAAAAATTTCTTTTAAAATAACTTCAGATATTTTATTGTAAGATTTTGTTGCCATTCAAGGTTAAAAATACATAAAGATGGGTATTAAAAGCATAAATAATTGAAACAAAAGATGAACAATCAACTATTTTTTACAAAACTAATTGGAGATTTCAATATGAACATTATATTTGCACTCGAAAATTTGATTCGTTAGCTCAGCTGGTAGAGCACATCCCTTTTAAGGATGGGGTCCTGGGTTCGAACCCCAGACGAATCACCAAAGCCTTCCTCGGAAGGCTTTTTTTATTTAAGGGCATGTTCAATTAGTTGTTTTATTGTTACATATTTTAAAGCTTTGTCGTGTGTTCCTTCTAAATATACTTTAGGAGCTTTTCCAGCATCGTAAGCTTCTTTCCACCTAAGCACGCACAAACACCACTTATCACCTGGCAATAGCCCTGGGAAACTATAGGCTTCATTGGGTGTGGTTAAATCATTTCCTTTAGTCTTTGAGAATTCTAAAAATTCTTGGGTCATAACAGAGCATACTACATGGGTTCCAACATCAGAATTACCAGTATTACAAAAACCATCGCGATAAAACCCAGTTTTAGGACTATTACAGCACAATTCTAATTTTTCGCCAAATACATTTAGTGATTGGGCTATTTCTTGATTGACGTTTGATAAAATCATAAATACAAAAATTACTTTATTTAACATTATTTAAAATTAATAGATAATTGAATAGGATATAAAATTGATTAAGTTATTTACATTTGTGTAACATTTACCCAAGTGCTGGAATTGGTAGACGGGCTACGTTGAGGTCGTAGTGCACTTTGTGCGTGTGGGTTCGAGTCCCACCTTGGGTACTTTTAGTGGCGTCATTGTATAATTAATCTTTTTTATTCTTTTGATTGGTTAAAAATCAATCACAATTAATTTACCCTTATAAGTGTAACCTCAAAAATTAAAACTGAATTTGAAGGTATACTATTAACCGTTTGAGTTCCATATCCTAAAGCAGATGGAATCAGTAAAATACCGGACCCACCCTCATTAAACAATGGGATACCCTCTTGCCAACCTTGAATTACATTTGATAATGGAAATGTTGCCCCGCTTAAATCAGATTGATCGAATATTGTACCATCAGTTAATGTTCCTTTATAAGCGACTGTAACTGTTGAGTTAACATTAGGTGTGTCTCCATTGCCAGGATCATTAATAACGTAATGTAACCCACTTGATGTAGATTGGGCATTAAGATTATTTTGCGAAATATACTGAAGAATTATTCCTTGATCTATTTTAGAAAAATCGCTTTCTTTTTTACAGCTAGAAAAAATAAATAAAAATAATATGAGAATTATAACATTTGATTTATTCATATTGTTTAGTCCATTATTTATGTAATAGCTATTATTTAATTTCAATTTAAACATGAAATTTATGTTAAATCTTTTTTCATTTTAAAATAACTAACCATCCAGTAAAAAAATTGATAACAGATGGAAACAGTAATTAATTTCCAAACTGAAGTTTGATGAACAGTAAATGGCAATAATTCATCAATGACCTCAAAGGGTCTATACATATTAAAATTTTCGGGAATAATAAACAGCCAAAGCATATCACCTGGAAACCATAGTAACATTAGAATTACAAAAGCTGTCATAGTATTTCTAAATATCACACCCATTGTAACAGAGAGGCTTAAATATGTGAAAGTGTTTAAAAATGAAAGAAAAAGATAATATGAATTTTCATAAAAATTAATTTCTGAAACAGTTGAATAAGAAAGCCCTCCAATAATCGCTGCAATACATACTAATAAAGTAGAATATGTACTTAATAAAAAAACTAGCATAAATTTACCAAAGAGATACTCCCCTCTTTTTAAACCTTGAATTATATTTTGTTTAAAAGTTCCATTTTGGTACTCATAACTAATTATATTGATAATAAGAATAGCAAGTAATATTTTAAAAAATTTACCTATAAAAGCAAATGTATGCCAGGCAAAAGGGAATTTATAAGGGTTATATTCTTCTAAAATAATGGAGGAACTGTAATTACCCATCGTTAAGTCACCGATGACTTTATCAAGAATTATATCGTCAAGACCAAAACAAATTAAAAAGAATAAAATTGTATATAAACAAATTAATATCTGAAAAGGTCTAAAACGCCTCCACTTAATCCATTCTATGTATAATAAACGAGTCAATTTTTTAAAATTTCAATAAATTCATCTTCCAACGAAGAATGTTGTCTAACTAAATGATTTAAAAACACTCCTTTTTGAGCAAGATAATTACTAATATCATCTGGGAAAACATCTTTATTAAAGTGAACAATAAAATACTTCCCAGATTTATGTTTTTCAATTTTATTTAATTTATTAAAATTAACCAGAGCAACATTAAGACTATCTAAGTTGGAACTTCCTAACTGAAAAATATTTTCTTTAGAGTTAATAAATTCAGAAATATTACCTTCATAAAGACATGAGCCTTTTTTAAGAATACAAACATGGCTACTTACCATTTGAACCTCACTAAGTAAATGGCTTGCTAAAATTATAGTTAACCCATCTTTTGAAAGATTTAAAATAAGATTTCTAATATCGGTAATTCCTTCAGGATCAAGCCCATTTGTAGGTTCGTCAAGAATAAGAACATCAGGGCTATGAAAAATTGCTGCTGCAATTCCCAAACGTTGTATCATACCCATAGAGTAAGTATTTAAAGAATCAAACCTTCTATTAAAAAGACCAACTTTTTTCAAACTCTCTTCAATACCATTATTAGATACTCTTTTTATTTTAGCTATTATAGCTAGATTATCTATTGCGTTTAAATACATGTAAAACTTAGGTTGTTCAAGCATCGCACCAACCTTTTCGAGGTAATTAAACTTTGGCTTTCTATCAAGCCATTCAAAATATCCTGAAGAAGGTCTCAAAGCCTTAAGTAATATACCAAGGGTTGTAGACTTACCACTGCCATTCGGACCTAGTATAGCATAAACTGAGGATTTTGGGATAGTAATGTTAAGATCTTTAAGTGCAGAATGTAACCCAAATTTTTTGTGAAGAGCATATGTTTTAAGAATGTTTTTCATTAATTAATGGAAAATAAATTAAGCCATCATTTTTTTATAAACTAAAAGAGCCTGTCAAATATGACAAGCTCTTTTATGAAATTACTTATAAAAAGTGAATTTTAGTCTACTTTGACGTTTATAGCGTTTAAGCCTTTTGGGCTCTCTTCTACATCATAGCTTACTTTGTCACCTTCATTAATCTCATCCGATAATCCATTTTTGTGTACAAATACATCTTTACCACCATCATCCGGGGTAATGAATCCAAATCCTTTGGCATTGTTAAAAAATTTTACTGTTCCGTTACTCATAATTTATAATTTATAATAAAGTACAAAACTACTATTAAATTTTTGTTGTAAAACATATTTTGTAGACTTTTTTAATAAAAATGTTTAAAAGCAGTTAAAATACAGCTTATATTCTAGCTTGATATTTGTGTAAATTATAATATCTTCCCTCAAGAGAAAGTAATTTATCATGGGTTCCTTTTTCAGCTATTTTACCATTTTCAATAACTAAGATTTGATCTGCTTGTCTAATTGTACTTAGTCTATGTGCAATAACAAAAGTTGTTCGCCCTTTCATTAATTTTTTTAAACTTTCTTGAATTAATGATTCACTTTCATTGTCTAAATTAGAGGTAGCTTCATCTAAAATTAATATTCTTGGATCAGCAATAATTGCGCGAGCAATAGTAATTCTTTGGCGTTGGCCACCAGAGAGTTTAACACCCCTTTCCCCTATTAAAGTATCTATGCCATCTTCAAATCGATCTGTAAACTCATTCACATTAGCAGCTATAACTGCATCGTCTAACTGTTTTTTGCTAGCATTGGGTTTTGAAAAAAGAATATTGTCTTTTATCGATCCTTCAAATAAGAAATCGTCTTGAAGAACAACACCTAGCTTTTTCCTGTAACTGCTTAACTTAACTTTAGAAAGGTCTACTCCATCTATTGTTATATTTCCAGAATTAGGATTTAAAAAAGATGCTGCCAAACCTGCAATAGTTGATTTTCCTGAACCCGAAGTTCCAACAAGAGCGGTCACTGATCCTTTTTTTGCTTTAAAAGAAATATTTTTAATTACTTCTGAATCTTCCAAGTAAGAAAAGGAAACGTCGTTAAAAATAACTTCACCATCAATTGAGTTTAATTCTACAGTTCTTATTTCCTGATCTTCTTCAGGATTTAAAGACATAATTTCTTCAGTTCTATCTAAACCAGCAAAGGCTTCTGTAAATTGACTGCCTATATTCCCTATTTGAAGAATGGGAGCCACCATAAAAGCAATCATAGCAGTGTAGGAAATAAATTCACCATTATTTAAACCCAAAAAACTACCAATTCCCATTACTCCAGCACTTGCCAATCCAATCATAAGCACTCCAGAACTAGACATTAATGCCTGTGCAGTCATACTTTTCTTAACTAACTGGAAAATTTCATCCACTCCGTTTTTGAAAACATGTAACTCTTGATCCTCTGCTCCAAATCCCTTAATCACTCTAATTCCATTTAAAGATTCTGTTAATCGACCAGAGACCTCAGCGCTTTTCTTCCCTCTTTCTCTAAAAATTGGACGTATGTAACTAAAGGCTTTTAAAGCAATTACAGCAAATAAAGCCATAGGTAAAAGAACAAAAATAGTGAGTTTAAAACTTATGGTTATTAAATAAGCAAAAGCAGCGACTGAAGCTAATATCCCACCAATAAGCTGCACAAATCCAGTTCCAACAAGATTTCTAACCCCTTCTACATCTGACATTATTCTGGAAACTAATGCCCCAGATTTATTATTGTCAAAATAATTTATTGGTAAAGTCAGTACTTTCTTTTGGACCTTAGTTCGTAATTCGGCTATTAAATGTTGTGCTTCAACGCCAATAAATCTTGTTAAAAGGTAAGATGTTAATGAGTTGATAAGTATTGAAACAATAACTATAGATACTATTTGAAGTGTTAGATCCATATCTTTTCCAAGTGCATTATTAACAAATGGTTTCATCATAATAGGCGTTACTAAACCAGCAGCTTTACTAATAATTATTAAAAAAATACCTATAAAAAGTAATTTTTTCCTGGGCCAAATAATAGTTTTAAATGCTTTTGCGAAAGTGACTTTATTTTTATTCATTGAATTACTTTACTTATTTAATCAAATGTATTCTTAAATAGTTTTACATTTTTTTCTAGAATTAGAATAAATGTTAAATAACAATCTGAATAATGATAATTATTTTATTTTAATTTTGATTAAAATAAAGGATGTTTAAATATTTATCGTCCAAATAAAAAAACAAAAAAAATACTGATGAAAAAAACACTGCTTTTTAGCTTAATTGTATTTATTCAATTTTCAATATTAAGTCAATCCTCTTTTAATGGATATGCACTGTATAATGGTAAAAACCCTAATCAAAATACTGCCTATTTAATTGATAAAGATGGTACTATTGCTAAAACTTGGAACTGTAGTGTTGCATGTAATTACACTGTTCTTCTAAAAGAAAATGGAAATATTGTAAGAGGAGGGAAATATGCTCAAAATGCTCTTAATGGAGCTGCAATTGGTGGAATGGTTCAAGAAATTGATCCTTCTGGAAATGTAGTATGGGAATATATTTACTCTAATGCCAACCATTGTTCTCATCATGACATTACTTTAGTTGGAGACAATGTAATGCTAATTGCTTGGGAAGTAAAATCTACAAACGAATTGACTCAAGCTGGTTATGACGGTGCTTCATCTGATAAATGGCCAACTCACTTTGTAGAAATTGCTCAAAATGGTACTGGAGGACAAATTGTATGGGAGTGGCATATTTGGGATCATTTAATTCAAGATTATGATCCAAGCAAAAATAATTATGGAGTAATAGCTAATCATCCCGAACTTATTGATATTAATATGATTACAGCGTCTGGTGGTGGACCAGGTGGAAGTAGTGGAGATTGGTTCCATGTTAATGGAATAGATTACAACGAAGATTTAGATCAAATTGCTTTTTCATCTAGGCATGCAAGTGAAGTTTATATAATTGATCACAGTACCACAACAGCAGAGGCAGCTAGCAACTCTGGTGGGAATTCTGGAATGGGAGGAGACATACTATATAGATGGGGTAATCCTTCAAATTATGGAATGAACGGGAGTCAAGTAATTCCTGGAGCAGTACATGACATAAGATGGATTGAAAATGATGGAAGACCTTATGGAGGTTATCTTCAGATTTTTAATAACAGAGGAATTAGCAACAATCAATCTACTGTAGACGCTTTTCTTCCTCCTTTAGATTTAACAAATGGATACACTTATCAAATAAATCCTGGACAAGCGTATGGACCATCTTCTTACGATACAAGATATACTTGCCAATACTCTTCACCAGGACAATCGGCTTCAAACAGAATGTCTAATGGAAATATTTTCGTAAATACTTCATCAGGACAAGGTGGTGCTGGAATCATGTATGAAGTTGATGCAAATGATAGTATTATTTGGCAATACGATGGAGGAGGTCCTCCAAAAGCATTTAGGTACGAATGTGAGTATCCTGGTATAATTTCACTATTAAATAATCCTTGTAGTGTTGATTTAAATCCAATTGAAAATATAGAAATTTCTATATTTCCTAATCCTTCTAATGGAATATTTGCAGTTGATGGTTTAACTGAAAATAAAGACATTAAAATTTTAAATATTTTTGGTCAAATAATACCAGTTGAATTAAAAGATTCTAAAATTGATCTTTCTAATCAGCCAAATGGAATATATATATTAAATATTAAGAATTCCAACGGTACCATATCAAATAAAAAAATGATTCTAAATAAAAATGAATTTTAGAATTATTGGCTTAGTCCTTGTATTTTTATCGAATAATATTTTTAGTCAAAGTACTTTTTACCACATAGATACTGTTAGAGAAATTAAATTTAATTTCGATCAACCTAACTGGAAATATCTTTTGGATAGTTTGTATGTTTTAGGTGATGAGCAAAGAATTATTGGCACTGTTACAATTGATGGCTATCAGTATGACAGTGTTGGAATAAGATACAAAGGTTATAGCTCTGTAAATATTACTCAAACTAAAAATCCATTTAATATTAAACTGGATTACATAATAAATGATCAGGAACATCAGGGATTTAATAAAATTAAACTGAGTAATGTTATTCACGACCCTTCTTTTTTAAGAGAAGCACTTTCCTACCAAATAGCAAGAAAATATATGCCTTCTTCAAAAGCTAATTTTGCTAATTTGTATATAAATGATACTCTTTGGGGAGTTTATTCTAATGTTGAAGCGGTAAATAAAGATTTTCTAAGCAAGCATTATCAATCTAGGAATAACTCTTTTTTTAAATGTAATCCTAGCAGTTTAGACCTTTTTGGAGAAAATTCAAATCTAAGTTTATCACCAGGAAATGATTCTTTAGATTACGAAGCGTTTTACAGTATAAAGTCTGATTATGGATGGGGTAAATTATATCAACTAATTGATACTCTTAACAACTATCCATCTTCCATAAATAAAATACTAAATGTAGATAGAACTTTATGGATGCATGCATTTAATTATAGTTTAGTAAATTTAGATAGTTACATTGGTTATGCACAAAACTATTACCTCTACGAAGATAATTCGGGAAGATTTAATCCTATACTATGGGATTTAAACATGTCTTTTGGTAGTTTTAGGTTAACAGATGCATCGAGTTACTTTTCTGGTATGAATATCTCTCAAGCAAAAACTTTAGATCCCCTTTCTCATTTATATGACGTGTCGGTATTCCCAAGACCTTTAATGAGAAACATATTTAATGATAATAGGTTTAGAAAAATGTATATGGCCCATTTAAAAACTATTATGGAAGAAAACTTTTCAAATTTAAGTTATTTAGATAGTGCCAATAAAATGCATCAAATTATTGATCAAAGTGTAAACTTAGATAGTAATAAATTTTATAGCTATTTAGATTTTCAAAATAATATAGATTCCACAGTAACAAATACCATTAATTATCCTGGAATTAAAGATCTTATGAGTAATCGAATGAATTATTTAAGTAATTATTCTGGTTATAATCATAATATTACTATTGATTCCATTAAAGAATATAATAACACATTATCAATAGGAGATGATTTATGGATTACTGCAAATATTATAGATGCAGACCAAGTTGTTTTATTTTACAGATTTAAAAGTAGCGGAGCTTTTCAAGAAACTTTAATGCTTGATAATGGAAATAACAATGATGGCGCCATTGGTGACTTTAAATATGGAGCCAAGATTCCAAATATTGGAAACAACACCCAATATTTTATTTATGCCGAAAATGACAGTGCCGGACAATTCTCACCAGAAAGAGCTGCCTATGAATTCTATGAGTACTATGCCCCTATCCAAGGTGGAGATTTAGTTATTAATGAAATATTAGCTATTAATGATAATGTTGTGCAAAATGAATTTGGAGATTATGCCGATTGGATTGAACTTTATAACAATACCAATTCTTCACTTTCAGCTAATGAGCTATTTATAACTGATGACTCTACTAATTTACTAAAATGGAATATTCCAGATATAAATATACCAGCAAATGGATATTTAATTTTATGGGCAGACGAAAAACACAATGAAGGAATAAAGCACACAAACTTCAAACTTGCTAATGGTGGTGAAAAATTAATTCTTTCTAATAATTCTGGACAAATTATAGATTATTTGAATTTCCCAACCCAGTCAACAAATGTTGGTTATGCTAGAATACCAAATGGCACTGGAAATTTCGTTTACAACACTCCCTCATTTGGTTATGACAATGATTTTGCAAATGTAAGTTCTATAAACCAATCAAAATTAAGTTGTTACCCAAATCCTTTTAAAAATCATTTAAATATTTTACTAGAAAATCCAAACGAAACATTAATTAGTATTTGTGATATTCAAGGAAAAATAATTTTACAACAAAAAGTTAAACCTATTGGTCATAAATTAATTCTAAATACTTCATCATTTAAAAAAGGGATGTATTTCGTATATTTAAACAGCTCTAAAATTAATTCGATTCAAAAAATAATTAAAGATTAACATGAAATACTTAAAGACCTTTATATGCCTATTTATAGTGACCAATTTAAGTGGACAAACCTTTACAAATTATACTACTGCCGATGGTTTAGTAGATAATAACGTAAGCTGCGGAACTTTTGAAGGAAACGGAGTTATATGGTTTGGAACTCAAAATGGAATTTCAAAATTTGATGGAACAAATTGGACAAACATTACAACAACAACAGATACTGCTTTGGTTAGTAATACCATTACTGCTATTAAATCTATGGCTAATGGAGACTTGTGGGTTGGAACAGATTTTGGAGTTTGTAAATATTCTAATTCTACTTGGCAGTGCTTTACATCAGCAGACGGTCTTGGAGACGATAGAATTAAATATATTGAACAGTCTTTAGATGGCAGAATTTGGATTGGCGAATATGATGGATTGTCAATTTATGATGGTACAAATTGGACTAGTTACAATATGTCAGACGGCCTACCTTTTGGTGGGATTCAGAGCATAAAGTTTGATAACAATTCAGAAGCATGGATGGGATCTGGATTTGGTGGATTAATACATTTTGATGGAACTAATTTTACTATTTATAATAAGAGTGACGGACTTTTAAATAACAGAGTAAACGGAATAGCTATAGATTCTCAAAACAATAAATGGGTAGGGAATTCTGAAGGGCTGTCAGTTTTTAACAACCAAAATATATTCCAAAACAACTATACACAAATGTATTTACTACCACCACCTGATACATTGAACCCCGTTATGGATTTAGCTTTTGATTCTAGAAATTTATTGTGGGTGGGCATTTATATAGACTATTTGTTAAATGGTGGTGTTGCTATGTATAATGGCTTCAGTTGGGTGGATTTTAATATGAGTGATGGTTTAATTGGTCCTGTAATCACAGATTTAATTATTGACGACCAAGATCAAGTATGGGTTACTACTAGCAGTGGAATTTCAAAAATTACAAATGTTCCAGCTAACGTAAATAACCTAAAAGAGAATGATGTAACTATTTACCCCAATCCTTCTAATGGAACATTCATGATTAAAAATTCTACAAAATCTGGATATAACATATCTATTAAAAATATTGGAGGAGAAATATTATCTAGTTTAAATATTAAAGGTAATACTAGTCAAATTAATTTACCTCATGCATCTGGAATATACATATTAGAGATTAATGACGGCTCTCAAACTTTTTTCAAAAAAATAGTTAGAAATTAATAACTACAATCTTTAAAAAATTACCAAACTTTATATTTACATATAATACTTTAAATTAGTGTTTATGTATAAAAAGTTATTTTCAATTTTAACACTGTTAATGGTGATTTCTCACGTTGTTATTGGTCAATGGGTAGAACTAAATACAATACCAAATCAAACAATAAAGAAGTTTAATTTTATTACTGACGATATAGGATATGCACTTATATATGATCTTTCGACCAACAAAGAATTAGTATTAAAAACCACAGATGGAGGGAACCAATGGGATTCTATTGCTGGATTAAACCTTTTAGAATTTATGGATATTTCTTTTATAAAAGATTCTGTTGGGTTTAGTGTCTACAGAGATTTAAATAATTTAAATTCTCCAATGAAAATATATAAAACTAATGACGACGGAAACAATTGGCTAGATATATCACCTAGCTCCACCAATGCTGGAATGGGTAATTCAGTAGTGCAATTTTTAGATGAAAACGTAGGGTTTTGGGGAGTAGGTTCAGTTTTATATAAAACTACAAACGGCGGCAATACTTGGGACACAACTTTACTAAGTGGGACAACTTTACAAAATAATGTTTCAATAATGAGTATGGATTTTATTGATCAAAACAATGGGGTAATTGGAACTTGGGACAATAGTTTTTTTTATTCTGGATCTATGTATAGCACCAATGATGGTGGCAATACGTTTAATATTTTTAATTTAAATACCTATAGTACAGTAGTTAATCATGTTAACTATATGAACAATAATACGGTTTATGCAAGTTGTATAGATGTTTGGAGTAATGAAAGAACCCCTTTTATTTCAAAATCTTTAGATGGTGGTATTTCTTGGGATAGTATACCAATTGATACATTTAATATATATAATGCCAAGTTAAAAACAGTAGATTTCACAGATGATTTAAATGGTAAAATTGTATTAAAAACACTTTACAGCGATACGGCTTATGTTTTTAAAACAAATGATGGTGCCCAAAGCTGGGTATTTGAAGATACTGTTTTTTTATACGATGTTAAAGATTTACAAATTACTGAGAACACAGCTTATTTGGGAGGTGATGTAAATGAAATATATAAATTAAACTCTACTGTAGATGTTTTAAATGATAGTGAATACAAAGCTGCAATTTCTATTTATCCAAACCCAAATAACGGAGCGTTTTATATTAACTCTTCATTTACAATATATGAAATGAAGATATTTAATATACAGGGGAAATTAATTTTACAAAAAACAGTAAATAATAATAAACAATTAGAAATTAATTTAAGCGGAAGCCCAAAGGGAATTTACCTAATTCAACTTATAAATCAACAGGACAAAGTTGAAATAAATAAAAAACTAATAATTAAGTAAATAAAAAATCCTTGCTAACTCTAGTTGAAATAGGGATAAAAAAAATGACCTTCTAAAAGAAGGCCATTTTATAAGTTTTTAAACGTTCAATTATATTTTATGGAATCGTAATTGTTAAACTTCCATTACCATCAAACTCTTCAGCCTTTTGAAACTGTTTAGCATAAATTGTTAAAAAGACTTAATAGCACGAACCCCTTTTTGATATCCTGTTTTAACTTTACCCCCCACAGAACCATCAGAGAAATCTAAAGCCAAAGCACCAACGGCAGGGTAGCTCGCAGATTGTGTAGAACTCCAATAATCAAAATTATTAAAACCGCCAATTATTAGTCTATTAATATATAATTTAGCTAACTCATCTATACTTGGTAAATACCAATCACTAAAACCATTATATACTAAATTTGCACAAATATCTGCAGCAGTCCCAGAAACTGTACAACCTGCCTCTATGTTAACAGTATTTTGATTCCCTGTTCCTATTGCTATTCCCGATGCGCCTGAAATGACAGTATTCATACAACCCCATTCTACTCCACCAGTTAGTGAACCACCAGATGCTACTGTATTCGTTTGGTCAGTAGGTGTAGCAATTAGACCGTGTTTAACATTTGCATCATAACCAGGGTCACCACTTTGTAGAATGTAAGCTACTACACCACCCAGATAAGGCTGTCCCAGATAAGGCGGGGAATTGTAAGTGTTATTGCCCTGTCCGATTTGTTGTACCCATCTTGGAACTCCCTCAATCAGTAGCAATGTTCCGTAATCACCACTTCCAGAACCAGAACGAAGATTAGTTGGCACTGGTATAATTTCCCAAGCTGACCCATTCCAGTACTTCATGTCTCCAACATTACTTCCATTATAGATGTCTTTTGTAGATAAGTCTCCGTCACTATCAGCTACCACCATTCTATCACCAGTATTATATGGTCCTGCTAAAGCTGTAATTCTTGCTGTTCCATTGACCTCTAATGTTGCAAAGGGATAAGTTGTTCCAATACCAACGTTGCCTGAAGATCTGTAAACATTACCTCCAGATTCTGTCCAATAATTTGTAGCATCTGATCCATCAACGCCGGCTGGACCTGTTGCTCCGGCTGGACCTGTTGATCCAGTTGCTCCTGCAGCTCCGGCTGGACCTGTTGATCCAGTTGCTCCTGCAGCTCCGGCTGGACCTGTTGATCCGGCTGGATCCTGCAGCTCCGCCTTGAATATACTTAACCAAATCCAAACTCTGCCAACCATTACTTGATGTTCGAGTTTGAATATACTGATTACCATAATAACCATTTATACCATTATTACTTCCAAAATTTGCATTTATGAAAGCATCTGGGACTAATTGCGTGGACACATTGCCAACTGTCCATTGATTAGCAAATGTTAATCGTATTGCTGAACCACCAGCCCAATTCCCCTGTACAATGTCATCATGTATTGTCGAGCCACCAGAATAGTATCTTGGAGATAAAGTATTATCATTATTATCATTAACACTAAATGTTATACCATTTATTCCAGTCCATAAAATGTTCGCTGAATTTGAATAATTAATATCAAAATGCATATTTGTCCATGACACCATAGATGGTAAGACAACATCAATAGAAGCGGAACCATCATTATTATATGTCAAATTTGCTAAACCAACTTGTGTTGGATTGACAGAAATACTGCTGGACCTGTTGCACCAACTGCTCCTGTTGCTCCTGCAGCTCCGTCATTTCCATTTGTTCCCGCTGGACCTGTTGCACCAACTGCTCCTGTTGCTCCTGCAGCTCCGTCATTTCCTGCTGGTCCTTGTGGTCCTGTTGCTCCGTCATTTCCTGCTGGTCCTTGTGGTCCTGTTGCTCCAGCAGCTCCGTCATTTCCTGCTGGTCCTTGTGGTCCTGTTGCTCCAGCAGCTCCGTCATTTCCTGCTGGTCCTTGTGGACCTGTTGCTCCAGCAGCTCCGTCATTTCCTGTTGGTCCTTGTGGGCCTGTTGCTCCAGCAGCTCCGTCATTTCCTGCTGGTCCTTGTGGTCCTGTTGCTCCGTCATTTCCTGCTGGTCCTTGTGGTCCTGTTGCTCCAGCAGCTCCGTCATTTCCTGCTGGTCCTTGTGGTCCTGTTGCTCCAGCAGCTCCGTCATTTCCTACTGGTCCTTGTGGTCCTGTTGCTCCAGCAGCTCCGTCATTTCCTGCTGGTCCTTGTGGTCCTGTTGCTCCAGCAGCTCCGTCATTTCCTGCTGGTCCTTGTGGTCCTGTTGCTCCAGCAGCTCCGTCATTTCCTGCTGGTCCTTGTGGTCCTGTTGCTCCAGCAGCTCCGTCATTTCCTGCTGGTCCTTGTGGTCCTGTTGCTCCAGCAGCTCCGTCATTTCCTACTGGTCCTTGTGGTCCTGTTGCTCCAGCAGCTCCGTCATTTCCTCTGGTCCTTGGGCCTGTTGCTCCAGCAGCTCCGTCATTTCCTGCTGGTCCTTGTGGTCCTGTTGCTCCAGCAGCTCCGTCATTTCCTGCTGGTCCTTGTGGTCCTGTTGCTCCGCAGCTCCGTCATTTCCTCTGGTCCTTGTGGTCCTGTTGCTCCAGCAGCTCCGTCATTTCCTGCTGGTCCTTGTGGTCCTGTTGCTCCAGCAGCTCCGTCATTTCCTGCTGGTCCTTGTGGTCCTGTTGCTCCAGCAGCTCCGTCATTTCCTGCTGGTCCTTGTGGTCCTGTTGCTCCAGCAGCTCCGTCATTTCCTTGTTGAGCAACTCCTGTGCTCCGTTGCTCCATGCTAGCTCCGCATTGCTAGTTTGCCATACCATGACCTTGAGACCCTGTTGGGCCAGCAAGTCCTGTATCTCCTTTTAAATGATGATAACCATTGTAGTTCCGTTCCAATAGTGTCAGCTATCTGCCAATCATATGCCTAAATTAGCTCCAGCAGATAACCGTCATTACGATCCTTGTGGTCCTATTGGGCCAGTCATTGTCCATGCTGAACCTTGTGTCTGTTCTCAGCAGCTCCGTAATCCTGCTGGCCTTGTAGCCAGTTAAAGATGTAACCACTGTTGTGCTGTTCCTATTGTACTATCTAAAGAGTATGCCAAGTCATAAGCCGATAAACCACTAGCGCCTGGTAATCCGTCTGGTCCAGTTAAAGATGCTAACCATTGTTGTGCTGTTCCTATTGTACTGTCTATAGAAAATGCCAAATCATAAGTTGATAATCCGTTAAGTCCTGCTGGTCCCTACACCATTACCAGATGTTTTTGCGTATAATGCATAAGGAACACTCATTAATTGACTGGTTCCCATTACAGAATAGTTGCTGCCACCTGAAGCATCAATTGCAGTCTCTATAAAATAACTTCCATTTGGCCAATCTATTGTAGTAAAATCATCTAATGTAGTTCCTGTTCCTATTTCTAAATTCACTAAACCATATGCGTTGGTAGTTGGAGCAAAAGTTTCTGTATATACAGCTGTTCCACCTGCAGATCCTTGCTGGATTGTTAGCTGTATTCCAACTGCTCGGTTAACTAAAATTGCATTTCCTGCATCTCTAACCACTGCTTGGTATTTGAAACCCTCTGGTGCTTGTCCAAATGTAGAAAGTGCCATTGCGGCTATTGTAAAAATTGATAGTAGTATCTTTTTCATAGGTTTTGTCTTATCTTGTTTTAATAATATTGAATGTCTTTAAATTCTCTTTTGAGTTACTTAAAACTAGGGAGTAACGTCCAGTAGCTAACGGACTCACCTCTAAAGCAGTTTGTTCACTTAAAAGCCTGCCCTGTAAAATGAGCTTTCCCATTTCATCGTACAATACATAGCTTACATCTTCATATAAACTTGCTTTAATATTTAAAAAATCTTCTGTTGGGTTTGGATATATAATTGCTTCATAGCTAGGAACGTGGTCTTCTATACTCACAAAACCCCAGTTGGTTTGGTGAAACCCTTGGGTAAGGTTATTTTCAGAACTTGTTCCAGTAAAAGTAACTACCTCACCAATAGTGAAATCTATAGCTGCAGATGAATCAGTGTAAGAATCACCTTGAGTGGATATGACTTCTTGAGAAAATACATTTATTGTAAAAAATATAATTAAAGTAAATAATGCTGTTTTTCTAAACATGATCAATTTTTATGTTAATTAAGTATAAAGTAAAATCATAATTAAAAATAATAGGTGTCATTACGTTAATTTACCTATTTAGAAATATAAAACAGGTTAAGAATTATTTATCTACAAATCTCAAAAATCTTTTTTGATTTAAAATTAACAAATGATAATTTATATAAACACTTGTATCAACATATTTAAATAAAAAACTATTCCAACCTCTTGCCTTACATATCTTGTTAATTTAAAAAAAAATAAAATCATAATTAAAAATAATAGGTATCATTACTTTAATTGACTTAGTTTAAAATCAAAAGGAGGTTAACAATTAATTATTTTAACCAAAAAAATATTTATGCTTAAATAAAAAACAATGTTATCATACATTTTTTTAATTTGAAATGTTTCTATTTAATTTCGACAATAATTGTTAATAACTATGGTTTTTTTGAAATTAAATTGATTGAAACAGAGGGTATTCTTAATTATTTGGGGGAATCAAAGTAGTAAACAGGTAACTTTTTAAAGCTTTTCTCGAAGTATTTCTACCACTTATATAATTTTTGAAAACTAAAATATTAATTCGGAGTTAATAATAATTCGTGTTTTGAATTGCTATTAACTTGAGTTTTAGAAAAATTTATTTTTCTGTATTTGCCATTTAAAAACAACTCTAATTGATCATCGTAATGTTTACTCCAAAAATTTCCAGAATTTCCACTTGGTATAATAGAATAGGAGTTTTCTGGATTTCCAATGTCAATTAATCTTCTTGTAGAAGGTAAAGAAGTTACTTTGTAATCGTGCTTGCCAGGAGTTGACATAGATTTATTAATCACATTGTTTCCAGCTGGCATAGGAAATGGTCCAAGATTAAATATAAAATCTAGTGGACTTACCTTTCCCAAAGGGTGCTCGTAAGTGATAGTATGAATATTTCCCCATTCCCAAGAATCAGAATTTTTACCTAGCTTTTTAGTGATTTCTAGTATTGCATTTTTAAAACCAGTATAAATAAGATTATTAAAAACTTCTTCTTTGGAATTGGTTGAATCCCCTATAAAAGGAACCGATTTTTTATACATTAAATTTTTAAAAAAATCCCAATGGTCTAAATTATTCATGTAGATTCTAAAATAATCCTTACCTAAACTAGGCTCTAAAGTTGCCTTTAAAATATGGTAAATTGTTAGTTGAAAAATACTATTTCCCTTAGAATCAATGGGCATATTTCCATCCCATTGTTTTAATAATTCAAATGCTGTGGTTTCAATAGTAGAAAACTTTTTAATCTGAGTATTTAAAGATGCTATTATCTCATTATTAAGATTTAATCGAAGAAATAAGAAAATCATCATTCTGAACCTTTTTAAGCTCCTCAGTGGACCAAGTTTCTTGTTTGTCTAATAAACTATATATTCTTTGGGCGCGATCGGTAGATCTAAAATATCCGTCTAACCTTGGAATACCTTCTATTTTATTGGCGGTAGGTAAGTTGTTAGCCGTAATAATAACTCCACTTTTTGGATTAATCATTTGAGGATTATTAACAAAAGAAACATATGATTTTATATTATGATTAGGATTACTACCATCCAAAATAGACTTGGCATTTACACTAGAATCTCTAATAGGTAATCTTCCTGTTGCCCACCAAGCAATATTTCCTTTCTTATCTGCATAGGAAAAATTTAATCCTGGAGAAGCAATTTTTGAAACAGAAGATTGAAAGTCAGAAATATTATCGGCAATTGTAATTTCATATAGCATATCGAAAAATGGATTTTCTAAATTGTAAAAAACCCAGGAAAATGCCAATGGAGATCCATTATATCCATCGATATAATCGCTTATAATAGGACCATGTGAAGTGACTCTAATAGTTAAATTCTTATCCTTTTTATCTTTAACTTTAATTTGTTGTTTAATCACTTGAGTATTTACCCACTTACCATCAAAAAGTACTTGGTTTTCATTTTTAGGATTAAAAGTTTCGCTGTAAAGATCTACTTCATCATTTTCAAACATGGTCATTCCCCAAGCTTTAAAATCGTCGTGGCCAATTAATGGAAACGGAATTGTAGGAATATAATAACCGTAATTATTGTAACCAGGATAGGAAATATGCGCTTCATACCAAACATCAGGCTTTGAAAGACCAATATGTGGATCGTTTGCTAAAATTGCATTGCCACTTTTGGAACGAAAAGGAGAAAGAACCCACGAATTACTTCCATGAAACGGAGGAACAAAACCTGTTACTTTTTCGGTTAAATCAAAGTAAGAAATTAATTTTTTATAAGCAGAATCGTTCATTTTATCTAAACTTGGATAAGTTCTTTTAGGAATAGAATCAATTTCCTCTTCCATAATTGTTAAAAAATTATTATCTGCATAATCTGGGAAAATTAGTAACAAATCACTTTTTGATATTTTCTCTTTTAGCATAGAGAATAGCATGTCTCTTCTTATTCCATCCATTAAAGAAAAAGACATATAAATAGTCATACTAGCAACATCAAGTCTGTCAAAGGGTCTTACATCAGCTCCTATTAAACGATGTTCAATTGTTTTAGGTCCCTTTTTTATAAAATAATTAACTCCTTGAATATAGGCGTCAATATATTTTAATGCATCTGGATTTATTTTAGAAGTGTCAGAAATGTATTGCTTTGCTTTATGAGCAATTAAATAGCTTCTAAACATTTTATCTATTTCCAGTAAGTCTTCCCCCAAAATTTCCGAAAGCTCTCCCCTAGCCAATCTTCTTTGTAGATCCATTTGAAATAAACGGTCTTTGGCTACGGTATATCCATAAGCAAAAAGGGCATCGTGTTGATTTTTTGCTTCAATATGAGGTATTCCCCATTGATCTTTTTTAATAGAAACAGAATCAAGAATTTGATTAATAATTAGCTCTCCATCATTGGACGGTTTGCTATTGTTAATTAAAATGAAAATGCTAATAATTGAAATAATTATCAGGGATAAAACAAACAAAAATATTTTATAAAAAAAATTATACAACAACTTAAATTTTAGATTAGTAATTTGATGTAAATATCATCAATTTGTTTTGATCTAATCTGAAAAATTAAAATATATATAAATTAATTATGAAAATAATTTTAGAGCTGTTCTAATCTGAAAAAAGAAATAAATCATGATAGCACTAACTATTACCTTTTGAGCTGTTACCTGCAAAAAAAGAGCTTCCATACTTTCTTTTGCATTGGGACCAAAATCCATTATTAATAAAAATATAAAAAGAAGAATAGTAAACCCAAGAGAAGCAAAAGAAATAAATTGATCGAATTTTGGAATTTTAAAAACTACATAGGTTTGTATTACAGCATGAATAAATAAAGACCTGAATGCTAATTTCACAAAAACTAAATGCAAAATTTTTGAGGTTTCTTCTGCTGAAAAAATAGAAATAAAAATAAAAGAAAGTATAGAAATAGATATACTAGCTACTAAGAAAAAACTAAGCCATTTTTGTTCAATATATTTAACCTCTTGCTTTAAAAAAGAAATGAAAAATGAAAAATAGGATATTGAGAAAATCGTTAATGAGGTATTAAATAATAAAGCAGAAGAAGTATTAAGCTCTCCATTTCTTGCCACCCACTCTCCAAGATTGCTAAAAAAATTATAAAAAAAGTGATATCCTTCAGTTTTGGAGTCTAGATAAGTTCCCCCAGGATATAAAATCATAGCAATAGTATTAAAAACAATAAAAACTGCAATACCTATATATCCTTGCCAAAATTTAAAATTTGTTTTTTTCATAAAAAATCTACTTTTTAGCATTTTTTAATGCTTTTTTGCCATTTTTAATGCTTTTTTATCAAAAAAAGATGTTTTTATCGTTTTTTTAATTTCTCTTTAAAAGCTGCTCTGCTTAAAGGTAGATATTCCTCACGTTCTCCCAATAGAACCAAGTCCTTATTTTTAGAAATCCTATGACTGTAGTTGGCTAAATTTCCAGTTTCAGTACAAATTGCATGAACCTTGGTAACAAACTCCGCAATTGCCATTAAATTAGGCATAGGACCAAAAGGATTACCCTCAAAATCCATATCTAAACCTGCTATAATTACCCTTTTTCCCGTATTTGCTAATTGATTGCAAACATCTACTACCTCATTATCAAAAAATTGTGCCTCATCTAATGCGACCACATCTACATCTTTGGATAACTCAAGTATTTTTTTAGAATTATCTACAGGAATTGATTCAATTTCGTTAGAATCGTGTGAAACTACCTTGTTTTGGCTATACCTAATATCTGTAATTGGCTTAAAAATTAGAATCTTTTGGTTTGCAAATTCAGCTCTTTTTAATCTTCTAATTAATTCTTCCGTTTTTCCAGAAAACATAGAGCCACATATTACTTCTATCCAACCCAACTTCTTTAGATGATTTACATTGTTTTCTAAAAACATATTTAAAAAATTATTGTTGACAATATTTATCAATTAAATATTGAAAAGAAGAAATATCATATCCTGCATTACCAGCTTTCACCCAATCGTCACATGCAGCAACCATATTACCCATCTCCATTTTTAATATTCCTCTATCCAAATAAAAAACACCTTGCCTACTATCTAAGCCAATTGCAAAATTATAATCGCTTAAAGCATTTTCATACTGGCCAAGTAATTTTAATAAAAACCCACGATTATTGTAAGCAATTGCATAACTTGAATCAAGGAATAATGCTTTGTTTAAATCCTGAATAGCAGCGTTGAAATCCCCAGTAACTTCAAATAGTTCTGCTCTATTATTATAAGCTAAAGCATCCATGGAATCTAATTCTAGAGCCTTGTCAAAATCATTTCTAGACTGTTCATATAGCCGCATCTCAAGGTACAGCTCTCCTCTGTTAATATACAATAAACTTAAATTTTCATCAACTTCTATAGCCTGATTAAAATATTTTAGAGCTTCTTCAAATTGATTTTTAATTTCTAAACATTCTGCAAGGTTATTTAAGGAAATAGCATTATTATTATCTTTATTTACAGCTTTTCTAAAATAGAATTCTGCGCTGTCTAATTCTGCTAATTCCTCATAAGCTGTACCTATATTACTTAAAAGTATAACCGTAGATTCATGACTTACACCTTCTTGGTAGGTACTTAAAGCTTCTTTGTATTTTCCTAATTTAAATAATTGATTTCCTGAGGATAATAATTCATCAGATTTAGAATATTCACTATTGTTATTACAACCAATAAGCGATGTAACTAAAAAAAATAATGCAATATGAATATTTAAAATCTTCAATTTTTAACTAAAATATTAAAAAATCTGTTCTTCTATTAATAGATCTTAACATACTTGATTTATTTGACACTTTTGGCTTTGATTCACCAAAACCTGTGAATTTTAATCTTTTTTTATCAATTCCTTTATTTAATAAGTACTCCATTACACTAAATGCTCTATCAATAGATAATGCTAAATTTTCTTTTTCAGAACCTTGATCATCCGTATGACCTTGGATTTCAATATTTATACTATTTTTCTTTTTTAGCCAGTCTGCAAATTCATCCAGAACTATTTTTGATGACGCCTTAATTGAGGATGAATTTGATTCAAACATTATATCGTTAAGAGTATATGGCTTTCCTTTTTCAATTTTTTTATTCTCTATTATTTTGTTTTTAACCACAGTAGATTTAATATCTTCTTGAGAAATAACAATTGATTCAAATACCCCATCTTTACTTTCTACTTTCAAAAGAGCATCTCCTTTAATAGATTCTACATTAACAATAGCCACAAATTTTCCTTCGTCATCCAAATTATAGGCTTGTTCTTTTTTATTTCCATTATTATCTACAAGAACTATTTTAGTATTATCATCTAAAGTTGCATTTCCTTTTACTAGAACAATTTTATCTGGCTTTGCTTTTTCTGGAATTTCAAAATAAAAAATATCCTTACCACCTAATCCATTTTCTCTATTCGAAGAAAAATATCCAAAATGACCATCAAGACTAACAATAAGTGATTCCTCATCTTGATCACTATTAATAGGAAAACCTATATTTTTAGGTTGATTCCATTTTTTGGTTTCTAAATCTTGTTTTGTAAAAAAAATATCAAAACCACCAGCACCCC
This sequence comes from Cryomorphaceae bacterium, assembly GCA_905182525.1. Taxonomy (GTDB): domain Bacteria; phylum Bacteroidota; class Bacteroidia; order Flavobacteriales_D; family Parvicellaceae; genus MED-G20. Next base: position 345,237 of record CAJJBV010000004.1, on the reverse strand, counting down.
ACCTAATATCTGAAGATTCTGAAGAAAAATATAAAGTTTTACTATCTGTATGAATAAAAGGAGATTTATCACTTTTTGAAGTATTTATTGATTCTCCAATATTTATTGCTTTTTGCCAAGTACCATCTTCATTTTTAACAGAATAATAGATGTCAGTTTTACCAAAACCTCCTGGTCTAGCCGATGAAAAAAATAACGTATTACCATCTCCAGATAATGATGGCTGGCCCTCCCAAGTTTGAGAACCATTTATATTTGGACCTAAATTAATTAATGGAGACCAAACATAAAAAGCAGTATCAAACTTCACTCCTTCTTTAAGTATTGATATTTCCTTAAGCTGTTTTTTTGTGACATAAATATCACAATTAAAATAACCGCCATTATTTATGCAAGCACATATGTACATTTCTTTATTATTTACAGACATAGATGCTCCTCCATATTTTGGTCCCACGTTAAAAGGTTCTTTTAATGGTTTTCCAATATTAAAGTCCTCATTAAAACTATTTCTACTTCCACATGCAAATAACTGTTCGTGATGAACGGATATATCTCCTTTTATATATTCATCGAATTCAATTGTATAATAAATATGCTCATTGTCAGGTGAAATAACAGGGAGTATTTCGTTTCTTTCTGCAGTAGATATATTTCTAACTATTTTAGGATCGAAAGGAACTGGATTAGAATAAAAATCACAAAAATATTTTGACATTTTAAATAATTCTTCAATATTTTTTTTTTGAAAAAGATAATTGGAAGAAAAACTATTTTTATTCTCAGATGAGAATTCTAAAAATTTTTTAAAATATTCAACTGCTTTACAGTCATCTTTATCCATGTAATATATTAAACTTAAATAATAAAAAATATCGGCATGATATGATGAACAAAGAGTCTCGATTTGAAGAAAATATTTTTTAGGTAATTCCATTGAGCCTCCGTTTCCATATTTTCTTCTAAATGATGTTTTAGCTAATTCAAATATGCAGGGAATATTTTCCTCTTCAATTTCAATAGCGTCTTTAAGAAATTTTAACCTGTTTTTGTAATCGTACTTTTTATAATTTTTTCCTTTTAGATAAAGTTTCTCTATTGACGATGGTACTTGATCGTCACATTCATTAATTTGACCAAAAAAAAAGGAATTAATTAGTAATAGAAATATTGTAATTATGTTTTTATTAGTCATCAACTGAATTGATTTCATTTTCAGAATAAGCTATAATTGCTGCTACAGAAGCATCTCCGGTAACATTAACTACAGTTCTACACATATCTAGAATTCTATCAATAGGAAAAATAATAGCAATCCATAAGGGGTTCAATCCTACGGATTCTAAAACGACCATCATTAATATTAAACCAGCACTTGGTATTGCTGCTGCACCTATTGATGCTAACGTTGCAGTACCTACAATAATAAGCTGTTGAAGAATAGATAAATCAACCATGTGAAATTGTGCCAATGCAACAACTGCAATACCTTGGTATAAACTAGTTCCATCCATATTTACTGTTGCTCCAATCGGAAGAACAAAGCTAGTTGTAGACTTAGATACTTTTAAATTATTTTCTAAACAACCCATAGTAACAGGTAATGTTGCAACTGATGAACTTGTACTAAAGGCAGTAATTTGAGCATCTTTTACACTTCTTAAAAACTTTCTAAACCCTAATCCAGTAAAAATCTTAACAATAATTGGATAAAAGATGAAAGCCATTGTTACTAATCCCGCTATAACGACTCCTCCATACCATAGATAAAATTTCATTAGTTCTGTAAACTTATCTGGGTCACTTCCAGCTGCTTTTACAATTTGACCAGCCATTAATGCAAAAACAAAAAATGGCATTGCTTTCATAATAACCATTACCATTTTTACAAAAACCTCATTTAAACCTTCAACTAAATCCATTACAGGTTTTGCTTTTTCTTTAGGAATCATTGACAATACTGCACCAAATAGTATTCCAAAGAAAATTATTTGTAACATTTTACTATCTGTTAAGGATCTAAATATGTTGGAAGAAAACACATCTTCTAATGCACTTAAAGGTCCCTTTGTTTTTTCCTTAGCTCTCTTATTTACCTTATCAGCCACCCATCCAGTAATTTCTTCCCCTTTAATGCGAGCTCTTACTTCGGCAATTTTTTCAGAAAAATTAGGGTCGGACAAAAAATTAATATCATCAACTCTTTCAACATGAGGGTTTTCAGAAAGCCAAATTTCATACTCAATTCTTTTTTCGGTTCTTATTTCAAGAGATTGATTTTCTCCAGGCTTAACAATATTTACATAAACTAATCCTAAAGAAACAGAAAATAAGGTTGTCACAAGATATAAGCAAAGCGTTTTAATACCCATTCTTCCAAGTTGAGTAATGTCTTTAAGTGAAATTATTCCTGAAATAATAGAAAATAAAACCAATGGAACGGCTATCATTTTCAATAGATTGATAAATATATTTCCAAATGGATTGATGTAATCCATAGTGAAATGAATCCAATTATTGGCAACTGCAAACCAGGCATAAACCCCACCTAATACAAGTCCAATAATCACTTGCCAATGAAGTGCTAAATTTTTATTTTTTGATTTCATAATTTAACTGTTCTGTTCAACAATAAATGATCTACAATTACTAAGGCTGCCATAGCTTCAACAATTGGAACAGCCCTAGGTACAACACAAGGATCATGCCTTCCCTTAGCTTTTAAAATTACATTATCGCCAGATTCATTTACAGTATTTTGAGAAGATAGAATAGTAGCAACGGGTTTAAAAGCAACTTTAAAATATATTTCTTCGCCATTCGAAATACCACCTTGAATACCACCAGAAAAATTTGATTTGGTACGTAAATTACCTTTGTCATTAAAAAACTCATCGTTATGTTGTGACCCAAGCATTTTAGTACCTTCAAATCCAGATCCATATTCAAATCCTTTAACAGCATTAATAGATAACATAGCCTTACCCAGATCAGCATGTAACCTGTCAAAAACAGGAGCTCCTAATCCAGCGGGTGCACCAGAAATAGTGCAAAATATTTGACCACCTACAGAATCTCCATTACTTTTAATAGATTCAATAAATGAAATCATTTTATTAGCAATTGTTTCATCTGGACACCTTACTATATTTGATTCAGAAATAGCTCTTAATTCTTGATTGCTCAAGTTTTTATCGAATTCCGTGACTATTTCACCTACAGAACTAACATAGGCAAAAATATCAATTTTATAATGAGCGAGAATTTGTTTAGCTATTGATCCAGCAACAACTCTATTAGCTGTTTCTCTTGCAGATGACCTGCCTCCACCTCTATGATCTCTATTTCCATATTTTTCATGATAAGAATAATCAGCATGTGAAGGTCTAAATACAGTTTCCATGTCTGAATAGTCTTTACTTTTAGCATCTTTATTTTTAATGATAAAATTTATAGGAGCTCCAGTTGATTCTCCATTATAAATACCAGAAACAAATTCGACAATATCTAATTCTTTTCTGTCTGTAGTGACTTTACTTTGTCCAGGTTTTCTTCTATCAAGATCATGTTGAATAGCATTAAAATCTATTTTTAAACCTGAGGGACATCCTTCAATAACACCACCAATCATAGGGCCATGAGATTCCCCATAAGAAGTAAGCTTATATATAGTTCCAAAAGTATTTCCCATAATTATAATAATACTAATATAGAATAAAGTATCCTTGGGCTAAAGCTTGTCAATATATTGCTGTATTGATACTGCATCTTTATAGTTCATCACGTTAAAATAAAAACAAAACCAAAGCTTTCCATTTTCATCTGATTCCTCATAGAATTTAAAATTATTATTCATTAAAAAAACAGGATGATTCATTATTTTTAATTTGATTTCCTTTAAATCTGAAGATTTATTAATGGGGATTTTCTTGAAAACTCTTTTTAAATTCCCACTAAATATTTCAAAACTCCCCCTAAATACTTCTTTATATTTTATCTTTAAAACTTCACCTTTGTTAGTTAAAATCTCAAAGTATGATGAGTAATAGCTCACTAACTTACCTTCTTTATTATTGACTAAAAGATTGTGACCTAAAATATAACCATATTGAAAAGAAAAAATAATTCCTAAAAATAAATTTTTAAAATACTCCCACATAAGCGCTGTTAAAATCAATACTGCACCACCAATAAATATAGAATTATCGTTTAGTGCATGACCAATTTTTAATATGATAAATAGAATCCAAATTAGATAAACAATAACATTATAGAAAAATAAATATTTTTTATTAGACACATTATTTTTCAAACTAAAAGTTAAAGCCTTCCTAATAAGAGTAATAAAAGTTAGCAATATTAATAGCTGAATAATAAAACTAAATATGTAAGGAAGAACTGTCAATTTGATATGAGTTTATTCTGTTTTAAGTATTTATTTAAATATGGCAGTATATATGGACTGATTTCAGCATAATTACCGTCAATAAATAAAATTTTCTCAGTTTTAAAGAAAGATATATGTTCAGCTATCTCACTATCTTCCCAACCTGAAAAATATTCTTCTAAATGTTTTAAATTAATTTTTTTATGCAAAAATATTTGCAATAATATTATAAGTTCTAGATCATTAAAAATAGGGGGGAATGATGTTTTAAAATCATTATAAAATTCTAAGCTATTATTTTCTTTATGGGTTAAAGAAGAAATCCAAAAATTATTAAACCAACCAATATTTCCTTCCACTAAATCGTGAATCTTATTAAAATTAAAAGATGACCTAATGGACTTTGCAAAATTAATTTTAGTACCATTATTATATACATCGATTCCTACCAAAGAATTTTTATGTTTTACTATATTCTCTAATTGTTTATTTAAAAAAAAGGAAGACGAAATAAATTTTAAAACACAATCTTCAATACTAGTATTAATCATTAGACTTTTTAGAAATAAATTATTAACCTCAATTACAAAAATTAATTTATTATTGTAAACTTTAAATATTTCTAGCCAGCTTTTGATTAAATCATAACCATTAGAGTTCTTTCTCCACCAAAGATCAAAGTCATTTAAAAAAACAACTGAGTTATCTGGTAATTTATCTAAATAAAGAGGGTCAAAAGATGTGTCATTTACTAAATGTAAGAGCTTTGAAACTTCATCAACTAGAGGTTCTTTAAAAAAATGTGACGGTGGGTCTATTGCATAACAATTCTTATTATCTAGGGATTTAATTATATTTTTAATTAGATAAGTTTTTCCAGATTTAGACTCACCAGAAATTACAACTAAATTTTGATTACTACTTAACTTTTTTGAAATCGCTTTTTTGAAACTGGAAATTTGCTTTGTAATAAAGCCAGAAAAGAATTTATTAGGATTTGCATCTTTACTAAATAATTGAAGATATAATTTTGGAATATTATTTAAATCGACCTCGCTTGGTGTGCATTTATTAATAAAATCTCTAATGGCTATTGTTTTATCAGACTTTGATTTTGATTCATTTAAACTATTATCAATAGTCAAAAGATCAATAAAATGAAGAAACTTTTCAGAAATGAAATTTTGAATTTTATAAAAAGATGGACTTGAAGAAGATAACGGAGTTACTGAATTAGTATACTTTTTTGATTCGTTAGACATTAAATAGTGGTAATCTGGAAACTTATTAGCGTTAATTTTAAGATCCTTAATGAAAGAATTAAATCGCTCTTTATTAAGAGATAAATTTTTCTCAAATTCAATCATTTTACTTTTAAACTTCTGAACTGAATCTTTAATTAATCGTACATCGTCTTGGTTTTCCATGGTAAAAACAATGAGCTTGAAGGAACTTATTATATCTTCTAAATCTTTATTGATCCAGTCTTTATAATCACTTAAGGTTTTATTAATTGGTGAAATAATGTTTTCGTTGTATAAATACTTAAGTGTACTTTTTAAATTGTAAGTTGTCTCTAATAAGTTATCTTGTTTAGTTGAAAAATTAATAATGATTTCAGGTAAGTAAATATTAATTTCTGAGGGAATCTTATCAAAAATATCTTCATTATTATTTAACCAATTAGTAGTATCTAATGATCTTATTATGCTACTAGATATTCTTTGAATTTGCTCAATTGAGTTATTAATAATTGATGCTTTATTTAATCCTGATTTTACTTTACTTAATTTTAAAATTTCATCTAATTGAACGAAATTATTTTGATTAAACATATTTGATAATTCATCGAGCTGTCTAAAAGCCATATTTTCAACTATTAAAGAACTACAATAAAGCGCTTTAAAGTTATGAAAAATCAAAATGTTTTTAGAAAAATCAAAAGGAAAATCCTCTACTAATGACCATCTTTTTCTATAACTTCTTGGATTAAAATCTTCTTCTCTATTCTCAGATAAAAGATTAACATCGTTTTCACCAAGATCAATGATAATAGCATTAATGAGTTTAGTAGATAAATGGTTTAATTCTTGGTTTATATTTGAAAATATTTCGCTATTAATTTTATCTAAAAATGGAAGAATCTTTTGTGTATCTCCTTGTTTAATGAAGTCTTTGTAAATATTAATATACTTTAAATGGATATTTCCAAAAATTTTAAGTGTTTCATTAAAATCAATTATAAACCGATTTTTCAAGTGATGTTTTATAAGTTTAATAATGGGAACTGAAATTTTAAATCTTTCATCGGGATTATCATTTTTTAGTAAATTAGCAAGTAGTTTTTTATTATGATTTGAAGGATTAAATCTTGAGTTTTCTAAAAAATTTATTGAGTAATTAAAATCTAACTTTTTAGGAAATTTAGAGAGGGTGTTATTTATTAAATAAAAATAATCCTCAATATTTTTCACGATCGAAGCCTCTAGATCATTGGCAATATTTTTTACCTTTTCTGAATCATAAAGATTCATTTTTAGCTCATCAATTAATTTATTTTTATTTAAAACATTTATATAATATTCCTGGAATTTTAAAATGGAAGACTGTAGTTCATTTACAAAAGATTTATTTATTTTTTCTAAGTTTTCTTGCCAAGAAGTAGTTTGGTTATCAAAATAATTATCAAAAGTTGGTAATAACGACCCACTAATTTTTTCTTTATAAATAATATTACTTTTAGTTTTAATTTTTTTTAGTTGCGGAATGGATTTGGTTGAATCTTCAAAACTTTTAGAGGCCTCTAAAAATAATGCAGAACCTATTTGACTAAATAACTCATTTGATGAGTTAATAAAATTCTTTTCACTGCCAGATTTTAAATTTGGTAGTTTGATTAAAATTAAATCTGACAAATGACTTTTAATTCTAATGTACTCATTGATGTCTTTTTGATCTAAAAAATTATTAATAACATGGTATTTAGCATTCATCCTCTTACGATCGATAATTGAACTTATCCTAAACTCTATTTCATCAGAATTAATATCTTTTGAGTTAACGAAATAAATATTTAAAATAGCTCTTTTCCATTTTTTTGAAGATCTTAAAAACTTAACTAATTGAAGTGATAATTCATTTTCTTTATTAAAATCTGCCCACCATAAATCAATGGAACTACAGTCTCCAAAACCTCTATTTTTATCATAATCTAAATAAAGTATATTATAATCCAAATCTTTAAGTTTTTGTGTCATTTGACCAAACCATATTGGATTTTTAGTATTCCTTCCCCATCCCATTAAAACGGTGTTTGGGTCAATTCCAGAAAAGCCATATGTAGTAGCAATAGATTCTACACCCTTAAAAATGTTTTGACAATACAACTTTCTGTGAAATATAGAGTCCTCTAATAAAAAACTATCCTTAACATTCTGGGAAGATTTTGGGAATAGTACTTTGGCCGATTTAGTTTCAATTAAGTCAAAGTTAGATACCATTCCAGCTCTTCCAATTATAGATTTTCCAAAATCAATTAAGTGCGGTCTGTTTTTTGTCCCACCACTAAAAAGTAAAATATTTGGTTGCCAGTTTCGTTGGTGAATAGCTTTTTTTTGAAGGTTTTTCAAACCTGTCTTTACAACAGTATTCCAAACACTAAGCCAAACATCTCCAGTTCCTAAAACTAAGTCCTTTTTAGAAAGCCAAAACCAGAAAACCATCATTAAAAGAACTGCAATTAAGGTTGCTGCTAAATTAAGCTGAATCATTAAAAGTAATGTCGAAATAGCACCTAAAAGCGATATCCATATAGGGATTTTAAACTTAGGTCGAAAATCAGGGCTAGACCATTGTTCTAAAAAACATGATAAATTTATAAATAGATAGGCTGCCATATAAAACATGGCAACTAATTCGGCTATAACGTTTAATTCCCCTATTAAAATACCTATTTCAGCAATTAAAAAAGTTAAAAACAAAGCATTTCTTGGCTCCTTATTTTTTCCAGACTCCCTAGAAAATATTTTTGGAGTGATATTGTCTAAAGACATTGCCTGTAGTATTCTAGGCCCACCTAAAATCCCACCCAGGGCAGATGATAAAGTAGCACCCCATACTCCACCTAGGACTAAAAGTGGAATCGCTCCAAAATCAATTAATACATTATTATTTGAAACTAAAAATTCACGATCAATATTATAATATATAAATAGCGCTAATATTATATAAACAATCAATCCTATGGAAATAGAAAGCATAGTTCCCCAAGGAATTGAAATTTTTGGATTTTTTAAATCCCCACTCATAGCAACGCCTGCAGTAAATCCAGTTACTGCAGGAAAAAATATTCCGAATAGAGTGGCAAAATTAGGTGATTCTATAATGTCGGATCCGATTTTAAGACCATCTGAAGATCCCATAAATATAGAACACATAGATAATACAATTAATCCTAAAATGACATACTGAATTTTTAGTGCAAAACTTGTACTTATGTAAGCTATTATAAGAACAACTATAAGAGCGAGAGAACCAAACAACCTTAATTTATTTGTCGATATACCACCAACTGACCATTGTTCGTTTATAAATGGTATTAAGCTTTCTGAAAAACCAATAAGATAAAGAGAAATACTAAATGCTGTTGCTATAAAAATAGTAAGACCAATCGCTCCACCAATTGGAAGACCTAAACTCCTTGTAAGCATGTAATATATGCCACCTTTGTCTATTTTTTTATCTGTGGCGATTGAGGAAACACTAAGTCCTGTTGTTACAGAAATTAAATGAGCAAAAAATATAATAATTATAAATTGGAAAATACTAGATGAATTACCAACAACACTACCAAGTCGCATATACATGATAACCCCTAAAATTGTTAATAAAGAAGGGGTTAGTACTCCACTAAAAGTTCCAAATTTTTTCTGACTAGCCATTAAAAGATTGAAATTAATCAATAAATATCCTAAAAGGAATTTATATTACAGTCATAAATCAAAATAAATATGTTCAAGGACTTAAAAGTATTAGAATTATCAAGTGTTTTGGCTGGACCAGCAGTTGGAATGTTTTTTTCAGAACTCGGCGCGAGTGTATTGAAAGTGGAAAATAAATTAACAGGTGGAGATGTAACTAGAAATTGGAAACTTCCTATTGAAAAAGAAAACGAATTGTCAGCATATTTTAGTTCTGTAAATTATAAAAAAACACATGTATTTTTAGATTTTAATAGTGAAATTGATCGCAAAGAGTTAGATAAATTAATAAAATCATGTGATATAATTATTACAAACTTTAAAAGTGGAGATGAAAAAAAATTTAAGCTAGATTTTAAGAGTTGTAAAAAAATAAATGACCATATTATTTATGCGCAAATTACAGGATTTAAAAGCAATACTAAAAGAGTAGCATATGATATTGTATTGCAAGCAGAAACTGGATATATAAGTATGACTGGAAATAACAAAGAATATGCTAAAATGCCAGTTGCATTTATTGATGTGTTAGCTGCTCATCAAATTAAAGAAGGGATTTTAACTGCTTTAATTTTACAGAATCAAGAAAAGAAACCTTATAAAGTTTCAACAACACTAGAAGAAACTGCTATCGCTTCATTAATGAATCAATCCTCAAATTATTTAATGGCAAATCACCAGAGCAAACCAATGGGAACATTACATCCAAACATTGCTCCATACGGTGAAATTGTAACAACTATTGACAATAAAGAATTAATCTTAGCAATTGGAACTGATCATCAATTCGAGAATTTTTCAAAAATAATTTCTCTTGATATTAGTATTGTTAAGAAATTTAAAACAAATCCGAAAAGAGTAAAAAAAAGAATAGAGTTACTAGATGCTTTAAAGGAAAAAATTAAAAGTATTTCTTCTCAATATTTACTTTCATCTTGTTTAAAGAAAAATATACCTATTGGAGAAATTAATAGTATTAAAAAAGTACTAGAAAGCAAACTAGCAAAAGAAATGGTTTTAGAAGAAAAAATAAACAACCAGTTAACGAAAAGAATTAAAACCGTAGCATTTAATTTAACTAGCTGATTTAATTTTATTGATTTTTAAGTTTAGAATTTTAGCTGCTTTTTGACCATTCTCTTTAGAAACTTGAGCTCCAAAATTATATTCCTTTCCAAGGACATCTACAATAATAGTTCCTTGACCAACTATCCAAAACGAATCATTAAATACTTTAGAAAAAGAATTGTTTTTAAGCAGTTGTATTTTGAAGTTATTAATGTTTTTTGTCAAAAAAGTTTTAGCACTTCCATATCCAAAAATTGATTTTTTAATAGAAAATCTATCATCATCAATTCTAATAAACTCTTGACCAAATTTTCTCCAAATAATTACCCTCAAAATTTTGTAAAGAAAATAAAACCAAAAGCCTAAGAAAGTATAAAAATAAATGTGTTGAGTTTTAAGTTCATTGGTAAATAACAAAAAGTAAAAAATTATACTTCCACATCCTAACCATATTATAAGCCAAACAATCATAGCAATCATTTTCCAATCTTCAGTTTTTGAAGTAATTATCATAGTAAAGAAACCATCGTGTTGTTGGTAAGAGATTCTATTTCCAATCCATTTCATAATTTAAAACTACCAACTTTAATAATTTAAAACTAAAAATTGAAACTTTTAATTAAATTAATTGTATAATGTAAAAGAAATTTTATGATATGAAAAATAGTACTTTTGATAGCCTACTTAATTTTAGAATACATTTAAAAATTTTTGCAACATTATTTTTAATACACACTTCTTTAATTTTAACATCTCAATCTGATAACACTTATGATGATTTACTTGTCTTATTAGTTAACGAAGATTATAAAGATTGCTTTAACAAGTCTATCAAATACACTACAAAAGACAAGACTAAAAAAGATCCTCTACCCTATCTTTTTGCCGCAAAATCAGCTTACCGAATGAGTAGGGATCACAAGTTTACTGAAGAGTTCCCAAAAGCATATAAAACTGCAATAAGTTATACAACAAAGTATCGTAAAAAAGACAAAAAATATGTCTACAAAGAAGACGCCGAAGAATTTATAAATGAATTCAAACTTAATATTTATGAAGAAATAGAAAATTATATTCTTGAAGCAACTGAAAAAACCTATGGAAAAGCTCTTGGGTTATCTAGAAAAGTATTTTATATGGATCCTGATGATTTTGGTGCCAAATTACTTTTTTCTACACTATGTGCGATAACTAAAGATAGAACCACTGCAAGAGAGTATTTTGTTATTTGCGAACCAAAACTTAAAGAATGTGGAGATAATAAATTCACTCTTAAACATATGACAAAGTCTCAGCAATTGTTCTTAAGGTTATCTATCATCGAATATGCGAAATATTACAAAGAAAAAGATAAAACTAAGGCTAAAGAAATAATTGGATATGGTAAACATCTTTTTTACGATGAAAATGATTTTTCTAAAATAGAGTATTCTTTAGATTACAAGTTCCTACACGACGATTTTAATTAAAAGAAATTTATTTCTTATTTATGAGAATACTACTTTTTTTATTAATAAGCATTTATTCTTTTACTGGAATTAGTCAACCATATTCTTATAAGATTGGTTTATTAAAATATAATGGCGGTGGTGACTGGTATTCAAATCCTACTGCGTTAACTAATTTAATTATGTTCTCTAACAAACAGATTGGAACTAATATTAATCCAGAGTACGACCAAGTTGAAATCGGAAGCTATTTATTATTTAATTATCCATTTGTTCATCTTACCGGACATGGTAATATAGTCCTTAACCAGCAGGAAGTTGATAATTTAAGAACTTATTTAATAGCAGGTGGATTTTTACATATTTCTGATAATTATGGCTTAGATCCGTTTATAAGAAAAGAAATTAAAAAATTATTTCCCGAACTTGATTTTGTTGAACTTCCCTATTCTCATCCTATTTACCATCAAAAATTTGATTTTAATAATGGACTACCCAAAATACATCAACATGATGAAAAACCGTCCGTAGGATATGGCCTAATATATAAAGGAAGATTAATCTGTTTTTATGACTTTGAATGTGATTTAGGAGACGGCTGGGAAGATGCGGAAATTCATAGAGATAGTGAAGAAAGCAGAACTAAAGCTCTTCAAATGGGAGCAAATATTCTTTCCTATACTTTTATTGGAAAGAAAGATTAATCTTTCATATGCTTTAAATTCATTCCGTACAATACAATAAAAATTATTGGAAAAATTAAAGAGACTACTAGCTGTCCTAAATTAAAAGGATTAACAGTAAAGGGTACAAATAAAATAAATACTTGAATGATTGTGTAACCATAAAACCCATTTTTTTTAAAATTCCACATCATATATACAAATACAATATTAACTAAGTATAGAATTAAATACCAAATAGAGGTTTTATCCATTAAGGTAAATATCTCTTTATACATGCTTACCATTTCCTCACTAGGGAGAATATCAAACATTTTTTGTTTTACTGTGTCGTTTATAAACAATGAGTAAAGAGTGGAAACAAATATTTGAAAACCTGCCCCAATCCAGCTAAGAATACAAAGTACCTTTAACAACGTTGGCCTTTCATCCATATTTAAAGGAGAATTATCTGGATTATCAAATGTTGGAATTGACTCATTCATAGTTATAGATTATTTATTCGAAATATATCCAAGGTCTACCAAAAATTATTTTTTTCTCATCTAAATTTTCAAGTTCTTTTGTCCTTTTTAAAAGTTTGTTCATATTATTAGAGGATTCATCACACAAAAAATACCATGATTCATTTTTATTTCTTATTATTTTAGGAGAGATATTATACTCTCTAACAAATATTTTTTTATACTCATTAGCATTATCAAAATCTTTAAAAGCACCAATTATTAAATTATATAACTTCTTTAGTATCCGGACTTGATATTTCATCTTCGTTATTATATATATTTTTAACTGTTGAATCATTTTTTATACTTTCAGTAGCCTTTTTAATTAGTGAATCTAAATCTTTACTATCGTATTTTAAATTATTTATTACTCTTTCTAGGCCGTAAACAATACTATTAAGACTATCCTTTAAAGAATTTATACTGTCTCTGTTTTTCTGGATTTCCAAATCAAGTTTTAGTTGTTTTTGTTCAATAAAATCTGTTTTTTCAAACAAAGAATTATTTTGATTTTTTAAATCCTCAATCTCTTTAAGTTTAGAAAAATCTTGATTTTTACGCAAAAGAAATTTTATTGAGATTTCCTGAGAAGTGAAACTATAATTGAGCAAAGAATTAGTAGGAATTTCATAAGTATAAGAGATTTGAATGGAGTTATCAAATAAAACGCTGGCTGAGACTCCAGCACTATTTTTATGAGAGTAATTTAAGTTGAAAAAGTATTTATTTCTATAATCCAATAAAACGTTTCCTTCATAATTAAAAGGAATTCCTTGAACACTTTGTAATAAAAATATTGGTGTAATATGAAAATTGTCGCTCTTTAAGGAGAAGTTGTAATGAGCATGAACATTGTATTGACGAATAAAACTATAATTAAGGTCTTTTGTATCGTTATCGTTAAAGTAAACAACTGTGTTCTGAAGTATGTTTTTTGCTAAAGCTCCAATTACAAACTTTTTATACCTGTAGTTAAAAGCAAAATCAGCATCAAAACCTGTATATTTTTGATTACTTTCAAATAGTACAGATTCAAATTTATCTAAAGCAATAATTCTATCAAACAAAATTCTAGTTTGAAAAAAGCCACCTGATAATGCAAAACTTAAATCACTTTCTTTTGAGAATCTTACTTTATACTTATAGGTTAAATAACCACTTGTTCTACCAATTACATTTGTTATATCGTTTGAAACTCTAAATCCAATTGCACTTTTTTTGTTTTCTAAAGGAGAATCAAAAGTTATTTGTTGTATTTCAGGTGCACCCACAAATCCTGCCCACTGTTTTCTATAACCAAGAAAAATGTTTTTTTCTCCGTCACCAATCATTGAAGGATTTAATAAATAAGGATTAAAAACATAATGGGAATTATATTCCATTTGCTGACTTCTTACAATCAAAGAAGAAGTAAAAATTATTAGAAAAAATATTTTTTTAGATAACTTCATTATTTATTTCTTAGTAATGTTATTGCACCTCTATATACTTTATCACTATCAGTGAAATTTATAATATAATAGTAGGTTCCATCAGGTAATTCATCATCATTTAAATATCCATTCCAATCATTTTTATAATTATCGTCATAGTAGATCTCAGTTCCTCTACGATTGTAAATATAAACTCTAGCTGTAGATAATGATTCTATATTTTCAACATACCATGTGTCATTTTCACCATTTCCATTAGGTGTAACTATGTTATTTACAAAAAGCTTGAAATCATTAATCACTTCAATATTTAAAGTATCACTATTTATACAACCATTAAAATCTGTAACTTCTAGAATATAATCTGTAGTCAAAGTCGGGGACGCTTCAGGATTAAAAATAGTATTGTTATTTAACCCCACTAATGGACTCCAATTAAAATTAATACCACCAGAAATAAAAGCTAATAATTGTACAGAGTAACCCTTACTAACTGAAGTGTCTTTACCTGCAAAAACAGTTGGTAAAGGAAAAACTTCAACAGTTTTTTCAATAGAGTCTTTACAACCAAAACTTGATGAACTAATCAATTTCACAGTTTTAATACCAGAACTATTATAAATATTTATAGGGTTTTCTATTGAAGAAGTTTGACCATCTCCAAATTCCCAACTAAAAGTGAGTGGACTACCGCCGCTAATTAAAGACTGATTAGTGAAAATTAAATCTTGATTAATACAAGCTTCTAAAAAAGTGAAGTTTGCAACAGGAAACGGGTTTACAACTACAAAAATTAAAGTGTCATTTGAACAACCGTCACTGGAAGTTACTGACAGTCCCACATTAAATACACCTTCATTTAAATATAAGTGAGATGGATTTTTAACAATGGAATTTTGTCCATCACCAAAATCCCACAAATAAGAAGAAATAGAGTCTGTTGAAGAAATTAAAGAATTATTAGCAAACTGAGTAGCAGAACCATAACAAGCATTTGTAAAAGTAAAATTAGGATATGGGATAGGATTAATATTAATTATTTTCACTACAGTATCTAGGCATCCAGAATTTGAAGAGGAAATTAATTGAACATTGTAATTTCCTGAACTCAAATAATTATGAGATGGATCGTTAAATATTGAAGTATTCCCGTCTCCAAAATCCCATGAAAAATTTAGTCCCCCAGGTGTGGAAGAGTTTTGAAAAATTGCAGTTTCATTGAAACAAACATCGTTAAAAGAAAAATTGGCAGTTGGTACTGGACTAACAGCTAAAATTTTTGATAATGAAGAACTACATCCATCTGTAGAACTTACTCCCAAAGTAATATTATAATTATTATTACTTGAATACAAATGAGAAGGGCTATATTCATTTGAAAAAAATCCGTCACCAAAATTCCAATTAAAAGTTAAATTGGGTGTTAGAATTGTATCTGTAGTATTTATAAAACTTGCGGAATCATAAAGGCATATACTATCTACAGTAAATAAAGGATTTGGGACAGGATAAATAATAACAGTATCAATATAAGAATCTGAACATCCTGTATTGGTGCTTGAAATTAAGCTTACAGAAAATGTGCCGGGGACCAAATAGGTATGAGATGGGCTGTTCAATCCTGAGTTAGAGCCATCGCCAAAATTCCAAATATATGATATTGAAGAAGCTGTTGTTTGAGTTGTATTAATAAAGTTTATTGATTGACCTAAACATACGCTGTCACCAATGAATGTAATATTTGCTCTTGGATAAACATTAACATTGTTAGTTATTGAATCTGCGCAACCATTACTAGATTGAACTTTTAACTTAACATCATAATTTGAATGCGTAGGGAAAATATAAACTGTATCCCCATTAGAAGAATTATAAACTCCAGAGCCATCTCCAAAATCATAAGTATAGGAAAGTGAACTTCCTATTGAAGAGTTAGAAAATACCATATTATCACCATCGCAAACATCAGATTGATTAAAATTAGCTAATGGATTAGAATTTACGATAACAGATGTATTTCTAAGTGAATCCGTACATCCATGATTTGAAGATGCAACAAGAAATACATTATGATTTCCTGAAAATGGTAAGGTAATTAAAGGGTTTTTTACATTACTCCCTAATCCAGAACCAAAATTCCAAGAATATGAACTTATTTGTCCCGATGAAATCGAAGATGTATTATTAAAGCTTGTTGGTGAACCTTGGCAAACTTGGGAATAACTAAATCCTAAAACTGGATTAGGATAAATTGAAATTGTTTGAGAATTACTAGTATCATTTACACAACCTCCACTATTAACTATCACTCTATAAATTGTTGTATCTGTTAAATTAGTATAGTCTAATTTGTTTGTATTATTAGATATATCTAACCAAGTAGAACTGTTATCAGTTGATTTTTGCCATTTTGATACTGAACCTACATGACCAGTTAGCTCTAAGCTTCCATTGTTAGTTCCCTCACATACATTATTTCCTCCAATTAAATAACCAGCATCGACTATTGGATAAATGTTGGCTTTAAAAAAATTTGAAGTATCCATAGGACATATCTGATTTTGGATAACAGCTCTGAAATACATAGAGTTAACCATTGAGTTAAATTTATAATATGAATTTGAATTATAAATATTATTCCAAGGGCCCCCGATATTAAGTGATGACTCCCAGTAAATTACATTTCCGTTACTGCTTTCCAAATAAATACTGTCAGAGTTTGTTAAGGGACAAAGATTTGAAATATGAACACTACTGTCTAAACCCGAAATTTGTAAAGCTGATGATTGGGTTTTAAGAAGTCCACCGTTAGAAAATGAATTTACTTCTACATTAGTTGATATAGTTTGTGCATTGCAACCTCCTGTGATTTGAACTGTTAAGGAATATACACCACCTGTGTCTACTGTAGCATTAGGAATAACAACTCTATGACTATCCAAACTTGCAGGTAAATCAACTCCATCTTTTTTCCAAGAATATGTTGCGGAAGGGTTGTTGGTAGCAACTATACTTATTTCATCACCTTGGCAATAAGGACCCGTATTAGAAATCATAATATCATCAAAAACTTCAATTTCAGATTCAAGAGTATAAGTAATATTAGTAGATGAATATTTCCTGGCTCTTACCCAATCAATACTAGCTGAGGAATTTACTAATCCTTGATTTAAAGAACTTAATACAATACGATGATCACCTAATAAATTTTTAGATTCTTTATGATTCGGGTAAATTCCTCCAGGCCAAGATAAATAGGACGAATCGCCAGCAAATTTAGAATATGACCAAGTACCCATAACATTTAATGCTGGGAAATTTTCTAATGAAATTGTTGATCTACAAAGAGCCGTATTTGTTGCACTAGATGAATCTAATTCCATCAATGAATTTCCCCCATAGGCATTGTAAGACATACCTAAACCAGAAGAGGAACTCTCAATTCCTAAAAACAATTTTCCATTAGAAATAGTTTCTAAATCCATTTCAACTGTTACTGGTTCACTGTCGGTAAAAATAGAATCAGAAATTATAGACGCATTATTTCCAAACGATGAACCTAAAATTAAATTCCCGTTAGAAAAAGAAATATTATTATTATTGGAATCACAACTAGACCATTTTGAAGATAATATAGAACTATTAAAATCGTCAAACATTTCAAAAGTTGCAGAGCCGTTTGAATTTGAAATTTCACCAGTTTTCCCATAAAAGACAAAAACAGAAGTATTACCAGCTGGTGCAAGACTATCCATTTTAACCCAAAAACTTGTAGACGAAGTATTGTAAGTATCGTCATCAATCCAAAAGTTTAGATCATTGCCATCAAAATCAACAATTCTTATATCACTACCATTAATTTGGGCTTTAGAATTAGAAACTAATGAGGCAGTTGGCAAAACAAATTCAACTTGGAAATCACTTAATAATGTTGAACTTGGATTATTAAATTTAATTTCCTGTCTATAATTCCAGCCATATTTACATGGTTGTGCAAAAGCTACAGTACTAGAAATTAATATAATTGTTAGTAGAGAAAAATAATATTTTAAGATTCTTTTCAAAATTAGATTTTTATAAATTTAATTGTCTTAATGGAGAAACTACTATAAATAGTTACTAAATACACACCATTTGGTATGTGGTCAATTTGAATTTGTTTTTGTAAATCATCA
Organism: Cryomorphaceae bacterium; assembly: GCA_905182525.1. GTDB lineage: Bacteria > Bacteroidota > Bacteroidia > Flavobacteriales_D > Parvicellaceae > MED-G20. The sequence continues at coordinate 326,558 of CAJJBV010000004.1, read as the reverse complement.
AATATGAATATTTTCTCTTGTAATAAAAGTTCTCCAGTTAAATTATAAATACCTAAATAAGCCTCAACTAAAAATTCATTATTTGTCTGGAAATCTAAAATGAAATTTCCATTGTTAGGATTTGGGTATAGTTTACAGTCAATCTCTGTATACACTGAAAATTCTTCATTTAAAACAGGACTATTTTTTTTGCTAGGTCTAATAACAATTTTCTTTTCAAGTGATGCTATACAAGAAGTATTCCTAACTGTTAGTTGAGCAGTTACCGTATCATTGGTAACTGAGTCATTAAAAGAATTTAACCATACACTATGAATAGGTGAATCAATATTATAAATTGAATCATTTATACGCCATGAAGATGTGAAAGGTGAAGGGTAAGATAGATTGATAAATTTTACAGAATCACCTTGACTAACGATAGAAGTTGATAAGAATTGAGCTTTTAATTCTTGGTTTGTTGAGTTTACCTTTATTGTATCTTTTGCAGTACAATTTAAAGTGTCTGAAATTAAAACATTATACAAGCCAGTATCACTAACAAACAGTGAAGAACTATTTAAATTATTTATTAGCAAGCCATCTTTATACCATTCATGTTGAATATTATTATTGTTAATACCTGTTGACAGTTCAAGATCACTTCCAATACATTTTACCAAGTCAGCACCTAAATCTACACTTAGAACAGGACTGAAATTTACTAGAATTGTATCTTTTGATTTACACAAACCAGGACTTAAACTATCCCCTACTTCAACTATATAGTTTCCTGCACTATTAATAAATAAAATAGAATCTGTAGATCCATTGCTCCAGCTAAAAGTAGCACCATAATTACTTAAATCATCCATTATTAAAGTATTGTAACTACAAAGTAAAGTATCAGTAATTCCACCAAGAAGTTGAAAAGTAGGTGTTTCATATGCCGCAACATAAAGACTATCCGAACTAGAGCAAGTTCCAAAAGAAATTTCGCAACTGTAATATCCAGAAGAACTAATATTTATCGAAGAATTGGATCCAATTAGGTTTTGACTTGCGTCTGTCCACAAATAACTATTTGATAAAGCATCAGAATTTACAGTAACTGAATCGCAAATATTTATAGAATCTCCACTTAAATTATTAATAAAACTTAAATCAAGTTGTGGATTTGATTTAGGAATTACAGAAATAACATTAGTCAAATTACATCCAGTAATTGTATCCTCAATTAATACAGTATAAGTGTTTAGTTGAGAGACCCATATTCTACTACTATTTAAAGGATAGTTTAAAGATAATTGAGGATTCCATGAATAAGAATAATTGACGCCAAAGGGTAAACTGTCAGTAAGCATACTATCCCCAACGCATGGACTGAGTGTGTCCGAAAATGTAGAGAAATTAATAGGACTTAAATTAATAATAGCATTAATCGAATCTTCTCCAGGACAGTTGTTTTGGTCTATAACCAATACTTTATATAGTCCTGAAGAATCAATTTTAAGAAATCTTGAAGTTCCAATAGTATCGATAAGCCCAGTTAAATTAACTTGACCATTAGAATAGGAATATGTGTAAGAAGAATTGGAATCAAACCAATAATAATCTGCATCTACACTTCCACAGTCTAAAACAGATGAATCACAAGCGCTTGATGAAGATATTTGAGGGGAAAATGAAGAATTTAAAGTTACACTAATAGTGTCACTGTTAATACATCCATTTAAGTCTGTAGACTTAACATGGTAAGTATTTGAATAATTAACAATTATACTATCAGTTGTTAATCCGTTAGACCAAAAATTATTACAATTTTGAGGTGCATTTAAAACGTAAGAAGTACCACAAGTAGAAATTGAATCTTGACCAAAATCAACATTTGGGATGGGAAATATTTGAATAGTGTCTAATATTCTACTAATACAATTATTATTAGATGTAACAGTTAATTCAATTATTTTAGTTCCAGTATCGCTAAAAGTAACTGGTGAGGGATTTTGATCTAATGTAGGTGTAGAAGGTAATGGATACTCGAAATTCCAACTATGACTAGAAATGGTATTGTTATTGTCTACAAAAGATAAAGAAGCAAAAGAAACTGGTAAACCATAACATTGGTCATTTGGAGAATTTGTAAGAGCTACTGGAATTGGGTTAATTTCAATGGCTTTTGTTTTCTGGGAAGAACATCCATTACTAGAAGTTTGTGTTAAAACTACATTGTAAGATCCATAATTATTGAACCTTTTAAAAGCACTGGTATCATTAGAAGTGGAATCATCTCCAAAATCCCAAAATGAAACAAGAGAATCTGAACTAGGATAAAAAAGAATGGTATCATACAAACAAAAAGAGTTTGTAGGAGAATTTAGATTATTTCTAGACAAAAAGTCAATACTAGGAGAAGAAAAAATTTCTACAGATTTTGAAGTAGAATCTGAGCAACCATTAGAAGACGTTACTTTTAGTTCTGTTGAATAAGTCCCATTCTGAGAATAAACATAATAAGAATTATAAAAATTAGAAATAGACACATTACTAAAATTCCATTCAGAACTAGTTATAGAGTCTGAAATTAAAATAGTAGATTGATTTGAATAAAAAACTGTATCGTTTTCACAGGTATCATTAAAAGTAAAGTTTGCATTTGGAAGTGGAAAAACATTAATAGTTTTAACAACCGTATCACGACAAGTACCCGCAATGTCGACAATTAGTTCTACTTCAAAGGAACCTGAAGATGGAAATGTATTAGATGGATCTTCAAGATTTGAGGTTGCTACTCCAAAATTCCAATTGTAATTTAAACCTCCATAAGTAGTAGTACTTAAATTTGTGAAATCTATTGGAGTCTGATCACAAGAGTTTTGAAAACTAAAATCTGCAGAAGGATATGGTAAAACAGTAACAGTTCTTTCGCACGAACTAAAACATCCACTAGAATCTGTTATAGTTAGCTGAACACTATGTACTCCAGATTGAGTATATAGAAATGAAGGGTTTTTTAAAGAAGATATATTTGAACCATTATTAGAATAATAATCAAAGTCCCAATTATAAGTCATGTTTGAAGAATCTGAAGAATCTGGATTAGCGCTAAAATTCATTGGGTCGCCTATACATGGAAGATTTATTCCAAAACAATTACCAGTTCCAAATTCAGGTAAGTCAGAGGATTTAACTTTAATAGAATCTTTATTTAAGCAACCTCTTGAGTCTTCAATAGTAATTAAATACCAACCAGGTTGATTAACCGGTAATACAGGCTCTGGTGTTGAAGAGTTATTAGGGGGAGTTAAGGTAGTTGACTCAAACTCCATCTTTATACCACTTTACAGCACAACTAGGGGTAATTGAATCAAATTCTATCATTACATCTTTTCCCGAACATACTGCTGTTGAATCTAACGATAAGCTTACTTCAGGTGGGTTACTACAATCTCTTTTTCCAATAGTAATTTTAGATTGATTTAATGGAGCACTACCAGAAGATGGCTTCCATTCAATATTATTATTGTCCGTTATTTCTTTAGTTCCTGTGTTGGTAGTTGCACCAACTTGTCTCCATGCTTTACCATAATTACTACTTATGTAAATATCTAAGCTGTCTTCGTTCATAGATCTTAAAATATTATCATGATAAACTAATTCCGGGCTATTTAGTTCTACGGGCTTATTAACTACAAAATATCTATTAAAAGATGTATCTGCAACTTTAGGGATATAAGTACCATACCTACTGTACTGTAAAGAATCATTATATGTGTTAGAATGATTTATTTTTAGTCCTAAATTATAATCGTTGGGGAAATGAGTAGAACTTGACGCGTTAGGTCCTGTAACAAATACTTTTTCTAAAGAATCTGAAAGAATTAAAGAAGTATTAGATTCACCTTTTATACTGCCATAGTTATTAACTCTGGTACTAATAGAATCTGGTAAATTATATTGATATTTTAATTCAATATTAGTTGAGTCAAGTAATATATTAGAATTAGATGTAGACAAGTCAATACTCTCCCAAATAAGAGCATTTGCAAAGCTAGGATTTCCGGAAGTTGAGTCCGCTTTTCTTAAACTAAGTCCAATTGGATTTGAGTTTTTAATAATATTTAAATTGGTATAGCTAGTTGAATATATATATTGTCTTTGAGTACCAGTAAAGTTAATTGTTCCCCTTGCAGGAAATCCTTCAATAACGTTGGATTTGATAAAAGTACTTGAGTCGCTGTGATGATTAAGATTGCCATTAAGTTTTATTTCTACAAAGTCATCAACAGAAAAGGAAGAATATGACTTTAAATCACCTTCAATACGAATATCTCCGCGAATGACAAAGTCTCCGCCATGGTGGTATACTTGAGAGAAATTACTTCCTATAAAAAATAGGAAAAATAAGAGGAAGCTATATAGGGTTTTTCTAATCAACTTTTTTATTTTTTCATAATAAATGCTAGAGTCCAATAAGGAGGTCTGTTTTCATTATTTGAAGCAGTATCAGAAGTGAAATTTGGAATATCTAGATCATGTGTGTGGTCAGGTTCATCATTAATAATATGGGTATGAGCTTATTTGGCACAGTTGTGCCACTGCTGACTGATTATTGCCTACACTTCTACTTCCGACGGGCCCAGCTGTAGTTCCAGTATGAGAATGAGCTCCACCTGCTGTTGTTGTTCTGTTTAGTGGGTCAACATCATGAGTGTGTGACATTATCTTAGAACCACCAAGATTACCAATAGTATTATAATCTGCATTAGACGGATCATAACCTACAATAAATCGCCCTTTTAAGTCTGGAGCACCTAAGAGATTAGAAGCTGAACTGCCGTCACAAAGCACCCATCCTGGAGGAGCAGTTGTTCCCGAAAACATAACAATTACTCCTGTAGGTAAAAGCGCATTGCCTTCCTCTTTAATTTTTCCGCCTTGAACATTTATATCTCCATTATTAACTTTTATACTTCCATCTTGAACTTCTAAAACCTCTCTTCTATCATTAGCAGCATCTGTATTAGTAATTATTACTTTTCCAGCACCTGATGAATAAGTAACGTCAGAATTTGCGTCTGTATGTCTCCATGGAGATAAATAATTAACCACATTTACACCACTTGAAATAGAATCGACAACACCAATCATATTTTTAGAAGAATTATAAAAAATATTTCCTACAGGCTCTCTAAGAGATATTTATTTTGAGGCAATAGTAAACCATTACCATCAGGATTACTGAGATCTAAAATAACGTTTGAATCTGGTTCAAGTGCATTACCAATACTTACCTGTCCAAAAGAGTTTATTCCAATAATGGAGCATAAATAAATTATAAATATTTTTTTCATTTTTTTTTATTTTTTCATAATATATGCCAATGCCCAAAATTTAGGTCTGTTTTCGTGAGGCAGATTACCACCGGAGTTTGGAATTGTCGTGAGAATGATTTCCGTCATTTTCCGTGTAAACATTTGTAGATTGGGGCTTGAAGTATATTCGTCATATGAACCTCCATTATTAGAATCATCACCCTCTTTTCCTAATTTCAATCCATGACTATGATTCCCATCATTTACTGTAAATCCGGTATGGTTATGTTGTGGCATTTGATTTTTGGTTAGTGTTACCATATTTTCACCTCCTATTCCATTATTATTTGGATTATTCCCATAAGGATAGTTTTCTGCACCCCCAACAGTCGAGCCAATTCCAACAATAAATCTACCTGAAAGATTTGGGGTGTTATCAGTACCATCACAAATTTTCCAACCAGTTGGAATCGTTCCACTGTAACCACTCCACATAATAATTCCACCAGATGGAACAGGGCCACTTAAATTTGGAGTATTGTCCTGAACATTTGTTGTAAAATGATTTCCAACATTTAAATGACCTTCTTCTTGTAACTGAAGATCAGATTCAGTAACGCCATTTGACTTTGAAATAATTTTGGTATTGTCCATAACAATATGTTGATCATTTCCACCTAATTTAAAAAATCCTCCTCCTCCTAATTTAGAAGCTGGGGTACTTCCAATGATATGTAATTTTGTATTTGGAATACTTGTTCCAAGTCCAACATCAAGACCATCTTTTAAATATATTATTAATTCTGCTGATGGGTCATAATTCCAAGGAGATAAAAGATTAACCTTACCACTAGTATCTACTAAAGAAAGCATATTATAGATATTATCAAAAACAATATTTCCAACTGGAGCTGTTGGTGGTGTAGTTGTTGAGTTCAATTGCAACCCCTTACTATCACTATTTGTAAGATCTAAAATGACATTTGAATTTGGTGTATTAGAATTCCCTATAGTTACCTGTCCAAATAAATTAATCCAAAAAATGGAGAATAAAAAGAATATAGATGACTTTTTCATGAATATAAAATTAGATAATTATTCAGTTTTAATTAGTTCAATATTTATTACTTCCGATTTTATAACTAAACCATCTTTAGTATAAGTTCTAAGCTGGTAGTTGTATTTACCAGGAGATATATTGTCAATAAATGAATTTTCTTGAATTAATTTCGAATAAGGTTTTAACACATTATCACCAGTAGATCTTAAAACAATACTTCCCTGGACAGGAATTTCGCTATTTTCTAAGTTCCATGAAAGAGTTACTTTTTTTCTTTTTTTATTTAAACTGGAATTTAAAATAAGTTTTGTAGATAATTTTTCTTTAGGATTGTATCCGTAAAATTCTTTTGAAGGAAGCGATATATTACCATTTACATCTATAGCTTTTACCAAATATAAGTATTCATTACCTGGTGTTGTTAACCTGTCTCTATAAGAAGTGATATCTTTGGGAATAATTAAATTATTTATTTTTCTAAAGTCTAAAGAATCATTTTTTAATTTTCTAAACAAATTATAACCTTCTAAATCACTTTCAATATTAGGAATCCAATAAATTACCATCATGTTATCTTTAAAATCTATGCTTTTAATCACCGGATGATTTGGTGGTGTTACATCCGGCATTTGTGCTAAAGAATTAATAGATGGTTTACTCCTGTTAAAAGAGGTGTCAACAGCAATAATCCTGTAAACAAATTTATTTCTAACATTTTTTGATAATTTCTCAGAGAATGAATTTAAAACTGTTGGAACAGAATTAATATTAATAAAATGATTGTCAGAATTATCTTCATCATTTAATGATCTTTGAATGAAATAACCCATTAAATCAGACTCTATATTATTATCCCAAGTAAGATTTATAAAACCCGGGCCTGTTTCAGATTTCAAGTTATTGGGAGCTTCCGGTGGAAACATGTCATGAATTTGTAAATAAATTTTTCCAGAATAAGATTCATTTCCAGAATAATCTATGCTAGAACAGTAATAATAATAATCGCCTACTAAATTCAACTTATCGTTGAAATAAGTATTTGTACTAGGTATTATATCAAAATTTAATTTCACATAAGGCCCTTCTAATAAATTACTTCTATATAAATTAAAACCTGCTAAATCATCTGCCGGAATAAAATCCCAACTTAAATCTATAGTCATTTTAGAATCATGCTTCACTGGCACTAAATTAAACGGCTTCTCTGGCGGATCAAAATCTTCTTTAGGAACAAAAATTTCTTCAGACTCTATAGATGGTTGCCCAAAATAATTAATAGCTACAAATTTATAGGTGTAAGTATGTTCTTTATTAACAGCTTCATCTACATAACAAACTTCAGGAAAAGTTAAATTCCCTTTTTTATCTTCTGATTTTTGAATAGCTCTGGGTGTGATTGTAATTTTTTTAAAAGCGCTATCATTAGTTTTTCTATAAATATCAACCCCATAATATCTATTAATATCTGGTTCCCAATTGATATCACATCTTTTTTTAAACCTTTCTACATTAATGGAGTCAGGTGGAGATTCTTTAATGTAACTACCACATTTATACTTTTTAGAAACAGCTAACTCATTATCCGAGTTTCCATCAAGTAATTTATATTGATAACTTATTTCTTTAATAGCAGTTTTGTCATAATAAATTATACCTATTAAATTTGCCATATAATTATTATATATGGACTTAATTAAAACAAAAACCCTTGGAAAACTCTTTTGAAATTCATCATAATTAGTATTTACAGTGAAATTATATAAACCCTGTTCATCTTTATTAAGATTACTATCTATTTGATCATTTTTAATTAAACTAATTGGTGTTTCATTTAATTTCACCCAATCTTGTCCTTCTTCTTTTCTATATAAATCATATCCCTTTAAGCCATAAATTGTTGATGTTATCCATTTAATAACTAGGCCATCTTGATTATTAAAATTATTACTAACAAAAATTTCGGCTGACTTTCCTCCATCCGTATCATTAATAGTATCCTTTGATACTATACTAGTATTTAAAGTTGTATCTATATTAACCTCTCATTGAGTACTATCAAATTGTGCATTTATCACAAATGGTAAAATAAGATATGTATATAATAGTAATCTCATTTAAACAGTGGTTTCAAATTTCATTTTAAAGTCTGCTTTTATTATACTTAAAACAACAATTCTTCCTTCAAGGGTTCCTACTACCCTGGTTTTATCTTCAAAATAAAGGTCTAGTGTTCCTGCAAGTGCAGCTTCAGCTATTGTTAAGCTTCCAGATCCTCCAAAAAACCAATAATCAACCCCAATACCTACGTAAATACTTACCCAAACTCCTGCTCTTTGTATTTTAAATTTAGGTTTGTATTCTCCACTAGCTCTTACACCTAACTCTGCTGATGCTTCTCCCCATACTCTACAACCTAGAACACTTCCACCAATTTTAACAGATCCACCAGCTCTCCATCCTACAAATACACCAACATTAAATTCTGATGGGGTTAATCCAAGCCAACCTCCTCCTCCAAACCCAGAGCAAGTTGGGTAGATTTGAATCATATTTGTCTCGGTTCCCAAATCAAATTTCCAATAATCCGGAGTTACTTCAATTGCTAAACCAGCTTCTACACAGGGAGGAGCAGTAGAAGAAACAGCAGCGTTTCCAATAAAATGCTTTTTAGCACTATTGTAATAAACTTGAACGAGTCCAGAAACTCTTCCACCGACACCATCTGTTATTTTGTCACCAATGTACTGAGGACCGTTCATTTCAGGAGCGGGTGTAGCACCATCTAAAATTTCTGCTTGTGCATTTTGAGAGTCATCGTTTGGATCAACAAATGATAAGCCTTGTTTTCCAGCTTTTAGAGAAAAATCCTCACCGTTATATGAAAATGCACCTTCAATATTCTTATTCTTATCACATGTTACAGAAACAGATCCAAATTCTTGAGAGACTAGACCAACAGTTACATCTTTACTTTTACTACCTTCTACAAAAATAGTATTGCCGTCAACAGTTAAGTCAATCCCAGGTTTATTTCCAGACCCTCCCCTAATTCCAAATTCGTAATTTCCTTGACTGTATTTTAATACGTGATTATCATCAAATAAATTCAGGGTTCTAGTTCCATCCGAAAGTTCAACTTTTAATTCCTTAGATAAACTAGCAGAATAGGAACCTTCGTTATAAACAAGAGTTTGGTTTTGATCAAGAGCAATACTTCTTTTACTATCTTTTAATTCCAAAAAGTTAGTTGACCCTCCAATTATAAATTCTTTTCCGTCTTTATTAAAAACTGCACTGTTATTATCAACTTTAATATAAGTTGATGCATCAAAATCAATGTGAAGATATTCTTGTTTATTGATTGCGTATTTTCGATTATCATAATCAATAGAAAATCCACTTTGATTAACAAAATAGCTATCATTACCATTAATAAGTTTTAATGATGTTTCTCCATTATCATTTAATACTGACAAACTTTTGTCACCATCTGAGAGAGAAAACCCTGTGGATGCTAAAGAGAATGAACGCTGACCATCACTAAAAGTAAGAGCTTCACTTTTACTAAAAGAAACTTGAATATCATCATATTTAAAAGCTAATTCCTGAGAAATCTTATCAACCGAAATTTGTTTATCTCCTTGTATATCAACTTTAAAAATAGAGCTACTAATAGTGGCTATATAATCACTGTATTGTAAAGAGTATATGTTACCAGATTTTTTAACTATTACTACATTTCCTGAAAAATCATATTGAATAGTTCCATCAACCATAGAAATAGTTGTTGGATTTAAAGAATCAACAGATTGATTAACTATAATTGATCCAATATTATTATCTAAATCTGCACTTAGTTCAATAAATTGATAACCATTTTTAAAGCTAAGGTTTCCTGTAGAAGACATATTAGTAGACATATCTAACTCAAAGGAATTTACACCAATATGAACTCCAGTTGAATCAGGGGAAATAGATGAAGATATCGATGTATTTGCATAAGATAAAACAACACTTCCGGTACTATTATCCATATCTGAAGCAACAGTAAATTCAGAATTATTATCCTTATAATGAACACTTCCAGCAGTTCCTGTGCTATTTCCGGAAACACCTAGTTCTACTGCTCCGTGCTTAACCATTAAGCTTCCTGTTTTATCAGCATCAAGTATAGCTTCTAAACGAGTATCTCCAGTTTCAAATTTAACATGTCCAGTTTTAGAAGGTAAATCTGCAGCGACATCAAACTTGGTATTTCCAGATTCCAATAAGAAAGAACCACCAACATTATATTTTCCAGCAACATCTAATTTTATACCAGAAGTATTTAAATTAAAAGCAGCGCTTTTTTCAGAAGTATTGAAAGAAGTAGTCATTCCAACACCATTTATATCTAAATCTAGAAGACCAGTTCCTGCTGATTTATCACCAGATATATTAAAAATATTATTATCAATTTTAAAACCTAAATAAGCAGATCCAGAAGTACTAAATCCTGCATTGAAATTATTACTTTGATCAATTTGCAAGTCAAATCTTCCTCCATCACTAAGCACATCAAAAGACAAAGCCTTATCTCCAAAAGAAAAACCTAAACTCCCAGTTTTATTGGTTCTATCAATTGAAGAGTTAAAAGAAATATCATCAAAATTCATTTTGAAAAAACCACTTTTAGTACCAGCCATTCCCATAGAAATTGACTTACCATCAGAAAGAGAAAGGCCAAGATCGAAATCACCTTCTGCTGAAGCGCCAAAATTAAAATCGTTACTGTTGTTTTTATACAAAAAGTTTACCGATGGTGTGGAACTAACATCTGCAGAAAGTCCAAATTCAAGACTATTTTTAGTGTAGTTTAAAGAACCACTTTTAGTTCCCTTCTGCTGTAACTTTCATATTTCCTCCAGCAATAGGAATATCAAGTGATATAGGCCCAATAGCTGCGATTGCTTCTTCTACAATTACTTTTCCGGCTGCTTTAATAGCACCACTTTTCCCTCCAGGACTTCGGCCATCATCGTTGATCATTTTAAGATCTCCCTGAACATTAACTACGAAATCTTTTCCCGTAACTTCAACTTCTGCAGCAATATCTGCAGCAAGCATTCTACCACCAGAAGGGTCAATAATTTGCATGTATAGTCCAGCACCGAAATTAACACTTGGGTCTACAGTATATTCTTTGTCAATGGTATCATATGACATGTGGCGATAAATTCTTCCTTCAAGCGCTGTAAGATTAAATGCGCCAAATACAGAAAGACCCATACCTTCAGTGTCATTAAAATAGGCATCAAAATACCAGTAGTCCATATCGTTAATCTGACCGGCAATAATGTTAGCTCCAAGATCTACTTTTGAAGGTATTTTTAATTGTCCATTAATGCCTCCCTTAAAACACGTTCCCCACTTAGGATCATTTTGTTTAAAATTTAGATATCCATCTATTTCTACAATTGCGTTATTAATAGAAATTTTCATGTCTGCCATTGTTAATTCTTGTGAACCAGCAGAACTATCAGGAACTTCAATATCAGGTTCAGGAAGGGAAGAACCTATTGGCTTAACATAATCTATATCACCAGCAGATTCAACAGATGAAATAGCCATTACTGGTGGTCCACTAGCTCCATTAACATCAGATCCCATATCAATGGTTGCTTTATAAGAAAAAGCATAATCTCCATTGATAAATGCTGCACCTACTTCTTCAATAAATGTACTGTATTGTTTATACGTACCAGAAACTTGATTTGTTAATGCTCGAGATTTATTAATACCTCCAAACCCAATAAGACCATTGCCATATACTCTAAAGTCATCAACTCCAGTAACTGTGGAAGATAAGGCAGGAACCTCAAAATCAATTTCAAACTTCAAATGATCATTATCGGAAAAAATAGCTCTTTTTAGTGATATATTTACAGCATTTTCTCCACCATATGGATTGAAGTTTAAAACTCTTTGAGTTAAGTCTTCATCCAAAAATCCATCTTGCAAACCATTATCTGCTATAGGTATTTGGAAAGAAAACTCCTCCGTCTTACTCACTAAAGGAATATTAATAGCTCCCTTAATAAAACTTTTATTAGACTCAACATGATTGTCTACAATATTAATTGAAGTATATAAATCACTCTTAAACTCATTAAATGAAGTTTCATCATAATTCAAAATTGAATTTTCATATTTAAAATGTAAGCCTTGAGAGTTAACCCATAATTCATGACCTGCGGATAAATCTTCATCGAAATCAAAAGTTTTAGGAATTGATATTTGATTACTACCATCAAAACTACTTTCGTACATTCTAACAAAGAATTTATTAATGTAAACACCTTTCCAAAAAAGATCACCAGATAATTTATCAGGAGATTTTGTTTCCGAAAAATCAATTATCGCTTCTTTAAAAAATATACCCATATTTAAATTATCTACAGGCGTAATAAAATTTTTGGGGCTGTTTGAAGAATTTTGAATGCCAGTTACCTTAATATAATTTAGTTGGGATTCAGGTGTTGGATAACCGAAATAAAACCTGTATTGAGAATCATCGCTGGTTTTAACATCACTATTAATATAAACATCGCCTAAAAACATTAGATCATAATTATTATCATTAACAATAATCTTAGAGTTTGAAGAAAGATCCAATCTAAAATTCATTGGGTCTATTAAATCAAAAATATTTGAAGAATCTAACTTGGCTTGTCCGAAAATTGTGAAATTTGATTTAACTCCAAACCAACTTTTATTAGTTGATACTATATTTTTACTATTGTTAGAAACAGGATGTGGTAGTGGCCAATGAATTTTACCAAAGACATTAAATCCATCTCTATTAACTCTACCTTTATCGTAAATAAAATAACCATCCCCATTTTCAAAAAGATTAGGAGATAAAGAAAGACTATCTCTTTGAGCTAAATCAAATATTATTTGTCCAGAATTTAATACGAAATCAGAAACTCCTGAAATGATTTCAATATTACTAAATGATGTTTCAATATAATCTTGTGGATCATTAGAAAGCTGAATTCTTCCAATTCCCCTTAGACTATCTAAGTTATTATTTTCTAAAGAAACGACTTTAACCTACTGTGTTTCCAGCTTTAAAAGAGGAAATAAGTGGAGGGGAATTAAAAGATAAAGTATCACTACTAGCAACCAATTGCCCTGAAGTTGAAGATTGAACAAACCATGAATATTTTGTCCCTGTTTTAAAAGTTTTTGTGATATTAAAAATTTCACCGCCAGGATTTTGGGATGGAGGAAGCGTTTCAGAAAGCCAAAAATTATTTATTTCTGCTGCTTCTTTTGGAGTCTGATTTTCATTAACCTCATAAATTTTTATTTCATAATTAAATTGCTGACCAGATGAAGCCTTATCGGAAGCGTCGAAACTTAAATATGGAAGATCCATTTTACCGAAAATATGATTGTCTTCTGGAAAATTTATATTAATGACACCGTCATCGGGGTATCCATAATAAAACCAACACCATTCTGTATATCCGTTGTTATTATAAATATTATTTTGTTGGGCATCTAAAGCTCGAATTCTGAAGACATATCTTTCTCCAGTTTGTAAATTTGCAAATGCAGGATTAGTGGAGTTTAAAATAAAATTAGGAACTGTTAAATAGTCAGTTTCTAAAACAAGAATTGCCTTATTATTCTGAACTGCACTTTGATAATCTGTATCATCATCCGTAATTTGATATAAAAATATTTTATAAGTTGAATTAAAAGTAGTGGTAGGAGAACTTCCACCTGACATTTGCCAATTAAAGAAAATATTTGAACTGCTAGATGGTTCTATAGCCGATTCACATGAAGGAGAAATAATAATTGGTGGAGTTTCTAAAGATAGATATGCAGAATTACATGAAGTACTTGAAATAGGAATGCCAGATTTATAATCCAGGACAGTAATGCAAAAAGTATAAAAGCCCTCCGGCAAATTTCCTGTAGAATTAATTGTAGTAGCATCTATATTTTGAAAAACAACGTTATTAAAATCAAAGTATTCATAAAAATCAGAACCTCTTAAAATTTTTGGAACCCCAGAATAAAGTGTTATTGGTAATGAGGGTTTAAAATTTGGACTTGTTGAAATCTTAAGATCCTGACTTTCAATTGTTAAAGAAATATAAACATCCCAACTAGGCTCATTGAGGTCCACAAAACTTAGATTTGCCTGAATTGAATTTGAACCAATGTCAGTATATTTAGAGTAAGTTATAGGGTGTGGAGGTGTAAGTATTACACTAGCGTTTACAGGGTATACCTGCGCAAATAAACTATTACAATTTAAAATTGAAATAAAAAACAAAATAATTGTTATGTGTTTTTTTAAATTCAAAATCTATAATTATAATTAAAAGTTACAATTGATTCTTCAGTAGTATCACCTTGATTAGCTGTTCTTTTAGATAAAGAAGTGTTGATACCAATGGTTTGTTTTTTAGTTACTTGATAATTAGCTGTGAAAAATCCGTTTAAAATAGTTCCAGAAGAAACAAAATCAAGAAATGATTTAAGTGTAGAAAAAGAAAAATTACACCGAATTGGATTTTTTTTAGTTTGAAAACTCTTAGATATATTTAAAGATGGACCTAATGCACTAGTACTAAAGTCGTTATTTATATTATTAATACCATTTACCATAATGCTTATAGATCCATTAAAACTTGGAATCATCAAAGTAGAACCAATCGAAGAGTTATAAAATCTAGTTTCTGCTTTTTCTTGATTTTGAGCCCCAATATTACTTCCTACTTCTGCATTTTGAAAATTAAAAGAAATAAAAGTACTTAAACTATTCTTTTTTAGTTTACCGTTTATACTATATTGAGCATTAATACTTTTGGTTACTTGAGCAAACCTCATAGTATCAGAAACTCCTAAATTAATAGCTGTCATTGTACTTTTAGAGTTGAAATTTGAAAATCCAATATTTAAGTTCCATTTATTATCTTTTGGCGAATAATTAGAATTTACAGAACTTATTAATCTTAAAGTTTCAGATGTTTTATCGTTATTTAAGTTATTTCTTTGGAGACCACTTGTAAAAGCAAACCCCATTTTTCCAGCGAAGAATTTATACTTAATATTACCTGTTAAATCTTCAAAATCATTATTTAGGTAAACAGAACCCATAGTTCTATAATCTGGATCTACTCTTCGGTACCCAAACTTAAGATTTAGTTTGTCTTTTTTATAATTCAAATTCCATAACATTGCCTTAGAAAGCGAAGAAGAATTATTTGCATAAAATAAAGAACCTAAATTATTAAGATAAGTGTATCCTTCTAATTTCGTATCTGTTTTTCTAGTATCGTAAGTATAGGCACTCCAATCAATTTCCCCTTCGAAAGTTAGATTTTTACTTATTTTTTGTTTTGTAGTAATTCCCAAAATTAAATTATCAGCTGGCTTAGATGTTACTAAAGTATCAAAACCAGATATCGATGTTTTAATATCTTTTGCTTTAAAAAGTAAAAATCCTAAATTATTTTTTTCAGTACCAATTATTGTATTTATTCCATAACCCCACCTTTCAAAGGTTTTTGAAAGATTTCCTGGAACAATGGTATCAATTGCTTTAGCAAATCTTCCATAAACAAGTTTTAATTTGACAAATTTATCTTTTGGATTAATGTCTAGACCCAATCCCATAAACTGATTTCCACTTAAAGAGAATTCTGAAAACTTTAAAGATCTATAGCCAATATGAGAGGTCACACTTTTGTACTTTGGGCTCATACCAAACTGATTAAAAGGTTGAGCAGCAGCTTTTGATTGTGAATCAAAAAAATCGTTGAAAGAAAATTTCTGTTGTTGACTAAGAGTTAAAGAAATTGGAATTGTAAAGAGAGGTGTTACTATATTTAAATTTCCAGACATTTGCCAAAAAAAAGGTGGTCTTTCGGCGGAACCTAAATAAAATGTGGAGTTTAAAGATAAAGCACCACTTAATTTAACCAAATCTTTTTTCTCCATGTTACTAAAATCTTGTGATAACAAAGAATTTGAGACTATTAAAAAAAGTAAAATAGATATACTTAGCTTCATTATTTACAGGGAGTAGTAATAAAGCTGTAAAGATAATATAATATATATATGAGATGAAAAAGAAATAGATTGAATAAATTTGAGATAAAAAAAGCTCTCCCTAATTGAGAGAGCTTAAGCGGACCGGACGGGACTCGAACCCGCGACCCCCTGCGTGACAGGCAGGTATTCTAACCAACTGAACTACCGGTCCTAATTGATGGCAAATTTAATTTTTTTGAATAGAGTTACAAGAAAATAAATACTTTTTTAATTTATTTTTTTTCTTTTTAATAAATATTCTAATAAAATTTGCTCAAATCCACTTTCAATATCTGCACTAACTAAGTCCACTTTTTGGTGCTTTAGCATATCATGAATCTCATTTATTCGCAAACTTCTTTCCTTAATATATTTTTCCTTGATTTCTTTAGGATGCATTTTAATAGACTCTCCCGTTTCTACATCTACTACATTATAATATTTATTTTTAAGATCTAGCTGGTTCTCTAAATTATTATGAGAAACATCAAAGACTACAATCTCATGTAAATGATGTCTTAAATGTTTTATGGAATTGGCAAATTCTTCAGAATTATTAATGGCCATGAAATCTGAAAAAATAAAAACCAAAGAGCGTTTATGAATTTTAGAAGCTAATGAATTAATCATTGAAGCAATATCTGTTTTTTGATTTTTAAAATCACCTTTCTTTTTTTCTAATTCTTTTTCTAAATTAGAAAGTAAAAAATGTTGATGAGTTAAAGAAGATTTACTAGGGGCATAAAAATCTAATTGATCGCTACAAAGTGAAAGACCAAATGCATCTCTTTGTTTTCTCATTAAAAAAATAAGAGCCGCTGCTGCATCAACAGAAAAAGTGAATTTATTGTAGGGTTGATCAATTGGGAACATCATAGAAGATGAAGCATCAATTATTATATGACATCTTAAATTAGTTTCTTCTTCATATCTTTTTATAAAAAGCTTATCAGTCCTAGCTAATAATTTCCAATCTAAATGCTTAACAGACTCCCCACTATTGTACAACCTATGTTCGGCAAACTCAACCGAAAAACCATGAAATGGACTTTGGTGCAGCCCAGTTATAAAACCCTCCACTACTTGTTTTGCCAAGAGCTCAAGAGTCCCAAACTTTCTAGCTTTTTTATAATCAATCACTTATAATAATTCATTTGATAAATTAGCTAACTCTGATCTTTCTCCTTTTTCTAAAGTAATATGAGCGAACAAATCGTTTCCTTTTAACCTATCTATTAAATAAGAAAGCCCGTTACTTTGTTCATCCAAATACGGAGTATCTATTTGAAAAACATCACCTGTAAATATGATTTTTGTGTTTTCCCCAGCTCTTGAAATAATTGTTTTTACTTCATGAGGTGTTAAATTCTGTGCTTCGTCTACAATAAAAATAACATTGGAAAGGCTTCTTCCTCGAATAAATGCAAGAGCAGAAATTTTAAGCTTCCCCTTTTCTTCCATTTCAACAATTTTTTTAAACTTCTTCTCGTTTTCCCCAAATTGACTTTTAATGAATTTTAAATTGTCAAATAGTGGCTGCATATAGGGGTTGATTTTCTCATCAGCATTGCCTGGTAAATACCCTATGTCATTATTACTTAAAGGAACAATTGGTCTAGCTAAAACAATTTGCTGATATAAATTATGTTGTTCTAAAGCACTAGCTAATGCCAATAATGTTTTTCCTGTACCAGCAACCCCCTGCAAAGAAACTAGTTTTATATCTGGATTTAAAAGAGCGTGTAATGCAAATGTTTGTTCCGCGTTTTTTGGCTTAATTCCATAAACATATTGTTTATCTACTTTCTCTAATTGATGTTCAAAAGGATTGTAATATGCTAAAGCAGAGCTTTTACCATTTTTCATAATATAAAACCCGTTGGAAACAACTCTATTTTTGAGAACACTTAGATCTTGTAATTGACCTTGTTTATGAAGTTTATTTATAAAGTCAGATTCAATTTCCTCAATTAATTGTTTGCCATTATATAACGTACTATCCCTGTCAATTTTACCTGTCTGAAAATCTTCTGCAATTATATTTAGAGATTTCGCCTTTAATCTTAAATTAATATCTTTTGAAACTAATATTACTTTATCTTTTTTATTAGAAATTTTTAAGCTTAAAGCAGCATTTAAAATTTTATGGTCATTTTTATTTCCGAAAATTTTAACTGCATCTGTCGTAAGATTTTCATCTTCCATTATAATTTTAAAATTCCCTTTCCCAGGACCATTTATTGGAATCCAATCTAATAGTGTAGAGTCTTTACTTAACCTATCTAAAATTCTAATAAATTCTCTTGCTTCAAAATTTTTAATGTCATTGCCTCTTTTAAAATTATCTAATTCTTCTAAAACAGTAATGGGTATAGCAATGTCATTCTCTTCAAAACAATGCAAAGAGTTGTGATCGTGTAAAATCACAGAAGTATCTAGAACAAATATTTTATTTTGCTTAGTAGGTTTAGGCATTTACAATAAAGAAAAACATTTTATTATTAATAAAGTCAGAAATTATAATCAATTTTTAGATTGTTAATATTTAGTTAAGTAAGAATTCAAATTCTAAAAATGATTTATTTTTAAGTTCGTCTAAAGCCTCTACCCTACAGCGATGTTTGCCAGGTAAAATATTTGAGTATTTATCCAAAGGAACTATTAGCTTTTTATTTTCATAACTGTACTTGGAAAGCACCCAATTATCATCAATAAATACATTGTAAACATCAACACCACTTTTAGAATCTGTTATTGTGAAAATTAATTCTTGATTATTATTCTTTTGCATGTTATTTACAGCATGCTTAATTATTGGTGGCGAATTGTCCAGGAATATTTTATAATTTCTAAAACTATTTAATTCTGCACTAATAAATCCATTAGAAACAATACCATTTTTATTGCTAATGTTTCCGTTTTTTGTAAAATAACCAATGAATAAATTATCAGCATTATTTAACTGACTATCGTTTAATTTAATTGCCAAAATAAAATTAGATTTAACTGGGATAATTTTGTTTTTAAAAGTATAAACGTCTCCTTAATAACAGGTTCTATTACTACATTATCAAATAAAGAGTTAGAATCGATAGTAATTACCATTTGACTGTCCAAAGAGTAAAATTTATTAATAAATGGCTTTGAATTTCCTAAATAGTTATCACAAGATTTAGGCAATTCGTTTTGAACATAAAAATTTAATTCTGAACTGTTTTTATTTAAATCTTTTACTAGTATTTTAATTTTATGTTGTAAAGTATCTTTAAAACAAAGCAATCCATTTCCTAATTCCCTATTATAAATTTGCAAATCATTCTTGGGATGAATAAATAACTTGTGCGTTTTCTCTCTTTTATTTTGGTAAGCTTTAAAGTCTTTATGAATGTTTATTTCTCTATTGGTCTCAAAATCAATTTCATCAAAAAATAATTCATATTTTAATTGTCCATCAACTAGCATTTCTATAGAATATATTCCACATTTATTATTACTATTATCATAATTGTCAAAAGCTTTAAGACCAAAACCAAAAAAACCTTTTTTTAAACTTATAACACTATCATATTTCAAAAAAAACTGGTTTTCCTTTCTAATTAAATTGAAATATTTTTCTTTAAAGTTTGGTGAAAAATCTTTATTGTCAAATACATAAAGTTTTAATTTCTCTATGACTGGACTTTTATTGTCTGAAATATCAAAATTAAATAATTGAGGATTTACAGGATGTTCAGAAATAGTTTCTCTAATTTCAAAATGAAGATGGGGTCCAGATGATCCACCTGTATTTCCAGAGTATGCAATTACTTCGCCTTTTTCAACCTTAATTGCCAAACTATCTAAATAATAAGTTAAAGTTTCTGTTTTTAAATTGTATTGTTCTTTTCTTATTATTTTTTCAATCTTTTCGGGGAAATGATCTAAGTGTGCATATACACTAGTATAACCATTTGGATGGTCTATATAAATAGCTTTTCCATATCCCCAATGAGAAATATTTATTCTTGATACATATCCACTTTCTATTGAATAAACTTTATAATTTATAGTACCATTAGTTTTAATGTCTATACCCGTATGAAAATGATTTGATCTTAATTCTCCAAAGTTTCCAGAAAGTGCAATTGGAATACCAATTGGAGATCTAAAATTATTATTAATCTTTACTTGGGAAAAAATTGGTTTGGAGAAGAATAAAAATAAAATTAGGGTAAGAACTTTAATATTGAAGTGCATTTGACAAATCTTATGATAATTATAGAAAATAGATACTATAAATTTGATTTTTTATTCACAATTAATTTTAAATTTGAGAATATCAATATAGATTTAACTTTGTGAAAATATTTTAATACATGGATAAAGAAATTTCTGCAATTAATGACATTAGAGTTTTTATCAATAATTTGAAAGATGAATTAAATCTTAAAAATCATGAAAACTCAAAAATTAAAGAAAATATTTTGTCTAAAGAACAAGAAATAAGTGCTCTAAATTCTAATATAACTGTATTAAATGATCAGCTCAAAATGCTGAAATTAGCGAGTCAATTAGATGGTAATGAAGTGGGTTCAACAACTGATGTTAAGTTAATGATTAATGAAATGGTTAGAGAAATAGATAAATGTATTGCCTTAATTAATAAATAAAAGATGAGTGAACTTTCTATAAAAGTAATTGTTGGAGGAAGGACATATCCTTTGACTATTAAAAGAGAAGAGGAAGAAAAAATAAGAAAAGCTGTTTCTGAAATTGATAATAATATTAAGAATTTAAAAGATAATTATGCTGTTGTAGATATGCAAGATCTATTAGCCATGACCTCTTTAGAATATGCTACGGAATCTATAAGAAAAAACAGTTCTGTGGAGTTTGATCATCTTAGTGAAGAAATCATGAAACTTAAAGAGGAATTAGAAAACTGAATACTTTATATTTAATTTATGTCATTAGAAAATAAAAAAGTACTTGTTACTGGTGGAGCTGGATTTATTGGTTCTAACATTATAGAATACTTACTTCAAAAAAATAATAAAATCACCTGTTTAGATAACTTTTCAACTGGGAAAAAAGAAAATATTGAGAACTTTTTAGATAATCCTAATTTTAAGCTTATTAATGGAGATATCACAAAAATTGAAGATTGCCAAAAAGCTACTGAAAACATCGACATTATTCTTCACCAAGCTGCTTTAGGATCGGTACCTAGATCAATTGAGAACCCTTTAAAAACTAATGAGGTTAATATTAATGGTTTTTTAAACATTTTATGGGCAGCTAAAAATAATAAGGTATCTAGAGTGGTATATGCAGCAAGTTCTTCAACATATGGAGATTCTAAAAAGCTTCCTAAGATAGAAAGTGAAATAGGTTTACCATTGTCCCCATATGCAGTAACTAAATATGTCAATGAATTGTATGCAGGTGTTTTTTCAAATTTATACGGTCTTGAACTAATTGGATTAAGATATTTTAATGTATTTGGAAGAAAGCAGGATCCTGATGGAGCATATGCTGCTGCTATTCCAAAATTTATTAAATCTTTTATAAATCATCAGTCTCCAATTCTTCATGGAGATGGATCTCAAAGTAGAGATTTTACATATATTGATAATGTTATTCAGGCAAATGAACTTGCAGCAACGACAAAGAATACAGATGCTTTAAATCAAGTTTATAATGTAGCTTGTGGTAGTCAGTCTTTACTCATTGAATTAATTGAGAATTTAAAATCATTACTCTCTAATTTTGACCCAGAAATTAAAAATATTACTGTAATTAATGGTCCTGAGAGAATTGGAGATGTTAAACACTCACTAGCGTCAATAGAGAAGGCAAACAAATTACTTGGCTACAACCCTTCTCACAGCTTAAAAGAAGGTCTCACTTCAGCTATAGAATGGTATTGGAACTATTTTAAAATTAATTAAATATGAATATAATAAAGAATATATTTAATTCTAAATATTTAAATTATAAAAAACTAAATATTATTTCTTTTTTTTGGAATAGCTTTCTTCATTCCATTATTAAAAACATTCCAGAATTCAATTATTTGATAATACCTACATAATTAGATCTAATGGGTTCTATCATTATTTTATTTACTATTTCGGGCATAATTGCAGGTGACTATTCTCTTTTTAAAAAAAAAAATGTTTGGATTAAACTTACAACAGTTTTACTATGGTTAATCCCCTTCTTTCATTTACTATTTTTAAATTCTGTTGATACTTATTGGTAAGAACTAGAAGTAAAATTATCGCTTATTTTTATACCAATTATTGTTTAATTGCAATAGAATTTAAAATAGAAATATTTATATACTTTTTTAAAAGTATTTATTCTGGGGGAATTAGTTGCAGTAATAATTTGCCTTATTATATCAATTTGTAATTTTTACTTTTTAGATAATAGAAGTGCTTTTACGTATCAAAATCTATCTTACTTTCATCATCCAAGTTATTTTGCAATGTATTTAAACTTCATAGTTGGAATATTATATTATCATTTAATAAGTCCGATTAAGAGTTTTAATATTAATAGACCCTTGACTTATATTTTAATTTTACTTTTTACTTTTTTATAATACTACTTTCGTCAAAAACAGGATGGATATCAAATATTTTAATTACTACTTTATTTGTTATGTTTTTCAATAAAAAGAAAGTCTTTTAACAAAATTAATTTTGGTTTTTATTGGCTATTATTTTATCATTTATAACTAATTTTCAAAACAGTCCCTTCTGTAAAATCTAGATCTAATCGACTAATTAATTATATCAGTCATAATATTTTTGAAACTGACAAAAGAATCAAGTTATTTTTCATCATCAGCTACTAGAATTATTACATGGAAATGTTCTTTAGAGTTGATTAGTGAAAAAATTATATTTGGATATGGAGAAGGATTGAGTGGTGTTGAATTAAATAAACTATATAAAAATAAAGACTATAAACAATTAGATAATAAAAATTTAAACAGTCACAACCAATTTTTACAATGTTTTCTTGATCATGGGCTAATCGGAGGCTGCACAATTATTTTTTTTACAATTATAATGCTTTTTAAAAGTTTAAAAACCAAAGATTATCTATACTCATTATTTCTAATACTGATTACAATTAATTTCCTTACTGAATCAATGCTTGAAACCCAAAGTGGTGTTGTTTTTTTTGCTGTATTTAACACGTTATTTTTCTTCCAATGGGTAGATAAAAACATTTCTTAGAATTGACTAAAATCTGAAACATACAATTTTTTAAAAAATGTAGGTAATTTATTTTCTGGGGCTTGGTTAGCTCAAATAATTAATTTCATAGCTTTAGTTATACTTCAGCGCTACTTTTATTCCCCTGAAGAATACGCACCTTTTAGGTTGTTTTTTGAATTTTCTTTAGTATTTAGCAGCGTTAGCTCCCTAAGACTAGAAAGTGGATTAATTTTAGAAAGGGAAGATAAACCTGCATTGACTTTACTTAGAATATGTATTAAATATTGTATATATACATCTATAATTGGTGGATTACTATTTACTATTTATTATTATAATGAAATTGAGGTTTTTAAACATGAATGGATACTTCTACTATTAATGCCTCTAGGAATTCTTGCAAATGGTATGATTCAGATTTCTCAATCGTTTTTCACAAGATCAAAGCAGTTTTCAAGTATTAGCTTATCAAAAATAACTCACAGCTTCACTGGAGGTTTAACTCAAGTATTAAATGGAATCATTGGATTTAATTTTACTGGACTAATAATTGGAAGAATGATTGGCTTATTTTCTGCCAATTTAATTTATTTTAAACAATTTTTTAAATCTTTTAAATGGCTAAAAAAACATGATTTAGAAGAAAAAAGATTGCTTAAAAAACATAAAAAATTTATTTCATTTACTTCTCCTGGTTTTTTTATTGGAAGTTCTATTAATCTTGTCATTCTAGTTGTACTAACTCGATTTTATGGTGAAGAATTTAGCGGTCTTACTGCAGCTGGGATTCAATATCTAGGTTTAATTTGTATGATTTTTTCTACATCTTTTGCACAAGTTTACTACAATGAAATAGCTCAAATAGATAATCCTGAAAAATTAATCTCATCGTATAATTACTGGGTAAAAAGGCTAACATTGGTAGCTATATTAGGATGGATCATATTATATTTTATTCCTCCATCATTAGTTGAATATATACTTGGAGAGAAATGGTCTGGATTACTTTATATTATTAAAATAATATCTCCTTGGATGGGAATAATGTTTGTTACATCATCACTTTCCTACATATTTATTAGACTTGGTAGGCAAAAAGAGATTTTCTTTTTTGATTTATTTCATTTATTAATTATACTAATCGCTTTGTACCTGGGACATAATTTGTTTGGTAATAATATAAAGATACTTTACGTTATTTCCTTTACGCAATGTGTTTTTTATATACTTTCTTTAACGTTAGCATATGTTTTTTTAAAAAACAATATTAGAAAATCTTTAAAAAAAGATTATATTAATAAAAATGAATAATTTAAAAAAATAGTTCTGCCATCATACACCTTGCACTTCCTCCGCCATAGGTTTCAATAGTTTCAAGTGATGGAACAATTAGCTCTCCATACTTTTCTAATTTACTAAGCTGTGCTTTTTCCATTGAGTTAAAAGCAGTTTTAGAAATCACGATCAATGGAGTTTCGTTAGAGCCCATTACTTGCAATATATTTCCTGCAAAATTATTCATTTGGGAAACAGAAATTTCAACAACTTCTTTACCTGAAATTTCAAAAGATTCCATTAATTTGAATTTTTCAATTCTATCGCTTATTGTATTAGAGCATACAACAGCAAAGTGATTACCAACACTTAACATGACATTTGTATGATAAACTGGACTTTTTTTATCTTTATTATCATGAAAGGAATCAAAATAAACCATTTTATATCTCATTGTTTTTGAAAAATCTCTTAGTACCTTTAAAGAAGTTCTTTCAGAAAGAGTAGCATAAGCAATTTTATTAACTCGGTCAAAAACCATACTACCAGTTCCCTCTAAAAATAAATTTTCATCTTCATAAAAAGTGAGATCAATATTCTTTTTTAAATTAAATAAGATGTTCTTTTCAAGACTTTTAAAAATATCTAAGTTTCTTTCCTTTCTTCTACTTTTAGCAAACATAGGATAGATAATTCTAGTTCCATCTTCGTGTATTGAAAACCAATTATTAGGAAAGACTGCATCTGGGTTATTTTTATTCCCTTTTGGATCTACAACATGTACACTCACACCTTTATTACCTAATAAAGCAACCATTTCATCAAACTCTCTAATGGCATTTTCTGTAACTTTTTTAGAATTAATATTCTTGATTGGATTTTGAAAATGGTTATTTACTGCGGTTTCCTCGTTATAAGTAAACCCAGTAGGCCGTACCATTAAAATATTATTAGTTATCTGACTCATTTTTCTCTTTTTAAAGGTAATGTAGAACATCTAAATAATCCTCCCATTTTGGATATTTCAGAATAGTTAATTTCTTCTACAAAAATATTATTTTGTTTTAACCAATTGTTTAGTTTAATGAATCTAACATCAGAAACTACAACTTTAGTAGAAATGGAGAAAACATTAGAAAACATTTTATTTTTCTCAAAATCATCAAGATAAAATAAATTAGGCTTTCCAAATAAATTTTCTAAATATTCGATATCACTTTTATTTTTAAAAGAACTAGGAGCAATAATTGCCAAATTGTTTCCAACAGGCTGAAAACAACAGTCTAAATGTAAAGTATTATCGTCTTTATTTTCATCAGATTTAAAGAGCTCAAATCCCATAACTTTCATTTCCGGAAAAAGATCTTGAATATTTTTCACTGCTTCAAAATTTGTTCTTGCAACTTTAAATTTTTTAAAATCTTCATGAATTGGAAGCTCCAATAAAAATATGATTTTTAAAAATTGAAATATCTCCACCTTCAATTTTAGAATTTCTTGAGATTTTTAAAACTTTATCATTTGAAAAAAGGTTAATTATATTATTCAAGAGCAGGAATTTCTTGAGATCTTTCTGTAATAATATTAGAAATAATAAATCTATTCTTTATTACAAAACCAAGATCTCTAGCAAAAACTTGATTAAGATCATGAATATTATCTGGTCTTAAAACCTCAACATTATATTTATTTAGGATATTTAAAAAGCCATCTAATTCTATTGAAATATTTTTCGATTTAGGATATGTTTTGTTTTCTACATGATATTTTGAATCTGGATCATAACATTGGTGAATTTCAGGTGTTTTTCCCATAGAATCAGAGATACCTAAAACTACAGATTTTAAAACATCAGTTTCACTTGAAATATTTAAGGTTATGTGATTTTCTTTGGTCAATTAATTACTAACTATAATTTTTCTAAAAATATTTTGATGAATGGTTTTTATTGAAAAATAATATTCTCCATTTTTTAATTTCAAAGAATCAATTATAAATATTTTATCTCCAATTGGAAGTTCACCATTATAAATATTTAATAAAATATTTTCATTTAAATCTAAAATATTAAAATCAATTTTTTGAGTATTTTTTAAGATAAGACCAATCTGAACTTGATCTTTAAAAGTGTCAGGAAGACTCATTAGGTTAATGTAATTTTCATCATTCAAAGTTTTATTTCTAGTTGAATTATAAATGAATTTAATTAGCCTATATAATAACCATGAACCAAAAAATATTGATAAAGCACCAATAGAATTTATTAAAAATCTCCAAAATGTGTCTGACAACCAAAGTTCTTTCATATTTTTATCAAAATTAAAAAACAAATTGGCATTGTTCCAATTCAATTCTCTTATTTATAAATTGTTGATCATTTATTAATCTATTTTGGACTTTAAAAGTACTATTCTTGAAATTTTTGAATCTTTTAATAAACCTTTACCTGGGTATCAGGCTCATGTAGAGTTAGCACCTTATAGAAATAAATCAGAATTAAATTTTAAAGAGAAAAATCCTAAAATTGCAAGTACATTATTACTTCTATATCCAAAAGATTATGAAATATTTTTTTGCTTAATTGAGAGACAAGAATATGAGGGAACACATAGCAACCAAATATCATTTCCTGGTGGAAAAAATGAGAGTGGAGAAACAATAAAACAAACTGCAATTAGAGAAACGCATGAAGAGGTTGGAGTAGAAACTTTATCAGTTAATATTATTGGTGAATTAACTCAAGTTTATATTCCACCAAGCAACTATTTAATTCATCCTTTTGTAGGTTATTGTGATTTTGCTCCAAATTTCAAACCCAACTCTAGAGAGGTTAAAAATATAATTGAGGTTAATATCAAGGAACTTTATAAAAAAGAAGTTGTCAAAAGAAAAAAAATGACTTTTAAAAAGAATGGAAATAATACAAATTATGATGTTCCTTTCCTAGATTTAAACAACAAAGTTGTTTGGGGAGCAACTAGTGTTATCTTAAACGAGTTTAGAAAATTAATTGACATTCAAGTTTAGCTTATACCCCACTCCTTTAATTGTTTTAATATTTACATCTCCAATTTTTTCTCTTAATTTTCTTATGTGAACATCAATTGTTCTATCCCCTACCACAATATCATCTCCCCAAACCTTGGCCAATATTGCTTCTCTAGTAAAAACGTTTCCAGGTTTTGAAAAAAGAAGTGCCAGTAATTCAAATTCTTTTTTAGGTAGTGTAAACTCTTTACCTTCACATATTACAATATATTTATCTCTGTTTATTTCTAAAGAAACTTTATCATTTTTAATAATTTGATTTACGGTTGACCTTCGTAATAATGCTTTAATTTTACTTAATAATACTCTTGGTTTTATGGGTTTAGTTATGTAATCATCGGCTCCAGAATCTAAGCCTGCTACATGAGAATAATCTTCAGCTCTTGCTGTCAGAAATGCTATTAAAGTACTATTTAAAGTATTGTCTTTTCTAAGCTCAATACAAGCTTCAATACCATCCATTTCGGGCATCATTACATCCAAAAGTATTAAATCAGGCACAAAAGATTTAGCAACTTTTAAACCTTCTACTCCATTTTTAGCTGTTTTAACTAAATAACCTTCCTTTTCAAGATGATATTGAATTAATTCAATAATATCTGGCTCGTCATCTACTAGTAGGATTTTTGGCATAGGTTTCTTTTCAATATTATCTGGCATCAAAATTATTTTATTAGTGTGTGAGTAAAGTTAATGGAACATTAAATTAACATTAAAAAATTAAATCAGTTAACATTTACTTAATACGCATTAACATGGGAGTAACATATATATAAAAGTTTAATAACTATTTGAAAAACAAAGATATGATCAACATTATATTCCTTTGTTGGAGAAATTAAAAACTAAAAATAAACTTCGAATTAATAAAAATGAAAAATACAAAATTAACTTCTATTCTAATTATAATTTGCATATCAATTTGCAGTTGTCAAAAAAAAGGATGTACTGATCCAAACGCAACAAATTATAACTCACAAACAAGTAAAGATGATGGTAGTTGTGAATATATCCAAGAGGATTATTTACTAACTGGAACCTTAAATTCAGATAAAACATTAGATCCTACTGTAATTTGGTCTATGCAAGGAAGGGTTATTGTTCCAAATGGGGTTACATTAACAATTCCTGCAGGAACCATTATTAAATCTAAGGCTGGAACAGGTGCTAATGCAACTTCTTTAGTTATTGCTAGAGGTGGAAAATTATTTGCTCAAGGAACTGAGAGTTCACCTATTATAATGACTTCAGAATCAGATGATATTTCAATTGGCTCTAATTCTGGATCTTCTTTATCAGAAAATGTAAGAGGACTCTGGGGAGGTTTATTAATACTAGGATATGCCCCTGGATCTTTTTCTGGAGATGTCATAGAGTTTCAAATTGAAGGTATTCCTGCATCTGAAACAAACGGACTTTATGGGGGGAATAACCCTTTAGATAATTCAGGAATTATTCAATATTTATCTATAAGACATGGTGGTGCTGAAATTGGAGAAGGCAATGAAATCAATGGACTAACTCTTGGTTGTGTTGGCTCAGCAACAACTATTGACCATATAGAAATAGTAGGAAATGTAGATGATGGAATAGAATTTTTTGGCGGTACAGTTAATGCTTCTGAATTATTAGTTTGGGGACAAGGAGACGATGGATTGGATATTGACCAAGCTTATTCAGGGACAATATCTAACTCTATGGTTATTTTAAACGATGCATCTGATCATGCTTTAGAAATTGATGGCCCAGAGGGCTCTGCTACTGGAAGTTTTACCTTAAATAATTTAACATTAGTTGGAACAAATAACGAGTGCATTGCAACTGGCGTTGATGGGGAAATTGCAGATTATAGAAAAGGAGCAACTGGAAACAATTTAAATATTTTTATAAAAAATTTTACTAGCGGAAAAGATATCGAGCTAGATGCAGATGCAGATGCATTAAGCTACAAATCTGGAAACTTGAAGTTTTCAGGGTTTGAGTTTTCTCCATCAAACTCCGATGGCAATGATTGTTTTACAACAAACCTAACAAACGGCTCTATTTTCAACGATAGATCTTCTGTTGGATCAACTTTTGAATCCGATGGTATTACAATATGTAACATAGTAAGTAATAATTCTAATAGCGTAGGTGCGGATGAATCTGAATTTTCATGGACATATGCAAATGAAAAAGGAGCATTATAAATTAACAACTTAAATAGTTTTTTAATAACTGCCTTGTGAATTTTCATAAGGCAGTTATTTATTATAAAATAATATGATTAAATCAATAGGTACATTATTAATACTTTTAACAAGTATAATTGGATATTCACAGAGTAAAATAGTGGGTAAAGTTTTAGATGAAGAATTCAATGAAACAATGCCTTTTGCAAACGTTTTAGTAAAAGGATCTAGTAAAGGGGTTACAACTGATTTTGATGGAAATTATTCAATTATTATCTCGCCAGGTACATACACTTTAATTTATTCATTTGTAGGTTACAAAACAAAGGAAATAATAAATGTTGAAGTTTTAGAAAATGAAATTAAAGATATAAATGTATCTCTTGAATCTTCCTCAGTTGGATTAAAAGAATTAGTCGTTTCTGTTTCAAACAAAAAAAATTCAGAAGAAGCACTTTTAAGGATGCAAAAAAAATCTGCAAATTTAATGGATGGGATTTCATCAGAATCATTTAAAAAAATAGGGGCAAGTAATTTAGCAAATGCTATAAAAAGAGTTCCTGGAATTTCCATCATGGGTGGAAAATATATATATGTCAGAGGTTTAGGAGATAGATATTCAAAGTCAATTTTAAATGGCATTAATATTCCTGGTTTAGATCCTGATAGAAATACTATTCAAATGGATTTATTTCCAACAAATATTTTAGAAAATGTTCAAATAACTAAATCATTTAGTGCTAATTTACCAGCAGATTTCACAGGTGGTTTGGTAAATATTATCACAAAGGATTTTTATTCAAAAAAATCATCATTATTAAAAATAAAAATTGGATTTAACCCTCAAATGCACTTAAATTCTAATTATTTAACTAACAGCGGAAGCTCAACAGATTTTTTAGGTTTTGACAATGGAAAAAGAGCGTTACCCAGTTTAAGAAATTCTAGTCAAATTATAGATCCAAGATTTAATTTATCTTCAGGAGATGCTCTTAGAGTATCCAATTTTACAAAAGAATTTAATCCTCAAATGTCTGCGGTAAAAATTAAAAGTTTAATGAATTATTCATTTGGATATTCTATAGGAAATCAATTTGAAGTTGGCAAAAATGAGCATACTTTAGGAATTATAGGCAGTTTATCATACAGCAATCAAACTGAATTTTATGAAAACGCGGAAAACAACTTTTTTAATAAGAACTCAAACATAAATATTTTCTCACTAGACACTAATAGAACTCAAAAAGGAAATATTGGAATTAACAATGTGATTTTAAGTTCTCTTGGTGGTATTTCTTACAGAACTAATCATTCAAAATATAAATTAACACTTCTTCACATTCAAAATGGAGAGTCAAAATCTGGTAAATTCAGACAACAAACTAGATTTTCAGATTTTATAGACTTTAATAAAGATAATCTTGAGTATACCCAAAGGAGTATTACTAATTTTATGATTCAAGGAACACATACTTCACAAGATGCTTCGTTGAAAACCGAGTGGAAATTATCTCCCACAATTTCAAGAATTCACGATAAAGATATTAGAACAACTACTTTTCAGGATGAAGACGGCGTATTTAGTTTTCAGGAAAACACTGAACCCAAAAGAATATGGCGATTTTTAAACGAAAACCATTTGAATGGAAAACTAGATTTCACAAAAAATTATGGGCAAGAAGGAAAAAAATCGAAATTTAAATTTGGGGTTTTAACAAGCTATCAAGTACGAGATTTTGAAATAGGACAATATTCAATAAGTTCTACATATACCTCACTAGAAGAATGGAATAATTATAATGGTGTTTCAGATTCTTTACTAACAGTAAACAATATATGGAACGAAAATAACAATCAAGGAACTTACATCAATCCAAATACTACAATATTTGAAGATGCTCGAAGATTTAATGCCGAAAAAACTAATTTCTCTGGATATCTTTCTAACGAAGTGAAAATTTTTGGTTCCATTAGAACTATACTAGGAATAAGAGCAGAAAAGTTTGATTTGTATTATTCAGGAAAAAACTCACAACAAGGAATTAATTTTATAAGAGAAAATGTTATTAATAAATTAGATATATTCCCAACTGCGAATCTGATTTTACAAGTGAATGAAAAAAGTAATATAAGAGGTTGTGCAACTAGAACTACTGCAAGACCATCTTTTAAAGAAGCTTCAATTGCAGAAATTTACGATCCATTATCAAATATGACTTTTATAGGAAATATTGACCTTAAGCCATCTTATATACAAAATTATGATTTAAGATATGAGCACTTTGGAGATTTTTCACAAATGTTTGCAGTTAGCCTGTTTTATAAAAACTTCCAAGACCCTATAGAAATGACCTATTTTGAGTCTGCACCAACAAATTTTACACCTAAAAATTTAGGTTCTGCATCTCTTTTAGGTGTTGAATTTGAAATAAGAAAAAATTTATCATTTTTAAATAAAATTTTTAAAAATATTAGTATAAATATAAATGCCTCTTTCATCAATTCAAAGTTGTCTTTTTCAGAAAGTGAATATAATTTAAGACAAAATATGCTGCGAGCTGGAGAAACATTAGGTAATTACAGAACTCTTCAGGGACAAGCTCCATTTCTTGTTAATACTGGATTGAATTATTCCAATTCTGATAAAGGATTACAAACTGGACTTTTTTATAATATTCAAGGAAAAACTTTAGAAATAGTAGGTACAGGATTTTTACCTGATGTATACACTATGCCTTTTCATAGTCTTAATTTTAATTTTAATAAGGAAATAGGGAAAAACAGAAGATCTTCTTTAAACTTCAAAATTAATAATATTTTAAATGACTCTTTAGAGAGTAAGTTTGAATCATTTAGTACTGAAAGTCTTAATTTCAGTCTAAGGAATCCTGGAAGATTATTTAGTTTTGGATATAACTATAAATTTTAAAATTAAATTATCTAAAAATTAAATTCTGTTTGTAATCTAAATAATAATTTATCATTTTGCCCTTGTTCTGTAGTATAGCTAAAATCTGTTTGAACTTTTAAATTATGACCTACTACATATCTTGAAAATCCAATTGTATATTGATTAATATCATTATTATATTCATTAGCATTGACGGAAGTATATCTTCCAGCAATTTCCCAGTTGTTATTCATTAAATATCCCAGTTGAAGATTAATTGCTTTTCCTGTGTAGTAAGATTCATTTAAAGGTAATCCATCATCTGAAAAACTTCCTTCTAAAAGAGCTGATCCATCCGAAGTTTTTCTGTCAACAAATTCTCCAAAGAAGGAAAAGCCTTGGTATTTAAAATGTACATCTATAAAAAGGGTTTGTAGAGATTTTAAATCTCCTAAAAGATAGTCTCCTTTTTGTCCCCTTGAACGCATTGCATCTTGGTTAAAATCGTAAGTAGCACTTAGCATTAGCTTTGGAGTTTTTTCGCGTTTTAAATCAGCAGCAAAATAATCTCCCTTTTTAGTGAAATTTCCAAATGGCAATAGTTCAATTCTCCCCGTATAATCATTTCCTGTAGAATTAACAGTTTGGTTAAGTCCTTCCCCTTGAGAAAATGAAAATATTTCTCTAACTAAAAATGTATTTCCTAATTTAAAGTGATGTCTTAATTGGGCACCTGCATCTCGATCAAGGGTGAATTTGGAATTTAGAAGAGATCTATCAACTAACTGTAGTTTTTGAGATGAAAATACTCTTTCTATGTTTCCAGGAAGTTTAGTTTGTCCAAACCAAAGCGTCCAATTTCCTGTAAAATTCCATTTCACAACAGCATCTAGAACATAGCCATTAGCGACATCGTATTCAAATTTATAGGTGACTTTAGGGCTAAAAGCAAATCCATTCCCTTTAATTCTCGCTCTTCTTACAAATGCTCTTCCTGAGTAATCACTTTCTTCTAAGTCAAAATTTCCTTCATACCTTGTTTGGTATCTAAAAGCAACTTTAGAAGACCAAGAAGAATCTTTTGCAAATACATTAATAAGTCCTTTACCAAATCTATTGTTGGTAATGTCTTGTGCATTAAGAGAACCAACGATTAAGATTAATGTTAGAATAAATATTTTTTTCATGTTTAAATATTTGAATTATTTCAACAAATTGAACAATAAAATTTTGTTTTAACATTAAACATTGTCAATCTTAACAATTAATTAATGTTGCTTTAATTTTAGCCAGATTAATCATGTTAATAAAAAATTTATACACGTAAAGTAATTGATAATCAATTGGTTAAATTGACCTTATGTTAACCTTATGTTAAGCTTTAATTAAGTCAACAAAACTTGTTGTTTAGATATATAGATTTGTTTAAAATTTAATAAAACAACAACATGACATTTTTTGATTTTTTAATAATAATTGGCGCTTTGGGATTCTTTATATACGGAATGAAAGTAATGAGCGATGGCATCCAAAAAGTAGCTGGAAGTAAAATGCGAAATATTCTTAGTAGTATGACCTCAAATAGGTTTCTTGGAATTACAACTGGATTTCTTATAACTGCTTTATTACAATCATCATCTGCAACAACAGTAATGACAGTAAGTTTTGTAAATGCAGGATTATTAAGTCTAGTAGAATCTATAGGAGTTATAATGGGTGCAAATATTGGAACAACTATTACTGCCTGGCTAATTTCAATTTTAGGTTTTAAAATAAAAATTTCTACTATAGCATTACCTATAATCGCAGTAGGATTTCCGCTAATGTTTTCTAAAAAATCAAATATAAAAGCTTGGGCTGAAGTATTAATTGGTTTTGCATTACTTTTTATGGGCCTAGATGAATTAAAACATGCTGTGCCAGATTTAAAACAAAACCCTGGTTTTCTAAGTTTTTTAGCTGATTATGCTGACAAGGGATATTTTTCAACTATAATTTTTATTGGGGTTGGAACTATTTTAACTCTTGTCGTTCAATCATCAAGTGCAGCTATGGCCCTTACACTTGTAATGTGTTTTGAAGGCTACATTCCGTTTGAACTTGCTGCTGCAATGGTACTTGGCGAAAATATCGGAACAACTATCACAGCAAATTTAGCTGCATTAGTAGCAAATGTACACGCTAAGCGTGCTGCTCGAGCGCACTTTATATTTAATGTATTTGGGGTAATATGGATGATTATTGCTTTTCCTTTTGTTATAGAATTAATTGATCAATATATGACTACCTATATGGGCATGTCTCCACTCAACCCAGAAGACAAATCTGCTACTGTCCCTCTTGGACTTTCAATTTTCCACACTACTTTCAATATTTTCAATGTTTTACTTTTAGTGGGTTTTGTTCCATTTATGGCTAAAATAGCTACTAGCCTTGTAAAGTCTAAAGGAGATGCAGATGAAGAATTTAAGCTTGATTATATAAGCGCTGCTGGAATTGCATTACCAGAAGTAGCTATTCTAGAAGCAAAAAAAGAGGTAGCTAAATTTGGAGATGTTACTATGAGAATGAATGAGTTTATTAAATCATTAATCAACGATCAAGACAAAAAAACTAGAAATAAAATGTTTAATAAGCTAAAAAAATACGAAGAAATAACCGATCGTGTAGAAGTGGAAATTGCTAGTTATTTAGAAAATTTATCAACTAAAGAAGTTAGTCAAAATACTTCGTCTCAAATTAGAGCGATGCTAAGTATTACAAATGACTTAGAAAGAATCGGAGATATATACTATCAAATGTCAAAAACTATTGAAAGAAAGGACGAAAATAAACTATATTTTCTCCCTGAACAAAGAGATAATATAAATAGAATGCTTGATAAAGTTGAAAAAGCTTTTGGAATTATGATTGCAAATTTAAATTCTGAATATGGACACATAATTACAGATGATGCAGAAAAAGCAGAAACAGAAATAAATCAACTTAGAAATGAATTAAGAACATCCTATCTTGAGCAAGCAGAAAAAGGAAAATACAAATTTCAATCTGGAATTATGTATAACGATATTTTTTCATCTTGCGAAAAGGTTGGTGACCATATTATAAACGTGAGTGAAGCTGTAGCTGGTAAAATATAATTTTAAAATGAAATTATTAGAACTAAAAAATATACTTAAAACACTTTCCAAAATTAGTTTTCAATTTGAAAATGGACTACATATTCCCCAGCACTTTCATATAACTGAAGTTGGTGTAATTACAAAGGATTTTATTGATTGTGGGGGTGAAGTTCGACACGAAAAAGTCATCAACTTTCAGCTTTGGTATTCTAATGATACCAACCACATACTAAAACCAAGCAAAATTATAGATATTATAGAACTATCTGAAAAACAATTCTCTTTTGAAAACTTGGACATAGAAGTTGAATACCAAAATGATACCATAGGAAAGTACGATGTTTCTTATAATGGTAATAATTTTGTTTTAATTAAT
This sequence comes from Cryomorphaceae bacterium, assembly GCA_905182525.1. Lineage (GTDB taxonomy): Bacteria > Bacteroidota > Bacteroidia > Flavobacteriales_D > Parvicellaceae > MED-G20. The sequence continues at coordinate 290,010 of CAJJBV010000004.1, read as the reverse complement.
AAAATGACTGATTGTCTTTCTAAAGACAAGTGTGGAATTAGTCAAGTGAAAATCAAAAAACCACTAAGTTACTTTTGGAAACAATTCAAACTCTTGTAATCCTGAAGACGGCTGTTGTTAATCATTATTTGTAATGTCTAATAACAGTAAATTAAAAGAAATAGCATTACTTTTTTTTAAACTGGGAGCTATTTCTTTTGGAGGTCCTGCTGCTCATATTGCTATGATGGAGGATGAAATTGTCAAAAAAAGAAAATGGATAACACGTGAACATTTTCTTGACCTAATTGGTGCTACCAATTTAATTCCAGGTCCAAATTCAACCGAAATGACTATGCACTGCGGTTACGAACGTGCAGGGTGGAAAGGATTAATTACTGCAGGGATATGTTTTATTTTTCCAGCTGTTTTAATTACAGCATTATTTGCTTGGTTTTATGAACAATACGGTCAATTACCCAATGTTAAACCATTTTTATATGGTATAAAACCCGCTGTAATTTCAATTATAATTATGGCAGCATATAAGTTAGGAAAAAAAGCACTTAAGTCTTTTGAAATTGGAATATTAGGAATAGGGACATTAATAGTCTGTCTAGTTGGAATGAATGAAATTTTGGCACTTTTTAGTTGTGGAATTATGGGGACATTACTTCATTTAATAAAAAACAGAAATTTTACAAATTCATTTTTATTAATTCCAGGATTTAAATCAATAGGAAGTTTTAAAATATTCATGACTTTCTTAAAAATTGGATCTATACTTTATGGTAGCGGCTATGTACTATTTGCTTTTCTGGATGCTGAACTAGTTGCTAATGGATGGTTATCTAGAAATGAATTAATGGATGCTGTAGCAATTGGACAGTTTACACCAGGGCCAGTATTGTCAACTGCAACTTTCATTGGTTGGCAAATAAATGGTTTCTATGGCGCTATTGCTGCTACAATTGGGATTTTTATTCCATCATTTATATTTGTTGCCATTTTAAATCCATTGATTCCTAAAATGAGAAAATCTAAATTAATCGGTAGTTTTTTAGATGCGGTAAATATAGCGGCTGTAGCAATTATTGCAGCTGTAAGTATTGAAATGGTAAAAGGAATAATTACGGACTGGAAAATGATATTAATTGGAATATTTAGTTTAACAATAGTATTTGTTTTCAAGAAAATAAATAGCGCATATATTGTTATAGGTGGTGGTTTGATGGGCTACATATTAAGTTTATTATAAAATTAGAGCAATATATTTTTTATTAATAATAAAAATAAGTCATATTTGCAGCCAAATTAAATAAAACTGGGTTTAGGACCCTTCTAAAACAATTAATATGGCAACAAAAATTAGACTTGCAAGACATGGTAAAAAAGGAAAACCATTTTATCACGTAGTTATAGCTGACTCTAGATCAAAAAGAGACGGAAGATATATCGAAAGAATTGGATCTTACGATCCTAACAAAAATCCAGCAATTATAGATATTGATTTTGAAAGAGCATTACACTGGGTAGGAGTTGGTGCACAACCAACTGATACAGTTAGAGGAATGTTATCATATCGAGGAGTTTTATATAAAAACCACCTTATTAAAGGGATAAAAAAAGGTGCGTTAACTGAAGCTCAAGCAGAAGAGAAATTTAATAAATGGCTTGAAGAAAAAGAAAATAAAATAGAAACTAAAATATCTTCTTTAGAAAATGCTAATCAAAAAGCGAAATCTGATGCATTAAACGCAGAAAAAGAAAAAAATGCAGCAAGAGCTAAAGCAATTGCAGAAGCAGAAGCTGTTCAAATTACTAAAGCAGAGCAAGAAACTGCTGAATCTGAAGAAACTGCTGAATCTGGAGAAGCTCCTGTAGCTGATGAAACTCCAAAAGTAGAAGAAGCTCCCAAAGTAGAAGAAGCTCCAAAGCAGAAGAAACTCCAAAGCAGAAGAAACTCCAAAAGCAGAAGAAACTCCAAGCAGAAGAACTCCAGAGAAGAAACTCCAAAAGCAGAAGAAACTCCAAAAGTAGAAGAAGCTCCTAAGAAGCTAGAAGAAACTCCAAAAGCAGAAGAAACTCCAAAAGCAGAAGAAACTCCAAAAGCAGAAGAAGCTCCAAAAGTAGAAGAAACTCCTAAAGCAAAAGAAGCTCCTAAAAAGAAAGAAGAAAAGAAATAAGGTTAATAAAAATACTTCTTAAAAGAATTTCTAAATTTGAGCCATGTATAACACATGGCTTTTTTTATGTTAGAAAATTTAAAAGAAATAGGTCATTTTTCAAGACTTCACGGATATAGTGGAAAACTTGTAATTTCATTTATTAAAGAAAAATCGTCGATTTTAAATAAAGAAACTACAATATGGGTACAAGTTTCAGGAATAATCTCTCCATTCAGAATACAAGAAATTAAAGAACTTAATAAAAATAAATTAGTCGTTTCTCTACTTAACGTAAATAAAATAAAAGCAGAAGAGTTAAAAAACAAATCTATTTACATAAATCCTATCGATATTAATTTACCAGATGAAAAGTTTGATAAAAACAATATTTCTGGATACTCAGTAACGAACCAAAACAACGATATTTTAGGAAATGTAAATTCAGTAATAGATATAAAAAATAATAATCTGATACAAATTTATATTAATGATATTGAAGTACTATTACCTTTTAATAAACAAAATATAATTTTACTTGACCATTCCAAAAAGCTAGTAAAAGTTCAAGTCCCAGATGGCTTAATTGAATTATACACAGATGAATAAAAAAAATTATAAGCCATTTGAGTTTAAAGAGTTTACAATTCATCAAAATAATGCAGCAATGAAAATAGGTACTGATGGTATCCTACTTGGTGCATGGGCAGACTTATCAGATAAAAAAAAAGGAATAGATATTGGTTCAGGAACAGGTGTAATCTCAATTATGCTGTGCCAAAGAAATGAAATATTAGAAATTGATAGTATTGAAGTTTCAGAAAGAGCTGTAGTAGATGCAAAAAAAAATATTAAAAACTGCAAATGGAATAAAAGAATTAAATTAAAGCATGCAGATTTAAAATTATTTTCAACTGAAAATAAATATGATTTAATAATTAGTAATCCTCCATATTTTAAAAAAAGTTTAAAGCCAAAAGATTTAGATAGATTAAAGGCTAGACACGAAGAAAGTTTAAATTATAAAGATGTTTTAAACTTTAGCGAAAAGCATTTATTAAAAAATGGCACCATTAACCTTATTCTACCTATTGATCAAAAACAAGAAGTTATTGAATATGCTGAAAAATTTGGTTTATATGTTAGTAAAGAATGTATAGTGTTTCCTAAACCAAATAAAAATCCTCATAGATTATTAATAGAACTTTCTAAAACAAAAAAAACATTGGAAAGTCAATCATTAATTATTGAAAATGATGGTAGACATAACTATACCGACAATTATAAAAAATTAACAAGAGAATTCTATACGATTTTTAACTAGTTGTATTATTTATTTAAATTTACAGAATGAGCCAAAAGCCTTTTTTAAAGTCTAGATTTTTTAAGCTGCCACAATACAAAACATTTGACTTTGCAGCCAGATATTATGACGAAAATAAAAATGATCCTGACAAAATTATAAGAGAAACTAAAACAGAGGATTATTCACTGAGAATTAAGAACTCATTTAATTCGAAAACAAATCTAAAAACTTGGAATCAAAACTGGGAAACTATCAGATTACTTATTATTTTTTCAGTTCTTATTTTAGGATTTGCATTTATCTATTCACAGATAGATTCAGTTTTAGAAGCTTTAACAAAATCAAGTTTTAAATAAAATGATAGAATTACTTTCAGAACATGTAGCTAATCAAATTGCTGCTGGTGAGGTAATTCAAAGACCTGCATCAGCAGTAAAGGAATTGTTAGAAAATGCTATTGATGCAAATAGCACATTAATTCAACTAATAATTAAAGATGCTGGTGAAAGTTTAGTTCAGGTAATTGATAATGGTTCTGGGATGACTAAAGAAGATGCGGAAATATGTTTTAAAAAACATGCTACATCTAAAATAAAGTTAACAGAAGATTTATTTGCAATTTCTTCTAAAGGGTTCCGAGGAGAAGCTCTTTCTAGTATAGCAGCTGTTTCTCAAGTAGAACTTAAAACAAAACAAAAAAATAGTGATATAGGTCATCAAATTAAAATTGAAGCATCAAAAATTACTAACTCTGAAGCTTGTGCTTATACAAACGGAACTAGTATATCAATGAAAAATTTATTTTTCAATGTTCCTGCTCGAAGAAATTTTTTGAAGTCTAAGGGGTTGAAACAAAACATATTATAGACGAATTTCATAGAGTTGCACTTACCCACCCCGAGATTCATTTTACAATGCATCACAATAAAAATTTAATTTTTGATTTACCTTCTAGTAACACAAGACAAAGAATTGTTTCAATATTTGGAAAAAAATATAATGAAAGGCTAGTTCCTGTAGAAGAGGAAACTAGCATAACAAAAATTAGTGGTTTTGTATTAAAGCCAGAGTTCTCAAAAAGAACACGAGGAGAACAATTTTTATTTATTAATAATCGATTTATTAGAAATAATTCTATTAATCATGCTATTAAAGTTGTTTTTAAAGATTTAATAGGTAATGAATATTTCCCTTCATACTTTATATATTTAACATTACCCTTGGACTCTATTGATGTTAATATTCATCCAAGTAAAACTGAGATTAAGTTTGAAGACGAGAGAGCTGTTTACGAGCTTGTTAAATCAAGTGTAAGAAGTTCACTAGGTAAAAATAATATTGCTCCTTCAATTGATTTTAACCAAGAAACCTCATTTAATTTTCCAGATATTAAGCCTGGAGAATCTATTAAAATACCTTCTATTAAAGTTGATACTAGTTATAACCCTTTTCAAAGAGAAGATAAAGGTCAGTTAAGTGGTAATTTTGATTTATTAAAAAGTAATTATCAAAAAGATTTAGAAATTTCTGAAAATTTTGAAGAACAAAGTGACGTTCCACAAAGTTCTAACCTATTTTTACAATTTGATAACCGTTATATACTAGCAGTCAAAAAAAATGGATTATTAATTATAGATATTTTTAGAGCTCATCAACAAGTGAAGTTTGAAGAACTTAAAGAAATGTATGGAAATGGAGAAGTGTTATCACAAAAACTACTCCATCCTATTGAAGTAGAATTAAACCCGAGTGATTTTGTTTTGTGCATGGAATTAAAAGAAGAATTAGAAAGATTAGGTATAGAAATAGATCAATTTGGAAAAAATTGTATTGTGATTAATAGTTTTCCAAATGACACGAAAAATATAAATGGTAAAAAGTTTATTGAAGATTGTTTAGAGAACATTAAAAATAGCAATGATGAATTCAAAAACCCATTTGATAAAATTGCTTGGAATATATCAAAAAACTATGCTCATAGTAGATTAAGATCAATGAACAGTAAAGAAATGGCTCATTTAACAGATTGTTTATTTTCTTGCAAGTCTCCAATAAGAAATACTAAAGGACTTTTTATTGTTAAAGAAATAGATCAAAAAGAAATTATTAAGAAATTCAATTAATGTTTAATAACATTTTAAAAAATATTAGTCCTGTAGTAAAAAATATTTTACTAATAAATGTTATTTTTTATGTTGCTCAATGGACTATTCCATCATTTACTCAAAACTTTGAATTATATCCTATAACATCCGAACAATTTCGACCTTGGCAGTTGGCTACACACTTTTTTATGCATAGTCCATATTCCATCGGACATATCTTTTTCAACATGTTTGCTTTGGTAATTTTCGGATCACAACTAGAAAAAATATGGGGACCTCAAAAGTTTTTAATTTATTATATTAGTTGTGCTTTGGGAGCATCTATTTTACATTTAGGTGTTACTTATTTTAGAATTCAAAGTATAGAAACGGGACTATCACTAGAAGATCTAGAACTATTTAGAGCTAATGCGTTTGAAGCATTTCAAAAAGGAATGAATTTTAAAGATCCTATTTTGGCTCAATTAAATATTCTACATAATTCTCCAATGCTAGGTGCTTCAGGAGCTATTTTTGGACTTTTAGCTGCCTTTGGATACTTATTCCCAAATACAGAACTCATGTTACTTTTCCCTCCAATACCCATAAAAGCAAAGTATTTTGTAATTGGATATGCTGTTTTAGAACTTTATTTAGGCATTTCTAATAATCCTAGTGATAATGTAGCACATTTTGCACATTTAGGAGGAGCATTAATTGGAATAATTATTGTTTTATATTGGAGTAAAAAAAGAAATAGTTTTTTTTAATGACAATTATAGATAAATTAAAATATCAATTTAAGTCGGGTGGCGTTTATATTAAAATAATATATATAAACATATTAGTCTATTTGCTGTTTTTAATACTAGGTAATTTCTTTATTCTAATGAAATGGAATCCATCTGGGATTAGTAACATCAATGATTATTTTAGCTTTAACTCCTCTCCTATTGTATTTTTAAAAAGACCATGGACAATTTTAACTTACATGTTTTTACATGGATCCTTCTGGCATATTTTTAATAATATGCTTATTTATTTTTTCACTGCAAAAATGTACGAAGATCTGCTGGGAAAAAAATCTTCTTTAAGTACCTATATAATTGGAGGTTTTTGTGGTGCAATACTTTATCTTATTACTCATAATTTATTTCCATTATTTAAAGACATGGGTAATATTCCAATGCTGGGTGCTTCAGCTGCTGTAATGGCGGTTTTTGTAGGGCTAGCAACCTACACTCCAAATTTTGAAGTAATGTTATTTGGAGTAATTAAAATCAAAATGAAATATTTGGCTATGACTTGGGTAGCTTTTGACATTATAGGCTTATCTAATTCCGATGGAATTGCTCATTTTGCTCACTTAGGAGGAGCCTTTTGGGGATATTTTTATGTAAGTAATTTTAGAAAGGGTAAAGATATCGCATACTGGTTTGATGATTTTCTAGGTAAAATAAAGGGTCTTTCAATAAAACGTAAAATTAAAATTGTATATAAAAAGAAAAAACAAGAAAAAAAAGCAACTTTTTCAAATTCAAAATCAAGACAAGAAAAAGTAGACGAGATATTAGATAAAATAAAACTGTCAGGCTACGAGAGTCTTTCGAAAAAAGAAAAAGACTATTTATTCGATGCCAGTAAGCATATTTAACTTTGGAATTAAAAAAATGAAATGGAAAGCTAAAGTATTAGCTTACGCCACCATAGTTTTTAACTTTTTATTAATCATAAGCTATTTAGCTTTTTATCTGATCCAGCTAAAAATACGTGGATAGCTTTAGCTGGGCTTTTATATCCTGCAATTTTATTTTTAAACCTGGTTTTATTTTTGATTTGGTTTTTTAAAAAGAAACATCTACTTTTTACCAACTTTGATAATTATTATATTGGGGATGTACCATCATAGTAGATTCATACAACTAAACCCTAAAATATCAAGTAATATTTCTTACAAGGACAAATTAAAAGTCATGAGTTTTAACGTTCGTTTATTTGACTTATATAACTGGAAGAAAAATGAAGAGATAAAATCTAAAATAATAGCTCTTATTAAAGATCAAAAACCAGATATTGTTTGTTTACAAGAATATTTTTATGATAACAATAAAAAGTTTATCACTAGAGAAAATATTTTAGAGGAATTAAGCTTTAAATATTATCATGAGAGTTTTAGTAGTGAAAGTAATAAGAATTCAATGTTTGGTTTAGCAACTTTTAGTAAATACCCCATTATTAATAAAGAAAAAATAGAGTTCAATGATGAAAAATCTAATCATTGTATGTGGTCAGATATTGTTTTTAAGAAAGATACTTTGAGAGTTTTTAATGCTCATCTAGGATCAATAAGGTTTAATTACTCTGATTATAAAATTATAGGGGGAAAGGGGCGCCCAATTAGATCAAATCAAAAAAAACCAAAACAAAATATTATAAATAAACTTAAAATTGGTTTTAAAAATAGGTCAATACAACTTAAAAAATTAATTCCAGTTATAGAAATTAGTCCATTCAAAAAAATTATTTGTTGTGATTTAAATGACACCCCAATATCCTACGCTTATAATGAGTTTAATAAACTGTACATTGATAGTTTTACAAAATCTGGATTTGGAGTCGGGGGGACATATATAGGGAAATTACCATTTTTACGAATAGATTACATATGGCATGATAAATTATTAAATTCGTTTAATTTCCAAACGCATCCAGAACTTCTTTCTGATCATAAAGCTATTTCAGTTGAAATTCTTTTTTAAAACATCTAAAAACATAATCTTCTTATTTAAATCTTGTTTACTTCATTTTAGATTTATAAATTTGATAAAAAGTTAAACTGGTTCATCGCTTGCTTTGCAAGAGGAAAGTCCGGACAGCTTAGAGCAGCATGCTTCCTAACAGGAAGGATTTTTTAAAATACAGCTAGTGCCACAGAAAATAAACAGCCAGTAATGGCAATGGTGAAAAGGTGAGGTAAGAGCTCACCGTGACGATGGTGACATCGTTAGCAAGGTAAACCTCATGCGCTGAAAGACCAAATAAACCAAGGTTACTTTGTTGAAGAGTTGCTCGCTCAACTTGGAGGGTAGGTCGCTCGAGCTAATTAGTGATAATTAGCCTAGATAAATGATGGACCTCGACAGAATCCGGCTTACAGGTTTAACTTTTTTTTACTTTTACTTGATTTATTAGTTTATCTTCGCGAAAAATTTAACAAAAAATGCAGTTTTCCGATCTTCCTCTAGATTCTAACATACTAAAAGGAGTTGAAGCTCTTGGCTTTACTTCACCAACACCTGTTCAAGAGGAATCAATTCCTCTACTCATTAATGAGGATAGAGATCTAATTGGATTAGCTCAAACAGGTACAGGTAAGACAGCAGCTTTTGGACTTCCAATGATTCAAAAAATCGATGTTTCTAAAAATATTGTCCAAGGATTAGTAATTGCTCCAACTAGAGAACTGTGTGTTCAAATATCAAATGACTTTAAAGATTTTTCAAAATTTGTCAAGGGATTGTCAATAGCTACTATATATGGTGGCGCAAGTATGGATAAACAATCAAGAGAAATAAGATCAGGTGCTCAAATAGTAGTAGCGACGCCTGGTAGACTTATGGACATGATGAAAAGAAAGATGATAAAGATAAATAATGTTTCTTATGTTGTTTTAGACGAAGCAGATGAAATGCTAAACATGGGTTTCAAAGAAGATATAGATGGTATATTAAGTCATACACCTGATGAAAAATCAACATGGCTATTTTCAGCAACAATGCCAAGAGATGTTGAGAAAATCTCAAAGTCGTATATGACTAACCCCTTAGAAATTACTGTTGGAAGTAAAAACGTAGGCGCAGAAAATATTCAACATGTTTTTTATAATGTTCCTGAAAGAGATAGGTACAAAGCAGTAAAAAGGATATTAGATTTTAATCCAAATATATATGGACTTATATTTTGTAGAACTAGGAGAACAACACAAGATGTCGCTGACAAACTACTTAAAGAGGGTTATAATGCTGCTCCATTGCATGGAGATTTATCTCAAATGCAAAGAGATAAAGCAATGGAAAAATTTAGAGATAAAACTCTTCAAGTTCTAGTTGCTACTGACGTTGCTGCACGAGGAATTGATGTAAATGATATTTCACACGTAATTAATTATCATTTACCTGATGAATCTGAAAGCTATACCCATAGAAGTGGACGAACTGCTAGAGCTGGTAAAAAAGGGGTGTCTATAGCAATTGTTTCTAATAAAGATCAAAATAAAATTTCTCAAATTGAGAGAAAAATTAAAATAAAATTTGATGCTGGAAAACTACCAACAGGAAAAGAAATATGTGAGCAACAATTAATTGGTTATGTTGAGAAAATTAAAAATGTTAAAATTAACGAAGAAGAGATATCAGATTTAATTCCAGCTATAAGTAAAAACTTTGAAGAATTCACCAAAGAAGAACTTATCAAAAGAATGATTGGTATTGAGTTTAATCAACTTTTAAAATATTATGAGAACTCTAGAGATATTGTCAATGACAAAGGCAGTAAAGGGGCAAGAGTTACAAGTGATGACCATCAAAGATTCTTTATAAGTTTAGGCCTTAGCAAAGGGCTTAACAAAGGGGGACTATTAAGACTAATATGTTCAAACACCGATATAGACTCTAAGTCTATTGGATCCCTTGATCTTTTCAACGATTTCTCATTTTTTGAGGTAGACAAGAAATTATCCGATGTTATTTTAGAAAATTTAAAGGATAAAGAATACGATGGAAACACTTTTAAAGTAGAAATTGCATCTAATGAAGGTTCAAATTCTAGATCTAGAGACAGAGGAAGAAGCAGAGATAGAGACAGAGATAGAGGAAGAAGTAGAGATAGAGATAGAGGAAGAAGTAGAGATAGAAATTCTTTTAGAGGGGGAAATAGCGGAAGCGGTGGCAGGAGGAGATAGAAATATTTTTTTGATTTTAATTGATTTGCTTAATAATACCTTTAAGATATAGAGAATGGGTTACATATATAGTCTAATCCCACTTTTTCATTGGACATTCTTCTATAAACTTTAGTTTAACTTATTTAATAGGATTTAGAAGTGTATGTACTTAATGAATAGGATATGCCGAAGGTTTAAATAGTTCTTTTTCTTGAACCATAAGCAGCAAGGTTAACTGCTATGATTAGAAGAATAAATACTGGGAGTGGAGGACCACCTTTTAAGAAAATCGTATTGAATAATGCCGAAAGTAATAATCCACACGCACATAGGAATGTATGCCCTCTCAAAACTTTTCTTACTGATTCTAAATCTATGAGATTGCTTATGGATACAAGCATCAACCCAATCCCAATATTGAATGCTCCAACAGTATCTACTGTACTTGCAAGAACCAAATAAATTCCATCGGTTAATTCTTGTCCAGGAGCTTTTTTTTTAAGTTGTTCTGAGAATCCCTGCCTTCCCAACGATTACTGCTTGAACCCATAAAAAAGCACCTATTAATAGATGAATACATCCATTGATTGTAAAAATTAATTTAGTTTTCATTTAAATTGATTTATGATTAATGTAAATATTTAAACTACAATAAATTTAGCTAAGCTTAAAGAAAACATTGAAAAAACCATACATCCAACATTGAGTTTTCAGTTCTAATCCAATTTTCTTTAACCCCGTTTTTAGTAAATCCAGCCCTTTCAAAAAGCTGTATACTTTCTTTATTGGTATATAAAATATTGACGTGTAGATTTGAAATAAAATAATCTTTCATGCAAATGGATTTTAGTAGGGATAATGCTTTGGTGCCAAATCCCATATTTCTAAATTTTTCATCAATAAAAATACCTACACCAGCTCTAGAATTAACCATGTCATATTCAAATAAATCAACACAGCCTATGGGTGAATCACTACTATCAATCATAAATCTTATTTTCCGATCTAAGAATATATCTTGATCGGAAGTTAAAAATTGTTCAATCTGCTCTCTAGTATAAAAAATAGGATTATCAGAATAAAGAGAATTGTCTAAATTATTTTCCCATAAAAGAAGCTGGTCTAAATCCAATAATTTTGGCCTTCTTAAAGTAACATTTTTTGTCATTTTAATGGATTTTTAAGGATAGATATTACAAATCATAATCTCCACTGAAAACAAACTTTACTGGGCCTGTAAGAAATACTTTTTCAAAGCTATTTTCTATTCTTTCAAAATTAACTTTCAGCTTCCCTCCGCGTGTTTTAACAAAGAGAGAATTATCTATTTTATTTTCATAGGCAATGGCTAGTGCTGAAGCAGTTACTCCAGAACCACACGAGAGTGTTTCGTCTTCAACTCCTCTTTCATAGGTTCTCATATCCAAAAAATTATCTTCTACTTTAACCAAATTAACATTTATCCCATTTTGAAAATATTTGTCATTATTTCTAATCAACCTACAATGCTTGTTAAAGGCTATATTATCTAAACTATTAGCAATCTGAACATAGTGTGGAGAGCCTGTGTTAACTTCAAAATCTCCATTACTCAATTTATCTACTAAGACAGGACTTTTAATACTGATTTTAATATTTTCATCTTCTAAAACTTGTCCTTGATGAATTCCATCGTTAGTAATAAAAGAACAATTTGACTGAACAATTCCTTGATGAAAACAATATAAAACAGCACATCTACTTCCATTTCCACAAAAGCTAGCAGTTCCGTCAGGGTTAAAAAATTTCATTTCAAAACTAACACTATCGTGATTAAAAATTAATATTAAGCCATCGGCACCAATCCCATACTTTCTATCACAGATTTTTTTTATTTGATTCTCGGTAAATTTAAAATCATCCTTAGTTAAATCAATAATTATAAAATCATTTCCAGTACCATGGTATTTATAAAATTTAATTGTCATTAATCAAAAGTAACTAAAATTATGCTTAACAATATTTAACACGACAATACATCTAAAAGTTAAAATCAACACTATTAATAAGTAAATTTAAGTAATGAAAAAAATATTATATTTTATATTAATTGGTTTATTTAGTGGTCTTGTAACTTTTTATATTTTAAACATAACAACCAATAAATCAGCATCAAAAAGTTTAGAAAATTCATCAGAAAATGATAATACCAGTTTAACCCAATCTTTTAAATTAACAAAAAATAATTATCCAATTTCAAACGATTTAGATTTCACAATTGCAGCTGAAAAAACTGTAAATTCTGTAGTTCATATTAAAAGTGAATATTCAAATAATTATGATTCAGACCCTTTAATGGATTACTTTTTAGGCCCTAATGGAAATTACAGCAAAAAAAGTCAAATTTCTGCAGGGTCTGGTGTTTTAATTTCAAGTGATGGATACATTGTAACTAATAATCATGTAGTCGAGGGATCTTCAAAACTCCTTGTAATATTAAATGATGGAAGAGAACTAAATGCAGAAATCATCGGTGCAGACCCAAATACAGATTTAGCACTTTTAAAAATTAAAGAAATGAATCTTTCATTTGCAAAGTTTGGAAATTCTGATGAAGTTAAATTAGGTGACTGGGTATTGGCAGTTGGCAATCCATTTAATTTAACATCAACCGTTACTGCAGGTATTGTAAGTGCTAAAGCTAGAAATATAAATATTTTACGAAGAAATAGCTCGGAAAAAAATATTTTTCCATTAGAATCTTTCATCCAGACAGATGCTGCAGTCAATCCGGGAAATAGTGGTGGTGCTTTGGTAAACCCCGATGGCTTACTTGTTGGAATTAATACAGCGATTGCATCTAGAACTGGATCTTACAGCGGATATTCATTTGCAATACCCTCAAATATTGCTTTAAAAGTAGTTAATGATTTAAAAAATTATGGTGAAGTTCAGCGAGCTTTTATTGGAGTAATTATTCAAGATGTAACCCAATTTGTAATGGATGATCTAGACTTGGAAAACACTAACGGAGTTTTGGTAAGTGGACTTTCTATTGGAGGTGCAGCTAAAGAAGCTGGAATTAAAATTAACGATATCATATTAAAAGTTGAAAAAATTAAAGTTAATGATGTCCCTGAACTTCAAGAACAAATTGCTAAATATAAACCTGGAGATGTTGTTAATTTAATTATTCATAGAGATGGAATCAATAAGACAGTTAAAATTAAACTTAGAAACGATAAAGGAACGATTGAAATCTCAAAAAGAAAGCTGTAATTTTTAAAATATTGTATTTAAATAAAATTCTTTACTTTTGTGTAGATGTTAAAAACTAGAAATATTCTTATTGTAGGCTTTATATTGATAAATTTTACAATTTTCTCACAGCATAAAAGTTTTTACGACGATGATGGGTTTTTAAAAAACAGATTCGAATATAACTTTGGTATTGGTGCTTCTAGTTGCCTTTCTGATGTTGGTGGTTCAGATTTAACAGAAAGTGAACTTAAAAAAAAGTTTGGAGGCACTTTATTAAGAGGTGTTTACGATACAGATATTGCTAAGTCTAATATAGTTTTAACTGGTGCCTTTATTTATCACCTAAAACCAAAAGTTAATCTTAGAGGAAATTTAGCATTTGCTTTTTTATCAGGATCTGACGATCAATCATCAATAAATTATCGAGTGAATAGAAATTTAAGTTTTAGAACAGATATTGTAGAATTCACTGCATTAACTGAATATTACATATTTAAGCCATCTACAGGAAATAAATTCAACCTAAAAGATGTTAGTGGACATAAATTAGCTAAAGGATCCTTAGGGCACATAGGACTATATGTCATTGCGGGAGTCGGTGGTTTTCTTTACACACCAAGAGCTAAGATTAATTCTACTTATGATGTTAACGATCCAGAAAATGCTGCTTACCTAAGTAATCACAACTTAATTGACAACAATAAGTATCATAGATTAAGGCCCTTACACACAGAAGGGCAAGGTTTTATAACAAGTAATGGTCTTAGTACTGATTTTGAGGGTGTAAATCGCGGTAAGATTTTCAAAGAAAATAAAACTTATAAATTAGTTTCAATGTGCATACCAGTAGGTTTTGGAATTGAAAAAGCGTTCAATAATGATATGGGAATTAAGATTGAGTTTGCCTCTAGATTTACTTTTACAGATTATATTGATGATGTTAGCGGTACCTACTACAGCAAAGAACTTCTTGCAACAAATCCTCATTTAGGAGACAAAGCAGAACTTGCTGCAACAATGTCTGGAACAAGATCTGGTGATGAACCTACTTGGAATGCTGTTGGACAACAAAGGGGAGGATCGAGTAGTAATGATTATTATGGATTTGTCACTTTTAGTATGTACAAAAAATTCGCTGGTCATTCTAAGTGGTATAAAAATGCCAACATTAACAAAACTAGAAAAATAAAAGCATCTTTTTAATCGAGAATATTATAATCAATTTTTACTAACCATTTACTGACTTTATTCCTGTAAAATATATTGCGTATTTCGACGTTCTAATTTTAATATTTTTTAAAACATATTAATAAGTTTATGAATAATAAATTTTTATCAACTCTGATTTTATTTTTTCCATTATTTATTTTTTCACAGAAAACCATAACCATTAGTGGATATCTTGATGAATCAGAAACTGGAGAAAAGCTATTAGGAGGAACAATTTATGATCTAAACTCAGGAAAGGGGACAGTTACCAATGATTACGGATTTTATAGTCTTACTCTTCCGATAGATTCTGTTAGAATTAGAGTAAGTTATATTGGTTTCACAACCCAGGTTTTTGAAGACTATCTCGAAAATGATATTCAGATAAATTTTTCTTTAAAAAATCAAATGTTGAATGAAGTTGAAATACTTTCTTCTAAAGAAGAATTTATTCATCAAAAATCTGAAATGAGCAGTATCGATTTATCTATGGATAAAGTGAAAAACCTTCCTGCCTTTTTTGGTGAAAATGATATTATGAAAACCATACAGCTACTTCCCGGAGTTCAGACAGGAAGTGAAGGCACATCAGGTATTTATGTAAGAGGAGGTGGCCCAGATCAAAATTTAATTCTACTAGATGGAGTTCCAGTTTATAATGCCTCTCACCTATTTGGTTTCTTTTCTGTATTTAATTCAGATGCCATCAACTCAACGAAACTAGTAAAAGGTGGATTCCCTGCTAGATATGGAGGTAGATTGTCCTCTGTAATTGATATTAAAATGAAAGAAGGGAATATGAAAAAATTTCATGGACAAGGATCTATTGGACTAATTGCATCAAAAATATCATTAGAAGGTCCAATTATTAAAGACAAAACTTCATTTATTATTTCTGCTAGAAGAACTTATTTAGACATTTTAGCTAAACCATTTATTGCAGCAAATCAAAGAAATCAAACTAGTAAAGGATCAGAAAATTCTAGTAGCTCAACCAGTGGAGGATATTATTTTTATGATTTTAATGGAAAAATAAACCATAAAATTAACGAGAAGCATAGACTTTACTTAAGTAATTATATGGGAAGAGATAAAGCATATTTAAATTCCAGTGACAGATATAATATAGATTCTTTATTAGTAACCGACAACTCACAAAGCGAGTTAAGTTGGGGTAATATAATAAGTGCCCTACGTTGGAATTATATGATTAATAATAAAGTTTTTATAAATACTACTTTAAGATATAGTAAATATGATTTTTTAATAGCCTTTGAAAATAATAGTTCAGAAACTTCATTAAATTCTAACAATACTAGCTCTATAAATAACAATAGCTTATCCTATGCTTATTTGAGCAATATAGAAGATTGGTCTGCAAAAGTAGATGTAGATTGGATGCCAAATCCAGACCATCTAGTGAAATTTGGGGTTGGTGATATTTATCACACCTTCATCCCTGGAGTTACCACAATTGGTTTTGAAATAGATGATAGTAATACGAGCTTAAATTACGGAGGAAAAAACCATTATGCACATGAGGTTTCATTTTATGGGGAAGATGATTGGAAAGTAAACAAAAATTTAAAAGGAAATGCAGGTATTCACTTTAGCACATTTTTTGTTGGTAGTAAAAACTACTCTTTTTTACAACCTAGGTTAAGTTTAAGGTACTTAATTAATGACAAATCTTC
Organism: Cryomorphaceae bacterium; assembly: GCA_905182525.1. Lineage (GTDB taxonomy): Bacteria > Bacteroidota > Bacteroidia > Flavobacteriales_D > Parvicellaceae > MED-G20. The sequence continues at coordinate 273,391 of CAJJBV010000004.1, read as the reverse complement.
TTTTAAAATGGGGTATTCTAAAATGGGACAATTTCTTCATTTACTTACAAATTCTGGAATTGGTTTACCAACAGATCTCTGGGTGCCTGCAACTGAAAAAATTAAACCTCAGTTTTCAGATCAAATTGCTATTGGATATGCAAGAACTTTTAAGGATAAAATTGAACTTTCCTTGGAAGGTTACTATAAAACTATGAATAACTTAATTGAATATAAAGACGGCGCTTCATTTGGAGATGCTCAGAATGATTGGCAAGAAAAAGTTTATATCGGCAAAGGATCTTCCTATGGCCTAGAATTATTAATTGAGAAAAAAATAGGTAAAACTACTGGTTGGATTGGCTATACATTATCTTGGACAAATAGACAATTTGATTCTATTAATTTTGGAAATACTTATCCATATAGATACGATAGAAGACATGATATTGGGATAGCTATTACTCATGAATTTAATGAAAGGATTAATTGTGGAATTGTTTGGGTTTACGGAACAGGAAATGCTGTTACACTAGGTTTAGAATCATATTCCTCTTTTAATAGTTCAATGGTAGGTAATTTACCAAATTTTAATCTGTCAAACCCAAGTGTAACAACCGTAGATCATATTAATAGCAGAAATAACTACAGAATGCCTGCTTATCATAGATTGGATGTTTCTGTAAATATTAAAAAAGAAATGAAATGGGGGGAAAGAACACTAAGCTTTGGAGTTTACAATGCTTACAGTAGACAAAATCCATTTTATTTAGAATTTACTAGAAATGAAAATGGAGATCCTCAACTTTCACAGTTTAGTTTATTTCCTTTAATACCTTCAATAACCTATTCGTTTAAATTTTAATTATGAAAAAATTATTTTTTATTATCATTATTTCTTTGATTTATGTTTCATGTGAAAAAATTATTCCTTTTGAGGGGGATATTACAATTCCAAAATTGGTTATTAATTCTATTTTTGAAAGCGACTCCTCATTTAAAGTACATGTAAGTAGTAGCAGAAGTGTTATTGACACTGCTTCTTTTAAAAATATTAATGATGCTGTTGTTTCTATAAAAAATGAAAATGGAAATATTATTGAAACTCTAAGTCATTCTCAAAATGGTTTTTATGTCGGTCAAAAAAAACCAGTTGAAAATCAAATTTACACCCTTGAAGTAGACCATTTAAACTATACAAATATATCTGCATCAGACTCATTGCCTATTCCAATATCTATAAATTATTTAGATACTATTACAGTTATTGAACCCAATAATGAAAATAGACTTCAAATAAATCTAAATTTTACAGATCCTGCAAACAGTCAAAACTTTTATTTAGTGGAAACATATGTAGTTAGAGCATCATTAACTACAATAAATCAAGATACACTAGAATACGAATTAGATACAATTAAACAAAGAATGATATTAACTGACGTAGTATTTCAAAACAATGGATTTAAATCAAGAGATGAGCAGGGACTATTTACTGACTTACTTTTTAATGGTCAAAATAAGACTCTTGAAATAAAAATTCCTCCACTTAAAAAAGATTATGTTTTTAATGAGAATGGAAAAATAAACTCTGAAAAAACTCTTTCTCTAACACTATATTTACACAACATTTCCAAATCCTATTATTATTACAGAACGAGTTTAGAACTTTATGTAGATGCTTCTAGAAATCCATTTGCTCAACCAGTTCAGGTGTTTAGCAATATCAATAACGGATTTGGAATTTTTGCAGGAGCACAGATAAGCTATTTTGTACTTTAAAAAAGTTCTTAACAATATATTATATCTGTTAAAAAGTAATTTTCAACATATTTTATATTTAACCTATTTAAACTTGATTTGAAAAACTGTTTGAATTACATTTGAATTAACCTTTTATTTACTTTCTATGAGACAATTAAAAATCACCAAATCAATTACCAACAGAGAAAGTCAATCCTTAGATAAATATTTACAAGAAATTGGGAGAGAAGAGTTAATCACTGCCGAAATGGAAGTTGAATTAGCTCAAAGAATAAAAAAAGGTGATCAAATTGCCCTTGAAAAATTAACAAAAGCAAATTTAAGATTTGTAGTTTCTGTATCCAAGCAATATCAGAACCAGGGTTTAACACTTCCAGATTTAATAAACGAAGGTAATTTGGGTTTAATTAAAGCGGCGCAAAGATTTGACGAAACTAGAGGGTTTAAATTTATTTCTTATGCTGTTTGGTGGATTCGTCAATCTATTTTACAAGCTTTAGCAGAACAATCTAGAATAGTTAGGCTCCCTTTAAACCAAGTTGGATCGTTAAATAAAATAAATAAAGCTTTTTCAAGATTAGAACAAGAATTTGAAAGACCTCCTAGTAGTGATGAATTAGCGACTGCTCTTGATCTTAGTGAAGAAAAAGTTAAAGATACCATGAAAATAAGTGGCAGACATGTTTCTGTTGATGCTCCATTTGTTGACGGAGAAGATAATTCGCTTTTAGATGTAATGGTTAATAACGATAGCCCAAAAGCAGATTTAATTCTAATGCGCGAGTCATTGCAAAGAGAAATTGAAAGATCTCTATCAACTCTAAGTGATAGAGAAAAGGATGTAGTCATGTTGTTTTTTGGAATTGGCAGACAACACGGTCTAACATTAGAAGAAATAGGTACAAAGTTTGATTTAACTCGTGAAAGAGTAAGACAGATTAAAGAAAAAGCAATAAGAAGGTTAAGGCATAACTCTAGAAGTAAATTATTAAAAGCATATTTAGGATAATACATACTTTAATGAATAGTCAAAAAAAACTAAATGATTTAGTTGGAAAAGATGGAGAAAACCTTAGCCCAGTACTCCCGAAAGAAATAAAAAATTATTTGATAGATATTGATGGGACAATAACTGATGATGTTCCTAATGAAGAACCCGAACGAATGTTAACTTGTAAACCATTTCCAGATGCACTAGAAGTTTTAGAGAATTGGTATACTGAAGGTCATATTATTACTTTTTTCACATCAAGAACAGAAAATCATAGAGAAAAAACAGAAACATGGCTTAAGATGCATAATATAAAATATCATGGTCTATTGATGAATAAACCTAGAGGAGGTAACTATCATTGGATAGATAATCACATGGTAAAAGCTACCAGGTTTAGAGGGAAATTTACACCACTTATTAAGACTGCAAAAAAAATAGAAGTATTCAATGATGATTATATTTCTAAATAATTGCATTAATTTTTTAAATTTACACTAATCAATTATGATTATGAGAAAATTCGATATTTATTCCTTGTTATTTTTATGTCTTTTTGCAACCTGTAATATAAGTTGTGAGTCAGAAAATTCTGAAACCAAAAATGAAGTTCAAGATGATTCTTCTGATGATTTGAATCACTCGATTGAAATTGACACAATGGATGACGATTATGTATTTATGCCTCCCTCACCAATTCAAATTGCTTCAATTTTAAATAAAGCAAATATGAAATATGAAGAAGGGCTGGCAAACAATATTTCAAATGCAAAATTATATTCCACGAAATTTAAACAATCAATTAATTTTGGTGTTTATGCATGTGATTTAGCTTATTGTGTTACGAATGACAAATATGAAGAAGCAAGCAAATATCTTAAAGTTTCAAAAGATTTAGCTGCTAAAATTGGAATGGAATCTATTTTTCTTTCTGATAATTTAGTAGATAGATTTGAAGCAAATGTTGGGAATCAAGATAGTATAATGTCAATACTATTTCATGTGCAAATGATGACAGATGATTATATTTATGACAATGATTTAACAGATTTAAGTGTCATATATTTTACTGGAGCATGGGTAGAAGGGATGAATATAGGTACTCATACAATGCTGGGTAATGATGATCACAAAATAAGTGTTCTACTTTCCGAACAAATGACAATAGCAAGATCAATTATAAGAGGTCTAAGAGCAGTTAAATCACAAACTGAAGATTTAGTTGATCTTACTGATCATGTTGAAGAGGTTGTAAATGCTTACCACAATTTATGGTCTGTAAAACAAGAAGGTGAAAACATCGAATACCTTGATGTGGAGCTAAAACATGAAGAAGTAATTTCTATTTCTGAAATGATTTTAGAATTAAGAGAAGAAATAACGCTATAATATTTATATTATGAACATTAGATATATTTTAATTTTTTTAATAATCTTTATTTTGAATCCAAACTTTGAATCTCAAAAAAAAGATAAAAAAAGAGAAGAAACAACTCCTTATCAAGAATATCTAATTCTTTTAAGAGAATATAGAAAAAATTGCAGAACAGCTCTTAAGCCATTTCGATATGATGGAGCTTTAACTACTCACTTTTCATATAAAGATTATGACTATTCTAAAGAAGTTGAGATTGCTACTATTCAAGATCAAATATATCGCTTATCATTTAATGCTAATGGGATTACAGGCGATGGAATAAAAATTAAAATCTTTGATAAACCTAAAAAATTTAGAACTAGAATTTTGCTTTACGAAAAAGAGAATGTGACTGCTTCAGATTTTATAATAGAAACTGATATTATGATGGAAGAGCTTAAAAAGGCTAAAAACAAAGAACTTGAAAATAACACTGAGTTTTCAGATGAAGAACGCAACTATCAAAAATCAATAATTGAAAAGTTAAGAGTTAAAAAACTATATATTGATTACGTTATCCCTGCTAGTGAAAGAGTCTTCGAAGAGGATGAAGAAGGAAACGAAAAAAGAGTAATAACAAAAGCTGCCATTATTTTAGCTGTAGGTTACAGTAATATCTAATCATCAAATTTCTTCAAAAGAATTTTTTTCAACTTAAATAAATCATCTCTTAGTACAGCTGCTTGCATAAAATTTTCCTTTTTTGCTTCTTTTTCCATTTGCCTTTGAATGTTGTTAATACTTTTCTCCAGATCCACTCTAGACATATTTTCTACTACAGGATCCTGAATTTTAATTTCATTTGAGCCAATAAGTTCATTCAATTCATCCTCATCCTTAGCTCTGCCAATAAGAAGATTATTCTCATTTGATTTTATAATTTGAGTTGGGATGATCCCGTTAATTTTATTATATTCTCTTTGCTTTTCGCGCCTTCTATTAGTTTCACTAATTGTAGTATCCATTGCTTTTGTAATTCTATCAGCATACATGATTACACGACCATTAATATTTCTTGCGGCTCTTCCTACTGTTTGCACTAATGACCTTACAGATCTTAAAAATCCTTCATTATCTGCATCAAGAATAGCTACTAAAGAAACTTCTGGCAAGTCAAGACCTTCTCTTAATAGATTAACCCCTATAAGAACATCAAAAACACCTTTTCTTAAATCTTGTAATATTTCTACACGGTCTAAAGTATCGACATCAGAATGAATATAATTGGATCTTATTCCGATTTTAGCAAAATACTTATCCAATTCTTCAGCCATTCTTTTAGTAAGTGTAGTTACAAGAACTCGATGGTCTTCTTCAACAACTTTTCGAATTTCTTCTAACAAGTCATCAACCTGATTAAGTTTTGGTTTAATGGTTATCTCTGGATCTAATAATCCAGTAGGTCTAATTAATTGCTCTGTAACAACTCCATCACACTTCATTAGCTCATACTCTGCAGGAGTTGCACTTACATAAATAATTTGATTGTGAACTTGTTCGAACTCTTCAAATTTTAAAGGCCGATTGTCAAGAGCTGCTGGTAATCTAAAACCATAATCAACTAAATTTACTTTTCTAGAGCGATCTCCTCCATACATAGCTCTTATTTGCGGCACAGTTACATGAGATTCATCTACAACCATTAGAAAATCCTCAGGAAAGTAATCCAACAAACAAAATGGTCTATCACCAGTTTTTCTATTGTCAAAATATCTTGAATAGTTTTCAATTCCTGAACAATAGCCAAGTTCTCTAATCATTTCTAAATCTAGCTCTACTCTATTTTGAATTCTTTTAGATTCTAAGTTTTTTCCAATTTCATTAAAAAAATCTATCTGTTTTACCAAATCATCCTGGATTTCAAAAATTGATCTTTTAACATCTTCCTTTGCAGTTACAAAAATATTAGCCGGATATATTACATATTGATCTTGATTTTCTAAAACTTTATTATTTACTAAGTCTAATATTCCTATTGATTCAATTTCATCTCCCCAAAAAGAAATTCTTATTCCAAAATCAGCGTAAGCTAAATGAATATCAATGGTATCACCAATAACTCTAAAGTTTCCTCTTTTAAAATCTGTTGTTGTTCTAGAGTATAAATTATCTACTAACTGTCTAAGAAAAACATTCCTTGCTATTTTTTGACCAACTTGAATGGTAATAATACTATTACTAAAATTCACAGGGTTTCCAATTCCATAAATACAAGAAACTGATGAAACAACTATAACGTCTTTTCTCCCTGAAAGAAGAGAAGTTGTAGTACTTAATCTAAGTTTTTCTATATCATCGTTAATTGAAAGGTCTTTTTCAATATAAGTATCCGAAGATGGTAAATATGCTTCAGGTTGATAATAGTCATAGTAAGACACAAAATACTCAACGGCATTATCAGGAAAAAAAGTTTTAAACTCTTGATATAATTGTGCTGCTAAAGTTTTGTTATGAGAAAGAATTAATGTTGGTCTTTCTACTTTTTCAATAACATTGGCAATAGTAAATGTTTTGCCCGAGCCAGTAACTCCTAAGAGAGTTTGAGCAGCAATTCCGTCATTAATACCTTGAACCAAATCTTTGATAGCTTCAGGTTGATCACCGGTAGGAGAAAAATCAGATTTTAAGTTAAACTTCACTTTTCAATATTACTCAATATTTATGGAGGAATTCCAAATGTTCCACGATTTAAGAGCTTGATGAACTAACATTTGATAGCCATTAAGAATTTGAGCATTTTTTTCCTCGCATTTTAACAAGAAAAAAGTCTTGGAAGGATTGTATATCAAGTCAATTATTAAATGCTTAGAATTTATAAATTCATATGGGAAAATTATTTTTTCACTCTTGTTAGGATACATTCCTATTGGAGTTGTATTGATAATTAAGTGGTGACTTTCAATCATATGATTATTAATATCTTTCCAGGTGAAATAATTTAATTCGTTAGGTCTTTCTTTTCTTGAAATATAATTCACATCTATATTGTAAGATTTTAAAACATAAGCCACTGCCTTAGAAGCTCCACCAGCACCAAGAATTAATGCTTTACTATGATTAGTTGTTAAGTATGGTTTTATCATTTGATGAAATCCATAAACGTCTGTATTAAATCCTTTTAAGGAAATAAGTTTTTCGTTTTTATAATTTGGTAGGATAGTATTTACAGCACCAACACTTTTAGATACATTATCAAGACTATCTAAATATGGAATAATTTTCTCTTTATATGGAATGGTAACATTTAATCCACTTATATGATTTTTAATAAAGAGCTCTCTTAAATGTGAAATTTTTTCTATTTCAAAATTTAAGTATCTAGCGGAAATATTTTCACTTAAAAATTTTTTATTAAAAAAATCTTTAGAAAAAGAATGTAATAGGCTTTGACCTGTAAGTCCATATGTTTTCAAACTACTGAGGTTGAATTATTCATTTTTCCCAGAAACTCAATAAGAAATACAACTGCAATACCAGCTAAAATCAAAATAAAACAATAAATATTTTCAATAGCTACAAAATCTGGTAAAATCCAATTGATATGATATTACTTTTAAATCGCCATTTCTTCCTAAAATAGTTTCTAAAGGAACTTTCCAAGGCCATATTATTAATAAAGATCCAACAATAAAGCCAGTTAATAATGAAATAGTAGAGTCATAGTGTTTTTTAAGAACATAACTAATACTATGAGATAAAGTTAGAAATCCAATAATAGATCCCAATATAACTGGAAAAAGGATATTTAAATTGGAAAAAGGATCAGAAACTGAATGCAACATTATTAAATGATAGTTGCCCATTAAAATTAAAACATAAGAACCAGATAGTCCAGGGAGTATCATACTGGCAACAGAAACAATACCACAGATAAAAAGGTAATATGAAGATGAATTCTCTGAAAGTGGTTTTAAAAAAGCCAAAGATGTGGCAAAGGTAATTCCAACAAGTAAAAAAACTATTGATGATATATTCCAAGAGTTTATCATTTTTGCTACGTAATATATTGAAGCTATTATTAATCCGAAAAAGAAAGACCAGACCATTTGCTCATTTTGTTTAAAAAAATATTCTAAAACTCTAGCAAGACTTATTATACTTAAAGCAGTTCCAAAAAAAACTGCAAACAAAAATTTTAAATTTATATGAGAAATAAAAGTTTTAAATTCACCCTTTAATAAAAGTTTTAAAGCTTGAATATTAAATGACTTTAAAGAATCTATTAATTCTTCGTAAATGCCTGTAATTAGGGCTATAGTACCGCCTGAAACTCCGGGTATTACGTTTGCTGCACCCATTGAAAAACCTTTGAGAATTAAAATGACATATTTTTTCATTTAGAAATTGCTTTAAAACCACCTTCCAAATGGAAATAATTCTCTTTATATAATCCATTCATAATTAGAAAATTAAGAATGTTTTCTGATCGACTTCCAGAATTACAATGAAAAATAATTTGTTTATCTACAGGTAGTTCATTTAATCTATTAATAAGATCTCCCAGTGGAATGTGAATAGAACCATTTAATTTCCCATCAATTTGAATTTCATAATCTTCTCGAATATCTACCACTAATAATTGATTATTTATTTTAGAAAGTGAATTAAATTCACTTGGAAGAATTCTTTTTAAATTCATGTTTAAATACTATTTAAATTATTTCGGTTTTCTTTCATCAATAATATTTTTTGGAAGAAAATTAAAAAAAGTATCTCCTCTTAGTCCTTGTCTTAATGTCTCAAGAGGTAACACATCATTTGTAGCAATATTTCCTAAATTAACATTTTGGTTAAATAAATTAATAAACCATGTTTGTTGCTTTTTGGATGGAGATTCCCACAAAATTTTATCGGGATCAATTTTTGAAATTATTTTATTTATAAGTATCGTATGTGGATTACCGTTTGGTCTAAAAATACCTACTGAACCACTTTCTCTTCCTTCAGCAATAACTTTCCAAGAACCAGCTTCTAATTCTTTAGACATCATTTTAATCCATTTGGCTGGACTTATTAAAATACCTTCTTCCTTAGAACCAACTTCACTTAAAACAGTATAGTTTTTAGAATATTTATAAATCAATTCACATTTTTCATCGTGGTCCAGCACTATAGAACCATCAGAAATTTCTATAGTATCCATTCCAAGCTCATCAACAATCTTGAAGTATTCATCTTCTTGATTTCTAACGTAAAAAATTTCAAACATAGTTCCTCCAAAATAAGGTTTAATCCCCGAATTAGTAATCAAGGAAACTTTTTCTTTTATATTATTTGAAACTAACGAAGTTCCAAAACCAAACTTTATAATATCTGTAAAATGAGAACTAGTTGACAAAAAATCTTCCATTTGTCTAGTGCTCAACCCTTTATCCATCATCATGGTAAGGCCAGTTTGTCTTGGTTTCTCGGTTCGCTTTGGAAGATGAGAAAGGCTCATGAGTTGGAATTATCTATAAAGGGCTGAAAAAATTTATTCATTTCCTCAACATTAAGAACTTCAGGATAAATATCTAGTAATTTCTTAAAAGTGTTATTATCTAAATTTTGCATTGCTGACAAACTATTTTTAGCTTTACTAATAGAACCTGTAGAAATTTGCATTGCAACAAGCCTAAGTTTTAAGTCAATTTGATTATTATTTGAAGCAATTGCTCTTTCAACCTCTTTTATAGCCTTTGATTTTGAAGTATAGTCAAACAAAAAGTTTGAGTAGTCAATCCAGGCATCTATATTGTTGGGGTCTAATTGAATTACTTTTTTAAATGCTAATTCCGCGTCAATATTTTTATTGAGCTTGGTTAGTACCTCAGCATATAAATACCAATAATCAGGATTTTCTTTATCTAATTCAATTGCTTTTTTAATGAATTTTATAGCTTGATTAGGTTGATTATTTAAGTCCCTTACTACTCCGATTCCCAGCCAAGACTCAGGAATGGAGTCATCAATTTCTAAACTTTTTTCATAAAACAACAAAGCTTTAGAGTAGTCTCCAATTTTTTCATAACATTCGCCAATGCTACAATATGCATATGCATGAGGGCGTTCATATATAAAAGACTCATTGAACGAATCGATAGCTTTTTTATACTCTTTTAATTGAATGAAACTATTCGCTTTTCCATAGTGAGCAGCAGTAAACTTTTCATTAATAACTAAACACATTTCATAACCAAAAATGGCATCTTCCAAATCAAGATTAATATTATGGATAGTTGCTAGGTTAAACCACGCTATGTAATTATATGGATTTTTATCAATAGTATCTTCAAAATAAGTAATTGCCTCAGAAAACTTTTCAGAGTCGTGAAAAGCAACTCCAAGTTCCATCATAACAGTTTCATCATCGGGATTTAATTTTAAAATATGTTTTAATACGTTTACCGCATTTTCATATTCATTGATTTGAATAAATTCATTTGCCAGTTCTTGTAAATACTCATTGTAAGAAGAGTCTAATAATATCAGTTCATAAGTGTTATTTAAAAAACTGAGTGCCTGTGAATTATCATTTAATAATGAATGTACTTTTCCTAATCCAAAAATGACATCAATATTATTTGGAAAGAAATCACTGAGTTTAGTTAAACATTTTAGAGACTCTTTAAATTTATTAGCAGAATTTAAAAATTCTACTTGAAATAAAATAAGTGACAAATCAACTGGATACTGATCTAGAGCTATTTCAAGAGCTTTTTTAGCTTTTTTCTTAAAATCAAATTCTAAATAATACTCAATTATTAATTCAAAATCTTCAACGTCAAAAAAAGTAAAAGATTTATCCCTTAACATAGCTTCGAAAAGAGCAACTTTATTAATAGCATCATTATTAGGGTTAGAATCTAGCAGCATAAATTATTAAAAAGTTATTAAAACAAATATATCTATATATATGCATTTAAAAAACAAATTGTACAAACCTTTTATAGTTTAAATAAATCTCATTTAAGTTGAAAAAAAAATAGTGTGGAAAAAAATAAAAAATAGTTAATAACTTAGAGATTCATTAATTTATCTTCGAGCTGTGAAAAATAAATTTTTATATGACATTAATTAAATCTATTTCAGGAATACGTGGAACTATTGGTGGAGATGTTGGTGAAAATCTAACCCCAATAGATATTGTTGAGTCGATATCCGCCTATGGAACTTGGTTAAAAAGTGATTTTCCTAACAAAAAAATAAAAGTAGTAATTGGAAGAGATGCTAGAATTTCTGGTGAAATGGTTGAAAATATTTGTATTGGAACTCTTCAAGCTCTTGGGATAGATGTTGTTAATATTGGCCTATCTACAACACCAACAGTAGAAATTGCTGTTCCTAAAGAAAATGCAGACGGTGGAATAATTTTAACAGCTAGTCATAATCCAAAACAATGGAATGCATTAAAACTGCTTAACAATAAAGGGGAATTTATCAGTGCTAAAGATGGTGAAGATTTATTGGATTTTATTTCAAGGAAAGAATTTTCCTTTTCACAAGTTGATAATCTAGGGACTGTTACTTTCAAAGATCATTATATTGATGATCACATAAAAGAAATCATAAACCTCAAATATGTAGATGTTATAGCTATAAAGAAAGCAAAAATAAGTGTAGTTATCGACGCTGTTAACAGCTCTGGAGGAATTGTAATTCCTAAATTATTAGAGGCGTTAAATTGTAACGTAATAAGCAAGTTGTATTGTGAACCAAATGGAGAATTCCCACATAATCCGGAACCACTGCCAGAGCATCTCAAAGACTTATCTAATAAAGTTATAGAAGAAAGTGCAGATATTGGTATTGTTGTAGATCCAGATGTTGATCGTTTAGCCTTTGTTTGTGAAAATGGTGATGTATTTGGTGAAGAATATACCTTGGTTGCTGTTGCAGACCATATAACTTCTCAAAAACCCGGAAACAGTGTTTCTAATTTGTCTTCAACAAAAGCTCTTGGAGATGTAATCAGAAAAAATGGAGGAATGCATTATTCTTCTGCTGTAGGTGAAGTAAACGTTGTGGAAATGATGAAAGATAAAAATGCAATTATTGGTGGTGAAGGAAATGGCGGAGTGATTTTACCTGATTTACACTACGGAAGAGATGCTTTAGTTGGAATAGCATTATTCTTAACTTATTATGCAAATAAGGATTTAAAAATGAGCGAACTAAAAAAAACCTTTCCTCAGTACTACAATAAGTAAAAACAAATTAGCATTAAATTCTTCTGTTGATATTGATAGTTTATTACAAAAAATATCAAAAAAATATAGTGCTGTTCATCAAAACAAAATTGACGGTCTTAAACTAGAATTTGAGAATGAATGGGTTCATATGAGAAAATCAAATACCGAACCAATTATTAGAATTTATGCAGAAAGTGAAAATGAAAAATCTGCTCATGAACTTGGAGAACGGTTTGTTGAAGAATTAAAAAGTTTGATTTAGTTATATTTGAAAACAAAATGAAAGTCTACTTAGATAACGCCGCTACAACTTCAATTGCTAAAGAAGTTATTACAGAAATTGAACCTTATCTATCCACTTACTTTGGAAATCCGTCTAGCACTCACTCTTTTGGAAGAAAAACTAAAAATGCAATAGAAATAAGTCGAAAGAAAATTGCAGATTATATCAATGCTGAAAATAGTGAAATAATTTTTACATCTGGTGGAACCGAAGCTGATAACATGGCCATGAGGTGTGCTGTTTTAGACTTAAATGTAAAAAGAATTATAACCTCAAAAATTGAGCATCACGCAGTTGGTCATACAGCAGAAAATCTTAAAGACTCACACAATATTGAAGTAGTATATTTAACCACAGATAAATACGGAAATCCCTCAATTGATGAACTTGAAGAACTTTTAAAAATAGAGGTTAAAACATTGGTTTCGTTAATGCATGCAAATAATGAAATTGGCACATTGCTTCCGATTGAAGAAGTTTCTTTGTTGTGCAATAGTTATGAAAATGTATATTTTCACTCTGATACAGTTCAAACAATGTGTCATTATTTATTAGATGTTAAAAAATTAAAAATCGACTTTTTAGTTTGTTCTGCACATAAATTTCATGGTCCAAAGGGAATAGGTTTTTTATATGTGAATAAAAATCTTCATCTTAATCCTATAATTACCGGTGGTGCCCAAGAAAGAAACCATAGAGGAGGAACTGAAAACCTTTATGGAATTATTGGCTTAGCAAAAGCCATGGAATTGGCTTTCTCAGATTTAAAAAACCATCAAAAGCATGTTAGAGAACTTAAGTATTATATGAAAGAAGAATTGCATAAAATGGATTCAAGAATTATTTTCCATGGAGAAACTGATCCAAATAAAAGTTTGTATACTGTTTTAAGTGTTGGATTCCCTAAAGATATCTGTAACTCAATGCTGCTATTTAGTTTAGATATTTTTGGTATTGCGGCTTCAGGAGGAAGTGCTTGTTCTGCTGGATCTAATAAAGGTTCTCATGTCTTAGCAGAACTTCCAGATCAAGATAAATTTCAAACTGTAAGATTTTCTTTATGTAGATACAATACTAAGAAAGAAGTAGACTATACATTGGATAAAATTAGAACTATAGTTTCTAATGAAAAATAATATGATAGTAACCATAACTGGTTCAGGAACCTCACAAGGAGTCCCGGTTATTGGATGTGAATGTAAAGTATGTAAATCTGAAAATTATAAAGATAAAAGATTACGTTCTTCAATACATATTTACTATAAAGGAAAATCAATAGTTATTGACACAGGCCCCGATTTTAGACAGCAAATGCTAAATCTAAAAGTAAAGAGTTTAGATGCAGTTTTGTTTACTCATGAACATAAAGATCATGTTGCAGGACTAGATGATGTAAGGCCATTTAATTTTTCTCAAAAAAAACCAATTGATATTTATTGCAATGACCAAGTATTTAAAGCTCTAAAAAGAGAATTTCATTACATTTTTGATCCTAAATTTCAATACCCAGGAATTCCAAAAATCAAAAGATTTAAATTAGATAAAGGTATAGATACATATATTGAAGATATCAAAATTGAACCCATTGAAGTGATGCATTACAAATTACCAGTATTAGGCTTTAAAATTGGGAAATTTGCCTATATAACAGATGCTAAGACTATTTCAGAATCTGAAAAAAATAAGTTAAAAAAATTAGATGTTTTAATTATTAATTCATTAAGAATTAAAGAACATTTATCACACTTTAATCTAGAAGAAGCATTGTCATTAATAAATGAATTGAAACCAAAAGAGGCAATACTCACACATATATCTCACTTTATGGGTTTACATGATGAAGTTCAAAAAAAATTACCCAAAAATATCTCATTGGCATTTGATGGTCAAAAAATTAATTTATCTCAATAAGTATGAGAATTGATATAATATCAGCAGTTCCATCTCTACTAGAAAGCCCGTTTAATGACTCTATTTTAAAACGAGCTAAAGAAAAAAAAATAGTAGAAATAAACATTCATAATTTAAGAGACTATAGTACAAATAAGCAAAAAAGTATTGATGATTATACGTTTGGTGGAGGAGCAGGAATGGTATTGAGTATAGAACCAGTTTATAATTGTATTAAAAAATTACAAGAAAAAATATCTTATGATGAGACAATATTCATGACTCCAGATGGTGAAAATCTAAATCAGCGTAATTCTAATCAACTATCGCTTAAAAAAAATATAATTATTCTTTGCGGGCATTATAAAGGAATAGACCAAAGAATAAGAGATTATTTAATTACTAAAGAAATTTCTATTGGAGATTATGTTCTTTCAGGTGGTGAACTGCCTGCTGCAGTTCTTTGCGATAGTATAATTAGACTTATTCCAGGCGTGTTAAACAATGAAACATCTGCATTAACTGACTCATTTCAAGATGATTTAATTGCACCTCCTGTATATACAAGACCAGCAAAATTTAAGGATTGGGAAGTTCCTAAAATATTAACCTCAGGAAACCTTAAAGAAATAGAGATTTGGAGAGAGGAAAAAGCTATTGAAAATACAGAAATTAGAAGGCCTAATCTATCTAAAAATGAAAGGGAATGAAATTATAAGTTCTCTTTGAATAGAATATAAAATATTCTTTGTAATATTGCACGCCTTAAAACAAGACTCATGGACATAATAAAAGAAATTTCTAGTGAAATTAACGAAACTAAGCAGTGGCCTTCATTCAGTTCAGGTGATAAAATAACTGTTACTTACAAAATTAAAGAAGGTGATAAAGAAAGACTACAATCTTTTCAAGGTACAGTTATACAAAGAAGAGGTTCTGGAACAACTGAAACATTTACAATTAGAAAAATGTCTGGTGGAACTGGAGTTGAAAGAATTTTCCCATTAGGTTCTCCATTTTTAGAAGAAATAGTTGTCAATAAAGAAGGTTCAGTAAGAAGATCAAGATTATTCTATTTAAGAGAAAGAACCGGTAAGTCTGCAAGAATTAAGGAAAAGAAGAATTTTTCAACTAAAAAATAATTACATTCTTAGGGGCATTTCAATCCCTAGAATTTTCATCCCCTTTTCAATTAAATTTGATGTCATATTAGATAATTGAATTCTAAAGTTTTTAGAGTTCTCTACAGGTTCTGTAATTATTGGAAAGTCCTGATAAAAAGAATTATACGATTTAACAAGAGAATATAAATAATTAGCTAGTATATAAGGTGATAATTCTGTAGCAGATTGTTCTAAAACTTCAGGAAATTTTGCTATTTGTTTTAAAACATCTAGTTCTTTGGAATTAATATCTAATTGATCAATATCAAATTCATGATTTAAGTTTTTAGATTTATTCAATAAACTCTTTATTCTAACAAAAGTATACTGAATAAATGGTCCAGTATGACCAGACAAATCAATGGTTTCTTTTGGATTAAAAGACATTTTTTTCTTAGGGTCAACTTTTAAAAGAAAATATTTTAATCCCGAAATTCCAATTTTTTCACAAATATCAGCAATTTCATCTTCGGACAGGCCTTCTAAAAAACCTCTATCTGATGTTAAGTTTTTAGCTTCATTTATTACAGAACTTAACAATTCATCAGCATCAACAACAGTACCTTCTCTAGATTTCATTTTCCCATCTGGTAAATCAACCATTCCATAAGAAAGATGAAAACATTTAGATGACCAAGAATAATTTAGTTTTTCTAAAATTCTAAACAGCACTTTAAAATGATGATTTTGTTCATTTCCAACTGTATATATAATACCTGAAAGCTTTGGATAGTCTAAATATCTTTGGACGGCAGTTCCAATATCTTGTGTCATATAAACAGAAGTGCCATCAGAACGGACCAGTAACTTATCATCAATTTTATCTTCGGAAAGATCACACCAAATTGAACCATCTTCTTTAGCGTAAAAAATATTTTTTTTATCTCCTGTTTTTACAACTTCTTTACCAAGCTGGTAGGTATCTGACTCATAGTAAAGTTTATCAAAATTACTCCCAAATTCCGATAGGTTTTTTCAAAACCTTCATAAACCCAACCGTTCATTTCTCGCCATAGAGCTCTAACTTCAGAATCCTCGTTTTCCCAAGAAATAAGCATTTTTTTAGCTTCAATTAAAATAGGAGCTTTTACTTTTGCTTCTTTTTCTGAAACTCCATTATCTATTAAATTTTGAATTTCTTCTTTGTATATTTTATCAAAAAGCACATAGTATTTGCCAACTAAATGATCCCCTTTTAAATTGATAGAATCGGGTGTTTCTCCATTTCCATGAAGTTTCCAGGCTACCATAGATTTACAAATATGTATTCCTCTATCGTTAATTATTTGTGTTTTAACAACTTTATGACCAACTGCTTTTAGTAAAGAAACTACACTGTCTCCTAAAAATATGTTTCTAAGATGACCTAAATGCAAAGGTTTATTTGTGTTAGGTGAAGAGTATTCAACCATAAATAATTGACCAGTAGGTTTAGTTATAAACCCGTAATTATCTTCACTCAACCATTTCTTAAAAAGAACTCAGCCAATACTTTTGCTTTATTATTAAATTTAAAAATCCTTTTACAATGTTATAGTTCTCAAAATAAGGTGTGTTCTTTAAAATATATTCACCTACAAAATCTGCAGTTTCCTCGGGAGATTTTTTTGAGAACTTTAAAAGAGAAAAAACCACAAGGGTTAAGTCACCTTCAAAATCTTTTTTTGTTTCTTCAACCGTAACTAAATCTCGGATATTTTTATCTTCATATAGACTTAATACTGAAGTATAAATAGAATTTTTAATTGTTATGAAATCGACCATTAATATTAGTTTCTATTAAAAGATAAAGTTACAAGTTATTAATTGGCATCTTTTACTTCAAAAATATTTTTATACTTGTCAATCTTTGGTTGAATAACAAATTGGCAATAACCTTGACTCTTATTATTATTAAAGTAGTTGTGGTGATAATTTTCAGCAACATAAAAAACATCAATTTTTTCTATTTCTGTAACTACTGGCTTATCCCAAATTTTTTTTAAATTAAGTTCTTCCTTGAATTTTAAAATTTTCGATTTTTGAGATAATTCATTATAAAATATCGCTGACCTGTATTGTGTTCCTACATCGTTTCCCTGTCTATTTAATGTTGTCGGGTCATGTGTTTTCCAAAAAACATCTAATAAATGAGATAAATTCACTGCATCTGGATCATAAACAACTTTTGCGACTTCCACATGTCCAGTTTTTCCAGAACAAACTTCATTATAAGTAGGGTTTTTAGAATCTCCGCCACAATAACCAGGAATAACTTCAATAACTCCTTTTACTTGTTGAAAAATTGCTTCAACGCACCAAAAACATCCTGCGCCAAAATATATTGTTTCTAAATTTTCATTTTTCATATTAGTAGATATAAGTTCATTATTACTGTGACCTAAGCAATTATAGAATGGTATAAATATTAACAAATATACCCATCTAAAGAATCTTGATTTCATAATTTATATATTTAAATAAAATTAACTATTCTACGACAAAGAAAACATTTTGATTAAGAAAATTGGTGTTATTTCGGATACCCATAGTTACTGGGACAGTTCATTTGAAAAATATTTTTCTATTTGTGATGAAATCTGGCATGCAGGTGATATTGGGAATTTAGAAATTACTGATCGATTAAAGAATATTGCCCCTTTAAAAGGAGTATATGGGAACATAGATAATAATGAGATTAGACAAGAGTTTCCGTTAAACCAATTTATAGAATATGGAAAGCATAAAATACTTATTACGCACATAGGTGGAAAACCTTATAATTATTTTAAAAACTCTAAAAAAGAAATAGAAAAATTCAAACCAAATATTTTTATTTGTGGCCACTCCCATATTTGTAAAGTGATTTTTGATAGAAAATATGAGATGCTTTATATTAATCCTGGGGCTGCTGGAATAGTAGGTTTTCATAAAGTAAGAACAATTATAAGGTTTGATCTGCATTTGGAATCAATAAAGAATCTTCAAGTTATTGAATTAAAGAAAAGAAGTGATTTACCTAAGGCGGTCTAAAGAACTAACTAATTTCTGATCTTTTTTAATTGCTCTATTTGCTAAGAAGATTACAGGTAATGAAGAAATTAATAAATATGTACTATACAGGTACTTTATATTATATTTTAAATTTGAATTGTTTTTTAAAAGAATTTCTAAAGTATTGGAAACCTCAAATAGCATATAAACAATCGTAAGTAAAACAAAGAAATAGCTAAACATTCCATACCTCAATTGCTTTGGTCTTTTTTTGTAGTTTACTAGCATTAATATTCCAAATGACACTGCAACCAGATAACCCGAATAAAACGGATATACTTTTAAACCATCTAAGCTTGATGTACTCTCCCATCCAGTTGGATAAAGAAAGTATAGGGACTCATTATTGATATTTAAAGATGCAAAAGGCAGTGACGAAGCGATAAACAAAATAGTGCAAAACAATAAAATGTAAAGTGTTTGTATTCTTTGTATCATTTTATAAAATTAAGATTTAAACATTTTTTTTGTAAAAATAGTTATTAAGATCAATGCAAAAAATTTTTTTAAATAAGATACTTTATTATATTTGAAATGTCTTTCGACAAAACCCCACTTTATTTCTTAAGAAAACAACCCTAATAAAAAAATTTCACCCTTAAAATAATCTATTATAGATGTACGATATTGAAAAATTAAATAATAAAAAAGTTTCAGAACTTAGAGAAATTGCTGAAAAGTTAAATATCTCTAAATCAGACAAACTCAAAAAACAAGAATTAGTCTATAAAATACTTGATGAGCAAGCTCTTAAACCAAATACTGAAGTTGAGAAAAAAGCACCTGTTGATACTAAACCAGTAAACACTAATCCAAATGTCAATTCAAATGTAATTTCAAATGACAAGAAAATAGAAAAGGTAGTTGAAGCAAATAAAAATCCTAATCAAAATAAAGAAAACAACAATAATAAAACACCTGATAGAAACAATGTTATAAAAACGATCGAAACACTAATAATAATAAAAACGATCGAAACATCAATAATAAAAATGATCGAAATAATAATAATAAAAATGATCGAATTCCTGAGAGAAAAGACAGAAATATAGAAAGAAACAATAAACGAGAAGATTACGAATATGATTTTAAAGGCATAGTTATAAGTGAAGGTGTACTTGAACTAATGCAAGATGGGTATGGTTTCTTAAGATCTGCAGATTATCATTATTTATCATCACCCGATGATGTTTATGTATCTCAATCTCAAGTTAAGTTTTTTGGACTTAAAACTGGTGATACTATAAAAGGAGTTGTAAGACCACCTAAGTTTGGAGAAAGATATTTCCCCCTTGTTGAAGTAGAGAAAATTAATGGGAGAGAACCTGAGTTTATTAGAGACAGAGTTCCCTTTGAGTCACTTACTCCATTATTCCCCTCTGAAAAATTTAATCTAACTGGACATAGTACTGAAACAAGCTCTACAAGAGTAATGGATTTATTCTCTCCAATTGGAAAAGGGCAAAGAGGAATGATTGTAGCTCAACCAAAAACTGGAAAGACTGTTCTACTTAAAGATGTTGCAAACGCAATTGCTGCTAATCATCCTGAAACCTACTTAATGGTGTTGTTAATTGATGAAAGACCTGAAGAAGTAACAGACATGCAAAGAAGTGTTAAAGCAGAAGTTATTGCCTCTACATTTGACGAACCAGCAGATAGGCACGTAAAAGTGGCAAATATTGTTCTACAAAAAGCTAAAAGATTAGTAGAATGTGGGCATGATGTATGTATTCTTTTAGACTCAATTACTAGACTTGCTAGAGCATATAACACGGTAATGCCTGCTTCAGGAAAAGTTTTGACAGGTGGTGTAGACGCAAATGCTCTACATAAACCTAAAAGATTCTTTGGAGCTGCAAGAAAAATAGAAAATGGTGGCTCATTAACTATTTTGGCAACTGCTCTTACAGAAACTGGCTCTAAAATGGATGAAGTAATATTTGAAGAATTTAAAGGAACTGGAAATATGGAACTTCAACTTGATAGAAAAATTTCTAATAGAAGAATTTTCCCAGCTATTGATATACTCACTTCAGGAACAAGAAGAGAAGACCTACTGATGGATAAAGAAACTTTACAAAGAGTTTGGATACTGAGAAAACACTTAGCAGATATGAATCCTATTGAGGCAATGGAGTTTATGAAAGACAGAATGAGATCAACAAAATCAAATGAAGAGTTTTTAGTATCTATGAATGGGTAATTAAGATGTTTAAATACATTATATCTTCTTTAATTGCAATTTTAGTTTCCCTGGTATTTGAATTTATAATTTATCTATCTGAAATAGAAGTTACTTTAAAATTAAGCATATTAAGTTTCTTTTTTCATTCATTGAATCTTATATTAACTATACTTTTAGTAATAAACTATCAAAATTATTCAATATCTAGATTAGATAATTTAAAAAAAGGTATTCTTATAAGCGTGGTTTTTTCATTTTTTATAAGTTTTTATTTTTTTAGTTACCATAAATGGATAAACCCAGTGGTTTTAGAAAATAAAAAAAACACACTACTTGAACTTTCTGAAATACCGGAGACGTTAGACCAAGCAAAAGAAAAAATAAGACTAAACCCAGACTTTTACAATGGAAAATCTCCCGCAGACCTTATTGAAATGCAACAGGACAACATCAATGAATTTCTAACACCTAGCAAAGTTTTCCCAATAAGTTTATTTTCATTTTTATTTACTGGAATGGTATTTACTTTAATTATAAGTATTTTAACCTATTTCTTTAGAAAATAAATTAGATAATTTTATCTGCAATTTTATTAAAGTCAAGACCGTCAAATGTTCCACTACTCATCATTAATAAATTAGAGTTAGTCCAATCTTTGGAAAACAGATTTGATTGAAGTTCTTTAGAAGATGTAAAAACTTTCAGGTTCGAAGTTCCAAAAGCATCATAAACATCTTTTTTTTCTATCTTTTCTAATCTTTTATGTAATATAGTTTCTTCATTAAAATAGACAAAAGCTTCATCTGCATTGGACATACTTTTATGATACAATTTTAAAAAATCTAAATTTAGACTACTAAATGTATGAAGCTCCATACATGCTACTAATTTTCTATTTGGAAATTGCTGCTTCAAGGCAGACGTTGTAGCCTTAAGTTTGGAAGGAGAATGAGCAAAATCTTTATAAAATGAACTTTGGTTATTCTCTTTTACCAATTCCATTCTTTTAGATGCCCCTTTAAAGTCTTTTATTGCAGAATAAAAATCAGTGTCTTCAACACCCAATTTTCTACAAACTAATTGAGCTGCTCTTAAGTTTTGTAAATTATGTATTCCAAAAATTTCTATTGGAATCATTTGTTTATTATTATCTGTAATTAATGTGATATTATTATCTATTTCAAAACTATGGGTTTTATATGGCGTTAATTCACACGCATATGAGTTAGAATTTATCATATTATTTAGCTCCTGATCTTCTTCACAATAAATGAGTGTACCTTCAATATTGATTTCTTGAGCGAAAATATTAAATTGATCTATATAATTTTCGAATGTTGGAAATACATTAATATGATCCCAGGCTATTCCACTAATAACAGCAATGTTCGGTTGATATAAATGAAACTTTGGTCTTCTATCAATTGGTGAAGAAAGATATTCATCTCCTTCAATAATAGCAATTTTAGAATCATCAGATAATTTAACCATACAGTCAAAGCCTTCTAGTTGAGCACCAACCATATAGTTATGTTTTATATTGTTTTTTGTTAAAACATGAAGAATCATACTTGTTATGGATGTCTTTCCATGACTTCCTCCTATTACAACTCTTAATTGGTCCTTAGTTTGCTGATAAATAAACTCCGGATAAGAAAAAATAGGAATTTTTAATTCTTTAGCCTTAACAAGCTCAGGATTATCAATTCTAGCATGCATTCCCAAAATAATATTGTCTATTTCTGAGTTAATATAATCGGGGTTCCAACCTATTTTAGTTGGTAAAAGACCATGACTTTCTAACCTTTCTTTAGAGGGACTAAAAATCTCATCATCAGAACCAGTTACTCTTTCCCCCTTTAAATGTAAAGCAATAGCTAAATTATGCATTGCACTACCTCCAATTGCTATAAAATGAAAATTCATACACTAATTTTAAATCAAAAATGGATTAAATAAATCTTTAAAGTTCAAATAATTGAACTATTTATAAACACTTGACCATTAAAATTGAATTATATTTATATTAAAAAACATTGGATCAACCACTAATACCTCTCGCAGAAAGAATTAGGCCTAAAGACTTTGAAAATTTCATAGGACAAAGTCATTTAATTGGCTCTAACGGGCCTATAAGAAAAGCTGTTGCTAACGGTGCAATTCCTTCCATGATTTTATGGGGGCCACCTGGAGTTGGAAAAACAACATTAGCAGAAATCATAGCAAATGAACTTGACAGACCATTTTATTCACTTTCTGCAATAAGCTCAGGTGTAAAAGACATAAGAAATATTATTGAAACTGTTAAAAACCAAGGAATATTTGGTAAGGGAAATGCATTATTATTTATAGATGAAATACATAGGTTTAGTAAGTCTCAGCAAGATGCACTTCTATCAGCAGTGGAAAAAGGACAAATAACTTTGATTGGAGCAACAACAGAAAACCCATCGTTTGAGGTAATTCCAGCATTAAGATCTAGAACACAAATTTTTATACTAAAAAGTCATAATAAGGATGACTTACTAAAATTTATAGACTTGGCATTGCTAGATACAACCATTAAGAATAAGAATCCAATAGTTAAAGAAACTGATGCGTTGATTAGGATCTCCGGCGGAGATGCAAGAAAACTATTAAATGCATTCGAGTTGGTTGTTTTAAACTTAGATATAAATACAAGTCAAATAACCAATGAATTGGTACAGAACTCAATTCAACAAAATTTGGCTCAATATGATAAAAAAGGAGAAATGCATTATGATATTATTTCTGCTTTTATAAAATCTATACGTGGAAGTGACCCTAATGCAGCAGTTTACTGGCTTGCAAGAATGGTTGAAGGAAATGAAGACCCAAAGTTTATTGCTAGAAGAATGATAATATCTGCTAGTGAAGATATAGGATTAGCTAACCCAACAGCACTAGTTATTGCAAATAATTGTTTTGATGCAATTCAAAAAATAGGATGGCCTGAAGGAAGAATAGTTTTATCTCAATGCGCAATTTATCTTGCGCTATCGCCAAAGAGTAATTCGGCATATTTAGCAATTAATCAAGCACAATTAATTGTTAAAGAAAAAGGAGATTTAAGTGTTCCTTTACATTTAAGAAATGCACCAACAGAGCTAATGCAAAAACTAGATTACGGAAAAAATTACAAGAATAGTCATGAACATGAAAATAAATTACATTTACAAAATTTCCTACCTGATGAAATTAAAGGTGAATCTATTTATAATCCAAAAAATAATAAGAAAGAAATGGAATATCGCAATTTAATTGATGAAATATGGAAAGGAAAATACTAACCCTAAATTTAAAATCACCCAATATTAGATGTTTAGAAGAGTATATTTATTAACTACAATATTATTAATTTTGTTAAGTTGTAAAAAGTCAAGAAATTCAACTTCGTGGAACTCTTTTTTTAGTATTCCAATTTCTACAGATACACTTAATCTTAATAAATTAATATCTCAAGATAAACTTTACTTAAGTAATGATGGAACGCATGTTGTATTTAAAGATACTTTTGAATTATATAAGATTGATCAAAGTATTATTGGTGATGACATTCAAATTGAATTTACAGACACAATAATTGTTCCCAGTATTTTAGCTGGAGTTCCATTTCCTCAAGGCTTTCAACTTCCAAATCAGTTCTCAGAAAACCATATTTTCAGTTTCAAAGATATCAAATTGAAAGAAATTCAATTTGATTCATTAATTTTTGATTATGAAATAGAAAGTAATGTAAATGGGAAATTGGATTTAAATTTAACTATTGATGGCGCTTTTAACGAGAATGCACAAAATTTTAATACTTTGATCACAACTGATGTTCAAAAAAAAATAACTGGAAAATTAAATTTAAATAATTACCGATTTGATTTTACAGATAATGGAAATTCTTTTAATCACTTGTCTACTTTATTTTTGATTGGTGTATCAACTGAAAATAATGAAGAAGTAATATTTGGAAGTGATGATATTATTACAATAAAATTTAAAATTTCAAAATCTAAAATCTCCTCTGCAAAAGGATATTTAGGAAGCAATGAAATTAATGATACTGCTAAAATTAAAATTCCGTTTATGAAAAAAATAGCTTCAAATAATTTCGAGCTAAATGATCCTAAATTTGAGTTAATAATAAAAAATGGAATTGGGATAGATGCTCAGCTAAAATTAAATGAAATAGGATTTAATAAAAACAATATTAATCAAAGTTTAAATCACTCTTCAATAAATCAAAATATTAATATAAATAGAGCTTTGGACTTAGGGAATGACTTTCAATATAGCGTAAATAATTTATATTTTAATAGTGATAATTCTAATATTGATCAACTTATTGGAATATTTCCCGACGAAATTAATATTGATTACAGTGTAATTTCTAATCCACTAGGTAATCAATCTGGGTATAATGACTTTATATTTAATAAGCATCCTTTATCATTAAATTTAGGAGTCAATATTCCATTAGTTCAAAACTTTGATTCAATTATCTACAATGACACCTTAGATTTGAAAATACCAGAAAACCTTGAAATAAAAAATGCTAACATAAAGTTAGAATTCAATAATGAGTTTCCTTGTAATTGCTGTGTTAATTTAAGATTGTCATCTGGAGATCTTATAAATTCTTCTCCGATTTGTATTAATAGTGCTCAAACAGATTTATTGGGAAATTTAATGCAATCTACTATTTCACAATATGAAATAAATATTGGTAATGATGTTTTAGAAAAATTACAAAATAGTAATAAGCTAATAATAGATTTAGTTCTTACAAGTCCTGATTCGGTAACTAATTTCCCAATTCTTGGAATTCAAAATTTATATTATTCAATTAATATGGATTTAAATACAGATATTAAATTAAATTGAAATATTTATTTTTAATATTATTTTTTGTCCTGCAATACATCTGCATTACTAGCCAATCTGAATCCATTAAAAAAAGAGAGTTAAATTTTGAATTATACAGCTCGTCAAATTTCTCAGTAGGATCTACACATCTACCTTTAAATTTTTTCAGAAAGAGTTATTTTGGAGGATTTATAAATGAAAAAGATAAGGGAAATACTAAATCAGTAAATAAAATTCAGAGAAATGGCTTAGAATTAGATATAAATATTGGAATAAAAATTTTCAACCCTGATAATTTAAATGGTTGGTATTTCTCATTTCAAAATTTAATAACAGCTGGGATTTCATACAGACAGGGACTATTTGACTTAATATTTCGTGGAAATAATAATATTAAAAATGATGTATTATTAAGTAAGACAAGTTTTCATTTTAGAAACCATCAATTATTACATTTTGGTAAATTTTACAAGAAATTTTCTTTTGGCTTAGCTATAGGAAATATATTACATGAGTTTAATGGGGAATTTGGAGACAATGATTTAATCGGCCTTAGTGACCCTTACAATTGGGATATCGCTTTAAGTCCAAAAATTGAACTTATAGAGAACACTTCAAATATTATAAAGAAAAATGGAAATAGTTTAGGTCTAGACATTAAATATAATGATATATCAAAGTCAAATAAATTTAAATACAGGCTAGAAATTAAAAATTTAGGATTAATTCTTCTTCATAAGAATATTAAAAAGATGAATTATGACACTTCATTTATATACTCAGGACTAGCATTAGATGAACTTTCAGATATTAGTAATTTTAGTAACGATTTAACTAACAATTTTGAACCTAAAATCATAAATAAAAATCAATGGCTGGTTACTCCATTTACAATAAAAGCTGATGTATTATATCAATTAGAAAAAATTGGAGTTTTAGGTGGGGTGTTTTATAGAAATAATTCTCAATATTTACCAATGTCATATTTAGGTATTAATTATAAAAACCATACAAAAATAATATACGGAACCAAATTATATTATGGTGGATATAATCATTTACAGTGGGGAATAAACGCTATCTATAATTCAAAAAAAATAAAAGGTGAAATAGGTTTTCAAAATTTTTTTAGTTTAATACCTTCTCTAGGAACTTCATTTGGATTACTTTTAAAATTATCATGGAAAATTATATGAAAAATTATTTTTTAATCTGTGTGTTAAGCATTAATTACTTCTCATTACAAAGTCAAAATATATTTTTTCAATCTTATGGCGGAAGTGGGAACGACTACGGTGAAAATATAATCTCTACAATAGATAGTGGGTTTTTAGCTATTGGAGCTACTGAAAGTTATGGTAATGGATTAACTGATATGTATTTTGTTAAAACAGATATCAAAGGAAATGTTTTGTGGCATAAAACATTTGGAGGCCCAAACATAGATTATGGTAAAAGTGTTGTACAAACTCTAGACTCTGGGTTTATTGCCTGTGGATATTCAAACAGTGAAAATTTAAATTATGACATATTTCTTGTAAAGGTTAATAAAAATGGAATTCTTCAATGGAGTAAAAAAATTGGAGGAATAGATTGGGATTTTGGAAATAAAATTATTAGATCAGTAGTAGATTCGAATCATTTTTATGTTGTAGGTAAGACTTTTAATTACGGAAGTATTAATGGAGATGGTTTTGTTTTAAAAATTAATTCATCAGGAGACTCTTTATGGATGAAAACTTACGGTGGAAATATGGAAGACGAATTTAAAGATATAATTCAAAGCAAAGATGGTAAGTTATACTGTATTGGAAATAATAAAAGTGCTAAACCAGATCCTAGATTATGGATTTCTTGTCTAGCTGAAAACGGGGATACTTTATGGAATTATTACACTGATAGTACTTATAGTTCTGGAAGGTCAATCACAAAAGTTGGAGAAAAAATTGTTTTTTGTGGTAGTGTTAAAAGACCAAGAATTAATATTACTAACGCTAATTCTTATTATTTAATTGGAGGAATAGATACTTCTGGAAATGACCTATTTTACGCTGATTACGATTATTACAGTGAACTAGAGGAGTCATGTGTTAAGGTAATTAAGAAAACTAATTCTAATAATTATCATATAATTTCTAATATTACTTATCTAAATGAAAATAAAATTTTTCATGCAGAATTACGTGGTCCATGGGTTCAAGGTGGGGCTTATAATATAAATGGAAATCAAGATGATATTGTCCATGGGGCAGATACACTTATATTTAGTGATGGATTTGTAGCAATAGGTACTACTCAAGAAACTAACAATGGATTTACAGATATTTTCATTTCAAAAACTGAAAACGGAAATTGGGATAATACTTTTTCAAATAATCTATTATTGAGTAAAAAGAATGTTTTAATTAATAAAATAAGTGTTTTTCCAAATCCAGTAGAAGATTTTATTGAAATAAATAATGTAAGATTTGGAAGTGAAATTAATATTTATAACCTAAGAGGAGTTTTAATAGAAAGTTTTATTTACAATAAATCTAAATATAATTTAATGCATCTTAAATCTGGATTTTATCTAATGCAAAATCAAGATGGAATCAATAATTTATTTATAAAAATTATTAAACTTTAAGCATAGCTAAAAAGTAATACTCTTCATTTTTATAATAAAGATTGTTGAATTGGTCTTTTAAAAGTGGAAGAGACTTTTTTAAGAAACCTTTAAGGGTGAAAATTTCATAGTGGATGTTTTCGAAAAATATAAATATATCTTCTGAGTTGGTATTATAATAATCGGAAGCACCTAACCCATGTTCAAAAATGATAATAGGATGAAACTTCTCAATAACTTTTTCAGAACCTTTTAATACTCCATATTCACCACCTTCTACATCAATTTTAACTAAATCAACCCTTTTTTCATTCAATAATTCTATGTCTAGAGTACTAGTTTTTATTTTTATTTTTTTAATGTTTTCGTTTTTTGGATATGCTCTTTTTTTAATTCCGCTATATGCCGGATTTGATAAAACATGATGGAAATCTGATTCTCCACTATAATCTGACAACGCAACATTTCTAACTTCACAAATATTTTTGTATTTAACTTTTAAATCATTGTACAAACTGGGTATAGGTTCATATGCAAAATGAAGCCCATTTGGAGATAATTTCAAAGCCTGATCCATCACTTCACCTACATGGCAACCTACATCGACAAAAGTTGAATTTTCATCTAAAACAAGTTTCATTATTTGATATGTCTCTTTGTCGTATCGAATATTGCTAGTAAAGGGGAAAATTTTCTTTAAAATATTTTTTATAGAATTAATGAGCATTTAAAGTTCTTATTTTATTTTTCAATTATAGTTAGCTCAGTTCTTCTATTCTTAGCTTTATTTAATAAAGAGTTATTATCTTCAATAGGTCTAGTTTCACCATAACCTTTAAAAAAAAGTCTATCAGATGATATATTATTTTCAATTAACCAATTCACAACAGCCTTTGCTCTATTTATAGAAAGTTGTAAATTAAGATTATTATCTCCATCACTATCTGTATGTCCGCTTATTTCAATTTTAATTTCAGGGTTAATACTCATAAGTTTTAAAACTTTATTAAGCTCTACGATTGAAGATTGTTTCAAATCTGATTCGCTTTTTTCAAAAAATATATTTTCTAATACAAATGTTCCAGATTTTATTTTTTCTAATTCAATAATTAAGAATCCGTCTTCCGATAAGTTTATACTGTCAACATAAATATTTTTTGAATAAAACATATAACCTTCTTTTTCAGCATGTAATGCAAAGTCTATATTATTAGGGACTGTTATTAAAAATTCTCCATTTCCTATTTTAGACTGCATTTGAGATATTACATTTCCTTTATCTAAATTTGAAAGCTGAAAATATGCTGTTAAAGGGGTTTTAGTTTCTGCATCAATCACTTTCCCTTTTAAATAAGTAATAGGTAAAGGCTTGAATTTTTCTTCAACCTTGAAACTATACAAGTCTAAACTACCATATCCACCTTCTCTATCTGAAGAAAAGTAGCCTAAATCGCCATTAGGTGAAATTAATATTGAATTCTCGTCCATGAATGAATTTAAAGGATAGCCTAGATTTACGGGACTAGACCAAGATTCATCTTCTTGCATTCTTGACATATAAATATCTAATCCTCCCATTCCTGGGTGACCATTACTAGCAAAATAAAGTGTTTTTCCATCGGGATGGATTTGAACAGATTCTTCTCTATATGGTGTATTAATATTAGATGATATCTTTTTTGGTTTTGACCATGTTCCATCATCTAATATTGAAGAAAAATAGATGTCTTGATTATTTGGATTTCTTCTTTCTCTGTTATAAGTCATTCCTCGAACAAAATATAAAGTTTTTCCATCTGAAGAAAACGATGGTTGAGTCTCCCAATGCTTTGAATTAATTGGCGGACCTAAATTAACTGGATTAGACCATTTTTGGCCATTATTTTGACTGTAAAATAAATCACAACTTCCATAACCTTTTCTTCCATTTCCGTATTCATAATCCCCTTTAGCACCAGTTTCACAACCTACAAAAATTATATATTGACCATCCGAACTAAATGTTGGGGCTCCTTCATTAAAATCACTATTTATAACATCACTTATTAAAGTACTATTTGACCAGTCATTATTTTCATCTCTTTTTGAAACGAATATATCTTCCTGTCTTCCCATACTTACTGAAATATCATTTACTCTCCTAGTAAATAAGAAAGTTGAATCATCAGCTGTTATAGATGGAAAATACTCAGGCAACTCAGAATTAATTGAAGGGCCAAGATTTATAGGTTTAAAATTAACAGGGTTTTTAATAGCGTTAAGGGCAAATAAAGAATTTTGAATCATTCTATTTATCTTTGTCATAAATCGTTTGTCAGCTAAAGGCGACTGCTGGTATCTTTTTGCATTAGTTAAGCACTCTTTATAATTACCAACTGCTATTTGCATACTAGCTAAGTAATAATATTCTATTATTGGAACTGAATTTGAGGAAAACATCATTTTTTTTCTAAAAAAAATAGCAGATTTAATGTCCCCTTTTTCAATATTTAAGTTGGACAATAAGCTATAAGCCTCCCAAAATGTAGAATCCTTTGCTAGTGATTTTATTAAAAGATTTTCTGTTCCTTCAATATCAGGTTTCCCTGTTTCAACACTTATATTATTGAAACATACAATAGCTTTTTCATAATACTTTATTGCCTTTTTATTAACAGTAGAATAGAGTACACTTTGTCCAAAAAATGAATGAAATAAAATGATTTGGATAAAAAACAATAATATTACTTTACTCATAGATTAAGAAATATTTAAAAATTTATGAGATTGAATAGACAATCTCCACTGAGGATTATTTTCTAAGAAAGTCAATATAATAGGTAAATGTTTTTCCATTTTTGACCATTCTGGCTGAATATATAAATTACAATTCTTATTGATCATTTTTTTTTCATGTTCTTGAGCCCACTCCAAATCACTTTTTTGAAAAATTATAACTTTTAGCTCATCTGCTAATTCATAAATTTCATCCAGTGGTTTTTTAAATTTCTTAGGGCTAAAACAAATCCAATCTAGATTTTTTGGTAAAATATTAGTCCCCGCTGTTTCTATTGCAGTATAAAAGTTATTCTCTTTTAGTTTTTTAGTAAGATTGTTAATATTATGCAAAGTAGGTTCACCTCCGGTGATAACTATAAACTTCGTTTTAAATTTAAGTGCCTGATTTACAATACTATCTTCAGAAATACTTGGGTGCTTATCTGAGTCCCAGCTTTCCTTAACATCACACCAAATGCAGCCCACATCACATCCTGCCAATCTAACAAATACTGCAGGTTTACCAGTGTGAAAACCTTCACCTTGTAAAGTATGAAACAACTCCATAACAGGTAACTTACTTTCCTTATTTTTTATCTTTTGGATTTTCACTTGTCTTTTTGCTTTTATTTTGTTTTTCTTTTTTGGCTTTTTTTCTTAGTTTTCTTCTTCCCTTTTTAGTATTACTTGCTTCAATAGAAGACTTGTTTGCTAGCATTTGGTTAAATTTAGTTTCCTCCTCATGGTCTTTTACTATTCCAAATCTATCAAACTCTAGAATCATCCAAACAGTTCCTTTACTAAATAAAACAAAATTTGTTTTATTCCCGTTTTCTAAATAATGTTCCCACTTGCCATCTTTTAATCCTTCCTTCCAGCTACCTATATTTTTTAACTTACCATTTTCGTAATAATATTCCCATTTTCCAATTTCGATTCCCTTATCCCAGTGTTTTTCAAAAGATTTTTGACCATTTCTATGATAATAAAGCTCATTTCCATCAACTACTCCGTATTTAAATGATTTAGACATTTTAAGGACACTGTCTTTGTAAAAAGTTTTATAGCTACCATTGAATGATCCTTCTTTGTAATTTATTATTTTTTTAGGTTTACCATCTTCAAAATAATAAGTTTGAATGCCATCTAATAAATTGTTTTTGTAGTTTAAGGTTTTAGATGGTTTGCCATTTTCATGAAAAAACAACCACTCTCCTACTTTCTCACCCATTTCATAAGTATTCCCCCAAGCAACATTTCCATTTTCATGCCAATATCCCCAGGTACCATTTTCTATTCCATTAAGGTAAATTGACTTAATTTTTACATTTCCATTTTTATAATATGTAAAACATTCTCCATTCTCTTTACCTAAAATAAAATTTGTTTTTCTTTCTAATTTTCGATTATCATAATAAGAAACACAAGTACCTGTATATGGCTTCCCAGATTTTTTATGATAAATAATTGAGCTTCCAGGTGTCCATTCTAAATCCTTGTTACAATCCAGAGCTTTTCTTTTAGAGACATATTCATTATTGGCAACAGTTTTTGCACCTTTTATTGTAAACTTTAGATCATCTTGAGAATAATTAAGTGAACATAAAAGAAATATGAAAAAAAACAATACTAGTTTCATGATTTAAAATTAGTGGTTTATATATTAAATACGATAAAAAGCAACATATATTTACAGTATGAATAAATTTTCTCTTCCTAATGAGACCGTCTGTGCAATTTCAAGTCCGCCTGGTATTGGAGGTATTGCAGTTATTAGAACGTCTGGAAAAGATGCTGTTTTAATAGTTGACTCTATTTTTTCTAAATCATTAAAAAAATCAAAAGGATATTCAGTTTTATATGGTACTATTTTTGAAGGGAACAAAGAAATAGATCATGTAATTGTAACTATTTTTAAAAATCCTCATTCATTTACGGGGGAAGATGTAGTTGAGATTAGTTGCCATGGTTCGACATTTATTCAACAGAAAATACTTGAATTACTTTGTATTAATGGAGCAAGGATTGCAAATCCTGGTGAGTTTTCCAAAAAAGCCTTTTTAAATGGGAAATTTGATCTTAGTCAAACGGAAGCAATTGCCGATCTAATAAATTCAAGATCTAATGCTGCTCATGAACTAGCTATTAAGCAAATGAGAGGAGGATTTTCTAATGAGTTAAAAAATCTAAGAGGAAAATTAATTGATTTTGCTTCTCTTATTGAGCTAGAACTTGATTTTTCAGAAGAAGATGTAGAATTTGCTGATAGAAAGAAATTATACGAATTTGTAGATGAGTTAATTAATCATTTAAATATTTTAAAAAATTCATTCAAATTAGGAAATGCTATAAAAAATGGTGTTTCTACCGTAATTGCAGGTAGGCCCAATGCTGGTAAATCAACGCTTTTAAATAATTTACTTAACGAAGATAGATCGATAATTTCTTCTAAGGCAGGAACTACAAGAGACACAATTGAAGAAATTTTAAATATTAATGGAATAGATTTTAGGCTGGTAGATACTGCTGGAATTAGAAAAAGTAAAGATGAAATAGAACAAATTGGAGTTAAAAAAACTTTAGAAAAAATTAGTAATTCATCTATTGTTATTTATATATATGATTGTTCCATTATTTCTAAAAAGGAAGTAAATGAAGATCTTGAAAAATACTTGAAAAAGGAAATCCCTTGTTTGGTAATAGCTAATAAAATTGATTTATTAAACAACACGAAAAATATTCCAAATCAGCATTTTAAAGCATCCTTAAGTCTTGATGTAAATATGGAAGATTTTAAAAATAAAATTTATGAATTATTTACTATCCAAAATTTAGACTATCAGGGAGTAATAATTAGTAATTTAAGGCATTATGAAGCATTAGAGAACGCAAATAAGGAACTTGTAAAGGTTAAAACTGGACTGGATAACAATACTTCAGGTGATTTTTTAGCAATGGATATTAGACAAGCTCTACAGTATATAGGAACCATCACTGGAGAAATTTCTTCCGATGAATTATTGGGAAATATTTTTGCTAATTTTTGTATTGGAAAGTAACCACTATGGTTTTAATACTAAAAATAAAATAACTAAACTATTGATAAAAAAGGGTAACGAATTACAGCTTAAGAGTTAGGTAATAAATATCAACTTTAATTATAGTTAAAAGTCATTACCCTAAATAAAAAATATATTGAATAATTTATCTTATTTCAATCTTGAATAAACAATAATTATTCAAACTTTAATTAATCTTTATTAAAATTAACAGCGAAACAACAGCGAGAACTTTGATTAATCAATCTTTTTCAAAGTTGATAATAACAGTGAAATAACAGTGAGAATAAAGCACAAATACAGTACAAAAACGGAAGAAAAAGTTGAATTAGTTAAGAAAGCAAAGGGGGTGTTAGTTATAGCTAATCCAAGCTGGATTGTGATAGACCTTTACTCTTTTATGTACTTGTTGTAGTCTCTCTTTAGAACCTGAAACTAATACTGAAACTCTATAAACATTACCAACTTTAGAAATGTCAATATTATCAAAACCTTCTTTAATCAGAGTTTGTTTTTGATTATTAGCATTTGATTTAGCACCAAAAATTCCTATAATAATTGAATCAGAGTTATTGTTTAATTTTCGAGACTCCTTTAGGTAATTCTCATTTATAAAAAAAATTGTTTTGCACGATTTATTATATTCTGAGCAATTACCTAAATCACAAGCTTTTTTGTAGGCAAAACAATAGTTTTGTTTAGTCCAAGCCTTTAAGTTCCCTGTAAATATGTGAATTTTAGCACAATGAGGCTTTAGTGCAATAGCTTTGGTAAAATCTTTAATTGCACCTTTATAATCTCCAAGCCCAGCTGCTAAAAACATAAATTCGTCATTAGTATTTAAGTGTTTATTTTCTTGAATAATATCATTTTCTAGCGAATTTTAAATTTGCATAAGTTCTGATTTTTTATTAAATTGAATTAAATTAATATAATCTTAATAACAACCCACATGGTTAAGTTTTTAAACTTAACATTTTATAAATTGGAGATAATATTTTTTTAGCAATGGCGTGCCGACCATTTTAATGACTGTCGGATTACAAAACTAAAAGTGCATTTCCATTCATGTTGAACTGAAGTTTAACAACCAGATGACTGTGTGGGTTTTTTATAATAATTAATTATTATACCAAGCTTAAGTGAGGCAAATTGTGTTTTCCAGTCCAAAACTGAAAGTGATGTGTGTTTTAATTCGCTACTTCTAATACACGCAGACCATATAGATTATAAATACATATTACTATCAATTGTATATTTTAGAAATAATGAATTGTAATCCAAAGAATTATGAAAAAATATTTAATGTATTTACTATTTTTATTTCCAACTTTTATATTTGGACAGGAAATTCATTTCAAGAGAAATATAAATAAAGGTTCATTAACTGATATTTATATCCTTAAAAAGAACTTTATTTTTAAAATAAATAGTTCAAGGACTATTGATGAAATCATTAGTTTTAGTACAGATTCTATAGCCAAAGAATATTTTATAAACCCTAACCAAAATCTAATAAGAAATCAGGAAATTTTAATTGGAGGAGGTACCAAACTTTATTTGGAAAATTATGAGTCCATAAATTATTACACCAATAATAATGCAGGAAATAATGGGAAAATTTCTTCTATTGACAACCTAAAACTGAAATATGCTGAAGATAAATCATACAATCGCAACAGTAATAC
The DNA here is from genome assembly GCA_905182525.1 of Cryomorphaceae bacterium. Lineage (GTDB taxonomy): Bacteria > Bacteroidota > Bacteroidia > Flavobacteriales_D > Parvicellaceae > MED-G20. The sequence continues at coordinate 237,522 of CAJJBV010000004.1, read as the reverse complement.
AGTTGGTCTATTAACTCAAATTGATGAGATAAAAATTCAATATCATATTGAAGCAGGTAGATATTCTAGAGATAGAGGTAAAATTAAATCCATTAGTGATTTGAAATTTTCATATGAGATTTGGTCTAGTTATTCTGAAAATGCAGGTTATGTTGGGAAATTAATATCTATAGGAAACATAAAAATTAAATACTACGAGGCAGGGAATACCAATGAAGGTTTTAAAGGTAAATTGAAAACGATTGGTAACATAGAATTTACTTATTACAAAAATACAGTTAATAATAGAAATTCTAATATTATTGGGAAATTTAAAACCCGTATAGGGAATGATAAACGAATTATTATTTAAAGCATAATACTGGATATATCAATAAAATAAAATCTTCTTCATTTTGTAAGTTTTAAACAATTAAAGTAAGAAAAATAGGTTATGTTTTTATTCTTGAAAAAGTTATCACTGCAGCTTCTCTGGTCCAGAATAAAAGTAATCTACGTTTTTCAATCACTTGAAATGTAACATCCCAGCCATCGTTTCCATACTTATTCATTACTTCCTCCATTTTTTCAACTGGCAAATTACTTGAACCAAGAAATATTGTTCCTAAAGCATCTTCTTTAATAACTTCAACTTTATATTCTTTCTTCATTTTGTAAGTTTTAAAATATTAAAGTAAGAAAAAAGCAAATCCTATTTTAAGATAATAGGTGTTATTACGTTAATTGACTTAGTTAAGAAAGCAAAGGGAGGTTAGTTTTTAATTACTTTCAAATAATGAACTTGCACATCATTTATTTTTAGTGCTACAAAGTAATGTCCAGAAATAATATTGGAATCAGGTTTCCATTCGGCTGTATATTTCTCCGGCTTTAGGTTTAAATCTTGCAACTTAGCAACTAAGTTACCTTGAATGTCAAAGACTTGAATGCTAACTTTGGCTTTCTGAAAAACACCATAATTTATTTGAATAAAATCTGAAAATGGGTTTGGATATATTTTGTAAATCATACCCATAGTTGACCGCATTTCTTCAATTCCAACAGGATTGCCTTCACCATCTAAAATAATGTCCCAGGTTGCTTCTTTTTGGCCAAAACTATTGGTCGTTACAGGTATAATTCGATGGGTTGCATCATATGTACCACTTGATATAGATGCTGCAGCGTCAGTCGAGTTATCTGAATCACCTTGAAAATAAAGTTGTGTAGTTAAAACTGGGTAACTCGGTGGGGTTATTTTAAAATGAATATGAGCTGGTCGATACGAACTTCCATTTAAATATTTCCCAGGATATATTGACTCGAACAAATAAAACCCTTGACTGTTGCTAGTTGTTTTGCCTCTGAGATTGAATCCTGTGTTATCGTATTGACCAGCATCATCTGCATGCCAAATGTCAATAATAGCTCCTGCAATATATTCTGTGCAATCAAGGTTATGGACCCGTCCACTTATAATAAACCTAGTTCCAGGTTCATTTCCTACAGCAAGTTGATTATTTATAATTAAAGGTGAATTAGCCGAATAAAAAGGCCCTTGTCCATAATAATCTAGGGTTGTTGGATTGCAATTTGCCAGAGTTTCGCTAGCAATTTCTGAATTTAATTCAGCCCTCAATGTACTAGGCAAAGTTACAGTAGCCAATGCTGCCAAAGAAGTGTTTTTTAGAAATTGTCGTCTATCTTTTTTCATTGATTTTTGTTTTTCAAATGTCATACAACCAATAGATAAACGTATTAATTATTAATAAAGAGGGCTTAAAACAGGAAAAGTATCTTAAAGAATTGATTAAGTAATTGTTTACTCCTTAATTACTTTCACTTCCTGAACTCTATCACCATAACTAACTTTTAGAAGATAAATACCATTGGCACAATCTTGTAAACTAATGGTAGTTTCATTGGTGGATTGAAGCTTATTTCCAATTAAATCGTAAACCTCAGTTTGGATATTTCCATTGAAATTATCTATACTAATTGTAATATTTTCATTTGTTGGGTTTGGGTAAATATTTATAAAATTTGTTTTTTGTTTAATTGATAAAATAGTATCAACAATGATAACCCCAACCATTCCTTGTGATGCGTGGCCATATACAGAACAATCGTAGTTATAAGTTCCTGAAACAGTAAATTTATATCCAAAAATAATAGCTCCTACAATATTTGTTGCAGGTGAATCAAACGTTACAGGATTATTGTAGGGTTGACTAGTTAGAGAACTAATATCTCCATTTACATCGTGATTTCCGCCATCATTAATCCAAATTACAGAATCACCAACATTGATTGATAATGAACTTGGATTATAGTAAAAACCACCAGTATTAATTGTATGGGTTGTTTGTGCATATAATCCAGCGGTAATAATAAGACAAATCGTAAATAATAAATTCTTCATTTTGTAAGTTTTAAAACATCAAGTTAAGAAAAAAACATATCCTATTCAAAAGATAATAGGTGTTATTAGTTGTTATTAGGTGTTATTAGGTGAATTGAGTTAATAAAGCGAAGGGAGGTTAGTTCTGTTTAGATTTCAAATACCTTAAATAAAATGAAAACAACATTAAAATTCCGCCTAAAACAGCAAAAACGTGTTTAGTACCAATTGCGTCATCTAAAAAAGTAACTGCAAATCCTACCCAAAAAATACCCATCCTATTTTTTAAAAGAAATTGCTTCATTTTGTAAGTTTTAAAACATAAAGTAAGAAAAAGTTGGCTTAGTTAAGAAAGCAAAGGGAGGTTAAAAAGCCCGAATAGCGCGAACACTGGCGCTGCCACTCTTATAGGGGCTGCCCTGGCCACCATAGCTGAAATACTGAATCCACGCATAGTCGTTATCGTACTCTGTAGAACTCCAATAGCCGCTATTAGCAAAACCACCAATATTATTTGGATCTGTGACTCCAGTACTACTTCCATTGCCGTCAGTATCAGCCAAATTTATCCACATCAAGTTCAATTCATCTTTTGAAGGCAAGAACCAATCACTATATCCTCCAAGTGTTAAGTTTGCACAAATATCCGCAGCTGTACCAGCTGCTGTACATCCTACTTCAATATCTATAGTATTTTGAACTCCTATTCCTATTGCACTTCCATCTGCTCCAGAAATAGTAGTTCCATAACAACCCCATTGAGCACCTAAAAATTGGTCTATAGGTGCTGCGATTAAACCTCCACCATTACTATCCAAGTAAAATACAATACCACCTTGGTAACTATCACCAATTATTGGAGTATACCTACAAGAACCATTTGCTGTATTAGCTGAGGCATTATAATTAACCGCTAATGGGTCAGTACATCCTTCAATATCTTTTTGACAACTTCCCAGTAACACTATTGAGAACATAAAAACTATAAGTTTCTTCATTTTGTAAGTTTTAAACCATTAAAGTAAGAAAAAGTTGACTTAGTTAAGAAAGCAAAGGGTTTTCAGTACCGATTTGTACCTTATTTGTACCTTTAAATTATAACTTATTGATAATCAAAGGTAATTACTTTTTGTATTGGAAATTAACCAATATAAAACATAATTAACTTATAATTTTAAGCTATTACATGGTAGATTAATTAATAATTAGGTGGTACTTTTTATGGTTTCCTAGTTATAAATTTGCAACTTTAAAAAAAATAATTATTTTAATTTATATACCTTTTTCTTAAAAATACAGTCATGAAATCAAAAATTAGCTTAAAAAAGAAAAATATTATATCAATAGTTGCAATTGCTTTTTTTTCAATATTAAATGTAAATGCTCAAATTAACAAAGCTGCCATAATTTCTATATTTGGTAACAAGAACCTATCAGATGACCCAATGAATACCTTGCTTTTTGAAGCTTTATTAAAAGATTCTTCTTTTGATATTTCTGGAACGGTAGTAAAATTTGAAAAAATTATTGATGAAAAAATGATTCCTATTTTTAGTTTTCCATTTATGAATAAAAATGATGTTGTAAGCAATCCAGATTATAAAATGATAAAATCAACATTAATGATTACTGATGATGAAAAAGAATCTCATCATTTATTGAATCCATATGTTTCTGCTGAAGGTTATAAAAATATAGCAGCTTTTGGTATTGTAAATGATAAAAAGGCAATTGAAAAATGTTTTGAAATTTTTCCAGATGTTGATGCTGTAATGATTGCTTACATTAATTATAATTTATATGATGCTGCTGGCGCAATGGGACTTTCTAGCAAAAAAGTATATGCTTACTGCAACATTAAAATGTTTAATAAATTTGGTAAGAGAATATTTAAGCTCAAAGAACGCGCTACTTCAAATAGTGGAGTGATGGGAGTTGGAGGAATTGTTGTAGATCCAAAGAAATTAAAACCTATGGTTTATGAAGCTTCAGAAAAATTACTTATTGATATGGAATCAAAAATTGAAAAGTCTGTATCCAAAATGGCAAAAAAATTAGCGAAACAAAAGTAGATTTTTTTCTAACCCAAAATGATTTTAATCTGCAAAACAAGTAGCAGCATTTTAAATAATGCTACATATAAAATTCTTTTTAAGATCCACAACCTATACAATCAAAATGAGAATCTTCTGGTTTAACTCCTTTTAGTTTCATTTCTAAATTATGGATTTGATCCCTTATCTCCATATCCTCCATCATATTTCCAGTTAATTTAGTTTTTAATGATTCTATTTCTGTATTTATGTTAGATGACACTTCCATTTTATAATATTTAATTCTAAAATAATTAGAAACTTTTAACTTCAAACAATTTAATTTCAGAAGTTTTTAAAAAGTTTTTCAACAATAGAATTCATAGCCTCGATTGACTCTGATTATTAACTAATTAACTAGATGCTGGTTTAATCTATTTCAAAATAAAAAAATAATTAAGATCTATTTTCAAATATTAACTTCTAAAATATCTCCAAACCTTGTAGTATAACAAGATGATAATTTTTCTTGTTTCAACCTCCATTTCCTATCAAAACCTTGAGCGGCTAATCTAACCTTATTCCTCCCCATTTTTTCATTGACGTGATCCATAGCGCTCATTATATTCTTAGTTTTAAGAATATCTTGATTACTAAATAAACTCAACTGCCTAGATTCTTCAGAAATAATATCTCCTACAATAACTCCTGCTTTTTTATAGCTGAATCCTTCTTTATAAATTCTTTCTAAAGCTATTAAAGCTTGTTTAGTAATTTCCATACTATCGTTGCTAGGAACATCTAAAATAACTTTCTGACAAGCATTGTACTGACTATTTAAATCCTTAAAAGAGTTTGTTTTAATAAAAACTAAAATGGAAGAAGTAAGACTTTTTTCTTTTCTTAATTTCATAGCGCATGTTGATGCGTAAGAAGCTACCGCTTCTTCTAATTCAGAATGTTTTTTCACATCCATCCCGAATGATCTTGAAGTACAGATGTTTTTTTTTCTTTGGGTTTCGTATTCCAGTGGCAGGCAAGAAATTCCTTTTAATTCTTTAATCATTCTAAGGCCATGAATAGTCATGTTATTTTTAATCCAAGATTCATTCGCATTAACTAAATCGTAAGCAGTTTGATAACCTCTTTGAGATAAAAATTCAGAATACTTTCTACCTATTCCCCATAGTTCATTAACACTGAAATTCTTAAGAACTTGGTTTATTGTACTTGGTTTTTTCATGAAGAAAACCCCTTCTTTACTGTGTTTCTTAGCTATGTGATTTGCTACTTTAGCCAAAGTCTTGGTAGGTGCAATTCCTATTGAAACTGGAATTCCAGTCCACTGCCCTACTTTTTTTCTTAACTCGGTAGAGAATTTAAAAGGTTTAGTAATTCCTTTTACGTCTAGAAAAGCTTCATCTATAGAATATATTTCAATTCCTGGAGCTTCATTAGATAATATTTGCATAACTCTGTTAGAAAGGTCACCGTACAAAGCAAAATTAGAAGAGAACACGTGAACGTTATGGTGGTCAAAAATAGACTTCATTTTAAAAGCTGGAGCTCCCATTTTTATACCTAAAGACTTAGCCTCGTTACTTCGGGCAATAACACATCCATCATTATTAGATAGAACAACAATCGGCTTGTTTTCCAGTTTCGGCTGAAAAACCCGTTCACAAGAAGCGTAAAAATTATTACAATCAACTAAAGCTATCATACTTTGTGTATAATATGAGTTACTACTCCCCAAACTTTAAAGTTCATTTCCTGAGTAATTTCAATAGGTTTAAAATTATCATTCTCTGGATTTAGAAATAATAAATCTCCTTTTTTATGAATTCTCTTAACAGTAAATTCTCCATCTAGTACCGCCAAAACTATGGTCTTATTCTTGGGCTCTAGAGCTCGGTCTACTACCATTACATCGCCGCTGAAAATACCTGCATTTTGCATAGAATCACCTGTCACCTTAACACAAAAAGTGGCTGAAGGATGCTGCACTAAATATTCTTGTAAATTTAAATCTAGTTCCATAAAATCTTCTGCTGGAGATGGGAAACCAGCAGAAACATTAGATTGATAAAAAGGAATATCTAGAGTCTTCTCTTCCATAGAATAGAAACTTAGTTCTTTACCTGTATGTACACGTTTTAATTTTTTCAAAGGAATGTTTTATTAACAAGTGGTGAATTTCTTTTTTTATTTTAAAAGAAATAAATTAATTGATCAATATTTTTTAACAAATATGATTTTACTTTTTATTGGTCATTATTTTGATTTTCAACAAACTTAATATTTGCTTGAATCTCTGGAATATCTCTTATTTGAATTTCTTTTTTTATCTGAATGGACTTTTCTCTTAAATCGTTGGTTATGATTTGTTTTTTCCGCTTCTCCATGGGCGGGTTTAGTTTTTCAGCATTTTCAAATTCAATAACACTTTCTAAAATTTCTTTAGGCAATTGCTTCGCTTTTTGTAAAGTATCTAAAAACTCTTCGGCAAAAAATTGATCAATCTGGATTCTTCTTTTAGTAGTATGTGCAAATTTTCCGATAATTCTACAAACATTATCTCTTTCTTCTGGGCTTAATTTATCTGCAAATTCATATTCTTCTATTTTCTTCAAACTTAAAATAATAGGTTCTAACGAATCTTTAGTTATAATATAAACATTGTAGTCTCCAATATTGTAAGTGAATTGTTTAATAACGTGTAAGGTATTTGATGGAATTACAAGAAATAAATCTTTTTTCACGTCTTCATGCTTTGCATATTTATTTAAATTTTCAGTTTGTAACTTTATGTACTTCGGGAAATTATTTAAGTCATCATTTGCAGGGCTTTTTGCATCAAAAACAATTAGTTGATCCATTATTTCAATAGAATTATCAGGCTTATTTCGTGCGTGGGGAAAGTCTTCTTGACTTATGTACTTAATTACATGATTATGACATATTAATTGTAAATGATTTTCTACATCTTTTTCGTGATCTCTCCAGGTTTGTTTTAGATTCTCTAACTCTTGTTGAGCTTCTTTCACTCTATCGTCATTGACTCTTTGTTTTTCATTTTCTAAACTTTCTTGTAAGGTGTTAGTAGATTCAATAGATTTTCTAAGAGTTGTATTCCTGTTTTCTTCCTCTTGAATTAATTTGGTGTTTTCATTTTTAAGATTATTTCTTTCAATTTCAATAAGTTTTAATCTTTCCTGAAATTGAGTTTTTTCTATCTTAATTTGCTCAAAGGAAGTTAGTTTAGTATTTGCGATTTCAATACTTTGTTGGTGTATATTTATTTCTACTTCTTTTGCAGCTACCTTTTTTTCTAAGTCAGAAATCTTATTTCTTTCTTCTTCTAGAGCATCTTGCAAGGGGCTATTGTCAACTGTTTTTCTAGTAATTAGAAATACAACAGCTGCTAAAATTAAAACGAGGGTAATGACAATAATAATATCCATAAATAATATTTGTAACTAATTTAATTATTTATCAATATATAAAAGAAGAACATAAAGTATTTAAGTTCTAATTGACAAAAAATTAAATTTGGAATTAGTAAATTGAAAAAAATATGCAATGGCTACTGAAAAAAAACCAATCTTAAATGAACTCTTTGAATCTAGAAATAGCTATATAGAAAAAGCAGAAAAAATTAAAAAAGAAGATTTTATAAAAACAATTAAAAGCCGAAGAAGTGTAAGAAACTACAATCAAGAACCAGTAATAGAAAAGCACATGAAAGAATGCCTGGAATTGGCTTTACTGGCGCCAAACTCATCTAACCTGCAACCATGGGAATTCTTCTGGGTAAAAAGTAAAGAAAATAAAAAAAAAATTATTTCTTACTGCTTAGGTCAGCCAGCTGCATCAACAGCACAAGAGTTAGTGGTAGCAGTTGCTAGACCAGACTATTGGAAGGTAAATCAAAAACGAATGCTAAAACTAATAGATGAAATGGGAGAAAAAGCACCAAAATCAATAAAAAAATATTACGGTGTAATAGTTCCCTTAGCATATAATCAAGGTTTGTTTTCTATAAGAGGTTATATAAAAAAACTGGCAATGGAACTAAGAGGAATTAAAAAGCCAACTCCTAGGGAACCATATAACAAAAGAGGAATGGCAATATGGGCACATAAGTCAACAGCATTAGCTTGTGAAAACTTAATGTTATCATTAAGAGCATATGGCTACGACAGCTGTCCAATGGAAGGAATAGATTCAAAAAGAATTAAAAAACTGTTGGGGCTGCGAAATCCCGCAGAAATCTCTATGGTTATTAGCGCTGGTAAAAGAGCAATTAACGGAGTATATGGGAAGCAAGTAAGATTTAACAGTAGCTATTTTATACATGAGATATAAATTATATAATATTATAATATTAATAGTATCTATTTTTATTATTTCTCCAGTATTGTCACAAAATGAATTATTAAAAAGAGAAATAATAAGCAGAGTAATAGATTCCATTGACGCTCATAATCAATTAGAATTTGAAATGTACAGAAGTGAAAGAAATGAAAATAATGAATTTATTGAAGGGAAGTTTTATGCAAAACTTATCAATAGTCCTTATAAAATTTATATAAAAAATGAAAAACCAAGGAAAGGAGCAGAAGTACTGTATGTTGATGGAGAAAATGATGGCAAGGCATTAGTAAACCCAAATACATTTCCTTACATAAATTTATCAATTAGCCCTGAAAATAGTATTTTACTTGCTGGAGGACATCACTATATTACAGAAGCAGGATTTAACCAAATGTCTAAAACATTCAAATTTTACATGGAAAAACACGAAGATCTCTTTTTGAAAATGATTCATTATGAGGGTATATTTAACTGGGATAATAAAAAATGTTATAAACTGAGAATTGAATATGATGACTATAAAAAAATCTCTTATTATGCAAAAGTTGGCGAAACAATAAACCAAATTTGTCAAGAAAAATTAATCAATATTGCAAAAATTAAAGAGTTAAACCCAGAAATAGATATTAAAAAAAGTCTTTACGAAAATCAAAAAATTATAATTACTAATCATTATTCTAAAACATCTATTCTATATATAAACTTAGAAAATTACTTTCCAATATATCAAATGATATATGATGAAAAGGACTTTACGAAAAATATATTTACACTAAATTAGGTTTGAATAAAGAAATTAAAAAAGAAGAATTTAGTAAAGAATATAAAGACTACAATTTTTAACTAAAATTAAAAAAACGGAATCATAAAATTTTATATTTGCAGCATGCATATTCAAATTCTTAAATCTAAAATTCATAGAGTTAAAGTTACAGGTGCCGACTTAAACTATATTGGAAGTATTACAATAGATAGAAATCTAATGGAAGCCTCTAATATTATAGCTGGGGAAAAAGTACAGGTAGTGAATATCAATAACGGAGAACGAATAGAAACCTATGTCATTCCAGGTAAAAGAGCAAGTGGAGAAATAACACTAAATGGACCAGCTGCAAGAAAAGTTGCAAAAGGTGATATTGTTATTATAATATCCTATGCAACTATGGATTTTGAAATGGCTAAAAGTTTTGAGCCATCTGTCATTTTCCCAAATGAAACAAATAATTCATTAACATAATCAGCACCTAATAACTACGTATTTTATTTTTTATTTTTTTTCAAAAAATTAAAAAAACTAAATTCATCTAATGAAAAGAAGAGATTTTGTTAAAATAGGAACCTTAGGAACTACAGCTCTAATTATTGATGGTTGTAATCCAAATGAAACCTCTTTAAAAAATGAAATATTACCTCCACCACTGGGAATTGATAAAATCAAAGTTATTTCCACCTGGAATTCTGGAATAGAAGCTAATAAAACAGCAATTGAAATATTAAAAAATAATGGTCCTGCAATAGATGCTATTGAAAAAGGGCTAAACGTAACAGAATCTGATTCTGAAAATACAAGCGTAGGACTAGGTGGGTTGCCTGATGCAAATGGAAATGTTACTCTAGATGCTTGTATTATGGATCACAATTTCAATTGTGGATCAGTTAGCTATATTTCTAATATTGAAAATCCAATTTCTGTAGCTAGAAAAGTGATGGAAGACACTCCACACGTAATGCTAAGCGGTAAAGGAGCCTATGATTTTGCTATTTCTAAAAACTTTAAGCACAAAAATTTATTAACTGAAAGCTCTAGAATAAAGTGGGAAGAATGGAAAAAGGAAAATAAAAATGTTCTTCCAGCAATAAATCATGAAAATCATGATACTATTGCAATGATTGCCATTGATCAGCTTGGAAATTTATCAACTGGATGTACTACTAGTGGATGGGCATATAAATTAGCAGGAAGAGTGGGCGATTCTCCAATTATTGGTTCAGGAGTTTATTTAGACAATGACGTTGGTGCTGCTTGTGCAACAGGAATGGGCGAAGCAATAATTAAAATTTGTGGATCTCATGCTATTGTAGAATTAATGAGAAATGGTTCAAGTCCACAAGAGGCATGTAAAATAGCTGTACAAAGAATAAAAAATTCAAACAAAGACTTAAAAGACTTGCAAGTTGGATTTATTGCAATGAATAAAAATGGTGAAATCGGATCTTATAGCTTATATTCAGGTTTTAATTATGCCTATCAAGATGCTCAAGAATCTAAACTTATTGACAGCAAATACGATCTTGACTGGTAACCTTAGAATAACAATAAGTCTTTTAATTCTATTTTTAATAAGTTGTAATTCACCTTCTATTTCTGAAAAATTTGTAGGTAATATCTCCATTATTCCAAGGCCATGGAAAGTAAAAAAAAATAGTGGTTTTTTCAAATCAAAGCATTTATCAATTAAAGAAGGTTCTATTAAAGAAATAGAATTATTTAAAAATCAAATACGTGAGTATTATCCTGAAACCAATCTGTTTTCTAATAAGAATACTTCAAACAATTTTAAAATAACTTTAGAAGATCAGTTAGACGTAGAGTCTTCTTATTACGAACTAAAGATAAGTGATGATAGTATAAAAATTAAAGGCAGTAAAAAGGGGGTTTTTTATGGTTTACAAACATTATTTCAATTAATTACCTTAAATAATAACAATGTAGATCAACAATTAACTCTACCGTGTATTGAAATTAAAGATAAAAACACATTCCAACATAGAGGTTTCTTAATGGACTGCTGCAGGCACTTCTTTTCTGTTAAGACAATTAAAAAATACCTAGACTTATTATCTATTTATAAAATGAATGTTCTTCATTGGCATCTAACCGAAGACCAAGGTTGGAGAATAGAAAGTGGTAAATATCCTAAGTTAAATTCTATTGGTTCCTGGAGAAAAGACTCATTAAAAAAATATGGTGGTTATTATACAAAAAAAGAGATAAAAGAGATAGTAAAATATGCTAGTGATAGATACATTGAGGTAATTCCAGAAATAGAACTTCCTGGTCATTCTCAAGCTGCAATAGCTTCCTATCCATACCTGTCTTGCAAAGATGAAATAATAAATGTTTCTAACTCTTGGGGAGTTTTTAAAGATATTTACTGTGCAGGAAATGATTCTGTTTTTACTTTTCTTGAAAATATTTTTCAGGAAATAACAGAAATTTTTCCAAGTGATAGAATTCATATAGGTGGAGATGAAGCACCAAAATTTAGATGGGAAAATTGTGAAAAATGTCAAAAAAGAATTAAAGATGAAGGATTAAAAAATGAACACGAACTACAAAATTACTTTATAGAAAGAGTAGCTAGAATTTTAGAAAGGAAAAACAAAAAAATAATTGGTTGGGATGAAATAAATGAAAGTTCCATAAAAGGTGATGTAACTATACAATCGTGGAGAGGATTTACTGGAGGAATTAAAGCAGTCAAGGAAGGTAAAAAAGTAATTATGTCCCCTACTTCACATTGTTATTTTGATTATGAAATTAAATCAATTGACCTTGAGAAAGTTTATAGCTTCAACCCAATTCCAAAAGGATTAAATCCCTCAGAAAAAAAACTAATTATTGGTGGAGAATGTAATTTATGGTCAGAAAGAATACCAAACGAAAAAGAATTAGATAGAAAAGCTTTTCCTCGGCTACTGGCAATCAGTGAAGTTCTATGGTCTAAGAATGAAAAAGATTATAAAGGTTTTCAAAATAGAGTTCAGGACCACTACAACATTCTTAATAAATTAAAAGTAAATTATGGAATTGAAGCTAACCCAGTAAATATTAAATTAAAAAATGAAGATTTTAAAAATAAAGTAGTCATTAATTCAAAAGTTAAGAATTTAAATTTCTCATATCATTGGGGTGATGGAATCTTCAAAAAACTACAAGAGAAACAAACCCTAGAAATTAAAAAATCTGGAGATTTAACTGTCCAAGCATTTAAAGACGGCAACAAATATGGAGATATAGAAATTAAAAAATTTGCCATTCATTTAGCCCTTAATAAAAAAATAAAATATGATAAACTGTATAGTGAAAGCTATCCTAGTGAGGGGAAATCTAGCTTGACAAATGGAGAGCTGGGTAGTTTAGACTTTAAAGATGGTTTATGGCAAGGTTTTTCTGGGTCAGATATTAATGTGATAATTGATTTAGACTCAATCATTAAAGTTAATAATATATCAATGAATTTTTATCAATATATTAACTCATGGATAGTTCTTCCAAAATATATATCAATAATGTCTTCGAAAGATTCTATAAATTGGGAGAAAAGTGAGAAAATTAAATCTTTTGGAAATACAAAAAAAAGAGGGAAGTTTATAAAAAAAGCAAGTTTTAAAAATTTGGAACTAGAAGTAAGATATTTAAAAATATTTGCAAAAAATATTAAAAAACTACCCTCTTGGCATGAAGCCGCAGGTTCAGGAAGCTGGCTATTTATTGATGAAATTATTGTAGAATGATTTTAGAAGCATGTGTATCAACTATAAGCGGATTAAAAGCAGCTCAAAAATATGGAATTCAACGTATTGAAATATGTAAAGATTTACATTTAGAAGGGTTAACACCAACAGAAGAGTTTCAATCAATTGCCAATGATGTTTTTAATGGCGAAAGTTATGTAATGATAAGACCACATAATAATGGATTTGAGTATACTAAAAATGAACTTGAATTAATGATGCAGTCTATAAAAATAGCTAAAAACAACCAAGCTCACGGAGTTGTTTTTGGAATATTACAAAATGATAAAATTGATTTAAAAAAAAATGAAGAGTTAGTGAAATTGGCTAAAGACTTGGACTTGAAATGTACATTTCACAAAGCTTTTGATGAATGTAAAAATATAAACCAGAGTTTAATAGAATTATCTGAGATCGGATTTGAGTGGGTTCTTACTTCTGGGAAAGAAAAAAATGCGGAGCTTGGTTTACAAAATTTGAAAATGCTCTCAAAAATTAAAAATAGAAAAATAAAAATATTAGCTGGTGGTGGAATATCTGGGTTAAACTATCATAAGTTTTTAAATCTTGGATTGGATGGAATCCATTTTAGTATTGACAAGAATAATAAAATTGAAGTTGAAAAAATAATATCTATAAAAAATGGATTAAAATTATATTAATTATCGAATAGTTATTTCGTCGAAAAACAGCCAACTCTTTCCACCTTTTCCAAGGTGCCATTCAGGACAAAGACCATAATTCTCAGCATTAACCTTAATGTATCTTGCTTTAATTGGTTTTTTCAACTCAAGTCCAAACTGGTTTACGACTGACTCTGAAGTATTGTCAGAAATAGAATGATTTACACTTGAAATAGCGTTGAAATTTTTACCATCAAGAGAGCTAGAAAAGTCTACTTTTTTAGGCAACCATATCCAAGAACGAACATCTTGAATAGCTCCAATATTTAAATAATTTATATTTTCTATTGTTCCCAAGTCAACAATAGACTCAAAATTTTTGGCCTGAAAACCCTGCCATCTGCCAGTTAAATAATTGTTTGGACCTCTTAACCCGTCTACTAAAGCATTTTTTCCTCCAGCATCGTACTGGTTACTGTACATAGTTTTTAATTTGATGGTTTTGTTATTATTAAATTTTAGAAAATAGGCTGACTCAATTTTACTTTTCTTATCATTTGATTTAGAATAACAAAAAATAGTATCTGTATTGAATAAGTAAAAAGGAGACTGGTAAATACTATAAACAGAATCATTTGACTTTTTATAAAAAATTTCTTGTGCATCTTGAGCCTCAATTTTAATTTCTATTGAATCTTTAAAAGTATTGGAATTTGAAATAATCCTTGGAATCACCAATATGGTATAATCACTACTAATTTCTGTTTTATAAAAATTTAAAGAAGCCCATTTACTAGGTTCGTTTGACTTTTCAATGGTCAAAGTTCCACCAAGTAATATTTCATCAATATGGAGATAATTTCTATTTAGGTCTTTACCGTTTAGCTTAACAGATTTTATATAAATAAAAGACTCATCGTTTCCGCCATTACATTTAATCTTAAACTTATTTTCATTTTCTAAATTTAGAGTTACTTCATCAAATAATGGTGTGTTAATTATATAATATGGATCTCCTGGGTTTACATCAAAAAGCCCTATTGAACTTAAAACATACCAAGCTGACATTTGACCACAATCTTCATTACCCACTACTCCACCTGGTTGAGCAGAATACATTTCATTTAAAATTTTATTTACCATCACTTGAGATTGTGATGAATTACCAGTCATATTGTATAAATATGACATGTGATGACTTGGTTCATTTCCATGAGCATATTGGCCAATTAAACCTGTTATATCTGCTTGTTGCCTGCCAGCCAAATCAGAATTAACGGTAAACAATTCATTTAATTTATTTTCAAAATTTTTCTTTCCTCCATGAATTTTAACCAATCCTTCTATGTCATGGGGAACGAAGAAACTATATTGCCAGGAATTGGCTTCAGTATAATTATAATTTACTTCCGAGGGAATAAACCCAGTTTTCCAATTGCCATTCGTTTTTGGTTGCATTAATCCAGAATTTGAATTAAATAAATTTTTGTAGGATTGTGATCTTTCTAAATAAGAACCCATAGCAATTGAATCATTAAATATTTGTGCCATTTTATAAATGCACCAGTCATTGTAAGAATATTCTAGCGTTTTTGAAACAGATTCAGGTTCTTCAAAAGAGGAAATATAACCTTTTGACTTAAACTCTGTAATTCCTAATTTATTTCTATTAGAAATATGCTTCATGGCAGTATACAATTCATCATAATTTTTAAAATCAATAGATTTCACATAAGCATCTAAAATAACGGATACTACATGGTAACCTATCATACAACCAGTATAATTTGCACTAAGTTCCCAAATAGGAAGTTGTCCACCATAATTATATTGATTTAGAAAAGTATTTAGAAAAGATGATGTTTTTTTTCTTTCAATTAAATTATAAAGCGGGTGCGTAGATCTAAAGGTATCCCATAGAGAAAAAACAGTGTAGTTAGCTATGGAGTCATTATGAATTTTCAAATCTGTCCCTAAGAAATCTCCATTTACATCACTGATTAAGTTAGGGGCAATCATAGTATGATAAAGGGATGTATAAAATATTTCTTTAAGGGAATCATTTTTAGATGAAATATCAATTTTTGATAATGAGCTATTCCAATCCTCTTTAGATTTCTTTATATACTCTTCGAAATCCCAACTAGGAGCTTCTGATTTTAAATTTACATTAGCATTTTCAGAGCTAACTGTTGATATTCCAACCTTAACCATAAGTTTATTATTCTTTAGGTTTTTAAAACTTAAAAATATTTTTGTCGGTTTTTTTTCTTTATTAAAAGTAAATTCAAAATCATCTGAAACTTCCATATGAAAATAAAAATGCTGCTCGTCAGCCCAAGACTTAGAGATTCTTTTACCTTCAATTTCTTTTGAATTTACTACGTTAATACTCCAATCTAACAGAATATCTCTATGTTCTAAATCTAAAACCATACTAGGAATTAGATTTTTATCTTTAAATGTGTATTCGTGAAGACCTACTCTTTTGGTAGTAGTTAACTTACAATCAATATCATATTTATCTAATAGTACTTGATAAAACCCAGCAGAAGCAAATTCATTTTCTTTTTTAAAAATTGAACTATAATTATTTTCTTTAGAATTTAAATATCCATTGTTAAAACAAACATCTCCCATTGTTGGCATTAGAAGCAAATCACAGTAATCTCCAATACCTGTACCACTTAAGTGAGTATGGCTAAACCCATAAATTATAGAATCAGAATAATGGTATCCAGAACATCCATCCCAACCTTCAATTCTAGTATCGGGACTAAGCTGAACCATTCCAAAAGAAGAAGTAGCGCCAGGGAAAGTATGTCCATGTGCGCCAGTGCCAATAAAAGGATTTACATGCTTGGCATTGTCAGAATTTTTAGAACTACAACTAGCAATAATAAAACCAAAAATTAAAATTTGTAAACTCCTCATTTATTAATACTTGTAAAAGAAATTAAGTTAACTAGTGAGCTATTTCATCACTAGAGGAAGATAAATTAACACCTTGATTTTTTAATTTTTTATTTACAGTAAATGCAAAGAAAAATAGGTATGCAAAACAAGCAACACCAACCCAATAAGAATGTTGAATTCCCAACAAATTGTTATTTGCTAATGCTCCTTGAAGAGTAGAAATAAATCCTCCACCCATAATCATCATAATTAATAAACTTGAAGCCGTATTTGTTTTGTCTTTTAAACCAGCAATTCCAAGAGTGAAAATACAAGGCCAAAGAGTGCTACAAAATAAACCAACAGAAATGAAAGCAAAGACACTTATTATTCCGCTAGAAAAAATTCCAATAATCATAGCAAGAGCTCCAACAGCAGAATAAATCATTATCTGATTCACCGGATTACCTTTACTTAGCTTATCAGCAATAATTAATAATACAACTAAACCTATATAAGGAAAAAATTGTTGCATTTCATTACCAGCTATCCAGTTAACAAAAAGAAAGATTCCAAATGCTACGAATGGAAGAGTAAAACCTAATAGAGATTTTAATTTACTTGAAATATTAAAAGCACCTGCAGCAGAAGTCCATCTACCAATCATAAGACTTGCCCAAAACAATGATACAAAAGGCGCTACTCCGCTTTCTGCAGTTCCTAGTTCTTGTTTCATAAATTCAGGAAGATTACTCGCAGTGGAGACCTCAACTCCTACGTAAAGAAAAATAGCGATCATTCCTAAAACTACTTGAGGATATTTTAATGTTGCAAGAATATTTCCGCTATTACTTTCTGTTTTCTCGTTTAGACGATCTGGAACAGATGAAAACTTAAAGAAAACAGCTGCTATTACAAATGCAGCTCCAAGAAAAAGATAAGGTGTTTGAACTGCTTGTAAATTTAATTCTGTTTGTCCCGAAGATAAACCACCAAAAATTGCAAACGATACTATTACAGGTCCAATTGTAGTTCCAACATTATTAATACCTCCTGCTAAACTTAAACGCATATTCCCCTTAGAAGGATCTCCCATTTGAATTGCTAATGGATTGGCAGCAATTTGCTGCAAAGAAAATCCCAATCCAACAATAAAAAGTCCAGATATTAACAAAGGAAATGATTCATTATTTGATGCGGGAACAAAAAGAAGTGTTCCAAGAGCAGAAATAATTAGCCCTAATGAAAGGCCATTTCTGTAACCAATTACATTTAAAATATCTCTTTTTAATATTGAAGAAATCCCAAAATACATTAATGAACCTACGGTATAGGCAATATAAAAAGCTAAGGAAATCAACTGAGATTCAAATTGACTTAGGTCCAAAGCCTTTTTAAAAACTGGAATCAATATATCGTTACTTGCTGCTACAAATCCCCAAAAGAAAAAAATCGAAATCAGTGTGGAAAATGCTCCAATATTTATTTTTTTACTCATCTTAAATTATTTTACCTAAAAAAACAATATTTAAATTAATTTATCATCATTTAATTAAGTTAAATTCAAATAGCAGGCTTTTTTTTACATTTTGTTTAATTTTAATCAAATTAAATTAGACATTTTAATAAGCTATTGTTTAGTTTATATTTGCGGAAATTATTACTAATGCAGAATAATAAAGTCATCAAAGGATTTTCAAAACTATCTAAGGAATCTAAAATTGAATGGATTGCTAAGGAATATTTGAATGGTGAAGAGAAATATGTAGATCTACTTAAAAGCTATTGGCATGAAGATGCAAAAGTTCAAAAAATTCATGATGAGTTTATTGAAAACACAATCTCTAATTTTTACATTCCTTTTGGAGTTGCTCCAAATTTTTTAATTAATGATAAAGTTTATTGTGTCCCTATGGCTATTGAAGAAAGTTCAGTAGTTGCAGCTGCATCTAAAAATGCTTCTTTTTGGATGAAAAGAGGGGGTTTTAAATCAAAAGTTATTTCAACAACAAAAATTGGACATGTTCATTTTGCTTGGTATGGTGAGTTTGCTGTTTTAAAAAATTTTATAAGTTCTATAAAACATATGTTTTTTGACGAATCTCGTTCTGTTACTAAAAACATGAATGAAAGAGGTGGAGGTATTCTAGATATTGAATTGATTAATAGAGCCGATTTAGAACCAAATTATTACCAATTACAAGCAAAATTTGAAACCTGCGATGCTATGGGTGCAAATTTCATAAACAGCTTACTTGAAAAATTTTCTAAAATATTACAACGTGAATTAGAAAAAAGTGCATTAAGTGAAAATGACAAAAAAATAATTATCATAATGTGTATTCTTAGTAATTACACCCCAGAATGTATTGTAAGATGTGAAGTGAATTGTGATGTCAAAGATTTATCAGATGACCCTAAAATTAACAATGAAGAATTTGCAAAAAAGTTTCAGCAAGCTATTCATGTAGCTAATATAGAACCCTACAGGGCTACGACCCATAACAAAGGAATTTTCAACGGTATTGATGCTGTAGTTATTGCAACAGGAAACGATTTTAGAGCAGTAGAAGCTTGTGGTCATACTTATGCTTCAAGATCTGGACAATATAAAAGCTTAACAAGCGTAGAAATTAAAAATGGAAAATTTAAATTTTGGATTGACCTTCCAATTTCTGTTGGAACGGTTGGAGGTTTAACATCACTTCATCCCATGGTTAAATTTTCTTATAAATTACTTGGAAATCCAAATGCAAAAAATTTAATGGAAATTATTGCAGCCGTTGGATTAGCACAAAATTTTGGAGCATTGCGCTCTTTGGTCACTACAGGTATCCAAAAAGGACATATGAAAATGCACTTATTAAATATTTTAAATCAAGTTGGGGCAACAAAAGATGAAGTAAAACAAATTAAGGAATATTTCAAAGACAAAGTTGTGGAACACAGTAGTGTAATTAATGTATTTAATGAATTAAGAAAACTAAAAAGTAATAAAATTTGAAAAAAATTCATTCAAATGGAAAACTTTTAATCACAGGAGAATATCTAGTTTTAGATGGTGCAATTTCATTGGCATTACCGTGTAATTATGGTCAGTCTTTAAGTTTTAAATCCCATAATAAAAACATACTTAATTGGATAAGTTTGGATGTAAATAAAGAGATTTGGTTTGAAGCTTCATTTGAAGCAAGTTCATTTAAAGTTCAAAAAACTAGTGATAATAATATTGTAAAATGGGTGCAAAAAATATTAAAAGCTAGCTCTGAACTATCAAAATCGAAAAAAAAGTTAAAAGGAACTATAATAAATGAATTAGAATTTCCTAGTAATTGGGGGTTGGGTTCAAGCTCTACACTCCTTAATAATATTAGTAACTTATATGAAATAGATCCATATGATTTACATTTTTCTACTACAAACGGAAGTGGCTATGATATTGCTTGTGCATCGTGCAATTCTTCGTTGACTTATCAAATAATCAATGATAAACCTATTGTTAATCCTATAGACTGGAATCCTGACTATAAAAATGAAATAATTTTTATTTATTTGAATAAAAAACAAAAAAGTAATTTAGAAATAAAGCGTTATAATAAATTAAAGAAAAATCCCGATTTAGTAAATGAAATTTCAAACATTACAAAAAAAATAATAAGGTCAAAAAATATAACTGAATTTGAAAAATTCATTGATCAACACGAATTAATTATTAGTGAATTAATGCAAACTAAAACTGTAAAAGAAAAATATTTTTCGGATTATAATGGCTCTATTAAATCTCTTGGTGCGTGGGGAGGAGATTTCATTCTAGCAACTAAAAATAATAAGAATTACTTTTTAGAAAAAGGATTTAATACTGTGTTTTCATTTTCAGAACTTATTAAAAATAAGAATTATTAAAATAAATGATAAGTCAACTTAAATACAACCCTATCAATCCTCTTCCAGAAAGTGGGAATATTACTGTTCAAAGTCCATCAAATATAGCCCTTGTTAAATATTGGGGGAAAAAACCAATTCAAATACCAACTAATCCTTCTATAAGTTTTACTTTAAGTAAATGCCACACCAAAACAACTATTTCATTTGAAAAATCTGATATTTTTTCATTTGAGTTTAAAATTGAGGGGAAAGAAAATATTGCTTTCATTCCTAAAATAGATTCGTTTTTTAAAAGAATTAAAGATTATTGCCCCTACTTAAGTAAGTATAAAATTAATATAGATACAAAAAACACATTTCCTCATAGTAGTGGAATTGCATCTTCAGCTTCCGGATTTAGCGCCATAGCCTTAGCTATTGTTGAATTAGAACAAGAAATAACTGGGTTTTCTGAAAATGATAAATATTTAAAAGCTTCATTTTTAAGTAGATTAGGATCCGGAAGTGCTAGCAGGTCTTTATATGGTCCAGCAGCTATTTGGGGGCTTCATGAAAAAGTACCTAATTCTAATAATGAATTTGCAATTGAGCATAGTGATCTTCATCAAGATTTTAAAAGCTACCAAGACACTATTTTATTAATCGACAAAGGGACTAAAAAGGTTAGCTCTACTGCGGGTCATGATTTAATGAACAATCATCCATTTTCTAAGCAACGTTTTTTCCAAGCTTACGAAAATTTAGAAAGTATGATTGAAATTCTTAAAAATGGGGATTTAGAAAAATTTATTTCACTATCCGAAAGTGAAGCACTTACACTTCATGCTATGATGATGACTTCAAATCCTTATTTCCTATTAATGAAAGAGGGAACACTTTCGGCTATTGAAAAAGTATGGTCTTTTAGAAAAGAATCCGATATACCTTTGAGCTTTACTTTAGATGCTGGAGCAAACCTACATTTACTTTATCCAAAGGCTTATAAACAAAAGGTTCTTGATTTTATTGAGGGTGAATTAATTGTTTATTGTGAAAAGGAGCATTATATTTGTGATGAAGTTGGAAGCGGAGCTAAAATATTAAAAGCAAATTATGCTTAAAGAGTCCTTGTATTACAGTAAAATTCTTCTTTTTGGAGAGTATGGAATAATTGAAGATTCTATGGGTTTATCAATTCCCTACTCTGATTACAATGGAAAGTTTCTTATCTCAAATGATAATAACGAAGAGTCTAGAAAATCCAATAGTCAATTAAATGGTTTTTTTCTTAATCTAAAAAAATTAGAAAAAAACAATTCTCTTCCATGTTCATTAGACTTAGAATCTTTTGAAAAGGACTTAGAAAATAATTTATATTTTGATTCTTCAATACCTCAAGGTTTTGGAATTGGAAGCTCAGGAGCAATTGTTGCTGCAACTTATGATAAGTATTGTAACAAAAATAAAATTGTTTCCAATAAAAACATATTAAACGAAAAAATATTAGAGCTTAAAGTGATTTTTAGTGCTCTTGAGAGTTTTTATCATGGAACAAGTTCTGGACTAGATCCATTAATATGCTACTTAAATTTACCTATTTTAATTAAATCAAAAACTGACTTAGGGACTGTAGGCATTCCAAATTCTAATAATGGAAAAGGAGCTGTTTTTTTGCTAAACACTGGAGAAACTGGCAACACCCAACCTTTAGTTCAGCATTTTCTAGAAAGATGTAAAGAAGAGGGTTTTAGAGAAATGCTAAAGAGTAAATTTAAAAAATACAATGATGCAAGTATTGAAGCATTCTTAAAAAATGAAGGAAAATCATTACTTAAAAATGTAAAATCACTATCTAAAGTATTATACGAGAATTTTCAGCCAATGATTCCAAAACTTTACAGAAAATTATGGAAAGAAGGTATTGATTCAAACTCTTATTATTTAAAGCTTTGTGGTTCTGGAGGCGGAGGGTATATTTTAGGTTTCACAAAGGACTTTAGTGAAGCTCAATTAAAGCTTAGTAGCTACCAACTTGATGTCATCCATAGATTCTAACTCTATATCAACGAATAATTCTAAGTCAAATCTTATTAAAATATTGGCAATTTTTTCAATTGCAAGATGGTATAATATATTTCTAATTACTGTAAGCTTATATGCAATCCAAATTTTCATTTATGAAAACTCTTTTAAATTTCTAATAACTCAAAAAGGACTAAGTCTTCATTTATATGTATTGGCTATAGATCTAATTGTTATTGCAGGTTATTTAATAAATGCCTTTTATGACTTTGAAAAAGACATGATTAACAAACCAGAAAAGACTTATTTCAACAGGTTAGTAAGCAAGAAAAGTTGCCTCAATATTTATATGTTATGTAATGTAATTGGAATTTTAGTGGCGTTTTTAATATCAAAAAAGATTTTACTATTTTCTCTAATATTGATTTTAGGTTTATGGATATATTCTCATAAACTAAGAAAAAAAGTACTCCTTGGAGAAATAAGTGCCTCTTTGTTATTGGTGAGCTTATTTATCGGTATTGGAATACTAAATCAAAAAATTGATTTTACTCTTGCTATATTTAGCACTTATATTTTCACTATTGATTTAACTAGAGAAATTGTAAAAAAAATGATTTCTCTAAAAGGAGATTTGATAGTTGGCGAACAAAGCATTCCTATTTATTTTGGAATTAAAAAATGTAAATACATTATTTTTTTTATGATGATAAGTTCTATAGTTGCTATTTTATCTCTTCTACCCAGTGTTATTTACAAACCTTTTTCCTATTATTTTATTATTGCTTTTTTTATAATATCGGCATCTATTTTATTATTGCAAAAAGCCAAAAATAAAAGTCATTATGAAAGAATTAATAGTGTCTATAAAGTTTTAATAGGATTAGCTATTTTTTCAATTAGTTTATACTAAATTTTTATGAGAATATACTACTTCATTGTTTTAATTACTTTTGCCAGTTGTCAATCGAATATAAAAATGAAAAAAAACACTCCAATCTGTAAAAAAAAACCTGAATTATTATCAATTCATAATCAGGAAAGAATTGATGACTACTACTGGCTTAATGATCGCGAAAACCCTGAAGTAATAAATTACTTAAATAGTGAAAATTCCTATACAGATTCTCAAATGAAAAATACTGAGAGTTTTCAGAAAACTCTTTTTAATGAATTAAAATCTAGAATTAAAGAAGAAGATCAAAGTGTTCCTTATTTATTTAATGACTATTACTATTGGAGTAAGTATGAAAAAGGATTTGAACACCCTATTTATTTAAGAAAAAAGAAAGATAGCAATATAGATGAAGTAATACTAAATGGTCAAGATCTATCAAAAGATTATGAGTTTTTTAATATTGGTGATTATGATATATCAGATAATAATCAAATAATGGCTTACAGCTATGACACATTATCTAGAAGGATTTATCAAATAAGAATTAAGAATTTAATTACTGGCGAATTATTTCCAGAAACATTAGAAAACACCACTGGATCTATTGTGTTTGCAAATGACAACAAAACATTATTTTATGGTAAAAAAGATCCAGTTACTTTAAGATCATTTCAAATATATGCTCATGAATTAGGCACTGATCAATCTAAAGATGTTTTAATTTTTCAGGAAGATGATGAAACCTTCTCTTGTTATGCTTATAAAACTAAATCCAATGATTATATAGTAATAAATTCTTCAAGCACATTAAGTGATGAATATAGACTCATTCCTGCTTCTAGCCCTCTTGAAAAACCTAAAGTATTTCAAAAAAGAGAAAGAGGTTTAGAGTATAATATTTACCATCATGGGGACTTCTTCTATATATTAACTAATCAAAATCATCATAATTTTAGTATTAAAACATGCAGAAAGGATAGTACGAATAAAGAAAACTGGAAAGAATTTATTAGTGGTAAAGAAGAAGTTTTAATTGAGGGTTTAGATGTGTTTAATGATTTCTTAGTTATTTCTCAAAGAGACCGTGGATTACTCCAGTTATTTGTGATGAATCTTAAAACTAAAACGAATCATTATATTCCTTTTAATGAACCAACTTATGTCGTTGGCACATCTTCTAACTTAATGATGAATACTTCTAAGTTAAGATATTCTTATAATTCTATGGTTAACCCTGGAACAATGTATGAATATGATATGCTAACTAAAGAAAATAAAGTTCTTAAAGTAAAAGAAATAGTTGGAGGCTATGATCAAAGTCAATATATATCTGAAAGAATATGGGCAAGTGGAAGAGACGGAACAAAAATTCCTATGTCAATGGTTTATAAAAAAGGACTTCAAAAAAATAGTGAAAACCCAACTCTTTTGTACGCTTATGGATCATACGGATATAGTATCGATCCTACTTTTAGTTCTAATAGATTGAGTTTGCTAAATAGAGGATTTATTTTCGTTATAGCTCATGTTAGAGGTGGTGAGGATATGGGAAGAAAATGGTATGAGAATGGAAAGCTATTAAAAAAGAAAAATACTTTTTTCGATTTTATTGATTGCGGAGAACATTTAATAAAAGAAAATTTTTGTACATCAAAAAATTTGTATGCTTCAGGTGGGAGTGCTGGAGGATTGTTAATGGGAGCTGTTATTAATATGTCTCCTAATTTGTTTAATGGTGTTATTGCTCATGTTCCATTTGTTGATGTAGTTACAACTATGTTAGATGAATCTATTCCATTAACAACTGGTGAGTATGATGAATGGGGAAATCCAAATAATGAAGAATATTATAATTATATGATGAGTTATTCTCCATACGACAACATCCAAAAAATAGATTATCCAAATCTTTTAGTTACCACAGGACTTCATGATTCACAAGTTCAATACTGGGAGCCCGCAAAATGGGTTGCAAAACTTAGAGAAATGAAAACAGATGAAAAATTATTGCTTCTTAAAACAAATATGAAAGCTGGTCATGGTGGATCTAGTGGAAGGTTTGAATACTTAAAAGAAATAGCGTTAGATTATGCATTTCTATTTAAAATGGAAAATATTATTGAATAATTGATTTTATTTCATTAACTATTTCATTTGGAGTTTTATGATCTGTAGAAATTATAAAATGGGCTTTCTTATATACGTACTCTCTTTGTTTTAAAATATTTTCAAAAGCTTTTTTATCCGTATAAATTGGTCTAGTAGAATTATTACTAATTCTATTATTAGTAAGTTCTTTAAATGATGTTTTTAAGTAAACTATTGTTCCAATATTTATTAGTTTATCAAAATTATCATTAAAAACTGGCAAACCTCCTCCAGTTGCTAATACAAAATGTTTATGCTTAAATTTTGAGATTAGATTTTTTTCTAATTCTCTAAAGTAATCTTCCCCTTTAAAAAGAAATATATCAGTGATGGATTTATCTTCTTGTTTTTCTATAAGATCATCAGAATCAATAAATTTAAAATTGATTTCGTCAGCTAAAATCTTACCCACAGTGGTTTTTCCTGAACCCATCATGCCAATTAAAATTATGGATGATTTGTTCACTAATATTATTTTTTATTGAAAATTTTCAAATAACTTATTACGTGCTGAACGTACTGAAAATAATCTTTAGGATCTGTTTCAATCATTAAGTCATAAAAAGGTTTTCTGTCTTCAGAAAAACTTCCAATTTTAAATGGAGAATTTGACTTGAATAAAACTAGCCTTAACGGAATAGATCTAAAAGCAGTTAAATCAAGTAGAATATCAAATCTTTCCGATATGAAATTTTTGACAACAACTTTTTTTGGCAAAGCACAGTAATTTAGGTCATAAACAGTAAAGAAATCTAATCCTAACCTGCTTTTTAAAAATACTGGATCATCTTTTAGTGGATAATAGGCTAAGATTTTAATATTAGGAATTTTAAATTCAACCTTTATCATTTTTATGATTTTCACTACAGAATCATAATCAGACTCGTTTTTAATAACACATATCATACCCATAGACTTTGCATCTTCAACATTGCAAGATTTAACCTGTCTATCATTTCCTTTTTTAAGTAGCTTTTGTAATAACTTTTCACCAAAAAAAAACTTAATATTTAAAAATGTTATTTTCATTTAATATAATTCAATAATGCTACTATAAACTTACAAAAAAGCAAATTAAAAAAGCTGTCCTTGTTCATATTGATTTGAATCTGAAGATTTTTCATTGTAATTAATTAGACTTAAAAAATCATTTTCCTTCATAATAGAAATATTAAATTCTTTCGCTTTTTCTAGTTTAGATGGACCCATATTGTCCCCTGCTATTAGAATATCAGTAGCCTTGCTTACCGAACTTACATTTTTACCACCGTTAGTTTCAATTATAGATTTTAATTCTTCACGAGAAACATTCTCAAAAGTACCGGAAATAACAATTTTTTTATTCTCTAATATATTGGATTTCACCAAATTTGAAGAGTGATCAGATTTCATTTGAAGTCCTTGTTCTAAAAGTTCATCAATTATTTTATTATTGTAATCCAATGAGAAATATTCCACTAATGATTCTGCAATTTTTTCCCCTACCTCATCGATATTACATAATTCTTCAAATGAACTGTTTCGTAAATGGTTTATATCTTTAAAATAAGAAGTTAGCTTTTTAGCAACTGTTTCACCAACATATCTAATGCCCAAACCAAAAAGCACTTTATGAAAAGGTGCAGATTTACTTGCTTGAATTCCATTAATAATATTATCTACTGATTTTTCAGCCATTCTATCAATTGGAAGTAAGTCTTCTTTATTTAGAGAATATAGATCTGCTACATTTTCAATTAGCTTTTCATTGTACAATTGCTCTATGGTTTCTTGTCCTATTCCATCAATATTTAGCTGCTTTCTTCCAATAAAATGAATTAATTTTCCTTTTATTTGGGGAGGACATAAATTAGAATTTAAACAATAATGATGTGCTTGGTCATCGTCTCTAACTAAAATAGAATTACACTCTGGACAATTATTAATAAATGAATGGGCGATACTACTAGGCGATCTTTCAGAAAAATTAACTCCAATAATTTTAGGAATTATTTCCCCTCCCTTTTCTACAAAAACAACATCGTTTATTCTTAAGTCTAACTTCTTTATTTGATCTGAATTGTGAACACTAGCTCTTTTAACAATAGTTCCACTTATCACAACTGGCTTTAAATTAGCAACTGGGGTAATAGCTCCTGTTCTTCCCACCTGATAAACAATTTCTTCAAGAACTGTACTCACCTGAATAGCTTTATACTTATACGCAATGGCCCATCGAGGAGATTTAGAGGTATTTCCAATTTCTTTTTGAATATCTGTCTCATTAATTTTAATGACAATTCCATCAATTTCAAAAGGTAGATTATTTCTTTTTTCCTCCCAGTAGTTAATAAAACTCATAATTCCATCAACATCTTTAACTGTTTCTACATATCGCTTGGAAATCGATGGTGTTTTAAATCCAAAATTTCCTAAATATTTATATTGCTCAAAAACTTTATTAATTCTACCATCGTCAAAAAAAACAGAATATAAAAAACAATCTAATTTTCTTTTTGCGACAATTGAAGAATCTTGTAGTTTAAGTGTTCCTGAGGCAGAGTTTCTTGGATTTGAAAAAAGCGGAAGACCTTCATTTTCTCTATTTTGGTTTAGTTCCTCAAACGCCGATTTAGAATACATTATTTCACCTCTTACTTCTAAATTCTTTGGATAATCGCCAGAAAGAACAAGTGGAATTGAGGAAATGGTTCTCACATTATTAGTAACATCTTCTCCTTGGGTTCCATCGCCTCTAGTAATTGCTTTTAAAAGCTTACCGTCTTTATATGTTATACTTATTGCAACTCCATCATACTTAAGTTCGCATATATACGAATAAGGAACATCAATTATCTTTTTTACTCTTTGGTCAAATTCGGCAATATCATCTTTTGAATAACTATTAGAAAGTGAAAGCATTGGATACTTATGTGAAACAGTTTCAAAAGACTTAGTGATGTCTCCACCTACTCTTTTAGTCGGTGAGTTAGGGTCGTTTATTTCTGGATGTTTTAATTCAAGTTGCTCCAGCTCTTTTAAAAGCTGATCAAATTCAAAATCTGAAATCACAGAATTACTATGAATATAGTATTGAGTATTATACGAGTGTATTAGTCCTCTTAACTCGATTATTCTATTAATTTCTATTTTACTCATTTTTAGTTGCTACAATAAATCTGTTTTTTTCTTGAAAGTCTTTATGAACAGTACATTTAAAATGTTTATTTATAGACAATAAATTTACAACATCATCTGCAAAATCCTCATGAATTTCGAAGTAAATTTTTCCATTTTTTTTCAAATGATGGTAACCAAAATTAGAAATTACCTTGTAATATTTAAGTGGGTCTTCGTTCTCTACAAAGAGTGCTTGTGAAGGCTCATTTTCAAGAACATTAGCATGCATATATTTTTTATTTGAAATAGGTATATACGGTGGATTACTAACTATTAAGTCCCAAGATTTTTCTTCATTTTTATAATTAACGATGTCTTTAGTTATAAAATCAATGTCAACATTATTAAGTTTTGCATTCCTTTTTGCAGTTGAAATAGCATCTTTTGAAATGTCCAAAGCCGAGCAATTAGAATTATAAAGTGATTTTTTTAATGCTATAATAATACAACCAGAACCGGTTCCTACATCTAATACTTCTTTTGGATGATCTTCCTTATAAGATTTTAAAATTAAATGGACCAATTCTTCAGTCTCTGGTCTTGGAATTAATACTTTAGAATTAACTTGAATAAGTAAATCACAAAAAAATGTTTGCCCTGTTATATATTGAATCGGTATATTTTCAACAAGTTTATTTAAAGAATTCTCAAAAAATGAAACTTCATTTGGATTAAGCTTTTGATTTTTGTTTAATAAGTAATCAACCCTTTCCCAGTTCATTTTAAAAAAAAGCAACTCAAAAAAAATGTTTTCAATTTCTCTCGAATTTAAATTTTCTTTAAGTGTTTCTAAAAATATTTCTTTGCATTTAGTAAAGTTGATCATAAATTAAATCAAAATGTTAAATTTTCAAAACATCCAATGCGCGCATTGGATGTTTTTGTATATTAGAAAGTAAAAATAAAGTATAATACACAATGAGCATCAAAGGTGGAGATTTTATAACCAAAAAAACTGAATCATCAGCAGTTTTTGTTCCTGAAGAGTGGAATGAGGAAGAAAAAATGTTAAAGCAAATGATTCATGATTTTCTTGATAAAGAACTTCATGTATTAGACAAGTGAGCCAGAAGCATCAAAAGATCTTCCTCTAATTGTTGAAATGCTAGACAAAGCCGCTGATTTAGGTCTTTGTGGAATAGCAATTGAAGAAAAATATGGTGGATCTGATTTAAGTTTCAACGCCGGTTTACTTTATATGGAAGCTTTTGCATACGGTTTTTCCTTTGCTACAACAATAGGCACTCATGTTTCCATTGGTTCTTTGCCCATAGTGTATTATGGAACTGTAGAGCAGAAAGAAAAATATTTACCCAAAATAGCCACTGCAGAAATTAAAACTGCTTATGCTTTAACAGAGCCTTCTGCAGGATCAGATGCCAATTCTGGAAAAACAAAAGCTTCTATAGACAAAGAAAAAAATTGCTATTTGATTAACGGTCAAAAAATGTGGATTACCAATTCCGGTTTTGCGGAAGTTTTTATAGTTTTTGCAAAAATTGAAGACGATGAAAAACTTTCTGCATTTATCATAGAAAAATCTTTTGGTGGTATAACCTTGGGTGAGGAAGAAAAAAAACTAGGTATAAAAGGATCTTCCACCAGGCAAGTATATTTTGAAAATTGTCCTGTTCCAATGGAAAACCTACTGGGTAAGAGAAACGATGGTTTTAAAATAGCGCTAAACATACTTAATTCTGGCAGAATTAAACTATCTGCAGCAACCATTGGCGGATCTAAATTTGCTTTATCCAAAGCTGTTAAATATTCTATTGAAAGAGAACAATTTGGGAAAAGCATTGGTGAGTTCACAGCCATGCAGTTCAAGATTGGTGAAATGGCTAGAAAGATATTTTCTGCAGAGTCAGCAGTTTATAGAACTGGAAGAAATATAGATTTAAAAGAAAAAGAATTAAAGGAAAATAATATTCCTTCAAATGAAATTAAGTTAATGGGGCTTAGAGAATACACCATAGAATGTTCGCTAATGAAAGTATATGCTTCGGAAGTATTAGATTATTGTGTGGATGAATCTCTTCAAATTCATGGAGGTATGGGTTACAGTGTTGAGACTAAAGTAGAAATGGGATATAGAGATGCTAGAATAACTAGAATCTATGAAGGAACCAATGAAATAAATAGGATGCTTTCTTTTGGCGAATTAATGAAAAGAGGATTTCAAACCAAAGAAATTGACTTAAAATCATTCACTAAGAAAATTCCATTTCAGATTTTTAAAAGCTTAATAGGAATTCAAGAAAAATCAAGTTCTCAATATTTAGAAAATTTTAAATATTTATTTTTCACACTTACTAAATATGCTACCGATGCTTATTCAAGAGCATTAGAGCACGAGCAAGAAATAATTATGAATTTAGCAGATATATTGGCAGAAATTTATGTACTGGAATCTACTTATTTAAGAGTTGAAAAATTAAAGAATATAGATAACACCAGTGACGAGATTAAAATGAAGCAAAATATTTGCGATCTTCAGTTTTATGAAGCTAATTCTAAAATAATACAGTGTGCAACTACTATTTTAGATAGTCTTCCAAAAAGACATTCATTTTTAAAAAGGATTATTAAGTTATTAGCAATAAAAGAAAAAGAAAATCCTATGTTACTAAGAAGAAAAATTGCCAAATATTTAATCACCAATAAAGAATATTCACTTTAATACTATTTTTGTCTTTTCTATTTCAATTATTTCAGAAATAGCGTCAGTAACCTTATAAAATGAAGATAAATCTGAGGGTGATATTTTGTCTTTAATGTTTTTTTCAAGTGAGAATAACCTTTCAGCCGCTATATTTCTAAGCTTTAATCCATTTTCGGTTAGGCATATATAAACTTTTCGTTTGTCTTTATTATCCTTTCGTTTAAATACCAATTCTTTTTCTTCCAAAGATTTAAGTAATCGAGATAAACTATTGGGCTCCATACCCATTCTTGGTGCAATTTTAGTTACTTGGGTTCCAAATTTTTCATTGATGGTCATAAGAACAAAAGCTGTTGAAAGAGTGCCAATTTCTTTAGAAGTTTGTTCGTTATAAAATTTAAAAATTTCAATCCAAGAAGATCGAATTCTATTTACAACAATTCCATTAGCTATTTTTTCGTAATTATTCATTGTCTACAAAATAGTAATTTATTTCTCATTGCATTGTATTTTAATATAATTAAGGACTTTATTAAAAAATATATTGTTAAAAAATGATGTTTTAACCAATGCATGCATAGAAATTTTATAAATTTCTAGAATAAACTATTTCATGAAAGAAAAGATTGTACTCGTAGATGGTTGTAGAACTCCTTTTTTAAGGTCTGAAACCGATTTTTTAAACACCATGACTTACGAACTAGGTCAGTTATCCATTAAAGGTTTAATCAATAAAACAGGAATTAATCCAAAAGAAGTGGATAGTGTTATAATGGGATGTGTCATTTCCACTCTTAAGACAAGTAATCTAGCTAGAGAAGCCGCTTTAACTGCTGGAATACCCTACTCTACTCCTTGTCATACAGTAAGTCAAGCCTGCATTTCTGCAAATAGAGCAATTGCTACAGCGATTGGAGAAATTTCAACTGGCCAATCTTCCGTGGTAATTGCAGGTGGTGCAGATAGTGCTTCTGAAACACCAATTGGTTATAAAAAGCATATGAGAAGTAAACTTATGAAAGGCACTAAAATAAGATCAACTTCTCAAATGATAAAGTATGTCCTTGGATTTAAATTCAAAGACTTTTTACCTGAAGTTCCAGCCATTACAGAACATACTACACAAAAAACAATGGGAGAAGACTGCGATATTATGGTAGCTAAACACCAAATCTCAAGAGAAGAGCAGGATTTGTTTGCCATAAGATCTCACGACAATGCTGAAAGAGCCTGGAAGGAAGGACATCATGCAAAGGAAGTAGTTGCTGTACAAGTTGATCCAAAATTTAAAATGATTCAAAAAGACAATGGCATAAGAAGTGGTTCTAAACCAGAAAAACTAGCTAAGCTAAGGCCAGCTTTTGATAAAAAGCATGGTACATTAACAGCTGCGAACTCTTCCTTTTTAAGCGATGGTAGTGCTGTATGTTTGCTTATGACAGAATCTAAAGCCAAGGAACTAAATTTAAAACCAAAAGCAGAAATTATAGATTATTGTTTTACTGGTCAAAGGTTAGAAGATGAATTATTATTAGGTCCTGCATTTGCTATGAGTAAATTATTAGAAAAAACTAAAATAAATTTAAATGATATAGATGTTTTTGAAATCCACGAAGCATTTGCTGGTCAAGTTCTCACAAATTTAAAATGTTTGAATGATGAGGGGTTTTGTAAAACTCGACTAGACAGAAAAAAAGCTGTTGGTGAGATAGATATTAAAAAAGTCAATAATTGGGGAGGATCACTTTCAATTGGGCATCCATTTGGAGCTACTGGAGCTCGGCTTTTAACCACTGCTGCTAACCGATTAATTGAAGAAAATGGAAAATATGCAATGCTTTCTGCTTGTGCAGCTGGTGCACATGGGCATGCAATGATTATAAAAAAGTACGAAGCATGATAAAATCAGATCTTTTTAGGTTAGAAATTGAGAAAGGAATAGCCACTATTTGGATAGATTCTCAAAAAGACAAGATGAATATCGTATCTCCTAGTTTAATCGGAGATTTTGAAAATGTATTTAACGAAATTGAAAACAACGATGATGTTATTGGCGCGGTATTGATAAGTGCTAAAAAGGACTTTATTGCCGGAGCAGATATTAAATCTTTTAAGGGTGAGAAAGTTGGAGATTTTCAACCATTTAGTAGGAAAGGGCATGAATTATTACAAAAAATTGAAGACTCTAAAAAGCCAATTGTATCTGCTATTCATGGTACTTGTTATGGGTTGGGAGTAGAACTTTCTCTTGCTTGTAGAGCTAGAGTTTGTTCAAACGATTCCAAAACAAAATTAGCACTTCCAGAAGTTAAACTAGGATTGCTTCCAGGTGGTGGTGGTACACAAAGATTGCCAAGGTTGGTTGGTTTACAAGCATCCTTAGATATGATGTTAACTGGAAAAAATATATTTCCATTTAAAGCTAAGAAAATAGGCTTGGTAGACGAGGTTGTTCACCACAGTAAATTACATAAAGCAGCAAAAAAATTAGTACATGATATAGCAAGTAATAAGTTTAAAAGAAAAAAATTAAAAAAGAGTTTAATTGTTAAATTATTAGATGGTACTTCCATAGGTAGATCGATAGTGTTTAGCCAGGCAAAAAAAACAGTGCTAAAATTGACTAAAGGAAATTATCCTGCACCGCTTGAAATTATAGAATGTGTAAAAATTGGTTTGCAAAAAGGATTAAAGCATGGTTATGAGGCTGAAGTAATAAAATTTGAAGAACTGATTCTTTCCGATGTTTCTTTTGCACTTAGAAATTTGTTTTTTATAACCACTGACAAAAAGAAAAACCCATATAATATAGATTTAAAAAACACGCAAAAAATTGGGGTTATTGGTGCTGGATTTATGGGAGAAGGAATAACTGAGGTTTCTATTAATTCTGGAATGGATGTTATATTAAAAGATTTAGATCATAAAATGCTTCACCAAGCAAGAAAAAACATTTGGAAAAATCTTAGTAGAAAAATAAAAAGAAGACAAATGAGTAAAGTTTTGGCCAAAACTACTGCTCAAAGAGCCATAGGTCAACTAGATTATAAAGGTTTCGACAGCATTGATGTGGTGGTGGAGGCTATTGTAGAAAATATGGCTGTAAAGAAAAAACTTAT
Source organism: Cryomorphaceae bacterium (assembly GCA_905182525.1). Taxonomy (GTDB): domain Bacteria; phylum Bacteroidota; class Bacteroidia; order Flavobacteriales_D; family Parvicellaceae; genus MED-G20. Next base: position 202,824 of record CAJJBV010000004.1, on the reverse strand, counting down.
TAAAGAGTTAGAAAGTATATGCAAAGAGGATTTTATTTTTGCTTCTAACACCTCATCTCTTCCACTTACTGAAATGTCTGAAGATGCAAAAAAACCAGAAAATGTAGTTGGAATGCACTATTTCTCTCCGGTTACTAAAATGCCATTATTGGAAATTATAAAAACTAGTAAAACTTCCAAACAAGCAATTGCAACTTGTTATGAAATAGGAAAAAAACAAGGAAAAACATGTATTGTAGTCAACGATTCACCTGGGTTTTATGTCAATAGAATTCTTTGTCCATATTTATTGGAAGCGCTAATTCTAATTGAAGAAGGCGTTAGAATAGAACAAATTGACAGAGCCCTTAAAAATATGGGAATGCCTGTAGGTCCAATTGCATTACTTGATGAAGTTGGAATTGATGTTGGAGTCCATGTAATGAGCGGAAATATGACTGATTTAATAAAAGATAGAGATGGAATAAAGCTCAACTATTCTATGCCTAAAATGTTGGAAGCAGGACTATCGGGGAGAAAGTCTGAAAAAGGATTTTACCACTACATAAAGAAAAAAGGGAAATTAAAAAAGGGAAAAGTAAACCAGGGTGTTTACCAATATTTTGATTCTCCAAGTGAAAAGAAAATTAGCGATAAAGAAATTACTGAAAGATGTATATTAATTCTTTTAAATGAGGCTGTTTGGGCTTTGGAAGAAGGAATTATTGAAAATATAAACGATGGTGATATTGGCGCTGTTTTTGGAATTGGATTTTTACCATGGTCTGGTGGTCCATTTAGTTATATGAATCAAATTGGAATCTCAACTATTATAGACCGAATGAAATACTACCAAAATATTTATGGAAATAAGTTTGAGCCAAGACCAATGCTTGTAAAAATGGCTGAAAAAGATGAAAAATTTTAACATCAATTTATAAGGTAAATAAACGTAATACGTTTATCCCCTCGTTAGTGGCAATTAAAAAACATTACATGAAAAATCTAGCAATTGTCTTCTTGATTCTGACTATATTATCTTGTAATAAAGAAGACAACGAAACTGAAGCACCAATCATAGACGCACAAAACGTTTCGCTATTAGTTGCACCTATTCAAACTGATGTTAACTTCTTATCAACTGAAGAAGAACATTATGTAGTTAGAAATAATCAAATAAGTTTGAATAAATTATTACTTTTCATAGGTGGTAGTTTTAGTACACCTGAAAATTATAGTATAATTTGTGATTATAGTGCAACAATAGGTTTAGATGTAATCAGTCTATCATACCCCAACAACATTCCTGCCGCAACTTTAGGTTCAAGTTCTGACCAATTTGTTTTTGATAATTATAGAGATGAAATATGTTTTGGAAACCCGGGACGATGATGACGTTGATGTGAATGCATTAAATTCAATACAGACGAGAGCGATCAAATTATTAGAATATTTACATCTAGAATACCCTGAGCAAAATTGGAATCAATATCTAACAGCATCAAATACATTGCGTTGGAATAAAATTATCGTTTCAGGCCATTCTCAAGGTTCAGGACACGCTTGTTATTTAGGAAAGAAAAATTTAGTAGATCGTGTAGTTATGTTTTCAGGTCCTAATGATTATAGTACTTTCTATAATGAACCCGCTAATTGGATATCAGAAATTGGAGATACACCCTTAGATAAACAATTTTCATTATTACATACACAAGACCAAATTGTGGAATTCTCTAATCAAGTAGAGATCTTGATAAGCCTAGGCTTATTATCTTCAACTGAAACACCAATTTTGGCAGATGATTTAACAACACCATATTCGAACTCGAATACTCTTTCATTAAATATTTCAGCAATATCTAATCATAACTCGCCAATTGGAAATAATTCAATATTACCTGAAATTTGGAAATACTTTTTTACATGTGATTAAAAATAAAAGCCACTAACAATGTATATAAAAAATAGGCGAAACAATAATAAAACCGAGGGTTTTGGCTCGTATCAAAACTTTGTGCTTAACCGAAAGTTTAGTGCTTCAAAATCGCCTACTTTTCATATACTAACCGTTGCCCACAATTAAAAACTAACAGCAGTAATAAAATTAAACTGAATGAATAAACAGCCAAAACCTGACTCAAAAAAGTATACGGACTTGATTTCCGAAATTCGAAAAAGGACAAATTAAAATCCCTAAATTTCAAAGAGATTTTGTTTGGAGTATTTGATAAAACTGCAAAACTTTTAGATAGTATTTTGAAAGATTATCCTATTGAAATTTCTATTTAGCACTGGATATTTAAAGGGGGCTCACAATGAAGATTGTCCAACATTCAAAAAAATAGAGAATTTAAATCCAAAGTGGAAAGTGATTTCTTAAAAATTATAAATTTTATTTGAAAATTAATTTGTTACAACAAAGTTTCTATTTATAACATTAATATTTATTTTTATTAAAAATTAAATTATGAAAAATATATTTTTAAAAACATTTGCTATAATAGCTACAGTATCGTTGATTTTCTCATTTACAACTTTACCTAAAATTCAAAGTTTAAAAATTGGAAAAAAAGCACCGATGACTAGTCATAAAATGAAGGATGTTTCTGGGTTAGATTTATCACTTGAAGACTTAGCTTTTGAAAATGGCGTTTTAGTAGTTTTTAGTTGCAATTCATGTCCATTTGTAGTTGGAAATAAAGAAATGGAAGGTTGGCAAGGCAGATATAATGACCTTCATGAAATTTGCAAATTAAATAAGATTGGAATGGTGTTAGTTAACAGTAATGAAGCTAAAAGAAATTCTGCTGACTCTTATACCGACATGCAAAAGCATAGTAAAGAAGAAAAATACAATTCCGCTTATGTAATTGATAAAAATAGTGAACTTGCTGACGCTTTTGGAGCTAGCACTACACCTCACGTTTTCTTACTAGACAGTGAATTTAAATTAATATATAAAGGAGCTATTGATGATAACGTAAAATCAAAATCATCAGTAAAATCAAACTGGGTTAAAGATGCTGTGATATCTACTGGAAAAAATGAACCTATTTCTCTAGCTGAAACTAGAAATTCCGGTTGCAGTATAAAAAGACTATAAACCCAGAGTTATATGCCTAATTTATCTTCAAAAGCAAAGGTGATGCCTTCATCACCAATTAGAAAACTTGTTCCTTATGCTGAAAAAGCTAAGTCAAAAGGAACAAATGTTTTTCATTTAAATATTGGACAACCCGATATAGAAACTCCTAAAATTGTTATTGAAGAATTACAAAATATTGATAGAAAAGTTATTGAATATAGCCATAGTGCAGGCTTTATTTCTTATAGAAAAGGACTAGCTAATTACTATAAAAATATAGGTTTTAATCTTGATCCTAGTAAAGAAATTATGATTACTACAGGTGGTTCTGAAGCTTTAATTTTTGCTTTTCAGTGCTGTTTTGAACCTGGAGATGAAATAATAATACCTGAGCCATTTTATGCAAATTATAACGGTTTTGCAACATCTTGTGGAATAAAAGTAATATCGGTAACTGCAAAAATAGAAAATGGTTTTGCCCTTCCCCCAATTGCTGAATTAGAATCAAAAATAACTTCAAAAACTAAAGGTATTCTAATATGTAATCCTGGAAATCCTACAGGTTACTTATACAAAGAATCTGAAATGCTACTTCTTAAAGAAGTAGTGAAAAAACATGATTTATTTTTATTTGCTGATGAAGTTTATAGAGAATTTTGCTATGACGGCTCAAAGCATTACTCTGCTCTAAATCTTTTAGATATTAAAAACAATGTTGTATTGATAGATTCAGTTTCTAAAAGATATTCAATGTGCGGTGCGAGAATAGGTGCTTTAATTAGTAAAAACCACGATTTCATGGACATGGCTCTAAAATTTGGACAAGCAAGACTTAGTCCTCCTACATTAGGTCAAATTGCTGGGGAAGCTGCTCTTAAAACACCTCAGTCTTATTTTGATAAGGTAATTGATGAATATGTAGAAAGAAGAGATGTAATTGTTGATGGATTGAATAAAATTGATGGGGTTATTTGCCCAAAACCAGAAGGTGCATTTTATGCAATTGCTCAACTTCCTGTTAAAGATGCCGATCATTTTTGTCAGTGGATATTGGAAAAATTTAATTATAATGGAAATACAGTAATGATGGCCCCTGCTTCAGGATTTTATGCAAATAGCAAGGTGAAAAATCAAGTTAGAATTGCATATGTACTTAAAAAAGATGATTTAGAAAATGCTGTTCTTTGTATTGAAAAAGCTTTAGAGGAATACAAAAAATCCTTCTAATTAAGTAGGTTTACTTTGTAATCTTATTTCAGTTGCTCCATATCCAAATTCTTCATAAGAAGCATCATAGTACTCAAAATAAGGATGGTAAATATCTAATTCCTTTCTTATTTCATGTCTTAGTACGCCCTCGCCCACTCCATGAATAACCACAACTTTTCTTTGTCTTTTATCAATGGAATTATTTAAAAACCGCTTGAAACGAGTCATCTGAATTTTTAGAATTTCTCCATTACTCATTCCTTTATATGAATCAATTAAATTTTCTATATGAAGATCAATTACAACTCTATCATTTGATCCATATTTATCCAAATGATTAAACTTTTTTTTAAAATCAGTTAAACTTTTATTTTTCTTATCAGAATTTATTTTTGACTTTATCTGATTATCAAAAGACTTATTATCTGTATGGTAATCACTTTGGCTTCTCTCTGGAACAAGTTCATTTGTAGTATATATTTCTTCAAAGCCAAAGTTGTTTTCTAATTCAACTTTATTGTTTTCCAAAACTTTGGTTATAAATCCATATCCCTCAGAGTTTAAGAATCTTACCTTATCGCCTATTTTGAAAGTCATTACTCAACTAATTCAGCATATAAATCATAGTGATCGGATTTTATAATCTTCACTTGAACAAAATCTCCTATTCTACAGTAGGTATGTTCATTTTTTTCAATTAATACTTCGTTGTCAACTTCTGGAGAATCAAATTCACTTCTTCCAATAAAATAGCCATCCTCAGCTCTATCTATCAACACCCTGTACTCGTTGCCTATTTTTTTAGTATTCAACTCATAAGATATTCCAGATTGTAAGTCCATAATGGAATCGGCTCTTTCTTTTTTAAGTTTTTGGGGCACATCGTCCTTAAAATTATAAGCATGGGTGTTTTCCTCGTGAGAATATGTAAAAATACCAAGCCTGTCAAATTTCATTTCCTCAACCCAATCGTGCATTTCTTGAAAGTCTTCTTCTGTCTCACCAGGATAACCAGCAATCATGGTTGTTCTAATGGCAATATTTGGAATCATAGATCTTATATCCTGAATTAACTTGGTAGTCTTTTCGCGACTTGTACCTCTTCTCATGGCCTTTAAAATATTAGAAGAACCATGTTGAAGTGGAATATCTAAATAATTACAAATCTTCTTTTCTTGCTTCATCACCTCAATTACATCCATAGGAAATCCAGTTGGGTAAGCATAGTGCAATCTTATCCATTCAATTCCATCTACTTTACATAATTCTTTAAGTAACTCTGCCAAAGCCCTTTTTTTGTAAAGATCTAATCCATAATATGTTAAATCTTGAGCAATAAGCATAATCTCTTTAACTCCTTTTTTAGCCAACGACTTTGCATTGGTTACTAAATCTTCAATTGGAGTTGATCTATGCTTTCCACGCATTAATGGAATAGCACAAAAAGAACAAGGCCTATCACAACCTTCAGCAATTTTTAAATATGCATAATGATGAGGTGTAGTTAATAATCTTTCACCTACTAATTCATGTTTATAATTAGCATTTAAAGCTCTTAAAATATTGGGAAGTTCCTTAGATCCAAAATAAGCGTCAACATCTGGGATCTCCTCTTCAAGTTGATCTTTATATCGCTCAGATAAACATCCTGAAACATATACTTTTTCTACTAGGCCTTCCTTCTTTGCATCTACAAAATCTAAAATAGTATTAATCGATTCTTCTTTCGCACTTTCTATAAAACCACATGTATTAATAATTACTATGGAAGCATCATTTACCTTAGACTCATGCTCTACTTCAAATTTATTGGCTTTCAATTGTGCCATCATCACCTCAGAATCATATAAATTCTTTGAGCAACCCATTGTCACCACATTTACTTTATTTTTTTTTAATGTTTTGGTCTTCATTATTATGAATTAAATGATGATCCACTAAAAAGAGCATCAATAAAGGCATTTATATTAAAAACTTGTAATTGATCTACTTTTTCGCCAACACCAATATATTTGACTGGAATTTTAAATTGATCTGATATTCCAATTAAGACTCCACCTTTAGCAGTTCCATCTAATTTTGTTATAGCTAAAGCATTTACTTCAGTAGCTTTTATAAACTGTTCAGCTTGTTCGATAGCGTTTTGTCCTGTTGATCCATCTAAAACCAATAATATTTCGTGAGGAGCATCAGGAATAACTTTTTGCATCACGTTTTTAATTTTAGTTAATTCATTCATAAGGTTTACCTTATTGTGCAATCTACCAGCAGTATCAATTAAAACTACGTCTGCATTATTTGCTTTAGCGCTTTGTAAAGCATCAAAAGCAACAGAAGCTGGATCAGATCCCATTTTTTGCTTTACAATAGGAACGCCTACTCTTTCTGACCAAATTGTTAGTTGTTCTACTGCTGCGGCTCTAAAAGTATCTGCTGCACCTAGTAAAACACTTTTTCCATTATTTTTATATTGATGCGCTAACTTTCCTATTGTTGTAGTTTTCCCTACACCATTAACACCAACGACCATAATAACATAAGGCTCATTAGACGTCGGAGTTTGAAAATTTGAAATATTTTCAATATTATTTTCAGATAACATTTCTGAAATTTCTTCTTTAAGTAAATTACTAAGTTGATTTATTCCAACATATTTTTCATTTTTTACTCTTTCTTCTAGCCTCTTGATAATTTTTAAAGTTGTTTTAACACTTACATCTGAGGAAACTAAAACCTCCTCTAAATCATCAAGGACTTCTTCATCAACTTTTGATTTACCAGCAACAGTACTAGCAATTTTAGAGAAAAAACTTTTTTTTGTTTTTTCTAAGCCGTGATCAAGATCCTGCTTTTTTTGTTTTGTAAAAAAACTTTTCCAACTCATAATTTATTAAATAAAAAAGCTCTTTCCTTATACAAAAGAAAGAGCTTAAAATTAAAACATTTTTAAAACTATTAAAACCAGTCTTTAAGTCTGTCGTTATGAATAATTTCTTCTTTAAAAGTATATGATCCAGATTTTGGAGACTTCACCATCTTAATTACTTTCGAGTGTTGTTTCCCTCCTCCTTTTTGTAAAGATGCTACAGATTTCTTAGCCATGATTCAATTATTTAATTTCTTTGTGTAGTGTATACTTCTTCAGAATTGGATTATATTTTTTTAACTCAACTCTGTCAGGTGTATTTTTCCTGTTTTTAGTAGTAATGTATCTAGAAGTACCTGGCACTCCACTTTCTTTGTGTTCGGTGCATTCTAAAATTACTTGTACTCTATTTCCTTTCTTAGCCATTTTCTTAAATTATGGGTGGCAAATATAAATTATTTATTCTTATCTACAAGGTTACAATTGTTTTATTTACTTTCATAATTGAATCACTAAAATCAATTGAATATATTTGAAAAATTTTTAAAATGAAAAAAATTATAATTATCTCCTTTTCTTTTTTATTTTTTTGTTGCCAATCAAATTCAAAAAAATCTGACTCAAAAAAAGAAAGTAATTTAGAAAATTCATCATTTTACGGGACAATAATTTCTGAAGATTCTGTAAAAAGTTTAATTTTAGAAAAAGAGACTCTTAAAAAATTAGGTTCGAAGTCTTGTAAACTTTCTGGACAAATAATTGAAACTTGTAGTATGAAAGGTTGTTGGATGTCTCTTGACATAGGTGGAGATACATTGTTTGTCAAATTTAGAGATTATGCATTTTTTGTTCCTAAGGACAGTGTTGAAGGAAAAAGAGCAATTATCCAAGGAGATTTATTTTTAGATACTGTTTCTGTTGAAATGTTAAAACATTATGCAGAAGATGCTGGAAAAACAGAAAAAGAAATAGCTCAAATAACCGAAGCCAGTTATAAGTTAGGTTTCACAGCAGATGGAGTAATTATTAAATAATGAGATTTTTTTTCTGTATTTTTTTTCTGTCTTCTATCATTGGATGCAAAAATAAAGACGAATCAGATACTAAAAGTAAAGTCATTATTGATCCCAACCCTACTAGTGAAATGGCTCAACAAATGAGGGATATGACTTTAAATTTAGAAAAAATTAAATCAAGACTAGAAAATAATGAACTTTTAGGAAAAGATCTTTTAAATTTTAAATTAATTCATAAACAAAAAGTTACAGATATCTCTTTTAACAAAATTCACATTGAGCCTATGTCTAAATCATTTGCATTCTCTGTCGATGAATTTAATAAAGAACCTAATATTAAAAATTATTCAATCATTATCAATAATTGTATTAGTTGTCATAACCTTTCATGTCAAGGTCCTTTAGTGAAAATCAATAAGCTAAGAATAACACCATGATAATTAATTTAGAAAAATTATTTTTCTTATTAATTATCAACTTCATTTTAATTTCTTCAAGTTGTCAAATTAATAGTAAATGGGCAGATTTTAAAATTTTAAACTGCGAACCTGTTAGAGAAAATTATCTATGGGCTGCAAGGACTGAACTAACTAACTTACAGTATAAAGAGTTTTTATGGCATATTAAAAAAGATCTTGGTGATAGTGTTCATAGAATAATGATTCCTGACACCAATTGCTGGAATAAAAATTTAAGTTATAATAGTCCATATATTCATTACTATCTACAAGATTCAAAGTACAACGAATTTCCGTTAGTTGGCATATCGCATAAGCAGGCAAAAGCGTATTGTGAGTGGCTGACAAGAATTTTAAATCAGGTTTATCAAGAAGATGAAAAACATCCTGTATATGAACTTGTAGTAAGACTTCCAAATGAAGAAGAATGGGAAAATGCAGCTAAAGCTGGAAATCCTTCAGCAATATTTCCTTGGGAGGGAACTAAATTAAGAAACCAAGAAAAGAAATACGAAGGCAATTTAATGGCAAATTTTTTAAGAGGCAAAAATCAAGTTAATTCAACTACAGATAATATGAATAAAATAATGGATGTAATTGCACCTGCAAAATCATATTGGCCAAACGATTTTGGTTTGTACTGTATGAGCGGAAATGTTGCAGAAATGATTGACCAACCTAGAAGAACAAAAGGTGGAAGCTGGGGAAGTAACCCTTTATTTATAGAAATCAACTCAAAAGATGAATTTAAAGGATGGGAAAAACCATCTCCTAAAATTGGATTTAGATACTTTATTGAAATAATAGAATTCAAAAACAAAACTAAAACTAAAGACATAAAAATAAATGCTAAATACATAGAATCCTTATTATCTAAATTAACTTCAGACAGTATTTATGTAGGAAAGTTTGAAGTAACTAACCAGTTATACCATCATTTTATTGGCGAAACAGGTCAACTAAACCATGCTTCCAAGAACTTAAACTGGGCGGGTAATATAAAATACCCATTTCGACTTATTAGAAACTATTCTAAACATGAAGATTATTTTAACTATCCAGTGGTAAATATTAGTAGAGAGTCAGCAATAGAGTTTTGTAAATGGCTAACTATTAAATACAATTCATTTGAAAAAAAGAAATTAGGAAATATAACTTTCCAATTACCTACAGAAAAGCAATGGGAGAATTTTGCAAAAGTAAATTTGATAAATAGTTCCTTATTTAGTAAAAGAAAATACTTGCGTAATTCAAAAGGAGTCTTTTTATGCAATTACAATCCTGTAGAAGAACGTTGGATTTTAGATAGTGATAAAGATTTTTTAAAACCAGGGTTAACTAAAGAGCAAATAAGAGAAGCAGGAAAACTGGATGGATTTGAATTTACATGTCCGGTTGATAGTTATTTCAAAAACGAATATGAATTATATTGTATTTACGGTAATGTATCTGAAATGGTTTTAAATAAACCAATCTCTAAAGGGGGAAGTTGGGCTAGTTTTAGAAATGAAATTATTGTAAAATCAGATGAGAAATTCTTTACACCAAATCCTTTTACTGGATTTAGATTTATTGCAGTAGAAAATTAAAATTCTTTAAATAACTCTGATTGTTTTTTCATTGCTAATTCAATTTCTTTAGTTGTTCTTGGAACACAAGCAGAAAGATTTTCTGGCTCTGAGTTTGTAATTAGAATATCATCCTCAATTCTAATACCTATATTCCACCACTTTGGATCACAAGGTGAACCTTGCTTAATATAAATGCCAGGTTCAACAGTAATTACAGTATTGGGCTGAAAGTTCCCCATAGTTCCTGGGTCATGAACATCTAAACCCAAGTAATGCGAAGTTCCGTGCATAAAATATCTCCTAATTTCAAATGGAGATTTTATAATCCCTAATTCTTGTAATCTTTGAGAAATCACTGTTGTTGCAATTGTATTGGTAATATAAAAAGGGTTTCCAGGCCTACACTCTGCAATAGCCTTTTCTTGGGCTTCAAGAACAATATCATAAATAATTTTTTCTTCTTTTGTATATTTTCCATCAACTGGGATTGTTCTAGTGACGTCTGCAGTATATCCATGATATTCTGCACCAACATCGCTTAAGAGTAAATGATTCCCTTTCATTGTTTTCCTATTAGTTGTGTAATGAAGAATACAGGAATTTTCTGCAGCACCTACAATGGATGGATAACCAGGGTATTCAGCACCCTTTAATTTAAATACTGCTTCAACTACAGCTTCCGCTTGATATTCCTTCATTCCTGGTTTAAGGACTTTCATTAACTCGTTTTGAGCATCACATGTTATTGATATTGCTTTTCTTAATAAAACCAGTTCCTCTTCGGACTTAACTTCTCTTAACTGAGCCATCCAATTTTTGATTTCATTTTCATTAATATTAAACTTATCATATAAGTGAGTACCATTAAAATCTTTATTAAATATAGATAGATGACCTAACTTATAATTATCATGTACAAACAAAGAATCAATAGTAGATAAATCGATTTTAGACCAATTAAATTGATCAATATCAAAAGATTTTTCTAATTCAAGAAATTTTTCAGAACCTTTAATACCTAATTTTTTACCAACCCAAATTTCTGAGTTTTCATTTCTTTTTTTAATTAGTAATAGTTCACTAATAGTGTCTTGATCTAAAACTACTGGAGTTTTAAATAAAACTAAAGCACTATTAGGTTCATTTAGTCCTGTTAAGTAATAAAAATTTGGATCTTGATGAAATTCATAATCAACATCGTTAGATCTAACCATGCTTTTTCCAGAATAAAAAATAGCCATACTATTTTCAGGTAAAAAAGTTTTAACAGCCTTTCTTCTATCTAAATGAAATTTTGCAGGGAGTAAATCTGTATCATATATGCCGAAATCAACAAATTTATAATCAATTAAGGAATTATTATATTCTTGTGAGAAAGTATAAAAATGAAAAAGTATAATAAAAAATAAAAGGGTTATATATCTCATAATTCCATTTACTAAAGTAGTAAGGATTTTTGAGAAAAATATAATTTACATTAACCCGTTCGCTTTGGCAGTAGCCAAAACTGCAGAAATACCTTTTTTATTAATAGTTCTAATAGCTGCAGCAGAAACCTTAAGGGTTATCCATTTATTTTCTTCAGGAATAAAAAACTTCTTAGTTTGAAGGTTTGGATAAAACTTTCTTTTTGTCTTTCTATTGGATTTTGAAACGTTATTTCCGCTAATAACTTTCTTCCCTGTAATTTGGCAAACTCTAGACATTTTATTAAAAATTTGAGGTGCAAATTAAGTTCATTTTTATGGGATTAGCAAATATTAAATCAAATATCATCTTCTCTTTTTTTGCTGTTGCTTAGCTACATCTTCCAAACGTTGTTGAAAACGAGATTTCTTTTTAATTTTTTTCTTATTTGACTCTATTTTTTCTCTGATTTTATCCTCATCAATAAGGTATTTTTTAATACCCCACATAATTCCAATATTCATAATATTTCCACAGAAATAATAATAACTAAGTCCTGATGAATATTTATTAAAAATGAAAATGAACATTATTGGCATCATGTACATAATTACCTTCATGTTTGGCATTCCAGGTTGAGTTGGTGCCATTTGACTACTATTAGTCATCGTGTAAATTAAAGTGGAACCTGCCATCAATAAAGCAAATAAGCTTATGTGGTCGCCATAAAGAGGGATTGTAAAGCCAAAGTCAAAAATAGAATCAAAAGAACTTAGATCCTCAGCCCACAAAAAACCCTTATGTCGTAAACTTAAACTAGCTGGAAAATATCTAAAAACAGCAATTAAAATAGGCATCTGAATAATCATAGGAATACAGCCAGCCATAGGGTTTACACCAGTCTGTTTATATAAAGCCATAGTTTCCTGCTGTTTTTTCATAGCTGTATTTCTATCAGTTTTACCTTCGTATTTAGCAGTAATTTTACTCATCTCAGGCTTAATAACTTTTGTTTTAGCAGTTGACATATAGTTTTTATAAGTCAATGGCATTATTACAATTTTCACAATAATAGTTAGCAATAATATTACCAATCCTAAATTAAATCCTGAAGACAATAAAAATTTAAAAACAGGATCAATTAAATATCTGTTTACCCATGCAAAAACACTTCCTCCAAGATTGATTAACCCTTCAATTTCACTATCATAGGTTTCTAACAAATCATAATCATTTGGAATAAATAAGAATTTAAAAGCAACATTACCTCTTGAGGGAATAGATGATTTAGAAGCGTAAGAATCGGTATACTTGTCATCTTCTAGATTACGATGTACTATTTTACTTTTACCTAGACCATCCTCATTCTCACTTAATAAAATTGAAGAGAAGAATTTATGTTTAAAAGCGATCCAATTTATATTACTTTCCAAATCTTCTTCATTGTCCGAAGTTTCAGAAAGCCAGTCTCTAGTAGTTCCAAAATATCTATACATAATTGTACAAATCATTCTCTCGTCTTCTGCAAGTTTTTCAGTTGAAAGCCCTTTCATTGACCATTTTAAATCTACATCTGACTTAATATCATTTTCAATATTATGATAATCTATATTAAAATCAACATCATATTTGTTTTTTGATAAATGGTAAGAAAACTCTAGATATTTATCTATAGAACCTGCGTTTGCTCTAAAAACTAAAACACTATCATTTTGAGTTACTAGATTAAAGAATAAATCTTTTGTTTCAACTGGAACAACTTTTTCTGCATCAACTATTGTTAAACTCATTTGAGATGATTCCTTTTCAAAAAGAGATAATGGTTTATTCTCATCGTTTATAAAACTATTATAAGTTCTATACTTAAATAATCCATTATTATCCAGTTCAACCATTTCAGCATTACTAATTCTTGCCCCTTTGGAAGTAAAAGAAACTTTTATTTTATTATTTTCTAGCGTATATTCTTTTTCATCACCATTAACAGAATTATAAAAAATGCCATAGTTTTCAATCAGTTCCTCTCTTTGCTTTTGTTCGATAAGTTTTTTATAAATAACATTATCAGCAGAATCAATTTCAGTAATAGATGTAGTATTCTCTAGATTTTCAGATTCTAAAACATTTTTTTTGTTATCTAATGAGGTTTGTTGTGGAGTATTTTCGTTAGCTTGATTTGCAATAGGTTGCTCATCGGGCTGGTTTAAAAACATAAATGCCATAACAACAGCACCTATCAGAATTAAACCAGTTGTAGTATTTTTATCCATTATAAAAGAAATTAATTGGCAAATATATTTTTTCTAAATCAAAAATGTAAGTGAATATCAATTATTAATAGGAAATCATGGATTAACTTATTGAAACAACGTTGATAACTTTGTGAATAAAGGAAAAATGAATAGTCACTAAAGCTTAGCAACATAAAATATTTTTGTATAAAAGAATATCTAAAATGTTTGCAACTTTATTTGTAAAAAAAAGAATAACTCACAAGATATTAGCTAAGCAGTTTGTTCACAGAACACTAATTGCATTAGATGAGACTTTTGAAGATTTTTTGGATGCCATTTATAATGACTCCGAATTAAAGTCACATCCAGATTTAAATTACAAAGATCCAAAAGTATTAATGTTTATAATTATAGCAGGCAATATTCGTTTTTTTGAAAGAATACTATCTAGTCATGAAGAAAATACAATTTGCAATTCAATTATTCTTGAAATGAGTGAAGTTTTTGAAATGGATTTTAATATAATGAAAGAAGAGTTAGAGAGCTACAGTTCCTTTATTTCTAGAGTAAATCATCCATCCAAAAATATTTTATACGGCATGTCTAAAGCTGTTTTTTTTAAATTTAAACTTGGCAAATATCAGGATGAATATTTTGCACAACTCAATACTCCAAATCCTATTTTTCTTAAAAAAATTGATGTTTTAATTGAGAATTTTATTTGGGATTGGAAAACAATTTTTGAAAAATCTAAAATTTCTTACTAGCTAATTTAGTCCGAAGTTCTTAATAGCCATTTCTTTTATATCATTTCCAATTGCTAAACAAGCGGTTGCTGCCGGCGAGGGAGCATTTAAAACATGTATACTATTTGAAGTGAATTCTATTCTAAAATCATCTTTAGTATCGCCATTTTGACTTAGTAATAAAGCCCGAACTCCTGCTCTACCCTGTTTAATGTCATTCATAGTTAAGGAGGGTATTAATTTCTGAAGTGTTTTTAAGAATAACTTTTTTGAAAAAGCTCTCCTATATTCATTAATTCCATAGGATGCATTTTTCATAAAGAGTTGCCAAGTTCCAATATAAGTAAGAGCATTTAAAGAGTCATTAAGACTGAAATCTGTTTTATTATAACCTTCCCTTTTAAAGCTAAAAACGGCATTTGGACCACACTCGACATCTCCATTTACCATTCTTGTAAAATGGACTCCTAAAAATGGAAAAGCTGGGTCTGGAACAGGATATATAAGATTTTTTACTTTATATTTTGCATGGTCTTCTAATTCGTAGTAATCACCTCTAAAACCTACAATTCTTTCCTTTAATGGAATGCCATCATTTTTAGCTAATCTATCGGCTTGGAGACCACCACATACAATTAAGTACTTTGATTTAAATTCAAGTTCCTTAGTTCTGATAATTTTAATATCACCATCATTATCAATATTCATGACTTCTTGTGACAAAATAACTTTACTATTTTCATTTAATCCACAAGCAACTTCAATCATCTTATTTGTAGCCTGAACATAATCAATTATACCTGTACAAGGGACCCAAATCCCTGCTATACCATTAACTTCGGGTTCTAAATCTAATATCTGTTTTGAATTAATCTTTTCAATTCCTTCCGTATTATTTTCTAAACCATTATTGTAGATTTTATCTAAAAACTTTAGTTCTTTCTTTTTAGTAGCAACAACAACTTTTCCACAAACATCATGATTAATTTTATGTTCTTTTGAGAACTTAACAAGTTCATGTCTACCTAAAACACAGTTTCTTGCTTTATTAGACCCTGGTGTATAATATAGTCCTGAGTGAATAACTCCCGAATTATTCCCTGATTGATGTTTAGCAAGATGATCTTCCTTTTCAATTAAAAGTAAATTTTTATTAGGAAAATGTTGTTGTAATTTATAAAATGTAGCTGCACCTACAATACCTCCGCCAACTACAGTAATGTCGTAAATTTTATCCATAAGATTCTAAAATAATTTCTTCTTTGGGAACTTGAAAAAGCAATATTAAACCGATTATAAAAAAAACTACTAATGCGACAATTGAATTTCTCATACTGCCTGTAATCTGTTCAATAAAACCATATGAAAACATTCCTATTACAATACCTAATTTTTCTGAAATATCATAAAAAGAAAAAAATGAGGAAGTATCTTTTGTACCTGTTGGAATATATTTTGAGAAAGTACTTCGAGATAATGATTGAATACCACCCATTACCAAACCAACAAAACCGCAAACAAAATAAAAATGTATAGGTTCATAAACTACAAAGGCAGTTAAACACAGAATAATCCAAATAAAAACAACTAGTTTGAGTGCAAAAAGATTGCCTTTCAGTTTAGAAATTCTTGCTAATAAAAGAGAACCTGGAATAGCTATTAATTGAATTAATAATATGCTAATAATTAAACCAAGTTTTGAATTGTTTTCTTCACCCCAATTAATTTCTTTTGTTCCAAAGTATACAGCTACCAACATAATAGTTTGCACTGCCATACTGTAAACAAAAAATGAGTATATAAATCTTTTGAGTCTTTTAGTCTTAATTATATATTTTCTAACATTATTAAGCTCTAAGATTCCTTTCTGATACGTTGACTTTTCATTGATTTTAATTTTATTCCCTTTAGGAAGACTTTTAAAAGTTATTTGAGAAAATCCAAACCACCAAAAGCCAGTTAATGCAAAGCACATTCTTGTATAAAAAGAGCGTTGATCTTCTGGTGCAGTAAAAATTAAAAATAAGCAAATTAAAAGAAGAATTACACTTCCAAAATACCCCATAGAAAAACCTCTAGCTGATAAACTATCATGATCTTTTTTGTGAGCTATTTCAGGTAGAAATGCATTATAAAAAACTAAACTACTCCAAAATCCAATTCCTGTAATAACAAATAACAGCATACTAATTTCCAAATGATTTTTATCAAAAAATGAAAGAAGCACACATGAAAAAGAACCCAGATAACAGAAGAATTGCATAAATGCTCTTTTATTTCCTGAAGAATCTGCGATCCCAGATAAAATTGGAAGAATAAAAACAAGAAGTAAGAAATAACAAGAACTTAATAAAGTAATAAGTGCAGTATTAATAAATTCGAATCCAAAAAAAATAACTTTCTCATCAACATAACCCTCATAAAAAATTGGAAAAATTGCACTAGATATAACTAAAGGGTAAACTGAATTTGCCCAGTCATAAAAAGTCCAGGCTTTTTGAATCTTTTTATTTCCTATATTCATTGTATTACTCTATAATAATAAATTCAACCCTTCTATTCTTAGCCATGCTAAACATAGAAGATCCTTTTGAAGCAGGCTTATCAGATTTAAAATTTTGAGTGTTTAATCTTTCAGATAAAATTCCATTTTTCATTAAAAAATCTTTTACAGATTTCGATCTGTAATCACCTAGATTTATTAGTTTCTTATTTTCAGGATCATCTTTAATAGCTTCTGTTTCCAGATTATCAGTATGTCCATTAATACTTAACTTTAAGTCTGGGTTCTCTTTTAATATTTTCACTAAATTATTTAATTTGTCATCAAACATTGGATCTAACGTATAATTCTCTACATCAAAATATATTGAATGTTTTTTTAGTTTCATATCTAATGGCAAACTTTCATCTATATCTACTTCTAAATGGTATACAATAGATTCTCTTTTTTTTCTTCCATCATTATTACAATTACAGGTAGATGGGTCATCAATCAAACTCAGCTCAATTTTATCAATATAATAATAAGCTTCAGCAAGCTGAACTCCAGTAAAATCTTTGGGTTTTAATAGCTTTTCATATTTAGTGTCTTTATTGTTATAAAAATTTCCAATAGTAATGTATTTCTCTTTTCCATCTGCTTGATAAATCCCACATATCTTCTCCCATTTATATCTTGATTTAAAAATTTTATTTTCTTCGTCTTTTAATACTTTGTCAAGTTCAGATTTATCACTGAAAATAATATCTCCTTTTTTATCTAATGAAAGAGGTGTTTCGCTAAAGTGAATCCCTATATTATCAATAGCATATCTACTCAAATCTGCCAAACTTAAATGAACATTAATGCAATAGTCTAATCCGCTAGTAAGTGACTTAATTAACTTTGTTTGTAAATATGTTCTAGGCTTTTTATTGTTATAACTAAAAGTTAAAATACCTGCATAATTATCTCCATCTTTAGGATACTCCTTGCCATAAATATTTTCAGGAACAGAAATATCACCCTTAATACTTTTAGAAAAAAGATCAGCATTAAGAGCAGTAGGAGATTGCCAGTCACTAGCAAAATTAATTTGGCTTAATTTTTTTAACTTTCCTTCTATGCTTTCAAAACTTGAATTAAGAACTAGATTATTATCATCTTGCCCCATATAAGAAGAAATAAAAAAAACAATATATATAAAAGTAATTATTTGATTTCTCATTTTTTAATTAATTAGATTTAATACTATTGATAAAACATTTAACCTTTTCTGGATCAGTATCTGGATAAACACCATGACCTAAGTTAGCAATATGTCTAGTGTTAGCAAACTTATCAAGCATTTCTTTAGTCTTTTTTTCAATTAAATTAAAATCTCCGTATAAAACACAAGGGTCTAAATTACCTTGAAGAGTTTTGGTGTTATCAAAGAGTTTTATACTGGATTCAATATCCATTGTCCAATCTAGACCAATAGTATTGCAATTTAGATCTTTCATATTTTCGAGAGCAAAAAAGGCACCTTTGCTAAAACTGGTAATTGGAACATCATTAATTGAATTACAAATAATCTTTATGTATTTCATACCAAACTCATTGTAATATTCAGGTGACAAAATACCAGCCCAAGAGTCAAAAATTTGAATCATATCAGCTCCAGATTCAATTTGCAACTTTAAATATTGTATTGTAGTTGTAGTTATCTTTTCTAAAAGAAGATGTGATAATTCTGGTTCTCTGTATAAAAAACTTTTAGCCTTGCTAAATGTTTTAGAACCCTGACCTTCTATCATATAAGCAAAAATAGTCCATGGAGAACCTGCAAAACCAATTAGAGGAACTCTTTGAGAAAGTTCTTTTTTAGTAATTTTTATTGCTTCAAAAACATAAGATAATCTGTCTTCTAAATTATTAATATTTAAAGAAAATATATCATTTTTGATTTAAAATTGTTTTGGGAAAATAAGGACCTTTATTTTCAACCATTTCATATTTCAGCCCCATAGCTTGTGGAACAACTAAAATATCAGAAAAAATTATTGCAGCATCTACTTCTAGAATATCTACTGGTTGAATTGTGACTTCAGCTGCAAGTTGGGGTGTTTCTACCAATTCTTTAAACCCACTCAAAGAATTTCTAATTTTCCTATATTGGGGAAGAATTCTTCCCGCTTGTCGCATTAACCAAACAGGCGTTCTTTCAATATTTTCGCCTTTAGCAGCTCTAAGTATTAAATCATTCTTTAAATTCATGGTGTAAATGTATAAAAGACTAACAATAAAAAATAAAATCCACAAAATCAGATCAATAAAAATTATCCTATTATTTATTTTGTTTTCTAATTTTCAAAAATATTGGTCACAATCCAATTTAGCAAATAATTATTCAAATGATACTATTGTTGTAATAACAACAATGGAAAATAAAGAAATAAGAGGTTTATTAATTAGCAAAGACGAAAATGTATTTATTTTAGAAATTGCAAACGAAAATAAGATTTTTGATAAAGATGAAATTATTTCATATAGGTTTATTACAAGAAATCAAATTAAATCCATTAAAGAGTTTGAAAATCCGAATCCAATATATACAAAATATTGTTATTTACCCTCAGCTTATATTGTTGAAAAAGGATCTATAACTACCAACTCTCATTATTTCATAACAAGTAATTCGAAGATTGGCTTGCATGAAAATTTTGAATTCTCAATTGGAAATTTATTTATTTTTAATATTTTTTCTACTTTCACTTACTCTAAAGAAATATCTACATCGTTTAGAGCCGGAGTTTCAGTAATTGGGAATTTTGATGTACTAAGCTCTTCAAGTGGAACTAATGACTTTAATGGTGTCGGAATTATTCCCAGAATTACTTATGGTGATAAACTTAAAAATACTACAATTGGTTTAATTGTATATCAATCTAGTTTTACTGGCTTTTTTTATGGAGGTTATTTAGCAAGTCAGAAAAAAATTTCGGAAAGATTTACATTAGCAGCTGAAATTGCAGGAATCAAATTTGAAAATTATTATGGTTTAGTAAATAATTTAATAATTAATTTTATGAGGAATTCTAGAGAAAATTGGAGTTTTGGCGTTAGTTTAATTAATGTGGAAATTATTCCTGTCACAACAGGAAACGATATTACACCAATACCATACGTTGGAATTCAAAGAAAATTTTAACTATCTAGCTAAGAGAACGTAACCTTGGAAACTTTTTTCTTCTCCTGAAGAACTATCTATCAAATCTACTCTCCAAATATATGAATCTGAAGGTGCCTCTTTATTTATAAAAGTGCCATCCCAACCGTCATCTTCACCAAATAAGTCAGTTTGAAAAACTAGCTCACCCCATCTATTGAATATTTTAAAAGAATAACTGTCCACTGATATTTTATCACCTACTGGAAAAAATACATCATTTAGACCATCACCATTTGGAGTAAATGAATTTGGCATATAAAAAACATATTCAGCTTTGACATAAAGTGTTCCAAATGTAGAATCTGAACATCCGTTCTGATTTTCAACATATAATTTAACGTTATATTGTTGTTCAATAGTTCCATCAAAATCAAATATTGGATTCTGGTTAGTATCAGCTGCCAATTATTGTATTTGTACTATCATAAAACGTCCAATTGAATGATACAACGTCTAAACTTGAGGTATCTACAAATTGAACTCTAGGTGATAGATATTGATGCTGGATTTGGAGAAGAAACAAATCCTGCAAGTGGATAATCATATACTTCAATATAATTAGAGTATAGAGTTTCGTCCTTACAACCATTAGAGTTAGTGACTTCCAATGATACATTGTAAGTTCCTGGAGTATTATAAAACAGTTGATACAGTATCTAAATTAGTAGAACTAAAAGTATTTCCAAGATCCCATTGACAGCTAAAAACTTGAGAAAACTAGTATTGTTTTGAAAATTAATTTTAACTGGCCAACATCCACTTGTTATATCAGATGAAAAATTTACTACTGGCAAATCAAACCATGAAACTAGAATAGAATCTTTTCTGATGGTGTTTCACAATTGTCAGTTAGTGTTAAATAATAATAGGTGTTATTTCTCAGTGGAGTAGTATAAGCTGTATTCTGATTACTAAAGTTAGATCCATTTGCATATGACCATGAGAAATTATAGGGCCCTGAATCGCCTCCTAAACCGGATGCAACAAGATTTACACTATCTCCTGGGCATATGCTATCTGGAGGTGTGAAATTTATAGATAAAGATGGGTTTACAAGAACTAATACCGAATCAATTTCAGAAGTACAATTTAAACTATCTTCTACAGTTAAGCTGTAATACTGAGAAGCTATTGGGGAGACACTATGTGGACCACTCCCTGAAAATCCATTATTCCAATTATAAATGTAAGGCGATGTGCCTCCAGAAACTGTAGAGCTAATTAAAGCTGTTCCTCCTGTACAGATTGTTGTATCAATACTTAATAAAGCTAATAGAGGGTCGATATCGGGAATTGTAATAGCTGTATCTGCATAACATCCAGTGGTGTCCAAAGATCTTAAAACATAATTACCTGCACTTAAATTATAAAAACAACTGAATCTGTAACATTACTATCAATACCAAAAGTATTATTACTAAAACCGTCCAGAAGTTGAATTATCCAAGGTGGGCCGTCAGTACCACCAGGCATTGCGGTTATTGAGGCATCACTGCCACCGTAACAAGTTATTCCATTAATTGTTGGTACTGGTTTATCACATGTGTCACAAAGAACATTAATAAATATACTGGCAGTATCAGTACATCCTCCATTTAAATCTGTTACTACCACATTATAATAGGTACTAACAAATGGTATAGAATAGGGACTTTGATCTGACGTACTAGAAAGAAAAGATGGAGGAGTCCATTGAAAACTAAAGTTATTTGGATCAGGAATAGTAGGACATGTTTTAAATGTAGTAACTGGTCTTTTATTATCTGCAAGAGGTGCAGTTAAACTTGGACAGACATTATTTAAATCACTTTTTAGATTTAAAGAAGTATTATAATGGAAATATTTGATGCGGAACAGACCAATTATTAGTGTAAGCATTATTGGCAGTGTTGTCAAAACAAACTTCAACTACTAAATTTGAAATACCATCCCACTCATAAGCAGTTGTAAGAACAAATTGATTTATTCCTATTGCAATTGTTACATTTTGAGGGCTAAAAACAGTAGTTAGTCCAGCTTGCCATGTATTAAGGGTGTTTTGATTTGTACAACCCATTTTAATAGTATAATTAGGGAAAATTGCGGCAGCATTATTTTGAGCAATAGCATCCCAAGCAATTTCAGTTATTTTACCTCCCGAAAATCCGGAGGCTATTAATTCAGCAGCTCTAAATAAATACTGCTCTTTTACTGACTCATAATAAAAACCAAAAGGTGAAGGATATTGTGTACCACTATTAGATCCCATATCAGTACCTATAGTTTGAGAAGAAGAGGGTGCATTACAAGTCGTTGCTCCACTAGGTCCACAAAATGCAGGAACACCACCTCCAAGACCAGCATCTAAATATACAGTGTCTCCACAAAAAACATTTGTATCACTAGCAGTTAAAGTTATGTCTGGTGAATAAGCAGGTAAAACGTTTACACTTAAAGTATCCACTTTAACGCAACCTAAATTACTAACTATGGTTACTTCATATTCATAAAACCCAGGAATTGAAGTATTAAATTCCGGAGTTGCAGTATTGGAATTAGTTAAAAAGGTTGCAGGACTCCATTGGTAGCTATAATTTCCACTAGGAGATGGTGAAGCATTAAATTGTATTAATGAATTTAAACAAGTTGTAGTTGCAGACTGAGTTAAGGAATAATTAAAATCTGGGACGACATCAACAGATATTGTATCGGTATTTGAACACCCACCTGAAAGATTACTTACAACTTTATAAACTGTTGAATAAGCAGGATTTATAACAGGATTAGAACAACCATTACAAGAAAAATTATTTCCTAAAGAAATAGGATCTCCACTAATTACACTCCAATTAAAATTAGAACCTCCAGATGAATTTAAAGTGTAGGAACTCCTTGACACATAGTAACATCAGGTCCTGCATATGTGCTTGAGATGACAGTTAAACCAATTGCAGAGGAAGTAGTACCAACTGTTGGACAAGCATTATCATTTACTGTAACACTAATTGTAGTGAAAGGGTTTGTGCCTGGTAAAACTACCATACAAAAACTTGCAGTTACAGGAGAAAAGAAACCATTTTGAATTACTGAAGATCCAGGAAATAATTGAGTAATATTAGAACTTACAAAAAGGGAGTCTGTTGGATTTGCATCTGTAAATTCCATGTCAAAGCAAATACTATCACCATCACAGGCTTGAATATCAAAAGGACCTGTTAATATCCCATTTCCGTAAAAATTAATAATTCCTCCAACAGGTGGAGATGGACCAATATTTGTACAAGCAATAATTTCAAATTGAAAATCTTGCATAATACTTCCAACTAAATCTCCATTAGAGTTAAATTCTTCAATTAAGACTACAACTACAAAATTACCTTGAATTGTTGGTGTAAAAGTTATTTCACCAGTATTCGGGTTAATAGCAATTCCATTAATAGGTGAAGGACCTGTGTAACCAGCAGCGTATGGTGCTGAAACACCTGGTTGCTCAAGAGCATCAACCAATGAAAAGTGTAATGAGTCTCCGTCGGGTTCAATAACTCCGAAATTATAATTTACAGGTTGATTAATACAATTGTAAGGAATTGGCTGAGAAGTAATTATCGGTGAGGAATTGGCAGGTGCAGTTACGCTATTAAGAACAGTTTCAAAATAATAATCATTTGAAATACCTACTAAGTTTACTGATTGATTTCTACAACAATCATCGTAAGCAAAGACCCAACTATCACATGGTCCAGGAAGAGTTATAGTGTCTTGCCAAACATGCATATAAACACCTGGAAATGTACCACCACTACATTCACTCTGACCTTGATTTAAAATTAATGGACATAATTGAGATACTTCATCTTGAAAAATAATATTAGGAAGTGAAATATTTGGAGAATTGAGACCGCATGTATTTGTAGCTGTAATTTGTTCAGCTGCATTAGTCATAAATGAATTTCCACAATCTTCAAAAACTGTTAGTGTAATTACCCAAGTATTTGGACCAACATATTCATAAGTGATATTGCCACCTGGAACATGGGAAGCCATTAAATTGCCACAGAAAACAAATAAAAAAGCTGAAAAAATTAAATTTCTAAAATATAATATCATGCCTTAAAATTAGTAAAAAAATTAATTACTGTAGTTACCATATGATATATATTTATTTTCGCAAAAAAAAAAACTTACTTTTTCTGGGGTTTGTTTTTTGATAATTCTCTACCAACAAAAGTTCCTTCAATAATTTGCTGCTGAAAATCTTTCATACCGCCGGGAGAATGAGGAACCATAATAGTATTGTTATTTTCGTTAGCGCCAATAGATGTTAAAGTATCAAAATATTGTGTCATTAAAACAAACTGCATAATTTCTTGTGGGTCTACTTCTTGCAATGCTTTTTGAAAATCTTCAACGGACTCTTTAAATCCTCTAACAATTTCTAATCTTTGTTGTGCTATTCCTTCACCAGACAATCTTTTAGAATCAGCCTCAGCCTCAGCTCTTTTAACAATCCTGATTTTTTCTCCTTCAGCCTCCTGAAAAGCAGCTTCTTTATCCCTTGTAGCAGCATTTATTTTATTCATAGACGCCTTGACCAATTCATCTGGATTAATATCCGTTATTAAAGTTTTAACAATTTTATATCCATACTTATCCATTTGAGTGGTTATATTATCTCTTACTGCTAGTGCAATATTATCTTTTTTTGCAAAGACATCGTCCAAGCCTAATTTGGGAACTTCAGCCCTTACTTCATCGAAAATATATGAAGCTATTTGAGCATGAGGGTCATCCAATTCGTAAAAAGCTTCGTACACTTTTGAATCAACAATTCGATATTGAACTGAAATTTTTAAAATTACAAATACATTGTCTAAAGTTTTAGTCTCTACATCTACGTCAAGCTGCTGGATTCTTAAATTTTCTTTAGATGCAATTATTTCAATAAATGGTATTTTAAATTTTAGTCCTGGCTGAGAAATCCTACTAAATTTCCCTAATCTTTGAATTACCCAAGACTGACGCTCAGGGATTATCATAATTGATTTAAGAATTAGAAATAAAATTAATGAGTATACAAAAATGTCAATATAGATCATAAAATATTTTTAAAAGATTTATTGTAAAATAGGCAAAAAATTAAGGATTTATTACGTTTTCAGATATTTTTATAAAGTTTTCTACAGTTCCAAAACTCAAACTATCGATAATTATTTCAGGACTACTTTCTACTATTCCCATTGACAAAAAAGGAATATCATGAGATTTCATTTCATTTTTAAAGACATCAATCTCATCTTTTGCAACAGTAACCAATATTCTGCCTTGTGATTCCCCAAATAAGAATGCATCTTTACGTACTTGGTTTGGCAAGGAAATATCACAACCTAAACTTGAAGACATAGCCATTTCAACTAATGACACAAAAAAACCTCCGTCTGCACAGTCGTGAGCTGCATTAATTAGTTTTTTTTGAATTAATTGCTGAACACAACTTTGAAGATTAAATTCTTCGTCTAAATTAAAGTACGGAGCTGGAGATGCTTCGATTTTATGATACTTAACTAAGTATTCTGAAGAAGATATATCCTCAACTATTTTACCAATTAGAAATATATGATCTTTTTTAGATTTAAAATTTAAACTCATTACATTTCTTACATCATCCATTAACCCAATCATTCCTATAGTAGGAGTGGGGAAAACAGGAACTTCTTTTCCATTTATAACAGATTGGTTGTAAAAACTAACATTACCTCCTGTTACTGGAGTTTTGAATTTTTCACAAGCTTTCGACATTCCTTTAATAGCTCCAACAAATTGCCAATAAGATTCAGGATGGTATGGATTTCCAAAATTTAAGCAGTTTGTAATTGCAGAGGGGATTCCCCCAGAAACAGTAATATTTCTAGCGGCTTCAGAAACTGCAATAGCTGTGCCTTCTTCAGGGTCAGCATGAACATATCTTGAATTACAATCTACAGACATCACTATACCTTTATTGGTGCCTTTAACTAAAGCAACTCCTGCATCTGACGGATTGTTTGTGGAAACATTATTAGTTCCAACCATGCTATCATATTGTTCATAAACCCATCTTTTTGAAGCAATATTGGGTTGAGAAAAAAGAAATTCACCAACTTCAACTAAATCATTCGGCTCATTTACTTTGTTAATATTAAATTCTTTATACTTTTTAAAATATTCAGGCTCTTTATAATCTCTTTCATATTGTGGAGCTCCGCCTCCGAGAACTAATGAAGAAGGTGGTAAACTCGCAACGCATTCCCCGTTTTTATAAAATTCTAAAAGATCTCCCGAAATAACCTCACCAATAAGCTCACAATTCAAATCCCATTTGTCAAAAATATTTTTGACTTGAGATTCTTTTCCTTTCTCTACAACTACTAACATTCTTTCCTGTGATTCAGAAAGTAAAATCTCCCAATCTTTCATATTAGTTTGTCTTGTAGGTACTTTGTCTAAATCTATTCTCATTCCGACATTTCCGGCTGCACTCATCTCAGAAGATGAACATGTTATTCCAGCTGCACCCATATCTTGCATACCAATAACTGCATCAGTCTTAGCTAATTCTAAAGATGCTTCCAACAACAGTTTTTCTTGAAAAGGATCACCAACCTGAACAGCGGGAAGATCATCCATTGAATCTTCTGTCATATCCTTTGACGCAAAAGCAGCGCCATGAATTCCGTCTTTCCCTGTTGAAGAACCTACAATAAAAACAGGATTTCCTGGACCAGAAGCAGTTGCAGAAATTAAATCATCAACTTTCATTATTCCAGCAGAAAAAGCATTAACCAGAGGGTTTTGCTCATAACTTTTATCAAAAAAAACTTCACCAGAAAGTACGGGTATTCCAAAAGAATTTCCGTAATCACTTATTCCCTTAACAACTCCCTTAAGAAGCCACTTGGTTCTTTGATTCTCATATGAACCAAATCTCAGCGAATTCATCTGAGCAATTGGTCTTGCCCCCATCGTGAAAATGTCTCTATTTATTCCTCCAACGCCAGTAGCTGCTCCCTGATAAGGTTCTAAAGCACTAGGATGGTTATGAGACTCGATTTTAAAAGCACAAGCTAATCCATCACCAATATCAACTAAACCAGCATTTTCCTCACCGGCTTTTACTAGCATGTGAGGGCCGTCTTTTGGAAGTTTTTTAAGCCAATGAATTGAATTCTTATAGGAACAATGCTCAGACCACATTACAGAGTAAATACTAAGTTCTGTGAAATTAGGTGTTCTTCCTAAAACATCACAAATATTTATAAATTCTTCTTTTTTTAAACCCAACTCAAGAGCTTGGTCTAAGTTGGATAATTTAATTTGAGTCTTGTTTATCATTTAAAAAATATTGAACAAAAATAATTAAAGATGTAAATGATTTTATTAAAAAAATATTGATTTACTAACATTATATAAACGAATTCGATTATTTTACATTAAATAAATTTATTTAACAAAAATTTGATCTCTATTTTATACATAATGACGATTCTTTTCTTTTTAAAAAGAATTGATTTTTTTCAAATTAATGGAATAAAAAAAAATCATGTTTTATTTGCTTTTCTAAGTCAAGTTTTTGCTGGGTTCATACTTTATATAATTTATTCACAATACTACACAGAAAGATATACTGCAGATATATTCAAATATTATGACGACAGTCTTGTACTTTACGATACTTTTTTTAGTAATCCACTAGATTTTTTCAAAATTTTAATAGGAATAGACTGCGATAGTGAAGATTATTTGATCAATTATTTTTCAGAAATGAATCATTGGGATACTTCATATGAAAATTCATTAATGGATGAGTCTAGGCTATTAATAAGACTAAATGCTATTTTGAATATAATTGGATTTAAAAGTTACAGCTTTAATTTAATTTCATTTGTATTTATCGGCTTTTTAGGGAAGTTTTTAATTACTAAAAATTTAGTTAAATTTTATAAAAGTATAAATCCAATAATTCTATTTTGGGGTTTGATTTTGTTCCCATCTCTAATGTTATGGAGCTCTGGAATTCTTAAAGAACCTTTAATTATTTTTTCAATTGGATTAATTTTACAATCTTTTGGAGTTTACAATAGTAAAAAAAGGTCAAGTTTAATTTTAGTTTTTTTTGGTTTATTAATTATTTTCAAAGTAAAGTTCTATGTTTTTATATGTTTTTTACCCGCATTAATCTCTTTTTTGATTTGTCAGAACTGGAAAATAAAACCGTTAAAAGTTATTACCATAACTTCAATTTCTTTGAATATTCTATTAGTGATTTTAAGTACTCTTAAAAACTCTTACAATCCTTTAGAAATATTATCAAATAAGCAAAATGACTTTATCAAATTAGCAGAAATTTTTAATGCTGGGAGTAGTTTTAAAATGGTTCCTATGGATCCAAATTTCAATTCTTTTTTTAGCTCTATTCCAATGGGAATTATAAATGGATTCTTTAGACCCTTCCCGTCTGACATCAATAAAATAATTCATGTTCTCCCCCTAATAGAAAATATTTTTCTTTACGTTTTAATTATTTATTTATTTTACAAGTTGTTTTCATTAAAAATAAAACTTGAAACAGTATACTTAAATGCATTATTGAATTCAGTATTTTTTATATCTCTTTTGTTTGTCATTACTGGCATAAGCACTCCAGTAATTGGCGCTCTAGTTAGATATAAGTTACCTGGAACAATATTCATAATAATCTCAATATGTATAATGCATGGTCAAACTAAGAATTATGAAAATAATTAAATTAATTACTTTTTTGTTGTTGATTTCATCTTCAGCTTGCAAAAAAAAAATTGAAGTAGATCTTATTTCTCACAATGGATCTATTTATTCCTTAGACGACAACAATAATATTTATGAAGCTGTTGCAGTTAAAAATGGAAAAATAATTGCACTTGGAAAAAATGATCAAATACTCAATAAATATACTTCAGAAAAAAATATTGATCTTAAAGGATTCACGGTATTTCCAGGGTTTATTGATGCCCATTGTCACTTTTTGGAATATGGACTTCAAAAAAACATGGTAGATGTTTCAGGTGCGCAATCATTTAAAGAAATTATAGAGATATTAAAACTTAATCAAAATAAAGTAGCTAATGAATGGCTTGTAGGGTATGGATGGGATCAAAATCAATGGGGCGATAAAAATTGGCCTAATAACAAACTACTTAATGAAAATTTTAAAAATATAAATGTTATTCTTAAAAGAATTGACGGCCACGTAATTATGGCAAATCAAAAGGCAATTCAAACATTAAAAATTCCTGTCGATACAATAATTTTAGCAGGATACATAGAAAAAATAGACAATGTAGTTACAGGGTTATTTGTAGACAATGCTATGTCATTAATTTTAGATAAAATTCCTAAGTCTGATGAAATATTAAAGAAAAAAGCAATTTTAAAAGCTCAAGGTGATTGTTTGGCTTTTGGTCTTACTACAATTGATATTGCAGGATTAAATAAAGAGGATATTGATTTATTAGAAAAACTGCATTCTACGAACGAATTAAAAATAAAGGTTTATGCTATGCTATTAAACAATGAAGAAAACTTTAAATTTTATATTGATAGTATTGGACACCCATATAAAACTAATAAATTGAATGTTAGATCTTTTAAATTCTTTGCTGATGGTTCTTTAGGTTCAAGAGGAGCATGTCTTTTAAAGCCATATTCAGATCAAGAAAATTCATACGGAATGCTATTACAAAAAAAAGAATTATTTGAAAAAAAATTGAGAAAAATAAAATTAGCCGGATTTCAAGCCTGTACTCATTCAATAGGAGATTCAACAAATAGATCAGTTTTAAAATCTTATTCTAAAATATTAAAATCTTCAAATGATTTAAGGTGGAGGATTGAGCACGCTCAATGTGTTAACAATAATGATCTTCATTATTTTAAGGACTTTAATATAATCCCCTCAGTTCAGCCAACTCATGCAACTTCTGATTATTCTTGGGCAGCAAATAGAATTGGCAAAAAAAGGTTAACAAACTGTTACAGATACAAAACACTATACGAAGAAAATTTTTTAATCGCACTTGGGACAGATTTTCCAGTAGAAAAAATAAATCCAATAAACACTTTTTTTGCAGCGGTATTTAGAAAAAGTTTTGATGGGCGTCCTGTAAACGGATTTCAAAAAAACGAAGCATTAACTAGAATTAATGCTTTAAAAGGAATGACAATTTGGGCAGCCCTTGCAAATTTTGAAGAAAATGAGAAAGGAAGTTTAGAAATTGGAAAGTCTGGAGATATGGTTGTTCTAAGTAAAAATATTTTGATTGTTGAAGAAAAAGATATTTTAAAAACTAAAGTTTTGTATACTGTAATAAATGGCGAAATTGTCTACAAATATTAAAATTTATTTAGATTATATTGTTAAATATGTCTTAAATGTAAATTGCAAATCACGCACATAACAGTATTTTTCTAAATTTGCAAAACTTTGATTCACTTTATGTTTGATAATAATGAAAAATTTATTGGAGAAGGATTAACTTATGACGATGTTCTATTAGTACCTTCTTACTCTGAAAACTTGCCCCACGAAGTAAGTTTAGCTTCAAGATTTACTAGAAATATATCCATAAATACACCTATTATTTCTGCTGCAATGGATACAGTGACAGAACATGAATTAGCAATTTCAATTGCTCAACAAGGGGGAATTGGTGTTATCCATAAAAACATGTCTGTTGACAGGCAGGCAAATGAAGTTAGAAAGGTTAAAAGATCTGAAAGTGGAATGATTTTAGACCCAATAACTTTAAATGAAAAAGCTTTGATAGGTGATGCTTTAAAGCTAATGGCAGAAAATAAAATTGGTGGAATTCCTGTTATTAGTAAAGATAGAAAGCTTAGAGGAATAGTCACAAACAGAGATTTAAGGTTTGAAAAAGAGCTAAATAAGAAAATTGCTGATGTGATGACTACTAAAAATTTAGTAACTGCAAACGAAGATGTTGATTTAAAAAAAGCTGAAAACATTCTTCAAAAGCATAAAATTGAAAAACTTCCGGTTATTGATAAAAATGACTTTCTAGTTGGCTTAATTACTTTTAAAGACATAATAAAGGTAAAACAACATCCTAACAGTTGTAAGGATAAATTTGGAAGATTAAGAGTTGCAGCTGCAGTTGGAGTTTCAAAAGATACTTTTGAAAGAATTAAGGCTCTAGTAAAATCTAGTGTTGATGCAATTGTAATTGATACAGCTCATGGACATTCTAAGGGAGTAATTGATTTACTCAAAAAAGTAAAAAAAGAATACTCAAACTTAGATGTTGTTGTTGGCAATATAGCAACTGGTGAAGCTGCTATTGATTTAGTTCGTGCTGGTGCAGACGCGATTAAAGTAGGAATTGGACCTGGGTCAATTTGTACAACAAGAATTATTGCTGGTGTAGGATACCCTCAGCTTTCTGCAATTATGAATGTTAAAAAAGCACTTGAAAATTCAAATGTTCCTATTATTGCAGATGGAGGAATTAGGTTTACCGGAGATATTCCAAAAGCAATTGCAGCAGGAGCATCAAGTGTAATGATGGGTTCAATGTTTGCAGGAACTCAAGAATCTCCAGGAGAAACAATAATATATGAAGGAAGGAAGTTCAAAGCATACAGAGGCATGGGTTCAATTGAAGCTATGCAACATGGTTCAAAAGACAGGTATTTTCAAGAAGATGAAAATGATATTAAAAAACTAGTTCCTGAGGGAATTTCAGCAAGAGTTCCTTTTAAGGGTTCATTAAAGGAAGTTGTTCATCAATTAATTGGAGGTCTCCGAGCTGGAATGGGTTATTGTGGATCAAAAAATATTAATGAATTAATGAATGCAAAATTCATTAAAATAACTAATTCTGGGATGATAGAGAGCCATCCACACGATGTAACAATTACAAGAGAGTCTCCAAATTATAACTTAAGATAAAATAAACTTTTTCAAAATGAAATTATTTAAAACACTTTTATTAATACTTTTTGTTTCAACAGCTTTTAGTCAAAATAATGAAATTCTTAAAATTGATGATCAAATTGTTAATAAATCTGAATTTGAACAGATTTATTGGAAAAATAAAAAAGAAAAAATAGCTACTAAAGAAGATTTAGATGAATATATTGAATTATTTATAAATTTTAAGCTTAAAGTAATTTCTGCTGAAGAATTAGGATTAGACACTACAAAAAAATTCACAGATGAGCTTAGTGGATATAGGAAACAATTAGAAAAACCCTATCTAACAGATACTTCAATTACAGAAAGCTTAATCAATGAAGCTTATTACAGAACTATTAATGAAATAAATGCAAGTCATATAATGGTTAAATTAGGTCCTAATCCTAATCCTAGTGATACTTTAAAAGCATACAATAAAATATCATCCTTTTTAAAAAGTATTAATTCCGGAGAAGTATCTTTTGAAAAAATAGCAGAAGAGTCGTCTGAAGATCCATATGCAAAATCCAACGCTGGAAATCTTGGATATTTTAACGCTTTCAAAATGATCTACTCATTTGAAAATGCAGCATACAAAACACCTATTGGAGATGTGTCTAAACCCATAAGAACAAGATATGGATATCATCTTGTAAGACCAAATTCTACAAGAAAAGCAATGGGCAAGGTTAAAACAAGTCATATAATGATTACAACAAACCAAAAGCTTCCAAATAACAATAAAATAACATCTGAAAAAATAAATACTATTTATAATGATTTAAATAATGGCACATTATCTTTTGAAGAACTTGCAAATAAATTCTCGGAGGATAGAAAATCGGCGAAAAACGGAGGTGAAATTGGCTGGATTAGTTCAGGAGGAAATGTTTATCCAGAATTTGAGAAAACAGTTTTTTCATTAACGAAAAATGGAGATTTTTCTAAGCCGTTTAAAACTCCTAACGGATGGCACATTGTAAAAAGACTAGACTATGAACCTATTGGAGATTTAAAATCCCTTAGTTATGAGTTAAAAAATAAAATTGAAAAAGATATGAGGGGACAAAAGACAAAATCTTCTTTCATCAAAAAACTCAAAGTAGATTACGCGGATTTAATTGAAGAATTAATAATTTTAAATGAACTTGAGAAAATCCTTAAAAATAAAGACTTTGATTTTAAAAACATGACTTTAAATAAAGAAATTAAAGGAATTAATAATGTTATTTTATCAATTGAAAATAGATCTTATCCGATATATGATTTTTTAGAGTATTTATTGAATTTAAAAAAACTTGATAAAAATTTAATTATAAATAATACTCTAACAAAACTATATGAGAAATTTGTAAATCAAAAGTTAATTGCCTTTGAAAAAACTCAACTCGAAAAAAAATATCCTGAATTTAAAGCCTTAATGAAAGAGTACAGAGATGGAATTTTGCTTTTTGAAATTTCTGATCAGATGATATGGACAAAAGCAATTAAAGATACTTCAGGATTAAAAGAATTTTATATATCTAATACAGATACCTGGAAATGGCCAAACAGAATTAAAGCAACAGTATATACTTCAGAATCTAAAAAAACTATTAGCAAAGCAGTTTCTTTAAAAAAGAAAAAAGGGATTAATAACGATTCTTTGATTAAAATCATCAATAAAGAAAATATTCTGAGTCTTTCTTACGAATCAAAAATCATAGAAGACTTTTCAAAGTATAATACATCTTTTGAAGAACTAAAAAAGGGTTTTAACAAATTGATAAATGCTAATGATAAGTGGACAACAATATATGTTGAAGAAAAATTACCAGTGGCAAACAAAAAATTACAAGAATGTGAAGGGCTTGTTGTTTCTGCCTATCAAAATTACTTGGAAAAAGTCTGGATAGAAAATCTAAAGAAGAACCATACTATGGAGGTGAATTATGAATACATTATATAGTATAAAAAATAAACCTTAATATTTGAAAATATATTATTTAAAACATATTCTATTTTTTAGTATTATTTTACTTTCCTTATCCTGTGAGAGGGAATCTACAGAAGTAAAGTTAGCAAGGTTCCAAAACATTTATTTAAATGAATCAAATTTAGTAAATGAAATTCCTTTAAACTTAAATAAAGAAGATAGCGCAATTTTCGTTAAAAATTATATTCATAAATGGCTCGTTAATCAAATGATAATGGATAAATCAGAAAATATGATTCCATTTGAAGTAACTAACGTAGAAAAGAAAATAAATAAATATAAAATGTCGCTAATTTCTTACGAGTTTGAGCAGTTTTATATAAATAAAAGATTAGATACAACTATTAGCAAATCGGAAATTAATAATTATTATGAATCACATTTAGATGATTTTGTTTTAAACGATTATGTTGTAAAGTGCATGTACATAAAAGTTCCAAAAAACTCTAAATTAGTTGCGGAAATAAAAAACAACTACTTTTTAAAAAATGAAAAAATGGTTGATCAAATCATGAAAACGGGTCAGAGTGAAGAAGCCTCTTTATATTACAATCCGGAGGAATGGGTGTTTTTTGATGACTTACTAAAGCAAATTCCTATACTTGAAAAATACTCCAAAATTGATTTTATAAAGAAGAAAAAGAAAGTAGTTTTAGAGTACAATGAAAGTGTTTATTTCATAAACGTTTTTGATTACATAATTAAAAATGGAACATCACCACTTAGTTTCGAAGAAAATAAAATAAAAAGTATAATACTTAATCAAAGAGCAAAAAATATTCGCAAAAAATTAAGACTTGATTTATACAACGATGGAATTAAAAACAACCTAATTGAAAAATTTAGATGATCAAAAAAATAATTATAATTTTTTTATTTAATCTGTTATATTACCCTCTTTTTTCTCAGGAAATAATAGACAAAGTAGTAGCAGTAGTGGGTGAAAGGCCAATTTTATACTCTGAAATACAAGGTCAAAAACTACAAATAGCTCAACAAGGAAATGAAATTGATGAAAATACAGATTGTCTTTTAATAGTTGAATTTATGACTCAGCAGCTTTTAATTCAACAAGCTGAAATTGATAGCCTTGAAGTAACTGAGGATATGGTAAAAATGGAATTAGATCAAAGAATACAATATTTTTCTAATCAAGTTGGTGGGACTGAAGCACTAGAAGATTTCTATGAAAAATCTATTGAAGAAATAAAAGAAGAGTTTTTCGAACAAATTGAAGATAAAATGAAAGCTCAAAAAATGCAACAAGAAATAACTGGCAATATTAATGCATCTCCAAAAGAAGTAATGACTTTTTTCAGGAACATCCCTTTTGATAGTATTCCTTATATTAATAGTAAAGTAAAAATATCTCAATTGGTCTTAGCTCCAGAAATAACATATGAACAAAAGAATTACACTAAAAATAAACTTCGTAAAATTAAAAACAGAATAAAATCCAATGAAATTTCATTTTCTGTTGCTGCAGAATTTTACTCCAATGATCCTGGTTCCAAAGCTAATGGTGGTAATTTTGGATGGGTAGATAGAGGTGATTTTGTTCCAGAGTTTGATGCAATAGCGTACAATATTCCTTTAAATACAATTTCTGACGTTTTTGAGAGCCCTTTTGGTTTTCACATTTTAAAAGTTGAAAAAAGAAGAGGAGAGCAATACTATGGTTCTCATATCCTTATAAAGAATGAAATTAGCGAATTAGAATTAAGAGTTTTAAAAGAGAGATGCGATTCTATATTATCAACAGTTTCACAAAATAAAAACTCTTGGGAAAAAGCGATAGTCCAAAACTCTACAAATTCTAGCCCTAAGGGCATCATTTTTAATCAAAGTTCAGGGGGTATGTACTGGGACATGCAGAATATTGACAAATCATTATTTATTGGAATTAATAATTTAGAAATTGGGGAATATTCAGAACCTCTATATTATGAAGATGAAAAAGGAAATATGGGTTTTAGAATTTTAAAGCTAGAGGACAGAACTAAGCCACATAAAGCGAACTTAAACGATGATTATGAATTCATTAAAAAATATGCAGTAAACGAAAAACAAGTTAAGGAAATGGATAAATGGGTAACCAAAATTGCAAAAAATTCGTACGTAAAAGTAGATGATTTATATAAAGGGTGTCCCAAAATTTCAAAATGGAATTTGAATTTTTAGTTGCTATTCACCTTTAATTTTAATATGTATTTAAAATAATAAGTTTTATAAAATCATTTGGCTGTTAAACGAAGAATGTTTTAAAACTTTAATATTACTATATTTGAAATAATATGTTTATGAATTTAATTACAAAAAAATCTTTTTTATTATTTTTAATGCTTTTTGTGTTAATTAGATTTGATATTTCTCTTCAAGGAACTTATCACTATATAGGTGCAGACACATTAAAAAACTCATCAACTACCTACCCTTCTATTTATGGTAATGATAGATTAGGTGTTAAGAATCAATTTTTAATTAATGCTTCTGAATTACAAGCATCTGGTATTTCAGCAGGAAATATAACTGGTATCGCGTTTGATATTGTTTCTAATACCGGTAACGATTTAGCTGGTTTTGAGATTCAAATGAAGTCAACTTCTGACCAATCAATTAGTACATGGGATAATAATAATTTAATTACCCACTTTGGTCCTTCTTTATTTACTGATCAAGTTGGCTGGAGCCAACATGACTTTACAACTCCATTTTATTGGGATGGAACTTCGAATATTATTATTCAAACTTGTTTTTTTAACTCCGTGTTGTCACAAAATGCTGTTATGAATATGACAGATTATGGATACAATACTTTAATATATCGAAGAAGAAGTAGTTCCTCTCCTTGTAATTCTAATTGGATCAATGGTGTAGAGACTAAAAGACCGAATATAAGGTTTACATGGCTGAATCCTAACAGTCCTCCAATAACAAATTTTTCTGTCGACAATCCAGTATCATGTAACGGTACAATCAATTTTTTTGATCAAAGTGCAAATTCTCCAAGCTCTTGGCTATGGGACTTTGGAGATGGAACTTCGTCTAATTTGGAAAACCCTGTTCATAATTATACTTCCACTGGAAGTTTTACTGTTAAATTAATTACATCAAATTCTTTTGGAACAGATACTACCATATTTAATAATTTTATTCAGGTTAATTTATCAAACCTGCCTCCACTGCCATCTTCATGTACACCGACAACTGGAATTGCTGGTCTAAATGGAGATTATGGTATTACAAGATTTACTTTTGGGCCATTAAATAATAGTTCTGGTAATTCATCTGAAAACTATTCAGATTTTACATGTGATTCTACATTGCTTTATTTAGGTGAAACATATGCATTAAGTGCAATTCACACTTCTGCAATTCCCCAAAACTTTTTTGCGTGGATAGATTATAATAACAACGGAGTTTTTGAAATTAATTCTGAAGAAGTAGTATCAAATCTTAATAGTGGAGACTCTACTAATGCAACTATTCAAATACCAAGTTTTGCAGTTGTAAATACTCCTCTTAGGTTAAGAATAATGTCTGATGTATCATTTTCAGGACAATTAGATCCGTGTTCAAATCCAGTTTATGGTCAGGCAGAAGATTACACAATTTATTTTGCGTATAATTTAAATCCTCCAGTATCTAATTTTGAAAGTGATAAAAATTATTCTTGTGATGGTGTTATTGAGTTTTATGATTTGTCATCGAATATACCATACTCATGGTTCTGGGATTTTGGAGATGGCGGAACTTCTATTTTTGAAAATCCAACCCACACATTTAATAATAATGGTTTTTATGATATTTCACTTATAACAACGAATGCATTTGGTAGTGACACTATAATATACAGTCAGTTTGTTGAAATTGACTCCTCAAACTTTATTGCTCCTTTTATAGATCCAAGTTCAGGACTTATTTCTAAACCAAACACACTTAGCTATTGTTGCGAATATGGAATTTCAAAGGTTGAATTTAGTAATGTTAATAATTCATCAATGGACGGTATAGAAGGATATGTTGATTATTCATGTGATTTACAAGCAATTGTTGAACCTGGTAGCAGTTATCCTCTTAAGGTTTATTCTAGTGGTACCATTAGACAAGACACAAGAGCATGGATTGATTTTAACAATGATTTAATATTCACATCGAATGAAATAGTAATGCAAAAAGACAATGAATTAGATCCAGTTTCAGTTGTACAAATACCTGCAAATATTCCATTAAACACTCCTTTAAAACTTAGAATTTCTAGTGACGAAGTTGGAAATAACAATGGCCCGTACGACATTGTTATTAGAGGACAAGTAGAAGATTACTCAATTATTGTGACAACATGTGAAAATCCTATCAATGTGCAAATTGGTCAAGTTAGCAATTCTTCAGTTGAATTAAACTGGACAGCTGGAGGAAATGAGAGTGCTTGGAATATTAAATATGGTCCTAAGCGGTTTAGGCGGTTTAGACACTACTATAAATAATGTTATAGTCAATAATTACATTATTACTGGGCTAGATGAATCAACTAACTATGATTTTTATTTACAATCAATATGTGATAATAATACTAGTACCTGGTTAGGACCATTTAGCTCCACAACTTTAGATATTGACAATGATATTATTTCTCAAAAATTGTATATTTATCCTAATCCTAACTATAAAATATTTAGTATAAAAAGTGATTTAATTGTCAATTCTGTAAGCATTTTAGATATTTTAGGAAAAACTGTTGAAGTTTTAAATCCAAATAAAAAGTTGGTTGAAATAGATATTAGAGAAAATCCATCTGGAATATATTTTCTGAAAATAAATTTAAGCAGTGGAAGTACGTTTACTAAAAAGATAGTTTGTAAATAAAAATATTTATGTTTAGAATATTATTCTTATTTGTTTTTAATTTTATTTTACTAGGAAATATATTTGCTACCCATCTAGTTGGAGGTAACTTAGCTTATGAATTTGTAGACACAATTAACGGTGCATATAGATATAAAATAAAGCTGAACTATTACTTCGATTGTGGTGCAGGTTCAAATTTCATACCTGAACCTAATAATCCACCAACTTTTGGTCTACCTCAAAATATGACAGTTGGAGTTTATGCTCATAATAATCCAAATGATATTTACCCAACAATTGATACCGATTTTTCAAAATACGGTTTAGATGATATTGCTTTGGTATACAATTCAACTGTTCAAGAATATTTTACAATTGAACCTGATAACCCTTCAAATTGCTCAGTTGGAGGAGATTCAGTATGCGTTTACACCGTGCTATATACTGGGATAGTAGATTTATTACCAATCAATCCTGCTAACAATCAAACAACAATTGGTTATTTTTTAATTCATGAGGCTTGTTGTAGAAATGATGGAATTGATAATATCCAAGATGCTGATGCAGCTGGAATGGCTTTTTTCGCATATGTACCACCTTACGGATTTAAAAATGACAGCCCAGTTTTTACAGATAATCCTGTCCCTTTTCTTTGTGTCAATGACACTAGTACATTCTTAAATACTGCAATTGATCCCGATGGAGACAAACTTGTTTTTGAATTTTTAGCTCCATTAGATGGAAATCATGCTAGTGGCGGCGGCGGCGGTTCTAATCAAACTGGTTCTGGTGGCCCTGGTCCAGGAGGTGGAAATTTGAATTGGTACCCAAGCCCTACTTATTCATTGCCAATTGAAAAAGTAACTTATAATACCAATTTTTCCTACAATGATCCCTTTGGACCCGGGGGAAGATATTCCATTTCCGCATCCAATGGTCTTACTAAATATTATTCTACTTCTTTAGGTAAATTTGTTGTTGCAATTATGATAAAAGAATTTAGAAATGGACAATTAATAGGTATTTCTACTAGAGAAGTTCAGCTTAATGTTCTTCCATGCCCGCCAAATGCAGCGCCAAATTTGAATCCTGCAGGCAGGTTCTACAGGTACTGTATTTTCAATTGAGGAAGGTGAAAGTTTAAGTTTTGATTTTGGTTTTTATGATCCAAATTCACCAGCAGATAGCATACTTTTGAATGTAACTGGTCAGCTTTTTGATTCTTTATTCACAAATCCACCTGCAACAGTTGGAGGGTATTTTGACACTTTATACAGTGATCCACCCAATGGAATAGATACTATTAATACTACTTTTAATTGGAATACTGGTTGTGGACAAGCACAAGCTTTACCATATATTTTTTCAGCTTCGGTTAAAGACAGAGGTTGTCCTCCAAAAACTACTAGTTTTGTTTATGAAGTAACTGTTAACAAAACTACACCACCAGCTAATATTTATGGGTTATTAACAGACTGTGAAAATACCGAGATTGTTTATACAACTGATAATAATCCAAGTATTACAGATTACACTTGGGATGTCTCCAGTAATGGCACAATTACACAGGACTATGGCGATAGTGTTAAAATACGTTGGAATTCACCTGGAACTGGAGCTGTATTTCTAAAAGCTGTGAATCAATATGGCTGTGAATCTGATCCTATCTCTGTGAATACAACTATTACTCCTGGACCAGTAGTTAATGCTGGGAATCCTGTAACTATTTGTTTAGGTGACAGTGTTTTACTTTCAGGAACTACAACAGCATTACCTGGATATACATCTTTATGGGGTCCTAACACAAGTATTTCATCTACAAATACTATGAATACTTATGTTAAGCCAAACACTACAACTAAGTATTATTTATCAATACAACAAGGATTGAGTTGTGCAGGAATTGACACCATTTTAGTAACTGTTGATGTTGGAAATATAGATGCTGGTAGTAATGTTACAATTTGTGAGGGAGATACTGCTCAGCTAAATGCAATTGGAACTGGAACTAATTATGTATGGACACCGAATTTAAATATTATTTCTACTAATACCATATCTACTCAGGTATGGCCTACGGATACTACTACATATTTTATACAATACACATCCTTAAACAATTGTATTGATAAAGATTCTGTCATTGTTTTTGTTAGTCCTGTACCTGGGGGAAATTCCGGTTTTACCCCTATTCCAGATATTGATTTATGTCTTAACGACACTGTTACAATTAATTCACCAGTTAATACAGATTTCTATTCATGGTCCCCCAATGACTCTATAAATGACAATACCATTAAATCACCTATTTTCAACCCTGCTTTGAACTCGACTTATTATTTTACTGGAACTAATAGTTTTGGATGTTTTGTAAAAGATACATTTCAAATTACTGTTAAACAATTACCAACAGTAAATGCTGGAAACCCTTCTACTCTTTGCATTGGAGATTCTATAATTTTAAATTCTAATGGAAACGCTGCAAGTTACTCGTGGGATAATGGTGTA
The DNA here is from genome assembly GCA_905182525.1 of Cryomorphaceae bacterium. Classification (GTDB taxonomy): domain Bacteria; phylum Bacteroidota; class Bacteroidia; order Flavobacteriales_D; family Parvicellaceae; genus MED-G20. Next base: position 161,261 of record CAJJBV010000004.1, on the reverse strand, counting down.
GTTGATGGTCAAGCTTTTGAAGTTCTTAATACCCAAAATTATATTCTTACAGCAACAAGTGCCAATGGTTGTACAAATACTGATTCAGTATTAATAACTGGGTTAACAGCACCTGCAACAGACGCTGGAAGTGATATAAACCTATGTGTAAATGACTCTATTAAACTAGTTGGTCAGGGAGCTGATAATTATTCTTGGTCTCCTTCAACTTCGTTAAGTGATCCTAACGTTTCTGATCCATTTGCTAGACCCAATAGTTCAATAACATATATACTTACGGGAACTTTAAATAATGGATGCGAAAAAACCGATACGATTAATATTGATGTTAATCCCTTACCCGTACTTACGACTACAAATGATACTTTAATATGTGAAGGGGATTCAGTTGAAATTGAAGTCTTTGGAGCGACTGTTTTTTCATGGTTTAATTCTAGTAATATATCTAATATAAATATCGCAAATCCTCTAGTTTGGCCTATTACAGCTACTACATTTAAAGTTTTAGCAAATGGACCGAATACATGTGTAGATACTGCTGAAATTTTAATAAATGTAAATCCAAAACCAATAGTAGACGCAGGAAGTGATCAAAGAATATGCTTTAATGATTCAACTTCAGTAAATGTATCTGGAAATGCATCCTCTTATTCTTGGAATAATGGTATATCAGATAATTCCTCATTTTTAGTTACTTCAACACAAGATTATATAGTAACAGGAATTAACAATATTAGTAATTGCAGTAATAAAGATACATTGACTATAAGTGTAATTAATTTGCCAATTATAGATGCTGGTCAAGATGATTCGTTGTGTATTGGAGATTCTATACAAATTTTTGCATCTGGAGCACTAAATTATATATGGTCTCCAAACAATAATATTTCTAACAATACTTTAAATGATCCATTTGTTTTTCCATCTGTTTTAACTCAATATATTGTAACGGGAACAGATTTAAACAATTGCTCTAATTCAGATACTATTGAAGTAAGCATAAAAGAATCTCCAATTATAACAACTTCAAACAATTTATCAATATGTTTAGGAGACACAATTAGATTATTTGCATCTGGTGGTGTTTCTTACACTTGGCTTAACACTGATTCAATCAGTGACATAAATATTTTCAATCCTAAAGTTTGGCCATCTACATCTAGTGTATATGAAGTAGTTGTTACTGGGAATAATTCTTGCTCAGATTCTTCTGAAATTAATATCAGCGTCAATAGCTTGCCAGTTATAGATGCAGGAGATGACCAAACAGTATGTCTTGGAGATACAGCTTCTTTAGCAGTTAGCGGCGGAGTAGATTACCAGTGGATTCCCAATTTAAACATTTCTTCATCAGTTGGAAATAATATTCAAGTTTGGCCTCTTGTCTCAACAGATTACATAGTAAGAGGAATTGATAACAATTTTTGTATTTCTTCTGATACCGTAAGAGTTAGTTTATTTGATTTACCAGTTGCAGCTGCTGGACCAGATTTATGGTTATGTCCAGGTAATTCATTGAATCTTCAAGCAAATGGTGGAGTTACATATAATTGGTTTCCCGATTCCACCCTAATTGGCAGCTCAAATATCAGTAATCCACTTGCCAGACCTTTAGATGATGAAACTTACGTAGTTAAAGTGATTGACACCAATAATTGTACTAGTTATGATACTTTAATGTTGAAAGTAAACTCTATAGTCCCCACTGATGCTGGGAATGGAAGTGATACTGTTTCAATTTGTCTTACTTCAGATTTAGTTTTAGGTGGGAACCCAACCGCTCCTATTAATTCAACATATATATGGACACCTTATTTAAACTTAAGTGACTCTATTAGTTCTAATCCAACAGCTCAGATTACAACTCCTATTTGGTTTACCGTTGAAACTACTAATGATACTTGTTCAGGAATTGATTCTGTTTTTATAAATTATTTTCCTGAAATAATTGCAAATACTACTATTGAGGACACCTCCATTTGCAATGGAGAAAGTATATTTTTAGACGTAATTGGAGGTAGTTTATATACTTGGTCGCCAATTACCAATTCGAATGGAGATACAATTATTTCAAATTTTTCTTCGCAAAACCCGTTAGTATTCCCAATTGATTCAACTGTTTTCACTGTCAGCATATTTGATGTAAACGGATGTTTTATACAAGATTCTTCTACAGTCTTTATTAAGCCACTGCCAATAGTTAATTTAGGTCAAGATTTATCTTATTGTTTAAATGATAGTATTCAAATATCTTTCCCATCCATCCCAAGCCAATCGTATTTATGGTCTCCTAATTATCTAATTAATAATATTACAGTATCAAATCCAATAATTTATTCTCAAATTGATACAGTATATATATTAGCACTTACAGATAGTAATAGCTGTACTAATTTTGATTCTATTTCAGTATTTATAAATGATCTACCTAATTTAGATATTTTAGGTCAAGACACTACTTGTTCAACAGACTCACTAAACCTTCTTGGTTCAGGTGCTAATTCTGTTTATAATTGGTCTCCAAACCAATTTATATCTAATAATAATATTGCAAATCCTACAATTTATCCAAATTCTACATCTTATTATTATATGACTGGAACTAATTTGAATGGCTGCTCAAGTACTGACTCAATACTTATAACAGTTTTACCTCTTCCTAATGCCTTTGCTGGAAATGATTCATCTACCTGTCGAGCAATTCCAATTCAACTGAACGGTAGTGGAGGAACTAATTGTCAATGGATAAATTCAACAAGTTTATCTGATACTAATATTTGTAACCCAATAGCAAATCCAAATACAATAACTAATTATATTTTAAAAGTTACAGACCTCTATGGATGTGTAAATTATGACACTGTAATTATTGACATTTCACCAAGTGCAATAGCAAATGCCGGAGACGATATTGATACTTGTGCAAATGTTCCAATATTATTACAAGCTTCTGGTGGAGTAAGTTACTTATGGTATGACAGCTTGTATTTAAATCACCCAGATGTTGCAAATCCAATTGCATTTATTGATAACGATACAAGTTTTGTAGTTCAAGTAACAGATAGTAACGGATGTATAGATACAGATACTGTGAAAATTTCAATATTTTTGGCAAATACTTCTGATGATACTCTGATATGCGAAGGGGATTCTTATCAAGCAAATATATATGGAGATACGCCAAGTGCGGTATTTTGGCTACCTGTAGACGGAGTTTCAAATCCAAATATTGGAAATCCAATATTATCTCCCTCTCAAACAACAACTTATTTAGTTAATTTTATTGACGGAGCTAGATGTGTTGTTATAGATACCATAAAAATTGAAGTTCCTTCAATTGAAGCTACTTTTGACACTACATTAACCCCAAGATGCAAAGGAATAGAAGTAGAGTACATAAATACTTCAGACCAAGAGCTAGAATTTTATTGGATTTTTAATAACTCAGATAGTGCATTCGAAGATGAAGTTATTAGAATTTATAATTTTAATTCTGAGTATATTGGAACATTATTTGTAAATGATTCAAATGGGTGTATAAGTAGTTTAAATAACAATGGAAATGCTCTTTCATTTAATGATTACTTTTCCATAACTGACCCTAATGTGTTTTCCCCAAATAATGACGGACAAAATGATGTTTTTGAAATTTTTATGCCTGATGCAATTAAAGAATGTTCAGAGCTAAATATCTATAATAGATGGGGACAGCTTCAATACTTTTCATCAGGATATGACTTAAGATGGGATGGAAGAAATAGTTCTGGTAGTGAATCACCTCCGGGAACATATTTCTACACACTTACTGTCGAATCAAACCAATTTAGTGGTACGCTAAATTTGTTTAGATGATTCAAGTTAAGAAAGCATTAATACTATTATTTTTCTTAAACTTTACAACAATATTATCTCAAAACCAATATAAAATATTTGGACATAGAGGTTGTAGAGGAATATATCCTGAAAACACTTTGAATGGATTTAAAAAAGCAATGGAATTAAATGTTGATGGCATAGAACTAGATATAGTTGTAAATAAAAATCTAGAATTAGTTATTTCTCATGAACCTTATATAGACAGTCTATATTGCATAAAAAATGTTTTAAATAAAGAAGAAAATATATTTAAAATGAATATAAAAGAAATTCAAGAAGTAGATTGCGGAAGTAAATTTATCAAAGAATTTCCAAATCAAATTAAGGTTAAGGAACAAAAACCAACATTCAAAGAGTTTAGCGAAGTATTAATAGGTTATGAAGGAGATATACTCTTTGAAATAAAATATGACTCAAATAAGATTAATGAATATTACCCAGACTATTCAACATATGCTAGAATAATTTATGAAGAATCTAAAAAAGGTAAAGAATTTAAAAATCTATACTTCATGTCATTTAATATTAAAATTTTAAATGAACTTCATAAAATAATGCCTGACTCAAAATATATATATCTTTCCGAAAATAAAGAATTCGGATCTCAAACTAAATTATTGGATTTTAAGCCTTATGGATTTGGAGTAGATTATAAATTAATATCTAAATCAATAATTTCTGGAATTCATAAGAATAAACAAATAATTTATGCATGGACAGTTAACAAATTAAAGGATTATAAAAAGTTAATTGCTTTAGGTGTTGATGGAATAATTACAGATTATCCAGATATCATTTCAAAGTAACTTCCAATAATTCATTATTAGAAACATACAATAGAAATGCAGAAACATTGTCGAATTCACACAAATTAATATTAGTTAAATAATTTGTTAATTGATTAATATCATTATCGCCTTTAGAAGTTTTATAATCAATTATTATTGCTTTATTATTCTGAATTAATAATCTATCTAATCTATATATTTCACCGTCACTTGATAAAAATTCTCTTTCATTATAAATAAGCTGATTGGATTGATATATAAAGGATAAAGATTTATTATTCTCAATTTTTTGAAGCAAATCTTTACACTTAAGTATAAAACTAGAATCAAAAGATGTGTTGAATGTTTGACTATCTAAATATTTATAGCCTGTAGAAAAATCAGTATAAATTTTACTTATAACATCGTGGAAAAAAGTGCCAAAATTAATTGAAGGTTTAAACTTCAAATTATCGTTAAAACTATTAAAATAACTATTAGAAAAACTTATTGGAAGATCTAATTTTTTGCTGATTGATTGCTCTTTCAATCGTTTAATAGTAGGCTTTTCATTGTTTTTAGAAAAAATCAAACTTTTAGTTTCAAAATTATAATCAGAATGATTTTTGATGCTAGAAATCATTAAATTAGAAATATTATTTTCATTATTAGATTCTTCAAAAGAAATATAAAGTTGATCAATAGCTCTTGTAAAAGCAACATAATATAAATTCATTTTATCTAAAAGAACTTCGCCTTCTTCAATCTCGTAAATAAATTTCTTGTCTAGATGAGTTAAACTTTTATTAGACATTTCACCAATATATAGGTCAATATTATAGTCAATTAAATCAACATTACTAATAAAGGTATATGGAGTATCATTATTATTTTTTGTATCCCAATTAGTAAAAGGAACTATTACAACAGGAAATTCAAGACCTTTTGATTTATGGACAGTTAAAATTTGAAGTGCATTTTTAGGTGCATTTTCTACTGTTAAAGAGTTTGACTTTTGCTCATAATAATTAAGCAACATCAACATTGAAAAATTATCCTTAAGTAATAATTGATGTGATAAATTCATGAAAAAATCAACAAAAGGATCATTAGGATTAATCTTTAGTAAATTAAGAGTAAAACTAAGCTTTTCGAAATCAGATAAATTAGCGTAATATTTAAAATCAAAGTCTTTCAGACTTTTTTTAGCAGCTTCGAAATTTAAAATGTCAAAAGAAAAATAATTTTCTAAAAAGTGCACTAAAATTATATGATCTCTACTTTCATTAAATTCGAAAAAATTTAAAGCTGAATTTAAAACTTTGAAAGCAATGGAAGAACTTAAAAACAAACTATCGTCAGAAATAAAAGGGATGTCTAATTCAAGCATGCTATTCACTACTTTGAGTCCATCTTTTTTAGACCTTACTAAAATTGAAATATCTTCAAGTTTATAACCGTTGTTTAAAGCGTTTGATATATTTATTTTTAAAAAACTATTTAACTCGAATTCAGATTTTTCTGAAACCTGTATATTAACTAAACCATGAAAATTTCTTTTACAATATTGAGATAAATTTTGATAAGCTTTTTTTAGATTATCTGAGTTTAAATTGTCAATAATATCTTTAAATATCCAATTATTGAAATCAATAATATTAATAGAAGATCGCCAATTATTTTCCAGCTTTTTTTCAATAAATGATGTGGTAAAAAGAGATTCATAACTTTGCTTTAAAGACAAATCTGAAATTTTTGGAAGTTCTATAAATTGATTAACATTTCCGTTTCTCCATCTATAAATAGCTTGTTTTGCATCTCCAACTATTAAATTTTCACCTCCTACTGACAAAGACTCATGAACTAAAGGAATTAAATTATTCCACTGAAGAGTTGAAGTATCTTGAAATTCATCAATTAATATATATTGATATTTACTTCCGATTTTTTCAAATATAAATCCTGCAGGTTCGTTTTTTATAATCTCACTTACCAAATTATTAAAGTCTGAAATTAAAATAGAATTTTGATTTTGCTTTTCCTTACTAATACTATCCATAAGAGATTGAATCATAGAAAAAGGAACTATTAATTTGTGAACTTCTAATAATTTAAGTCTATATGAAAGTTCATTAATTATTGAAGTCATTTTAGTAATAATAGAACCAGAAATTGATTCAATAATTGATATTTCTTCCTTACTCAATGACTTTTTAAACCACTGAGCTTTTAAAAGCCAAGAATTCCATTTTTCAATATCTTTATAATTCAGGTTAGCAAGATTATTAAAAGTATTAAGAATAATATTTACTCGGCCATAGGATAGCCAGGAATCTAGCACATTAGAATCCTTTAAAATTTTAATGCCAGACTCCCCTATCTCTTTTAATTTATTTTTAGAATCAATTAATTTCTTAAAAAGAAAAATTTTTAATTTAGAAATATCTTCTTTGCTCATGGAATTTTTAAACCTCCTACTTGATTTAAAAATAATTTTTTTTAATTTATTTAATTGACGCTCAATATCATTATTTACATCAAGCTGGATTGACTGATCAATCATCAGTTCAAGAATTTTTAATTGTTCCTTGTCTTTAGAAAATTCATCTATATATTTTGAAATAACTTCTTCTAAAAATTCCTCTTCTTCTAAAACAATATTATAATTATTAGAAATTCCTAACTCATTAGAAAAAGATCTTATAACTCTATTAGTGAACTTGTCAATTGTCATAAGGTTAAAATCCTTATAATTATGCAATATTTTGATTGTGATTGTTTTTGCTCTTTTAACAACTTGATTAATGTCAAAATTATTTTCTTTCGAAATTTCTAAAGCAAGCTTATTTTGTGGACCCTCTAAATAAATAGAATCTAAAGCATCCAAAACTCTTTTCTTCATTTCATCAGCAGCTTTATTTGTAAATGTGATCGCTAGAACCTGCTTAAATCCATAGTCAGATTTAATTTTAAATAAAAGAGATAAATAAGTTTTCACAAGTGAATAAGTCTTTCCAGACCCAGCAGATGATCTATATACTAAAAGTTGATTACCCATTATTTAATGGCTTTTTTATTTCCTTTTTTTTAAGATTAATAATAGAAATCTCAGGATAAATACCAACTCTTCCTGGATATGCTAGGAATCCAAATCCTCGATTTACATTAATTACTCTACCCATTTCTTGATAAATACCTGCCCAGTACTTATATCTATATTGGATAGGGCTCCATTTTATTAAACCGGGAATTTCAATTCCAAATTGCATTCCATGAGTGTGTCCCGATAGAGTAAGATCAATATGCTCGCTATTTAAAATCACCTTTTTTTGCCAATGGGACGGATCATGAGACATTAAAATTTTAAAATCATTAGAATTTGTATTTTTTAAAGCTAAATCTAAATCTCCATTTTTCTTAAATCCACCACTGCCCCAGTTCTCTACTCCTATTAGTTCAATACTTGATTGATTGATGTGTAATTTTTCAGATGAATTTAAAAGAACTTTGAAGCCCATATCATTTTGTAACTTAATTAACTTCTTAAGATTATTTACTTTATCATCTTCACTATCCCATTTGGCATAGTCTCCATAATCATGATTACCTAAAATTGAATACTTACCATAAGGAGCATTTAATGAGCTTATCATTTCTTTCCATGGCAAAACTTCATTTGCAATATTATTTACCATGTCACCAGTAAATAAAATAATATCTGGTTCTTGTTTATTTATTAGATCAATTCCATATTTCAATTTTTCTTTATTGTCAAAACTTCCACAGTGAAAATCTGAAATATGTGCTATTTTAAAATTGTTAAAATCGTCGGGCAACCTTTCAAAGGATAATTGATGTTTAATAACCTTATAATTATATTTCCCTCTTAACATGCCAATAAATAAGGCACTGGCTGGAATACTTGCTAATAAAATAGATAGTTGAGACAAAAAAAGTCTTCTTTGTGGGACATAATTAAAAGTATCACTTGTTCCTTTAAATAAAACTCTATAAAGCCAAATTAAAAGTCTTGAAAAATCCTCAATAAACAAGAATAAGATGATAGTGCTTTGTAAAATTATTGCAATAATAAAAAACCCAAGTGAATAGGAGAAAAATGGAGTCATTAATCTAGAATTATTATTTGTTTTTATTTGAATAATAAAATTGGCAATAATTATAAAGTTTAAAGCTAAATAAGTGTAATATAACCAAGGGCTTTTTGTGACAGTCTTAATAGCTAATGAAGAATACCAATTGCATAAAATTATTATACAGAAAAAAATGAACCATCTTAATATCATAGAGGATAAATTTAAACAAATCTTTTTCCTTTTTTAAAATAACTTATTTTTGTGTAAATTATAAATAATAATAACGTAGATTTTCTATAAAATTTTAATATGATTTCAAAAAAAATATTATTCATAAGTTTAATCTTCGCTCTTTTAATTGCAAGTTGCAACAAAAAAGGGTGTACCGATTCCCTTGCATTAAACTATAATGAAAAAGCTAAGAAAGATGATGGTTCTTGTGAATTTTTAAACCAAAACACTAAAGCACTTTTTCTTCAAACTCATCATTTTTATGATTCATTAACTTTTTATTTAGATTCTACTTATAATGATGATTTCGGAACAAAAATTAAATTTAATAGAGCAAGTTTCTATCTTGGGAAAAACGGATTTTACGATGATAGTAATATATCTATAGACGACACTGTAAATCATATGTTAATTCACCCAGATGAAAATGTTTACCAAATAGGTCACATATCAAATATTGATAATATTAAATCTGAATTTTATATTGGGGTTGATTCAATTAGAAATCATATTAATCCTGCTAATTACATGAGTAATAACCCTTTATCTTACCAAACCCCTAGCACTCATTGGCAAATGGGATCTAATCCAATTAATTGGAGTTATTTATTTATAATAATTGAAGGTTCGGCAGACTCAAACTCAAATGGGATTTTTGAAACTAATGAAAATTTTATATTTCATATTGGTGGTGATCAATATATTAGCAATATTTATGAAATTAATAGTACTGTTATTGATAACCTTCAATCCAATAACTTAATTGGGGTCATACCGAACTCTTACAGCATTAATATTGACTTAAACTGGGCTTCAATAATCAATAATATAGATGTTAAAAATAGTCAATCAACACATGGAGGCGGCAATGTTCAGTTAGCCGAAAAAATTGTAAACAATTGTGACTATTTAATTTCTGAACATTTTTAATTAATTTGAATAAACTACCTTGGAATATTGAAATATTAATTGTGTCAATTGTTTTGATTATTGGATGTCAGAAGAAAAATGAGATTAATTCTTCTTTTCAACCTATTCCGCTTAAAATTGATCTTCCTAATAATTTTCCAGAAATTGAGCATCCTATTGATAACCCATTGACAGAGCAAGGAGTTCTTTTAGGAAGACATTTGTTCTGGGAAACAAAACTAAGTGGAGATAATTCAATTTCTTGTGCAAGTTGTCATTTACCAGAAAATGCTTTTTCTGATCCTTCAAGTTTAAGCGTTGGAATCCATGGTGATTTAGGAACTAGAAATGCAATGGTTCTTCAAAACTTAGCATGGTCAAAAGATTTTTTTTGGGATGGAAGTTTTATTTCTTTAGAAAAACAAATACTAATCCCCGTTTTAGATAGTACTGAAATGGATGAAACATGGAGTAATTTTTTTACAGAAATTAAATATGATAATAATTATAGAAGAATGTTTTATGAAGCATTTGGAACTGTAGAGCCAGACTCAATTCATGCAGTAAAAGCAATAGCTCAGTTTTTAAGAACAATGGTTTCTTCAAACTCAAAGTACGATAAATATTTGAGAGGAGAAGCAGTTTTAACACCTGAAGAAAATGCTGGTTTATCATCATTTAATAGTTTAAATGGAGGAGATTGTTTTCATTGTCATGGAGGTATTTTAGGAACAGATTTATCTTTTAAAAATAATGGACTTGATGAAATTCCAATTGATTCTGGGAGAGGTATTGTCACAAGAGAAACTAAGGATAATTTTAAGTTTAAAGTACCATCTATAAGAAATATTGAATATAGTGCACCTTATATGCATGATGGAAGATTTAATACCTTAGATGAAGTTATTGATTTTTACAGTATAGGTATTCATCCAAATTCACCTAATATTGATCCCCTAATAGAGTTTGCGTCTCAAGGTGGAGTACAACTAAATCCTAAAGAGCGAAGTGAACTAAAATCCTTTTTACTTACTTTATCTGATCCAGACTTTATAAATAATACAAAATTCTCAAATCCATTTTAGACCCTTGAAAAAGAAAAAAGAAATAATAAATCCTATAGATAAGGATAACATCACAGAAAAACCTGGTACGTTAACATATGGTCATCACAGAGGAAGTTTTCCTGTGATACCAACTAAGCAAGGAGCTATAAAATCGAAAGCAATTTCTGCAATGGAATACCAAACAGAGATGCAGCTTGATCAAATTAAACAACAAATGAGCCTATTAGCTCAACAGGCAAATACGATTAAAGATCGAGTTGAAATTTCAGAAATGATATATCATGCTGAAATTAGATTTGAACCTATAATATCACATATTTATCATTTATATAAAGATGAAGAAGAGAAATTTTATCTAATGATGATTGCATCAAATGAGTGGGGTAGAAAAGGAAGTCCACTAAATTTCATTAGTACAGTCAAATTATTAGCAGATCATACGTGGGAAGTAATCAAATAAATAATTAAAAGTTTTACTTTTAATTATGGAAAAATTCCTAGACTATGCTGTAAAAGAAATTTTAAATGATTACCCATCTAAGAATCTACATCTTTTAACCATTATTGTACCGTCAGAAAGATCAAAATGGAATCTCAAAAAAAGCCTGTCAACTGCTCTTAAAAAGTCTGTTATATACCCTGAAATTAAAACAATACAAAATTATTTTAATTCAATAATAGATTTAAATACAATATCTAATCTTGAAGCTAAATTAATAATGTATGAGCAAGCATTAAAATTAGATAATCAAATTGAGTATAAAGACTTTCAAAATAGATCGGACTTACTTTTAAAAAACTTTAATGATGTTGAAAGAAATATGATAGAACATCATAAATTATTTCAAGAATTAGATAATATATCAGGTATTGAAAATTGGAGCTTAAATGATGAAAACCTTTCCGAAAATCAATACAATTACATTAAACTATTTAAAAAAACAGGTGAATTATATGAAAATTTTAAAAATCAGTTAATAAAAGAAAAGAAAGGTGTTAATGGATTAATAACAAGAAGAATAGCAGAAACCCCCACGAAATACATTAAGAGTGAAAAAGTTATATACTTTATAGGATTAAACGCTCTTTCGAAAAGTGAAGAAACAATTGTTAACTATTTAACAAAAAATAATTTATCAAAAGTTATTGTTGATACTGATGATTTTTACACATCAAATATTGACCATGAAGCAGGACACTTCTATAGAAAACATCAGAATAAGTTTTACAATGAATCATTTAAAAAAATTAAAGAAAATAAAAAAGAGATAAATATTTATTCCTCTCTAACTGCAAATCAACAAGTTGATATTGTTGACAATATTATAAAAAAAAGCAAAAAAAAATACACCATTATTTTAATGGATGAAACATTAGGTCCACTTGTCTATCAAAAGCTTTATAAAAGCGAAAAAAATATAAATTTTTCTTCGGGATTAAAATTTAAATACTTTGAAAGCAATCATTTAATTAAATTTTTATTAGACTCAGAAACAATTTTTAAAACAAAAAAAGTTAATTATCAATGGATTGAAAACCTAGTAAATTTTAGTTGTATTGAAAGTGTAGTTTCAAAAGAAAAAATTCAAGGACTATTTATAAACAGAGACCAAAAATCATTTGAGATAAATATTATAAGAGCAAAAAAAATACACTCGATAATTGATCAAATAATGACTTCACTTGAAAATTTTTTCGACTCAGCTAGGTCAAATATTTCAAAAAAATTACTAGAACTTTTAAACGTATTAGAAATAATTTACTTAAAAAATGACAAGGAAGTTTCGATTATTAATAAAATAAAGATACAAGTTCAAAAAATAAATGGACTAATAGAACATTATAAAACAAATATAAATCATAGAGAATTTATAAAGATTTTCATGACTGAAATAAACCGACTAAGTGTTGTGGTAAAAGGTGAAAACGATTCTAGAATTCAAATAATAGGACTTTTAGAAAGTAGAATAATAGATTATGAAAATATCATTTTTTTATCTTGCAACGAGGAATATTTACCTGCAAAACCTAATACAGAAGATCTTTTCCCTGAAGATTTAAAAAAATTCTTTGGAATACCTTCTATTTACGAAAGAGAGGCATTATCAGCATATTATTTTTATAGAAATTTTCATTATGCAAAAAACATTAATATTCTATATGTAAAAGGCGACAATAAAGGTTTAAATTATAATGAACCTAGCAGATATATAAGACAGATTGAAAAAGAAATGGGAGATCTAAATAATATTACTATAAATTATCATCATGTTAAAATGGATCTTGTTCAAAATAAACATTTTGTCAAAAACAATCAAGAAATTAAACAACTTATAAATAGTTGGATGAAAAATGGAATTTCACCTTCATCAATTCAAAAATATTGTAACTGTGAACTAGATTTTTATTTTAAATATGTTCTGAAAATTAAAGAAAAGAAAAAACTGCATCAGTATTTAGAACCTAGTGAATGGGGAATAGCAATTCATAAAACATTAGAGAAATTATTCTTCAAGGAAAGAAAAATAGATATTGAAGAAATAATAAAAATTAAAAAAGATTTTTCTGAAATAATGCTGCAGACTTTTAGTAAAGTTTTCACTGACAAAAGATTTATAAATGGTAAAAATGCCTTAGTATATCATCATTATAAAAAGTGTTTGGAAAGTTTACTTGAAAAAGAAATTTTGGATATAAAAGAATTTGGAAGTTATAAAATACTCGAAATTGAAAAAGAGTTGAATTTTGAAAGTTCCTTAAAAAAAGATGGACTAACTAAAAACATCAAATTATTGGGGCATATTGACAGAGTAGATCTAACTGATCAAGGAATAAGGTTGATTGACTATAAAACAGGAATGGTGCAACAGAATGAATTAAATATCTATGACTTTGATCAATTATCTAAAAAACAAAAATCTCTTCAATTATTGTTTTATGCATTACTTTGGAGAAAAAATTATAATTCAGATGAATATTTACAATGCCAAATTATTTCATTAAAAAATACATTTCAACCAAAATTAAATTTAACGTATAAAAAGAAGACTTTTATTGAAAATGATGTGATCAATAATTTCCAAATATGGTTAGACGAATTTTTGACAGAAATAAATAATACTGAAATATTTAAACATGATCTTAATAGCAAATACTGTGAAATATGTTAAGCTATAAACTTATAACCAACACCTCTTATTGATTTAAAATAAGTTGATGAAGGTAGATTTTTTTCAAATACTTTTCTAAAAAGAAGAATGAAATTATCAATTGTCCTAGAAGATGGATAAACATCATAACCCCAGACTTTTTCTAAAATTTCTTGCCTGCTAATAACTTGATTTTTCTTCTCAATGAATAATTTCAATAACTTAATTTGCTTGTAGGTCAAGGTCAAAATATCACCATGACTATTTTTAACAACAAATGATTTAAAATCAATATTACATCCAGCTATAAATAATTTATTTTTTTCGCTTGGTTTTTCTTCATATTGTGTTCTTTTAATTAAATTTTCGACTCTAATTAAAAGCTCTTTTAAATTGAAAGGCTTTGTTAGATAGTCATCTGCTATTTTTAATCCTGTTAATTTATCTTCATTTGAAGATTTTGCTGTAAGAAATAAAATTGGGACTTTAGAGTTTTCGAGTCTTATAGATTCGCAAATATCAAAACCATTAATTTCAGGGAGCATTACGTCCAATATTATTAAATCAAATCTTCCTTGACGAAACTTTATTGCGGCATTCTTTCCATTATAAACAGAAGTAACGTTGTAATTTTCCATTTCTAAATTCAATTTAATTGCTAAATGTAAATTCTCTTCATCTTCAACTAACATAATTCTCTTCATACTCAAAATTAAAAAATTGATTAGGTCTTCAGCATATTATTAATAATAAAATCGAGTGCTTTATTTTTTTTGTAATTTTATCTATTATGATAAATCCTAAAAATAATTTTATTTTATGTGTGTTTATTCTTTATTCTTCTGCTTTTTTTAGTCAGATTTCAGAAGGGGGAATACCATATTCTTTTAAAAATAATATCGAACCTATAATTTCTGAATTCAATATTGACCAGCCATCTTTAACAGAAATTCAATCTGAAATAAACAATAATGAAGATGACTATTTAGTTGGCATAATAAAAGATGTGCAACTTTCACTAACAAAAAATGGCACTTGGATTTCCCATTCCGATGGTTCCAAGTCATGTTTTTTAAAAATTCGAAGTAAATCAGCGATTGGGATATCTCTATTTTTCGAAAAATTTATAATTCCAAAAGGTGCTGAGTTATTTGTTTACAATGAAAATAAAAAGCATGTTATTGGCAAATTTAATTCAACTACAAATTCAATTAATCCATTAACACATACTCAAATAGTAGAAGGTGAAGTATCCATTATTGAATATTACCAACCACAAAATTCATCTGGAAATTTAGATATTACTTTAAATAAAATTGGATATATGTTTAGAGGTTTTGAAGATTATTTAAAACCATTTAAAAACTCTTCAAATTTAACCCTGGATTTTCAAGAGCTGATCCATGTCAAATTGATGTTGCTTGTTCTCCAGAAAATATTGGATGGTCCGAACCAATAGATGCCGTAGTTCATTTTACATACGTACAATCTCTTTATTTTTTCATGTTCTGGTTCTGTAATAAATAATACTGCCGATGATTGTACTCCATATATCCTAACTGCATGGCATTGTGGGGATAATCAAGCAAATCAAAATTTAAGTGGCTATACATGGTATTGGAATTATCAAAAAAGTAGCTGTCAGCCAAACACAAATGGATCAAACCCATCAAAAGGTAACCAAACTATGATTAATGGAGTTGTTAGAGCGTCTTCCGGAAGTGGAACTCTTAATAATCCTCCATCAAGTAATCAAGAAGCTGGATCAGATTTTGCACTGGTTGAATTAAATTCGATTATTCCAAGTTCATATAATACATTTTATGCAGGCTGGGATAGATCAACTAGTTCTATTTCAAATGGAGTTAGTATTCACCATCCTAGTGGAAGTGCAAAAAAAATATCAACTTTCAGCAATCCTCCTACGAGCACATCTTTTAATGGAGGAGCCGCAAATGCTCATTGGAATGTAACATGGTCATCAACTAGTAACGGACATGGGGTAACAGAAGCTGGATCCTCAGGAGCATCTTTATTTAATCAAAATAAAAAAATTATTGGACAATTAAGTGGTGGGTCTTCTTTTTGTAGTTCCCCAAATTCTCCAGACCAGTTTGGTAAATTTTCTACAAGTTGGTCTTCAAATGGAAGTTCACCTGGTGCAAAACTAAAGCCATGGTTAGACCCTTTAAATTTAAATGTTAACTCACTAGATGGAACTTATGCTCCGTGTAGCGGAACAGTTCTAGAATGTGAAATTGCATTTTGGAATTCTCAAACACAGGCATTAAGTGACACCATTAATAATGGTGAATCTATTGATTTCTTCGGCGGAAGTAATTTAACAACTGCAAATTATAATTGGAATTTTGACAAGACTGGATTAGGCGGAGTTTCTGTCCCTAATTCTACAAATCAAAGTCCAAGTGGAGTAATATTTAACAGTTCAGGATTATTTCAGGTTCAATTAACTGTAACCAACAATCAAGAGACATGTTTAGTTGATACTGTTATTAAAGTTCTTCCTCTTACCACTAATATTGAAGTCAATGATATTACAAAAAAACTTATATATCCAAACCCTAATAATGGAACTTTTAATTTAAATATGTCTAAAGAAAGTATTAAAAATCTTGGGACAGGATTTATTTACAATAGTATTGGAGAAGTCATTCAAAAAATTAATTTTAATTCTCTTGAAATTATCTGATAATTTAACTGTAAATATTAAAGGTGGAAATCCTGGTGTTTATTATTTAAAATTTGAAAATAATCCTGTTTTCAATTATAAAATAATTTTAATAGACTAAATTATGTTTCCGAAACATGTAACAATAAGTAAAGTAAACTCATATTCTGAAAATACACTATTGTCACATTTAGATATAGAATTTATAGAAATAGGTTCTGATTTTTTAATTGCTAAAATGCCTGTGAATTATAAAACTACTCAACCTATGGGGATTCTACACGGTGGAGCTAGTGTTGCTTTAGCAGAGTCTATTGGGAGTGTAGGTTCTAACCTGTTAATTGACTCAAAAACAGAATATGCTGTAGGGCTATCTATTAATGCAAACCACATAGGAAGTGCAAAAAATAATTTTGTAACAGGAAAAGGAAATCTTATTCACAAGGGGAAATCGACTCATATTTGGAGTATAGAAATAATAGATGATGATAAAAAATTAATTTCTATCTGTAGATTAACTGTTATGATTATCAAAAAAAGAAAAGAAAAATGATCCACCTTTCTGGGAAGGACAGCTTTGTAATCTATCAAGATTCTAATTCGAAAAAAAATAAAATATCTATTGGGAAATGGAAATTATTAGATTTCAACAAAGATGTAAATAGTCCATCATTTATTTGTAATGTATTTAATAATGAAACTTATGTTCTAGATAGTGAAATAAAAAATCTTCAAGAAGAGGTATCCATTAAAAACCCTATTTTTTTTAAAGTGACAGAAACAAATCAGATTGATTATGAGGATTCTGTAAAAAAAACAATTAATTTCTGCAAGTCAAATACAATAGAAAAATGTATTTTAAGTAGAGTTGTTAAAGTTAATTTTGATTGTAATAATTATTATGAAGTATATGAAGAATTATGTAAAACATATGAAGATGGATTTAAATACATATTAAATCACCCTAAATATGGATTGTGGATTGGAATATCACCAGAAACTTTGATTAAAGGGAATATTGAAAACGGATTCTATACCCATGCCCTTGCAGGAAGCAAATCAAATTCTGAGTCATTTAAATGGAGTGAGAAAGAAATAAATGAACATAGGTATGTCGTAGATTATATAGAAAAAAAAATATTGGAAGATGGTAATATTATAAATGAATCTAATATTCATGAAAAAAATGCTGGTAAAGTAGTCCATCTAAATAAAGATTTTAATTTTCAACTAAAAGTGAATTATTTATCATTTATAAATTCACTTCACCCTACACCTGCTGTTGCAGGTATTCCGCTCGAGAAATCTTTAGACATTATTCAAAAACTAGAGCTCCATAAAAGAGAATTTTACTGCGGTTATATTGGAGTTATAGATAAAAACAAATGTGATATAAAAGTGAACTTAAGATGCGGAAGGTTTATATTTGAAGAAGCACATATATTTGTTGGTGGAGGAATAACAAAGCAAAGTAATCCTCTAGAAGAATATAAAGAAACTGAAATAAAATCTCAAACGCTTTTGTCTGTGATTAAAAAATTGTAGAACTTTAAATAATGACATCTGCATCACTAAGAGTACAAGTAGTTGTTGACCTCCTAAAAAAACATAATATAAAAAATATTGTGTTTTCTCCAGGTTCAAGAAATGCCCCACTAGTAATTGGGTTTAACAGCGATGATTATTTCAATATTAAAGTTTTAGTTGATGAAAGGTCTGCAGCTTTTTTTGCATTGGGAATGGCTCAACAGCTTAAAGAGCCAGTTGCAATATGTTCCACTTCAGGAAGTGCAGTTGTTAATTACTCACCTGCCATCGTAGAAGCATATTACCAAAAAATACCAATTATTGTTATTACCGCAGATCGTCCTCCTGAGTGGATTGACCATGGAGAAGGACAGTCAATGAGACAAGAAAATGTCTATGAGAATTTTATAGGTGGCAGCTTTAATTTGCCTATGCTAGATCATCCTGATGCATTATGGCAAACAGGTGTAATGACTAATGAAGCTATCCATGTTTCACAGATAGAATCTAAGCCCGTACATATTAATTTCCCTTTTAGAGAACCACTTTATGATACTGTAAATAAATCAATTGTAAATACTAGAAAAATAACTCATTTAAAAGTTAATAAATCACTGGACAGTAATCATTTAAAAGAGCTTCAAAATATATGGGGAAATTCATCAAAAAAAATGATTATTTGTGGAACTTTAGAAAAGAGCGATCAATTAAATAAACTCTTAAGTGATCTTAATAATAATGACTCTTTATGTATCCTAAATGAAAGTACGTCGAACTTACATAATGAAAATTTTATTTGTTGTATTGATAGAACATTAGAGAGAATCTATGGAGAAATAGAATTTATTCCTGAATTAGTAATTACAATAGGTAACTCTATAATTTCTAAAAAATTAAAGCAACTTTTAAGAAAAAATAAGCCATCTCATCATTGGCATATTGAAGATACTAATAGAGCTCAAGATATTTTTTCATCAATAACACATTTTATTCCATTGAAACCGATTGAATTCTTTTCACAATTTATTGAAAATATTTCGGTTGAAAATAAATCAAATTTCGGTAAAATGTGGGAAAAAGAATTCCATTTAAGTGAGAAATTTCACAGAGATTTTTTAAAATCATGTGATTGGTCTGATTTAAAAGCTCATGATGTAATTCAAGATTGCATAAAAATGAAAAAATAAATATTCAAATGGGAAATAGCTCCAGTGTAAGA
The DNA here is from genome assembly GCA_905182525.1 of Cryomorphaceae bacterium. Classification (GTDB taxonomy): domain Bacteria; phylum Bacteroidota; class Bacteroidia; order Flavobacteriales_D; family Parvicellaceae; genus MED-G20. The sequence continues at coordinate 141,733 of CAJJBV010000004.1, read as the reverse complement.
TACATTCAACTTTTTTCAAATTTAAAAGATGTTTCTTACAATAGTAACCGAGGAGTAAGCGGAATTGACGGCTCTTGTTCAACTGCAGTTGGTGCAGCAAATTGCACGAATAATACCACCCTACTTGTCACTGGAGATTTAAGTTTTATTTATGATCAAAATTCACTTTGGAATGATTCACTTCCCCCAAATCTTAAAATAGTAGTAGTTAACAACCAAGGAGGTGGAATTTTTAATATTATTCCTGGTCCTAAAACTACTCCATATGCAAAAAAACATTTTGAAACTTCACATAATTTAAGTTTAGAAAAAATTGCTGCTACTTATAAAATTAATTATCAAAGGGCAAACAATGAATCAAAGGCAATAGAATACATTAATAAAATCATGAAAAGTAATCAAATGGAGATTTTAGAATTTTTTACAGCAGACTCAAAAAATGAAAAAATTCTAAATCAATATTTCAAAGAAATTAAAAAATAATAATATGATAAATTGGAATACCATTAAGGATTATGAAGATATTACTTTTAAACAAGCCGATGGAGTTGCTCGTATAGCTTTTAACCGTCCAGAAGTTCGGAATGCTTTTCGACCAAAAACAGTAGATGAATTATTAGATGCTTTAATCATTTGTCATGAAAGCCAAGAAATTGGAGTGGTTTTATTAACTGGAGAAGGTCCATCAGAAAAAGACGGTGGATGGGCATTTTGTTCAGGTGGAGATCAACGAGTAAGAGCAAAAACGGGATATAAAGGTCTTGATGGAGTAAATAAATTTAACATTCTGGATGTTCAACGTCAGATTAGATTTATGAATAAAGTTGTAATAGCTGTAGTTCCTGGTTGGGCTGTTGGTGGTGGTCATAGTCTACATGTAGTTTGTGATATGACTATAGCAAGTAAAGAACATGCAATATTTAAACAAACAGATGCCAATGTTGCAAGCTTTGATGGGGGATTTGGTTCAGCATATTTAGCTCGTCAAATTGGTCAAAAAAGAGCAAGAGAAATTTTCTTTTTAGGATTAGAATATTCTGCCCAAGAAGCCTATGAAATGGGAATGATTAATAAAGTTGTTCAACATAAAGATCTTGAAAATACTGGGTATAATTGGGCTCAACTTATTATGAGTAAAAGTCCAACAGCAATAAAAATGCTCAAGTTTGGATTTAACTTAATTGATGACGGTCTTGTTGGGCAACAAGTTTATGCAGGAGAAGCTACGAGACTTGCCTATGGAACTGAGGAGGCTGAAGAAGGTCGAAATGCCTTTTTAGAAAAAAGAGATCCAGATTTTAAAAAATATCCTAAATTTCCTTAAATATTTTTATAAATATCAATCATTAGATTTTCAATTTTACTTTTAATTAAATAATCATTTGATGTGAAATTATTTATCATGATTGTAAATGGAAAATATTTACTGTTTTTCACAAAGCAACCAGAATAACACCTAACTCCACCCATAGATCCACTTTTACCAATAAATTTCCCTTCTAAAACAGTATTGTCACCAATATATTTTAATGTCCCTGACTTTCCAGAAACTGGAAGAGAATTAAAGAAAGCCTCTTTTACAGAAGAATGATTTAATTGGTAACTCAGGAGTTTATTAAATGAGCTTGGAGACGATAAATTCATTCTTGAAAGACCACATCCGTCTTTGAACACAATACCTGAAATCCCTAACTTATCTTTCCAAAAGTCTTCTAAGTAAACTGGAGATTGGTTCAAAGTAACATCTGTTTTAATTTTTGAAACTGCTTTTATTAAAATATGTTCTGCATAATTATTATTGCTTTGAGAATTAACACACATTACTAAATCATTAATAGTCGGAGACTCATAAATCATTAGGGTATCTAATTGAGATAAAGTAATATTTTCATTGGTTGAATTATTAATTGTAATACCAAGATCTAATAATGTGTTTTCAATTGCATATTGTAAAAATATTTTGGGATTATGCATTGATATTTTTACTTTAAAATTTTCTTTATTAGCTGGTATTGTCCCTACTAATAGTCGGGTTTCATGTAAAGGTGCACCATATGCATAGGATAAATCTGTATTAGACTCCCCTACTATTACTTTATTAATTAAATGAAAAGAATCTATATTAGGATCAATTTTAATGATCTCTGTAGGTTCGCCTATCTCTTTACCTGAATTAAAAAAAACTTCGACATAGTTGTCTCGAAATGTATGTGAAGAATATCCCGAACCATAATAATTTCCTAAATCACTCCAAAGCCACTGATTATTAACCTGATAATCTGTTTCTAGAGGTTTTAAAACAACTTTGCCTTCAATAGATTTAATTTTTAGTTTTAACATTAGTAGTCTTAAATCTTTTATGAAACTTCTAGACTTATAAATCCTACTTTCTAAACTTGGATCACCTGATGTAGATATTATTAAGTTGCCATATAAAATATTAGTATTTGTATCAATTAACCCATCAGAGAGCACCAAAGTTTTAAATGTAAAATCTAATGGCAGTTTATTCAAAACATAAGCCGTGGTAAAAAGCTTTTGTAATGAAGCGGGAATTAGTGATTTTTTGGGATTATTACTTAGTAATATTTTTCCATTTTGATTTTGAAGCTGTAATCCAACAATTGAGTTTGAAATTTCAGGAGATTTTAAAAAATTGATTAAAGAACTGTTTAAAAAATCCTGAGAAAAAGAATTGAATGATAAAAAGATTTTTAAAACAACTATTAATAATGTTTTCTTCATAAATACTCTCACAATATATAACCAAAAATCATTCCATTGGTTAAATTAGCTAAAAATGCTTGGTTTATGTGTGGTATTGTAGGTTATATAGGTTTAAATAAAACTATCAATCATTCTAACAAAATAATTGAAGATGCCATAGAAAAGTTAAATAAAAGAGGTCCTGATGCTAAAGGTCATTTTAGAGATGAATTCTGTGAAATGGGACATGCAAGACTAAGTATTATTGATACGAGTAAAAATGCAAATCAACCAATTTACGATAAAGACCAAAGATATGTTTTGGTTTATAATGGAGAAATATATAATTATTTAGAACTTAAAAAAGAACTTATTTCTAAAAATTATACTTTTAAAAGTAATTCTGATACTGAAGTATTACTTTATGGAATAATCGAGTTTGGAAAAGAATTTATAAAAAAAATAAATGGATTTTTTGCTTTTTGTTTTTATGATAAAAAAGAAAAATATTTTCTTCTTGGTAGAGACAGATTTGGTATCAAGCCATTAATATATTCTTTAAACAGCGAAAGATTAATTTTTAGCTCAGAACTAAAATCCATTTTATCATACCCTATTAAAAGAGATATTGACCGACAAGCATTATCACAATTCTTTAGACATACTTATATACCAGCCCCAAGAACAATCGTTCAAGATTGTAAAAAACTGCTTCCTGGTGAGATCATGGAAATTCAAAATAATAAAGTAGAAATATCAAAATACTACTCTTATTATCCAACAAAACTTAGTGATGACAATTATGAAACTGCACAAAAAAAAATTAAAGATCTACTATATAAATCTGTTGAAAGAAGATTAGTTTCAGATGTGCCATTGGGAACTTTTTTAAGTGGCGGTGTAGATTCTAGTATTATATCTGCAATTGCTAAAGAATACAAAAGTGATTTACAAACATTTTCTTTGGGGTTCAAAGACCAACCTTTATTTGATGAGTCAAAATATGCTAATGAAATTGCTAAACACATTGGATCCAATCATCATTCGTTTGACATAACAAGTAAAGAATTGTATCAAAACTTAAATGATTTTTTAGATTATTCCGATGAGCCTTTTGCTGATTCGTCCGCTCTAAATGTATATCTGCTATCTAAAAAAACTAGAGAAAATGTAAGTGTTTCTCTTTCTGGTGATGGTGCAGACGAGTTATTTTCTGGTTATAATAAGCACCAAGCTTTATACTTTTCTGAAGAAAAAAATTGGAAAAATTCAATTATTAAAAATTGGGGAGGATTATCAAAACTTCTTCCTTCCTCTAGAAATAGTAAAATTGGAAATTATGGAAGACAGCTAAAAAAACTTCATTATGGATTGAATCTAAATTCATCAAAAAGATATTTGGAATGGGCTTCTTTTATGGAAGAATCTGAAGTTTATAATTTAACTAGCCAAAAAATAAATTACGATTATTTGGAACCCATATCTTCAAACAAAAGATCTATTAATGATTTTTTATATTGTGATTTTAATCTTGTTCTAGATAATGATATGCTAAGAAAGGTAGATATGATGAGCATGGCAAATAGTTTGGAGGTAAGAACACCATTTTTAGATCATAAATTAGTAGAATACGTATTTTCTCTTCCTGAGAGTTATAAAATTGAGTCTGGAAATATGAAAAAAATTTTAAAAGATACTTTTAAAAACCATGTTCCTAAAAATCATTTTAATCGAAAAAAACATGGATTTGAAGTGCCACTTAAAAAATGGTTTAAAAATGAAATGAGTGGGTTTATTAAAAATGAAATTTTCGAAAATAATATTTTAGTAAAACAGGGAATTATTAAGCAACATGGAATTGATATGATTAAAAATAAATGGATTAATAATTCAGTTGGAAATAATGTATATCACATATGGTCTCTAATTATGTTAAATAATTTTGTGAAAAAATATCTTGTTTAATAAATGAAAAAAATACTTAGAATAATTAATAGATTTAATTTAGGTGGGCCGACTTACAACGCTGCATATCTTACTAAATATTTAGAAAATGACTACGAAACTTTACTAGTAGGAGGAAAACACGACGAAAGTGAAAAAAGTTCCATGCATATTTTAGATAATTTAGGTTTGAAACCAATTATAATTCCTGAAATGCAGAGGTCAATTAATCCTATAAACGATAGAATTGCATATAAAAAGATTCAAAAAATAATTGCAGAATTTCAACCAGATATTGTACATACTCATGCAGCAAAAGCTGGGGCATTGGGCAGAAGAGCTGCTTATAATGCTGGTATAAAACAAATTTATCATACTTTTCATGGTCACGTTTTCCACTCCTATTTTGGAACTTTAAAAACAAATTTTTATAAAAATATTGAAAGAAATTTAGCTAAAAAATCTACTAAAATAATTGCCATAAGTGAAATTCAAAAAAAAGAATTGAGTGAAATCCATAATATATGTTCGCCAAAAAAAATTGAAGTAATTCCCCTAGGTTTTGATTTAGAAAAATTTAAAACAAATAAAGATGTTAAGCGCAAAGAATTTAGAAATAAATGGAATATAAATGATAATGAAATTGCAATTGGCATAATTGGAAGGTTAGTCCCTATTAAAAACCATAAATTTTTTATTGATTCTATTCAACAAATTTTAACTAAATCTAATATGCCAATAAGAGCATTTATTGTTGGAGATGGCGAAGAGAAAGAAAATTTATTTAAATATTTAAATCTCAAAAATTTAGATTTTAGCCAAGATTCAAACAGAGCTACTTTTCAATTTACATCTTGGATTAAAGAAATTGATGAAGTAAATGCTGGGATGGATATTGTCTGTCTTTGTTCTTTGAATGAAGGAACACCTGTAAGCTTGATTGAAGCCCAAGCTAGTGGCAAACCAATAGTGTCTACTAAAACAGGAGGTATAGAAAATATAGTAATCGAAAACAAATCAGCGTTACTTTGTGAAAATAACGATTTAAATAGCTTTTCAAATAATTTATTAACCCTAATTAATAATCCTATTAAAAGGGAGTATTTTTCTAGACACGGCGAAGCTAAATCCAAGGATTTTCATTATTCTAATCTAATAGACAACATTAAAAAGCTATACAAAATTTAGCTTTGTAAGTCAAAGTTCTTTGAGTTTTAAAAAAAAGTGTAGTTTTGCACTATGAAATTATTATCAAATTACATTATTAATTATTACTCACATTACAATATTCAGCCTCATGTACAATAAATTCAAATAGGATGTTAAAAGCACCTAAAGGATTTGTTATGACAATATTGAAACAGAGCTTAACGAAATTGAATATAAAATTAATGTTAATGATCAGTTAACATTTCAACTATATACAAGAAACGGGTCACAGTTAGTTGATATGTATACGCAAAGCCAGTAAAGAAGAAAATATTATGAGATTAATGCAATTTCAAAATGTAGGTTCTTTATACTTAGTTCGAGAAGATAGCTTAATAGAATTTCCAATTATTGGTAATCATAATCTAGTTGGAAAAACAATTAGAGAAGGAGAAATATATCTTAAAAAATTATATTCTAAATTTTATGTAGATCCATTCATTGTTTTAGGAGTAAACACAAAGAGAGTGTTTTTATTTAAAGGAAATACAAATGGAGAAGCATCTGTTGTTCCTCTTACATTCAATAATATGACACTTTTTGAAGTAATTGCAAGTGCGGGTGGAATTGGAGGAAAAAACAGCTCCAAAAAAATTACAGTAATTAGAAAAAATAATAAGGAAAATAAAATATTTAATGTAAATCTTTCAACTATTGAAGGAATAAAATATGGAAATATGATTATGCAATCTCATGACATAATTTATATAAAACCTAATTTTAATATGGATCTTGGAATCTTTCAAGACTTCCAGTCAATATTTACATTTATTTCCTCAATATCCATTTTATTGTTAACTCTTAATCAAAATTAAAATGAGTCAAGAAAATTTCAGAGAAACTGAAGAAAATATAAATAGATATAAGGAAAATATAACAAGTTTAACTCAAGATTTTGAGTTAGGTCTTTTCTTGTATCTAGTAAATAAAATAAAATGGATTTTAGTAGTTATACTGACAATTTCCTTCATATGTTCTCTTATATATTTAAGATATACACCTGAAATTTATAAAACTAGAGCTAATATTCAAATAGCAATTAAAGACCAACCATTAGAATTTATGGGTATGAATCACTATAGTTCAAACACCAATTTAAGTTCTGAATTAGCAATAATAAAATCTCAAAATTCAATTTTTAAATTAATTAAAAAATTAAACTTAAATATATTTTATTATAATGAGGGAGAAATTGTATCCAGATTCCTTTACAAAGGAAATTCTTACAGATTGGAATCGTATAATGTAAAGGATTCATCTATAATTTCAGAAAAAATTTATCTTAAATATGAAAACAATATTTTTCACTTATAAATGAAGAAAAAAAAATAATTTATGCTGAATATATTGAAGCCAATAAATTTTTTTCATCTAAATATATTTCTGGAATAATAAGAATAGATAGTGATTCAAAAGAATTTGAAAAAAGCATTGAAAATTCAACTTCATATTTTATTATTCCAACTAAAAAACAAATTAAAAATGAGATTTTAAAAGGCTTAGAACTCAATATAATAGATCAATCTGCTCATACTATTAGCATCAGTCACAAGCACTCAAATCCATTATTTTCAAAAGAGATTTGCAACTCCCTTGTTGATATTTATATTGATTACGACTTAGAAAAAAAACAATTAAGCTCAGAAAAAATTGTAAAGTTTATTGACATTAGAAAAGACAGTGTACAAAAAAAATTAGTTTTAAACGAAAAAAAGATTAGAAAATTAAAAAAACTTAATGATTTTGAAAATAGAGATATTTTAAAAGAAAATAAAATAAAAAAAACGGAGGACATTGAAAAAGAATTAATAGCAGTTAATTCTAATATTGATCTTCTTAATCAATTTGATTTAATGTTTAGTGAAAGTTTATCATCGGAGATAAACAGTAGTTCTATTAAAAACATTAGTTTACTAACAAATATTTTTTATGATGACGAGCTAATAAAAGTGATGATCACTCAACTTCAAGAAGATGTTTTAAAAAGAGAAATATTACTAAAAGAAGTAACTAAAAATAATAAAAAATTTATACAACTAAACAGGCAAATTGAAGAAGAAATTTTATACATTAAAAAAGCAGTAAAACTGCTAAAAGAGAACTATAAAGTAAATAAATTAAAAATTATAGATAGAAAAAATCTCATGGTTTCAGGAAACCTCATCATTCCAGAAAATGAATTAGAGCTATTGAAACTAGAACAAATCACAGAAATTAATAATAAATATTACACTCAGCTATTAGAAAAAGAAACTGAACACGAACTTAATAATGCAGGAATAACGACTTATAATGAAATTCTTGAGAGCGCTCCACTAAGTGAAATCCCAATTTCTCCAAACAAAGCTTTAATATATCTTATATTTTTCTTTTCAGGTATTCTTATATGTGTGGTTGTTGTTCTAATAAATTACATAACTCATGATAAAATAACTGCTCTTCATGAAATTAATAAATACTCTACTACAGACATTCCAGTTTTGGGAATGATCCCATTTTTGAAAAATAAAATGGAAGTTTCTCAATTAGTTGTGGACAAAAGCCCAAAATCTATGCTTACTGAATCTTTTAGAGCAATAAGAACCAATCTTCAATTTATAAATAACGATTCCGAGTCTAAAGTTATAGCTGTAAGTAGTACTATTTCTGGTGAGGGAAAAACATTTTTAGCAATTAATTTAGGTGGAATTATTGCTTTTACAGGGAAAAAAGTAGTGGTTATAGATTTAGATATGAGGAAACCCAAAATTCATCTAGGTCTTGGAATCAAGAATGAATTAGGAATGAGTGATGTGCTTTCGAAAAAAAATAAAATTGAAGAATGTATTTACAATAGCTCTCTTGATAATTTAGATTTTATTACAGCAGGGACATTACCTCCAAACCCATCCGAATTAATTATAAGTGAAGAATTTGATCATTCTATTAAAAAACTAAAGAAGATTTATGACTATATTATAATTGACAATCCGCCAGTTGGGTTAGTTACTGATGGAATTCCTGTATTACAAAAAGCAGATTATCCCATTTATGTTTTTAAAGCCAATTATTCAAGAAAGAAATTTGTTCAAAATGTAGAGAAATTAATTCGAGACAACAATTTAACTAAGCTATCTGTAGTTTTAAATGGCGTTGATGCTAAACGAAATGAATACAGCAATAGATACGGTTACGGTTATGGTTATGGTTATGGTTATGGTTATGGTTATGGTTATGGTTATGGTTATGGTTATGGTTATGGTTATGGTTCTTATACTTCATATTACACTGATGATGATTCAAGCAAAGAAAAAACTATCTTTAAAAAAATTAAATCTTACTTTAAAAAGTGAATATAATATCTACAAAAATTGAAGGGGTTTATTTAATTAAACCAAAAATTTTTAATGATGATAGGGGAAGTTTCTTTGAATCTTTTAACATGAAAGTATTTCAAAAAGAAACTAATCAAAAGATAAATTTTGTTCAAGATAATCAATCAGTTTCTTCAAAAAATATTTTAAGAGGCCTCCATTTTCAAAAACCACCACATGCACAAGCAAAATTAGTGAGAGTTATTAGAGGAAGTGTTTTAGATGTAGTAGTAGACTTAAGAAAAAAATCTAAAACCTATGGTGAATATATTCTAGAAGAATTAAGTGAGTATAACAATCATCAACTATTTATTCCTAAAGGCATGGCTCATGGTTTTTTAACATTAGAAGACAATACAATATTTACCTATAAATGTTCGGAATTTTACTGTAAAGATGCTGAAGATTCTATTATTTGGAATGACAGCTCAATTGGAATAAAATGGCCAGGTTCTAAGCCTTTGTTATCAAAAAAGGATCAAAATGCAAAAAAATTTAGTTCTTTTGTATCTCCTTTTTAGAAAATGATCAATTACGAGTATACATTTTTAGTTTATGCAGAATTCTTTGTTGGAATTACTGTATTTGGATTAGTCATAAATACCATTTTATTAAAATTTTCTAAAACATTGGGGATTAGAGATAAAGAAAGCACCATGATCCGATGGAGTCCAATTTCAAAACCAGCACTTGGTGGAATTACTTTTTTTATGTCATTTTTAGTGAGTACTGGCTGTTATGGGATTTTGTTTGATCCCCAAGAAGTTTTCAAGAATTTAGAAATAATATGTATGATTAGCGCTTTATTACTAGCTTTTATAATGGGGTTAGCTGACGATGCTTATAATACCAAACCTTGGCTTAAATTTTTCATTCAATTAAGTTGTGGGTTATTACTTATTTTTGGCTCTATACAATCCGGAAGTGAATACAATTTTATAATTAAAGTTTTTGAGATTGATTTTTTAAATTATTTAATTACGTTTATATGGGTAGTAGGAATAATGAATTCTATAAATATGTTAGATAATATGGATGGAATTACTACAGTTACTTCAATCTTTATTTTACTGACTTCACTAGTTTTTATGGGTTTTCAAAATTCTTTTGAAAGCTTTGATTTTTTAGTCATCATGGGGGTTGTTGCCGCTCTTTTTAGTTTTTTATTTTATAATTGGAGTCCTGCTAAAATGTATATGGGAGATTCAGGCAGTCAGTTTATTGGACTCTTTCTTGCGATAATAGGAATTAAATATTTTTGGAACTCTTCTATTTTTAATACCAACGTAGTAATTCATAGCAAACAAATTATTATAGTTCTATTGGTATTTATTCTTCCGATTGTGGATACAACTAGTGTATTTATAAATCGAATTGCAAGGAAACAGTCACCATTTATTGGTGGCAAAGATCATACTACTCATCATTTATCTTTTTTAGGTTTCAATAACACTCAAATAATATTTATATTTTCAGGAATAGCATTTTTGTCATCACTCATGTCAATAATTATATACAGGTTTGTTGATTACTGGTCATACTTATATGTTACTCTTTATGGAATATATATACTAGCAATTTTCATTACTTTATATTTAACTACTCAACAACATAAAGAGTTAAGGGAATAGATTCTATTTTAGATCTGAAAATGTCATTGAATAGTATAATTATAGAAGGTGCTAGAACGCACAACTTAAAGAATATTTCTTTAGAAATTCCTCACAACAAATTAATTGTAGTTACTGGGCTAAGTGGTAGTGGAAAATCATCACTAGCCTTTGACACTATATATGCTGAGGGTCAAAGACGATATCTTGAAACTTATAACTCTTATGCAAGACAGTTTGTAGGGCAACTTACTAAACCAGATGTTGATCATATTTCTGGATTAAGTCCAGTAATAGCAATTGAGCAAAAAACTGTTTCTAAAAACCCTAGATCAACTGTAGGTACAATTACAGAAATTTACGATTTCTTAAGACTTTTGTTTGCAAGGGTATCAACTCCTTTATCTCCAGCAACTAATCTTCCTTTAGTTAGTTACTCTGAAAAAGAAATAATTAATTTAGTTCTAGATAAATATTCTGACAAAAAAATATTAATCACAGCTCCGCTTGTCAAATCAAGAAAAGGACATTACAGAGATCTTTTTGATCAATTAATTAAACAAGGTTTTACTAAAGCCTATGTAGATGGCGAAATTCAAGAATTAAACAAAGGTGATCGATTAGACAGATATAAAACACATGATATTTCCTTAATTATTGATAGGATATTAGTAAATGAGAAGAGTAAGCCAAGACTTCTAGAAAGTATCGCTCTAGCCCTTAAAAAAGGCAAAGATGAAATTCAAATTATAGAAAATGATATCAAAACAAATTACAGCAAACAACTTATGTGTTCTGAAAGTGGTCTGTCATTACCCAATCCAGAACCTAATTTATTTTCCTTTAATTCTCCAAAAGGCGCATGTGAATCTTGTAATGGTCTAGGGTTTATACATGAAGTAGAGCTAGACAAAATCATACCAAATAAAAAACAATCGATCAAAAAAGGAGGAATCGAACCTCTAGGCTCTTTCGAAAATAACTGGACATTTAAACAGATTAATTTATTATTAAAACATCATCAATTTGAATTAGATACTCCTATTGAAAAAATTAGTTCAGAATGTATGAATCAGATACTGTATGGCACGAATGAATTGATAAAGATTCTTGGTGAAAACGGAGTTCATCAAGTTTTAAATGGATACGAAGGCATCGGCAACTTTATACAAAGACAACATAAAGCTGGAGGAAATAAAATTAAAAGATGGGCGTCTAGTTTTATGAATAAAAAAGTTTGTAAAACATGTGAGGGTTCAAGACTAAAAGAACATTATAAATTTTATAAGATTCAAAATAAAAATATTGGTGAAATTGTAAAAATGGATATCACTGATCTTAAAATATGGGTTGATAATTTATTTCAAAATTTCGATAAAAATAAAAAATTAATTGCAAAAGACGTAATTAAAGAACTTAGCAACAGAATTGGTTTTTTAATTAATGTTGGATTAGAATACCTCAACCTTAATCTGCCAGCTGCTACACTTTCTGGAGGTGAGGGACAACGAATTAGGTTAGCCTCTCAAATTGGTTCTGAGTTAACTAGTGTTTTATATATTCTAGATGAACCCTCTATTGGCCTGCACCAAAGAGATAATCATAAACTAATTGATTCCCTTAAAAAACTTCGAGATAAAGGAAATACCATATTAGTAGTTGAACACGACAAAGACATAATGAAAGAAGCTGATTTAATAATTGATATTGGACCAGGTGCTGGTAAACTAGGTGGGGAGATAATAGCACAAGGAGCTCCTAATAAATTAGATCCAAAATCATCTATTACGGGAAAGTTTTTGACTGAGAAGTCTAAAAAGCCAAAATTTAGAAAGATCTCATATAGCGCTAAGAATACCCTCAAAATTGAAAAAGCATCAGGAAATAATCTAAAAGAAGTTAGTGCAGTATTTCCTTTAAATTGTCTTATCTGTGTTACAGGTGTATCGGGAAGCGGTAAGTCTACTCTTATTAATGAAACTCTTTATCCAATTTTAAATCAATACTTTTACAAATCAGTAAAAACTCCTCTACCATTTGAAAAAATAAAAGGAATAAAAAATATAGATAAAGTAATTGGAATTAATCAATCTCCAATCGGAAGAACTCCAAGATCAAACCCGGCTACATATACGGGGATATTTAATTTAATTAGGGATTTATTTACCCAATTACCAGAAGCAAAAATAAGAGGTTATAAAGCAGGAAGATTCTCTTTTAATGTAAAGGGTGGCAGGTGTGAAACTTGTGTTGGGGCAGGAATGAAACTAATAGAAATGAATTTTCTACCTGATGTATATGTTAAGTGTGACAAATGCTTTGGCAAAAGATATAATAGGGAAACTCTAGAAGTTAAATTCAAAGGAAAATCAATAAATGACATATTGAATATGACTATAAGTGAAGGAATTATCTTTTTTAAAGATATAAACTACATTTATGAAAAAATAAAGGTATTATACGATGTTGGATTAGGGTATGTTCAACTTGGCCAATCTTCAACTACACTTTCAGGCGGCGAAGCACAAAGAATAAAATTGGCAGCTGAGTTAGGTAAAAAACAAACTGGTAATACTTTCTATATTTTAGACGAACCCACAACAGGTTTGCACCATGAGGATATAAAATTACTATTAGATGTGGTAAGAAGGTTAATAAATGAAGGAAATAGTGTCCTTATAATAGAGCATAATATGGATGTTATAATTGAATCCGACTATATTATTGATTTAGGACCTGAAGGAGGTAGAAATGGTGGTGAAATTGTATATGAAGGAACTTTAGAAAATCTTTTAGAAAATAAGAAAAGCTATACGGGAAGATTTTTAGCATTAGAATATAATTCCTAACTTAATGGAAGAAAAAATCCATGAAATGAAAGATTGGAGCGATATTAAATCCCACGATAGCTGGGAAATCTTTAAGATCATGAGTGAGTTTGTAGAAGGATTTGAAAGACTTTCTAGAATTGGGCCATGCGTGTCAATATTTGGATCAGCTAAAACTGAGTTAGATAACAAATATTATAAGTTAGCAGAAGAACTTGCTTTTCAACTTACACAACATAAATTTGGAGTAATAACTGGGGGTGGGCCAGGAATTATGGAAGCTGGAAATAAAGGTGCTAAAAGAGGGGGAGGGAAATCAGTAGGACTAAATATTTTATTACCATTTGAGCAAGAACCAAATAAATATATAGATAAAGATAAAATCATAAATTTTGATTATTTTTTTGTTAGAAAAGTTATGTTCATGAAATATGCTCAAGGATTTATTGTTCTGCCTGGAGGGTTTGGAACATTAGATGAAATGTTTGAGGCATTAACACTAATTCAAACTAAAAAGTCAGGTAAGTTTCCAGTAATATTGATAGGGAAAAAGTTTTGGACTGGATTAATAAACTGGATAAAAGATGTTTTATACGAAGAAGAAAAAAACATAACTGCAGAAGATTTAAAATTAATAAAAATTGTTGATAGCCCCGAGGAGGCTGTAAAACAAATTGATGATTTTTATAAAAAATACAATTTAAAGCCAAATTTTTAATTTAAAAACTCAAAAAAAATAAGCATTAAACAATCAAAAAAAAGTACCCTTTTCAACATCATTGTATTGAAAAAACAAAAATAATTGAATAAAAAGCCCTGGCTTCCCACTTAGATTTGTTAAAACAAACTCAATGTCAAAGGCAATTCTAATCATTATAAATATTATCGGATTTTTATATCTTACAATATTAAATATTAAAAAAACTGAAATAACTCATAATGGCCCAAAACAAATTGAGATAGGTCAAGAATTAGAAGTCAATATTATTATAAATAAAAATGATTTTTCTGGACCTGGTAGACTTAGACTAGATTTATCAGAAGCTAAAGGCATTGAGGTAATTGAAAAGAATAGTAATGGAGCTTCATTTACATTTAAAAATAATGAAGTTTTATTTATTTGGTATGACTTACCAAATAATCAAAATATAGAAATCTCATACCTTATAAAAACCAAAGAGAATATTTCGTCAATGAACAAAATATCGGGTGACTTCTCATTCGTTAATAAAGATGAAAGAAAGCAATTAGATATTCCTGAGCTGACATTTGAAGTTAAAGGAGATGAATTAGCAACAGTAAAAGAAGATGAAAATAAATCCGGTATAGTTATTACAAGGAATATCATGAAAATTGACAGTGGCTACATTGTAACCATTAAAACTCAACTAGAAGATCACAAGGGTTTTGCTAGAATAAAGGATGTACTTCCTATGAATTATAACGCTGAAGTTATTGAATCTAATAATGCAGTTTTTAAAAATGTTGATGGTTGTGCTAAATTTATTTGGTCAAAACTGTCGAAATCAAAACAAGAAATTCTTGTTAAGTATCTTTTGAAGAGAAATGATGGAATAGACACAAATTTCGTGATTACAGGGGATTTCTCATCAGAAAAGTTAATAAGCCAAGGTTATAAGAATGGAGTGAAAATACCTGAAACAATATATGAGGTTTACACAGATAAAATTCTATTTACACAAGACCAAAACGACTCATCAACTTTCGCAATAAATTCAAAAGAAATTGATTCAATTGAAAATTTAGAAAGTAATTTAAATAAAGGTCTAGACAATGTAATAACAAGTCAAAAAGTAAAAAATAATATCAATTATAAAGTTCAAATATTAGCAGGTCATAAAATTATAAGTCAAAAGTATTTATCTAACAAATTTAAATTCAATGAAAATTATTCAATTGAAAGTCACAAAGGATGGATTAAGTATACAGTTGGCGATAACTCTGAATACAGTAAGGCAAGAAATGATAGAAATGAACTTGATAAATATAATTTTCCAGGACCATTTGTAACTGCATATAACTACGGAAACAGAGTTACTGTGCAAGAAGCACTTATATTAACAAATCAAAATTGGATACCTTAAATCTGAAGTCTTAACCTATCTCTTTGGTCTAGGCTCATCGGAAACAGAAACTTTCTTTCTACCTTTTCTTCTACGAGCATTAAGAATTTTTCTACCGTTTTTTGTAGCCATTCTAGATCTAAAACCATGCTTGTTTTTTCTTTTTCTATTAGAAGGTTGAAATGTTCTTTTACTCATGATTTAAATTTTAAGGCTCGCAAAAATAAAAGATTTTTGATGGAAACAAAAATAATACCTTGTTATATTTATAAAAAAGTAAAATTAATAAATATTTAACCTTATATATTCAATATCAATTACAAAATTGATAAGATTTGATCTTAATTAGATTATTAAATTTTATACCATGATAAATATTACTAATTTTACAAATAATTATATGTATTAATGATGGAAAGATCCTATCTAGATTTTGAAAAACCCATAGAAGAAATTCACAGTCAAATAGCCCAAACGCTTGAGATTGGGGATAAAGGTCAAGTCGACATAAAGTCAACACTGAAAGAGTTAGAACTTAAACTTATAAAAACCACTAAAAATATCTTTGAAAATCTAAACCCTTGGCAAAAAGTTCAGTTAAGTAGACATCCGGATAGACCATATACCCTTGATTACATTAATTCTTTGACCAATGGAGATTTTTTAGAACTTCATGGGGATAGAAATGTTAAAGACGATAAAGCAATGATAGGCGGCTTTGGATCCATTGACGATAAAACTTATATGATTATTGGCCAACAAAAGGGCAGAAATACAAAACAAAGGAAGTATAGAAATTTTGGAATGGCAAATCCTGAGGGATATAGAAAAGCTCTTAGATTAATGAAACTTGCTGAAAAATTTAATAAGCCAATAGTAACTTTAATTGATACTCCTGGTGCTTATCCAGGTCTTGAAGCAGAAGAAAGAGGCCAAGGCGAAGCAATAGCAAGGAATTTATATGAAATGATGCTGTTAAAAGTGCCTGTAATTTGCATAATAATTGGTGAAGGTGCTTCTGGTGGTGCTTTAGGAATAGGAATTGGAGATAAAGTGATTATGTTAGAGAATACATGGTATTCCGTTATTTCTCCAGAATCATGCTCATCAATACTATGGAGAAGTTGGGATTATAAAGAAACTGCTGCAGAGGCTTTGAAATTGACGGGTAAGGACATGCTGAAGAACAAACTAATAGACAGCATTATTAAAGAACCTGTTGGTGGTGCTCATGCAGAACCAGAAAAAATGTTCAGAAAATTAAAAACTGAAATCAAAAAAAATATTGAGGAACTAGAAAAATTATCTCCTGAAAATAGAATTAAACTAAGGACAGAAAAGTTTAGTAATATGGGGAATTAATTATTTATTATAAAATGGAATAAAATCTCTTATAGTGTCTGTAATAGTATTTATTAAATTTAAATTTCCAAGATTATCTATAATTCCATAATTCATTTACACTTACTAAATACAATGAATTGTTTAACTCATCAAAAATAATTTTACTAAAAAATAAGTTAGAATTCACCAATGTTAGATTTTTTGAAATTGGATCATAGGTATATACACCTTTAGAAGTTGTTAAAACTATTTCTCCATCTCTATTAAAAGCATCATAAATAAGACAATTTGATATTTCAATTTCTTGAAATAATTGATTAGAGTTTTGATAATAAGTACTAAGCTTTGAATCATTTAAAAAATGAGATAGTATTGTAAAATTGTTATTATTCACTGGTATAATTTTAATTATCTCACCTTGAATTTCTATCCTTTGTTTCTCAATTCCGGATTCTCTAAAATATACTACCAAATCTCTATCTAAAGAACTACTGTAGCTTTCGATTAAAACAATGTTTTCTTGAATATTAAATCTCCCAAATTTTTCTTGAGGATTTGAATATATATTATTAATAATATTTCCATTTTTATTACAAGATAAAATTCTACCATCACCTGTCACAAGATGTAATTGGTCTCCATCATCTGTTTTAGAAACATCAATAAATAAAGGATAAAGTGAAGGACCTGTAGAAATATCCCAAATATTAGTAAATCCGTTAACTTCTATAGATTCCCCTACTTGGTCTGTTGCAAAAAATAGATATTGATGTCTAGAGTTAACTATTGAAAATTTGTGATTGCCATTAATTTGTTTCTTTAGTTGTAAGCTGCCTGTGGAGTCCAATTCATAAATATAGGTTTGATCATTAGCGCTAGTAATATAAAAAAGTGATTCTAGAGTTCTTGGAACTTCATTTAATAATATCGAAATATATTTAGAGCTAACATTTTGATTCTTGTCAAATGCTTTTACATTAACAAAATAACTTCCTGAAGATAATAGCCTGTCTTCTATCAATAAAGGAATACTAAACTCATAATGAGAAGAATCTAGTTCAACTTCTACTTTTTGAATAATTGAAGAAGAATTTCCAGAAACAATATCAACTTCAAGCCTTTGAAGGTTATCATCTGTTACTAAACCTTTAACATAAAATAAAGTTGGAATTTGGAAAGATTCATTTTCTAAAGGGGTTTGTATGGTGATATTTGGAGAAACCTTATCACCTTTAGAACAATTCAAAAATAGAATTATTAAAAAAATATACGTTATTATTTTACTGCTTAGGTTTATTAACATTTGTTAATAAAGTTATTTGATAATTATTAAACCATCAAAAACAAAACGATAATCTTTAATAGTATACATTTGTTTTAATGGAAAATCGAGTTGAAATACCCAAAAGATCATCACTTAAAACAATTACTAGGCCTCAAGACCTTTCTGGGATTGGGAAGCTCCCTCCCCAAGCATTAGACTTAGAGGAAGCTGTTTTAGGGGCGTTAATGCTTGAAAAGTCACCTTTAAATGATGTGATTGACATTATTCATCAACCAGAAATATTTTATAAAGAAGCACATCAAAAAATATATGCTGCCATCCAAGACTTATTTTCATCTTCTGAAAGCATTGATATACTTACTGTGACTCAAAAACTTAAGTCTAACGGAGATTTAGAGTCTGTTGGAGGTGCTTTTTACATATCACAACTTACCAATAGGGTTGCTTCTGCAGCTCATGCTGAATCACATGCAAGAATAATAGTTCAGAAATACATTTTAAGAGAAATGATAAGAATTTCTGGAAAAGTAATTCAAAATGCATATGATGAAACAACTGATGTATTTAATCTACTAGACGAAGCAGAAAGTGAGCTTTTCAAAGTAACTGAAGGAAATATTAGAAAAGACTATGAATCAATGGCCTCTCTTCTTTTTAAGGCTCAATCTGAAATTGAGATTGCAATGCAAAAAGAAGATGGTATTAATGGAATTGGTTCAGGATTTACAGAACTAGATAAGATTACATCTGGTTGGCAAAAATCTGATATGGTTGTTATTGCGGCAAGACCAGGAATGGGAAAGACTGCTTTTGTATTGTCTATGGCAAGAAATGTAGCTGTAGACTACAAACATCCAGTTGCAATTTTTTCATTAGAAATGAGCTCAATTCAGTTAGTGAATAGATTGATTTCTGGTGAAGCTGAAATTCCAGCTGAGGATATTAGACGAGGTAATTTCTCAAAGTCAGAGTTTGAGCAGTTTTTTGAAAGAACCAAATCACTTTCAGAAGCACCAATTTATATTGATGATACTCCAGCATTAACTATTTTTGAACTTAGAGCAAAAAGTAGAAGACTTAAACAGCAGCATAATGTCCAGCTGATTATCATAGATTATTTACAATTAATGAGTTCTGGTGGTAAAGGTGGAAACAGAGAACAGGAAATAAGTAATATATCACGATCTATTAAAGAAATTGCCAAAGAGTTAGAAATTCCAATAATTGCACTTTCTCAGTTAAGTAGATCTGTTGAAACAAGAGGAGGTGATAAAAGGCCTATGCTTTCTGACTTAAGAGATTCTGGAGCTATTGAACAAGATGCTGATATTGTAGGGTTTATCTACCGACCTGAATATTACCAATTAACCGAATGGCCTGATGGATCTCCATGTAATAATCAGGGTGAAATTATTATTGCAAAACATAGAAATGGATCACTAAAAGATGTTAGATTAAAGTTCACAGGAAAATATGCGAAATTCTCTAATTTAGATGGTCTAAGTCAACAAGATTTTATGTACAATGCAGGAATGAAACCAAATAATGACTTCGGAAATGATGTTTCCTCATTTACAATGCCTTCAAAAATGAATGATGATTCTTCAAACGAAGATCCATTTTAGACTTGATTTTTCATATATTTTATAAAAATTTATAACTTCACAAAGTATTGAAACAAGTAATTATACTCATTGGCTTTTCTCTAATTTCAATTTTTTCCTATGGATCTTATATTATAATTCCAATGGGGGAAGATAACCAGTCTAACCACCTAAAAGCCTACGGAATTGCTTATTGGGTTTTACAAAACGATATTGAAGTTGATTGGCTTTTAAATTATGATGGAGGAAGCTTCCTAATTGAAAACAACCCATCTATTCAAGAAGAATGTATTATAAGAGGGGTTAGTTTCAATATAATCACCAATAGTAAAGTAGAGCAAATAAAAATAGGTATTTCTAATCCGGAAATAAATCAAGAAATTGTCAGATTGGAAAAAGCTCCTAAAATTGCGGTCTATACTCCCAAAGGGAAACAACCATGGGATGATGCAGTAACCTTAGTTTTATCATACGCAGAAATACCCTATGAAGAAATTTACGATAAAGAAATAATTCAAAATGAATTATTTAAATATGAATGGCTTCATTTACATCACGAAGATTTTACAGGGCAATATGGGAAATTTTATAGAAATTATAAAAACGCAGCATGGTATATTAACCAACAAAAAGATGCCGAATTAAGATCCTTAGAATTAGGATTTAATAAAGTTTCAGATCTTAAATTACAAGTTGGAAAAACAATTAAAGAATTCATTGCTGGGGGCGGGTTTTTGTTTACAATGTGTTCTGGTACAGACTCCTATGACATAGCAATGTCTGCTGAAGAAACTGACATTTGTGAATATATGTTTGATGGTGATAAAGCCGACCCTAATGCACAATCAAAGTTGAATTATGAAAAAACATTGGCTTTTAAAGAATTTAAGTTAAAAACCAATCCGTTAGAGTATGAATTTTCAGATATTGATGGAACAATGCTCCATAAACTTCCGGAAAATCAAGATTTATTTACATTATTTGAATTTTCTGCAAAATGGGATATCGTCCCTACTCTACTTTGTCAAAATCACACAAGAATTATCAAAGGCTTTATGGGACAGACTACGGATTTTAAAACGAACCTAATTAAGTCTAATGTATTAATTATGGGAGAATCAAAAGTCTTTGGAACTGCTAGGTACATTCATGGAGAGTATGGCAAAGGTCAATGGACATTTTATGGCGGACACGATCCAGAAGATTATAGACATTATGTAAATGATCCACCAACAGACTTAAATCTTTATCCTAATTCACCAGGATATAGGTTAATTTTAAATAACATATTGTTTCCAGCAGCAAAGAAGAAGAAACAAAAAACATAATTATCTAATTAGAGTTATATGTCCTTTCTTATGAAAGTATTTTCCTTCTGGATTTTTAAACTCTAATTGAAAAATATATACTCCCATTGAAGCGATATTATTAGAATTCATAATACTACCATCCCAAAATTGTTCAATCTCAGTTAATAATTGTATTAATTCCCCGTGTCTGTTATATATCGATACTTTATAATCGCTGAAATCAATCATTTTAATAACAGGTTTCCAGTAATTGTTTAATCCATTTAAATCTAAAGCATTAGGTACGAAAACAATAGGGTCGTTTTGTAAACAAACAATATTTGAAGTGCTTAACCCTGATAATCCGAAATTATTTTGATTTTCTTTGGCTAAAATCTGGTAACAAATTCTACCATCAAATAATGGTTCTAAAAAGTTGGTGAAATCGTGCTCATAATTAATCTTTAATGAGTCTAGCAAGATTAATGATTGGAAGATAGGAACTAAGTTATTATTGGAGACAAGTTCGTAATTTTCAACTCCGTTTTCCCAATTTATATATGGATTCCATTCTAATGCGTTAATTAAATATTCAGAAGAATAACCATTTAATAAAATTGATTGACCAAAATTTGAAAAAGCAACTTCATTTAAACAAGAATCTGTTACTGAAATTTTATATAAATAGGACTTTTCATTAGGCGAAACTTCTAAATCAAAGTAGGTGAAAGGAAAAATAGGATTCTGCTGAACCCCTATTAGTTCAAAGTTTATTCCATTATTTATGGATCTGTAAATATTTAATTTATTAATACCTATTCCATTTTCCCCAATATATTTTACAGCAATTGTATCATTTAAAACTTTAACTTCAGAAATGTAAGATATTTGGGGAATAGGTGGTCTATTAGCAAAAAATGTAACAATATTAGATATTGAACTTATTTCTGAAGAGTCAGCATCTGCTACTAACATGAAACTATAATTCATATTACCTTGTTGAATTGTGTAAGTAAAATTTAATGAATTTGTAGAATCTAACAATATCCAATTATTTAAGGAATCATTCTTAGAGTAGATTTTGTAATTCGACACTCCACTTGGCCAGTTTATATAATTATTAAAACTTAAATATACTTCTCCTGAACATTGATCATATTGTTGATTAAGTAAAATATTATTATGTTCATCTCCTGCAGAAGAAGTATTAAACTGTGGTGGTGATCCAGTACTGCAACTATCCATTGCTGCAATTGCATATTTAACTACACTGTTTTGATAACTAGATAAATCATTATCGTAAAAAAAAGTGTTTTGTATTCCATATATAGTATCTAAAGGATTCCATACACCATTAGCGAATTTAAAAACTATGTAAGCCATAACATCTTGAGCTAAACTTGGATTCCATTCAATATACATTTGATTAAAAGAAGTATCATTAGTTACTAGTTTAACTTTAGGTGGGTCAGGAGCTTGTTGATCTTCAATTAAACCTCCTTCTAAATTTGATACAAAATCACAATTTGGTGTTACTAGTCTAATTCTATAATTAATCCATGAAGAACACACATTAATATTATCAATATAGCTAGTGGAATCTACAGGCAAGGAAATCACTTGATTCCAAGTTGTGATTGTTGAAGGGTTCAACGAAAAAGATTTTTCTATTATATACTGACTATTTAATGGAATATTATTGATTGGAACTGGATGATTCCAAGAAAGAGAAACTCTGCCATCAAATAAATTAACTAAATCAAAATATATAGAATTAATTGTGTCGCTGTAAGAAGAACTAGACCCAGTAGGTCCATACAAACTTTTTATAAAAAAAGATGAAGAACTATTTGCTGAATTATAATTTAAAAAATCAAAAGAATTGATAGTAGGGTTTGATTCTGAACCAATCATAAGAAAACCAGTACCTGTATCTGCATAAAACTGGTGCTCAAACAAATTGTTATTTGATAGCGTTGAGTTATTCCATACAATTTTTAATTGCCCCAATTCATCTATTTGAATGCAAAAACAAGGTGAAGAACTACATTGTGAATAAAAGGAATTAGCAAAAATAATTAGACTAAAATAAATTATAAATCTCATTTTAAAACAATAAAGAAAAATTTAGAAAATTATTCATTGTATACAAACGTAAATATAATCTTTAAGTTGTGTTTAATGATTCAATTCAAAAATTGAATTTATCATCAAATGATATTTTAGATTTTAAGCTAATAAATTCATCCATAATTTGATTAACTATATCACAGCACTTAAAATATTCATTTATTTGAGAAGATGCTTGACCAATTTCTAGTTCTCCTTCATCTAAGTCTCCCTCAAACATACCTAATTTAGCCCTAGCTCTTCCCAATTTTTTTAATAGCTGTTCTTTTGTTGGATTATTTTCATAGAAATCTGAAATTTCCTGATAAAATTTATTTTTCATCATTCTAACTGGCGTTATTTCTTTCAAAGTTAGTTTCGTATCTCCGTCTTTGGCTTTAAGAACAATATTTTTAAAATTTTTGTGGGCAGAAGATTCCTTTGAAGCAACAAATCTAGTTCCCATTTGAACTGCATCTGCCCCTAATATCATTGCAGCCAACATACTTCTTCCGTCTACAATACCTCCAGCTGCGATTAAAGGAATATTAATTTCTTTTGCAATGTCAGGAATTAAGCAAAGGCTTGTGGTTTCTTCTCTTCCATTATGCCCTCCAGCTTCAAACCCTTCGGCAACTACTGCATCAACGCCAGAAGATTGAGCTTTTAAAGCAAATTTCACACTCGACACTACATGTATAACTTTTATGTTTTTAGATTTTAATTCTTTTGTCCAAGTATTAGGATTTCCAGCAGATGTAAAAACAATAGGAACTTTTAAATCAATGATTGACTTAATATGTTCTTCCACGTTTGGATATAATAATGGAATATTAACAGCAAAAGGTTGGTTAGTAGCATTTTTACAATTAATAATATTTTCTTTTAAAACATCTGGGTACATAGAACCTGAACCAATAATTCCTAACCCTCCTGCATTACTAACAGCACTTGCTAAATTCCAATCGCTGCACCAAATCATTCCCGCTTGAATAATTGGGTACTTAATCGATAATAATTTAGTAATTCTATTTTTCAAATTAATTTTCTATTAACAAATTTTAAAACTTAAAAAGTAATAAATAAGGAATTAAAAACATTAATTACTATAATCTGGATGTTTCATCATTAAATCTAAACCTTGGTCTAATGAAATTAGCTCGTTTTTAATAATGTTAATCATTTTAGTATTATCTGGCATTCTTCTAGTCATATCACCATCTTTTAAAGCAGGCAAGTGAATGATTTTGGATTTAGAATTTAATTTTTCAATAATTAATTTTGCAACATCTAATATCTTATATTCTTTAGCACCGCCAATATTTATTACATCATTCATCATAAGATTATCTTCTAATATTTTAACACAAGTATTTATGTTGTCGTCTACGTAACAAAATGTTCTTGTTTGAGAGCCATCACCATAAATAGTAATATCATCTCCATTTAAAGCAGCTTTTAAAAACTTAGCAATTACAAAATCTTCACTTTGATTAGGGCCATAAGTATTAAAAAATCTAAAAATGGTAAAAGGCAAGCCGTAAGTTTTAAAATAAGACCTAAAAAAAGATTCTCCCACATTTTTAACTACTGCATAAGGAACTCTAGAATTTAATGGGGTAGTTTCTTCGTTCTGAGGTAACTCTACTGGCTCGCCATATACTTCAGAAGAGGAAGAGAAGAACACCCGTTTTACAGAGCTATTTTTAGAGAGTTGTAAAACATTTTTAATGCCTTGAATATCGTCTAGTACCATTATAGGGTTTTCTTGAGTCCTCTTCACTCCTACTACTGCCGCATAATGAAATACAAAATCAAACTGGTTAACCAGCATTATTTCCGAAATACTGGTGTAATTGTTTACATCACAATTAATAAAGCTCCAATTAGAAAATTCTTTAGATGGTAGTTTTGATTTGGAACCTGTAGAAAGATTGTCAACTATTACAACAAAGTAACTAGGATTTTCAACCAATTTTCTAGCTAATGCTCCTCCAACATTTCCTGCGCCTCCAGTTACAAGTATTTTAATCATTGAAATAAAATTTTATTACATATAAATTTTTATAAAAATACACTTTATTGATTTATCACAATTTTTTTTTTAATAAATCAGTTTTAAAATCAAAAAATTTAATTCTTTAGTTAATTTTGATTTAAATTTAAATATATGTTCAAAGACCCCACAAATAGAAGCTCTTATTCAAAAAGAATTAGTAAGACAAACCGAAGGAATAGAATTAATAGCATCCGAAAACTATGCCAGTCGAGTCTGTAATGGAAGCAAGTGGTTCTATTTTAACCAATAAGTATGCAGAAGGGCTCCCTAATAAAAGATATTATGGTGGGTGTAAAGTTGTGGATGAGATTGAACAGTTAGCTATAGACAGATTAAAAGAATTATTTGGTGCTTCTTGGGCCAATGTACAACCGCATTCAGGTTCTCAAGCCAATGCAGCAGTTTTTTTAGCTTGCTTAAATCCTGGAGATAAAATTTTGGGATTTGACCTTTCTCACGGAGGGCATTTAACCCATGGTTCACCAGTTAATTTTTCCGGACAATTATACGATGCAAATTTTTACGGGGTTGAAAAAGAGACTGGAGTAATAGATTATAATAAAGTAAGAGACCAAGCAATTAAAATAAAACCAAAAATGATTATTTGCGGAGCTTCTGCATATTCAAGAGATTGGGATTATAAAACCTTAAGATCTATTGCCGATGAAATTGATGCTATTTTATTAGCAGACGTTTCTCACCCATCTGGGCTAATTGCCGGAAAAATTCTAAACGATCCACTACCCCACTGTCATATAGTAACTTCAACTACCCACAAAACGCTAAGAGGACCAAGAGGGGGAATAATTATGATTGGAAATGACATGGAGAATCCATGGGGTTTAAAATTTAAATCGGGTAAACTCAAGAAATTATCCACTTTAATAGACTCTGCTGTTTTTCCAGGAACTCAAGGCGGACCACTAGAACATATAATTGCTGCAAAAGCAGTGGCTTTTAGAGAAGCACAACAAGACGAATACAAAACCTACATTAAAAAAGTGGTTGAAAATGCACAAATAATGGGTGAAGAATTAATTAATAAAGGTTACAAAATTATATCTAATGGTACAGACAATCATTGTTTATTAATTGATTTAAGAAATAAAAATGTCACTGGAAAAGAGGCAGAAGAATCTTTAGGTCTAGCAGATATTACCTTAAATAAAAATATGGTTCCTTTTGATACGCAGTCCCCATTTGTAACAAGTGGCATTAGAATAGGAACTGCTGCCATTACTACTAGAGGAGTTGATAAAGATGAAATTAAAATAATCGCTAACTTAATAGATTCAAGTATTATAAATTATAATAACGAATCAGAATTATTGAAAATTAAAAATCAAGTAAATGATTTAATGGGTTCTAAACCACTTTTTAAATGGTAAATAAAGAAATTAAAGCAAACAATCCTAACTTAAAGTCGTGGATTAAAGTTCCAGAAAATAGTGATTTCCCTATTCAGAATCTTCCATTTGGAATATATTCTACCAATTCTAAAGCAAAAAGAGTTGGTGTAGCTATTGGCGATCAAATTCTTGATTTATCAAATTTATTTGAACTTGGTTATTTAAAATCTTTATCATTTTGTGAACATTGTTTTTCTAATGAATATCTAAATAGAATGATGGGCCATGGAAAATTAGAAATTCGAGAACTAAGAGATAGAATTTCAGAACTACTAAATATAGAAAACACTGAATTATCTCAAAACAAAGAAGCTATTTCCAAAGTATTAGACTTACAAAGTGAATCTGAAATGCATTTACCAGTTAAAATTGGAGATTACACCGATTTTTATTCTAGCGAGCAGCATGCATTTAATGTGGGAAGCATGTTTAGAGATCCCAATAATGCACTTCTCCCCAATTGGAAACATATTCCAGTAGCATACCACGGAAGAGCATCTTCTATTATTCCATCTGGGCAAGATATTGTTAGACCAAAGGGCCAACAAAAATTAGATGATAACGAAAATCCAATTTTTGGACCTTCTAAATTATTAGATTTTGAATTAGAAATGGGCTTTATAACCTTTGAAGGCAAACCATTAGGAGATCAAATAACAACTCAAGGAAGCAGATGATTTTATATTTGGAATGTGCTTGTTTAACGACTGGTCTGCTAGAGATATTCAAAAATGGGAGTATGTTCCCTTAGGACCATTTTTAGCTAAAAATTTTGCAAGTTCTATGTCCTGTTGGATTGTTACTATAGATGCTTTAGAACCGTTTAGGACAAAAGGACCTATTCAAAATCCGAAAGTACTACCCTATTTAGAATATTCTGAAGACAAACATTTAGATATAGAATTAAGTGTTTCTATAAAAATTCCAAACGGACAAGAAAAAGTTGTTACTAAAAGTAATTACAAGTATATGTACTGGAATATGAACCAACAATTGGCGCATCATTCAGTAAATGGCTGCAATATTAATTGTGGTGACTTGCTAGCCTCTGGAACAATTTCTGGACCTAATGAAGGTTCTTTTGGGTCAATGCTAGAAATTAGTTGGAAAGGAACCAAACCATATCAATGCCAGATGGAACAGAAAGAAAATTTATTCAAGATGGTGACTCTGTAATTTTTAAAGGACATGCCTCCAATGGAAAATACAATATTGGTTTTGGAGAATTAATTTCAAAAGTTTTGCCACCCAAATAGGGACATATGGAAGAGGCTTTAGAAAATAAAATGATTTTAAATGCTTATCGAGGAGTCTTACGTTCTATAAAGTCAAGACGTTCTAAAGAAGAAACTAAAATCATAAGAAAAGCCTTTAATTTAGCTGTTAATGCTCATCGTAATACAAGAAGAAAATCTGGTGAACCCTATATTTTTCATCCACTTGCTGTAGCAAGAATATGTGGTGATGAAATCGGTTTGGGAACTATTTCTATAGTATGTGCTTTGATGCATGATACGGTAGAAGATACCACCATCACTTTAAGTGATATTGAAAAAATATTTGGACAAAAAGTAAAGTCAATAATTGATGGCCTGACTAAAATTTCTGGGGAATTTGATTTCTCAAGCTCTTCTCAAGCTGAGAATTTTAAAAAGATGTTTCTAACCATTCCTGATGATGTAAGAGTTATTTTGATAAAGCTTGCGGATCGACTTCACAATATGAGAACCTTGGATTCAATGAAGGAAAGTAATAAGTTAAAAATTGCTTCTGAAACTTCTTACTTATATGCACCCCTTGCTCATAGATTAGGACTTTTTTCAATTAAGACAGAGCTTGAAGATTTATCATTTAAATTCACAAATCCAAATGAGTACTCATCAATAACAAATAAGCTTGAAAAAACAAAGGCTGTAAGAGAGCGGTTTATTCAAAAATTTTCTTTGCCAATTAAAAAAGAATTGGATAAACAAGGATTTAAATATCAGTTAAAGGCCAGAACTAAAGGTATTCCTTCTATTTATAAGAAAACACAAGAAAAAGGAGTTGACTTTGAAGATATATTTGATGTATTTGCTCTTCGTATTATACTTGACTCTAATGATGAAAAAGCAGATTGTTGGAAAGTTTACAGTATTGTAACTGATTATTATATTCCAAATCCCGAAAGACTTAGAGATTGGATTTCATATCCTAAACAAAATGGATATGAGTCTTTACATACAACTTTAATGAGTCCAACAGGAAAATGGGTAGAAGTTCAAATTAGAACTCAGAGAATGGACCATGTTGCAGAAAAAGGACTAGCTGCTCACTGGAGATATAAAGATCAAACAGAAAATAACACAAGGTTAGATAAATGGATTTCTGACATTAGAGAAATCATGGAAAATAGAAGTAGAAATACTACAGAATTTCTTGATGAATTTAAAAACAACTTATATAGCGATGAAATATATGTTTTTACACCTAAGGGTGACTTATTTTCACTACCAGTAAAATCAACAGCTCTAGATTTTGCATTTTCAGTTCACTCAGATGTTGGTGCTAAGTGTATTGGTGCAAAAGTCAATAGTAAACTAGTTCCGTTAAGTTACAGCTTAAAAAGTGGAGATCAAATTGAGATTTTAACATCCAAAACACAAGTTCCTAAGGAAGGCTGGCTAGAGTTTGTCATAACTTCAAAAGCAAAGTATAAAATAAAGCAATCCCTAAAAGAAGAACACAGAGTAATCGCTTTAGATGGAAAAGAAATATTAAAAAGAAAATTAAAAAATTTAAAAATAAACTTTACAGAAGATAACATTAAGCTGTTATTAAAACATTTCAACATTGACGAACATACAGAATTCTATTTCCAGATAGCTAATGACAATATAGATTTTAGAAAGATTAAACAAATACGTAAAAAAGGGGGTGAGCTTTACTCAACTTCCTCAATTACAAAAAGTATTAAAAAAACATTTGAAAACTTAGTTAATAAGGTTAAAAAAGAAGACAATTCAATATTTATTGGGGAAGGTGCAGATCCAAATCTTGACTATACGTTATCAACATGTTGTAATCCACTTACCTGGCGACTATGTTTTTGGATTTGTCTCAATAAACGACGGAATAAAAATTCATAGAAACAATTGTCCAAACGCAAAACAATTAAGGTCAAATTACTCTTACAGAATTTTAAAAGCTAAGTGGAAAAGTAAAGTTGGAGACGCATTTATAACTGGTCTTGAATTTATTGGAATTGATATTGTAGGAGTAGTAAAAGAATTAACAACAATAATTTCAGAAGAAGAAAAGGTAAATATGAAATCAGTTAATTTTGATACTAACGATGGAGTATTTCAAGGATCAATTATGCTTTATGTTTATGATAAATCACATTTAGAAAAATTAATTAAAAAATTAAGAAATATAAACGGGATTGAAAAAGTAGAAAGAATAGAATAATATTGAAGTAATATTCTATTTTTACCGTAAGAATTTATTTTTTTGGAAAAAATATCAGACATACAAGAAAAAGTTAGGAATGTGTTCTCAGAATACCTGAACGAAAAAGGTCATAGAAAGACACCTGAAAGATTTGCAATACTTGCAGAAATTTATGGGATAAATGGCCATTTTGACATTGAAGAACTTTATAAAAACATGAAGAATAAAAACTATCGTGTTAGTAGGGCAACTCTTTACAATACCATTGAACTACTTATGGATTGTGATTTGATAAAAAAACATCAGTTTGGACAAAGTAGTTCTCATTTTGAAAAATCATTTCAATTTAAACAACATGATCACTTAATTTTAGACGACGGAGAAGTGATAGAATTTTGTGATCCACGGATTCAAAATATTAGGAAAACTATTCAGGAAATATATAATGTTGAAATAAGTGATCATAAATTATACTTTTACGGTAAAAAGAAAAGTTAAATGTTTGAAGTTAAGATTCTTGAAAATTCAAAATATCTTTGGGTAGATTTAAATGGAAAGTTAATGACTGAAGAAAATGGAGGTGAAATGTTCAAATTAATATGTGACAACTTATCTGAAAATCGTTCAATTGTTATATTAAATCTTTTAAATTTAGAATACATAAATAGTTCTGGGTTTAATAATATTTTAAAAATTTTAACAAAGTCAAGGAATCTCGGTGGAGACTCTATTCTTTGTAATTTAAATTCAGTAATTGAAAAATTACTTATTACAACCAAATTAAATACTATTTTTAAGGTGCAAAATCAAATAGAAAATCTTGAAGATTTCATGAATAAAAACTAATATGGGAGTTGATGTACTTTTAGGTCTCCAATGGGGAGATGAGGGAAAAGGTAAAATTGTAGATGTTTTAACACCTCAATATGATATAATAGCAAGATTTCAAGGAGGGCCAAATGCAGGTCATACACTCGAATTTGAAGGTATTAAACATGTGCTACATACTATTCCGTCTGGTATTTTTAGAAATGACGTTATGAATATAATTGGAAACGGTGTGGTGATAGATCCAGTTATACTACAAAAAGAAATTCAACAACTCGAAAAATTAAATGTTGATGTTCAATCTAAATTATTAATTTCTAAAAAGGCTCATCTAATTCTTCCAACTCACAAACTTTTAGATCAAGCATCTGAGATAGCAAAGGGAAAACAAAAGATAGGTTCGACTTTAAAAGGAATTGGTCCTACATATATGGACAAAACTGGTCGAAATGGATTAAGAATAGGTGATATTAGTTCTGTAGATTTTAATAAAAAGTACCAAAAACTAAAAGAAAAACATTTTAAAATTCTAAAAGATTCAACTCTTCTTAAAAATCTAGACTCTATAGAAAGTGAATTTTTAAAAAGCATAGAATACATAAAAAAATTCAAACATATTGATAGCGAGCATTATTTAAACAATGCATCTAAAAATGGTAAAAAAATATTAGCAGAAGGCGCACAAGGAACATTATTAGATATAGATTTTGGAACCTATCCATATGTTACATCAAGTAATACAATAACAGCCGGAACATGCACTGGACTTGGAATAGCACCAAATAAAATTAAAAGAATTGTAGGTATTTTTAAGGCCTATTGCACAAGGGTTGGGAGTGGTCCTTTTCCTTCCGAATTAAAAGATGAAATAGGTGAAAAAATAAGACAAGTTGGACATGAATTTGGAGCTACTACCGGAAGAGAAAGAAGGTGTGGATGGATAGATTTACCTGCTTTAAAATATGCAATTATGATCAATGGAGTCACTGAATTATCAATGATGAAAGCTGACGTTTTAGATTCTTTTGAAGATATTTATGTATGCACTCATTACATTCAAAATGAAGAGAAAATAAATTTCTTTCCATTCGATTTATCTGATGATACAAAGCCAGTATTCAAAAAAGTTAAAGGTTGGAATCAGGATATAACAAAATCTAAAAAAGAGAGTGATTTCCCAAAAGAACTTTCAGCTTATATTAATTATCTTGAAAAAGAATTAGAAGTCCCTATTAGTATTGTATCCGTTGGCCCAAATAGATCAGAAACTATTATTAGATAATTTACGTACAATTTAATAGAATATATATTCTAAATGAATGAAGTCATTTTTTTTCATACTTGTAATTACACTTTCAAATTTATTGATTCATAGTCAAACGAAAAAAATAAGCTTTTCATCTAAAGAAAGTAAAGGAATTGTTGTCAATGAAAGGAAATTACTAATTCTTTGGAATCAAGTTAAATTCAAACATAAAAACACCTTAATGTATTGTGACAGTGCAATTTATGAAGGGTCTAAAAATTCATTTATAGCATATAACAATATTCAAATTAATGAAAATGATAGTTTAAAAATTTATGGAGATAGCTTACACTACTTTGGTGATATACAAAAGGCATATATATATGGAAATGTAACAGTAAAATCTAATAAGATTAAATTAAATACTACATCATTAATATATGATCGAAAAACGAAAATAGCCTATTATAATAATGGTGGTTTAGTTAAAGACCTAGAAAAAGAATATGATATTGAGAGTAAAAAAGGAGTTTTTAAAACACGTATTCAAAGTGTCTTTTTTAAAGAAAATGTAAAGCTAAATCATGAGAACTACAACCTAATAAGCGATACTTTAATATATCATACAAATACTCAAAAATCTGATATTATAGGCAATACCGAGATTTACACTAAAAAAAGTAAAATATTTTGCAATAAGGGATGGTTTGATTCAAAAAATAGTAATGCTTCATTTAAAGGGGAAATAACTATGGAAACTAAAAATCAAAAATTATTTGCAGACAGTATATTTTACGACGAAATTTCTGGATTTTCATATGCTGATGGGAATGTTAAGATTATCGACGATAGTGCTAAAGTAATAATCTATGGTAATTATGGTTTTTACAATGAAAAAACTGATTCTATAAAAGTTTGGGATCATGCTGTATTTACTCAGTTAGATGATCTTGATACAGTAAATATTTATGCTGACCAATTCATTAGTTTTAAAGATTCTAATAAAGAAATATTTATTTGCTATAACAATGCAGTAATTAATGGAAATTCAATTAGTGGTGATTGTGATTCCATATTCTATAATAAAACTGACTCGTTATTAAAATGCATTGACAAACCGGTTATTTGGCTTGATAAAAACCAAGTTTCTGGTGAAAAAATAGAGTTCAAAACCTTTAATGGGGAAATTTTTAGTATGAAAGTAGAGAATAAATCTATTATTATTAATAAAAAAGACAGCATTCATTATGATCAAGTTCACGGTAAAAAAATAGATGGAATATTTGAAAATAATGAATTAAAAATTCTATACGTAGATAAAGATGGAGAGGCGATTTATTTCACTGAAGATGAAAAAGATTCTACAATTAATGAAATAAACACTATTTATTGTGAATCAATGACCATATTGTTAAAGAACAATAATATTGAAAAAATAAAATTTAATAGTCAGCCAAATGGGAAAACAGTTCCTTTAAATGGAGAAAATGATGATATTTATCTTAACGACTTTATGATTTACTCAAAAAGAAGCTATCAAGATAAAATTCTTAAAGCTAATGGTGAACTTCCAAAAGGAATGTAAGTCTCATCTGAGTTTATCTCGGAAAATGTGTTAACCAAAAGTGAGTCTTTATTTATTAAATTTTCTCTTATCAAGCTTTGTAAATTATTATAATTATGAACTTTTATAGAATCCGATTCCAAAAAAGCAATATTAGTTCTATTTAATAAATCTAAATTAAATTCACTATTGATTGTAGTTATAAATCTTACTTGTGCATCAACTGCTCTACCGCACATTGCTTCTGGTTTATATTGAGCACCAATTACCATTAAATGATTATTTAAAAACTTTATTTCACCCTCGATCTTTGAACCGTGGGATTTCCAATCTTCTTGAAAATTCAAAAATGAGGATTTTATATTTTTTTTCGTTTCAATATCAAAAGCTTTTGAATTAATATAAATCCAAATTTTCGATCTAGGATGTAATGTGTCAAAAATCATAAATCAGCAGCGTTAGCTATAAGTTCAGCTATGTCTAGAACTTTAATTTTTTCTTCTTTTTCGAAAAATTTAACTCCATCCGTCATCATGGTATTACAAAACGGACAACCAGTGGCAATATAGTCAGGCTTAACTTCCATGGCTTGTTCAGTCCTTTCAATATTGATCTCTTTATTTCCCTTTTCAGCTTCTTTAAACATTTGAGCTCCTCCAGCACCACAACAAAGTCCATTTGCCTTAGACTTTTTCATTTCAACAAGTTCAGCATCTAACTTTTCTAATACTTCTCTTGGAGCTTCGTAAACATCATTAGCTCTACCTAAATAGCAAGGGTCGTGAAATGTTATTTTTTTTCCATCGAATTTCCCGCCACCTTTTAAAAGTAATCTTCCTTCTCTTATTAGTTGATTAATTAATTGTGTGTGATGAACTACTTCAAAATCTGCTCCAAGTTCTGGATACTCATTTTTTAAAGTATTGAAACAATGTGGACATCCTGTGACAATTTTTTGGATATCATATCCTTTAAGTAACTCAATATTTTTAATCGCTTGCATCATAAAAGCAAATTCATTTCCAGCACGTTTAGCAGGATCTCCTGTACAGGATTCTTCAGGTCCAAGAATAGCAAATTTAATATTACAATAATTAAGAATCTTTACTATAGCTTTTGATATTTTTTTGGCTCTGTCATCAAAACTTCCAGCGCATCCAACCCAAAATAAAATTTCTGGACGTTCATTGTTGTCTATCATTTCTTTTACAGTTGGAACTCTAAGTTTACTCATATTTATTATTCTTCTACCCAATTTTTTCTATCTGCTTGAGCAAACTGCCAAGGAGCACCGTTATTTTCAATATTAGTTAGCATTCCTGCTAACTCTGAAGGAACTTTTGATTCCTCCATTACTAAATATCTTCTTAAGTCTATAATAATAGAGAGTGGATCTATACTAACAGGACATTCTTGAACACAGGCATTGCAAGATGTACAAGCCCAAATTTCCTCCTCTGAAATATAATCACCCAACAAAGATTTATTATCATTATAATCCTGACCATGAATTCTTTTATTTTGACCCACTTCTTCCAGGCGGTCTCTAGTATCCATTATAATTTTTCTGGGGCTTAACAACTTGCCTGTTTGACTTGCAGGACATGCAGAAGTACATCTTCCACACTCTGTACAAGTATAAGCATCCATTAAACTTTTCCAAGTTAAATCTTCAACGTCCTTAGCTCCAAATCTATCAGGAACTGTTTGATTTTCATCAGTAGGAGTTGCATAAGGATCAAAATTAGGATCAAACATTTTAACAACTTCGTCTTTTACTGAACTAAGATTATTAAATCCACCTTTACTATTTAAATTACTATAATAGGTGTTTGGGAAAGCCATTACAATATGAAAATGCTTTGAATAAGGTAAATAATTTAAAAAACCAAAAACAACTAAAATATGACCCCACCACCCTATTCTCTCTAAAATAATTAAAGTTTCAATATCAAAATAATTAAAAAAGTATGGGGCAGTAAACGAGGAAATTAAAAAACCAAAAGAACCTGAACCTGCAACATGTGATTTTCCTTGTAAGAAAAGAGCTTCATCGGCACCATTCATTGTGAAAACGCATATTAAAAGTACTATTTCAAGGTATAAAATTATATTTCCATCCAATTTTGGCCAACCATTCATTTCTGACATTTTAAACCGCGGTACTTGAAGTAAATTTCTTCTGGCTAAAAAATATAAGGTGGAAACAAAAGCTAAAACAGACAATACTTCAATTGTACTAATTAATAAGGTATAAACCCATCCAATTTTTGATAAGAAAAATCTATGGCTACCATATAATCCATCTGCAATAATTTCAATAAGTTCTGTTGAGGTAAAGAGAAAAGCAACGTAAATAAATAGATGTAAGAAAGCAGGAAGTAGTCTTTGAAACATTTTTTTTTGTCCAAGAGCAACTAATAAAGTGGTCTTAATTCTTTGTGCTTTTTTATCCGATCTATCAAGAGGCTTACCCAGTGATATATTTTTTCTAATTTTAGAAATATTAAAGCTAAAGAAACCAAAACCAACAATTAATAAAAAAGCAAATACCAATTGACTAATCATAAAAAATTTAAATTGTTTTTCTTTTAAATTTAAAGAGAGTCAGTAGCAAATTTCTTAAGTAATTTTTGATCTCTAGAATCTAAAATGTTTTTATCTTTTTTGCCAAATATACTGAATCCAACATATCGTTTGGGTTCTGTTTTAATATTTTCCAATAATCTAGAGGCTTCATTTATCATATTAGTCATTGATTGGTAAATTGTAGAATCATTAATCAAACGGTTTAAAGTTCCATCGCTGTTTTGAATTTCATTTAAAATTATATTAACTTCTTCAAGTGACTCTTTAGCATTTTTAATTGTTCCTTTAATATCTGAGTCTACAAGGGAATCAGATAATTGTGCAGCATTATTTAAAATTTCGCTAATAACATTATTACTTTCTTGTAAATTTGTAGTAACTAATTTGATGTTATTTATAATTTTACTAATGTTTTCTTTTTCAGACCTAATTAATCCACTTAATTCAATAGATACTATTTCAAAATTTTTAACTGCATTATTAATACCATTAAAAGACTGATCGAGATTATCAGTATTTCTACTAAATATCGCTTCAATAGTTTTAATTGCAGAATCTGCAGTACTAATTAGCTCATTAGTTTTCTTCTCTAATGGAATTAGTCTTTGATTAATTTGATCTTCAAGCGCTAGTGATACAGAAGATGGAATAGTGTCTTGAGAATTAAAATAAAAAGATGAATCCCCCCACAAAACATCTAAATATGATCCTGATAATAGATCAGAATTTAATAGTATAACGGTTCCTCCTTTTAATCTTTTGACATCAGGTTCATTTAACTCAAATTCTATAATAACATTATTTAAATCATTTTTCTGAAACTTTATGTCTGTAATAATCCCTACTTGTAAGCCATTTAAGTTAACAGGGCCTCCTGTTGCTAAGCCTTCAGAGTTTTTGAAAATAGTATAATAAACATATCTTGACTTCCAAAGCTCCTGGCCTTTTAAAAAATAAGAGCCTACAACAAGAACTCCAATTCCGATTATTGTAACTAAACCAATTAAAAGTTCTTTTTTAATTTTCATTCAACAATATTTTATTGCTTTTTCCAATCTAATCTTTTACCATTCTTAAAAGAAATAACAAAAGCAGAATTATATCCAGCTTTAATTGCTTCTTCTAATTTATTATTTGCGCTTTTCATGTCTGTACATAAAGCGAATGTATATTTATAATAATTTCCACTAATATACACTTCTACATCCTTTAATCCATTAAAATTTTCAGGAAGTGTAGGTGTTTTAACACTAGATGTAGCCAATTGAATCTTATAAACTAGACCGGTATCGGATAAATTATCAGAGTTTAAAATAGCTTTTTCTTCATTTAAGTCCGTTAGAGATTTATCAACATTATCGTATTTACTTTTATAATTCTTAAACCCTTCAAAAATATGATTTGCTAACTTTAATTGTCCACTTTTAGAGATAAGTAATTTTTCATCTTTGGGATTTGATAAAAATCCTAACTCGACTAATACTGCAGGCATAGTTGCTCTATATAAAACCATAAATCCAGCTTGTTTAACACCCCTGTTTCTTAGATTTAATTTAGTTTTACAATCTTTTTGAATAGAATTTGCTAAAATTAAACTTTGATCTAGAAATGCATTTTGTCTCATAGACAAAGCAATATAAGCGTCAGGATCATTAGGATTAAACTCTGAATAAGTTTGTTTGTTGTTTTCCTCCATTAATATAGAAGAATTTTCAAATTTAGCCACTTCTAGTGCCGCTTTAGACTTGTGTAGTCCTAAAACCCATGTTTCAAAACCATTTGCAGAAGGGGTTTCTATTGCGTTTGCATGAACCGAAATAAATAAATCTGCACCAATCTCGTTAGCTATTTTTGCTCTCTTTGCTAAACCAATAAATCGATCATCATCTCTAGTGAAAATAACTTTAACATTCAGGAAACTCCTTATTAATTAACTGACCCAATAAAAGGCTGACTTTTAAAACAACTGTCTTTTCATAATTATTATTCGGGCTTACGGCTCCCGGATCCTTGCCTCCATGTCCTGGATCAATTACAACCGTATTAATACCCAAGCCTGTTTGAGAGCTTACGTTAATTAAACAAAATACTAAAAGAATTAATTTAAAATATTTTCTTAATGTAAGTACCGTTATATTTGTATAATATTTTGTCATGAAAAACGTTTTAAAAAAAACTCAATTAGTTAAACCATATTTTTAAATGATTAACAATCATATCAAATTTAAGCTGCTAATTGAACTAATTAAAGAACATTCTTCTGTATTTATACTCTTTCTCGTGTTGATAAACAATATTAACATGTTTTCTCAAGAGGAAAATAAACAAAAATCAAGCCAATTAGAAAGTGCCTTAAATTGGACTGCAAAAGACTCAATAGTTTTAGATATGGAAAATAAACAAACATATCTATACAAAGAAGCACATATAGACTATGGGGAAGTAGTATTGGATGCATGCTTTATTAAATTTGATTTTGAAACTAAAAATGTTTATGCTACATATTGTTTGGATAGTAATAATCAAAAAATAGGAGTGCCAATTATATCTGATGGTGGAACTCTAACTAACGCAGACTCATTAATATATAATTTTAAAACTAAGAAAGGTATAACCTATAAAGTCGTTCTAAAGCAAGGTGAGGGTTTTATTCATGGGGAAAAAGTAAAAAAACAAAATAACGGAGATATACACATTAAAAATGCCATGTATACAACTTGTGAACTTGAACATCCTCATTTTTACTTTAAACTTAATAAAGCAGTTATTAAGCCAGATGATAAGATCGTCTCAGGCCTAATTAATTTACATATTGCTGATGTACCAACTCCTCTTGGTCTACCATTTGCATTTTTTCCTAATAAAAAAAATAAAGGTTCTAATGGACTTATTATACCAAATTATGGAACATCTGAAGCATTAGGGTTTTATTTATTGGGAGGCGGTTACTACCACCAGTTCCGTAAAGGAAGAATAAGCACATCCTTCACCGGGGACGTATATAGCAAAAGTTCTTGGGGATTAAGTAATTTAACTTCCTATAAAGTTAGATATAAATATAGTGGCCAATTTTCTTTGAATTATAGAAATACCATTCAAGGTGAAAAAGGATTTGAAGGGTTTAATAAAAGAAAAGACTTCTTTGTTAAATGGAATCATAATAAAGATCAAAAACACAAACCTGGGTCAACTTTTAGAGCTTTAGTAAATGCAGGGACAACTACAAATTTTAGAAATGATTATAATAATATTTCAGCACAAAATTACTTAACAAATACATTTAACTCAAATATAGCTTGGAGCAAAAGATTTAAAGGTGAAATAAGCTCTAATTTAAGTGCTAATCTAAGACATAGTCAGAATAGTAATACAGATTTAATGACATTTACTCTTCCTGAGATATCCTATAATGTAAACCGTTTCTATCCATTTAAAATGCTAAGAAAAAATAGTATTAATAAAAACTTTATTCATGAAATAATAAATCAAACCAATATCAACTATCAGATGAATACCAAAAATGAGCTACGTTTGAGTTCAAAAAATATTTTCCAAAATGATCTTAATAGCTTAAAGTCAAAATCAAAAAATGGAATGAGACATAATATAAATGCTTCAAGTTCTATAAAACTTTTTGGCAAAAACGTTACTATAAATCCATCCTACAGACTTTCTTCTTTATGGTATTTAGATCAAATAAATAAAGTTTGGGACAATTCAAATAAAGAAATACTTAATGACAGTGTAAAAGATTTTTCTCAAATTTATTCTCAAAACTTTAGTGTCTCAGCAACAACAAAAATTTATGGATTTTACAGTTTTGCTAAATTTCTAAAAGGAAAAAATGAATCAAAAATCAGGCATACCATTACACCAAATATTAATTTTAATTATAAACCTAATTCAAATCCTTGGGTTTCCTACCAATCTGATACACTAGGAAATACTCAATTATATTCTCCTTTTTCTAGTAATATTTACGGAACTATAAGCCCCTCTGAATCTGGAAGAATTGGATTTAGTTTAATTAACTCTTTGGAACTTAAAAAACGTAATTTAAAAGACACAAGCAATAAAGAAGAGTTTTTAAAATTTAAAATTTTAGACAATCTTAGCATCAATTCAGGTTATGATTTAATTAAAGATTCCTTCCATTTGGATAATTTTAGTATAATTGGAAGAACAACTTTGTGGAAAAAAGTAAATATTCGATTTGCAGGGCGGTTAGATCCATACAAATACCTCAATGGAAAAAGAATAGATCAATATCAATTTTCAGCAAATAATAGACTTGGAACATTAACCTCGGCAAATCTTGCCTTAGGAGCAAACTTAAAATCTTCTAAAAGAGATAAAAAACCTTATAAAAGTGATAAGGGAAGTAAAGAAGAATTAGATATGATTAACTCTAATTCTGATATGTATATAGACTTTAATATTCCTTGGTCAATTGGAATAGATTATAAAATTGACTATCGAAGAGTTATTAACCCATCTATTGACACCTCATATATCACGCAAAGTATTGGACTAAGAGGTGATTTAAGCATTACTAAAAACTGGAAATTATCCTACATGACTAATTACGACTTTATTAACAAAGAATTTAGTTTTACATCCATTAATATTGCAAGAGATCTTCATTGTTGGCAAATGAGTTTTAATTGGATTCCTCTTGGATTTATGCGTAGTTATAACTTAAATATAAGCGTTAAATCTTCCATACTTCAAGATTTAAAATTACAAAGGAGAAGAACATGGTATGATAATAATATTTTTTAAATTTTACCTATGAAATCAATAATAAAAATTCCAAATGCACCATCGCCTGTTGGTCCTTACAGCCAAGCAGTGAGACACAATGGGTTAATCATAGCCAGTGGCCAAATTGCATTAGATCCCAAAACTGGTATTTTAAATACAACGTCAATTAAAACTGAAACAAGTCAAATCTTAAAAAACATTGATTCCCTGCTGAACTCTTGCAATCTAAAAAGAGAAAACATTTTAAAATGCAGTATTTTCTTAAAAAATATGGATGACTTTGATAAAGTAAATGAAGTTTATTCAGATTTTTTTAAAGAACCTTATCCAGCTCGAGAAACTGTGGAAGTAGCAAGACTTCCAAAAGATGCCAATATAGAAATAAGTTTTATAGCTGGAGAATAGCTATTTACTTAAATTTAAAAACTCATCCCATAGCGGATCTATTGAGGGATTTGCTACAATAGTTAACTCTGTTTTTTTAACAGGATGTAAAAAAGTAATAGATCTTGCTAAAAGGTGAATGCTACCATCTTTATTAGTTCTTTTAGCTCCATACTTAACATCTCCTTTTATTTTACAACCCAAATGGCTTAGCTGAACCCTAATTTGGTGATGACGGCCAGTTAGAGGATTTATTTGTAAATAGTAATAATTTTTACTTCTTCCAATTAATTTATATTTTAAAATGGCTTTCTTACTCTCTTTAACTTCTTGATCATAAGCTCTTGATTTGTTTTTTTCCTGATTTTTTTTTAGCCAGTTAGTAAGTTCGCCTTCTTCAAAAGGTGGTTTTTCTTCAACAATAGCCCAGTATTCTTTTTTAACTTCTTTATCTCTAAATAATGCATTCATTCTAGAAAGAGATTTAGAGGTTCTAGCAAAAACTACTACTCCACCAACAGGTCTATCAATTCTATGAATAATGCCAAGAAAAACTTCACCAGGTTTATTATACTTTTTTTTGATATATAGTTTAACGTTTTCAGCTAAAGTAATATCTCCAGTCTTATCTGATTGTATAATATCACCTGAAATTTTTTTAACAGCAATAAGATGGTTGTCTTCAAATAAGACTGTGAAACTCAAACTAGTACTGCTCTTTTTCATTTGGGAAATCTTGAGATTTTACATCTTTTTTAAAGTTGCTACAAGCTTTTAAAATTTCTTGATGTAAATTATGGTATCTTCTTAGAAATCTGGGAGAAAACTCTTGAGTGATTCCCAACATGTCATGAAGGACTAATACTTGACCATCTACACCTCCTCCAGCTCCAATTCCAATGACAGGAATTTCTAATTTTTTTGCAACAGTTGTAGCCAATTTAGCTGGTACTTTTTCTAAAATTATAGCAAAACAACCAGCTTTTTGTAAAAGAAGAGCATCCTTAATAAGTTCATTTGCCTCAGCCTCTTCCTTGGCTCTTACAGTATAAGTTCCAAACTTATAAATTGATTGCGGAGTTAATCCTAAATGTCCCATTACAGGAATCCCAGCAGAAAGTATTCTTTCAACTGACTCTATAATTTCTTTACCACCTTCTAGTTTTACAGAGTGAGCCTCAGCTTCTTTCATAATTCTAATTGCAGACCTTAAGGCTTCTCTAGAATCTCCTTGATAATTTCCAAACGGAAGATCAACAACAACTAAAGATCTATTTATAGCTCGAATTACAGATGAGGCATGATAAATCATCTGGTCAAGAGTTATAGGCAAAGTTGTTTCATGACCAGCCATAACGTTTGAAGCAGAATCTCCAACTAAAACAACGTCAATACCAGATTCATCGACAATTTTAG
This sequence comes from Cryomorphaceae bacterium, assembly GCA_905182525.1. Classification (GTDB taxonomy): domain Bacteria; phylum Bacteroidota; class Bacteroidia; order Flavobacteriales_D; family Parvicellaceae; genus MED-G20. Next base: position 98,677 of record CAJJBV010000004.1, on the reverse strand, counting down.
CAATTGAATAATCGTAGGCGGTAAGCATGGAGATTTTCTCATTTTTCCTCTTCATTTCTTGAAGAACATGAGTGGTTACCCTTTTTATATCTTTGTGTGTAGACATTTCAATTAATTTTACGCAAATTTGATATATTTTCTGAGATAATCTTAATAATTTTTAGTTTTTAAAAACTCATGATTACTACATCTAATTTATACAATTATTTTTTAATACTATTCATAAGTTTTTTACTTCCAATTTTAGGGTTTTCCAATCACATTAGTGGAGTAATTTCTGATAAAAATGGAGAACCTTTACCATTTGCGTCAATATATATTAAAAATACTACTTACGGGGTTAGTTCTAATGCTTTTGGAGAATATTTTATAGAACTAGAGCCTGGAAATCACACCATTATTTATAGCTATATCGGCTTTAGAAATGAAGAGAAATCAATAAATCTTACAGAAAAACCAAAAATAATTAATGTGATTCTTTTTGAAAACGATCAAGATTTAATTGAGTATGAGGTAGTTTCAAATACTAAGAACAAAGCTCTTGAAATACTTGAAAAAGTGAAAAAAACAAAAAAAAACTACGTTGAAAAAGATTTTTCTTGTAAAGAATATTCAAAAAATACTATTGAAAAAAGACAATTTAAACTTCAAAGAAAAGATACTATTGAATTATGGCAATTAGACACTTCTAAATCTATTAATTTTAAAAATGATGTTCTTAAATTCGTAGAATCTTATGGGGATTTATATAAAATAAATGGTTTTAATTATTGGTCATATGATGGATACCATGATTTTGCAGACACAAAAAAAGAGCAAGATTTTGTAATAATTCAATCGTTTGAAGATTTTGGGGAATACAATATAACTCCTGAGTATGAAGTTGATGATAAATACGATTATCTTATAAAATTATCTGAAATAGAATTTGATTTATATAAAAATAATATCCCAATTCAAATTGCTAATAAACCAATAGTATCTCCTTTATCTCCTGGATCTAGAACCTATTATAAATACGATTATTTAGGATTTATTCCTCAAGAAGATTCCTTTAAAATTCACAAAATTAAAATCACACCAAGATTTAAAAATGAACCATTATTAAAAGGGGTATTGTTTGTTCAAGACAGTACCTTTTTATTGAAATCTATAGAATTAGAATTAAGCGGTCCTTTACAATCAGAATTTAATATCAAAAATTTTCATGTCATTCAAAATTATGAGCAATATGAAGATCAGAATTTAATTAAAAGAAAAGTTATAGATTATACAATAAGAGAGGAAATTTATAAGATTTTAGGAAACTCTGTCACAGTTAATAAAAATTTTAAGTTTTTAAAGGATCTTCCTACTGAATTTAAAAAAAATCAAGTAAAATACTTTAGTGATTCGTCTGAGAAAATTTCTAATCAAAAATGGAAAAGTATAAGACAGCTTGATTTAAAAAAAAATGAAATAGAATACATCAACTATACAGATAGTTTAAGAGATTACTATCAAAGCGAAGAATATGCCTTAGAACAAGACAGTATATACAATAAAATAACTTGGTCAAATATTCTATGGGAAGGAATTGGAAAAAAAAATAGATATAAAGGATACTCATTTTACATATGGCCAGTTGTATCTCAATTTAACTTTTTAGGTATAGGTGGCTATAGACACAACCTTGGTTTTAATTATAGTCAAAATATTAACGAAAAATATAAGATTGCTACTAGAAATAATCTAGATTATGGTTTAGCAAATAAAGATTTTAAAGGATCTACTAATATTTCTATTATTACAAATGATAAAAAATACAAACAATTTTCATTAGGAATTGGAGATCAGTACAAAGCTATTAATAGAAATCCTTCGATTGTAACTGCATTTTCAAGAAGTAACTATGTTAGATCCCAAAATATAGAAACTGGATATAGAACAGAGCTATTAAATGGTATTTATGGAGAAGTTAAATTTCAATATACTAATCAAACCCCTATTGATAATTTAGATTTAAATAGTGACTTATTTACAGAATCTATTGATTCAATTTTAGAGCTATCCCCAATAAAGTTTGATTCTTACAGAAAATCAGAAACTAGAATTCAGCTAACTTGGCTGCCATTTCAAAAATTTTATTACAAAAAAAATAAGAAAATTGTTGTTGGAACTAAATATCCAACTGTGAATTTCATATATAAGAAAGGTATTCCTAATCTATTTAAAAGCGAAGTGAATTTTGATTATTTAGAACTTGGTATTAATGATGAATTTACTATACCACATTTAGGGAAATCTAAGTGGAATATTCAAACAGGAGCATTTGTAAATAAAAAAAACTTAAGAATTGTTGAATGGAAGTATTTTAGAGGTTCTGACAGAGGATTTTTTAGTAATCCGCTTTCTTCATCTCAGCTTTTGGGAAATACTCTTTTTACAAAAAATTCATTTTTAAGAGGGAATTATGTCCATAGTTTTGATGGGAATGTTTTTAATAAATTACCTTTAATAAGTAAACTAGGATTACAGTTATCTACCGGTTTGTCAACTTTAATTATTACTGATCAAGACTTTACACATTTAGAAACTTTTATTGGAATATCTAGACCATTTAGAATTTTTGGTGGCCTAGTTAAATTTGGAATTTTCTTATCAACTTCAATTAATTCTAAAAATGGTATTCAATCAGAAATAAAACTTGGAGCTAATGCTTATAACTCATTTAATAATCAATGGGATTATTAATTTTTCAAAGGAATTTGTTTAAGTACTTCAATTAACAAATCCCAAAACTTTTGAACTGATTTTATATGAACCTTCTCATCTGGGGAATGGGGGTTTTTAATAGTTGGTCCGAAAGATATCATATCTAGTCCTGGATATCTCTCGTTTAATATTCCACATTCTAAACCAGCATGACATGCTTGAACTTTAGGATCAGATTTAAACATTTTCTTGTATAATGAAACCATAATATCAAGAATTTCAGAATTCGAATTGGGTGCCCATCCAGGGTAAGAACCTGTATGTTCAACTTCGGCTCCAATATTTACAAATGAAGATCCAACCGTTCTAGCAACATCTAATTTTGAACTATCTACAGAACTTCTTTGTAAACTTTGAGTCACAAAACTTCCATCTTTTAATATTACTCTTGCTAATGAAGAGGAGGTTTCTACTAACCCTTCAATAGATTGGCTCATTTTATAAACTCCATTAAATACAGAATATACTGTATCTACGACTTCTTTCGAATCAATAATTGAAAGTCCCATGGAAAGAGAGTCAATATTATTTAATTCAATTACTAAATTGGGTTCCGATTTTATATACTCATTCTTAATATCTGCTGCAAGAATATCTAGTTTATTTAAAAAACCTTCATCATTAATAGAAATTATAGAAAAAGATTCTCTAGGAATTGCATTTCTTAAACTTCCTCCATCAATTTGAGAAATTTGAAGATTATATTCTACTGCTAGATTTAGAATTCTATTCATTATTTTATTGGCATTTCCTCTTTCTAGATGTATATCCATTCCTGAATGCCCTCCCTTTAAACCTTTGACAACAACTTCAAGACCAATACCTTTAGAAATCTTTTCTTGCGTATATATTTTTGAGGTGTTTGTATCAATTCCACCAGCACATCCAATACTAAACTCATCATCGTCTTCAGTATCTAAGTTTAATAATATCTCACCATCTAATATTCCCTTTTCTAACTCAAAAGCTCCTGTCATTCCAGTTTCTTCATCAATAGTAAATAAAGCTTCTAAAGCAGGATGATCAATATCATCACTAGCTAAAAGTGTCATAATAGTTGCAACACCCATTCCGTTATCAGCGCCAAGAGTAGTGCCATCGGCTGTAACCCAATCTCCATCTATATAACTTTGAATTCCCTGATTAAAAAAATCAAATTCCTTATCTGCATTTTTTTGATGAACCATATCTAAATGACTCTGAATAATAATGGTTTTTCTACTCTCCATCCCCTGAGAAGCAGGCTTTTTAATTATCACATTTCCAGATGGATCAACATAGGTAATTAAGCCAAGGGCTAATCCGAAATTTTTAATAAATTCAATAACTCGCTCCTCGTTTTTAGAGGGTCTTGGAACAGCATTTAAATCTTCAAAATTATTCCATATTTTTCTTGGTGATAAATCTCTTACTTTCATTTCAATTCTCTTTTATAAAATTTAAATCCTCCAAAATCTTTAATAACGATTAAGTTTTTAGCGGCTTCTAATTGTGAATTTATTTTATTTTTTTTTGTAGCAAAATAAACTGGTCTATCAATATTTCCGTTAATATACCAACTAAGTACATAATTATTGAATCTTGTTTTATCTTCACTACTAAGCTCATTGAGCGAAAGAGAATTAAAATTTGTTTTTAATATCTTTTTTTTTGCATTATATAAACTATCCTTGGAGTCCAAAAGGTCAATTTTGGAATAGAAATAATGAGCATAGCTTTTAAAACCCACAGTAGTTAGATATTTTTTTTCTGATGAAATATCTTCATAAAAAGATACTGCCGAGCCCTGAATAACATTTTCAATATTTGGAACAACAAATTTACATAAAAGAGAAAAATTTAATCCCATGGCAATTGAATATAAAATTAAGGAAGGTATTAATCTAGAGTTTAAAAAAAGACAAGAAAATAAGCTTCCTACAATAATTAAAACTGGTATTAACCATTCCCAACCTAGCCATTGCATTTGATTCTGCAATAAATATTGAGTATTTGAATCTTTAACAATAGTAAGAATAAGGTCTTTGTGATTAATTATAACAAATAAAGCACTCATTAAAATTAGACCTATAAAACTCCCTACGATTATCAAAGAATATTTTAAGAAACTATTAAACTTTTTCCCGTTATAAATTTTAAAAAGTTCAATTGAAGCTAAAAAAGATAATGGTAAATAAGCCATTGATGAGTAATGAGCAATTTTAGTAGTTACGATTGTAAAGAGAATTAAAACTACCCACAATAAAATTCTCATCATTTTTTCAAAATCTATACCGAAACCAGAGTCTCTAAAAGAGTTTTTCAACCCATAGAAAGAGAATGGAAAACAACCAATTAAAACAACTAAAAAATGATAGTACAGCGGCTGACTATGGCCAGCTACAGGCTTAGAGAATAATTCCAATTGATATTGAATAAATTCAACAATAAACCATGGCCCTTTATTTATAAGTTCTAATAAATACCACGGCGAAGAAACTAAAACAACGATTATTATAAAAGAAAGAATATGTTTGAGCGAAATATTTTTTCTTAATAACACAAAATAAATAAGTACTGTAATTAGTACAATTAATAGCCCTACAGGACCCTTAGTAAGAATAGCTAATCCAGAAAACAAACCTGAAAAAAGAATATTATTTAATTTTAAGGAATTAAAATATTTATAGAAAAAATAAATTGAAAGAAAAATAAATAAATTAAAAATTGGATCAATTATCCCTGTTCTGAAATATAAGTTAGGCAAAAATCCACTTATAAAAATTATAGACCAAATCCAACCAAAAGTTGCATTCTTTAAACGGCGACCAATATCATAAATCACAACAGGTAAAATAATGCAAAGTAAAGCATTTGGGAATCTTGCAGCAAAGCTTCCAATTCCAAAAATCTTCATTGATAAAACTTGCAGCCAAAAAAATAAGGGTGGTTTTTCATGAAATGGTTCAAAATTTATCATCACTTGTGAAAAATTACTTGAAACCAACATTTCTCTAGAAGATTCTGCAAAATTAATTTCGTCCCAATCAAACAAATTAAAACATCCTAAAGTTGGAAGTATTAAAATACAGACGTAAAATAAAAAAAATAAAATAGGTTTAAAATTTAGCCGGAATATTTTCATTCTATTTTTCTTTTTAAAATTTTTCTAGAAATGATTGGCTGTATGTAAATATGTGTAAAAAGTGGAATTAAAGATCCAATTATTGCGCCTATAATTACATCAATTAAAAAATGTTGCGATAAATAAATTCTAGAAAAACCTATAATAAAAGCAACTCCTACCATTAAAAATGAATAAAAATTATTGTTTAATAAAAAACACATACTTATTAAAATACAAAATGCCGATGCTGTATGACCACTTGGGAAAGAATATTTTATATGAAGTTCTATTCCTTCAACTAAGTTCCAGGTTCCGTTATCAATCAAACTTTTAAAATGATAGCATGGTCTAAATTCAGTAGAGTAAATTCCTCGTTTTAAAATTGTAACAAATATAGTCGTAATCAATAGAGAAATTAAAGCTGAAATTCCAACTTCTTTTTTAATAAATAAAAAAATAAATGCCATGACAAAAACAAAAGCTCCGTCGCCAAGATAGGTTACGTATTTAAAAAAAAAATCTAATACCTCGTTGTGATTTTGATTGACGAGTAATGAAAATTCATGATTTCCATAGTTAAATAAAAAAAAAGAACTCAATACAATTAAAAATAGCCAAAGAAACCAATGGTATTGAGTTATATTATCTATAAGTTTTGATTTCATTAAATTACTTTAAAATTTTCCAACTAATGATTTTAGTTTTTGTTAGGAAGTATTTTATTGAAGTAATTATAACCCCTATTCCATAGACAGAACTTCTTTGAAAATTAATTGAAGAAGCTTCCTCAAAATATTTTGTTGGACAAGTAATTTCACCAATCAAATAATTTTTAAACATGATTTGTGCTAACATCTGATTATCAAAAATAAAATCATCTGAATTATTATTATAATTTATGTTTTTTAAAACATCAGAAGAGAAAGCTCTAAAACCTGTATGGTATTCTGAGAGTTTTTGATTCATTAAAATATTTTGAAATAGAGTTAAAATCCTATTAGCTATGTACTTATAAGTTGGCATTCCGCCTCTTAAAGCACCTTTACCTAATATTCTTGATCCTAAAACTACCGGATATAAATCGTTTGCAATTAAGTAACACATACTCTCAATTAGCTTTGGAGTATATTGGTAATCTGGGTGTAACATAACTACAATATCAGCTTTAAGCTCTAAGGCTTTATCGTAACAAGTTTTTTGATTTCCACCATATCCTTTGTTATACTCATGTCTTATAACATGATTAATCCCAAGACTTTTAGCTATTTCATAAGTGTTGTCTGATCCATGGTCGTCAACTAAAATAACTTCATCAACTAAAGGAAATGGAATTTCGTTATAAGTCTTTTCAAGAGTTTCTGACGCATTATATGCAGGCATTACAACTACAATTTTTTTTGAATTAATCATGAATTATAAATTGTTACAAAATTACGATTATAAATAGTAAATTTAGGCGAAATTAAAAATTTTCGTTAATTAAATATATTTTATTCACATGGGCTTAAAGAATTTAACTTCTAACATAAAAGGAGATTTTACAGGTGGACTAACTGCTGCTATTATTGCCCTTCCAATGGGACTTGCTTTTGGATTGCAAAGTGGTTTGGGGCCAGAAGCTGGATTATATACTGCAATTATTCTTGCCATTACAGCTTCGTTAATTGCCGGAACAAAAACACTAATTAGTGATCCTACAGGTCCAATGACAATTGTTGCAGCTACAATAATTGCAGATGCAGGTTTTTCAGAAGATCCAACAAAAGCACTTCCCTTAATTATTATGTCATTTGCATTAGCCGGTGTATTTCAAATTTTATTCGGTTTGGTTAAGGTTGCTCAATATGTTAAGTACATATCATATCCTGTTTTATCTGGCTTTATGGGCGGAATTGGAATAATTATTATTCTTTTCCAATGGCATACATTTTTAGGATCAGAATCTCCCGGGAATATTATAGATATAATTTTAAACTTTCATACTCCAATAGTTGATTACCACTGGAGCTCTATAATATTAGGTTTTATGACTTTGGTACTGATTTATTTTATTCCAAAAATTTCAAAAAAATTGCCAGCTGGTTTAATTGCATTAGTAGTTGGAACATTAGTCTCTATGTCTTTAAATCCGGAATGGGGAAGTCATTGGGTGTTTTCTACTATAGGAGATATTCCAAATAAATTACCTGGAATCAAAATTGAAGGAATTATAAACTTCAATTGGGCAGATATTAGCATTGCTATTGTAAGCGGTTTGACTTTGGCAGGTTTGGGAACAATTGATACCTTACTTACTTCTGTAGTAGCTGATAATATAACTAAGACTAAACATAATGGGAACCGAGAACTTATAGGTCAGGGATTAGGAAATTTACTTACTTCTTTATTTGGTGGGATACCTGGAGCTGGCTCGACGACAGGAACTGTGGCTAATATAAATTCTAACGGAACTACTAACTTAAGTGGGATTTTTAAAGGTATTTTTCTTTTAATAGTCTTACTAGGGTTGGGACAATATCTAGCAATTGTGCCTAAACCTGTTCTTTCAGCACTATTGATTTCTGTAGGAATTGGAATAATAGACTTCAAAGGAATGAAAAGACTATTTAGCTTAAAAAATAGTGACTCCATGGTTCTTTTACTCGTTATAGTTTTAACAGTATTTGTTGATCTTCTTGTTGCAGTTGGAGTAGGAATGGTGTTGTCATCATTCTTCTTCATGCAAAGAATGGGTGAATTGGTAGATCAGCAAAGTAAATCGGGAGATATTGCCGATATGGAGAAAAAATTGAAAATACCTGAATCCATTAAAAATAGAATTATGGAATATGAATTAGATGGTCCACTTTTTTATGGTTTTTCAGATCAATTTAAAGAGCAAGCTGAAGCAATAGTTGGAAAAGACGCAGTTATTATAAACATGTCCCATGTTCCATACATAGATGCATCTGGGATTTACGTACTAGAAGAAGTTATTCAAAACTTTAAAGAGAAAAAAATAGAAGTTATTTTAGTTGGCGTAAAAGATCACATATTTAAACAATTTGAAGAACTAAAAGTAATACCCAATACTTTGGCAGAAGAAAAAGCATACAATTCTGTAAGATCTGGACTTAAATACTTAAAATTCCAACTTGAAGAAAAGAAATAAACAAAATTAATTATCAAATCTAGAATTGTTATTTTTGTAATGTGTATAAACTCATAATAAGACCTTTATTATTTACCATTGATCCAGAAAGGGTTCATTACATTATTTTAAAGACACTTAAATTTATATGTAATATTTCTATCATAGGTTGGTTATTTAGATTCTTCTATCAAAAAAATAGTCCATCTCTAGAAAAAGAATTATTTGGTTTAAAGTTTAAAAACCCTGTAGGATTGGCTGCTGGATTTGATAAAAATGGTAAATACATAAAAGAATTAGCAAACCTAGGATTTGGATTTATTGAAATTGGAACTGTAACCCCGAAAGCTCAACCTGGAAATCCTAAAAAAAGGTTATTCAGAATAGCCAAAGATGAAGCCATTATAAATAGACTTGGTATAAATAACGACGGAAGTGAAATTTGTGCAGAAAGATTAAAAAACAACAATTCAAATTTAATAATTGGCGGAAATATTGGGAAAAATTCATCAACATCTAATGAAAATGCGGATTTAGATTACATTCATAATTTTGAAGTTCTTCACCCCTATGTAGATTATTTTGTTTTAAATGTAAGCTGCCCAAACGTAAGTAATTTTACAAAACTTCAGGATGTAGAATTTCTAAAAAAATTAATACCACAACTAAAATCAATTAACAGCAAAAAAGAGAAACAAAAACCGATACTAATAAAAATATCCCCTGATTTAAACCACAAACAACTTGATGAAACTATAGAATTAATTTTAAAAGAAAAATTAGACGGCATTATAGCTACTAATACTACTACTAGCAGGGATAATTTAAAAACTACTTCTAACATACTAGAAAAAATTGGCAATGGAGGATTAAGTGGATTACCGTTGAAAGATAAGTCAACGGAAGTAATTAAGTACATCTCAAAAAAAACAAATAAAAAGCTACCTATTATAGGCGTTGGAGGAATTATGAATCCTCAAGATGCGTTAGACAAAATTGATGCAGGTGCAGATTTAATTCAACTTTACACTGGTTTTATTTATTCAGGACCAAGCTTAGTTAAGAAAATAAACAACTTATTAATAAAAAGAAATGAATCCTAATATTGAAAAAGTAATTGAACAAATTCAACCACTAAGGGACGAATTAAAAAATCATGAACTATATAAATCACTTAACTCTATTGAAGATATTAAGGTATTTATGGAATCTCACGTATATGCTGTTTGGGATTTTATGTCATTATTAAAAGGGTTACAAATAAAATTAACTTGTACACAGATTCCTTGGAAACCAAATTCAGACTCAAAATCAGCAAGATTAATTAATCAAATTATTGTAGATGAAGAGTCCGACTTAAACTTTAATGGAGAGCCAAAAAGTCATTTTGAAATGTATCTAGAAGCAATGGACGAAATTAAAGCTGATATAAAACCTATCGAAGAATTTTGTAGTGAAGTAAAAGATTTAGATTCTGTTGATGAGTATATTTCAAAATCTAATATTAGTCCTGAAATAAAATCGTTTTTAAAGTTTTCATTCAATACTATTAAGGGCTGGAAAGCTCACGAAATTGCAGCTGCTTTTACTTTTGGTAGAGAAGAAATTATTCCAGATATGTTTTTAGAAATCATAAAGAAAACAGAACAGTCGAAAAAAATATCTTTAAATAAAATAAATTATTATTTGCAAAGACATATTGATCTTGATGGTGATGAACACGGACCTTTAGCGCATGAAATGATATCAAGCCTTTGCCAAAATGATGCTCAAAAATGGGAAGAAGTTATCAAAATAAGTAAAGAAGCATTAAAACATAGAATCTCACTTTGGAGTCATATTGATAAATGCATTAAATCTAATATTAGATTAGAAGAAAAAAAAGTATTACAGTACGCTAACAATTGAAAAATTGAAAACTATAAAATTAGGTATTGTAATTTATTCCGATCATCCTGAAACAGTATGGAACGCTGTAAGATTAGCTAACTTTTCAATTAACAAAGGGGATAAAGTCTCAATCTTTTTAATGGCCAAAGGAGTGGAGGCAGAATCACTTTCGACAGAAACTTATGACATTACTAAACTTTTGGAGGATTTCATTAAAAAAAATGGAATACTTTATGCCTGTGGCACATGTCTTAAAATAAGAAAACAAGATAGTTCAGAATTATGCCCAATGTCTACTATGGAAGATCTTCACAGAATAATTCATGAATCTGACAAAATAATTAGCTTTTAGAATTACTGATCAATAACAAAGCTAAAAAAGACAATAAAGAATTATAAATAATTAGTTCTGCTCCAAACTGATATGATCCAAACCATGTAATACTACCTTTACCATGTAGATACCATAGAGACGCCACAACTATTGGGACTAAAGCTGATACTATAGGAACAAGACGGTCATTTAAACTTCTTTTAGTAATAATTCCAAAAAAGAATAATCCAATAAGGGGGCCATAAGTAAAACCTGCTAATTTAATGAGCATCCAAATGGCAGAGTCATCAGAAAAATTTCTTAAAATGAGAATGATAGAAACTAACAAAAAAGACATTAATAAGTGAGTATTTTTTCTAATTCTCTTCTGTTTATTTTCTGCTTTTTCTTCAATATTCAAAAAGTCAACTGAGAAGGAAGTTGTTAAAGACGTTAAAGCTGAGTCTGCACTTGAATAAGCAGCGGCAATTAAGCCAAGCAAAAATAAAATCGATACCAAAATACCTAGTGATCCGTTATTTGAAATTTCTGCAAATAATAAATCTGTACGAGGGTTATCTACTTTCAAAATGTTTGATCCAATTCCAGTTTCTTGAAAATACATAAATAAAAGCGCACCAAGAACTAAGAATATTAAATTTACAAAGACTAAAACACCAGCAAAACTTATCATGTTTAGTTGCGCAGATTTCAAATTTTTACAACTTAAATTTTTCTGCATCATATCTTGATCTAAACCTGTCATTCCAATGGTAATAAATATTCCGCCTAAAAAGTGTTTCCAAAAATAATTGCCCTGTTTCCAGTTTTCAAAATAAAATATTTTTGAAAATCCACTTTGAGATATTTCATTAACAAAACCTTCTTTTTCTTTTAAGTTTAAAGCATCAGCAATTAACCAAACTGTAATTATCACAGAAATTAACATGAAAAATGTTTGCAGAGTGTCCGTCCATATTATTGTCTTTATCCCCCCCTTATTGGTATATATCCAAATTAGCAAAACTGAAGTTATTACTGTGATTTCAAATGGAATTCCAATTTCATCAAATAAAATAAGCTGTAAAACGCTTGAAACTAATAGTAATCTTATTGAAGCGCCAATTAATCTAGAAAGTAAAAAAAAAGAAGCTCCAGTTTTATAACTCCAATAACCAAATCTTTCCTCTAAATATGAATAAATAGAAGTTAGTTCCATTCTATAGTAAATAGGCAGCAAAACGTAGGCAACAATTAAATAACCAATAAAATACCCTAAAACCATTTGCATATAACTAAACTGGTCTGATGGAATTAATCCATATTCTGCAGAATATTTTGCTACAGAACCTGGTATAGAAATAAAAGTTATTCCAGAAAGTGAAGCCCCAATCATTCCAAAAGCCACAATATACCAAGGAGATTTTCTATCTCCATTAAAAAAGGAATCGTTAGAAGCTGATTTAGATGTGAAATACGAAATCATCATTAGCAAGATGAAATAGGAAATAAGTATTGTAAAAACTAAAAAAACTGACATAATTTTAAATCTATTCCTAAATTACTAATTGAATAATCACTAAAAATGAATATTTTGATAAGCTATTCAATATTTGTAGTTAATAAAATGATAATATATGCATTGTTTAGACTAGCATTTTTAATTTAGCAAAATGGATTTTAAATCTAAATTATTAAATGATGCTGTTGAACAAATGTCATCATTACCAGGAATTGGACAAAGATCAGCTCTTAGATTAGTACTTCATCTCTTAGATCAAAGTGAAAAAGAAGTCAATGATTTTACAAAAGCATTTATTAATTTAAAAGAGCATCTTAATTTTTGTGATAAATGTTATCATATTACAGAACAAAAAACATGCGAAATTTGTAGAAACCCATCTCGATCCGATGAATTAATTTGTGTTGTTCAAGACGTAAGAGACCTTCTAGCAATTGAAAGTACTCAACAATTTTATGGAAAGTACCACGTTTTAGGTGGAGTTATTTCTCCTATGGACGGGATTGGTCCAAACGACATAAAAGTAAATGAGCTTAAAGAAAGAATCATCAATGAAAAAACTACTGAAATAATTTTGGCACTACCAGCTACAATGGAAGGGGATACAACCAACTTTTATATTTACAGAAAACTTCAAGAAGTTAAGGTTAACATAACTTTAATATCAAGAGGAATTGGCGTGGGTAATCAGCTAGAGTATATTGATGAATTAACTCTTGGAAAATCTTTACTTGATAGATCTATTTATAAAACAAATATCTCAAACTAAATAATATTTGGAATTATCCATTATCATAGTAAATTATAATGTAAAACATTTCTTAGAACAATGTTTGAAATCTATTTATAAAGCCTTAAATGGAATTGAAGCTGAAATTATTGTAGTAGATAATAACTCTGTTGACGGGTCCTTAAATTTGATAAGAGAAAAATTTAAAGAAGTCATATTAGTTTCCAATAAAAAAAATTCTGGTTTTTCTGTTGCAAATAATCAAGGAATCAAAATGGCAAAAGGGAATAATATTTTATTGCTAAACCCTGATACCATTGTTCAAGAAGACACTTTTATAAAATGTCTTGAATTTTTGGACAATCATAAAGATGCAGGAGCATTAGGAGTTAAGATGTATGATGGAAATGGAAGGTTTTTACCTGAGTCTAAAAGAGGATTACCAACTCCAATTGTTGCATTTTATAAAATATTTGGATTAGCTTATTTATTTCCTCAATCTAAGGTTTTTGGCAATTATCATTTAGGGTTTCTTTCAAAAAATAAAGATCACAAAGTTGATATACTTTCTGGGGCTTTTATGATGATAAAAAAGGAAGTTCTTGAAAAGGTAGGTCTTTTAGACGAAGCGTTTTTTATGTATGGTGAAGATATTGACTTGTCATATAGAATTAAAAAAGCAGGATATGAAAACTATTACTTTTCACAAACAAATATTATTCATTACAAAGGGGAAAGCACCAAAAAAAGTTCTATTAATTACGTATTTGTTTTCTATAGAGCAATGGTCATATTTGCTGAAAAACACTTCTCTAAACAAAATGTAAAAACTTTTTCAAGTCTTATAAATATTGCTATTTACTTACGGGCTTCTATTGCTTTAACTCAAAGAATTTTAAAAAGATGGACTTTACCTATTTTAGATTTTATTTTTTTTATTGGGTTTATTTTTGGAGTTTCAGGGTTATACCAGAAATTTACAGAAATCCTGTTGCCAGAAGAAACACTAAACTATCTCGTGCCTATTTATGCATTAATTTGGTCGTGTAGCAATAGTATTTTTGGAAATCAAAATCCCCCAATTAAATATTTAAATCTAGTTAAGGCTAATTTGATGGGTTTAATTATAATTTTAACATTTTATGCTTTATTACCAAAATCAATTCAATTTTCAAGAGCAATTATCTTAGTTTCAAGTATTACTTGTTTTTTAATAAGCATATTTACAAGGTTCACTTTCAATTTTTTAAAAATTGGTTTATTTAAAAACAACCTTAAGCAAACTCAAATCATAGCTTTAGTTGGCTCTAAAGAGGAAATCCAAAGGACTGAAAATCTAATGACAATTGGGAATCGCACCAAGAAAAAAGTTTTTAAAATTTCAACATCAAAGATTGAAAATAATAATGAATTCTATGATGGAGATATATTTCAACTTAATGAATTTGTGAACGTTAATAAAATAACAGAAGTCATATTTTGTGCTAAAGATATCAGCGCACAAAATATCATTTATTCAATGGCAGATGTAAATTCAAAAAACACAGTGGATTTCAAAATAATTCCTGAAAAATCTCAATTTATAATTGGTAGTCAATCTATTTACTCTAACGAAACATATTATACAACAGAACTAAATCACATTAATAGTTTAGAAAACATCACAAAAAAAAGAAGTTTTGATATTTATATTTCTTTAGTACTATTATTAATATCTCCTTTATTTATTCTTTTTTTTAAAAATTACAAGAAAGCATTTAAAAATATCAATACTGTTTTAATAGGAAATAAAACTTGGATTGGATATGAAGAGTCATCATTTAAAAATAAACTACCAAAAATCAAATCAGGGATTTTCTCTATAGTAGATAACGATAAAAAAATGGAAGAGGAAACTGTAGATAAAATCAATATTATTTATGCAAAAGATTATAACATAATGTTGGATTTAAAAATTCTAGTCAAAAATATTTTTAAAACAAATTAAATGTTTTTATCATTATTAGAAGTAACTAAATATGCTAAATAAAGTTATTTTTGCACTTTACTATACTAAAAGATTAATATTCTATGGCAGAATTTAAAGTAGAACTTCCAAAAATGGGAGAAAGTGTTGCAGAAGCAACTATAACCTCTTGGCTTAAATCAGTTGGTGATTCTATTGAAGAAGATGAACCTATTGTAGAAATTGCAACAGATAAAGTAGACTCAGAAGTTCCATCTCCTTGTTCTGGCATTTTAAAAGAAATTTTATTCAACGAAAATGATATTGTCCCAGTAGGATCTGTATTTGCAATTATTGAATCTGAATTAAACCAAGAAAGTTCTGAAATTATAAATGCACCTAAAGAAAAAATTGAAGAAGAAATAGAAGTTGAAATTCTTGAGCCTTTAGAAAATTTATCAAAAGAAAAAATCAAAAATGACTACAGCAGTGCAAGCAAATTTTATTCGCCTCTTGTTAAAAGTATAGCTGCAAAAGAGGGGATTACTAAATCAGAATTAGAAAATATAAATGGAACTGGATCAAATAGTAGAGTTACAAAAAAAGATATTCTTAGCTATTTAAAATCCAGAAAAGACGAAAAGACAATTTCATCCCCAATAAAACAAACAAATACTAAATTAGATTCACCAAAACCAATGTACAATGTTAGTGGTAGTGATGAAATCATTCAAATGGATAGAATGAGAAAGCTAATAGCAGATCATATGGTTAACTCCGTTCAAACGGCGCCTCATGTTACTTCATTTGTAGAAGCAGATGTTACAAATCTTGTCCTTTGGAGAAATAAAATTAAAAAACAATTTCAAGAAAAAGAAGGCGAAAAGCTAACATTTACTCCAATTTTTATTGAAGCAGTTGCAAAAGCAATAAGGGATTTTCCTTTGGTGAATTCATCAATTGATGGTGATAATATTATTGTAAAAAATAATATTAATATAGGAATGGCTACAGCTTTACCCTCAGGAAACTTGATAGTACCAGTAATTCAAAATGCTGATCAGCTAAATCTTGTTGGATTAGCAAAAAAAGTAAATGATTTAGCAAATAGAGCTAAACTAGGTCAACTTAAACCTGACGAAATTTCAGCTGGAACCTACACCATCTCAAATGTAGGGACATTTGGCAATGTAATGGGAACACCAATTATTAACCAACCGCAAAGCGCAATTTTAGCACTTGGAGCAATTCAAAAAAAACCAGCAGTTATTGAAACAGATTCTGGAGATTTAATTGGAATAAGACACAAGATGTTTCTTTCTCATTCCTATGATCATAGGAATATTGATGGTGCTTTAGGTGGGCAATTTGTAAGAAAAGTTGCTGATTATTTAGAGTCATTTGATATAAATAGAGACATTTAAAACTAAATTCTTTAATTAACTAATTAATAATGGACATAAAATTATCCAAACCACTAATAGTTTTAGATATTGAAGCAACTGGTGACCAAATTAACAAAGACAGAATTGTAGAAATTGGAATGATAAAAACATTTCCAGATGGAAAAGAAGAGCTCTACGAAAAAAGAATTAATCCAGAAATTCCAATTCCTCTAAACATTTCTGAAATTCATGGAATCTATGATATAGATATTAAAGATGCTCCTACATTTAAGGACTTGGCTTTAGAAATTAAAATATTTATCGGAGATTCTAATTTATGTGGTTTTAATTCTAATAAATTTGACGTTCCTATTTTAGAAGAAGAATTTATTAGAGCAAATGTGAAAAGCGATTTTGAATCAAAGAAGTTGATTGATGTTCAAAATATTTTTCATAAAATGGAAAAAAGAACATTAGGTGCAGCATACGTTTTTTACTGTAAAAAAGAAATGGAAAATGCTCATTCTGCAATGTATGATGCCAGGGCAACACTTGAAGTATTAAAAGCACAAGCTAAAAAATATTCAGAGCTAGAAAACAATGATGAATTTTTAAGTGAGTTTTCTAAAGCCAATAAATCTTCTGTTGACTATGCTGGAAGAATTGTTTTAGATGGTCAAAATCAGCCCATTATTAATTTTGGCAAACACAAAGGAAAGACTGTAGAGTTAGTTTTTCAGAAAGAACCTGGTTATTATTCATGGATTTTAAAAGGTGACTTTTCTCAAAATACTAAGAGCTGCTTCACAAAAATTTGGAATGAATTTAAATCCAAGAAATGAAAATCATCTGTATTGGAAGAAACTATAGTGATCATGTTAAAGAGATGGGCAATTCTATTTCTAAAAGTCCAATATTCTTTTTAAAACCAAATTCAGCTTTATTACCTAAAAGAAACCCTTTTTTTATACCTAATTTCAGTAATGAAATACATTATGAAGTAGAATTAGTCTACAAAATAAAAAAAGTTGGAAAAAGTATAGATCAAAGTTTTTCAAAAAATTATTATTCAGAAATTGGTTTAGGAATTGATTTTACCGCTAGAGACTTACAAGAAGAATGCAAAAAAAATGGTCATCCATGGGAAATTGCTAAGTCGTTTGATCAATCAGCATTAGTAAGTGAAAATTTTATGGATTTAAACTCACTTAATAAACTGAATTTTTCGTTGTTAAAAAATGGTGAAATTGTTCAAGAAAGTAATGCAAATAAAATGATATTCAATATTGATCAGATTATTAGTTATGTCTCAAATTATATGACATTAAAAACGGGAGATTTAATATTTACAGGAACCCCTTCAGGTGTGGGCCCCATAAAAATCGGGGATAGTTTAGAGGGTTTTATTAATGATAAAAGTATGTTTAAAGTAAATATAAAATGAGTTAAAATTCTATTAATTCTTGATAAAATTCATAGCCTTGTGAAAAATCGTTAGAGTCTGCACTATTAATTAGTACTTCAATATCTTCTTTATAAACTAATCCTACTCCAATTACATAAATTTCTTTAGAATTTTCATATTCTAATAAATTTGATTTATAATTTTGAATGACTGTAATTGAACTATCAAAACTTAAGCCATTCACATTGTAAGGAATATTTATACTTTCAATTCTATATTCTTGAGACTGTTGATTATTAAATGCGTTTCCGTCCCAAACAACATTAACATCAAATGGAAATATTAACTTAGTAAATCTTATATTTTCTTCAACTAATTGGGCGAAATTTAAACTTTTATTAGCTACCCATATATCCTTAATCTCATAGTTATCCATAGAGTCTGTTTTCCAAAATCTTTCAATTCTATATGCTGAATCACCTTCTAAGTTTAAAAATTTTTCAGAAATAACTTCTTTTAAATAATATGTTACTGTATCTTTTCCAAAAGAGCTGTGGTTAATATTAGTTACCAAAAATTCTTTTTCTTGATTTAATTCAATAGGGAAATATTTTGAATGATAATCCTCGTCAATATAATTAATGGGCTTACAGGAAGATATTATTATTAAAAATAATATTATAAAATTATTTTGCTTTTTCATCAGTTATTAATTCTCCATTTTTATAAACTATCTTTTTCATATTTGAATTTTCCCCATCATAATTTAACCAAATCCCGTCCATTAAATCATTTTTAAAAACTCCTCTTGAATCAATGGTACCATTTTCAAAATAATAAACAAAAACACCTTCTTTTTTTGCCATTACATAATTACCTTCAGATTTTACAGAACCTAATTTATAATATTGTTTCCAAATACCATTCTTTAAACCGTTTTTACAATTGTATTCTTCCATTATATTAACAGCGTTAGATTCTTCATTGGGAGGATAATAAAGGTACTGTGTACCTTCCATTGCACCTTTATCAAAATTAAATATATTCAATAGATTTCCATAACGAGAGTAAGTAAACCATTTACCTTGTTTCATTTTACTTAAAAAATTCCCTTTTGCCATTAATTTTCCATTGTCAAAATACATCTCCGTGCAAGAGACGGAATCATTTATAAAATTAACTGTTCCAGACAAATGCCCTTCTTTAGAATAGTAGTTAAATACACCAATTGGCTTACCATCTTTAAATTCACCACTATATCTCTTAGAATTAGTTTTTTCGTGGTAACCAATCCACAATCCTATCTTTTCGTTGGATTTATTTAATTGGTTAATATTTACATCCTGAGCGAAAATAAATAATGAAGAAAAAAACAAAAAAATTACGTTTAGAATTATCTTCATATTTCGAATTTAACTAAAATAAACCATTTTCACATGTGGTATACCATCTTCTAAATACATCTCTCCAATGGTATTGAATCCTAAAGAAATATAAAATTTCACTAGATATTCTTGTGCGGAAAGCTCAATTCCTAAAGTAGGATAATTCAATTTTAAAAAATTTAATATAAAATGCATTAATTCTCTTGCATAACCAAGGTTTCTAAATTCTTTTTTAACTGCAATTCTTCCAATATGAATTGAATCTTCTTTTTTATATAATCTACCTAAAGCTACTATTTGATTGTTATTAGAACCAATAACATGATTAGAAATTAAATCAATTTCATCTAATTCCTGATATGGGCAGTTCTGCTCTACTACAAAGACATTAATTCTTAGCTTAACAAGCTCGAAAAGTTGATCTTTAGATAAATCAGAATAATTTATAATGTCTATTTTCAAAATATTGTTTTATAGTACAAATTTATAACTTTACGTAAATGTCAAGAAAGTTTAATCAAAACTATACTTATAATCCAAAGAAAGATCTCTCAAGTTCTGAAATAGCTAAAGGTGTTTTAAATGCTGACACAAATATTCTATCACAAGCAATTACTCTATCTGAAAGTAAAAATAAAGAAGACAGATCATTAGTATATAGTGCATTATCAAAATTACCTCTAAATAAACATAAATCTTTCAAAATTGGAGTTACAGGAAGTCCCGGAGTTGGTAAAAGCACTTTTATAGAATCTTTTGGAAAGCATTTATCAGCACTAGGAATCAGTGTTGCTGTATTGACTGTTGACCCAAGTTCTAACTTAAATGGAGGAAGTATTTTAGGTGATAAAACAAGAATGGAAGAGCTAAGTAATCTACCAAACGTTTTTATTAGACCAAGCCCATCAAAAGGGGAATTAGGCGGAGTAACAGAGCAATCATATGAATCGATTTTATTATGTGAAAAAGCAGGTTTTGATGTTATTATAGTAGAAACTGTTGGTGTAGGACAATCTGAAACACATGTTAAACATTTGGTAGATTTTTTTCTATTGCTAATTTTAGCTGGAGCTGGGGACGAGCTTCAGGGAATAAAAAGAGGAATAATGGAATTAGCAGATGGAATACTAATTACAAAATCTGATGGGGAGAATAAAATCAATGCAAAAAATGCAAAAAAAAATTATCAAAATGCAATTCATCTTTTTCCTAATAAAGAGAATAAGTGGACTCCAAAAGTTCAAACTTGCTCAAGTATAGAAAACAAAGGAATATTAGAAATCTGGGAATTAATTAAAGACTTTAAAAGTGCATGCACTGAAAACAAATGGATCAATAGAAATAGAACGAAACAGGATGTTTTTTGGTTTAACCAAAAATTAAATCAATTTATCAAAGAAGATTTTTTCTCAAATTCTAATACATTAAATAAAGTAAAACAAATCGAAAAGGATGTTAAAGAAAAAAAACTAGATCCATTTACAGCAGCAGCTAAAATATTTGAAGATGAGCCTTAAAGAGAAACTATTAAAATACGATGCAAAAGAATTAATCTTTGTAGCAGAGCCACACAGCGATTTTACAGATGAAGCTAAAAATATAGCTTTAGACATAATAAGAAATAATAAAGAAATTAATTTTAAAGCAGAGGCTAAAAACTATTGGAAACAGCATATTCAAAAAAATATTAAATCAATTCTAAAGTCGAAAAAAATTCCTTTAAGTTGTTTTATAGTTGATAAAGAAATGAAATTAATATTAGAGGATTGCTTCAAAGAATGGAAGGAAGAGCAAGATCTTTTTGGTATTGACACAACTAAATATTGGGTAGTTTAATTAAAATGAGTAACAAGAAAAAAATATTTTTTATTATATTAATATTAGCGATTTTAATCGTAGGATTAGTAATATTAATTGCACCTAAAGAAAAAAGAAATTCATTAATAAATATCAAATCAATTCCAAAACATTGTGAAAATTATGTGTTGGTTAATACGCCAATGTTTGTTGATCGATTTTCATCATATTTTGTGAAAAATCCGTCGGATATTTCTAAATTTTATAAATTCTTAAAAAGGATTAATATTGGAAGTGATAATTTAAATGATTTACTTTTAAATGAACCCATTGCTATATATTATGATGAAAATATTAAATGTTTTAATGCAATTTTAAGTGTCCAAAACTCCACATCAACTTTCAAAAAAATCTCAGGAGAATTTCTTGAAATTGATTTTAAAAAAAACTCAGCTAATCCAAATTATTCTACATATGTATATAACAACAAGATACATAATCAGCTATACATAACTATTGATAGAAATGAGAATTCTCATGATGAAATCTATTCTAAAATTAACAAATCAGTTAGAGAAGTTGACACTTCAAATCACAACTTAGAAGCAGTGAAATTATTTAAAGAAAATAAAAAAAATATATCATTTAATTTTAAGAATATTGATACACTAAATAAGTTAGGTGTTGAAAATATTAATGGATCTATAGATTTCTATTCTGATCATATGGAAATAATAGCTAATGGAATTAAAAATAATAAGTTTCCATTTAATGATTATCAAGAATTAAAATCAACTGATTATGGTTGGGCAGAGTTTTCTGTAAATTTTAATAAAAAAATATTAAAGCCCCAGATATTTAAGAATTTTATTTTAGACAGCAATTGGGATGGGCGATTAATTATGAGTGTACATCAACTTAAAAACACCAATAAAATAATAGGACTTAAAGGCTTTAATGAAATTATAAATTATCTTGATTTAAATATTCTCATTGGAAACTTAAAATTAGATTCTTTAAGAAAATTAGATTCAATACCAAATTATAAAATATCTTTCAAAAATAATTTCAAAGGGTTTTCAATTACAAATTTCGAAAAAAAATATAATATAACTACTGAGCAAAAAAAGTTGTTTAGCTTATCAATTGATTTTGATAAAATGATTAAGCAAAAACATAATGAATGGACATGGAATGCTTTTAAAAGTGTTTTTAAAAGAATGAATTTTAAAACATTTGAATTAGAAGGTGAAAATAAAAAACAAAACGAATTTCAAATTATAGGAAAATTAACAACTTTAGATACTACTAAAAATCTTTTACTAAGTCCCTTTATTTATTGAAATCATTATATTTAAATTATAACAATTGTTTAT
This sequence comes from Cryomorphaceae bacterium, assembly GCA_905182525.1. GTDB lineage: Bacteria > Bacteroidota > Bacteroidia > Flavobacteriales_D > Parvicellaceae > MED-G20. Next base: position 75,939 of record CAJJBV010000004.1, on the reverse strand, counting down.
GGAAATTAAAAACTATGTATTAGGAGATTGGATTTCCGGTGAAGGAAAAGAAATTGATCATATTAATGCCATAACAGGTGAGGTTATAAGTTCTACTTCAAGTAAAGGGCTCGATTTTAAAGAAATTTTAGAATACGGAAGAAAAAAAGGTAGCCCTGCATTACGAAAAATGACTTTCCAGCAACGAGGAGAGATGCTTAAATCTTTAGCGCTTTACCTTAACAAAAGAAAAGAAATATTTTACACACTTAGCAAAGCAACTGGTGCTACAAGAATTGATTCTTGGATTGATATCGATGGTGGAATTGGAAATTTATTTGCTAATGCTTCGTTAAGAAAACAGTTTCCAGATTTACCTTACCACGTAGATGGACAAATGGCTAATCTATCGAAAAACGGAACATTTATAGGACATCATATTATGGTTCCAAAAAAAGGAGTTGCAGTACATATTAATGCATTTAATTTTCCTATTTGGGGAATGCTTGAAAAAATTGCTGTTAATCTAATGGCAGGAGTTGCCGCTGTAGTGAAACCTTCCGAACATACATCATATTTAACAGCCCTAATGGTAAAAGAAATTATAAACTCTAAAATTTTGCCAGAGGGAAGTCTACAGTTAGTTCCTGGAACTGGAATAGGAATTTTAGATTATGTAAGTCACAATGACGTTGTTTCATTTACAGGATCTGCAAGTACAGGTAAATTACTGAAATCACATCCCAATATTTTAGAACATTCCGTTCCGTTTAATATGGAAGCAGATTCTCTAAATGCTTGCGTTTTAGGAACCGATGTAAATAAAGATTCCGAAGAATTTGAAATATTTATAAAAGAAGTATATAGAGAAATTACCGTAAAAACAGGTCAAAAATGTACGGCTGTTAGAAGAATTTTAGTTCCAGAAAAAATGATTGAAGATGTTCAAAAATCATTGATTAAAAAACTTGAAAAAACAATTATTGGTGATCCTGAAAATAAATCAGTTAGAATGGGTGCTTTAGCATCAAAAATCCAAGTAGAAAGAGTAAAAGAGAATGTGAAATTACTTATGAATAGCCAAGAAAAGGTTTATGGAGATTATGAGGATTTCAAAGTTGTTGATGCATCTATTGAAAATGGTGCTTTTTTCTCACCAATATTATTTAGAAATAACGAACCTTTTCTAAGAGACGATGTCCATAAAATTGAAGCATTTGGTCCGGTTTCAACTCTAATTCCTTATAAAAATATGGATGAAGCTGTTGAATTGGTAGAAATGGGAAAAGGATCTTTAGTAACTTCTTTTGTTTCTAATAATGATAATTTATCTAGAGATTTCGTTGTTCAAGCAGCTCATGTAAATGGAAGAATACTAGTTTTAAATTCTCGATGTTCCAAGGAGAGTACTGGCCATGGTTCTCCAATGCCTCTATTAACTCACGGAGGACCTGGAAGAGCTGGTGGAGGAGAAGAAATGGGGGGGATTCGTGGAATTAAACATTATTTACAAAGAACTGCTATTCAAGGACACCCAGAGACAATTACAAGAATTACAGAGCAATTTCAAATTGGAGCAAATCAACCAGAAGCCAAACCTCATGTTTTTAGAAAGCATTTTGAAGAATTAGTAGTTGGAGAAACAGTTTTTACTCATAAACATACTGTAACAGTATCAGATATTGTGAATTTTGCCAACGTAAGTGGAGATAATTTCTATGCTCATATGGACGAAACTTCTTTGGACGGAACCATATTTGAACAAAGAGTTGCCCACGGATACTTTATTCTGTCAAAAGCGGCTGGACTTTTTGTTGATCCGGCAAAAGGGCCTGTTTTATTAAATTACGGTATAGATGAGTGCCGATTTACTAAACCTGTTTATGCTGGAGCAACTATAGGTGTGAAATTTACTGTTAAAGAAAAAATTGATCAGAAAAAAAAGGATGATGAAGATATTTCTAAAGGAATAGTAAAATTCCTTGTTGACATTTATGATGAGACTGAAGAAACAGTTGGTATAGCTACTATTTTAACTATGGTAAAAAAAATAGATCAGAATTAATTCCTCATTAAAAATTAGAATTAAAAGAACTATTATTAACCATTTAATGCTACCACTTCAGTTATTTCAGGAATATGTGTTTTCAGTAAATTCTCTACACCTCCTTTTAAAGTTGCAGTACTAGATGGGCATCCACTGCAAGAACCTTTTAAAATAACAGTTACTTGACCACTGTCTGTATCAAAAGATTGGAAATGAATTGCTCCTCCATCTTGTTCTACAGCAGGCTGAATATATTCATTAATTAAATCTACTATCTTTTGATCCATCTCTGTATTAATAACAGGGGCAATGTTAGTAGTGGTTTTTTGTTTTGATTCAGAAACTGTTTCCAATATTTCAAGTTCAGGTATATTTTGAACTGGTTCTTCATTCACACTTAACCATTCTCTTATAAATTCTCTTAACTCTAAACTTATATCACTCCACTCTACCAAGTTATTTTTATAAACTGTTACAAAATTTTGAGTAATAAAAATTCTGGTTACAAATGGAAAATTAAATAGTGCTTCTGCAAGTGTAGAGTTTCCTTTAGCATCCAAAGCAGAAAGAAATTCTACAACATCACCAGGATTAACTAACATATGGTCTGCAACAAACTTCATAGTGTTAGGATTTGGTGTCATTTCAGCATAAATTGTGACAGGTCTACTCATTTTTTATAATTTACAACTAAATTAATCAAACCATTACGATATGAAACCACTGATCAAAAAAATTAATGGAATTACCCCTAAATTTGGCAAAGATTGCTACTTATCTGAAAATACAACTATTATAGGAGATGTAGTTTGCGGTGATCGATGTAGTTTTTGGTTTAACTCAGTTATTAGAGGTGATGTTCATTTTATTAAAATTGGAAACGAAGTTAATATTCAAGATGGTGCAATTGTGCATTGCACATATAAAAAAAGTCCAACAATAATTGGGAATCAAGTCACTGTTGGACACAATGCAATTGTACATGGGTGTACAATAAAAGACCGTGTATTAATTGGAATGGGTGCAATTGTGTTAGATGATTGCATCATTGAAAGCGATAGTATTGTAGCAGCAGGTGCAGTTTTAACAATGGGAACTCAGGTGAAATCAGGTGAAATTTTTGCTGGTGTACCAGCAAAAAAAGTTAAAGAGGGCAATTTTAAAAAACAACTTTTAGCTTTGGCTAATAAGTATGTAGAGTACTCTAAATGGTATGAAGATTAATTGATCTGAACTGTTTTAGAGGTGTAATTTGAATCATAAAACAAATCTAAATGCTGATCAAATTTTTCACTTTTTTCGGTAGTTAAAATCTCGATTTTACCATCTTTAGACAAGTGATCGTTAACAATAGGGTGTCTTTTGAAATAATTAGTTAGTTTTTTTGCAACTAGATCTCCTTGGTCAAAGACCATTACGCTTGAAGGCAAGTATTTAATAATTGACTCTTTTAAAATAGGATAATGGGTGCACGCAAGAATTAAAGTATCAATTCTGGGTTCTTTTTCTAAAAGTTCATCAATATATTTTTTTATGTAATACTGTCCTCCCTCTTCCATAAATGTATTATTCTCAACTAGTGGAACCCACATAGGGCAGCTTTGTTGTACGACATTTACTTTGGGAGAAAAATTAGCTATTTCCATTGGGTAGCTATTAGATACTACAGTTCCAGGTGTGGCCATAACACCTACGTAACCAGATTTTGTGAAAGACCCAATATCTTCAGTAGTTGGTCTAATCACTCCTAATACTTTTTTTTGAGGAAATTTATTAGGTAGTAAATTAATTTGAATATTTCTTAGTGCTTTAGCTGAAGAAGTATTACATGCTAAAATAACAATAGGACAATTTTTTTCAAATAAATAATTTACTGCTTCTGTAGTATATCTATTAATTACTTCAAACGATCGAGTCCCATATGGTGCTCTTGCATTATCACCTAAGTACAAACAATCATAATTTGGCAAAAGATTTTGGATTGACTTAAGAATAGTTAAACCTCCGTACCCAGAATCAAATATACCTATTGGACTTTTCATTAGTTTCAAAAAAACCCTTTAAGAGCTTATTTAATTAATTTGAAGTAGTGATTCCAAGCTTTCCTCTAACCTTGTCACTAATATCATCTCCTCCCGCATGTAGAAGTGTAGAAACTTCAAAAATGTAGGAATAGCCATCTTTTTTAGCTAATTCTTTTACAGCATTATTAACTTTTAACATTATTGCTTGTAATAATTCCTGCTCTTTTTGCTGCAATTTTTGTTCAGCTTCATATGCCTTTTTTTCATAATTCTGCTGTCTTTCCATTAAATCTGCTTCTTTTCTTTGTCTAGAATCAGCTGACATTTCAGATTTTTTCTGTTCATAATCCTGGGCGAATTCCATAATTAATTTCTGATACATTTCTAATTCTTTAGCTAGGTCACTTTTATAACTTTCTAATTCTTTCCTGGCAGATTCGTAGTCTGGCATTTCTTGAACGATTGCTTGAGAATTAACGTGTCCTAACTTCTGAGCATTAAAATTAAACGCTGATGAAATTAATAGGGTGATTAAAATAGATTTGGCTGTGTTTTTCATTTTTTACTTTTTAGTTTTCTTATTATTAAATCGCTTTTGTCATATTTAGGATCGGCATACAATATATTCGAGTTTTTACTTTTATCCAAAACAAAACTATATTTATAATCGTTAGCCAATGATTTAATAGCGTTGTAAACTTTTCTTTGAATAGGCTGAATCAATTCTTTTCTCTTTCTAAACAATTCACCTCCTACTCCAAACTTCTTGCTCTGATAAGTTCTTAATTCAAGTTGTAAAGTTGTAATTTCTAATTCTTTTTCTTTTCGTACTTGTTCGGGTAACAATAGTTCATTTCTTCTTAATTCATTAATTTTTTTCTCAATATTAACACTTTTAACATCTAATTCTTTTTGCCATTGAGAAGCTAAATCGTCAATTTGTTTTTGTGCTTTTTGATAACTTCCCATTTGATCTAAAATATATTCAGAATCTACAAATGCAAATTTTTGTGCAATACTTGAACAAGTAAAAAAACAAATTGAAAGGGTTAATATTAAAAATCTTAAAGTCATTTTTATTAATTATAATTCACCAATATTCATACCAATAGTAAAATGAAATTGTCCTCTGTAGCCTTTTGCCTGTATTTGTGAGTTGTGATTTAATTCGCCTTGAGCTCCAGGATCTAATGGATCGAATCCAAAACCATAGTCTAGCCCTAAAAGCCCAAACATTGGCAAGAATATTCTTACACCAAAACCTGCAGACCTTTTAACCTTAAATGGATTGTATTTTTTATACTCGTTCCAAGAATTACCACCTTCTAAAAATCCAAGAAGATAAACTGTTGCAGATGGATTCAAACTAACTGGATATCTAAGCTCTAAGGTATATTTACTAATTAATCTATCACCAGTGGTTGATGATATAGTTTGTTCATCATATCCTCTAAGAGCTATTATTTCTCTGCCGTCTAAAGCAAAACCAGAAAGACCACTTCCGCCTAAATAAAATCTCTCAAAAGGTGGAGCACCCAAGTTTTTATTCCAACCATTTAAAAGTCCAAATCCTAATCGAGTATTGATTACTAATTTTTTATTCCTAGAAACTGGCGTAAACCAAGAAGAAGTAAACTTAAATTTATTGTATTGTAAGTACTTAAACTTTTCTTGATCTGTTAATCCACTGTGGTCTTTAATATTATTAATTCTTGAGTATGGATAAACACTAGTTTTTACAGAAAATGTTAAAGATGATCCACTTCTTGGATAAAGGGGTTGATCAATACTATTTCTAGAAATTTTCCATTGGATATATGGGTTGTTGACATATCCAGTAGAAAAGCTGAATATGCTGCCAAAATTATTAAGATCATAATATTGGAAACCTAGTTCATAATAAACACTAAAATAATCATCTGGCCATTTTAATCTTTTCCCTAATCCCACTGAAATTCCAGTAATTTTAATTATTCTTCTATTAGGGTCCTTAATCTTATTTCCGCTACTAGTCAGCGAGTCAGTTAAGAATTTTCTATCATAAGATTGTATAGATCGAAAAGCTGATATTGTAAATGAATTTGGTTTTTTACCTCCAAGCCAAGGCTCGGTAAAAGACATATTATAACTTTGGAAAAAGTATCCACTGGATTGGGCTCTTACACTCAATCTTTGTCCATCACCGGACGGCAAAGGTGACCAAGATCCTTTTTTAAATAGTTTTTTAGCAGAAAAATTATTGAAAGTTACGCCAAGAGTTCCAACTAAAGAGTTATTACCCCATCCACCAGAAAGTTCAATTTGATCATTTGGTCTTTCTACAACTACATAATCTATGTCAACAGTTCCATCTGTGGGGTTTGGAATTGGATTAACTCCTAATTTTTCGGGATCAAAATATCCATTTTGAGCTAATTGTCTCTGGGTTCTAATAATTGCATCTCTAGAAAACAAATCACCAGGGTGGGTATACATATCTCTTAGAATAACGTGATCACTAGTTTTAGTATTTCCTAGGATACTAACTTTTTTAATTCTTGCTTGCTTGCCCTCATAGACTTTAATTTCTAAGTCAACTGAATCATTTTCAATTTTCTTTTCTACAGGGGTTACTTGGAAAAACAAGTATCCATCGTCCATGTATAATGAACTTATATCTGAACCGTTAGGATTCATGAAAAGTTTAGCATCTAAAGTTCGTTGATCATAAAGATCACCTTTTTTAATGCCCAATATAGTGTCCAGTAAACCTGTAGAATATTTTTGATTTCCCGACCATTCGACGTCTCTTATGTAGTATTGGCTACCTTCATCTATAGTGATATTAATATTTATTGTTTTGTCATCAAAATCATAAATTGTATCTAGAATAATCTTAGCATCTCGACAAGCAATTTCTTGATACTTTTCTATGATTTTATCTTTGTCCTGAACAAAGAGCGAATTCTGATACATAGATCTTTTATAAAATCGAAACCATTTCTTTTCTTTTGTTTCTTTCATTAGACCCTTTAGTTTTTTGTCTGTTAATGAATAATTACCATCAAATGTGATTTCATTAATTTTAAATCTTTCTCCCTTTTCAATATTAATTTTTAATATTTTACTATTATTTACTAAAGTGTCATTAGAAGTAATAATGGATGCTTGAGCTTTTAAAAACCCTTTTCCAATAAAATAATTTCTAGATATTTTTTTTACTTTAACTTTTAGAGCTTCTGTGATTATTTTACCACTATACAAGTCTAAATCGTCTCTTAATTGATCTGCTTCTGATTTTGAAACGCCCGAGAAGGAATAACGAGACATTCTAGGACTTTCTTTTAATTTAATTCTTAAAAAAAGATTATTTCCTTGTGTTTTTTCCTTGTAAATAGCTACCTCGCTAAACAAACCTTGTTCCCATAAATTAGATATAGCTTTTGAAATTTTATCACTTGGGATAGCTAATTTACCCCCCCTTTTAAGTCCAGATTTTTGAATTACTATTTCATGATCTAAATGAGTAACTCCTTCAATAGAAATACCTGCTAAGACGTATTCTCTAGTAGATAATTGATAATCCGTATAATTATTTTGACCTAACGCAACGTTCAGAGTCAATGTAAAGAGCAATAATAATTTAATATATCTAAGCATCGTTATTTAATAATTGTTCTGATGTTTTTCCGAAACGTCTTTCTCTTTTTTGATAATCATAAATTGCTTTATAAAAGTTTTTTTTCTTAAAATCTGGCCATAATATTTTTGTGAAATACAATTCTGTATAAGCAAGTTGCCACATTAAAAAATTACTTACTCTATTTTCACCACTAGTTCTAATTAACAATTCTGGATCAGGATAATTTGCAGTACTCAAATAAGAACTAATTAAATCTTCATTTATTGCAGTATACTCTAATTGCCCATTCATTACTTTTTGTGCCATTTTTTGAACTGCAAGTGAAATTTCTCGTCTGGAGCTATAACTTAACGCTAATATTAGTGTTATTTTTTTATTAGATTTTGTGCTTTCTATAGCTTTTTTTAAGGCTATTTGACAAGATTTTGGCAAAACTTCAACATCACCAATTGTAGCTAGTTTCACTCCATTTGAGTTAAGATCATCAAGCTCATTATATATAGATTGAACTAACAAGTCCATTAATGCGGAAGTTTCTTCTTTAGGTCTTCTCCAATTTTCAGAGCTAAATGCATATAATGTAAGAAATTTAACACCAATTTCACCAGCAGCAGAAAGAGCTTCTCTGACTGAACCTACTCCATTAGTATGTCCAAATATTCTTAATTCTCCTTTCTTCTTTGCCCATCTTCCATTTCCATCCATAATAATGGCAACATGTTTTGGGATATTATTTTTATCTAGTTTAAATTCTTCCATTAAAAAAGCTTTCATATGATAAGTTCAAAATTACCATTTAGGGCAAATTACATCCTTAAAAAATTCATATGTTAAAATAATTCCTGTTACAGCATACCAATCTTTGTCACTTGAATTTCCCCTTTGTAAACCATAGGCGGAATTATTTATTCCCTCTAATGATTCAGATCTATTGCTTAATTGTGCTGAAAGTTCACCTGCTTGATTTCCAAGCTCAATTAGATCAGGATATAATCCACTCACGTCATCAATATAGTCTGTGTAAGTTTTTCGCATTCCATATTCTACACTAAGGCATAAATGATGACTAATATTCATTTTAACACCAAATCCGAAAGGAATTATTATTTGGTTTCTAGAATATTTTTTGACTATTTCATTATTCTTATTTCTAAGTATTGTGCCCTGTCCTTCAGTTCCTAAAGGTTGTAATTCTGTCCATACCCCATCAATATTTGCTTTAGGATTCATTCTCATAAAATTAATTCCTCCAAAAAAGTAAGGTGAACCAAAATAACTTTCTTTTTTATTGTTTTGACCTGGATGAAATTTAAAAAAATCAATTTCAATAATTGGCCCGAATTCGATTACGCTATTTTTGAATCCTAAATTTCTAACTAACTGTTCTTCAACTTCAGATTTATTGTCATTTGCTTTTAATTTATTGTACATCAAATGAAATCTTAAAGAAATTCTATCATTAGGGAAATCAGTTTTATAAACCAATCCTAATGATAAATCTTGCTGAGAAAAATGATTTCTATTTATATCACCTATGTAATAAGATGTTCCTGAAAAAAATCCAAATTCTTTAACTTGGGACTCTACTGAGAAGGTGGTGAATATTATTAAAAATAGAATTATATTTTTCATCAAAAATTTAAAGCATTAAAATTACAAAAGAAAAGAGAGGAAACCCTTAAAAAGAGTTAATTTCTCGAATCTTTACCCCAAAACAACTTGTTTCTAATAGTTTTTAAGAAATTGTGATCTGGCAACTCTATTAATTTTATGGAAAAATCAGCTTTACTTATAAATATTTCCTCGTTGTTTTTTAAAGACATTGATCTACTATCCATGTTTAAAAGGAAATGACTTTCTCGTGATTCAGCTCTTAATCTTATTACAACATTATCTCCAACTACCATTGGTCTAAGGTTTAAATTATGAGGGGAAACGGGTGTTATAACAAAGTTATTTGATCCAGGAGTTATAATAGGTCCTCCACAAGATAAAGAATAAGCTGTTGACCCTGTAGGAGTAGAAACTATAAGCCCGTCTGCCCAATAAGAATTTAAAAACTCATTATCTAAAAAAGCATCAATTTTCAACATTGATGAAGAACTTTTTTTATGAATATTTATTTCATTTAATGCGAAATTTGAGCTTTCATTACTTATTAAACTTTTGTTTTTTACTTGAACCAAAGACCTTTGATCTAGCTTATAGTCTTTATTCTTTAATGCTTTAACTGCTAAAATTATATCCTCTTGAGTGATATTAGCTAAAAACCCAAGTCTTCCAGCATTAATACCCAAAACTGGGATATTGCTGTCCTTAATCATTGTAACAGTATCTAAAAGGGTTCCGTCCCCTCCAAAACTTATCAATAAATCTATTTTATTTTTAACAAGATCTTGATCTCCAAAAAAACTAATGTTAAGCTTGTTAACTAACGAATCATATACTTTGAGTGAGTCATGAAAAAAAATTTCGGGACTTAGTTCCTTATTTAATGCATCTATAAGATTCTCTAAAAACTTTAAATTGTTTTCTGAAATTGACTTACCATAAATAGCAATATTCTTCATTTTAAATTTGCAAATAATTGATTAGATGATCATACCTGTCTTGATTTTGATTACTTATTTCGTCATCGCTAAATATTTCATCAATTGTGTAATCATACCTCGAAAAAGTTTGTAAAACTGCTCCTAGGTTAGTTGGGCTAATTTTTAAGGTTAACTTAATCTGAGAAGTTCCTTTTATATTTTGACTATACAAACCTAGTATTTTAGAATCGTTACTTTCTATTATTTGGGCAATTTGAGAAAGTTGATAATCAATGTTATTTAAATTCAATACTATGACTGGACCATTTTGATTAAAACCAGATTGGTTGCTTAGTGCTTTTAATAAATTACTTGAGCTAATAGACCCTTTGTAAATATTCTGACTATCACAAACAGGTACTACGCTAAGCTTGAAGTTAGATAATAAAAGCATTACTTGATAAAAGTGGGTGTTTTCAAATACAAATTGCTGTTTGCCAATAAAGTTAATTTTAGAAATTAATTCTCTTAGAATCGTTAAAATCATAAATCATATCATCAGAAATTAATCCAACAAATTCTAAGCCACTTACCACAGGCAAATGATTTACTTTAAATTCATCCATCCAAGCCAAAGCTTTTTCTATGGGCTCATCAATTCTTATTGGTGGAACATCATTTTGGATTAATTCAATTGCCTTCATTTTCAAAATAAAATGTAAAAATACAATTAAAGTAACGATTAAGATAAATTGTCTTTTATTTTTGTAAAATGATTGCCTTAAGTGTAAATATTAATAAAATAGCAACATTGAGAAATGCCAGAGGAGGCAATGTTCCCAATGTATTAGAAAACGCAAAAAACATTGAAATGTTTGGAGCCCACGGAATTACTGTTCATCCACGTCCTGACGAAAGACACATTACCTATAATGATGTTAGAGTGCTTAAGGAAAACTTAAATGTTGAGCTAAATATTGAAGGAAACCCAAAAGAAAAATCTTTTGTAGAGCTTGTTCTAGAAACAAAGCCAAGTCAAGTAACTTTAGTTCCCGATGAAATTGGTCAATTGACCTCAAATCATGGATGGGATACAATAAAAGAAAAAGATTTTTTAAGTGAAATGATACAACTATTTTCAAGTTATAATATAAGAACCTCCATTTTTATAGATCCTGTGGAGAAATATGTGGAAGGTGCACAAAAAATTGGAACTGACAGAATAGAATTATATACCGAAAATTATGCAGAATTGTATTTTAAAGATCCTGCAAATTCTATAGATCCATTTATAAAAGCAGCAAAAAGAGCAAATGAATTAGGATTGGAAATTAATGCTGGTCATGATTTAAACCTAGAAAACTTAAGTTTCTTTGCAGCAAAAATTCCAAACTTGAAAGAAGTTTCTATTGGTCATGCATTAATTGCAGATGCCTTAAATTATGGCATGGAGAATACAGTAAATTTATATTTAAGAGCACTTAGAAAATGAAACTGAATTTTAAAAAGCTTGGAGAAGGGCAAACCACTATTAATTTTACATGGGTTATTTGGCTCTTCTGATAATTGGGGAACTTTAGGTAAAGAATTCTCTAAGAACAATAGCGTTTATTTAATTGATTTAAGAAATCACGGTAGATCTCCTCATAGCAATGAAATGACATATAGCGATATGGCAAATGATTTGCTGGAATTAATAAAAGATGAAAAAATTATTTCACCAACTATTTTAGGACACTCAATGGGTGGAAAAGTAGCTTTAATGTTTGCCAAAAATTACCCAGAATATGTATATAAATTAATTATTGCTGACATTGGTTTAAAATCTTATCCAATGCATCACGAAGAAATTTTAAAAGGTTTAAATAGTATTGATTTAGAAAAAACCATCAGTAGAAGTCATGCTCAAGAAGTCATTAAAAAACATATTTCTAATTTAGGTATTCAACAATTTTTATTAAAAAACTTATACTGGATTGAAAAAGGGAAATTAGCATGGAGAATGAATTTAAAACAAATTGAAATTAATATTGAGGAAATATTAAAAGAAATTAATATTGAAAATTCCAATTTAAAAACACTGTTTTTAAGAGGCGAATTGTCAAATTATATTCTTGAAGAAGATTTCCAGGATATAAAAGCAGCATTCCCAAATGGAGAAATTAAAACCATAAAAAATGTGGGGCATTGGTTGCACGCTGAAAATCCCAATGAGTTTTACAAACTAGTTGACGAATTTATATCAGAAGAAATATAGAATAGAAGACTGTAATCTTATTATTTATTAAGCCTCAACTCAATATCAACAGACAGGACTAAAACCAAACATTTCATTCAACCTGTATTTGGCCTTCTAAAAAGCAAATATTTTCTTGAATTGATAAAATTTGATAACTTGAAACGGCACCTGTTTGCTCATCAGTTATAGTTAGAGTATTATCATTATTACTTAATTCCCAAGTTCCATTGCTGTTAATATCAATTGGAATTGAATCAAAGATCGCAGAGATTAACGGATTATCAATTGTAACTGCAAAACTTAAAGTATTAGAACATGTATTTTCAGGATACTGAAAACTCCAAAAACCAGCATCGTTAGCTTCTCCGGAAAAAGATTGAGTTCCAACAACAGGTATCTCATCTGAGTATCATATTCTAAATTTGTAATATTCCAATCTCCATTTAACAAGTCTGAATTTGTTATCTCTTTATCTTTTTTACAAGATTCAATTAAGAAACCAAAAGAAATTATAGTAATTATTTTTAAAAATATTTTCATAAAAAAGTTATTAGGTAAATCTTATTAATCAATTATAAACTTATGATTAATTCTTTCATTTTGCAAATTGCAGTTTATAATGTAAAATCCTTTTCTGAAATATGAAAGGTCAATTTCTATTTGTTTTTGGTTATAGGTTTTGTCTTTATATAAAACTCTTCCATTTAAATCATAAATTGTTACATCTAGTATTTGATTTTCCATAAAATCTACATTTAAATAATTATAACCTTTTATAAACTTAATTTTATCGCTCTCTTGAATAAGAATTGATGTAGGAGAATTTAAATAAAAAGAAAGAGACACAGGTAAATGATCACTCATATAAAAAAGCGCATTGGCAATTTCTTGAGGAACTTGAGAATTATTTACATTATTTAAAGCTTGATTAAAATAACTCCCATCTTGACCTTCCGCTATATAAGTATTCTCAATATATTTTAAACCTGAAGCTCCATTAATAGCATCATTAGAAACAAATATAATATCAAACCTATCGTCCATTCCACCGTATGCTCCTCCAGCATATCCGCCAGTAGCAGATCTTGTACTTTGAGTATGAATATTTTTAAATGAACTGCTATTATGCCAATTACCCATTTGATTAATCGGATCTAGAAGATTTAAGCCTTGACCATATAGAATTTCTTGACAACCGGGTTCGGAAGCATAATAAAAATTAAAATCTCCCCCAATAATTAATCTTTCATTTCGATTATTATTTACTAAAAATTGTTTAAATGATTCTGCCTCTTGCCTTCTTAGCTCTTCGTTTACAGGGCTGTTTCCCGCCTTTAAATGAATAGAATAAACATAAATGAAACTAGTATCACTTACAAGGTTAATTTGGTTTTTATAGTACAAAACATACTCACTTATATCTCTAAGCTGAGTTGGTATTTGCTGCTGTGAATAAAGAGAGAATTTATTTTGATTATAAAAAAGTAAATTGTCAGTGTCAGGACCATCAAAAAATAATGCACTTTGGTAAATGTTAGAACCTCCAGCATTTAAAACATTATTCTTAATTAAAGCTCCTCCATTAAAAGAAGTCAATTCATTTACTACAAAAATATCGGGCTTTATATAATCGAGAATTTTTTTTAAGGTATCTGTCCTATCCTGCTGTGAAGAAGGAAAATTTAGCAGATTATAAAAAGTAATTTTTAAAGAGTCCTGAGAGTAAGTAAGTAATGAAGTTATTGATAAGAAAATTATGAATAAAAACTTCATAAAGCCTTTTTAACTAAAAACATGTAAACCGGAAAGTGATCGCTGTAACCTCCTAAAAAAGTAGACCCTACAAAAGTTCTAAATGGATATCCCTTGAAATTTCCTTTTTGATTTTTTAAAAATGACTTATTAAATACAACCGATTTATAAAAACTAAAGCCATCATATTTTTTATCTAAGTCTATTAAAGATGGAGTTAAAATAAATTGATCAAATAAATTCCATTGGTCTCTATAAGCTAACGTTCCAATTCCGTTTTTGTAATGTTCATACATGGTATTATACATTTGGTTATTTTTAAGAACCATAGATCTTTTGGCTTTTAAAAAATCTGCAACACTTGGAGAAATTGGATCATCATTAAAATCACCCATAACAATTACTTTTGCATTTTTATCAATTTGTTTTAAGGAGTCTACAATAGATTTTGTGAGTTTAGCAGCTTCAATACGCTTAGGTCTACTTTTAGCTTCCCCTCCCCTTCTTGATGGCCAATGAACTACAATAAAATGTATTTTCTCACCCAACAATTCACCTGAAACAACTAGCTGATCTCTAGATCTAAATCTTTCATTTTCTGGTATAGTAAACTTAACAGATTTACTAGAAGTTACTTTAAAATGCAAAGGATCATAAAGAAGTGCACAGTCAATTCCCCTAGCATCTGAGCCTTCGTGATGAATAATTTTATAATTTTTATCAGCTATTGATGATTGTGACACTAAATCTTTTAAAACAAGTGTATTTTCAATTTCGCATACACCAATTATACTTGGACCTAAAGGAGTAACTTCTTTACCAATGGTATCTAAGACAAAAGCTAAATTTTTAAGTTTGTGAAAGTATTTATCAGTATTAAAGTTTTTCTTACCCAAAGGGGTGAAAGTCTTCCTGGAGAATTTTGTTAGTGTCGGGATCGACTATGGTATCAAAAAGATTTTCTAAATTATAAAATGCAACGCATTCTAAATTAAGTTCCATAGGCTTATTATTCTGAGAATAAAATGTCTTGAAAAAAAGTAAAAATGTTAATAAAATATGTTGAACTTTCAACCTTAAAGAATAATTAAATTATTTTTGCATAAAAGTAATCAACTTAATTTACTTTATATAATCTTCTTTAAATGTTTAGTAAATATATCAATTCTAAAATTTTTTCTGTTGCAGTTTTAACTTCGTTATTTTTAAGTAATCAAGCTCAAACTGATGCTTCATTTGAAGTAGATAGTACTAAAAATATAATTCCAGTTTTTACCACTACAGTAGATTTACTAGATAATGAGTTGCAATCCCAAGATATTAGTGGTTTATTACAATCTTCAAGAGATGTTTATGTAAACCAAGCAGGATTTAATTTTAGTGCTGCTAGATATAGGCTTAGAGGTTACAGCTCTGAAAATACTAGGCTTATTATAAATGGAATACCAGTAAATGATCCGGAAAATGGCTGGACAATTTGGAGCTATTGGGGAGGATTAAACGATGTTACTAGGTATCCAGAAACTAGCTTTGGAATATCCAATTCTGAAGCAAATTTTGGAAGTATAGGGGCTTATTCCTATATGTCCGCACTTCCTTCCCTAAAAAAAGTTGGAACTAGAATTTCTTATGCTTCTACCAATAGATCCTATAGAAATAGAACTATGTTAACCTATAATAGTGGGTTAAATAAAAAAGGTTGGGGATTTTTAATAAGTGGTTCCTCAAGATGGTCTGAAGAAGGATACGTTCCTGGATCTTATTATAGTGCTGGAAGCTATTTACTTTCTATTGAAAAGAAAATAAATGAAGAACATACTTTGAATTTGATGGTTTTTGGAGCACCAACTGTTCAAGGAAGACAAGGTATTGCAGTTCAAGAAGCTTATGACCTTACTGGAGATCCTTTTTACAATCCATATTGGGGATATCAAACTCAAAGTGATGGAACTCAAAAAAAGAGAAATGCAAGAAATAGAGACAATCACAAGCCTTACATGACATTGGGCCATTATTGGAAACTTTCAGAAAAATTAAATATTCAGTCTAATTTTTATGCTATTGTGGGGAAAACAAGTAACACCAATTTAAATTGGTTTGGTGCCAACGATCCAAGACCTGATTATTACAAGTATTTACCAAGTTATTTTATTAGTGATCAAGGTACACTAACTGGTAGTCAAACTATTGCTAGTCAAAATGAATATCAACAAATTTTAGATGGTTGGCAAAGCAATGATCCAAATACTACTCAATTAAATTGGGATTTAATGTATCAAGGGAATTATAACAACTTATACACTCAAAATAATATTGGAAATACCCAATCTTCACTAACTGGAAAAAGATCTAAATATATTGTAGAAGAGTATCGATTAGACCCAAGGCACTATGGGTTTAACAGTTTTGGAAAGTTAAATATTAATGAATACAGTGATTTAAATTTTGGACTTAATGCAAGTATTTATAAAAGTAAAAACTACCGAAAAATGAATGATCTTTTAGGGGGTGATTTTTGGGTAGATATTGATCCTTTTGCACTTAGGGATTTTGACGATCCTTCTTTAGCTCAAAATGATTTGCAAAACATTAATAACATCGTTAGAGAAGGAGATATTTTCGGTTACAATTACGACATTCATGTAAATAAAAATGAGTTATTTGGAACCTACAGTTATAATAAAAATAGAATTGAATCTTTTTTTGGAATAAATACCTCAACTACTACTTTTTGGAGAAATGGTAAAATGCAAAATGGAAGGTTTCCAGAAAGCTCTTTAGGAAAGTCCGAAAAGCAAAACTTTTATAATTACGGATTAAAATTGGGTTTTTTGTATAAGATTACTGGAAGACATTTGTTATCCTTTAATGCCATGTATAAAACTGAAGCACCTTATGTTAGAAATGCATATGTATCGCCAAGAACAAGAGATCAACTGGTTCCAAATTTAAATTCTATTGAAATAATATCGGGTGATTTAAATTATAATATTAGGCTTCCATTTTTAAAAGCTCGATTAACTGGATTTTATACCCAAATAAACGACCAAACTTGGGCAAGATCTTTCTATCACGATGAATACAGAACTTTTGTAAATTATATGATGACCAATGTAGACCAAATTTTTATGGGATTGGAGCTAGGTTTCGAAAGTAATATTACCTCTACAGTTCAATTAACTGGTGCATTTACTGTTGGAGATTATTTATATAATTCTAGACCTGTGGCAACTATTACCAGAGATAATTCACAAGAACTAATTGCGGTGGACAAAGTAGTTTATTTAAGGAATTTTAAAATTGGCGGAATGCCTCAACAAGCAGCTTCACTTGGTATTAAATACAACTCTCCAAAATACTGGTATGCTGGAATTAATTTTAATTATTTTGCCGATATATATTTATCTCCCAATCCTGACAGAAGAACTGCAGAAGCTACTAGCGCCTATGGCAATGAGTATCCATACAGAGACGATATAATTGACCAAACTAAGTTAAGCGATGGAAACGCTGTTAACCTTTTTTGTGGAAAAAGCTGGAAAATTTATAAAAACAACAGTTATATAAGATTAGGACTTAACGTTAATAATTTACTAGATAATACTTCTTTCAAAACTGGCGGGTTTGAACAATTACGTTACGACGCTTCAAATATTCAAAGATTCCCCAATAAATATGGCTACATGTATGGTAGAACCTACTTTTTAATGGTGAGTTATTTATTTTAAAAAAATGAAAAGAATGAAAAATATAATTTTAATACTAACTGTAATATCATTACAATTTTCTTGCAATAAAAAATATGATAATCCACCGGCTAATGAAGTCCCTGTTGGTGAAATAATATCTATAGGTGACTTAAAAGATATGTTTACAGGATCTGTAACTGTAATTGACAGTAATTACAGTATTGTTGGAAATATAACAACAGAAGAAACCAATGGTGCTTTTTATAAAGAAATTTATATGGAAGATTTAAGTGGCGCAATAAAAATTCAACTAAAAGCTTCTGGAGGACTATACATAGGGGATAGTATTCGAATAAATGTTAAAGATGTTACTATGAGTGAATATGGCGATCTTATTCAATTAGATAATATAGATGTTGATCAACAAGTAGTTAAAATTGCGACAGAAAAGTTTGTTGAGCCTTTCGAGTCTTCTATAAATCAGCTTAGTATAAATGAGGATCAAAGTAGATTAGTTAAATTAAATGATGTTGAATTTACTGAAATGGGAATGACTTATGCTGATGCAATTAATCTAACTACAGGTTCTAGAATTCTTTCTGACTGTAATGGAAATACTATTTCTGTAAGAACAAGTGGATATGCAAATTTTGCTGACGATACTCTACCATCTGGGAAAGGTTCAGTAATTGGAATATTCACTATATATAATTCTGAAAAACAATTCGTTATAAGAGATATTAATGAAGTGAAATTAGATTCAGCTAGATGTAACGGCTCTTCCGGTGGCGGTGGTTCTGGAAGTGGTTCTTGTTAAAAGATTTTAATGATGGTTCTATAACATCTGGAAATTGGAAAAGTTTTTGGACAGGAACAACAACAACTGAAAATTGGGGGGAATGGGAAATATTTGGAGGAAATGTTGCATCTGCTGGAAATTTTGATGTTAGTATTTTTCAAAATTATGCGTGTGAAAGTTGGATGGTTTCTCCTGCTGTTGATTTAACTTCAACTAGCTCACCTTTCTTATCATTTGATAATGTAGTTCAGTACGAGCCTGGACCAAGGTTAGAATTATTTATTTCTAGTGATTATGATGGGGTAAGTAATCCATCACAACAGGGTACATGGATTGATCTTACCAATTATGTTCCAAATTGGGATGTTGATTCGGGAGATTGGGATTTTGTATCTAGCGGAAATATTGATTTAACACAATTTATTTCCCCTACAACAACAATTGCATTTAAATATACTGGAACAAATTCTAGTGGAGCAACCTGGGAAATTGATAATATTCTAATTGACGAGTAAAAAAAATTAATAATTCATCAGAATTTTCTGAGGATCCTTACCCCCAAAAACTAATTCTTCAGGGTTTTCTAGTACTTCTTTAACCTTTACTAAAAAGCCAACACTGTCTTTTCCGTCAATTATTCTATGATCATAAGAAAGCGCTAAATACATAATTGGTCTTATTTCTACTTTTCCATCAATAGCAACTGGTCTTTGAACAATATTATGCATACCCAAAATTGCAGATTGAGGAGGGTTAATTATTGGGGTGCTAAGCATAGAGCCAAATACACCACCATTAGTAATGGTAAACGTTCCGCCTGTAATTTCTTCAATTGAAATTTTACCATCTCTAGCTTTAATTGCGAGTTCTTTAATTTTAGATTCTATTTCCAATAAATTCATTTCATCTGCATTTCTAAGTACAGGAACCATCAATCCTTTTTCTGTACTTACAGCAATTCCAACATCGTTAAAATTATACGATATCATATGGTCGCCATCTATCATAGAATTAACGGTTGGAAATTCTTTTAAAGCAATAGTACAAGCATGGGTAAAAAAGGACATAAATCCTAAACCTACTCCGTATTTTTCTTTAAAAGCATCTTTGTATTTTGCTCTCAAATCCATAATTGGTTTCATATCTACTTCATTAAAAGTAGTAAGCATGGCCGTTTCATTCTTTACAGTTACTAATCTAGAAGCAATTTTTCTTCTAAGCATACTCAACTTACGTATCTCACTTTTCCTGTTGCCTTCTTCAGGTAAAGAAGCTAATAATTGAAGAATGTCTTGCTTTGTTATTCTGCCTCCTTTTCCTGTTCCGTCAATATGCTCTACTTGAATATTATTTTCTACAATAATTTTTTTGGCTGCTACACTTGGATGTCCCGATGCGTAAGTTTTTTCTTGATTAGAAGGTGAACTTACTGGGTCAGGTGATGGAGCTGTGTTTTTTGGTTCGGATTTAGCATCGCTAGAAGATTTACCGCCTTCTGGTTTAGAAGCAGCTGTATCAATTAGACATACTACTTGACCTACCGCAACTACATCTCCCATTTCTGCTTTTAAAGTAATTATTCCAGCCTCTTCTGCAGGTAGTTCAAGAGTAGCTTTGTCAGAATCAACCTCAGCTATAGTTTGATCTTTTTCTACATAATCTCCATCTTCAACCATCCATTCTGCAATTTCTACTTCTGTTATAGATTCTCCAGGACTTGGAACTTTCATTTCTAATATTGACATAATTTTATTTTTATGAATATGACATTACTTTGTTAATAATTTCTTGGTGTCTTCTCTCAAATACTTTTGGTGAACCAGAGGCAGGACTTCCAGATTCTTCTCGAGAAAAACAGGTGATATTTGAATGTTTCCACTTTCTTAATATGTAAGACCATGGCCCCATATTCTCAGGTTCTTCTTGAGCCCATAAATACTTACATTCATTTCCGTATTTATCTACAATAGCTTTTAATTGTAAATCTGGAAAAGGATAAAGCTGTTCTAATCTAACAAATGCAATATTTTCTAGTTTTAATGTTTCGTAATGCTCAATTAAATCGTAATAAAATTTACCTGAGCAAATTACTACCTTTTTTATTTTAGATACTATTGCTGTAGAATCGTCAATTACTTCCTTAAAAGATCCATTTGACATTTCTTTAATGGAAGAAACTGCTCTATGATATCTCAATAGTTTTTTAGGTGTAAAAACTACTAAAGGTTTTCTAAAAGGCCTCGCCATTTGCCTTCTTAAAAGATGAAAATAATTAGCAGGATTTGTACAATTAGCAACTTGAAAATTTTCTTCGGCACATAGCTGTAAAAATCGTTCTATTCTAGCTGATGAGTGTTCTGAGCCCATTCCTTCATAACCATGAGGAAGTAGCATAACTAAGCCGTTAGGTGTTCCCCACTTGTCTTCTGCTGCACTTAGAAACTGATCTATTATTATTTGAGCTCCGTTGAAAAAATCACCAAACTGAGCTTCCCAAATAGTTAAACCATTGGGTGTATTAAAAGCATATCCATAATCAAAACCTAAAACTGCATACTCTGAAAGAAGAGAATTGTAAATTTCAAATTTCCCTTGATGATCACTTAATAAATTCAAAGGAACAACTTCCTCTTCATCATCTTCTGTTTTAACAACTGCATGTCTATGAGAAAATGTTCCTCTTTCTACATCTTGTCCAGAAATCCTAATGGAATTACCTTCATCAAGTAAAGTTGCATAGGCCAATAGTTCTCCCATGGCCCAATCTAACTTATCAGACTCTAACATTTTTAATCGATCATCAAATAACTTGACAATCTTTCTAAAATATTTTTTACCCTCTGGAAGAGAATTCATTTTTTTAGCTAGTTCAAGTAACTTACTTTCTTTTACACTTGTTAATGGTGAATTTTCAAAATCTTTAGGTGACGATTTTCTAAAACCGATCCAGACATCCTCTAGAAAGTTGGTGATCTTTGCCTTTTGAATTTGTTTAGCATCATTTAAACGCTCCTGAAGCATGTCATCAAATTCTTTTTCCATTTGATTCCCCTCTTCAATATTCACTACATTTTCATCAATTAATTTCTTAAGATAAATCTCTCTTGGATTTGGATGATTTGCAATTATTTTATATAGCTTAGGTTGTGTGAATTTAGGCTCATCTCCTTCATTGTGGCCATACTTTCTGTAACATAATAAATCGACAAAAACATCCCTAGAAAACTCCTGTCTGTATCTAAGTGCGATGTCTAGCGTTTGAACGACAGCTTCTATGTCGTCGCCATTTACGTGAAATACTGGACACAATGTAGATTTTGCAATATCTGTACAGTAGGTACTTGATCTAGCATCTAAATAATTTGTAGTAAAACCAACTTGATTATTTATAACTATGTGAAGAGTTCCACCCGTTCTGTATCCTTTTAACTGTGCCATCTGGATAACTTCATAAACAATTCCCTGACCTGCAATAGCAGCATCTCCATGAATTAAAATAGGTAGTATTTTCTTTTCATCTCCATTTAACTCACGATCAATTTTTGATCTTGTAATTCCTTCTACAACTGGGTCAACAGCTTCTAAGTGGGATGGATTAGGAGATAGCGTAATTTTAACATTGTTCCCATTATCTGTCTCAATTTCTGAAGTTATACCTAAATGATATTTAACGTCTCCATCAAAAAGAACTTCGTCATCATATTCTTTGCCATCAAATTCACTAAAAATTTTATCGTAGGTTTTGTTGAAAATATTAGCTAAAACATTTAGCCTTCCCCTATGGGCCATTCCAACAACAAATTCTTTTAAACCTAAATTAGAACCGTTTTCAATTAAAACATCTAAAGCAGGAATTAACGACTCTGCTCCTTCAATGGAAAATCTTTTTTGTCCAACAAACTTTTTTTGTAAGAACTGCTCAAAAACTGTTGCTTGGTTTAGCTTATGTAGAATATGTTTTTTTTGGTCTTTAGAAAACTGAGGTCTATTTTTTAACTCAATGTTTTTTCTTATCCACTCCACTCTTTCTGGATGGCGAATATATTGATACTCAATTCCTATTGACTGGCAATAAGTCTGTTCTAAATGAATAATTATATCATTTAACGTACAGGGATCTAAACCTACTTGTTCACTAGCTTGAAAAACTGTCAACAAATCTTCATTGTCTAATCCGAAATTCTTTATTTCTAGAGTAGGATTATATTTTCTTCTATCTCGAACTGGATTTGTCTTAGTAAATAAATGGCCCCTAGAGCGATAAGCATTTATTAAATTAATTACTCTAAATTCTTTAAGAACATTAATAGGTATTTGGTCAACCTGCTCATAATTAAACTTAGAAAACTCATATCCATCAAAAAAACTTTGCCAACTTGGTTCAACTAATCTTTTATCAACTAAATATCTTTGATGAAGCTCATCGATATAGTCAATATCAATGCTGTTTAAAAAAGAAAACTGATCTAGTGCCATTATACTAGCAAATATGCAAAATAAATAGGTTTAATAATAACTGAAAAGAAGTTTCTTTTAAGAACTTTGGAGAAAATTAACTGGATAATAAATTATATAGTTTTGTATTATTCTTTTATCATATTCAAACTAAACAATACGATGGAAGTTAATTCTTAAATGTAATTTTAAAAAGATGAAAGTTTTAATTACGGGTGGATCTGGGTTGTTAGGCACTGCACTTACAAAAAAGTTATTAAATAACAATATTGAAGTTGTTCATTTAACAAGAAATAAAAGTTCAAAAAATGACGTAAAAAATTATTTATGGGACTGGAGAAAAAATGAAATTGATGAAAATTGTTTTAAAGAGGTAACTCATATTGTGCATCTTGCTGGCGCGGGAATTGCAGAAAAAGCATGGACAAAAAAAAGGAAGAAAATTATAGTTAAAAGTAGAGTTTTGACATCTAGACTCTTACATTCAAAAATTTCTACTTTAAAGCTAAATATATCAGCATTTATATCTGCATCTGCAGTTGGCATATATGGAGCCCAAGTAAGTGACAAAATTTTCACAGAAGAAGATCAAGCCTTTGAAGATTTCATGGGAAACTGTTGTAAACAATGGGAAAATGCAGTTGATCAATTTAAGCCAATTACAAGAACTGTTAAATTTAGACTTGGGGTTATTTTAGATGAAAATCACGGAGCTTTACCAAGAATAGCTAATATGGTAAAAAATAGCTTGGGATCCCCATTAGGTGATGGCAAACAGTACATGCCGTGGATTCATATTGAGGATGCGGTTAATTTATTCTTCGAAGCAATTTTGAAGAAAAATATTTCTGGTACTTTTAATGCTGTCTCAGGAGATTTTATTGATAATCGAAATCTTACAATGAAAATTGGAGAAGAACTAAATAAAAAAATTTGGTTGCCAAATGTTCCAAGTTTTGTTCTTAAATTTTTATACGGTGAAATGTCAGACACCATACTTAAAGGCGTAAAAGTATCTAACAAGAAAATTAAGGATACAGGATTTAAATTTAAGTATGAAAAAATAGAAGATGCACTAAGAGAAATTTATTCCTAAAATTTTCTA
Source organism: Cryomorphaceae bacterium (assembly GCA_905182525.1). Classification (GTDB taxonomy): domain Bacteria; phylum Bacteroidota; class Bacteroidia; order Flavobacteriales_D; family Parvicellaceae; genus MED-G20. Next base: position 51,697 of record CAJJBV010000004.1, on the reverse strand, counting down.
TTCATTAAATCAATTGCAAATCCTTCTATTAATTGCTTTTTTTTGTTTGAAATACTTAAACTTTTAATACTTCTAATAGCTTTATTATAGAATTTATTTTTGTGATCTTCAGCTACTTTCAATACGGAGTATTTAATAAAATGCTCTTTAACCTTGGCAACTTTTATTTCATTATCTAATTTATTATCTCTAAGAATTTGATCAACTAATATTCGCTCCTTTGAAGTCGATTTATTTAAAAAATCTATAAATAAAATTGTCTTCTTTTTTTCAATAATATCTCCCCCTACTTGCTTCCCAAAATTGTCTTCATTTGGAAATACATCTAAAATATCATCATGAATTTGAAAGGCGGTTCCTAAGTACAATCCAAAATCATATAATAAATTAGAATCTTCTTTAGAAGCCCCGCCGATTATTGATCCCATTTTTAAAGAGCAAGCCACTAAAACTGCAGTTTTAAGTTGTATCATTTCTATATAATCAGAATAGTAACAGACTCTGATTTTTCAAATTCCATATCTAATGATTGTCCTTCACAAACTTGAATTGCAGTTTTTTGAAAAAGCATATTAGTTTCAACCGATTGAGAGGGAGATTTTGACAAAATGCTATTAACAACTGCATATAAGAGATCCCCAGAAAGAATTGCAATATTAGAATTCCATTTTTTATGAATTGATGGTTGATTTCTTCTTAATGGAGCTTGATCCATTATATCATCATGGATTAATGTGAAATTATGAAACAGTTCAATTGCTAAAGCTTCATTTATTGATAATAATGGATTATTTGAAAATAAATCCGTAGAAAATAAAGTAAGTGAAGATCTAAATCTTTTTCCGCCGTTATTTATGATATATTTTATTGGATCATAAATTGAAATTGATGGAAGTTTTTTACTGAAAACGTCTAATTCTTTATCAATAATATCTTTATAACGAATTAACATAGAGTATTTTCAATCAATTAAACTCATTAAATAATTACCGTATCCACTTTTCAACAAAGGAATAGCTAACTCTTTTAGTTTCTCGTCATTAATATATCCGTTAGAATGAGCAACAGCTTCAATACAACCAACTCCAAAACCTTGTCTTTCTTCTATTGTTTGAACAAAATTAGACGCTTGCATTAATGATGTAAAAGTACCCGTATCTAGCCATGCGACTCCTCTAGGCAAAGTAGTGACCTTTAAATTGCCAGACTTCAAGTATTCTTTGTTTATATCAGTTATTTCGTATTCTCCTCTTTTACTTGGCTTTAAATTTTCAGCAATTTTTATAACCTCATTATCATAGAAGTATAAGCCAGGAACAGCATAATTTGATTTTGGAGATGTGGGCTTCTCTTCAATAGAAATAGCTGTGCCATTTTCGTCAAATTCTACAACACCATATCTTTTGGGGTCGTTTACTCTGTAGGCAAAAATTAACCCTCCTTCAGGATCACTAGAACTTACTAATTTTTCACCCATTCCAGTTCCAAAAAATATATTATCTCCTAATATTAAGGCAACTTTATCCTTTCCTATAAACTGTTTTCCAATTACAAAAGCTTGAGCTAAACCGTTAGGTTCTTGTTGAATTTGGTATTCAAATCTACATCCAAGTTTAGAGCCATCCCCTAGAAGATGCTTAAATAATGGCTGATCATTGGGGGTAGTAATAAACAACACTTCTCTTATCCCCGCGTTTAGGAGTGTTGAAAGTGGATAGTAAATCATTGGTTTATTGTAAACTGGCATTAATTGTTTACTTACAGCTAAGGTTAGTGGATGCAATCTAGTTCCTGAGCCACCTGCTAAAATAATTCCTTTCATAAATTATAATTTTTCAAGTTCTATATCGGAATCATCATAAAAATAATCCTCCGAATTTTTAAAATTTTTAGTGATTACCATTTTTTCTAAAGTTAAAAGAAGTGATGGTAATAAAATTAAGTTCGTTAGCATTGCTACAAATAATGTTAAAGAAATTAAAATACCAAGTGCTTGGGTTCCTCCAAATTCTGAAGCTGAAAAAATTGAGAATCCAAAAAATAAAATTATAGATGTGTATATCATACTAACACCTGTCTCCTTAATTGAAGTTTCAACAGCACTAGATATATTTTTTGTTTTTAGCTCTTGTCTATATTTAGCTAAGAAATGAATCGTGTCATCGATAGAAATTCCAAAAGCAATACTAAAAACTAAAATAGTTGATGGCTTTATAGCGATACCAAAATATCCCATTAATGCAGAAGTAAAAACCAAAGGGAGAAGGTTTGGAAGTAAGGATACTAATACCATTTTAACTGACTTAAATAAAAAAGACATTATTAAAGCAATAATAATGATTGCCAACATTAAGCTTACAAATAAATTTTTAATCATGTATGTTGTTCCTTTAGTAAATAACACGCCTGAACCTGTAATATCAGAATTAACCTTTAGTGAAGCTACTGATTCTACAATAGCGTTATTAAAAGCTTTATTTCCATATAAACTATCAATAGAATTAATAGAAGATGGGAAATTATTAGATGAAATAAGATCCCCGTTTGTTAATTTTTTTTTAACCCTAAACCTTATTATTTTATTTGATTTATATATAGAATTTAGATTATTTTGGTTCTTGGCAGTTTCATAAAGAAATTGCTCAGGATTAATTATACTATCAATTTTATAGTTTATTCTTGAAATAAGACTATCCATTGATGCAGTTCCAATATCTGCAATTTGAAGTGTTATCCTGGTAGTTAAGTGAGTAGAATCAAGAAAACTACTTACAAAACCATTACTATTATCTATTTTTGATTTATCGAAAGTATTTTTAAAATACTTTGACTTAATTATCCTTGAAAAATACTTTTGGTCTTTGGACTTACTAAAATCTAAATCATATTTAGACTTTTTACCATTAGAATAGGACTGAGATATAAATTTCATCGCATCTACAATTGAAAGTGATTTGGATAAATATTTTTCTGATTTTAAAGATTCTTGAAGGTCTTGAATTTTTGCTATGTTAGAAAAGTTTTTGTAAACGGTATCCTTATAAGAAAGAACTATTTCAAATGGTAATAATCCATTGAGCTCCTTTTCAAAAAACTTCAAGTCCTTTACTATTTGTCCATTTTTAGGAAAATCATCTGTAAAATTTCCAGTTGTATGCATTAAACTAATACCATAGAATCCTAAACCTAAAAAAATTAATGTAATTATATATACTTGTTTTCTATAATTAGAAGAAAAAATTACTAACGTATTTACAAAATTGAAAATCCATTTTCTATCTAAATGCTTTGTGTGTTTATTCTTTGGAGGTGGTAAATAGCTATAAATAATTGGAACTAAACAAATGCTAATAATAAAAATACAAAGAATATTTATAAATGATATTAATCCAAATTCTATCATAATTGAAGAATTAGTGAACACAAAAGTTCCGAATCCCAATGCAGTAGTTGCATTAGTTAAAAAAGTTGCATTTCCTACTTTTTGAATAATTTTATCTAATGCTTTAAACTTATCTCCATGATTTTTATACTCTTGTTGGTACTTATTTATTAGGTAAATACAATTAGGAATTCCAATAACAATAATTAATGGAGGAATTAAAGCTGTTAAAGATGTTAACTCATAATCCAAAAAACCTATGATCCCCATGGACCAGATAACTCCTACAATTACAACAACTAAAGAAATTATAACAACTTTAAAAGACCTAAAAAATAGAAATAAAAGGGCTGAAGTTACAAATAGGGCCAATAGCACAAATAATGTTAGCTCAGACTTAACAATTGTCATAATGTATGATCTTATAAATGGAAGCCCAGAAAATTTCCAATTTTTAAATAAATGATTGTAAGAATTAGCAATTTTATGAACATCAGTAATTAAAGTTCCTCTTGACTTAGAATTAAATACATCTTTATTGATAAACAACATCATTAGGTGTAAATCACTAGATTTTTTATAGACAATATTTTCATAAAAAGTAAGATCGCTTATAACCTTATGTATGCTATCAATTTTTTGCTGACTCAAAGGATAATTATCAATTATTTGAACTAAATCAAATTTTTTAAACTTTTTATTTTTAACTATATTATAAAGATGCCCCTCAGAAAATACTGAGTCAATTGCGTATTTATAGTAGCTAGTATCATTTTCTCTAACTAATACTTTAACGTTTTTAATGCTATCAGCCATCTCGAGCCATGCGTTAAATTTATCAGTAGTATAAAAATCAGGTTCGGTAGTTGCTATTACTAGCATTAAACCATCTTGACCAAAATTTGATTTGAAATTTTCATATGCAATATAAACTGGATCGTTTTCAGGTAAAAGTTTATTTAACTGATATTGCAATCTTATTTTAGTAGCAAAAAAACCGAAGAATATTGTTATTAATAATATTAAAACAACAATTAAAATTCTATTACCAAGAATAATTCTAGATATATTCTTCCACATCTTAAAATAATTAATTTAAAGCTAAGTTATGAATTAATAGAGAAGTTAAAGGCTATTAGAATAAAGGATTTTACTAATTTTAGAAAAACAAATGCACAGATCAGAATTAATAGCCTTAATTAGATTTTCATCTATAAAAAGAATAGTAAATATTTTTAAGCTTTACTTTAGTTTTATAAAATCTAGAATTTTTAAATCTTCTAAAGTTTATGGTCTTCCAATGGCTTTAAGTATTGAGCCTACAACCTCCTGTAATCTTGGTTGCCCTGAATGCCCAAGTGGTCTAAAAGAATTCACAAGAAAAATCGGGAATCTATCAATGTCACTAAATAAAAAAATAATTGACGAACTTTCTGAAAATTTAACTTACATAAATTATTATTTTCAAGGTGAGCCTTTTATTAATAAAAACTTTTTTGATTTTGTACAATATGCAACATCAAAAAAAATATTTTGTTCTACGTCCACTAATGGTCATTTTTTAAACGATAAAAACTGTAAAAAAACAATTGATTCAGGGCTAAAAAGATTAATAATTTCTATTGATGGAAACAGTCAAGAAACATACGAGATATATCGTAAAAAAGGGAATTACAATAAAGTAATTGAAGGAACAAAAAATATTTTACGTTGGAAAAAAAAATTAAATAGTCAATATCCTCACATAATTTTTCAATTCCTTGTTGTAAGAACTAATGAGCATCTAATTGAAGAAATGAAAATTTTAGCTAATGAAATTGGAGTAGATGAATTAAGATTTAAGACTGCTCAATTATATAATTATGAGGATGGCAATGAGTTAATACCAGATAACGAAAATTACTCTCGCTATGTTAAATTAAAAAATGGCAAGTATAAAATCAAAAATAAATTCTATAACCATTGCTGGAGAATGTGGAGCAGTGCAGTTATAACCTCAAAAGGTGGTGTAGTTCCTTGTTGTTTTGATAAAGATGCAAGACATACTTTAGGAAACTTAGAAAATGATAGTTTTAAAAAAGTTTGGTTTAGTAATTATTATAATAATTTCAGAAAACAAATATTTTTAGATAGAAAAGAAATTGAAATATGTCGGAATTGCTCTGAAGGATCAAAAGTCTGGGCATAAAAAAAAGCCCAATTAAGGGCTTTTAAATAAATTCCATTAGAATTATATTATTCTTGATACTTATTCTTCGGTAGCTTCTTCCATTGCTGGAGCTTCTTCCATTGTAGAGTCAGCAACAACTTCTTCCATTGTAGAGTCAGCAACAACTTCTTCAACTGGAGCAACCTCTTCAACTGGAGCAACCTCTTCAACAGGTTCTGCAGCAGGAGCTTCTTCTGTAGCAGCACCACAAGATATCATTAATGCTGTAACGGGTAAAATCCAAAACTTTTTCATAATAGTTAATTTATATATTTATAATTTGCAAATAGCTGCAAAACTCAAGATATTTTTGATAAATTCCTAATTATCAAGCATAAAAGATGAAAAACCTAATTAAACTTTCATAATATCCGCTTCTTTTACGGCTATTAATTCGTCTACTTTCTTAGTGAAAGAGTCCGTTAATTTCTGAATGTTTTCCTCAGATTCTTTGATTCCGTCTTCGCTTAAACCCTCATCTTTTAGACTCTTAACCATGTCATTTGCATCTTTTCTTTGTGATCTAATACTGACTTTGGCATGTTCCCCCTCGGATTTAGCTTTTCTTACAAGATCTATTCTTCTTTCTTCGGTTAAGACAGGTACTGAAATAATTATTACTTCGCCATTATTTTGAGGATTAAGACCTAAGTTGGCATTAATTATAGCTTTTGTTATTTCATCAAGCATTGGTTTTTCCCATGGTTGAATAGTTAAAGTTCTTGAATCAAGTGTACTTACATTTCCTATTTGAGATAATAAAGTTGGTGATCCATAGTAATCAACCATAACTGTATCTAGCATTGATGGGTTAGCACGACCTGCTCTAACTTTGCTTAATTCTATATTTAAGTGAGAAACAGATTTATTCATTCCTATCTCTGCTTCCTCTAAAATAATTTTAACTTCATCCATGACAAAATCAATTTATTGTAACTAAGGTTCCAATCTTATCACCTAATATAACTTTTTTTAAATTACCAGGGCAATTCATGTCAAAAACTATAACAGGGATTTGATTCTCCTTACATAAGGTAAAAGCAGTCATATCCATTATTTTTAGTTTTTTATCATATGCCTCATCAAAAGTTATTGTATCAAACTTAGTTGCATTTGGGTTTTTCTCTGGATCAGAACTATATACACCATCTACTCTTGTTCCTTTAAGAATCACGTCTGAGTCTATTTCTATAGCTCTTAACGAAGCTGCAGAATCAGTGGTAAAAAATGGATTGCCAGTTCCAGCACCAAAAATTACAATTCTTCTTTTCTCTAAATGTCTTACTGCTTTTCTTTTAATATATGGCTCAGCAATTTGATTCATTTCTATTGCTGATTGTAATCTCGTGACTAGCCCTAATGATTCAAGAGCTGATTGTAGAGCCATGCTATTTATCATTGTAGCTAACATGCCCATATAGTCTCCCTGAGTTCTATCCATGCCTCCTTTTTCTGCCTGAACTCCTCTAAAAATATTTCCTCCACCTATTACAATTCCAATTTCTACATCCATTTGTGAAATTTCTTTAATGTCATTAGCGTATTGCATTAATCTATTATTATCAATGCCAAACTGTTTGTCTCCCATTAGAGCTTCTCCACTTAGTTTTAGTAAAATTCTTCTGTATTTCATAATTTATTATTAAAGCAAAAAAAAGAGAGCTTAAAGCTCTCTAATTAAATTAACAAAATTAAATTGATAATGAATATCTTTTAAAGTTAGTCACCATTAAATCAGGATCACTTTCTTTAAGAAACTGACCAACAGATTTTTTATTATCTCTTATAAATGCTTGATTAACAAGAGTAGTTTCTTTGAAGAATTTGTTTAATCTTCCTTTGGCAATCTTTTCAGCCATATCTTCTGGCTTTCCTTCTTGGATAGCTAAATCCTTCCCAACTTCAATTTCTCTATCAATAACATCTTGTGAAACAGAATCTTGGTCTAAAGCAATTGGATTCATTGCAGCAACTTGCATTGCGACTTGTTTTCCAATTTCCTCAGCATCTAAAGTTAATCCTACTAATGAAGCTATCTGATTACCTGGGTGATTGTAAGCTACAACTTTAACAGCATCTATTTTCTCAAAATATGAAATTTCTATTTTTTCACCAATAACACCACTTTGTTCTACAATTTTTTCAGCAATGGTTAATCCAGATTCTAGATAGTTCATTTTCAATAATTCATCTAATGATGAAACATTGTTTTCTAAGGCTTGATCTATAAAAAAATGTACTAGTTTAATAAATTCGTCGTTTTTAGCAACAAAGTCTGTTTCACAATTAAGGCATATTAAATATCCTATTCCATTTGCAGATTTAGCAATAACTAGTCCCTCTTTAGCGTCTCTATCCCCTCTTTTAGCAGCTATTTTTTGACCTTTTTTCCTTAAAAAATCTATAGCCTGTTCCATATCTCCGTTTGATTCAGTTAAAGCTTTTTTACAGTCCATCATGCCTGCACCAGTCTTTTTTCTTAACTCATTAACGTCTTTAGCGGTAATACTCATTCTAATTATGATTTACGATTTTACTTCTTCTTTCTCTTGATTATCTTCTTTACTGATTTTTTCAGCTTCATTTTTAGCATCTCTAGCAGCTTTTTCCTGGGCAATTTTATCTTTAGTTTCTTTTCTTTCACCTAATCCTTCCTTAATAGAATCACAAAGATTTGTTATTATCAAGTCAATAGATTTAGTTGCGTCATCATTAGAAGGGATAATAAAGTCTATTCCTTCTGGACTCGAATTAGTATCAACCATGGCAAAAATCGGAATATTTAAATTTTTAGCTTCTGCGACAGCAATATGTTCTTTTTTAACATCTACTATGAAAATTGCTGCTGGAAGTCTATTCATATCCGAAATACTTCCAAAAATCTTATCAATTTTATCTCTTTGTCTAGTTAATTGTAATCTTTCTCTTTTAGATAAATGATTTGCAGTACCATCTTTCATCATTTTATCTATAGAAGTCATTTTTTTGATGGTTTTACGAGTGGTCTTAAAATTAGTAAGCATTCCTCCAGGCCATCTTTCAGTTACAAATGGCATATTAACTTCAGAAACTTTGGTAGATATTATTTCCTTAGCTTGTTTTTTTGTAGCTACAAAGAGAATTTTTCTGCCAGATTTGGCGATTTGATTTACTGCATTAGAAGCATCTTGTAGTTTAACTAATGTTTTATTTAAATCAATTACATGGATTCCTTTTTTTTCGTCAAAAATGTATGGGGACATACTTGGATTCCACTTTCTTTTTAAATGTCCGAAATGCACTCCAGCATGAAGCATTTGTTCAAAAGTTACTTTTGTCATATTGTTTACTTTCTTTTTACTGTTATTATTAATCAGCAGATATATAGTAGCATAATTATGATCTACATACCTTAGATACTAAACTATGCACCCTAGTGCATATTTTTAAAATTTTATCTTTTACTAAATTGAAATTGCTTTCTTGCTTTAGGTTGACCAGGTTTCTTTCTCTCTACCATTCTTGGATCTCTTGTCATTAGGCCTTCCGCTTTTAGAAGAGGTTTATAATCAGCATTAATTTCAACTAAAGCTCTTGATATTGCTAGTCTTATTGCTTCAACTTGACCAGTATTTCCTCCACCTTTAACATTTATAGTAGCATCGTATTTTCCTTTTGTTCCAGTTAGTTCAAATGGCTGCGAAATTTTATACTGAAGAACATCAGTGCTAAAATATTCTTTATGATCTCTTTTATTGATGGTGATTTTTCCTTTACCACTTTTAAGGTAAATTCTTGCTACTGAAGATTTTCTTCTTCCTAATTTGTTGATTATCGACATTAAATAATTAATTAAATTCTACTTTTTTTGGTTTTTGGGCTTCTTTATCGTGAGTCTCTCCAACAAATACATGAAGATTTCCAAATAATTTTTTTCCTAGCTTATTTTTAGGCAACATTCCTTTTACTGCTTTTTCAACTAATCTTTCTGGGAACTTTTTTAATAAAGAAGCTGCAGTCATTGATCTTTGTCCACCTGGGTATCCAGTATGTCTAATGTATTCCTTATTCTCCCATTTATTTCCGGATAAGGTTACTTTTTCAGCATTAATTACAATTACATTATCTCCACAATCTACATGTGGTGTATAATCTACTTTGTGTTTTCCTCTTATAAATTTGGCTATTTTACTAGACAAACGACCTAATGGCTGTCCCTCTGCGTCTATCAATAACCATTGCTTGTTTACAGTTTCACTGTTAGCAGATATCGTTTTATAACTTAAATGACTCACGTTTATAATCTTATTAGTTTATTGGGGTGCAAAGATATGATATAATTTCCATACTAACAATCGACTTGTCAACTTTTTAAATTGGTTTATTAAATCACCTTTAATTCTTTACCCACTTTAATGAAAGCATTCACTGCTTTGTCTAAATGAACTAGTGTGTGTGCCGCTGATATTTGAGTCCTAATTCTGGCTTTGCCTTTTGGCACTACTGGATAAAAGAATCCAACAGCATAAACACCTTCTTTAAGTAGTAAATTAGCAAATTTTTGAGAAAGAGAGGCATCGTACAACATTATTGGAACTATAGGAGAATCACCATCTTTAACTTCAAATCCAGCGGCAATTATTTTACTTTTAAAATATTTTGTATTTTTTTCTAATCGATCTCTTAGCTCTGTATTATCACTAATTATTTCAAAAACTTTATTTGCAGCTCCAACAATTGAAGGTGCTAAAGAATTAGAAAATAAATATGGTCTTGATTTTTGCCTTAACATTTCGATAACTTCTTTTTTACCAGTGGTATAGCCTCCCATAGCTCCACCCAAGGCCTTACCTAACGTTCCAGTTATAATATCTACTCTGTCCATTACATTATGATATTCTGGAACTCCCCTGCCAGTTTTGCCAATGAATCCTGCAGAGTGGCATTCATCTGTCATTACCATGGCATTATACTTGTCGGCTAAATCACATATTTGGTCCATTTTGGCAATATCTCCATCCATAGAAAAAACACCATCAGTTACTATAATTTTATTTCTTAATCCCTGAGCATCTTTAAGTTGAGTTTCCAAATCACTCATATCGCTATGTTTATAACGAAATCTTTTGGCTTTACACAATCTAACTCCATCAATTATGGAGGCGTGATTTAACTCATCGGAAATAATTGCATCTTCAGGCCCAAATAATGGTTCAAATAATCCTCCGTTAGCATCAAATGCTGCTGCATATAATATTGTATCTTCTGTTTTATAAAAATCAGCAATTCTCTTTTCTAGCTCTTTATGAATATCTTGAGTACCACAAATAAATCTAACAGATGACATTCCAAATCCGTGGGTTTCTAAAGCTGATTTTGCAGCATTTACCACGTCTATATTATTAGACAGGCCTAAATAGTTGTTAGCGCACATAACTACAACTTCACCACCCCCTTCAACATGTACACTTGCACCTTGAGAAGTTGTGATAACTCTTTCATTTTTAAACAATCCAGAAGATTCAATTTCTGAAAGCTCTTTAGTAAGTTGGTCTTTGATTAATCCGTACATTTTAAACCATTCCTTGATCAATCATTGCATCTGCAACTTTTACGAAACCTGCAATATTAGCACCCTTTACATAGTCTATATAGCCATCACTTTGTTTGCCATATTTCACACATTGTTGGTGAATTTCAAGCATTATATTATGTAGTTTAGAGTCAACTTCTTCTCTAGTCCAATTATATCTAAGTGAGTTTTGCGACATTTCTAAACCAGAGGTTGCAACTCCACCCGCATTTGATGCTTTTCCAGGTGAAAAAAGTATTTTATTTTCTGTAAAAACTGAAATTGCTTCGGGCGTACAAGGCATATTTGCGCCTTCAACAATAGCTATACATCCATTTTTCACAAGTAATTCAGCATGCTCTTCATTTAATTCATTTTGTGTTGCACATGGTAAAGCCAAATCAACTGAAACATCCCATGGCTTTTCACCTTCATGAAAAGTAGCATTCGGATATTTTTTAGTGTATTGAGAAATTCTTCCTCTTTCAACATTTTTTAAATTCATTATCCACGATAACTTTTCTTGATCAATACCTTCTGAATCATAAATATAACCTTTAGAGTCACTTAGAGTAACAACTTTAGCACCAAGTTGAATACATTTTTCACATGAAAACTGAGCTACATTTCCAGAACCAGAAATAGCAACTTTTTTATTTTTAAAATCATCTCCTTTAGTGTTCAACATTTTTTCTGCAAAATAAACTACGCCATAACCCGTAGCTTCAGGTCTAATTAATGATCCACCCCAATTAATTCCCTTGCCAGTTAAAACTCCTGTAAATTCGTTTCTCAATCTTTTATATTGGCCAAACATGTACCCTATTTCACGTCCACCAACTCCAATGTCTCCTGCTGGAACATCTGTATTAGGCCCTATATGTCTTGATAATTCCGTCATGAATGATTGGCAAAATTTCATTACTTCATTATCCGACTTTCCTTTAGGATTAAAGTCAGCGCCACCTTTACCACCCCCCATTGGAAGAGTAGTCAAAGAGTTTTTAAAAATTTGCTCAAAACCTAAGAATTTTAATATGGACAGATTAACAGAGGGATGAAATCTCAATCCTCCTTTGTATGGGCCAATAGCCGAATTAAACTCAACTCTATATCCTCTATTTACTTGCGGCTCTCCAGAATCATCAACCCAAGGCACTCTAAACTGAATTACTCTTTCTGGTTCTACAATTCTTTCTAAAATCTTTGTGTTATGATATTTTGAGTTATTTTCTATAAAAGGTATTATGGTTTCTACAACCTCTTCCACAGCTTGAATAAACTCTGGTTCATGACCATCTTTTATCATTAATTCCTCAATAAAAGAATCAATTTTATTTTGGTATTGGGACATAATAATATTGTATTTTTAGAATTTAAAGTAAATGTATGCAATTTTATTTTCTGTTTTTGTGGATGTGAATCAATTTATTGTGTGATTTACGTAAAACAAAGTAGATTCTTCTTAAATAGATAATTAAATTAGTAATATGGGTTCATCTTTTACAGACACTTCTTCCAAACTAAAACTTAAAGAAGATAATTATTACTTTTCTGAAGATGGATTGGTTGTTTTTACTGAAAAGTATCATAAAAAAAGGGGTTATTGTTGTGAAAACAAATGTAAGCACTGTCCCTATGGATTTAATAAATAATTAAAATGTCTGGCTTTAAAAACTCAATTATTCAAGGTATTGCTGATAATCTACCTAAGTTTAAACAAAGACTAAACGATATTAGTCATGCTCCCAACAGAAGAGATTTGCTCTCAAAAAATGAAAAAGTATTAGCTCTTAAAAATGCACTTCGTTATTTCCCAGTTAAACATCATGAAATATTAGGTTCAGAATTTAATGATGAATTAAATCTTTATGGCAGAATATATATGTACAGGTTTCAGCCAGATTATGAAATGTTTGCAAGGCCAATTACAGATTATCCAGGTAAGTCTACTCAGGCTAAGTCAATAATGTTAATGATTCAAAACAACTTGGATCCAGCTGTAGCTCAGCATCCACAGGAATTAATTACTTATGGAGGAAATGGATCTGTTTTTCAAAACTGGGCGCAATATTTGCTTACGATGCAATATTTATCTCAAATGGAAGATGATCAAACTCTGGCTATGTACAGTGGTCATCCAATGGGACTTTTTCCTTCTCATAAAAATGCTCCAAGAGTCGTAGTTACCAATGGAATGATGATTCCTAATTATTCAACTCCAAATGATTTAGAGAAGTTCAATGCTTTAGGAGTTACACAATATGGTCAAATGACTGCAGGATCTTACATGTACATTGGCCCTCAAGGAATTGTACATGGAACTACCATCACTTTACTTAATGCTTGTAGAAAAATTGATGAAAATGGCCCAGAAGGCAAGTTGTTTGTTACTGCTGGGTTAGGTGGTATGAGTGGTGCTCAGCCTAAAGCTGGAAATATTGCAGGCGTTATTTCTGTAACTGCAGAAATTAATCCAAAAGCCAGTTATAAAAGACATGAACAAGGTTGGGTAGATGAAGTAATTGACAATCTTGATAAACTTTGTTCCAGAGTTAAAGAAGCTAAAAAAAATAAAGAGATAGTTTCCATTGCTTATAGTGGAAATATTGTAGATGTATGGGAAAAGTTTGATGAAGAAAATATATTTATTGAGCTTGGATCAGATCAAACCTCATTACATAATCCTTGGGCAGGTGGTTACTACCCATCTGGAATAAGCTTTGAGGAATCAAATGAATTAATGACTAAAAATCCAGAGCTTTTTAAGAAAAAAGTTAAAGAAACTCTTATAAAGCATGCTTCAGCTGTTAAAAAACATACCCAAAAAGGTACTTACTTTTTTGATTACGGAAACGCATTTCTATTAGAGGCTTCTAGAGCAGGTGCTGATGTTATGAAAAGTGATGGGATTAATTTTAAATATCCATCTTACGTGCAAGATATTATGGGTCCAATGTGTTTTGACTATGGGTTTGGTCCATTCAGATGGGTTTGTTCGTCTGGAGATTCCACTGATTTAAGAAAGAGTGATGAAATTGCTTGTGCTGTTTTGGAAGCTTTAATTTTAAAAGCTCCAGTTGAGATAAAGCAACAAATGAGAGATAATATTCAATGGATTAAAGGTGCCCAGGAAAATAATTTGGTAGTGGGCTCTCAAGCTAGAATTCTTTATGCCGACTCTGAAGGTAGAATTGAAATTGCCAAAGCATTTAACAAAGCCATTAAAAATGGAGAAATATCTGCACCAATTATTTTGGGAAGAGATCACCACGATGTTTCTGGAACAGATTCACCATACAGAGAAACTTCCAATATTTATGATGGATCAGCCTTTACAGCAGATATGGCAATTCAAAATGTAATTGGAGATTCTTTTAGAGGTGCTACATGGGTAAGCATTCACAATGGTGGCGGAGTTGGCTGGGGTGAAGTAATTAATGGTGGATTTGGACTAACAATTGATGGATCTAAAGATTCTGAAGAAAAGATATCTAACATGTTGTTTTGGGATGTAAATAATGGAATTGCTAGACGAAACTGGGCTAGAAATAAAGAAGCAATTTTTGCTATTAAAAGAGAAATGCAAAGAAATCCAAAACTTAAAGTAACACTTCCAAATATAGCAGATGAGGATTTGATTAATAAATTATCGAAATAATTAATTTCATATTATTTACAACAATTTTTAACTCAACCAATCCCTTAAAAAAGTAAATTATTTTTTTTTAATAGGTGAACTTACCTATTAACACCTATTAATTTTAATTAGGATTTACTTTTTTCTTAAATTGATGGTTTAAAACTTACAAAATGAAGAAGATATTATTTGCAATTTTTCTTATTATTAATACTGGATTATATTCACAAAATACCTATACAATTAATACTGGCAGTTATTACTATACTCCAAGTTCATTAACTATAGATGTTGGTGATTCTGTAATTTGGATTAATGATGGCGGATATCACGATGTTAATGGAAATATTAATTCTATAACTGGACAACCATTTAATAATCCAGTAACTTTTGATTCTCCAGCAACTAGTACATTAGGAGCTGTTATTTTTGCATATAAATTTACTGTTGCTGGAACATATAACTACGATTGTTCAGTAGGCTCTCATGCTGCTAGTGGGATGGTAGGTAGTGTAACTGTAAATTCACTATACTCACCAAACATACGTTCCTGATGATAACTTTGAAGCCTATTTAGAAGCTAATGAATATGGGCAATGGTATAGCTAATGATGATTATGTTACTACTTCCAATATTAGTGGAGTATACCATTTTAAATGTAAATAGTCAAAATATTTCCGACCTAACAGGAATTGAAGATTTTACTGCTTTAACTAGTTTGGTTGCAATTAATCAACTAACGAGTTTAGATGTAAGTCAAAATACCGCTTTAACTGATTTGAGTTGCAATCAAATCAACTAACGAGTTTAGATGTCAGTAATAATACTGCTTTGATTAATCTTTATTGCTACAATAATCAACTAACGAGTTTAGATGTAAGAAATGGAAATAATATAAATTTTTCCTTTTTCAACGCTGTCGGAAATCCCAACTTAAATTGTATTTCTGTAGATGATATTGCTTATTCTAATGCTAATTGGACTAATATTGATAGCCATATTAGTTTTAGTAACGACTGTGCTTTGTTTTCTTCTTTAACTGCCGATTTTTCTGCTAGTGATTCTACTTTTTGCCAAGGAACCAGCGTTACATTCACAGATTTATCTACAGGAATACCAACTGCTTGGTCATGGGACTTTGGCGATGGTACTACTTCTAGTTTACAAAACCTAACTCATACTTATGCATCAGTTGGAACTTACGATGTTTCTCTCACAGTTACTACTAGTACTGGAAGCGATAGTGAAACCAAAACAGGTTTTATTACGGTTACTAGTGGCTCTAACTCATTAGATTTAGGTCCAGACACTACTTTAATTTGCGAGGGGTCTACACAAACTTTAGACGCTGGAACAGGCTTTGCTTCTTACTTGTGGAGCGATGGTTCTACTAATCAAACTTTAATTACTAGTACAGTTGGGACTTACTCTGTTACTGGAACTTATGTCAATGGATGTACCGCTATTGATAATATGGTGATAGACGTACTAAACGTAGACCTTGGACCAGATACTAATTTATGTTTTAGTAATAGTTATTTTTTAGATGCTGGCTCTGGATTTAATACGTACTTATGGGATGATAGTAGTGTAAATGAAACGAGATTAGTAACCTCCCCAGGAGTTTACTATGTAACCGCATCTTTAAATTCTCTGGATAGTGTGGTTTTTGGTAGTTTAACTTATTTACCGGATGGTTCGGGAACAAACTATACTACTGATATTACTATTTCTGGATTTCTACCAGGAGCTACAATTCAAAATCCAAATGATATTGAAAAAATGTGTGTAAAAATGGAACATTCTTTTTTAGGTGATTTAGAAATGAAACTAACTTGTCCCTCTGGACAAAGTGTTAATATTTTTAATAGTTCTATTACTGCTGGCGGGTTGTTTCCTGGTGGTTTTGGTGGAGGAAGTACATTTCTTGGTGGTGCATTTGATGATAATACAGGAAATGTTGGTGTTTGTGAGCAATACTGTTTTTCAAATTTAAGTAGTGCAATGCCTGCTTTCGTTAACGGATACAACACTACTGCCGCATCTGGACCATCAGGTGGTATTATGGTTGTTCCTGGTTTATATGAGCCGGAAGAATCATATTTACCTGCTTTAGTGGGGTGTCCAGTAAATGGTACATGGACATTAACTGTAAGAGATAATTTTGCAATAGACGATGGATTTATTTGTGAATGGGGAATTTATTTTAATATAATCAATGTAATGTCTCAGATACAGTTATTATTAACTCATTATATGGAACTGATAGTATTTCATGTAGTTCTTACACTTGGATAGATGGCAATACTTACTCTTTTAGTAATAATTCTGCTACTTATACTATTCAAAACTGCTGCTGGTTGTGATAGTATAGTTACTCTTAATTTAACAATAAATCCTAACCAGTTTAATGCAGACTTTACTGTTAACCAGACCTTATTTACTGCTCCACCTTTTGCTGCTCAGTTTACCAATACCACTCCTAATCCATCTAACTACAACTTTACTTGGGACTTTAGTGATGGTACTATTCTTCAAAGCAACAATGCTAGTGTTTTTCATCAATTTTTAAATAATGGACTTTACGATGTTACTCTAATTGCTGAAAATATTCTTACTGGGTGTACAGATACCATGTTTAAAGACGATTTCATCTTTTGCGCTGGTGGTACAAGCTGTACTCATGCTTCTACAATTAATCAAACTGGTCCAATTACTGCTTGTTTGAGCGATTCCATATTTTTAACTTGTAATACAGATCCTACTTTTAGCTACCAATGGAGATTAAATGGAACTTATATTCCAGGTGCTGTAGATTCTATTTATTACCCAACTCAATCTGGCAACTATTCAGTATTAATTTCTCAAAATGGTTGTCCTGAAGTTTCTAATGATATATCGGTAACAGTAGCACCAACTCCAAATCCTCCTTTTATTACATCTAGTGGATCATTTGTGCCATGTCAAGCAAGTTCTGTAACATTATCAGTTCCTAATAATTTTGCTACTTATTCTTGGTCAAGTGGGGGAACATCTTCATCGGAAGTTATTACTAGCTCTGGTAGTTATTCTGTTACTGTTACTAACAGTGGGGGATGTGCTTCTACATCACTCCCATTTAATGTAAATGCTTCATTTGTACAACCACCAGATGTTTGTATAGTTGGAGTAAATCCTCAAGCTAATTTTAATAGAGTTGTTTGGGAACATCCTAATTCAACAGCTATAGATTCTTTTTATGTTTATAAAGAAACCAACCAAGCCAATATTTATCAAAAAATTGGAGGAACTGCCTATAATGATACTGCTGTTTTTGACGATGTTTCTTCTAATCCAGCTGTTCAAGCCTACAGTTACAAGCTTTCTGCGGTTGACTCCTGCGGAGTTGAGTCTGATTTAGGAGACTTTCATAAAACCATTCATTTAACAATTAATCAAGGAATTGGATCAGCATGGAATTTAATATGGTCTGGCTATGAAGGGTTTACTTATCCTAGTTACAATATCTATAGAGGATTAAGTTCTAATAATATGGTTCTTTTAACTACCATAGCAAGTAACTTAAATTCATATACAGACTTAACTGCACCAAGTGGACAATTATATTACCAAATTGAAGTTGTGAGTAGCTATAACTGTGATCCATCAAAATCTTTCAATACATCAAGATCTAATATTGTAGAAAACGGGCAGTCACCATCCTCAGTTATAAATAAAAAAATTAATACTGTTAAAGTATTTCCAAATCCAACGAATCAAAACATTACAATTAGCATAGAAAACTTCAATGGAAACATACAAACTGAGTATTATGATTTAATTGGAAATAGAGCTTCAAACACCAATGAAACTACCATTAGTTTACAAGATTATGCAAGAGGAATTTATCTTCTTAAAGTTGCTTATGGTGATAAGCTTCAGGAAGTGAAAGTGATAAAGCAATAAAGTTATTTCTGAATCCATCCATTTGTTTTTAAACTCATGACTACCAAAACGTTTTACGTATCTTTGCAGAAGTTATGATTAACTTCAATCAAAAAACAGTTTGGATAACCGGTGCTTCTTCTGGAATTGGGAAAGCGTTAGCTGTAAAATTTGCTTCCTTAGGTGCTAATTTGGTTATTTCATCTAGAAATGAAGAATTACTTAAAGAGTTGGCAAATTCTTGCAATTCAAATACATTTATTTTGCCACTAGATTTAGAAAAATCTTCAGAATTTCCTGAAAAAGTAGAAAAAGTATTATCAAAATTCAAAACCATAGATCTTTTAATTAACAATGGTGGAACTAGTCAAAGATTAGAAGCTTTTAAAACAGCTATTGAACTAGACAGGAAAATTATGGAGATAAATTATTTCGGAACCATTGCTTTAACTAAAGCTGTCCTTCCCATAATGCAACAACAAAAAAAAGGGCATATTGCTACAGTAAGTAGTAGTTCTGGAAAGTTTGGTTTTTTTCAAAGGTCTGCCTATTCTGCATCAAAATTTGCTCAAGTTGGTTTTTTTGAATCATTAAGATTTGAAGAAGAAAAAAATAATATTAAAATAAGCTTAGTTTTTCCATTTTTAGTCAATACTAATATTGCTGAAAATGCTTTTTCAGAAAATGGAGATAGATGGGGTAAAAGTGATCCACTAATAACAAATGGTATTTCACCTGAAAAATGTGCTCAAGATATTATAGATGGAATTATAGACAATAAAAAAGAAATTTATTCTGGCGGAAAAGGTTCTTGGATTCTAAAATTAAAAAGGTTTTTTCCTGAACTTTTTTATAAAATAATGAGAAAACAATTCTCTAACTAAATTTTAACCCTAGTAAATTTTAAAGCTTTTAACATCCAGCTAGGTAACGGCTGAGATGGTTTTCTTTTTTCTACATTAAGAAATAATCCTAGTTTTTCAATAATAGGAATTTTATATACCTCTATCATTTCAATTAATGTTCCATCAGGGTCTTCACAATATGTGCAGTGTACTTTTGTATTCTCTCCCATACTTAAAACATCTTTGGTATCACATGTAAATCCATACCCTTCCGAGGATAGTTTCTCACCAAGAGCCTGCATATTTCTAACATCAAAACCCAAGTGAACAAAACCAATATCCCCCCATAACCTATCTTGATATATTTTATTTGGTTTTCTTTTAGAAAGATCTTGAACCAATTCTATATAACTTTTACCTGCTAATTGAGAAAACCCTCCACCAGATGGATTTTTTTGTGAAAGTAGTACTCTTCTAAATTCATTATTTCCACCATTAATATTTTCCCAGTCTGGAAAAACTCCGCTGTTATCAGCAATAATTTCATCGTAGCCTAATAAATTATAGAAAGAAATTGAGTTATTCATGTCTTTAACTCCAATTGAACAACCAGATGTACCACCTGTAACATGATTGTGGTTAGTATAAAAATCATTTGCTGGTACTATTTGCCAAACTAAATCATTTAAATCTTTTACGTAAAAAGTATCCCATCCATAAGGAGATTTTACAAGTTCAGAAATTAAATTTGCTTTATTTGATTTAAAAAAATGAAAAGCTTTTTCAATATTAGGTGTTTTTATCAATCCAGTAAATATTCCTAAATCACCTAACTGAAAACTTGTTTTAGAATGAGTTGCTTTAAAAGTTGTAGGGGAAACAACTTCCATACCGCATCCACCCTTAATATTTAAAACCATTGCAGCTCTTTTGGAAATTACTTTTCCTTTTGTATAAATGGTCATCAATGGTGCCTCAGCTTCATCATTAAATAACGGAATATCCATTCCAAAAAATTTAATGTACCAATCCCAAGCTTTTTTATGATCTGGCACACCTACTCCTAAATGTTGAATTCCGTGAATTGTATAACTCATAACTTGACTCTTTCTACATACATACTTTTCTGAATATCAACTTTTATCATGTCTCCATTATTAATAAATAACGGAACTTTAACTTCGGCTCCGGTATCAATAGTAGCTGGCTTCATTGCATTAGTGGCTGTATCACCCTTAACTCCAGGTTCGGTGTAAGTGACCTCAGCCTGAAGAAATTGAGGCTGCTCAACTAACAATGGCAATTCTTCTTCTGCATGGAAAATTACAGTACAAATTATACCTTCTTTTAAAAAGTCTGGCTTATCAATCATATGAGATTCTAAAAAAATTTGTTCAAAATTTTGAGTGTTCATAAAATGATAGCCATCATCTTGCTTATATAAATATTGATAGGATCTGTTTTCAATCCTAACAATCTCAATTTTATGTCCAGATGGAAAAGTATGGTCTAAAACTCTGCCATCCTCAATACCTTTCATTTTAGTTCTCACAAATGCTGGACCTTTACCTGGTTTCACGTGTTGAAATTCTATGACTTGCATTAATTTATGATTATGCTTAATACACAATCCATTTTTTATTTCAGAAGTTGATGCCATATATAATTTTTAAAAAAACAAATATAGGAAATGTTCAAATAGTGATTAACTAATATTACTCCAATTTGGTTTTAATTTCATTTGACGGATTAATTCTCTTTTTATAGATGCATTTTCCGGACTTAGAAATATTTACATCTTCTTTAAGTATTTGATCTACATCAATTTTCGATAATTGAACAATTTGGCCATCTCTAGCAAGATCTGCAAGCTTAAAATCCAAAACACCACTTTGCTGTGTGCCCATAATATCACCGGGCCCTCTAATTTTTAAATCTTGTTCTGATATTTCAAATCCATCAGTGGTTCTAACCATAGTTTCAAGTCTAATTTTTGCTTCTTTAGAGAGCTTATAACCACTCATTAATATACAATATGATTTTTCTGCTCCTCTTCCAACCCGTCCTCTTAATTGATGAAGTTGAGACAACCCAAATTTTTCTGCACTTTCTATAATCATCAGTGAAGCATTAGGGACGTCTACCCCAACTTCAATAACAGTTGTTGCAACCATAATTTGTGTTTTGCCACTTACAAACTGATTCATTTCATATTCTTTAGCTTCAGGCTTCATCTTTCCATGAACAATACTTACTTGGTAATTTGGCAATGGAAATCTTCTTACAATACTCTCATATCCATCCATTAAATCTTTATAATCTAACTTTTCAGATTCTTCAATAAGAGGATAAACAATATATACTTGATGTCCCTTTTTTATTTCATCTTCGATAAACTGAAAAACTTTAAGCCTACTTGAGTCAAATTTATGGGTTGTATTAATTGGTTTTCTTCCCGGTGGTAATTCATCTATAACAGAAACATCTAAGTCACCATAAAAAGTCATCGCTAGTGTTCTTGGAATTGGTGTCGCTGTCATCACTAAAACATGAGGAGGTTGAGTATTTTTTTTCCAGAGTTTAGCTCTTTGTGCTACACCAAATCTATGTTGCTCATCGATAACAGCTAGGCCTAGATTTTTAAACTTCACTTTATCTTCTAAAAGTGCATGAGTTCCAACAAGTACATTTAAGGATCCATTTTCTAAAGACTCGTGAATAATTTTACGATCGGATTTTTTTACTGAGCCAGTTAATAAAGATACTTTTATCCCCAATGGACCTAGGAAATTTACTATTGACTTATAATGCTGATTTGCTAAAATCTCTGTAGGTGCCATTAAACAAGACTGAAATCCGTTATCAATAGAGAGTAAAATAGTTAAAACTGCAACAAGTGTTTTTCCGCTACCAACGTCTCCCTGAAGCAGTCTATTCATATGTACACCTGCCCCTAAGTCTTTACGAATTTCTTTTACAACCCTTTTCTGAGCACCAGTTAGTTCAAATGGCAAGTGTTTTTTAAAAAAGTCATTAAAATTATCTCCAACATATTTGAAAATAAACCCTTTTAATTTATTTCTAGTGTTTATTTTTTGCCTTGTCATACTCAGTTGCAGAAAAAATAGTTCTTCATATTTTAACCTGAGAATTGATTTTTGAAGAAATAATTTTTCTTTTGGAAAATGAATATTTTCATAGGCTTGATTAATAGAGGGAAAGTGATTTTTTTGCTCTATTTTGTTTGATAAAGTTTGAGGAATGTATTTTAAAACCTGGGGCATTAAATTCCTCATTAAATTTTCCATTCCTTTGGAATGCAGGCCAAATGCAGTAAGTTTTTCTGTTGAATGATATACAGGCTGAAGATTGCCAATTTTAGACTTGTTTTTTTCTTCTAACTCCATTTCTGGATGATTAAAATTAAAAGAACCACCATATGATGTTGGCTTACCAAAAACAACATACTGATGACCAATTTTAATAGTTGGTTTTATCCACTTAATGCCCTTAAACCAAACCAATTGAACAGTTCCAGAATCGTCATAAGCAGAAACTAAAAGTCGCTTTTTTCTTGGTTGTCCAAGTTCTTTAACATCCTTGATGGTAACAGAAATTTGAACACTTCCTTGAGATTCTAAGATATTTTTTACGGGAACAGTTTTTGAACGGTCTACGTACCTAAATGGGAAGTGATCAAGTAAATCTCTAAAAGTGTATATGGCCAACTCACTTTTCAAAATGTCAGCTCTTTTAGGGCCTACACCTTTAAGAAACTCAATCGGAGTATTTAATACATCGTTATTCAATGACAAACCATGTTAGTTTCATCTATGAAATATAATAAATAAATAGATATTAAGGACTAAATTGAATCCTTGCCAAGTAATAAAACTGGATTTTCTAAATAGTTTTTAAAAGTATTTAAAAATGATGATCCAACTGCTCCATCTACCACTCTATGATCACAGCTTAGTGTAACTTTCATAGTGTTACCAGGAACAATTTCTCCATTTTTGACTACAGGAACCTGCTGAATTCCACCAATTGCTAAAATACAGGCATCTGGAGTGTTAATTATTGCTGTAAATTCATCAATACCAAACATTCCAAGATTTGAAATTGTAAAAGTATTACCCTCCCATTCTTCTGGTTGAAGCTTTTTATCTTTAGCTTTTTGAGCAAGTAATTTAACTTCATCTCCAATTTGAGTCAATGATTTTTCGTTGGCAAATCTTACAACGGGGACTAAAAGACCATCGTCTACTGCAACAGCTACACCAATATGTACGTGTTTATTGTACCTTATAAAATCGCCATACCAAGAAGCATTTACCTTAGGATGATCAATTAAAGAAGCTGCAACTGCTTTCACAACAAAATCATTAAAAGAAATTTTTGATGGGCTTATTGAGCTATTAATTGATTTTCTTGCCTGAATGGCATTATCCATATCAATTGAAACTGTTAAATAAAAATGAGGAGCAGTAAATTTACTTTCAGCTAATCTTTGGGCAATAACCTTTCTCATTTGGGACACTGGCTCATCTTGAAAAGATTCCTGTCCACTTACAATTGATTTTCCCTGAAAATTATCAATGTCTCTTTTTATTATTCGGCCTTCAGTACCAGTTCCATTTACAAATTTCAAATTAATTCCTTTTTCATCTGCAAGTTTTTTTGCTAAAGGCGATGCTTTAACATCTATATCACTATTTGATTCTGCAGAAGGAAAATTTTTGGTAGTAATCACTGTATTAGAAGCTGGTTGGGCTACAGGGATAGATGGCTGAACAAAATTATCTTTAAGTGGTTCAACTTTTATTTCTGTCAGGTTTTTCAATCTCTTTTTCATCTACTTTGGCATTAGTACTTTTTTCTTCTTCAAGTAACTTTGCTATATCTTCCCCTTTTTCACCAAGAATTGCTAAAATAGAGTCAACTGGAGCAGTATCTCCTTTTTGCACACCAATATGCAATAAAACTCCCTCTTGGAAGGATTCAAATTCCATGGTAGCTTTATCAGTTTCAATTTCAGCTAATAATTCGCCACTTTCAATATTATCACCTACTTTTTTGTGCCACTCTGCAACCACTCCCTCGGTCATGGTATCACTCAGTTTGGGCATCCTAACAATCTCAGCCATAAAATTTAGTCTTTAATAAATGGATAATCTTTTTGCATATACACATCTTCATATAGTTCATGTGGTTCTAATTCTGGAGATTCTTCTGCAAATTTAATTGATTCGTCTACTAGATCTTTAACGTCCTGTTGAATTTTCTTAATGTCTGATTCTGATGCTAGTTTATTACTCATAATAGTATCTAGTACTTGAGATACTGGATCTTTATCTTTAAAATCTTCAACTTCATCTTTAGTTCTATACTTTTGTGGATCAGACATTGAATGTCCTTTATATCTGTAAGTTCTTATGTCCAATAAAGTTGGACCTTCTCCATCCCTTGCTCTTTGAGATGCTTCCTCAATTGCATTATGTACAGCTTCAACCGACATTCCATCAACAACAAAAGACGGCATATGATAAGATTTACCAATCTCACTCATGTCTTCAACATTTGTAGTTCTTTTTACAGATGTTCCCATGGCATAATTATTATTTTCAATTATAAACACTACCGGTAATTTCCACATCATTGCCATATTAAATGTTTCATGCAAAGCGCCTTGTCTAGCAGCACCATCTCCAAAAGAACAGTAAGTAACCCCTTTATTCCCTTTGTACTGATCTGCAAAAGCAATTCCAGCACCCATTGGGATTTGCGCTCCAACTATTCCGTGGCCGCCCATTAAATTAACTTCTTTATTAAACATATGCATGGAACCACCTTTTCCTTTAGACATTCCCGTTTTCTTGCCATATAATTCAGCCACCATATATTTAGGATGAACACCTAAAGCAATTGGATGAGCATGATCTCTGTAGGCTGTAATATGTTTATCTTCTTTAGCACAAGCGGAAGCAGTTCCGGCAACAACAGCCTCTTGTCCAATATATAAATGACAAAAACCACCAAATTTTTGTTGAATGTATAGATGCCCTATGCGCTCTTCAATTTTACGCATAAGAAGCATGTCTTTATACCATTTTAAATATTGTTTTTTAGAAAAGTTCAAGACTTCTTTAGATTTATTTTTTAATGGTTTTTCTATGGTTGTTGTAGACATATCAAAATATTTTCAACAAATATAGTATATATGAAAAGAAATTTAAGTTTTCGAATGAATTTTAATAACGTTTTAGAACATCAGTCTGAAAACCTAATGGAAGTAAATCTGTAATACTGTCTATTTCATATACATTTCCTACCTCACCTTTAAGTAGTATTTTAATCTTTTTATCTTGATTATTCTCATACTCAAACATTACTTGTCTGCACGCTCCGCATGGGGAAATTGGTTCATCAATTATTTTCTCAACTGCTTTAACAGTGATTGCTACTTTTTCAATAATACAATCAGGAAAATTTGACTTACAATAATAAAAAAGAACTCTTTCTGCACACATTGATGAAGGGTATGCAACGTTTTCTTGATTATTTGCACAAACTATCTCTCCATTGCTTAGTAATGCTGCTGCACCAACACTAAAGCCCGAATAAACAGAATAAGATTTTTCAAGAATTTGCTCAGCTGATTTTAATAATTTTTGATCCTTTGAATTAAGTTCGTTTATAGATTCATATGAATTATAAGAGAAATCTAATTTCTTGATCATTCTTCTGATTTAGCAGTTGAACCCATATTTAACTTTATAGAAAATCTAATGGTATTTGCTAAAGGACTTTGTTGAGTAAGTGCTAATATATAAGACAAATCTAATTCTAAAACATTATATTTAACACCTGCTCCAAAGGATAAAAATCTTCTATTACCTTTGGTTGGATGCTCGTAAAAATAGCCTGCCCTTAAAGCAAAAACTTCACTATATAAAAACTCGGCTCCAAATGATAAGTTAATTTCATTGAGCTCTTCTTTAAGTATAGATCCTTTTTCTACATAATAATCCCCATTATCATCTAATAAAACATTTCCAGGGGCATCATTAAATGAACCAAATATGCCAGTAGCTGGCCCTACATTATTATCTCTACCCGAAACAATTGTTGTAGTACCAGGTTCCGTTTCCGGATTAGTTGGAACAAGTAATTTATTAGCATCAATGGAAAAAGAAAACTTATTAAATTCGTCTAATTCCATATTAAGAGTAGTTCCTAGTCTTAAATTAGTTGGAATGAAGTCTGAATTAGCTGCTTCGGTATAACTAATTTTAGCTCCAATATTTGAAATGTTTGTTCCAAAAGCAATACTAGAAGGTTTATCAGCTAATCTAAAAGAGTTAGTGATATAATAAAGTGATAAATCAGTAGCAACACTTTGGCCAGGCTTAGTATCTGCACCACCACTAGTAACGCCACCAGTTAAATTAGAATAAATATATCTAGCGGATAAACCTGCTGAAAAATTATCACTTAACTTTCTAGAGTAGACAACATCTAGGGAAAGTTCATTTGGTTTAAAATCTCTGATTGTAGTTCCAAAATCATCTGTAAAAGTTATATTTCCAAGAGAAAAGTATCTTAAAGAAGCTCCTACAGTAGAAAACCTATCAATTCTTTTGTATCCGGATAAGTATACTAAGTTTATATCGTTTACAAGTGCTCTCAACCATGGAGAATAAGATAAAGAAAAACCTACATCATCCATTGGGTCTATAAATACTAATTTAGCAGGATTCCAATGAATAGCGTTAGCATCTGGACTAATAGCAACTCCCGCATCCCCCATCGCACCAGACCTAGAATCTGGAGATATTAGTAGAAATGGGACAGCTGTTGTTATGGTATTAATTTCACTTCCTCCTAACTGTTGGATAGATATTTGGGAAAATGTTAAATTACTAAAGATTAAAATAGCTAAACTCATTAAAGCTAATTTCAATATTTTTATTTTTTTAAATCTCATTTATTTAAATTACGATAAGTGCCAACGACAAATATATATAAATAGTATTTAGATATTAATTATTTTAGAAGGAACATAGTTTGTGTTTTATCAGCTTTCATTCCTTGCTCGTTAGTTATACTAAGGTTATATAGGTAAACTCCCTTAGCCAAAGTTTCGTTGAAATCATCTTTTCCATCCCAAAAAACACCTTCCGATCTAAAACCCTCATTATGAATTCTTCTATTAATTCTTTTAACTACTCTACCTGTCACAGAGTAAATTATTATACTTAGGTCTAAAAAATCGCAGTTTTGATTATGTTCGAAAAAAAATGCAGTTTTAGTAGTGAAAGGATTTGGATAATTAAGAACGTGAGATAATTTTATTTCAGTTTCTTCAACTACAACGAAAGTTAGCTCTCTTGAGGATGAATTGTTGTAATTATCCCAAACCTTAATTTTTAAAGTATGCTCTCCCGGGGATAACTCATTAAGTTCAAATTTTATTTTACCACTTTTATAGGTGTCTAAATCGGATTCATAGTAATCATTTAAAATAATAGATTTATTATAGTTATTATCAATAACTAACTCAATATCATGACCTATTCCATTGCCAACTGTATTAATTCCATTTTCATCAAAAACCGAAACCATTAAAAGTGGATCACTATTAGAAATACCACCCGAAACAAAATTCTCATCATTTAAAAATATTTCAAGTTCGGGGACCCTGTTCATCAATTGTTGCATTATTTTCAATTCCTCCAATGATAAGCGATTCGTTATATCCATTAGCATCAATAGACCCATCTTCTGCATATAAACTCATTCTTGAAAACCCGTATTCATAGCTAATATCTTTAGGAACTTTAAAAGTAAAACTGAAATTACCATTTGTTGCAGTAGACTTACCTTTATAAATAATATTTTTCCATGTTTCAAAAGACAACTTATCCGATCCAGAGTTAGTTCCAAGAGTTGATAAAGATGATTTTTTATCATAAAAAGTAAGATATACTTTACCATTAAAATTTGTCAATTGATTCCCGAAATTATCATCTAAATGACCATATACACCAACTTCGCTTAATGCATTAATAGTATCAGTATTAAAAGAGTCAATTTGAACCTTAAATTCAGGCAAGGCAAACTTAATTGCTGGATCGCCTAAAAGTGCAAATTTTCTATAATTTTTATCAGCACTAAATTGAGCAAATTTATTTTTAGTTCCCATATAAATATCTCCAAGCCTTTGTGGTTTATTATTTACAAAATCAAAAACAGTGTCATAAAAGAATCTATTAAGCCATTCGTTAGGTGTTGCATATACTAATCTTGTTGTAGTAAATAATCCTATCCCACCGCCGTTTTTATTTAGGAGGATATATTCTCCAGCAGAAACTCGGTCGTGGTCATCAAATCTACCAAACTCACAAGTAGCAGTCATAAATACCGGCATTGCTTTATTATTGTCCCAATCTTTAATAGTAGGAACTGTTAAAATTTGTTCTTGAGCCCATCCTGTTTCACCTCCATGACCAATATAGTTTACCAAAATTGCTCCGTTATTTACTTTCTGATTAATTGCGTCTGCTGCATCTGGAATTCTTTCTCCAACAGTTGTTGATAGCTGGGCATATGCATCGGAATGAATTTTTGAGATGTTTACCGAGGGTTTGGTTGTAGAGATTTTTGAAGACATGATTTCTATATCATTAAAATATGCGTTATTGTCCTCATCATCACTTACTAAAACTACTTTATTTCTCCAGTCTCCATAAATACTATTTGCTAAGTTGTTATTACAAGTTAAATTATTTGAAGAATTTTGATTTTCTTTAGTATAATTTCTGATTTTTTGAACCATTTCGTTAGCTTCTAATTAAATTGTTTACTACCAATCTTCCTACACCTATATTTAAAAAATCTGTGTTTTGCATAGATGCTCCATCTGACAAAATTGCAAAATAATCATCTGAAGCATAAGTATTAACAACACTTATAGATTCGCTAGATTCAAAAATTGGTAATAAGTTTTTATTATGGCCCAAAATATTTCTATTGTCATATGTTCCATCACCAAAAAGTAAGCAATATTTGGGAATTGTATTTGGATTTCCATTTTCTCTGACATAAAACATTCTTAAAAATTGTTTAATAGCTGAAGCATCTGGTAATCCTCCAGAAAATTCATTGTAAATTTCCTCATCAGTAACTAAAACAACTTCTAAACCTTCATTTTGATGTAATAATTTTAAATCTTGTGCTGCTGATAAAAACTCAGATGGCGAAACGATTATCATATCTGTTCTTGCCAAATCCATGTAAATTTTGATTTAAAACTCGTTTTATAAACTTTGGAACTGGAAAGTTTGATCCAGAAACAGCAATAAAATGCCTGAGTGTATCTATTTTTGAAAGAAAGAATAATTGAGAGCTGTTTTTTGAAAATGATAAATTTTTAATGTCAGAATTATTAGAAATATCCCAAACCATATCAACAGAGTTTGAATTTTCTAAGACTATTTTCGAATAACTATTTGATGTTCCAAAATTTGGAATTCTGAAGTTGAATTGTTGATTATCAATAAAAAGTGCTCTGTCGCAATTGATTTCAATATAATCTAGATAACCCTTAGAGGAAGGTGCGTTGTTATTAAAATACTCTAAATTAAGTATGTAAGGAAGATTTGGATTATTTAAAACATCAAACTCATCTACAACAATTTTTCCTACATCTGCATAATATGATGGACCTGAAGAAGGGATTGGAACTGTTCTTGTTAACGAAAATATAGTAGGGTAAAAATAAGCCAATGAATAGTTCGATTTGCTCATTAAATTTAACTTTATGTGAGATGAGTCCAAACAATTATTAAATGGGAAAGCATAATCATAAGTGTTTGTTAAATCATAAATATCGCCAAACCATTGAGATCCAGATTTTAATAAATTCAATTTATCATTATTTAAGTATTTAAAATCCTTAAATTTTGTAATCGTTTGATTAAAATTTTGACTAAGATTATTAGTGCTGTCTAATCTATTTGATACTCTTGTATCATCAATATTCAAAAAACAATATGCACTATCAGAATAGATATGATTAGTGTGAAAAAAGTTTTTCCCGTTCCAATTAACTCTATTAGAGCCATTTAGATAAAATAAAATATAATCTCCTTGTGAGAATATATCATCGCCACCGTCATAAATATAAACTGATTGTTGATTTAAATCGTCAGGCCTAGAATCATCATTAATTGTACTTAAAAGACCATAATTATTAGAAAATATGTGGATACTATTGGATGAAATATTTGCATCTATAATTGAATTATTTATTAAAAAGTTATAATCAATTTTATAAATTCCAGCTTCGAAATTCCCAAGTTTAAACCAGCTAGAACCATCATTTAAAACTGATTGATTTGAAAACGTTGATTTCTTTGGAGTCGTAGTATTTGATGATTTTTCTAAATTGATTTGAAATTCAGTAATTAAAAATAGTTGATTATTAACTTTTCTTATACAATTTAATAATAAAAGACTGTTTTTTTGTTTTGAGTTTTGTTCCTGTTTCCGAAAGTAAATGTTATAATTATTAGTTATTTTTGCATCATTATAAGAACTTATTTCACTCTGTGTCAGGGCTCTTTCACTAAAATCAAAACTTTTAACTTCATAATCTGCAAAACTTAATTTGTACTGAAATACGGGTTGCAAAGAGAGCTGATCAAAGTAGCCTTTAATAGGTGATATTAATTTAGTATCTGAATCATTAGTCCATTTAACTATTTCATATTCAATTTCACTTTCAATTCTAAATTCTTTTTGAGAAAAAGATTGAATAGTAATAAAAATGAAGAAAATTAAACTTGCTTTACAATAATTCACAATAAGTTTTGTTGGTTAATAACTCAAAATTAAAAGTAATATTGTACCTAGGTATATTGATTAATGATTTTATTATTTTCATTTTATTATTAGAGTGGTAAATTTATTAAAGACATATTGTAATATCATAAATTATTTAAACGTAATAATAATTATAATATGTTTATGTTTAAATATTAAAAGTCAAGACGCAGAATTTACTCAGTTTTATTCCAATCCAATTTATCTTAACCCAGCATTTGCTGGCTCTAATATTTGTCCCAGAATGAGCATAAATCATAGGTCTCAATGGACTGGAATTCCAAGTGTTTTTAATACAACATCTTTTTCTTATGATCAAAATTTCGAGAAATTTAAAGGAGGTTTAGGAATCCTAATACTATCAGACAGATTGACAAATTCAATTCAGAATAATAAGATTAGTGGAATATACTCATATGAGTTAAAAATATCTAAAAAAATCACACTAAGAACTGGGCTTGAGGCAAGTTTTTGGCAGAATAAATTTGACCAAAGTCAATTAACTTATATAGATATGATAGATCCATTAAGAGGATTTGTTTTACCAACATCTAATTCTTTATTAAACAACTCTATAAACGGTGTAGATTTTAGTGCTGGAATTTTAGCCTACAGAGAAAATGTTTTTTTGGGTTTTTCTACTCATCACTTATCTGAGCCTGAACAAAGTTTTTTTTCAAATAATTCAAAACTAGAAAGAAAATACACACTTAATTTTGGGTGCCATATACCAATTAATAAAAAAACTTCATCAAACGATGAAAAATTTATTCTGTCTCCTAACTTAATTTGGAAATCACAAGGTTATAATGAGCAATTGAATTTAGGTTTTTACGCTGAAAAAGAGCCCTACGTGATTGGATTTTGGTTTAGAGATAATAACAATTATGCTTTTTTAGTTGGAACCAAAGTTGGATTAATTAAAATTGGATACAGTTATGATATAAATCTATCTCGTTTATATATAGCTTCCTCTGGATCACATGAAATTTCTATACAGTTTAATTTCCAGTGTCAAAATAAAAATAATATTAAGCAAGCATTAAGTTGTCCATCTTTCTAAAAAAAAGCATAAATTTGAAACTTATCGTAACAGTTTTACGTTAATTGCGAACATAAACCTTTATAAAATGAGAAATAATTTTACTTCTTTATTGTGTATTCTATCAATCTTTTGTTTGATCTTCAGTTGTAAAAGTGAATATGAACAATCAAGTATTACAGGTTGGGACTATAACAATCCTAAGAATGGTGGCTTTCAAAAATCATCTTTTACTGATCAAGAAACAGGTCCAGGCCTAATAATGATTGAGGGAGGAACTTTCACAATGGGAAAAGTTGAACAAGATGTAACTTATGAAAATCACAATATTCCTAGAAGAGTTTCAGTATCTTCATTTTACCTAGATGAAACTGAAATATCTAATTACCACTGGTGTGAATACATGTATTGGATAAGTAGAACATATACTGATTATCCTATGATTTATAAAAAATCTTTACCTGACACCTTGTCTTGGAGAGAAAAATTAGGTTTCAATGAAAAATATGTGGAATACTACTTAAGGCACCCTGCTTACAGAGATTACCCAGTTGTTGGTGTATCATGGAAACAAGCAAGTGAGTTTTGTAGATGGAGAACTGATAGAGTAAATGAATATATATTAATAAGAGAAGGTGTTTTATTAATGAATCCTAACCAACAAAATGAGCCGTTTACCACTGACGCTTATTTAGCTGGTCAGTATCAACAAGGGTTAAATCCCCAAGGTCAAATAGCGAATTTAGATCCTTCTAAGGGGGGATATGATCCCTCCACTGGAAAGCTTAAAGTTAAAAATTTAGCTACAAGAGACGTGAAAATGGAAGATGGAATTATACTTCCTAGATATAGGCTCCCAACTGAAGCTGAATGGGAATTTGCTGCTTACGGCTTAATAGGAAATACAGTTGATGAAAGAATTATTGAAAAAAGAGTTTATCCTTGGGATGGTCACTGGGTTAGAAATCCTCAAGAAAATTTTCAAGGGGATATGCTTGCAAATTTTGTAAGAGGAAGAGGTGATTATATGGGTGTTTCTGGTCATTTAAATGATAATGCAGATATTACTGCTCCAGTATATTCTTATTGGCCTAATGATTATGGATTATACAATATGGCTGGTAATGTTAGTGAATGGGTTCTTGATGTTTACAGACCCTTAACATCTCAAGACGCCAATGAGTTTAGACCATTTAGAGGAAATGTTTTCAAAACTAAAGTACTAAATGCTTCGGGTTCTAATTGATGAGAAATACAATGTAGCTACCTACGATATTGATGGATTAGAACAATATATTGCAGAATTTAAAGCAGAAAGAGAAGACAAAGTTGAAAAAGGTTCAAGAACATACGGATATGTGACAAAAGTAAGGTTAGATTCAGTTGAAAAAGAGCTTTTAAACGTCATATCTGAACAAATAAAACAAGCACAAGCATTAGTTAAAAACAGACAAATTATTGAAGCATCTGGAAAAATACAAGAAGTTTTTGACAGAATTTTTGAAGATTTTGATTTGCAAGTTCAACAAGATCCTGATTTAGCTGGTTATTCGATACAAATAAGCCCTATGTTAAGAGCTGGAATGTCTGATTATATTTTAAACACCCCTGGGAATGTTCAAATGAGAGATGTAACTGCAGAAGAGAATATGAAAAGAAGTAATTACAGGATAGCAGATAATATAGATTATTTAGATGGTGACTTGAAGTCATCCATAGCCCATCCCGGTGATCCTGATTACAATCAACAAAAAATTGATGATTTCAACAGCGGAGCTATGAATGAAGATTTTGCAATGTATCAAAGAGGTAAAGAAAAAAAGTATAATGGTACACCAGCAGCTTCACTAACCACTCTTATTTCTGATAAATCTAGAGTATATAAAGGAGCTTCATGGAAAGACAGAGCTTATTATTTAAATCCTGGTACAAGAAGATTTTTGGAAGAAGACCGTTCAACATCTGCAATAGGTTTTAGATGTGCAATGGATAGAATAGGAAGTCCAAGTGGTATTAATTCTTGGGAATAATATTTAGAATTTAAGCGTTATATCATTTTTTTTTTTTATTTGATTGTATTTCTAGCTATTACAATTCTTTGAATTTCTGAAGTCCCTTCGTAAATTTGTGTAATCTTCGCATCTCTCATTAGTCTTTCAACATGGTATTCTTTAACATATCCATATCCACCGTGAATTTGAACTGCTTCAATAGTAGTTCTCATTGCAACTTCAGAAGCATGCAATTTTGCAACAGCACCAGATAAATTGTAGTCCATATGTTGATCCTTATGCCAAGCAGCTTTGTAGACTAAATTTCTAGCATTTTCAATATCTACATACATGTCAGCTAATTTAAATTGAATGGCTTGATGCTGATGGATTGGTTTTCCAAAAGTTTCTCTTTCTTTGGAATAAGCCAGTGAAAGTTCGTAAGCACCAGCTGCAATACCTAGTGCCTGAGCGGCAATACCTATTCTACCACCAGCAAGAGTTTTCATGGCAAATTTAAATCCAAAACCATTATCACCTACTCTATTTTCTTTAGGAACTTTTACGTCATTAAATACTAATGTATGTGTATCACTCCCTCTAATCCCTAGTTTATCTTCTTTTGCACTAATTTCAAATCCCTGCATTCCTTTTTCAACAATAAAAACATTAATTCCTTTATGACCTTTATCTACATCAGTTTGAGCAATAACTAAATATGTTGAAGCTGTACTTCCATTAGTTATCCAATTTTTTGTGCCATTAAGAAGGTAATGATCGCCCATATCCAAAGCTGTAGTTCTTTGAGAGGTTGCATCTGAACCAGCTTCAGGCTCTGAAAGACAAAATGCACCAATTTTCTCACCTTTAGCTAAAGGAACTAAATACTTTTGTTTCTGATCTTCACTTGCGAAATTTTCCAAACCCCAACATACTAAACTATTATTTACAGACATAGCAACAGAAATAGAGGCGTCAATTTTAGAGATTTCTTCTATAGCTAGAACATAACTCAAAGTATCCATACCACTTCCGCCATATTTTGGATCTACCATCATTCCCATAAAACCTAATTCACCTAATTTTTTTAATTGATCAAAACCAACTTTTTGATTAGTGTCTCTCTCAATAACCCCTGCTTTACAATCGTTTACAGCAAAATTTTTAGCAGCTTCTCTAACAGCTTTATGTTCTTCGGTAAGGTCAAAATTCATATTTTTAATTTGGTGTTAAATTTATAAAATAAATACTATATTGTAGTAATACGATTTACTTAAAACTTATGAACAAATATAATGTTATTGGAGTTATGTCAGGAACATCATTAGATGGAATAGATGTTGTATACACAAAATTAAGTTTTAAAAAAAAGTGGTTTTGTAAAATTTTAGCTTGTGAAACATTTCAATATTCTGAAATATGGATAAATAAGCTTATTAAAGCACATACCACAAAAGCAAGAGAATTTATTCAACTCGATCATCAATACGGCAATTATATTGGTGAAATCATAAACAAATTTTTAAAAAAAAATAAAATTAAAAAAAGTGATGTAGATTTAATTTCCTCACATGGACATACAATTTTTCATGAGCCAAAAAATATGATTACTTACCAAATTGGCAATGGCAACCAAATTTGCGCTGTAACTAATATTAAAACTATTTCAGATTTTAGAAGTCTTGATGTAGCTTTTGGAGGTCAAGGTGCTCCTTTAGTTCCAATAGGTGATGAATTATTATTTAAAAAATATGCAGGTTGTCTAAATATAGGGGGAATTGCTAATATTTCTTTCAACTCAAATAATCAAAGATTCGCTGGTGATCTAAATTTTGCGAATATGATAAGTAATTATTTATCAAAAAAAATTGGTCATCCCTACGATAAAGATGGAAATCTTGCTCAAATGGGAAAATTAGATGAAAGTTTAATCACTAAACTAGAAAATTTAAGTTTTTACAAGAAAATTTTTCCAAAATCTTTATCTATAGAGGACTTTAACAATTGGTATAAGCCCATATATAAAAATAGTGGCTCAAGTATATATGATCAACTTTATACTGCTGGAGTTCATCTATCAAGAACCATTAGAAATACTTTTCAAATTAATGAGAATAGTGAACTTCTTATAACTGGCGGAGGTGCATATAATAAATTCTGGATTCAAAAGATTAATGAACTAAAAATAAAAACCGTTGTTCCAGAAAAAAACATGATTGAATTTAAAGAAGCACTAATCTTTTCATTACTTGGAGTTTTAAAAATCAGAAATGAGAATAACATATTATCATCAGTAACAGGCGCTTCAAAAGATTTGTCAGCTGGTGTTTTATTCGTTCCATAAAAATTTGTTTGAAAAGAGTTACTACTAAACTCTACAATACATACTTTCTTTTTACATTTGAATCTTTATAATTAATTTGAAAGATTTACTTAAAAAATTTGAAAACAAAATTCCTGAAATTGTTTTCCAATGGCAAGATCAATTATCTGAAGCTAAAGGATGGGTTGTTATCAACTCATTAAGAGGAGGTGCTGCTGGAGGTGGAACTAGAATGAGAATTGGACTTGACCAGCATGAAGTAACTTCACTTGCAAAGACAATGGAAGTTAAATTCACAGTTTCTG
Organism: Cryomorphaceae bacterium; assembly: GCA_905182525.1. GTDB lineage: Bacteria > Bacteroidota > Bacteroidia > Flavobacteriales_D > Parvicellaceae > MED-G20. The sequence goes on along the minus strand of CAJJBV010000004.1, from coordinate 14,598 downwards.
GGCCGCCAATAGGAGGAGCAAAATCCGGAATAAATTTTGACCCTAATGACCCTAGAAAAAAAGAAGTTTTAAAAAGATGGTATGCAGCGGTAACCCCTCTTTTAAAACATTATTACGGTACTGGTGGAGATCTTAATATTGACGAAATACATGAAGTAATTCCAATTACTGAAGACTGTGGAGTATGGCATCCTCAAGAAGGAGTTTTCAATGGGCATTTTCAACCAAGAGAATCTCAAAAAATAAATAGAATTGGACAATTGCGCCAAGGAGTTTTAAAAACAATTGAAAGTGAAAAATACTCTCCTAGTTTAGACAGGAAAATTTGCAGTCGCAGATATGATTACAGGATATGGAGTTTCAGAATCTGTAAAACATTATTACAGTATTTATGGAGGTGAATTAAAAAACAAAAGAGTAATTATTCAAGGCTGGGGAAATGTGGGTTCTGCAGCAGCTTACTACATTGCCCAAGAAGGAGCTAAAATTGTTGGAATTGTAGATAGAGATGGTGGGTTGATCAATAAAGATGGTTTTTCTTTTCAAGAAATTAAAAAGTTGTTTCTCAATAAGAATGGTAATTCCATAAGTGCAGAAAGATTTACGTCCATTTGAGCAAATAAATAATGAAATTTGGGATTTAAAAGCCGAAATATTTTTGCCCTGCGCAGCTTCAAGATTGATTACAAAAAATCAAGTTGACAGAATGCTTAAATCTGGAATCGAAGTAATTGCACCTGGTGCTAATGTGCCATTTGCAGATAAAGAAATATTTTTTGGTCCAATTTCTGACTATACTGATCAAAACACAAGTCTTATTCCTGATTTTATTTCAAATTGTGGAATGGCTAGAGTTTTTGCGTATTTAATGGGCAATGATATTGATAAAATCAAAGATGAGAATATATTTAAAGATACCTCTGAGACCATAAGAAAAGCGTTGAAAAATGTCTTTGAAAAAAGCACAAGTATTAAAAATATTTCTAAAACTGCATTTGAAATTGCATTAAAACAATTAATTTAAATTATAATTATGGAAATTGCAATCGTATTAATTTTTGTATTTGGGTATTTAGCAATTACATTAGAACATTCTACTAAAATTGACAAGTTAGTTCCCGCGTTATTAATGATGGCTTTGTCATGGGCATTAATAGCTTTTGGATTAGATGATTTTGTTAACTGGTTTGATTCTGATAAACACGAGATGGTTAACGGATTTGCATCATTACCACATCATTCTCATAACCATGGAGCTTCGAAGATGTTGTTATTTGAGAGTACACTACTTCATCATTTTGGAAAAACTTGCGAGATCCTAGTTTTCTTAATTGGAGCTATGACGATAGTAGAAATTATTGACCACTTTAATGGTTTTGCAACAATTAAAAGATTTATCAAAACCAAAAAGAAAACTTACCTCTTATGGATCATGTGCATATTAGCATTTATTTTATCTGCTATTATTGACAACTTGACTGCCACGATTGTATTAATTACAATTCTTAGAAAACTAATTAAAGAAAATAAGGATAGAGTTTGGTTTGCTGGTCTAATTATAATTGCTGCAAATGCTGGTGGTGCCTGGTCTCCTATTGGCGATGTAACTACAACTATGCTTTGGATGGGAGAAAAAGTTTCATCATTAGAATTGGTAAAATTACTAATTATTCCTTCTTTAATATGTATGTTAGTTCCTACAACAATAGCTAGCTTTTTAAAACCTTTTAGATCTAATTTTGAACCACCAAATGAAGAAGTAAATGAAATTAAGCATGGCTCAACAATGTTAATACTAGGTTTATCAGCTATAATATTTGTTCCAATATTTAAAACTGTAACCCATTTACCACCTTATGTAGGTATGATGTTGTCTTTGGCAATAGTAACATTATTTGGAGAAGTTTTCAGTTCTAGAAAATTTAGTTTGAATACCCTTGACGATAAATCTACAATAGATGAAAACAGTCACTCCTCTAGTCCAATATTTAAGGCATTGTCTAGAATAGAAATGCCCTCAATACTATTTTTTCTGGGTATTTTAATGACTGTTGCAGCTCTAGAGTCTCTTGGAATAGTTTTTAATTTAGGTAAAAGTGTTCAAGAAGCAATTCCAATAAATTATTTTGTGATTTTACTAGGGTTTGGATCTGCTGTTATTGACAATGTTCCTTTAGTAGCTGCAAGTATGGGTATGTTTAATTTGCCTACTGATGATTTAGTATGGCATTTTATAGCTTATTCTGCTGGAACTGGTGGTAGTATGCTTATTATTGGATCTGCCGCTGGAGTTGTAGCAATGGGAATGGAAAAAATATCATTTTTCTGGTATTTAAAGAACATTGCATGGCTTGCTGCAATTGGTTACTTAACGGGTGCCTGTTCATTTCTATTGTTCCATAGCCTTTAATAGCTTTTAAAAAGCTGTAATTTTATTAAAAAACTTATTAAATGAATTTCAATTTACCTCCTATGTTTTTTAACATTCAAGAAAGTGTATCTACAATCTTAGATGAAGCTCCCTCGATTATAGAAACTGAACAAATATCTATGTGGCAATTAATTTGGGGTTACGATTCAATTAGTGGAGAGTATAGCTTAACTAGTTTAATTGTAATGTCCCTATTATTTATTTTTTCTTTTGTAGCTGTTTATGTATTTATAGAGCGATTTATGACGATTCAAAAAGCCTTAAAAGGAGAAAAAGATTTTATGCAAAAAATTAATGACTTTGTTTTAAAAGGTGATTTAACTAACGCTATTAAACATTGCGGATCTAGTAATAATCCTATTGCAAGAATGATTGAAAAAGGATTAAGTAGAGTTGGAAAACCAATGAAAGATATTGCAATATCCATAGAAAATATTGGTAAACTTGAAATAAGTAAATTAGAAAGAAGGCTTTCTATGCTCGCTACAATTTCAGGAGTTGCTCCAATGCTTGGTTTTTTAGGTACCGTGTTAGGTATGGTAAAAGTATTTCAGAACATGTCTAAAGAAAAAACATTTGAAATTGCAAGTTTATCTGGTGGTATTATGGAAGCTATGATTACTACAGTTGGTGGACTAATTGTAGGCATTGTTGCTTATGTTGCTTATAATTATTTAGTAAGTAAAGTCGAAAAAGTAATTCATAATATGGAGGGTGCATCCATTGAATTTTTAGATATTCTAGAAGCTCCTGGAAAATAAGAATGAATTTTAAATCGGGAAATAAAATTAAGATTGAAGGGGGAATGTCATCTATGACAGACCTAGTTTTTTTATTGCTTATTTTTTTTATTGTTATATCCACAATGATAACAGCTGGAGTAAATATCGATGTTCCTAAAAACGGGGGCTCGAGCAACGATAAGAAAATTTTAAGTGTTAATATTAATGACAAGAATGAGTATTTTATAAATTCTGAAAAAACACCAATCTCAAGTTCCAAAATTAAAAATGAAATCTTAAAAAACTTAGGTAAAGACAGTATTATCTCTTTATACGGAAGCAATGAAAGTTCTTGGGAATCATCAGTTTATATAATAGATATTGCTAAGCAAAATAATATTAAAATTTCTTTAAACGGAAATAAAAAGTGAAAGCAGGGAACAAAATAAAAATTGATGGTGGAATGTCATCTATGACAGACTTAGTTTTTTTGCTATTAATATTTTTTATTATTATTTCATCATTAGTAAATACTTCTCATCAAATTAAACTTCCCGAAGGAACTGGAGATCCATCATTAACCTCACCCGTTAAAGTTTACATAGATTCTGCAAATAATTTTTACTTAAATAGTAATTCTTTACCTATAAATATTAGTTCGATAGAATCACAATTAAAGAAAGAAATAGGAGAAAATAAAGCCATTGAATTATTGGCAGATAAGGATGCAAATAGAGCTTCGGCTTATGAAATAATCCGTATTGCAAAACAAAATGCTTTAAAAGTTGTTATAAAAACTAAAGGAAGTAAGTAAGTTGGAATTATTTCAAAAAAACAACAGGCTAGGAATAATAATAAGTGTAGTATTTCATATATCCATATTATGTATGATTTTTTTTAGCAAAGGTTGTATGGAACTCCAAAATCCACCACAATTTACCTTAGAAGAAGTGATTACGCTTGACTTTAGTGATGCTGGTGGTGGAAACCCGGGAGCTTCTAATCCTACAGAGCCAACTGTTAATGAAGCAATTAAAGCAGAAAATGAAGTAACCCAAGAAGAATCTCCAGTAACTACTAATAAAAGTAACTCAACTCCAAAAGATAAAAAACCAGCGCCTAAAGAAGAAATCATAAAAGAACCTAAACCTAAGAATGATTTTAGCACGTTATTTGGCAAGGGAACTGGAAACGAAGAATCGGGTAATGGAGAAGGGCAAGGGACAGGAATAGGAACTGGTAAAGGTCCAAATACTGGCGGTGGCTTTGGCTCCGGTAAAGGAAGACAAGTCGTTGGAAATCCAGAACTAGATAATCCAAAAAATTGGCTAGGATATGTTATGGTACAGTTTATAATTGATACCGATGGAAATGTTTTAGAAGCTAAAGTTCTTTATCCTCATCCTAAGAACTACAATTACTTTATCAAGTAGTGATCAAAAATTTATAGCTGACGACTGTAAGCTTAAATTTAAGTTTACACCAACCTCATCTGGCATACAAAAAGACAGACTGGTTAAAAGAATAAAATATATTGAAAAATAATGAGCACCTACAAAGAAGTTGTAGCGTACTTATTTAATCAGTATCCATCCTATCAAAAAAAGGGGAAAGATGCCTACAAAGGTGATTTAAGTAATATTAAAAGTCTTTGTGAATTAATTAACAATCCACAAAAAGATATAAAAACCATTCATGTTGCTGGAACAAATGGAAAGGGATCAGTTTGTAATATACTTTACAACATTTTTAAAAAATCGGGATATAAAGTAGGAATTTTCACATCTCCACATTTAATAGATTTTAGAGAACGTATTGTAGTTGATGATGATTGGATAACTAAAGATTACATTGTTGATTTTTACGAAAAAAATTTAGAACTATTTAGCGATGTTAAACCTTCCTTTTTTGAGTGGAGTACTGCTCTAGCATTTTCATTTTTTAAAGATTCTAATACCGATATTAATATAATTGAAACTGGACTGGGAGGCAGGTTAGATTCTACCAACATAATAAACCCAGAACTATCCATTATAACCAGCATTGGAATTGATCACGAATCTATATTAGGAAATACTTTAGATAAAATTGCTTTTGAAAAAGCGGGTATAATTAAAGAGCACACCCCTACCCTTTTAGGCTCTGGAATTAGCTCTGAAAATGTTTTTTCAAAAATTTGTAAAGAAAGAAACGCTCCACTTTACAAAGCCAAAGAAGATCAAGAGTTTTTAAAATCAAGTCTACCAAATTATCAAATTAAAAACTGGAATACTGCTAAAAAAGCTGTGGAAATTTTAAAAACTAATTATAGCTTACTAAATATAAATGATGAGCCTTCATCTTACATAACTATAAAAGGAAGATGGCAGGTTGTTTCCAAAAGTCCAAGAATAATATTGGATATAGGTCATAATAAACAGTGTATTGAAGAACTAAAAAAGCAATTAGAAAATGAAAAATTTAATAAGCTTCATTTAATAATTGGGTTTTCAAATGATAAAAATCTAGAAGCCATTATTAGTACTTTACCTAATGCTAATTTATTTTATTTAACAAAGTCCGATAATTCTAGAAGCGTTGATCCAGAGCTAATAAAACAACAAATAAAAAATAATAACTACCGTTGTATTTCAAGATTATAAAGCCGCATTTTTAAAGGCGAAAGCAAATGCAAATGAAGACGATTTAATTCTTGTTACAGGGAGTGCATTCCTAATCGGGGATATACTTAAGGAATTTTATTAGATTAGTAATGGAAGAATAAAAAATTAAATATATTTGCAGTCCTTAATTAGGGCGATTAGCTCAGTTGGTTCAGAGCACCTCGTTTACACCGAGGGGGTCGGGGGTTCGAATCCCTCATCGCCCACCAAGTCTCAATAGAGGCTTTTTTATTTTATGGGCAATTAGCTCAGTTGGTTTAGAGCGCTTGCTTGACAGGCAAGAGGTCACCGGTTCGAATCCAGTATTGCCCACATCTGTTAATTACCACTTTTTAAATACTAACACTCCCCTAGTGTTCGCAATGTGTTCGCAAAATAATGTTTTTTTGTGGTTTTTGTATGTTTTCAAAATTGGATGGGTACCCCCTTACACTATTACACTGTTGCACTGAAACTTTGAAAAACTTTGCTTTTTTCTTACTTTAACGGTTTAAAACTTACAAAATGAAGAAACTTCTACTTATTTTACTTTGCTTTCCACTATTAACTTTAGCTCAACAAACCTACGTTCCTGATGATAACTTTGAAGCCTATTTAGAAGCTAATGGAATGGGCAATGGTATAGCTAATGATGATTCTGTAACTACTTCCAATATTAATACGTATTACCAGTTTAGATATCTAAGTCAAACATTTCAGATTTAACAGGAATTGAAGATTTTACTGCTTTAACTATTTGATTGCTAATCAAATCAACTAACCAGTCTTGATGTAAGTAATAATACGGCTTTAACTACTTTGATTGCTCAATCAAATCAACTAACAAGCCTTGATGTAAGTCAATAATACTGGCTTTAACTATTTGAATTGTCAATAAATCAACTAACCAGCCTTGATGTAAGTAATAATACTGCTTTAACTTATTTGAATTGTGTAATAATCAACTAACAAGCCTTGATGTAAGTCAAAATACTGCTTTAACTTATTTGATTGTGGAATAATCAACTAACAAGCCTTGATGTAAGTCAAAATACTGCTTTAACTATTTGAATTGTGAATAATCAACTAACAAGCCTTGATGTAAGTCAAAATACTGCTTTAACTTATTTGATTGCTATATAATCAAATAACAAGCCTTGATGTAAGTCAAAATACTGCTTTAACTAATTGATTGTCGTAATAATCAACTAACAAGTCTTGATGTAAGTCAATAATACTGCTTTAACTTATTTGATTGTTACTAATCAACTAACAAGCCTTGATGTAAGTCAAAATACTGCTTTAACTACTTTGTATTGTATATAATCAACTAACAAGCCTTGATGTAAGTAATAATACTGCTTTAACTGATTTGTATTGTTATAATAATCAACTAACAAGCCTTGATGTAAGTCAATAATACTGCTTTAACTGATTTGTATTGTATCATAATCAACTAACCAGCCTTGATGTAAGTAATAATACGGCTTTAACTGATTTGATTGTGCATGATAATCAACTAACAGTCTTGATGTAAGTAATAATACGCTTTAACTGTTTTGAGTTGCTATAATCAACTAACAGCTCTTGATGTAAGTAATAATACGGCTTTAACTATTTGATGGTGCATCAAATCAACTAACAAGTCTTGATTTAAGAAATGGGAACAATCAAAACTTCTTATTTGATGTTACTAATAATCCAAATTTAACTTGTATAAATGTTGATGATGTAACTTACTCTACTAACAATTGGACAAATATTGATGCTCAACATTACTTTAGTACTAATTGTCCACCATTGCCTCAAACCTACGTTCCTGATGATAACTTTGAAGCCTATTTAGAAGCTAATGGAATGGGCAATGGTATAGCTAATGATGATTCTGTAACTACTTCCAATATAGTTGGTATTACTAGTTTAGATGTCTCAAGCCAAACCATTTCAGATTTAACAGGAATTGAAGATTTTACTGCATTAACTACTTTGTATTGCTATTCAAATCAACTAACCAGCCTTGATGTAAGTCAAAATACGGCTTTAACTACTTTGTATTGCGGTATATAATCAACTAACAAGTCTTGATGTAAGTCAAAATACTGCTTTAACTAGTTTGAGTTGCTCAATAATCAACTAACCAGCCTTGATGTAAGTAATAATACGGCTTTAACTACTTTGTGGTGCTATCAAATCAACTAACAAGCCTTGATTTAAGAAATGGGAACAATCAAAACTTTCTTAGTTTTAATGTTACAAGTAATCTAAATTTAACTTGTATAAATGTTGATGATGTAACTTACTCCACTAACAATTGGACAAATATTGATGCTCAACATTATTTTAGTACTAATTGTACCTCCTCAAACCTAGTTCCTGATGATAACTTTGAAGCCTATTTAGAAGCTAATGAATGGGCTAATGGAATAGCTAATGACGATTCTGTAACTACTTCCAATATAGTTGGTATTACCAGTTTAGATGTCTCAAGCCAAACCATTTCAGATTTAACAGGAATTGAAGATTTTACTGCTTTAACTAATTTGAATTGCTATCAAATCAACTAACCATCCTTGATGTAAGTCAAAATACTGCTTTAACTGATTTGGATTGCAATTCAAATCAACTAACCAGTCTTGATGTAAGTAATAATACGGCTTTAACTAGTTTGAGTTGCTTATAATCAACTAACACTTTAGATGTAAGTCAAAATACGCTTTAACTGTTTTGATTGCTATAATCAACTAACAGTCTTGATGTAAGTCAAAATACGCTTTAACTGATTTGAGTTGCATCAAATCAACTAACCAGTCTTGATTTAAGAAATGGGAACAATCAAAATCTCTTAATTTTAATGTTACTAGTAATCCAAATTTAACTTGTATAAATGTTGATGATGTAACTTACTCTACTAACAATTGGACAAATATTGATGCTCAACATTACTTTAGTACTAATTGTCCTCCACCATTGCCCTCAAACCTATGTTCCTGATGATAACTTTGAAGCCTATTTAGAAGCTAATGGAATGGGCAATGGTATAGCTAATGATGATTCTGTTACTACTTCCAATATAGATGGTATTACCAGTTTAGATGTCTCAAGTAAAGCCATTTCAGATTTAACAGGAATTGAAGATTTTACTGCATTAACTATTTGATTTGCTTCAAATCAACTAACCATCCTTGATGTAAGTCAAAATACTGCTTTAACTACTTTGGATTGCTACATAATCAACTAACAAGCTTGATGTAAGTCAAAATACTGCTTTAACTGATTTGAATTGCGTAATAATCAACTAACCAGCCTTGATGTAAGTCAAAATACCGCTTTAACTTATTTGGGTTGCTATCATAATCAACTAACCAACCTTGATGTAAGTCAAAATACCGCTTTAACTTCTTTGATTGCGTAATAATCAACTAACCAACCTTGATGTAAGTCAAAATACCGCTTTAACTTATTTGAGTTGCTACAATAATCAACTAACCAACCTTGATGTAAGTCAAAATACGGCTTTAACTGATTTGAATTGCGGTAATAATCAACTAACCAGCCTTGATGTAAGTCAAAATACTGCTTTAACTGTTTGGATTGCTTAAATCAACTAACCAGTCTTGATGTAAGTAATAATACGCTTTAACAGTTTATTGTGGCTAAATCAACTAACACCTTAGATGTAAGTCAAAATACGGCTTTAACTGTTTGAATGTGCTTTAATCAACTAACCAGCTTTAGATGTAAGTCAAAATACAGCTTTAACTATTTTAAGTTGTTCTTCAAATCAACTAACAAGTCTTGATTTAAGAAATGGGAATAATCAAAACCTTCTTAATTTTAATGTTACTAGTAATCCAAATTTAACTTGTATAAATGTTGATGATGTAACTTACTCTACTAACAATTGGACAAATATTGATGCTCAACATTACTTTAGTACTAATTGTCCTCCACCATTGTCGCCTCAAACCTACGTTCCTGATGATAACTTTGAAGCCTATTTAGAAGCTAATGGAATGGGCAATGGTATAGCTAATGATGATTCTGTAACTACTTCCAATATAGTTGGTATTACCAGTTTAGATGTCTCAAGTAAAGCCATTTCAGATTTAACAGGAATTGAAGATTTTACTGCTTTAACTATTTGATTGTTCATTCAAATCAACTAACCATCCTTGATGTAAGTCAATAATACTGCTTTAACTGATTTGGATTGCCATTCAAATCAACTAACCAGTCTTGATGTAAGTAATAATACGGCTTTAACTAGTTTGATTGTGCATGATAATCAACTAACAACCTTGATGTAAGTCAATAATACGGCTTTAACTGTTTTGATTGTGCTATTAATCAACTAACCAGTCTTGATGTAAGTCAAAATACAGCTTTAACTGATTTGAATTGTGCATTCAAATCAACTAACAAGTCTTGATTTAAGAAACGGGAATAATCAAAACCTTCTTAATTTAATGTTACTAATAATCCAAATTTAACTTGTATAAATGTTGATGATGTAACTTACTCTACTAACAATTGGACAAATATTGATGCTCAACATTACTTTAGTACTAATTGTCCTCCACCATTGTCGCCTCAAACCTACGTTCCTGATGATAACTTTGAAGCCTATTTAGAAGCTAATGGAATGGGCAATGGTATAGCTAATGATGATTCTGTTACTACTTCCAATATAGTTGGTATTACCAGTTTAAATATCTCAAGTAAAGCCATTTCAGATTTAACAGGAATTGAAGATTTTACTGCATTAACTTCTTTGATTTGCAGAATAATCAACTAACCAACCTTGATGTAAGTCAAAATACTGCTTTAACTGATTTGAATTGCTTTTATAATCAACTAACCAGTCTTGATGTAAGTCAAAATACTGCTTTAACTTATTTGGATTGCTACAATAATCAACTAACAAGCCTTGATGTAAGTCAAAATACCGCTTTAACTAATTTGTATTGCTATCATAATCAACTAACCAACCTTGATGTAAGTCAAAATACCGCTTTAACTATTTGAATTGCTCAATAATCAACTAACCAGTCTTGATGTAAGTCAAAATACGGCTTTAACTTATTTGTATTGCGATAATAATCAACTAACGTGTTTAAATGTCAAAAATGGAAATAACAATACATTGTTGGTTGAGTCTAATTTAAATCCTAATCTTTCTTGTATTGAAGTTGATAATCCTGCTTGGTCAAATGCTAATTGGACTATAATTGACCCAAATGTTACCTTCTCTACAAATTGCAATTACCCATTAGGATGTTTTAATATAAATCCTAATTCAGTTCAAGAAATAATCAATACTATTTCCCTTTACCCAAATCCAACAAATGAAAACATTACAATTAGCATAGAAAACTTCAATGGAAACATCCAAACTGAGGTTTATGATTTAATTGGAAATAGACTTCAAATCAACAATGAAACTACCATTAGCTTACAAGATTATGCAAGAGGAATTTATCTTCTTAAAGTTGCTTATGGTGATAGAGTTGAGGAAGTGAAAGTGATTAAGGACTAACCTCCCTTTGCTTTCTTAACTAAGTCAATTAACGTAATAACACCTATTATTTTAAAATAGGATTTGCTTTTTTCTTAACTTGATGATTTAAAACTTACAAAATGAAGAGAGTATTATACTGTTATGTTGCTCCAGTCAATTTGCTTTGGGCAAACAAGATATTTAGATCCAGTATTTAATTCAACTGTCGCAACAAACAATATAGTATATGCAGTAAATCAAGTCAGTATTATAGGAGAGACGTTACCAGTAGCGACTGGTTCTTCAACTCCTATTGGTTTGGATACTACAACAACCCCTCCTACTCCTATTTTATTTTCTATGCCAGCTTTAGAAATGGATATTTTTCAGCCTTCTGGTGACACAGTTTCTGAAAGACCATTAATTATTTACTTACATACTGGGGAATTTGCTCCAATTATTAGAAATGGTAATGCTACTGGTTCAAGAACTTTTGATTATGCGACTCAAACGTTTTGTAACGAGTATGCAAAAAGAGGTTATGTAGTTGCAAATACGGATTATAGGTTAGGATGGAATCCGACGTTACCAACCGAACCAGAGAGGGCTTCTAGCTTTTTAAAAGCAGTATTTAGAGGAGTCCAAGATGCAAAAGCAGCCGTCAGGTTTTTAAGAGAGGATTACGAAAATGGAAATACTTACAGAATAGATACCTCTAAAATAATTATAGTTGGTGAAGGTACTGGAGGTCATATAGCACTTGCCTATGCAACTATTGATAAGCTTTCTGAATTACAATTGCCTAAATTTCTTGATCCTGTAACTGCAATGCCTTTGCTTGATACTGCTGTTTTAGGTGACTGGGATGGTTATGGAGGAAATCCTGCTTACAATACTCCAAGTAATATTGGCTATTCTAACAAAGTTCATATGGTTTGTAATATGGGAGGAATGCTTATGGATTTATCATGGCTAGAGGCAGGTGATGTTCCCGTTGCAGCAGTTCACGGAAACTTAGATGCTATTGCTAGGTTTACAACCGGAAATATTTCTGTTTCTGGTGTTAACATAATTTCTAATATTAGCGGGTCTCATGATGTAGTTAAAAAGGCAAATATACTAGGTAATAATATTTCTATTAACAATACAAATGATATCTATACAATAGCTGCTCAAAATGCTTCAAATAATTTAATTGGAACTCAAGATTTTTCTGGTGTTGTAATAAATAATGCTCCAGAAAATCTATTTCCATTTGTTACTGGTAATCCTGGGGAAGGTGCTCCTTGGGAATTTTGGGATTTAAATACCCTTATTCTACTTTCTCAAGCTTCAAGGGTTGCCTGCTAGTCAAGGTAATGCTTCAAATGCAAGTAGTTTACAAACCAATCCTGACATGAGTTTATCAAAAGCAAATGCTTATATAGATTCTACAGTTGGATTCTTTACACATAAAATTTACAATGTCAAAATATAAAAATATTTGCAATCAATTTATCTGGAATAAACTTTAATTCTTATTGTGGTAGTTATTTATACAATGGCCAAACATATTTTACTCCAAATAATTTTTTATGACACTTTAACTACTGCTAGTGGCTGCGATAGTATATATAATCAACCCTTTTTGACAGCAAATAGTAACTTATGGAATCGACACTATAATTTCATGTAGTCTTACACTTGGATCGATGGTAATACCTACTCTTCTAGTAACAATTCTGCTACTTATACTATTCAAAATGCTGCTGGTTGTGATAGTATAGTTACTCTTAATTTAACAATAAATCCTAACCAGTTTAATGCAGACTTTACTGTTAACCAGACCTTATTTACTGCTCCACCTTTTGCTGCTCAGTTTACCAATACCACTCCTAATCCATCTAACTACAACTTTACTTGGGACTTTAGTGATGGTACTATTCTTCAAAGCAACAATGCTAGTGTTTTTCATCAATTTTTAAATAATGGACTTTACGATGTTACTCTAATTGCTGAAAATATTCTTACTGGGTGTACAGATACCATGTTTAAAGACGATTTCATCTTTTGCGCTGGTGGTACAAGCTGTACTCATGCTTCTACAATTAATCAAACTGGTCCAATTACTGCTTGTTTGAGCGATTCCATATTTTTAACTTGTAATACAGATCCTACTTTTAGCTACCAATGGAGATTAAATGGAACTTATATTCCAGGTGCTGTAGATTCTATTTATTACCCAACTCAATCTGGCAACTATTCAGTATTAATTTCTCAAAATGGTTGTCCTGAAGTTTCTAATGATATATCGGTAACAGTAGCACCAACTCCAAATCCTCCTTTTATTACATCTAGTGGATCATTTGTGCCATGTCAAGCAAGTTCTGTAACATTATCAGTTCCTAATAATTTTGCTACTTATTCTTGGTCAAGTGGGGGAACATCTTCATCGGAAGTTATTACTAGCTCTGGTAGTTATTCTGTTACTGTTACTAACAGTGGGGGATGTGCTTCTACATCACTCCCATTTAATGTAAATGCTTCATTTGTACAACCACCAGATGTTTGTATAGTTGGAGTAAATCCTCAAGACTAATTTTAATAGAGTTGTTTGGGAACATCCTAATTCAACAGCTATAGATTCTTTTTATGTTTATAAAGAAACCAACCAAGCCAATATTTATCAAAAAATTGGAGGAACTGCCTATAATGATACTGCTGTTTTTGACGATGTTTCTTCTAATCCAGCTGTTCAAGCCTACCGTTACAAGCTTTCTGCGGTTGACTCCTGCGGAGTTGAGTCTGATTTAGGAGACTTTCATAAAACCATTCATTTAACAATTAATCAAGGAATTGGATCAGCATGGAATTTAATATGGTCTGGCTATGAAGGGTTTACTTATCCTAGTTACAATATCTATAGAGGATTAAGTGCTAATAATATGGTTCTTTTAACTACCATAGCAAGTAACTTAAATTCATATACAGACTTAACTGCGCCAGCTGGACAACTTTATTACCAAATAGAAGTTGTAAGTAGTTATACCTGTGACCCATCAAGGTCTTTTAACTCCTCTAGATCTAATATTGTAGAAAATGGAGTTGTGTCATGTAACAATACGGGGATTGATGTTATTTCTTCTTGCGACAGCATCACTTGGATCGATGGAAATAATTATTCAACTAGTAACAATACAGCTACCTACACTTTGACAAACGCTGCAGGATGTGATAGTGTTAGTTACTCTTAATTTAACGATAAATCAAAATTTAAGTGGAACAGATGTTATTTCTTCTTGCGACAGCATCACTTGGATCGATGGA
>CAJJBV010000003.1 GCA_905182525.1 Cryomorphaceae bacterium | reverse complement strand
GTAGAAGTAAGACTTCCTTTTTTAAGCCATAAATTGGTTGAGTTTCTGTTTTCACTCCCTAGTGAGTATTTATTACAATCTGGCTGGACTAAGTATATTTTGAGAAAAAGTCTAGAGGACACTTTACCACCAGAAATAGCATGGCGTAAAGATAAAATTGGATATGCTATCCCTCAAAAAGAATGGGAATCTGATTCTGCATTTAAAACGATTATAACAGAATCTATTGAAACACTACAAAAAGAAAAAATTATTACAGCTAAGAACTCTAAGTTAAATTGGCAATATCTGATGCTAGGGAGTTTATGAGTTTTAAAAGAAAACATATAGTCATCATTGCGCAAAAATTTCCACCTCATTCTCATGTGGGGGGGAGAAGACCTTATTTTTTTTCTAAATATTTAACCGACGTTAGGCTATAAAGTTTCTGTAATAACAGGAAATTATCCAATTAAAAAAAATATGATTTGGGAGACAGATCTTAGTTTTTTAAAAATCATAAAACTGGATTCTGACAGCTTTAGCAGCTGAAGAAAAAGGGTAATAAGAATTTTTTATATTACTTTTATATGAATTTTTGAAGCACAGCAGACACTCTATTTTAAATAGAATATCCTGGAAAATTGGTGAATTTTTTTTGCCATTAGACTTTAACGATAGGTTAGATTTTAATGAATATAAGCTAGCTAAAGAGTTAGGGAAAATTGATTATGTAATTGCAACAGGAGGGCCTTGGTCAATGTTTGAATATGGTGTAAGGTTAAAATCAGCTTCAGATGCTAAATTAATTTTAGATTATAGAGACCCATGGAACGTAGTTAATAAAGATGTTTATTTAGAGAGTTTAAATAATAAAGGATTCGGGTCTGTTTTTATTAAAAAGAAACAACTAAGTCTAGAAAGAAAATATTTAGAACTATCATCTGCTGTAATAACAGTTAGCAGTTCTATTAGTTTAAATTGTAAAAAAATCTTGGATAGAAATAATATTCACACTATTTATAATGGCTTTGATCAATTAGAAAAAGTAAATAATAATACAAATATTATAAATAAATATTTTAATGTTAATTATATTGGCCATTTAAGAAAAGAGCAAAATGTAGGGCTTTTAATTGACTCCATTAAAGAAGTTTTAATACCAATTTGAGTTAGAAAAAAAAATAAAAATAAACCTAATTGGAGGTCTAATCTCCCCTAGCTCTGTTATAAAATTAATAACAGAGTCATCTATAAAATCAATATTTAATATTATTAGTTTGAACCTAAAGAAGAAGCATTATCTTTTTTGAATTCAGCTCAACTTCTTCTTCAGCTTAGTTATAAAAACAAAAAAGGAATAGTTTCAAGTAAAATTTTTCAATACATGAATTCTGGAAAGCCAATACTTTTAGTTTCTAATAATGAAGACATCATGGAAAAAATTATTCGAGAAACGAATACAGGAGAAATATGTAAAACTCCAGAAAAAATTGCAGATTATATCCTGAACTCTTATAGCAAGTGGGAAAATAATCAAACTCTTGAAAGAAAAGTTAATAAAGAAAAGCTCGCTTTTTATTCCTTTAAAAATCAAGTAGACTTATTAGATAAAATAATTTCAGATTTGTGATAATGTGTTACTACAATTAAATGTTAAAATTAACAACATAAATAATTAATTTAAATTAAATTCTTTTAGCAATAAATTCATGTTTTCTTTTATGAAAAAAACTGGTTCTTGAAGGCCAATTTTTGTTTTAATTGAAGTGCTATAATAAAAGTTATCATAATGTTTCGAACTTTCAACCATATTATTAATTTTTTCAGAATTATTAACAATAAAATTTTTTAAATATTGATTGAACCTTCCTCTTATGCTGTCAGATAAAAATGAGACTTCTAAAAGTTTTGAGTACATTTCTCTGTCTAAATTGTTATGCATTTGTGAAAACAAATCAATTTTAGTATTTAATTTTCTGCTAATGCAATCTCTGTGAGTCATTGGAAAAAATTTTCGCTTAATAGTATCATAAGAAACCAGCAAATTACCCGTATTAAACGCATGAGAGTCGTCTCCATAAATATATCTAAATACTTGAAGTCTAAATATATATTCAATGTCAAGATAATTATTGACAACATTAGTATTCTGATTCATAATTGCTTGATTAAATTTCTCGTAGTCTTTAGAAATTTGACTTTGTAATTCATTACTTAAATTCAATTTGTCAAGTTCATTATGAACTTGACTGTTTAAAAGGTAAATGTTTTTTGTTCCATCATTAGTGTAAATTAAGGAATTATCGTTGACGCAATCCAATGAGATAAAATTATCACCAATTTCTTTACGTAAATAGTCCGGCTTTAACCGATATTCAAACCAGAATAACTTTTCCCCAATCCCTTCTACGTTAACTATAGCTAACTTTCCTTTTTGACACTGAATGTTTAAGTAACTAGATAATTTTCCAATAACATCATGTCTTCTTTTTATCCGCCAATAAACAATCAAATTAAATCTGCTGACTCCTTCAATTTTACCGTTTAAAACCTTTATGTTTAATGAAATAAACTCTCTTTCTTTGTGAAAAGTGGGTGTTCTACCCATTGATTTTACCTTTATGTCATACACTTCACCTTTATATTCTATTTTGGACTTACGCCATTTATTTAACAAAAGATAATCCTTTATAAAAGATTGATATTCTGGGCCTGCATTTATAAACTTATATTTTGAGTATAATTTTTCAAAATGAATTACATCACCTTTTGAAAATAGTAATTTTAAATATAATACACCGTCTTCTTTTTTTATTTTATCAAAGTTTTCAATTCTTAAAGGAGTTGAAATGAAGGATGATAAAGATTTTAAATTCCATGCTAAAATAACTAACGCAAATGTAACTAGTATAATTAATAGTCTTTTTTTCATTATTCGATTAAGTATTTTAATTTAATAAGACCAAATATAATTTATAATTAAATATATCTTTGGTCATGATCAAGAATAAAATTGACAGTGTTATTTGGTTTCTAAAAAACCCACAATATATACCACAAATTTTTCAAATATTAAAAAGAAAAAAGAATGCTCAACTTAGAGGATACTAGAGCAGAATCAACTAATTGGTGTAAACAAAATTGCATTAGTCAAGAAGAAGCATTAAAAAAACTTTTCGAAAAAAAAACCTTCAATACCCTAGATGTTTTATATTCTGAGGAAATAAAACAAGCTCAAAATATAGTAGCTGATTGTCCTGTAAAAATGGGGGGAGAAGGAGCTATTTCATTTTTATATCATATTGTTAAAGAAAAAAAGCTAAAACCATTCTTGAGACAGGAGTTGCCTACGGATGGTCTTCATTAGCAATTTTATTAGCTATTAAAGATTTTGATAACGCATTACTTATTAGTAACGATATGCCCTATATCAAAATGAACAATGAGGACTATGTAGGTTGTGTGGTTCCAGAAAATTTAAAATCTAAGTGGCAATTACAGCGTCTGCCAGATATAAAAGGTATTCCTCTAGCTTTAAAGAAGTTTAATAATAGTATAGATTTATGTCATTATGATAGTGATAAAAGTTATACGGGCAGAATGTGGTCCTCACCAATATTGTGGAAAGCATTAAAGGTTGGTGGCTTATTTATTTCTGATGATATTAACGACAATTTGGCTTTTAAACATTTTTGTAAGTCAGTCGACAGAAAACCTATAATAATTGAGCATTTAGGAAAATATGTTGGTGTTGTTGTTAAATAACTTTCAAAGCTATCATTCTTAACTTTAACTTAAAGTCATGAAAACAAAATTATTAAATATATTAAGATTAATGTTTTTATACAGGCCCTTTGAAGTCGTCTTAACTTACTTCACTTCCGATTCAATATTTGGCTCTTTTATAAGCAAAATCCCCCCAAATCATTACCAATATAAAAACCCTAGCTTAAGAAAAGCAAAAAGAAATGGTATTCACTATAATCTTGACATTGGCGCAAGAACACAAGATGATCTTTATTGTATAAAAGAATTAGAAAGTATTAAAGAAAATGACACAGTAATTGACGTTGGAGCTAATGTTGGGGAAATCTCTTTAAGGGCTGCCAATATAGTAGGTAATAAGGTCGGAAAAATATATAGTTTCGAGCCAGACCTTATCAACTTTAATCGTTTTTTAAAACAACATGAAAATTAATGCTGTCAAAAATATTACTCCAATTAATAAAGGTCTTGGGAATGTGGACGGAGTTTTCAGTCTTAGTGTGGTAGATGAAAATAATAGAGGAATGAATAGAATTGTTGAGTCAAATGAAAGTTTGAACACTTCAAAAATAGAAGTTATAATTCTAGACAATTATATGAAACTTAAGAACATAACAAGGGTTGATTTAATTAAAATAGACACTGAGGGGTTTGAAATGAACGTAATAAAAGGAGCAAAAGATTTACTTAAAAGATTTCGACCTATATTATTTATAGAATTAGATGAAAAGAATTTAATTGATCAAAACTCTTCTCCAAAAGAGCTTATAAAACACTTAATTAACTTAAATTACAATATAGTAAATGCCAATAATAATGACACCATTAGTCTAAATTCAGACCTTGCCAATTGCCATTTTGATATAATTTGTAAACCAATTGCGAACTATTAAAGTTACATATATAGTATCAAACATTGATAAATCCATTGCTTTTGAGTGGATAGCAGAAAAGGTTGATAAATCAAAGTTCGAACTGTCTTTTATTTTACTAAATTCTTCAGACTCCTATTTGTATAATTGGTTAAAAGAAAGAAAAATTAGAAAGTTATCTAGTTAGTCATCAAGGTAAAAGAGCTTATTTAGTATCTTTTTTAAAAGTGTTGAAATTACTTTTAAGAATTAAACCAAATTTGGTTCATACACACTTGTTTGACGCAAACCTTACTGGTCTACTAGCAGCTAAAATATTGGGTATAAAAAAAAGAATTTATACAAGGCACCATTCTACATACCACCATGATAATTTTCCCCATGCAGTAAAATATGATAAACTCTGTAATTATTTAGCTACAGATATTGTTGCTATTTCTAAAAATGTAAAAAAAGTACTAAATAGTAAAGAAAAAGTTAAAGAAAAAAAAATCCATTTAATTAACCATGGGTTTGATTTAGATTCTTTTATAAATCTTGATAAGACTCTTGTTGAAGAGTTAAGAGACAAATATAAAATAGAGCCTGATAATTTTCCGATAATTGGGGTTGTATCAAGATATATTAAATGGAAAGGGGTTCAATTTATAATACCCGCATTTAAAAAAATACTTGAAGAATATCCAAACGCTAAATTAATTTTAGCCAATGCCAATGGCCCAGATAAAGAATATATACATAGTCAATTAGCAACTTTACCTAAAGAAAGTTATATTGAAATTACTTTTGAAACGAACCTTTTTGCACTTTACCAATTATTTGACGTTTTTGTTCATGTGCCAATAAACAAAGAAATAGAGGCTTTTGGACAAACGTACGTTGAAGCTTTAGCAGCTAGAGTACCTAGTGTCTTTACATTATCTGGAATAGCCTCTGAGTTTGTGGAAAATAAAAATAATGCGTTAGTAGTCGATTATAAAAACTCCGAACAAATACATGATTCTATTATTCAAATATTGGTTAATAAGAAATTGCGAGAAACATTAATACAAAATGGAAGAAAATCTGTTGAACAATTTAAGTTAGAAATATTTATAAATAAACTCGAACAATTATATGTCTAATATTTTATTTTCTATAGTAGTTCCTACTTACAACAGAGAAAAATTTATTGTAAAAACAATACAATCTGTATTAAGCCAAACATATACAAATTTTGAATTGATTATAGTAGATGACGGAAGCACAGATAATACAGAAAAGTTGTTCGAGAAATTGAAGATCAACGAATTCAATATCACCAAAAAGAGAATGAGGAAAGAGGAGCCGCAAGAAATTACGGGACAAATAAGGCAAAAGGAGAGTATATCAATTTTTTTGATTCTGATGATTTAGCCTATAGAATCATCTCTCGAGAAGCCATGGAGATGCTTCATAAATTTAATAATCCTGAGGTTTTTCATTTGGGATATGACATAAAAAATTCAAAAGTAACATTTAAAAAGAAAAAATTTAGTAAAGACATTAATAATTCGCTGGTACATGGAAACTGTTTAAGCTTGTAATGGCTGTTTTTGTAAGATAGATATGTAAAAAAACACCCATTTAGTACTATAAGAGCTTTAGTCAGCTTCTGAAGATTATTTACTTTGGCTTAAGCTAGCTGCTCGCTATACAATTCATAGTTCACTGATCGTAACATCAACAATTATAGAACACAGCAGCAGAAGTGTTATGATAATTAATATGAATGCATTGATAAAAAGGAAAGGAGTTAATGCTCATTGAAATGTTTTCAGACAAAGAAATTATTAAAAAGTACTTTAAAAATAAATTTCAAATTACTCAGAATACTTATTCATACATATCCTTACACATAGCTCTTTCAAAGCAAAGCAAAAAAACAGCATTAAAATATTTATTTAAAGCTATAAAGCAATCGCCCATCTTTATATTCAAAAGACGCTTTTTTGCAATTATTAAACATCTAATATTTTAATAGACTTACAATCTTTATGAGTTTATTTTTATCTTTAATTAATTCATTTTGATATTCGTGATAAAAAACAACCTTAAAAAATAAAAATGATTAAAAAAATAAATTTAATTACTCTAATTCTTTCTTTAATCTTGATCTCTTCTTGTAACGAGCAAAGTCAAGATAATAGCCAAGAAATAACTAAAGTTGTTAGACAAGCACCTAATGATAGACAAGTCGATAGGTTTGCAGATGTTCAAGTATTACGATACGACATTAAAGACTTTGATCAGTTATCACTTGATCAAAAAAAGTTAGTTTATTATTTATCTGAAGCTGGCCTTAGCGGAAGAGATATTATTTACGATCAGAATAATGCTTTTAATTTAGAAATAAGACGCTGTTTGGAATCTATAGTTGCAAATTTCATGGGGGATAAAGAAACTGACGATTGGTATTTTTTTATGACTTACATAAAGCAAATATGGTTTGCCAATGGAATTCACCACCACTATGGAATGGAAAAATTCACTCCTAAATTCGGTAAAGAATATTTTGATGGTCTTTTAAATGAAACAGGGGCTATAATTAGTGATGAGGCAAAAATATAATTTTTAATAGTGAAACAGATAGTAAAAGAAAAGTTAAAGACCCAACTGTTGATATGATAGTCGCTTCGGCAAATAATTTTTATGGTGAAGGGGTGACACTAAAAATGGTAGAAGAATTTTACAATATAAAAATAGATACTCTAGATCCTAGACCGATAGAATATGGATTGAATTCTTCACTTGAGTTTTACTCAATGATACATCTAAAAGAAGATGTTTGGAAATCTGGGGGGAAGTATGGCAAAGCAATTGACAAAATAATTTATAATTTAGAACTGGCTAGTCAAGTTGCTGAAAATGAAGATCAAAAAGCAGCGCTTGATAAGCTTGTAGAGTACTATAAAACGGGAGATTTAAGAACTTGGGACGAATACAGTATTCTTTGGGCAAAGTCAACCGATGGAGATATAGACTGGATCAACGGCTTTATAGAAACTTATGGAGACGCCATTGGAAAAAGAGCTTCATATGAAAGTATAGTACAAATCACAGATTTTGAAGCTTCTAAGCAAATGCAAGTAGTTACACAAAATGCACAGTGGTTTGAAGACAATTCTCCATTAACAGAAAGTCACAAGAAAAAGAATGTAAAAGGAGTAAGTTATAAAGTGGTTCAAGTAGCGAGTGAATCAGGAGACGCTTCTCCATCTACACCAATAGGAGTTAATTTACCCAACAACAACTGGATTAGAGAAGAACATGGATCGAAATCAGTTAGTTTAGGAAATATTATTGCTGCTTACGACAAAGCCTCTGGTCCTGGAATGTTAGAAGAGTTTGCTCATGATGAAATAGAAATTGAGCTGTCTAAAAAGCACGGATATTTAGCAGGGAAACTGCATACTGCATTGCATGAAGTAGTAGGTCATGCGTCTGGTCAAATAAACCAAGGAGTGGGCCAGCCATCAGAAACTTTAAAAAATTATGCAAGCACCCTAGAAGAAGCTAGAGCCGATTTAGTGGGCTTATATTATTTAATGGACTCTATGCTTATAGATTTAGGTTTGATTACCACACTGGACGTTGGAAAGGCTTCCTACGACAATTATATACGAAACGGAATGCTGGCTCAATTAATTAGAATAGACTTGGGCAATAAAATTCAAGAAGAACACATGCAAAATAGGCAATTGGTCGCTTCTTGGGCGATAGAAAAAGGGAGTAAAGAAAATGTAATAGAAAAAGTTCTTAAAGGGGATAAAGTATATTATGAAATTAATGATTACGACAAACTAAGAAATCTTTTTGGCGAGCTTTTAAGAGAGATTCAAAGAATTAAATCCGAAGGAGATTATAATGCAGGTAAAGACCTGGTTGAAACTTATGGCGTTAATGTTGATCAAGAAGTTCACGCTCAAGTTTTAGAAAGAACCAAACCTTTAGATAAGGCACCTTATGGTGGGTTTGTCAATCCAGTATTTAAATTACAAACTGGTGATAAAGGAGAGATTTTAGATGTAATTATAGAGAATAATCAGAATTTTGTAGAGCAAATGCTTTATTATGCTAAAATGTATTCAAATTTAGATTAGTTCTTGAAAATTTATTCTGACTATATTTTGAAAGAGTATAAATTTTTTATACTAAAATAATTTTAGTAATTACAAATATTTTGATTCTTGATGTTATTAATGAGATATATTTTTGCTTTTTAAAAAAACAGTGCTGAATGTCAAGAAAAAGATTTTTATATCTAGAAATATTGACTTGTTGACTATGTAATATTTCTCTAGTTTGACTTTGTCTTCTAAACTAATTTCATCTCTGCCATTAATCTGAGCCCACCCTGTTAATCCTGGTTTTAATTTGTCTACTCCAGCTTCAATTCTTAGTTTCATTAAATCATCTTGGTTATACAATGCTGGCCTTGGCCCTATAAAAACCATTTCTCCTTTAACAATATTTAAAAGATTTGGCAATTCATCTAAACTTAATTTTCTAATTATCCTGCCTACTCTCAATACGTATTTTTCAGAGTTAGTTAAAAGATGAGTTGCAATATTTGGAGTTGATTTTTTCATACTTCTAAATTTATACATCTTAAAAAATGAATAATTAATTCCAATCCTTTTTTGAGAAAATAAAACTGGGAATCCATCGTCAATCAAAATAAATATTGAAACCACAAGAAATAAGGGGCTTAAAAAAACAAGTATTACTAGAGCTAAAATTCTATTCATTTTCTAAAATAATAGTTAAATATTTTTTGGCTAAAATCTCATAAGTTAAATTTTCTTCAAGATAACTTTTCCCTTTTTGCCCAATATGATCTAATTCTTTTTTGGGCATTCTTGAATATTCTAATATTTTATTTGATAATGCTTTTATATTTTCAGCTTCAACAAACTCTCCACATCCAGCATCATTTATTAATGACTTATATCCACTATATGAGACAATTATTGGTTTAGCAGAGTACATATAATCAATCCATTTATTTGGGGATACTCCAAACTCATAAATTTTTTTGTTTGCCCAAGGATTAATTAACACATGACATAATCTTAAGAAAGAAGGAACTTTATTCTTTGTAGTTTTCCCTAAAAAAATCACATTTGGAGAGGTGTTATTTTTTTCAAAGCTGTTTCTTAAAGGGCCGTCTCCAAGGATTAGATAATATATATTTTTATATTTAACTTGTGTATTTATTGCAGTGTCAATTATATTTTGAATCATATTAGCATTCCCAATACTTCCAGCATACCCAACTAAGAATTTATTTTTAGGAATTTTGTCAATTAATTTTAAAGGTAAATCATCATCTTTATAAAGAGATTTATCAAACGCCATAGGAATATAAAAAACCTTATTTGATCTTTTAATTATGGAAAAGACATGCTGTTTTAAATTAGGCATAGTACCAATAATTATATTAGACTTTTTATAGGCTAGTTTTTCAAAAAGAGATAAGAACTTGATAAAAACATTAAATTTTGAAAGCCCTTTTAATTCTTGCAAGCTAAAAGGCCAAATATCTCTCACTTCAAAAATAAGCTTAGCGCCCTTACGCTTTAAATATAAACCATTCAAAATGGTGAACAAAGATAAAGAAGAAATAATAACTATACTTGGATAATTTTTTTGTTTGGTTAAGTATCGGAATAAATTTATTTCAAAAATTAACCATGTCAAGGCTCTTTTAAAAGAAAATCCTAAAGTTATATTCGCGCCATTAATTTGAACTTGTTTAAAGCCCTGATGTCGAGTAATATAATAAAGATTGTTTTGTTTTAAATTATTGAGCCCATTAGATTTAGAATATATCATTGTTACATCGTACCCTAATTTTGCAAACCATTTTGAATAACCAAATATTCTCGTAGGGCCAAAATTATTACTAATGGATCCATATTTAGAAATATACCAAATAGAATTATTTATACGATTCATTTTGAAACTCTATGATTGATTTAAAAATAAATTCACTAGCTGTTCCATTTCCATATAAATTAATATTAAAGTCAATATCGTAATTTTGTTTTTCAAAAGCTTTGATAATTAATTGTTCATTAGCACCAACTAAAGTATTAAACCCTCCATTTACCAACTCAACCCATTCAGTTTCATCTCTTAATGTTATGCACGGTTTCTTAAAAAAGAAAGCTTCTTTTTGTAATCCTCCGCTATCGGTCATTACTAATTTAGATTTTTTAATTAGATACACCATTTCAAGATACCCTAGTGGCTCAACAATTGTTAAATTATTAATATCAAAACTGCCTTTATTGATGATATTTTTTGTTCTAGGGTGTAAAGGCAAAATAACAGGATTTGATTTAGCAATAATGTTTAACCCAGAAAGTATAGAGGATAATCTTTTATCATTATCTGTATTCTCAGCTCTATGGATAGTACATAAAATAAATTGTTCCGGAACTAAAAATCTAGGAGCTTGTGCTTTTTTGCTATAGAATAAGGCAGCATCCTGCATAACATCACCAGACTTTAATAAAGTAGAATCTAAATTATTATACCCTTCTTTATTAAGGTTCTCAATTGCAGAATCTGTCGGGCAAAATAATAAATCAGAAATCCTATCAGTTAATATTCTATTTATTTCCTCTGGCATAGCCATATTAAAAGATCTCAATCCAGCTTCTACATGGGCTACTTTTATATGTAATTTTTTAGCAGCTAAAGCCCCGGCTATGGTTGAGTTGGTATCGCCATAAACTAAAACCCATTCAGGGGTTTCGGTAATTAAAACTTTTTCAATTTTTTCTAACATTTGACCCGTCATAGCCCCATGGCCTAGACCATTTATGTCAAGATTGTAACGAGGTTTAGGAATTTCCATTTGCTCAAAAAAAACATCAGACATATTAGCATCAAAATGTTGCCCTGTATGAACAATAATTTCGTTAATGTGATTGTGTTTTAAGAATTCTCTACTCAGTGCCGCAGCCTTAATAAACTGAGGTCTGGCCCCAACAATAGTTATAATTTTCATTTTAATATCTCTTTATAAATATCCAATAATTTTTTTTCTTCAATTCCCCAATTATATTTTTCAAAAACAGCCTTTTTACCATTTTGCCCCATCTCTTCAGCTAGTTTATCATTAGATAATAACTTTTCAATTGCACCAGAAATTTCTTTTGGGTCTCTTGGATCGACCGTAAGCCCACAATTATTTCCTTCTACAATCTCTTTCCAAAGAGGGAAGTTCGAAGAAACTACAGGGATACCAGCAGACATATATTCAAACATTTTATTTGGTTGTGAATCAATATGATTTGGAGATGGTAAAAAGGTGACAATTCCTATTTTAGATTGCTTAAGATAAGATGCCACTTCAATTCGACTTAAATAACCTAGAAAATTTACTTTTTCATGTTTTAATAATCCACCAAGTTCTTCCTTAAATTTAATTGGAGAAAACTCCCCTATAAGTTTAAGCTTGAAATCAAATTCAGAGATTTTAATCGCCTCTAAAAGTTCTTTAATACCTCTAATTTTTGTTATTCCTCCAACAAAAGAAATTACGTTTTTTTTATCAGACCATTTAACATTATTACTTAGCTCTCCTAAAATTGGAAAATTATTAATAACCTCGCTATTTGAATTTATTTTTAAAAATTTGGTTCTTATAAATGGTGTAGCTGCAATTATGTAGTCAAACCTAGGACAAGAATAAGATTCATAAAAAAAAATAATCTTAGAGAAGACTAATGATAGAGCTTTGTTTAAATAGGGTTTACTTAAAATTTGTCTTGGTAAATCTTCATGTGCATCAAATATGACTTTTTTGCCTATCTTCTTAATTTTTAAGCTAATCGGGATTAGCTCTGGATCATGAAAGTGATAAAGGTCACAATTTATTTTGACCGCTTTTTTAAATGCTTTTCTACTATCTATTCTTGCTCTTTTTAAACGAGAGCTTTGTCTTAATCCTATGTCATAAATATGCACATTATTTTTAACTTCATCTCCCAGCCCATCAGCTACAATTAAGAACACTTTATATAGCTTAGTTAAGCTTATACATTCTTTTAAGAATATTCTCGTATCATACCTTGAATGAACAGTTGTAATATGGCAGATATTTTTCATTAAAGCGAATCGAATTTAGATGTATTTTTTTGAAATATTAAAGCAAAAATTAATAAAGCTATTCCGCTATGAGTTAATAATACAACGGGTAATGAACTACTAATTATGCTTATCAATAATAAAAAGTATAAACCATAAAATTTATGACTAATATTTAAAGATTTTATAACAGACATATAAAAACCCAAAAACAACCCATTAATAATTACCCCTAAAAACCCAGCATTAGAAAATCCATCACTAACTATACCATTATTAGCTGCCATTTCAGGGTCACTAAAATATACTTCACCTATTATA
Organism: Cryomorphaceae bacterium; assembly: GCA_905182525.1. Classification (GTDB taxonomy): domain Bacteria; phylum Bacteroidota; class Bacteroidia; order Flavobacteriales_D; family Parvicellaceae; genus MED-G20. The sequence continues at coordinate 390,091 of CAJJBV010000003.1, read as the reverse complement.
TAAGGAACAGGTTTATCATAACTATATTCAATAAAATTTCTGCCAATTGACCCAGACCAATAAAGAGGGTTGTCTTCAAAAAAATCAAAATAAAAGCTATCCAATAAAGAAGGAACAAAAAAAGCTCTTCTAGCAAATATTGATAATGGAAGTAACGATTCATTATTAATAACGTAAAAAACATAAGAGGCTATAATTATTATAATAGTTAAGCTCAAAAACATCTTCAATTTATTAATTACATTTCCAAAATAAAAGAAAACTAACAAAATAGAACCTAACAAAACAGATTTATGAGCACCACAAAGGAAAAGAAAAATAAGTAAAAAAAATCCAAATAAAAGTATTTTATAGTTTTTATAAACTATAGAATAAACTATTAATATTGGAACAAACACCTTACACAAGATACTATATGTATATCCATAATATGGAGTATTTATTTTTTTTTGAATAGCTCTAGTTTCATAAATATCTTGCAGTAGTAAATTTTTAAGGTTAATATGAGGAAAAAATTTTATGATAAATGGAATAATCATTATAAAACTAAATAAAACAACTAATATTAATTTATTATTTTCTTTTATAGAAAATAACTTAACAGGGAAATGTATATAATTTCCAATTAAAAAAATTGAATAAAAAATAAAATAATGAGAAAATAAAATAGAAACACTAATTAATTGATTAGAATAGGTTATTGATGAAGGGATTATAGCTAAAACAAAATAAATAATTCCAATAAAATAAATAAAGTCATTAATTTTAACGTAACTAATTAAAAATAAAGTAAATGAAAGAATAGAGAAAGATACAAGTAGTCTACTAAAACTAAAGTTAGATGAAAACCCCATATAACTATAGTTTTCTACAACAAAAAACGTATAAACTAAACTCAATACAATAAACAAAATGACTAATAATATTAGAATTTGAAACTTATTTTTATTAATTAAAATCTGCATTAAAACTTAACATTAAATTTTTCAGACCATTTTGAAACACTATACAATTTCCAAAGTGTATGATTATCAAACTCTTTGTTTACTTTGCCCTTGTCAATAATTTTTGACAAAAAAGTAGAACTTTTAATTTCGTCTATGAAAAATTCTTTGTTTTCCATCCATATATCAGTTGGAGCTTCAAAACCAAATTTATTTTTTCTCCAAACTATTTCTTTTGGTTCATTTTGCCCAAAACACCGTCTTAAAATATATTTGCTCCATCCATCCTTGATTTTATAATTTATCGGAATTGACAAAGCTAGTTCTAATAATTTATAATCGATGAACGGAACTCTTGCTTCTACAGAGTGAGCCATTGAATTTCTATCTTCAAATTTTAATAATTTTTGTAATTGAATTTTTGTAATTTCATGTTTTTGTAAATTGAATAAATTTTTTGATGCTCTAATAAAGTTAGAAGAAATACTAAAGTTGAAATATTTTTTATTCTTCTTTAGAATATATTTTCCTTTATATTTAAGAACATAATTCCTTATAAAAGGAATACTAAAATAAACATAATAAGAAAATAATTCTTTCATTGAAAGTTTTGAATTATTTGATAATTGTTTAAATATTTTAATTCTTTCAAATGGGGGTTTAATGGTTTTTAAAAATGGCACAAAATATCTTTCGTAACCTAATAAGGTTTCATCACCCCCTTGCCCATCTAACATAACAATACACCCTTTCTCTTTTGCTTTTTTCATAACGAAGTATTGCATTACAATTGAGGGTGTTCCAAAAGGCTCTTCTTGGAAATAAATAACATCATCTAAGACTCTAAAAAAATCTTTTTTAGTAGGAGCTGTAACATTCATTTCTAAACCATGCTTTTCAGCTACAATTCTCGCATACTTGGTTTCATCATTTTTAGTATCAATAGATTGACCAGTAATTGCTGTAAATTTACCTTTATATTTTTCTGAAGCTACTTTTGCAACATAAGAGCTATCCAATCCACCACTTAAGCAAGTGCCTACTTTAACATCAGACCTTAATCTCAAATTTATAGCACTATTAAATTCTTTTTTGTATAGTTCAATACATTTATCAATATCAGCATCAATTATTTTAGGCTTTGCTAAATTATAATACTGAGAAATTGTAAATTTGTTATGATCTAAGTTGTAAATTAAATTATGACCAGCAGGCATACTTACAATTCCTTTAAAAAAAGTTCCATTGGTATGGTGCTGATATGAAAAGTATAAAAAATCAAATAAAATTTCCCTGTTAACTTTTATTTCTGGTAAAAAATGTATTAACTGTTTGATTTCAGAACCAAAATAAAAACCTTTTTCATTATTTATATAATAAAAAGGTTTAATACCAAATCTATCTCTGCTTACAAAAAGTTCTTTTTTTGTTTTATCATAAAGTGCAAAAGCCCACATTCCATTAAATTTTAAAACACAATCTGTGGACCACTCTTTATATGCATAAATTATAACCTCTGTATCAGAATCTGTTTTAAAAATATGCCCTAATTTTTTTAATTCTTCTTTGATTTCTAAGTAATTATATATTTCACCGTTATATGTTAGTACAAACTCTTCATCTATCATCGGTTGGTGACCAGCTTCTGAAAGGTCTAATATTGCTAATCTTCTATGTCCTAAACCAATATTACTATTAATATAATGACCTTCTCCATCTGGACCTCTATGGATAATTTTATCTGTCATAGATTGCAAGTCAGATTTATTTATTCCAGCAAAATCTTTTAAAATAATTCCCGCTATTCCACACATAAATGTTGATTTTTGTTAATTAAATTAAGTTGTAAATAGAAATAAGTTAAATACAATACTAATTCATGGAAAACATAAATAACTAAAAATAGATCTATTGTTAATTTGAAAACACTAACAGACAAAAATATTGTTGTCAAAGTGGTTATGAAATACAATCCTTGCCACAATGAAATAATTCTTTGCTTATTAAAAATATTAAATATTGTGGATAAAGGACTTACTACAAGTTTAATTATAAAGCTAAAGATTAATATTTCTGCATACTTTCCAGAGTTAATCCATTCTTTTCCAAATATAAAACCGAATAAATATTCTCCAAAAAAGTGTACTATAAATCCTAATGGTATTCCTATTATAAATAATAATATGGCAGAACTTAAAAATACTTTCTTTATTTTAAATCCGTTCCCTAAATTATATAATTCTGCTACTTTTTGATAAAAGACATCTTTAAAAGCTACCCCTAAAACACTTAAAGGTGCGGATAAAACCATTATAGTAAGTCCAAAATGGCCTAATATTTCTTTTGTAAAGAAATATTCTATTGCAAAAATTGGAGCTTGAAGAGAAGCTGCGTCTAATAGTGAAGGTAAAATTCCATAAATAGGGAAGTTTCTATATTTCTTCAAAAAATATTTTAAGTTACCTATTGAATCTAAAACAAATGTCTTATTAAACTTAAATTTTAAAAATATAGATGCTGATAGAACTCCTAGTAACCTACCAATAATTAATCCAAAAGAAAGTTTTATTAATCCAAAACTAATGCTCGAAATAGAATTTATAAATGATTGAAGAATTTTTGAAAATGCATTAATTTTAAACTCTTTAAGTCTAATTGAAAAGTTTACAAAAGACAACCATAATCCATAAAAAAATATATAAAAAGGGATAATTAAATAACTTATTTCAAAACTACTAGCGTTAAAAAATTTATAATAGATTAATATAATTAATAACAACAAAATACTGTAAAACATTGTTAAAATAACACTTAATGTGAAGACAGATCTAGCTTCCTTATTTGTTTTTGGTAGTACTATCGCTAAATAATACCTTCCACCAACTGCAACAGATAGGATTCCTGTAGTGGCCATAAAAGAAGTGTATGTAGCAAATTCCTCAGCACTGTAAATTCTAGATAAAAAAGGTATTATCAGAAGAGGTAATATTTGAGCTAATCCTGATCCTAATATTTGAGTGGAAATATTTTTTAAATAAGAAGATTTTAAAACCCTAATAATTTCCGTTTTCATTCTATGATAAATCATATTAAGGGTTAGTAAAGATTTATTTAAAGAATAAATTTCAATTTATTCTTTAAAATTAACAAGGGGAATCTTAAAATTAGGGTCTTGTCTTAGAAGTGCATTGATTCTTTTAAATAAAATGATAATAAGTGTAAACAAAAAAAGAAATGAACCACTTATAATATAATGGTTTTTACTTTTATTTGATATTTCTGCAGTCTTGGGAAAAGAAGAGATAATGTTAAGGATATTTGCTTTTTTATTTAATTCATTATTTATATAAATAAGTTCATTATTGAGAGTAGAATAATTATCAAATAACTTTAGTTCGAGATCAGTATTTTGATTCTTGTCTAATAAAATAGTAGTTCCTAAATTTTTTCTTTTAAGATCGTCATTATCCATTCCCTTTTTAGCAAATAGTAAAGTATCAATTTTTTGAATCGAAGCTTCAACATATTCTCTTTTTATTTTCAAGTTTTTTAAGATACGTATTTTTTTTGTCTCTGTAGTATTTATTATTTTCTATAGCTGTAATAATTGAATGCTCTAACAGAGGCGGAACTTTATTTTAGTTAATTTTAATTTAATAACGTGCGATAAATAACTTTCAAATGGAATCTTATCTGCATATTCTGAATAAGATAAAGTTAGGGCAGTAGTAGAGTCAGCCATGTTAAGTAGTTTTTCAAAGCCTTCTAAGTTCAATTCCTCATTTTTATATGGTTCAATTGAAAAACTTATGATGAATTTTGTAAATGAAGAATCAATGTTTAAAACATCACTTAATTTTTCAAAATCTTTTTGTACAATTAAGCTTTGATAAAATTTAATATTTTCATAAAGATGATAAGTACTACCAAAATTAGGCGATAAAGTAAGGGTAGTTTGGTATTGAGGAACATATAAATTTTTTTCATAAAAATACCCAACTAATGATCCAATAATCAAAGAAATTAATAGTATTAAATAATTTCTTTTAACTAAGTATAGTAATGAGACAATTAAATTTAAAAAAGAAATAAAAAAATTGATAATTAAAACCAACAGTGAGTTAGTTTTTTTACCTATTAAAGAAAATAATGATAATATATCTATCTCATCCTTACTATTTTTTTCTATCATCTATTGTAATTTTTAATATTGCAAATATAGTTTTTCTGTTAATTTAAATTAGTGCTTTCATTTTAATTTCCCTAAAATACAATTCATTTAAACATATTTTTTTTTAATTAGGTGAGTTTACCTAATTATACCTAATTTTTTAATTTTAAAAGAAACTTAATATCTGTCATGTATTATTTCATTTTTAAGTTGTCCTACCCATCTTTCCAATCTCCCAAGTGTTAACTCATCTTCATTGTCCTGATCAATGGGAAGGCCGTAAAAGTAGTTTTCATTTACTAAAGCCTTTGATTCTGCAAAACTATAGTCTTCTGTAGGCCAATTACCAATGACCTTACCTCCATTTTCAAGAACTACTTTGGCCAATATTCCTATTCCATCCACAAAATATTCATCATAGCCTATTTGATCACCCAACCCAAAAATCGCAACAGTTTTTTCTGTAAAGTCTATTTTTTTAAATTCATCAAAGTAATCTTCCCAATCACTTTGTAAAACACCGTCATACCAAGTTGGAATCCCTAAAATAAAAAGGGAATTATCTGTCCAATCTTTTTCAACAAGCTTATGAACCTCGGTTACTTCAACTTCAAAAGAATTTAACAAATACAACAAATAAGTTTCCACTACAAAGTCTGTATTTCCTGTATCCGAACCAAATATTAATTTTAATTTCATAAAATATATTATTATGATTTTACTCTTATCTTAAATGTAATTATATAAATTATTAATCTTTTAATTTTTCAGAAAGTATTTCCTTATAAATTTAAAGTAAAAAGAAGTGAATTTCAATACCTCTTAATGGGTATTCTTTGTTATAATTTATAATTTTGAAGCTTAAATATTATTACATTTAAGACACTTACCTATAATTTAAATAATATGTATTTTAATAAGTTGTTGGACAGCACAGATTATGAAATAGCTTCATATGTAAAAAAATACTTGTTAGAGAATTCTAACTATTCAGTAAAACTTCATGTTGGTTGTGATAGCCAAAATATTTCTAAACACACCAATTATGCAACTACAGTACTTTTTCATATTGGGAATACTGGCTGCCATTTTTTGTATCACAAAGAAAGATTACCTAAAATTGAAGATATGTGGACTAAGTTATGGGGAGAAACTACTAGGTCTGTAGAAGTTGCTAATTATTTAAAAGAGAGAGGAATAAAAGTCGACTCCATTGATTTAGACTTTAATAGCGACGAGAATTATCAATCCAACAAGTTAGTTTCAGCGTCTGTTGGATTTGTTGAATCAATGGGATTTACAGCCAATGTTAAGCCAACTATTCTTCCTGCAATTTCTGCGGCTGATATGATGTGTTGAAAGTTTTTATTTAAATCACACGAAAAAAGACTGGAGAAGTGGAATCTGAATCTTTTTATCTCCATCTTTTGTTGGAGTTTTCATCATTTATTTGTTTTGAACCCATAGATAAACCGCTTTTTTCTCCTTGGGATACTTTAAAATAATTTCTTTCTTCTATTCACATGATTTATTGTTAAACAACTAAAGTTTTAAAGGACTAAAAAAAGCCTCAAGGAATTTATCCAAGAGGCTTTAAAATCAATTTTATGGTTTTATTTTCTGAAAGACAGTACTAAAAATGAAACATTAAGTAAAAATTTGCAGAGGGATTTAATGTTCCCCATGAGTTTGATGTACTCGTAGGGCTTTCCACTTCATACTTTTCTTCAGCAACATCAACATTCCATTCTTCATATTGGTATCTTGATTGACCAGTTTTAGTATATAAGTAATTGTAACCAAGTTCAGCGCCAAGTGATAATTTTGGAAATATAAAACATTCTAATCCAAATAAACCACCAATACCAAAACCTTTAGTTTGGCCATTATAATCTACAAGAATTCTTGAGTCGCCAGCTAAAACGTTGGCTCCAAAATCAGATGTTGATGGTGTTGGGTTCAGTTCTGAAAAAGGATTTCCATAAGAGTACTCAGTTCTTGAATTTTGCAACATAAAAAATAGATTTCCACCATAGTATCCTTGAATACGAGACTTTCCTCTTCTCATTTCATAACCTACTCCCAAAATGAAAGTTGAAGATATTGAACGCTCCATATCTTCAGAATTAGCGTTACTAAGAGGATCAGCAAAAATTGCAGCATCGTCTTGAACGTAGAGTTTATTTTGATTATCTGTTCCACCATATTCCAAAGTAGCTCTAACTGCCGTTTTATCTGTTAAGAAATATTTTGCAAATAAATGATTAGCTGGTGTTGACAATTGTGGGTTAGACATAAAGTTTGCATTTGGTGATGCATTCCCAGTATTTCCATTGAAAATGTTTCCTAAATAGTTAAAAATAGGACTCATAGATAATCCAACAGCAAAATCCCCTTTTTCAGGCAATATATTAAATCCATTTTTACTTTGAAAAGTTGAATTGTCGGTTTCATTAGTATCTTCTTGAGCTAAAAACAAATTAACTGTGGAAAATAAAATTAATGATAAAATAAATTTTTTCATATTTAAAATTTTAATGAACGAATTAATTATAAAAAAGTCTAGATATTTATTTTCTCCTGTATGTAATGTTTTAGTTGCAGGACTTGCTAAATATCTTTTTGAATTAGACGAAGATGAATACCAATCTTTAAGCCAATTCCCAAATACATCATTGGATGTAGAATCATATTTCCAGGTTAGTTTACTCGCAGTAAACTCATCAAATGAAATATTAACATCAACACCTTCAGTTGTGGAAGGAATATCTATTGAATAAGTACCATTTGCATTTACAGTAGTAACGAATCTCAACATCTCACCAGTTGGAGCTTTAGGATTGTAGGCAGTTTTGAGGACTCTAAAATGAATTTCTGTTCCTTCAGGAGCATGTTCTAAAGTATCGCAAGACCCATAGAAGTATAATTTGGATCATTAGAATTTATGATCTTCAATATAAAGCTTTGTCAAGAACTAAGTCAACAAAAGTCTGACCACTTAATCGTGCAGTATTAGAAGTATTAATTGTGAGTGGAGATGATTCTTCTATTTTCTCACAACTAATTAAAATAATAGCAATTGTTATAAGAAAGAACGGGAATAATATTTATAATTTTCTTTTTCATTTTAAATAGTTTTTTAATTTTATCACAATTTAAGGAAACTTTTTAAGTTAAATTTTATTTATTAGGTGAGTTTACATAAATTAACCTATTTATAAATTCATTTTTTAGGCATTATTTTAGGACATATCTTATTGTTGCTCTTGATCTTTGCTGAATTAGAATTTCTTGGTCTTTTAATGATTTTGGTATGTCGAGGTTCTTAAAATTCCTAATTGTAAGAAGATTTACTTTGTCATTATATTTTACAATATAATTCTTCTGTAATTCTGCAACTAGAATTAACAAGCTCTTATTTGAAATTATACCACATACTGAAAAACTTAATGCAGAATTCTGCATTAAATGGACTTTTAAACCAATTTTTGAAAATATAGAAAATATTTCACTTATATGCTCTTCAAAAATAAATGAATAATCTCTAGTACTAATAGAAAGCAACACTTGGTTTGGCTTGTAGATTAGTGAAGTGATTTTTTCTTTGCTTTCAACAATTTCTTTAATGTAACTTCCGGAATTATTTGTATTAATGAATGATCTAATAGAAAGAGGAATATTTTTATTTTCTAAAGGCTTTATTGTATTTTGGTGAATAACGGAAGCTCCAAGATAGGAAAGTTCAATTGCTTCCTTATAAGAAATACTTTTTAAAACTTTTGTATTATTAAAATATTTTGGATCTGCATTTAATAACCCGTCTACGTCTTTCCAAATAATGACTTCATTAGAATCCAAGCACCATGCAAAAATTGCTGCTGTAAAATCACTTCCTTCTCTACCCAATGTAGTTGTTTCTCCCATCTGGTTAGCACCTATAAAACCTTGTGAAACATATGTTATATTTTGATCAATAATTCTATTTATTTCATTATTAGTTGCCTCCCAATTAACTTTAGAATTCTAAGAATTGATTTGAGGTTTTTATTAGGGTTCTTGCATCTATCCATTGATTTTTTAAACCCTCTTTTTTTAAATAGGTAGAAATAATTAATGTGGAGAAGAGCTCTCCAAAAGATACAATTTTGGAATAAGATAAGTCATCATTTTTTTTTGGACCTTTGCTAAGAAACAGCAGTAACTCTTGGGTAAATTTTTTGAAAAAACTGAAAAATTCATAGTCTGAATTTAATCCTAATTCTTCAATTATTGATTTATGAAATTTTATAGATTCATTAGCTTTTTTAATTGCATCATTTGAATTTTTTTTGACAAAAGATCTCCAAACACCTTCAAGTTCGTTAGTTGTTTTATCAATAGCTGAAACAATAATAATAAGACTTTCTTTATAGGAAAAAACTATATTTTTAAGATTGATAATTGCCTTTGCATTTTTTACAGATGCTCCTCCAAATTTGAAAACTTTACTCAATTTAATTTATTTATTATTAAAGTTAAGATTTATTATATAATTAAGATTTAAGATAAAATTCTATTTTGATTAACGGTATTTTTAAAATGAAATTACTATTTAAACATGTTTTTTTTAAAATATTTAATCAGAGAAATAATTTTTAGGTTTATACATTCCAAAATTAGATATTTGCTAAAAATTTCAAATGAAGAATGTTACAGTTGGAGAATTCATAGCGGAGTCACAAAATAATTTTCCTGGATCTACAGGTGAACTATCTAAAATTCTAAGTTCAATTAAGCTTGCTTCAAAAATTGTTAGTCATCAAATTAATAAAGCTGGCTTGGCCAAAGAAATTTTAGGTTCCTCGGGCAGAGAAAATGTTCAAGGTGAAGATCAACAAAAATTAGATGTTTTTGCGAACGATTCTTTTATAAATGCGCTTTCTGCAAGAGGAGTGATCTGTGGAGTAGCATCTGAAGAAAATGATTCTTTTGTTGAGTTTAATAGTACTGTAAATAATGACGCAAAATATGTTGTTTTAATTGATCCTCTTGACGGCTCCTCTAATATTGATGTTAATGTTTCCGTTGGATCAATTTTTAGTGTTTATAAAAGAATAACAGATAAAGGTTCAAATGTTGATATTAAAGATTTTTTGCAACCAGGTAATAGGCAAGTTGCTTCAGGGTATATTATTTACGGATCTTCAACAATGCTTGTTTACACCACAGGAAAAGGGGTAAATGGCTTTACTTTTGATCCAAGTATTGGTGTATTCTTTTTGTCTCATCCTGATATGAAAACGCCCAACGATGGAACAATATATTCAGTCAATGAAGGAAATTTGAATTATTTTAAAAAACCAGTTGCTGATTATATTAAATATTGTCAATCTAGCAATAAAGATCAAATGAAAACAGCATACAGTTCTAGATATATAGGTTCGTTAGTAGCGGATTTTCATAGAAACTTAATTAAAGGGGGAATATATTTATATCCTTCAACGGGAACTAATCCCAATGGAAAACTGAGATTGACCTATGAATGCGCACCGCTTGCATTTTTAATTGAACAAGCTGGGGGAAGAGCTATTTCAGAAAATCAAAGAATAATGGATATTGTTCCCACTGAATTGCATCAAAGAGTACCATTTTTCGTAGGATCCAAAAATATGATTGATCATTTAGAAGAAAATTTAGAAAGTGAGTCTAGATCAATTTAAAAGAAGAATATCTTCTTCAAAGACATTTTTAAAAATTTCGAATATATGGGGCAACGAATCCTCAATATCCTTAAAAAACACCTCTGGGTCATACATTTCTTTTTTAAGCCACTGCATTATTCAAGAAAATAATGGAAGTCATCTCTTTATCTTTTCTGATAAAGAAGAGGCGCTTTATTTTTTTAACGATTTAGAAAGCTTATTTGAAAAGGAAAGAGGAACTACTTTACTATTTTATCCAGCATCATATCGAAGGCCTTATCAAATAATGGATTCGGATCCTACGAGCATACTTCAAAGAACAGAGGTAATTGATTCGCTAAGTAAGCAAAGAAAAAAACTAATTATTGTTACTTATCCAGAAGCAATTATTGAAAAAGTCATTGCAAAAAAAAGCTTTGAAGAAAATAATATAACAATTTCAACAGGAGAAGATTTAGAACTTGATTTAATTAATGAAATATTAATAGAACTTGATTTTGAAAAAGTGGACCACGTATACGAACCCGGTCAATTTGCTGTAAGAGGCGGAATAATTGATGTATTTTCTTTTAATAATGAATTCCCTTATAGAATTGAGCTTTTTGGAGATGAGATAGAATCTATAAGAGAGTTTGACCCTGTAACTCAGCTTTCTGTAACTACTTTAAATAAGATTAAAATAGTTCCCAATATAAATAATCCAGCACTATCAAAAGATCGAGTTTCTTTTCTAGATCATCTTTCTAAAAACACAGTCTTATGGGCTAAAGATTTAGAAATTGCTCAAAAGAAAATGGATCAAGGGTTTGAAACTGCAAATAAAGTTTTTGATAAAATAAAAGAAAAAAAAGACTTACTTCTCCCAATTGAAATGTATTTATCACCATTAGAATTTTTATCTAAAATAAGTGAATATTCATCAATAGAGTGGAATAGGACTATTAATCAAAACAATACAGTAGTTATAGATTGTAATACGATTGATCAACCTAATTTTAATAAGAATTTAGATGTTTTAGTAAGCAAGTTACAAGAGCTTAAAGATGATGATTATTCAATTTTTATTTGTTCGGACCAGGACTCACAAATAAAGAGACTCAGGGGAATTTTTATAGAACTAGAAAAAGATTCTTTATGCAGTTTTATACCAATTGGAATACATCAAGGATTTATCGACCATAACGAAAAAATTGTTGTTTTCACAGACCATCAAATTTTTGAAAGATACCATAGATTTCATTCTAGGAAGAGTGTTTCTAAGTCCAAGGAAACCTTTACACTTAAAGAAATATATGATCTACAGAAAGGAGATTTTGTAGTTCATATTGATCACGGAGTTGGAGAATTTTCAGGATTAGAAAAAATTGATGTTCAAGGGAAGGAACAAGAAGCCATTAGATTAATTTATAAAGGAGGAGATATTCTATATGTAAGTATTCACTCTCTACATAGAATCACTAAATTTTCTGGAAAAGAGGGGACTAAACCTTCTTTAAATAAACTAGGTTCACCAGCTTGGTCTTTGGCAAAGCAAAAGGCTAAGAAAAAAATTAAAGAAGTTGCTTTTGACTTAATACAATTGTATGCTAAAAGAAGAATGCAATCTGGATTTGAATTTCAACCAGATACTTACTTACAAAACGAGTTAGAAGCCTCTTTTATTTATGAAGACACTCCAGATCAACTTGCCTCAACATCTGCTGTGAAATTAGACATGGAAAAACCCCATCCAATGGATAGATTAATTTGTGGAGATGTTGGTTTTGGCAAAACAGAGATTGCCATTAGAGCAGCTTTTAAAGCAGTTGCCGATAATAAACAAGTAGCTGTCCTTGTCCCTACCACAGTACTTGCTTTTCAGCATTTTAGAACCTTTTCGGAAAGGCTGAAAGACTTCCCATGTAACGTTGACTATATTAACAGATTTAAATCTACTAAGAATACTAAAACTACTCTTGAAGAATTAAAAAATGGTAAAATTGATATATTAATTGGAACACATAAATTAATCGGAAAAGATGTAATTTTTAAGGATTTGGGACTTTTAATTATTGATGAAGAGCAAAAATTTGGAGTAGGTGTAAAAGATCAGCTCAAAAATATTAAAGTTAACGTAGATACATTGACTTTAACAGCAACACCAATTCCCAGAACCTTACAATTTAGTTTAATGAATGCAAGAGATCTCTCAATTATAAATACCCCTCCACCTAATAGATTTCCAGTAGAAACCACTGTACAATCTTTTTCAGAAGAGACGATTAGAGAGTCAATAAATTATGAACTCGAAAGAGAGGGCCAAGTTTTTTTTGTACATAATAGAGTACAAAACATTAATGAAATTGCAGGGATGATTAGCCGATTATGCCCCAATGCAAGAATCGCAGTTGGACATGGCCAAATGGAAGGTAAGAAATTAGAGGCAATTATACTAGATTTTATGGACGGATTATATGATGTCTTAGTCGCAACTACTATAATTGAATCCGGAATCGATATTCCAAATGCCAATACCATTATTATAAATAATGCCAATCATTTTGGGTTAAGTGATCTTCATCAGTTAAGAGGAAGGGTAGGAAGATCAAATAAGAAAGCATTTGCATATTTATTTACTCCACCCCCTCAACATTTATCTTCGGAAGCAAGAAAAAGGTTACATGCAATAGAGCAATTTTCGGATTTGGGTAGCGGGTTTAATATTGCAATGAGAGATTTAGATATTAGAGGTGCCGGTGATCTATTAGGAGCAAATCAAAGTGGTTTTATCAATGATATTGGCTTTGATACTTATCAAAAAATTTTGGATGAAGCAATACTTGAGCTTAAAGAAAATGAATTTAAATCAGTTTTTTCTAAAGAATTAGAGCATAGAGATTTTGTAAAAGAATGTATTTTAGAAACAGATTTATCTTTAGTCATTCCTGATGATTATGTAAATGATATTAATGAAAGATTATCACTATACAAGAGACTAGATCAATTAACTTTTGAAGAGGCCAGTAATTCATTTACAAATGAGTTAAATGATAGATTTGGAACAATACCAATTCAAACAACAGAACTAATTAAAACATTAAGCCTTAGAGAACAAGCAAAAAAAATAGGATTTGAAAAACTGGTGATAAAACAAAATAAACTTGTAGGTAAATTTACTACTGCTCACCCTAATTATTTTGAATCTAGTACTTTTTCTAAAGTTTTAAGCTTTGTTCAAAGCAACAAAAATGGGGTTCATTTAAAGGAAAAAAATAACAGTTTAATTTTAACATTTGAAAATGTCAATAGTATTGAAATAGCAAATAAGAGATTAAAAGAAATAATTAGTTAAGATTTAATTTCAAAATCATCCATAAATTTAGTAGTAAAATCACCTTTAATAAACTTTTCATTCTCTAATAATTGCTGGTGAAAAGGGATGGTAGTTTTAACTCCTTCAATAATGTACTCATCTAAAGCTCTTTTCATTTTTTGAATAGCCTCTTCTCTAGTTTGGGCAACTGTTATTAGCTTAGAAATCAGAGAATCATAATACGGAGGAATTATATAACTTGCATAAACATGAGTATCAATACGAATACCGTGTCCTCCAGGCGAGTGATAATTAGTAATTTTCCCAGGTGAAGGAATGAAATTTTTATGTGGATCTTCCGCATTAATTCTACATTGAATAGAATGCATTTGAGGAAAATAATCTTTTCCTGATATTTTTTCACCAAAGGCAATTTTAACTTGCTCCTTAATTAAATCATGATTTATAACCTCTTCAGTGATAGTATGCTCTACTTGAATTCGAGTATTCATCTCCATAAAGTAGAAGTTCCGAAATTTATCTACTAAAAATTCAACGGTACCTACTCCTTCATATTTTACGGCTTTTGCAGCTTTTTTAGCTGCTTTCCCCATTTTAGTTCTTAAATCTGTGGTCATGAATGGAGATGGAGTTTCTTCAACTAATTTTTGATGTCTTCTTTGAATAGAACAATCTCTTTCAGAAAGGTGACAAACATTTCCAAATTGATCTGCAGCTATTTGAATTTCAATGTGTCTTGGCTCTTCAATAAATTTTTCCATATACATTCCATCATTTCCAAAGGCGGCAGCAGCTTCAGTTCTTGCAGACGACCATCCTTCTACTAACTGATTATCATTCCAGCATAGTCTCATACCTTTCCCGCCACCACCTGCAGTAGCTTTTAGCATTACTGGATAGGTTATTTTATTAGCAATTTTTTTCGCTTCTTTAAGATCTTTAATAATACCAACTGAACCAGGAATTGTTGGAACTTTTGCATTTCTCATTGTTTCTTTTGCAGACGCTTTGTCGCCCATTGAATCTATCTGTTCGGGTAATGCACCTATGAACTTAATTTCATGTTCTTGACAGATTCTAGAAAAGTTTGAATTTTCTGAAAGGAATCCATAACCAGGGTGAATCGCATCGGCATTTGTAATTTCAGCAGCAGATATAATATTAGGTATTTTTAAATAAGAGTCTTTGCTTGATGGAGGGCCAACACAAACTGCTTCATCTGCAAATTTAACATGTAAACTGTCTTTATCAGCAGTAGAATAAACAGCAACTGTCTTAATTCCCATTTCTTTACAAGTCCTTATAACACGTAAAGCTATTTCACCTCGATTGGCAATCAGAATTTTTTTGAACATAATTAAAGGGGGTCTTTAAATATTAGGATCTATAAGAAAAAGAGGTTGGTCAAATTCTATAGGAGAAACATCATCCACTAATACTTTTACAATTCTACCAGAAACTTCAGACTCAATTTCATTGAATAATTTCATTGCTTCAATTATACATAACGTATCACCAGGCTTAATTACCGATCCCACTTCAACAAAAGGCGGTTTTTCTGGTGCTGAAGAACGATAAAAAGTCCCAATCATTTGCGCTTTAATCGTAACCAAATTACTGTCTTCTTTAGTATCTTCCTTTTTTTCAGGCTTGGTAACTTCAGCGATTACTTGAGGCTGAACCATTGGAGGATGCATTGCTCCTACAGGACTAATCTGTTGCACAATTTTAGTCTCTTCTTTAAAATTGGTTTTTTTCTTAGCCATATAATCTGACTTTATGACAAGCTTAAAGTCTTTTTTCTCAATCTCTACTTCGTTAACACCAGCCTTGGCGACGAATTTTATTAAATCTTGAATTTCGTTAATGTTCATATTTAAATCATTAAATAATATGTAAATCTAAAATAAAAATGATTTAAACGGTGATTATAAATGTTAATATGCCCATTTTAAGTAAACGCTTCCCCATGTGAACCCTCCGCCAAATGCAGCTAAGACAATATTATCTCCTTTTTTTAGCTTATTTTCCCAATCCCATAGACATAAGGGAATTGTTGCAGCAGTAGTGTTGCCATATTTGTTAATATTGATCATTACCTTATCCTTAGTTAATCCCATTCTGTTAGCAGTAGCGTCAATAATCCTTAGGTTTGCTTGATGAGGGACTAACCAATCTACATCATTTCCTGTAAGATTATTCCTTTCCATTATTTCTGCTGATACGTCTGCCATGTTTGTTACTGCAAACTTAAAAACAGATTTTCCTTCTTGGTACATGTAAGTGTTTGGGTCTCCAACATTTTCATTAGTTATTGGATATGCAGATCCACCATATTTTTGAATAAGCAGATCTTTTCCAGATCCATCAACTTTTAAAATAGAATCCAAAATTCCATGACCTTCCTCATTAGGCTCTAAAAGAACCCCTGCGCAACCATCTCCAAATAAAATACAAGTATTTCTATCTTCATAATTAACAATTGAAGACATTATATCAGCGCCCAAAACAATTACTTTTTTATATTTTCCACTCTCAATAAATTGTTGACCTGTGATTAAAGTAAATATAAAACCAGAACAAGCGGCACTTAAATCAAACCCCCAAGCGTTAGTTGCTCCACTTTTTTCACAAATGATATTCGAGGAACTTGGGAAACGATGATCTGGAGTTATAGTTCCAACAATTATCATGTCTATTTCAAGTGGAGAAATCCCTCTTTTTTTACAAATTTCTTTTACAACATCACTTCCCATATCAGAAAGTGTTTCACCACCAGATACAATTCTTCTTTCTTTTATTCCAGTTCTTGAAACAATCCACTCATCATTAGTGTCAACCATTTTTTCTAAATCCTTATTTGTAAGAATTTTTTCAGGGACAACACCATGCACGCAAGTAATAGCAGCATTTATATTATTCATTTAAAAGCTTTTTTAATTTTAGAATTAAGTTTAGAATTAATTAAGTCTTTTCCAAGTAAAATCATATTTTTAATAGCATTTTCATTGCTAATCCCATGACCAATTAGAACATTGCCATCTACTCCTAAAACCGGAGTTCCGCCATATATTTCATAATTAAATCTATCAAAATAAGGATCAGAAAGTTTTTTTTGATCGATTAAGGTGTAAAAAGATTCCGCTAATTTAAGCACCACATTTCCAGTGAATCCATCGCAAACAACAACATCAGCCTTGTCATTAAAAAGGTCTCTACCTTCAATATTACCAATAAAATTAATGTCATCATTATCCTCTAAAAGTCGATAGGTTGCTTGAGTAAGTAAATTTCCTTTTCCTCTTTCCTCTCCAATATTTAAAAGCCCAACTTTTGGATTTTTGATATTATATACATTTTCAGCAAAAAGACTCCCTAAAATAGCAAATTGAAATAATACGTCAGGCTTACAATCTGCGTTAACACCTACGTCTAAAATTAATCCTACTCCACCATTCTTTTTAGGCAAAACAGAAGTTATACTAGGCCTTATAACACCCTTGATGGGCCCAATTGAAAACATGCTGCCCACCAACATAGCCCCAGAATTTCCAGCACTGGAAAAGACATCAATTTCTTTGTCTTTAAGAGCTTTGAATCCTATTGAAATACTATTATTGGGTTTTTTTCGAAGTGCTTTTGTAGCATGTTCGTTCATGGTAATAACTTCATCAGCATGAATGAATTCAAATATAGAAGAATCTATATTTTTAGAAAACAGCCAGCTTTTAGCTATATTTTCATCTCCTACTAAAACTATTTTTTCATTTTCTTTTAGTTCTTTAGTAGCTAGATAAGCACCATTTAAGGTAGCATCAGGCGAGTTGTCTCCGCCCATAATATCCAATCCAATTTTCAAAAAATCAGGTTAAGCTACCGCTTCTTTTTCCATAACGACTTTGCCTTTGTAATAAAGTTTACCCTCTGACCAATGAGCTCTATGGTATAAGTGAGTTTCACCTGTTGTTGGGCAAGTAGCAAGTTGTTGAGTAGATGCTTTGTAATGAGTTCTTCTTTTGTCTCTCCTTGTTTTAGACTGTTTACGTTTTGGATGTGCCATAATTTTATTTAAAATATTTTAATTTTCTTTCTTAAAAGCTTTAAGTTTTTCCCATCTTGGATCAAATTCTGAATCGGAATCTCTTTTTAAATATTGTTCCATTAATTTAACTTGCTTATTGTTACATTCATTTTTTTTATGAACTACTTTCTTAGGGAAGTTTAGTAAAAAATGCTCGTAGAAAAGATGGCTAATATTATATTCATAACTTTCTTCTGGAAGATAAATAATATCATCTTTTATAATTTCTTCATTCTGATAAAGGAATTTAATTAAGCAATTAAACTCATAATTAAAATCAATCGAAACAAGATCTAAACATCTATCACAACTAACATTAGTATTTCCTTGATAATGAAATCTCAAGTCCATCACTGAATTTTCTTTTCTAAAATCTAGTGCTAAATTTATGCTACAAGATTCGTAACGGGGGTAATTAAAAGCTTCAAAGAACGAGTTTTCTATTTTAAAGTTGAAAAAATTAGATCCAAGCTTAAGACTTGAAAATGGAATACAAAATTCTTTTAATTCTTCCATTACTTTAAATAGCTTGCAAATTTAGGTATAATGACCTTAAGAAAAAAACTTTATTGAAAATTGATGAATTTTTCTGGGTTTATGGGATAGCCATTGTGCCAAAGTTCAAAATGTAAATGAGGTCCTGTTGAGTGCTCCCCGCTGTTGCCAACAATAGAGATTGGCTCTCCGGCATCTACATATTCACCAATTTTTTTTAAAACCTCAGAATTATGCTTGTAAATAGAAAGTAAATTGTTTTTGTGCTGAATATGTACTACATGCCCATCAGTTGGCGACCAATTTTGATAAACAATAGTCCCTTTTAAAATTGCAACAACTGCTTCATTTTTTGGAGCTATGATATCTACACCAAAATGTCCTGAAGAAATATTCATTTCATTTGTTAGTTCCCCAACTATTGGAGGGAAAAGTAGTATTTCTGGAAGTACATCTTTTTTAAGAGCACCACCAGGAATAACATCTATATCATATTTTTCTCTCTTATTTACTTTTTCTCTCATAGTTTTTTCTGAAACTGATAGGACATTTTCACTATTAGCTTTTTTAGGTTTAAAATCTCTAAAAATTGTATCACGACTACTAGGGCTATCTCCTCTAAGAATTTTTTGAATATTATTAATGTATTGTTCTTCTTTTTCAGTTTTTACAATTAAATCATTCAATTTTTGATCTAAGGCAATATGATTATCTATTAACTCCTTTTGATCAGTCGGACTAGGGTAACCAGAGATTAATGTTTTAAGAGAAGTATTGGAGATTAATAAAAAACCACCTAATGAAAATACAATAATAGAGAATAAAAAAAGTATAAATAAAGAAAATTTTGAAGTTGTGAAATTTCTTTTTTCTTCAAAACTTTCCTCATCAAGAACAACAATCCTTCTTTTTTGTTGAAGGGTTTTAAGCCAGTTCTTAAATCTTGATTCAGATTGTTTTGTTTTTTTCATATGATAATAATTATACAAATATCTTAAAATATATTTACTCAATAAATATCTAATACAATAAGTTCATTAGATTGTAGTTAATATTGCAGAGATAAAATTTTAATGAGAATATTTAAATCTTGTATTTTAATAATAATTGCTGTTTTCACGTCACAATGTTCAACAGAAAAAAACACAACGATACATAGAGGATTTCATAATTTACACGCAAAGTATAATGGATATTTTAATGCAAATGAAATTATAAAAGAAACCTACAATGAGTTTCTAAATTCCAGAAAAGAAAATTACAATTCTATTTTACCAGTTTTCCCAACACCTAACAAAGTGGAATCTAAAAGTTGGTATGCTCCTATGGATACAGCCTACAGAAAATGCGAATTAGTTATTTATAAACATAGAATGCCACACGCTAAAAAGGGAAGGAACAGGAAGCAAAGAATGGTGCAAATATATAGACGATAATTGGATGACTATGGGGAGAACAAGATACTTTAAGAAAGACTTCCCAAAAGCATTGAAAATTTTTCAATATGTTGAAAATCATTATAAAATTGAAGACAATTTTTACAGAAGTATTTTTTGGCAGGCTAAAGTTTTAATCGAAATGAAAGCTTATGATGAGGCAGAAGATATATTACTTAACATCTTGGCTAAAAATGAAGAACAATTAAAAAATCTTAAAAAAGATAGTAAGCTCAAATTAAAAGACAAATTAATATTAGCTTTAAATTATGATAATAGGATTGATTACTTAGAAAATAAAGAGCCCTTAATTTCAAATCAAATCTTAAGTCAAGTTTATCCAACATTAGCAGACCTTTACATTAAAAGTAACTTTACTAAAAAAGCAATTGAAAATCTTGAAACTGCGATAGAAGACAAGCAAAAAAAGAAATTTAAAACTAGATTAATTTTCATTTTAGCTCAGCTCTACCATGCAGAAAATAATTACAAGGCATCTGTTTACTATCAACAAGTTGTAGAAAGAAACCCTGAATACGAGATGGCGTTCCAAGCCAAAATAAATAGAGCACTTTCATTTAGTGGGGATGATTCAAAGTCTATTAAGGCTCAATTACTAAAAATGCTTAAAGATGATAAAAACATTGAATTTTTTGATCAGATCTATTATGCATTGGCCGAAATTGAATTTAAAAATAAAAATGATGAGCTAGGAAAGCAGCAACTTCAAAAATCTATTAATCTAAGCGTTAGTAATCTTGCTCAAAAAATAAAATCTATGAAAAGAATGGGAGATTTATATTTTGATAAGTCACAATATATTAAATCTTATTTTTATTATGATTCCATTAAAAAAACCCCACTCAATGATTATAAATTTAAAGATCTAGTAGAAAAAAAATATAAACTTTTAAGTGCAATTTTTATTAATAGAGCTACAATTGATGTGAATGATAGCTTAATTGCCATATGCTCCTTAGGCCCAAAAGAAAGAAGAGATAAAATTTATCAAGCGGTAGACTTAGTGATAGCTAAAAGATCAAAACAATCAGAATCTCCTCTGTTAGCATCAAGTAGTTTAAATAAAACCCCAACTAATAATACATCAAGTCAATCTTTTTTTATTTGGGATCAATCTACCCTTAACAGAGGGAAAATAGAATTTGATAAAAAGTGGGGAAAAATGAGGTTAGACGATAATTGGAGAAGATCTACTAAAAGTAATATGTTTTTTGATGAAACTGATGGCATTGAATCTGACTTTTCAAATACCGACTTATTTGACGAGCTTTCTCAAAACTTGCCATGTGATAATGATGAATTATTAAGCTCGATGAGGGATTCAATTTTAACCTCACTTTTTAATTTAGGACTAATCCACCACTACGAAACTAAAAATCTAGAACGTTCTGCAAAATATTTTAAAAGGATTGCAGATAATTTTCAACCTAAGATTCAATCAATTGCTTCAATTTACGAGTTATATACTATTTACAAAGAGCTAGGTGCTCAAAAATCTAGTCTTGAAATGAAGCAGTTACTTCTTGATAATTACCCAAATAGTAAGTATGCAAAATTACTACTTGGGGGGAAAACCTTAAGTGATGAAAGCCTAGCAATGAAAAAAGAAAATACGGAATATTCAAAACTATTTTCAGGATATAAAGCTGGGAAATATACCAATACCATTGAAGCCTGTTCTAATAAAATGAAAGACACCACCAACCCTTTATTTTGCCAGTACGGACTTTTAAAAGCTTATTCGTTAAAAAAGAATAATGACACTTTAAATAATAACACTAAACTAATTAGCACTTTAAAATCAATTGTCAAACAATGTTTAGGAACTGAATTTGCCGATCAGGCCATTTCAGTATTAAATGATTTAAAAGTTAAAACAGCAGAAAACTTAAATCAAAAAGAAAAATGGGATTTTACGTATAATCCAGATACTTTACATTATTTTATACTAATTGCCCCAAAAGATGGTTTCTCAATAAATTCAGCTAAAAATAATACTGCTAACTTCAACTCCTCTAATTTTTCAGAATTAAAACTTAAAGTTTCAAGTACCTTTCTAAACACATCAGACCAGATGATAATTGTTAAGTATTTTAAAAATAGTAAAAAAGCCCTAGATTATCTTTTAGCTTTTAAAGCTAATAAAGGCAAAATTAAAAGTTATAAAAACGAAGATTTTTTCATAATTAATCCAAAAAATTTAAGAGAATTATATATTGAAAAAAACACTATTAATTACCTTGAGTTCTTCAAACAATTTTATGAATAATTTGAATTTCATCATTTTTGTATATTTGCAGAAAATTACTCATGGTATTTAAATCTGAAAAAAGCATGGCAAATTATAACAACCAGTCACCTGAAAGACTTAACAGAATAGTTGAGGGGACTCATATTGAAGGTGATATTAAGTCTGATTCTAATATTAGAATAGATGGATATTTAAAAGGTACTATTACAGTTAAAGGAAGATTAGTTTTAGGTCCAACTGGAAAAATTGACGGCAATATTAATTGTAAAAATGCCGATTTAGAAGGCAAATTAAACGGAAAGATTGAAGTAGATGAATTATTGTCATTAAAAAGTACTGCTAAACTACAAGGTGAAATTTCTACAAATAAGTTGTCAATAGAACCCGGAGCAATCTTCTCAGGAAATTGTAAAATGGGTGCTGTTCTTAAAGACCTTACTAACTCTGAAGATAATTTAGTTGATAATAAAGAAATTATTAAAGAGAAAATAGCTTAAAATTATATTAGCTTATTTATTTCTCCATTGATGCACAGGGTTAAATTTTAATAATATTAAAAAGTAAATTCAAAATGAAGGTAAAGTTACTTGTTCCTACTGATTTTAGTGATGTTGCTCACTCTGCTATCCAGCATGCAGTAAGGTTTTCATCAATTATAAATGCTGAGTTAATTCTTCTTCATGTAGTTGAATCCAGAGAAGACGTTGAGTCTGCCAAAAAAAAACTTTCGAAAGACGAAATAATTGGGAAATCATATTCAAGTTCTTGTACTATAAATTCGTACGTTAGAATTGGAAATATTTTTGAAGATATTGGTGACTTTGCTGCTGAGTTTGGGGTCTCTTTAATTTTTATGGGAACTCATAAATATAGCAGATGGCAAAAAATAGTCGGAAGTCGAGCTATTAGAGTAATAACTAGCTCACCAGTTCCTTTTATTTTAGTACAAGAAAAATTAATGGACGCTAAAGGATATGACAATATTGTTGTTCCTCTAGATATAAATATCGAGACCAAACAAAAGTTGGAATTAGTGGTTAAAATAGCGCATTATTTCAATTCCGAAGTTCATCTTATAACAAACGATTCTACAGATTCATTTATTAAAACAAAACTTAAAGCCAACCAAATTTGGGCAACTAAGTATCTTGATTCAAATAAGATTAAGAATTCTTCACATTTAGTCCCTAAAGGGAAAACTTTAAGTGAAGGAATATTTTTACTTTCTTATAAGGTGAAGGCGGATCTAATTGCTATAATGAATCTTCAAGATGATTCAATTTTAGGATTGCTTGAAAATTCCTTTCAAGATGAAATTATTGGAAACGATTATAAAATTCCCGTCCTGTGCGTTAATCCTCATGTTGTTACTAAAGCATCTGGGAGTGTTTTTGTAAGGTAAATTCATAATAAATGCTATCAGAACAAGAACAGATTAGAAGAGAAAGTCTTCAAAAAATCATTGATTACGGAATTAATCCATATCCAGCTCCAGAGTTTAAAATTTCTCACTCTTCCTTGCAAATTCTAGAAAATTTTAACGAAGGAGAAAATGTAGTTATTGCCGGAAGGTTGATGAGAAGAAAAATTCAAGGAAAAGCAAGTTTTGGAACTATTCAAGATTCTAAAGGTAAAATACAGATTTATTTTAATAGAGATATAATTTGCCCTAATGAAGACAAATCAATGTACAATGATGTTTTTAAAAAGTGGTTAGACCTTGGAGATATTATTGGAATTGAGGGAAAAGTTTTTAAAACAATGGTTGGGGAGATTTCTGTTAATGCAGAAAAAATACATTTGTTAAGTAAATCTCTTAAACCTTTACCACAACCTAAAATTGATGCTCAAGGGGTTACTCATGATGCTTTTAAGGATCCTGAATTAAGATACAGAAGAAGATATGTAGATCTTGTACTTAATGAAAGCGTAAAAGAAACTTTTCTCAAAAGAACTAAGATTATTAATTCAATGAGAAATTTTTTGAATCAAAAAGAATATTTAGAGGTAGAAACTCCGATATTACAAACTATTCCTGGGGGTGCAGCTGCACGACCTTTTATAACACACCATAATGCATTGGATGTTCCACTATATTTAAGAGTTGCTAATGAACTATATCTTAAAAGAGCTGATTGTAGGAGGCTTTGAAGGGGTTTATGAATTTGCAAAAGATTTTAGAAATGAAGGGATGGACAGAACTCATAATCCTGAGTTTACTCAAATGGAAATTTATGTAGCTTACAAAGACTACAATTGGATGATGAACTTTACCGAGGATATGTTGGAACATATATGCATGGATGTATTAGGAACAACTGAAATTCAGATTGGGGAAAAGAAGGTAAGTTTTAAGAAGCCTTTTAAAAGGATATCAATGATAGATTCTATTAAAGAGCATACAGGGATTGATATTTCTAAAATGAGCGAAAGTGAATTAAGAGATACATGCAAATCTCTTGACATTGAAGTGTTAGAATCTATGGGGAAGGGGAAGCTAATTGATGAAATTTTCTCAGAGAAGTGCGAGAGTAAATATATTCAGCCAACATTTATCACAGATTATCCAGTAGAAATGTCTCCGTTATGTAAGAAACACAGAGACAACCCAGAGCTCACAGAAAGATTTGAGTTAATGGTTAATGGAAAAGAACTTGCAAATGCTTATTCGGAATTAAATGACCCAATAGACCAAAAAGAAAGGTTTGAGCAACAAGTGAATTTGGCTAAAAAAGGAGATGATGAGGCAATGTTTATTGATTTAGACTTTGTTAGAGCTCTAGAATACGGAATGCCACCAACTTCCGGTATGGGAATTGGAATTGATAGATTGGTTATGTTTTTATGCAACCAATCATCTATTCAAGAAGTTTTATTTTTTCCTCAAATGAAACCTGAAAAATGGGATACTGGTCCAAACAAAAAAGAGTTTTTAGAAATAAATATTCCAGTTCAATGGATTGATCCAATTTACCAAAGCGGTTACACTTCCAAAGATTTACTTTTAGATGCAAAACCAACTGCAGTACATCAAAAGCTAAATGGATTTAGAAAAAAAAATAAACTGGAGATACCTCCTATAACTCTAGATGAAGTACAAACATGGTATAATTAATTCTAATTTTTTAATTTTCTTATTACACAATAACTAAATTTAGGTCTACAAACACTTAAATAATTTAACGATTAATGTTTTCAACAAGTATAATACTGTAAAATGAGAACTTTAATAGTCAAACCTATTTTTTTTCAGTTAATATTTTCTTTTAGTCTTAATTTTTTTCATGGTCAAACAAACAAGGATTTGTTCTTATTTGATATATCGAAAATAAAGACCTCTAAAGTCAATAAAAATAATTTTAAAGATTTAACTGAAACACTTGATATATCAGGTTCTTATTTAAATAAATTAAATTTTCTTTTAAGTCAAAAAAACACTAAATATTATTATATAGATTCTATTATAAAAGCTAATAAATTACCACCTTCTTTTTCTTGCCTTCCGTTAGTTATTTCTGGTTACCAAACAAATCATAAAAGTGAGTTTTCAGCTCGTGGAATATGGGCATTAAGCTTTATCGCAGCCCTAAATAAAGGACTAACCATGAATAATTATATTGATGAAAGGTTAAACGATAAAGTAGCAACTATAGCAGCTGTAGAGCTTCTAAAGACCTTTTCTAAAAAGTATAAATCAGATAATTGGACTTTATTAGCATTCATTACTTCTCCAAACTATGTCTCTAATATAATTAACAAAGCTAAATCCAATAAATGGGTTGTAGCAAAAAAACTAATTGAAAATAAATATCTATTTAACATTAATTTAATTAATTGGCTAAGTCAAATAGAGATTAAAGAAAATAAAAATCTCCCTAATAAAAGTCAAGAGACTTTATTAAATTTCACATTTAAAGAAGATATTTTATTTGATGCCATTTCTCATTTTAAGGTTTTAAACTTTAAAGAAATAAATAAAAAAAACCCATTTTTAATTGGTCAAGTCCTCCCCAAAAAATATAAAATTACATTACAGGAAAACATGGGTAATTTCATTTTAAAATATGAAGACAAAATCATAGCTTTTCAAGATTCTATGCTAAAAGATTTATTTTATAATCCAGAACCCATTTCTACCAATATAATATATAAAGTAAAATATGGAGATGTTTTAGGTCAAATAGCTATAGATAATAATGTTTCAATGGAAGATTTAATGAAGTGGAATAATTTGTCCAATAGTATGATATATCAAGAACAGAAATTAACACTATTTTCAAAGTCTAAAAAAGACAATGAAAATATTTATTTATATTCCGTTAATAAACAAAAATATTTTTGGGAACTAGTAGAAGAATTCCCACAAAATACAATTAAGAAAATTTGTAAATACAATAATTACCAGGAACTAAATAACCAACAAAAATTAAAAATAATACACAAATAACACCATTTTACCCATTGATTTTTTTGATAGGACTCATTAGTCTTGTTTTAATTCTGTTTTTGGTATTTCCCAAGACTGGGGTTCACATTAACGATATGAAATTAAATTTCATTTCTAAAGAAGAGTTTCAAAAAGACCTACCTATTGTTATTATTGAAAAAAAACTAGTAATTATAAATCAAGATTCTATTAATAAGGTTGAAAATAAAATTCAAGATAGTTTAATAAAGCTAATCCATATCCAAGAAAAAAGATTTAAAGATTCTGTAACTTTTTATTCAAAACGCATACAGTATCCAAACAATAATCTAAGTATTCTGTATCCATTCTTTAAAAAGTTAGAAAATGCTAAAAATAAGAAAGTTAGAATAATGCATTATGGAGACTCTCAAATTGAAGGGGATAGAATTTCAGGCAGGCTAAGACAAAGACTTCAAAGAGAATTTGGAGGTAATGGGGCAGGGTTATTCCCGGTTATTCCAGCTACTAAAAAAATCAGTATAAATAATACAGTTTCTAAAAATTGGGTTAGAAAAACTGGATTTGGCCCGTACATTGACAAAACGATTAACCACAAAAACTATGGAGCTTTATTTTCTTTTTGTAAAATAAAATTTGATACTCTTTTAAGTGATTCAAATTCTCTTTTCAATGCAGATATAACTATTAACATACCCAATAAATCTTATAAATTATGCAGAAATTATAAAAAACTTAAACTATACTATTCTGCGAAAGAAAAAGTCACATTTAGACTACTTTTGAATGATTCTATTTTTCACATTGATACTTTGTCAAAGACCAATGAAATCACCTTAAAAAGATTAGACTTTAGTGAAACTCCAAAATCAATGAAATTACAGTTTTCTTCTAATAAAAGTCCTGAGATATATGGGGTTTCTTTAGAAGGAGAAAATGGAGTTATTATAGATAATATTCCACTTAGAGGCGCTTCAGGAACAGAATTTTCTAAAGTTAATTACTCCTCATTAAGTCAAATGCAAAAATTGCTTTCACCAGATTTATTTATTTTGGAATTTGGAGGAAATACTATTCCTTACATAAAATCTAAAGAAAGAGCTGTTAAATATGGAAACTACTTTAAAAAACAAATTTTAAAATTAAAAAGAATAAATCCAAATGCACTAGTATTGATTATTGGACCTGCTGATATGGCAAAAAAACAAAAAACAAAACTTATTACTTATCCTTTGCTAGAAGATGTAATTAAGGCCCTTAAAAAAGCAGCTTTTGAAACCAATTCTTGTTTTTGGGATATGTATTTAAATATGGGGGGTGAGAATTCCATTCAAAAATGGGTAAAAGAAAAACCATCCCTAGCTGCTAGGGACTATATTCATTTTACAAATGCTGGAGCAAGAAAAATTGCAGATTATTTTATTGAAGACTTTATGATTGACTACAAAAACTATCAAACTCATAAAGATGATTAGGAATATGATCTTTATATTTTGTTTTTTGTTTTTAAACTTTTTTAATGTTTTTGGACAGTTTTATCCTATCAATTATAATAAATACCCGTTTATTAATCAAGAGTTAAATAATTTACAGATTTATGGGCATAAAACATGGAATAGGTTTTTTGAAAAGCTGGATAAGCAGTATAAAGATGGTGATAAGAATATAAATATTGTCCACTTCGGAGGGTCGCATATTCAAGCCGATATCTGGTCTAATAGAATGAGGGAAAATTTTCAGCATTCTCTTCCCTATAATAATTCTGGTAGAGGTTTTTTTTTCCCATTTAGTTTAATAAATTCCAACAGTTCTCATGTTATAAAAACATCTCATTCAGGTAAATGGGATGGATTCAGAAATTCAGTAAACTACCATCGAGGACCTTTTGGATTAACTGGGGCAAGGGCAGAACTCTTAGATGATTCTTCAATAATTAATATTTGGTATAATAATCCTAAGAATAGCTACAATTCTTTTCAAGAAATTGATTTATTCTTTGAAGATTCTAATACGAATTATGAAATCAGAACAATTCTAGATCCTAGTATTAAAATAAAAACAAAAAAATTTAATGGATATATAAAGTATAAATTTTCTTCTCCAGTTGATTCATTGAGTTTTTTAATCAAGAAAAAAGAGAACCTAGAATCAAAATTTTATTTTTTTGGGTTTCGTTTAGACAATAATAAAAATGGAATATCTTATCATTCTATTGGAGTAAATGGAGCAAGTGTCCCAAGCTATTTAAGGTGTGAATTTTTAGAAAAACAATTAAGCTTAATAATCCCAGATTTGGTTATATTCTCAATTGGAATTAACGACGCCTATGAAGAAGGATTTTCAAAAGATTTTTATTTTAAAAATTATGATTCATTAATTCAGATAGTACAAAAAGCGAACCCAAATACAGCAATTTTATTTACTACCAACAATGACAGCTATTATAAAAAAGAATATCCAAATAAAAGAGTTTTTCAAGCAAGAGAAGTAATGTTTGAACTCACTAAAAATAAATCATTTGCAGTGTGGGATATGTTTGAAATTATGGGAGGGTTAAACTCTATTAAAAAATGGGAAACCAATAGATTGGCAAAAGAAGATTTAATACATTTAAATTATAAGGGATATAATTTAATGGCAGACTTGTTATTTGAAGCAATTATGAAATCATATAAAAACCATACAAATAAGCGTGGATAGGTTTTCTTTAAATAAGTTTTTTGAATGGCTTTTATCGCCATTTACAAATCATCTAGAGCATCCTATGATATTTACAGAATATCCTTTTTGGATATTCTTCTTATTGGTACTTATTGGTTATAGTTTTTTGTATAAAAAAATAAAGCTTAGAAGTATTTTTCTATTTATTGTGAGCCTTTATTTTTATTTTAAGACAAGTGGTTTTTTCTTTTCTATTTTACTGTTCTCAACTATTATAGACTTTTTTATTGGGAAAGGAATTTATAATTCGAAAAAGGAAGGAAATGCAAAAATATATTTAGCATTAAGTATTTCTATTAACCTTCTTATTTTAGTATATTTTAAATATGCATATTTTTTTGCTGAATCTTTTAATTCTATTATTGGATCACAATGGCACCCAATCAATCATTTTGCACTATTGACAAATCAAATATCAGGATCTAGTTTCAGAGTAGATCAGATACTTTTGCCTATAGGAATTTCATTTTATACTTTTCAAACGATGTCTTATTCGATAGACATTTTCAGAAAAAAATTAAAGCCCGTTAAAAACATTTTTGATTTTGGATTTTATGTTTCTTTTTTCCCACAATTAGTTGCTGGACCAATTGTAAGAGCTTCGGAATTTATACCTCAAATTTACAAACCCTATGATGTATCCAGAAAAGATTTTGGACTTGCATTATTTTGGATTATTAATGGACTTCTGAAAAAGTTTTTACTTGCAGATTATATTGCAGTAAATTTTGTTGATAGAGTTTTCGATAATCCCGGAATGTTTTCAGGATTTGAAAATCTAATGTCATTATATGGATATTCCTTACAAGTTTATGCTGATTTTTCAGGATATACAGATATAGCAATTGGAGTAGCTTTAATTTTAGGATTTAGACTTCCTAAGAACTTTAATTCACCTTATAAAGCTGATAATTGCGGGGAGTTCTGGAAAAGATGGCATATATCTTTGTCTTCTTGGCTTAAAGATTATCTATATATTCCAATGGGAGGGAATAGAGGAGGATCAATTTTCAGTTATGTTTCATTATCACTAATTGTTATTTTCATTTATTTAATAAGCGGGTCATTAGCACTTCTTTTCGGAATACTTTCTGTTATATTTTCCACTTTATTGATAGGGGAGCTATTTCCAAAATTTAATAAATGGTATCTAACAAATATAAATATTATGCTCACCATGTTAATTGGTGGTTTGTGGCATGGAGCAAGTTGGAATTTTGTTCTTTGGGGAGCCTTGAATGGATTAGGAATTGTTGTTTATAAACAATGGAAAAAAATAAGCCCTTGGAAAAACAAATCTAAATGGTGGAATAAAATTTGGGGAATTATTATCACTTTTAATTTTGTGACATTCACAAGGATTTGGTTTAGAAGTGGGTCCATTAATTCATGGGACGAAATTGATCAAGGCCACAATATAATTTCAGAATGGTTTACTGCTAATGAAATTTTGAATCAATTATTTTTCAACTTCCAATGGGATTTAATAGGAGACGTTCTTGCAGTTTATAGCAATGTTTTTCTGGTGATAATTATTGGTTTTTTAATACACTTTATACCTGAAAAATTTAAGTTTTGGTACAGAGAAAAGTTTTCTACCTCCCCTGTTTTTGTACAGTTATTAGTTTGCTTTACTGCAATATTTTTCATGTATCAGGTAGCATCAACAAGCTTACAACCATTCATTTATTTCCAATTTTAATCAATTATGCCAGCAATAAAAAATGCATTATTAAGATATAGAATTATAGATAGAGCTATTAGAAACGAATATAATCCATTTCCAAGTAAAAGAGATTTAAGACAATTGTGTGAAGATGAAATATTTGGAAGTAGTGATGGAACTCACATATGCGACTCTACCATTGAAAAAGATTTATTTGCAATGCGTATGGAGCACGATGCTCCTATAGCCTACAGTAAAAAAGAAAGAGGTTATCTCTATTTAGATAAGAATTTTTCTATGGATGATGTTCCATTAACACAAAAAGATATTAATGCCATAAAAGCAGCCTCAACCATACTTCATCAATTTAAAAACACAAGTCTTTTTAGCCAGTATGAATTTGCAATTCAAAAAATTTTAGATAGAGCGATTAGCTCCTCTAAAAGTAACTTGAAAAATGAAGAGCAATTAATCCAGTTTGAAAGCCTACCAACCGTTAGAGGAAATGAGAACTTGGAGCTTTTGTTAGATGCTATTAAAAATAAAAAAGTTGTTCAGTTTAGCTATTTTAATTACTCTAAAGAAGAGAAATCAATTAGAAGAGTTCATCCATATTTATTAAAAGAATACAGGAACAGGTGGTATTTAACTGGGAAAAGTGAGCTTAGATCTAAGGTAATAACATTTGGTCTCGACAGGATTTATGATCCAATTGTTCTCGAGCAAAAATACATTATTGATGCTGGATTTTCCCCTGATAATTATTTTAAGCATTCCATTGGGATTACAGTTTACAATGAACTTCCAAATGAAATTATCATTGAAGCAAACCCAATCTTGTCTAAATATTTAGAATCGCAACCTATTCACCATTCTCAAAACATTAAAGAAATTAAGACTGATGGTACCCACATATTCTCTTATTATTTATTAATAACCTATGAACTTAAAATGATTCTTTTGGGCTTTGGAAAAGACTGTAAAATAATTTCCCCTTTAACTCTTAAAAGTCAACTTTTAAAAGATCTAAAAGAGCAAGTCAAGAACTATAATAATTAACTTAAATAAAAATGAATAGAGTCTTAGTATTATTATTTTGTTTTTTAGTGAATCAATATGCTTGTCAAATGATAAATAATGAGTATGGACACGCTTTAACTGAGACTCCATTTTTTAACGAAAAATATGTAAGATCACTAAAATTAAAATCAATTATTGGGACAATTTCTTCTAAAAAAGAGTTGGGATCTATAAGAAATACTTCAAAAAAAGATGCTTATATATTTGATCAAAATGGGAATTTAACCATTCACTATTTAACTACAAGCTCAAATAGTGTTGGGGATACTTCTTTTACTTTTTATGAATATAATCAAGAAAATAAAAATATTATTATGAGGATGAGTGATCCTTATGGTTTTTACTCCTACACAAAAAATTATAATAATGAAGGAAAACTATATAATCAAATTTATTCTAGAGAAAAAAATGCATCGAATAGTAAAATGAATTTTAATTTAGATCAGCGAGTTGTAATTTTTGAAGAAAGTTATTTATATGAAGAAAACGATTCAATTTTAATTATTACTACTTTAAATAGCAATCAAAGACCCTATCAAGAACAAACCTATTATTACAATCACTTAAATTATTTAGCTCAAATACAGACTAAACTATTAATATCTAATAAAGTAAAGTTTGAAAATTACCAATACAACGACAAAGGGTTTTTAAAATCTATTCAATATTTTAAACAAGAAACAGCTCTACCTAAAAAGGAAATAAGATTCGATTATGATGAATGGGGAAATATTACTTTTATTGATGAATATAAAGATAATGTTAGAGTGATTCATAAGGAGCTTTTATATGATCCTTCAACTTTAATTCTAAAAACTATACTATCTCAAGACTTAGTTTCAAATTTGATTACCATTATTAAGTATAAACCTGATTTTTATGATTAATTTTATTTAATGTTAAGGTTATTTTGCTTGATTATGTTTTCTGTTTTATTTTTTTCTTGTAACGAGAAGCATCCTCTTGCAGATAAATTATGTAATTGTTATACCCACCTTCATCGAGCTGAAATAGTAGAAGAATCAGATTTTTGGACAGATTCTTGTAATGTTTTATATATAGATATTTTAAGAAAATTAGAAAAAGACAAATCTGATCAAGAAAAATTTCAAAGAGCTTATAGTCGCTGTCAATAATGGAAAAGATTTTAAATTACATAAATGGTAAACTTATAGAACCAGTTAGTAATAAGTGGTTGGAAAATTACAATCCTGCTATTGGAACTGTATACAGTTTAATACCAGATTCTACTAAAGAAGATGTTGAAAATGCTCAAAAGGCTGCACTTAATTCATTTCATAAATGGAGCAAATCATCAATTAAAGAAAGATCAACGGTATTACAAAAAATAGCCGATTTAATTATTGAAAGGCAAGATGATTTAGCAATGGCGGAGTCTATAGATAACGGAAAGCCTTTAGCTCTTGCAAAAAAAGTAGATATTCCTAGAGCTGCTACTAATATGTCTTTTTTCGCAAGTGCTATTTTACACGAAAACTCTGAAAGCCACCACATGAGTAATGTGGCAATAAACTATACTTTGAGAAAACCTATTGGCGTAGTTGGCTGTATTTCTCCCTGGAATTTGCCACTTTATTTATTTACTTGGAAAATAGCTCCAGCACTTGCTGCAGGAAATACAGTTGTTGCAAAACCATCTGAAATAACCCCAATGACTGCATTTTTATTTTCAAAAATATGTATTGATGCTGGGCTCCCTAAAGGAGTTCTAAATATAGTTCATGGATTAGGCCCTAAAGTAGGACATGAAATTACTAAGCATCCTAATATCAAAGCAATTTCGTTTACCGGAGGAACATTAACTGGCCAAAAAATTGCAGAAGTTGCTGCGCCAATGTTTAAAAAACTAAGCTTAGAATTAGGGGGCAAAAACCCCAATATAATTTTTTCAGATTGTGATCTTGAAAAAGCTGTTTCAAGTTCTGTTTTAAGTTCTTTTTCTAACCAAGGTCAAATATGTCTGTGTGGCTCTAGAATATTTATAGAAAGGAAGATATATGATAAATTCAAAGAAAAATTTCTAGAGAAAGTAAAGGCCTTAAATATTGGAGATCCACTTGAAAAAACTACTAAAATAGGGGCACTAGTTTCTTCACAGCATATGAATAAAGTTTTAAATCATATAAAAATTGCAAAACAAGAAGGGGGAATTCTTCTCTCAGGAGGAAAACAATTTATTCCTAAGGGCAGGTGTGCTAATGGATATTTTGTAGAACCTACTGTTTTTGAAGGTCTGAGTTTCGATTGCTCTACTAACCAAGAAGAGATTTTTGGTCCAGTGGTGACTTTGACTCCTTTTGATAGTGAAGAGGAAGTAATTAATTTTGCCAACAGCACAAAGTATGGATTATGTAGTATGGTATGGACATCAGATTTAAACAGAGCAAATCGAATGTCTGATCAACTTCAATCGGGAATAGTTTGGATTAATTGTTGGCTGGTAAGAGACCTTAGAACTCCATTTGGAGGAATGAAAGAATCAGGTGTTGGTAGAGAAGGAGGCACTTATGCATTAAACTTTTTTACTGAAACTACCAATGTATGTATTAGTTATAACTAATTTCGAAGTTAATTTTAAATAAAATATGGATTCATCACAAATTAGTTCAGATAAAGCGCCCAAGCCGGTAGGTTTATACCCACACGCGAGAAAAGTTGGGAATTTATTATTTCTTTCGGGAGTAGGGCCCAGAAAAGCCAATTCTGACGCCAATGATTCTTTTGTCCCGGGGTTAGAACTCGATCACAATGGAAATTTTAAAACATTTGATTTTGAAGCACAATGTCATAGTGTTTTCCAAAATGTAAAAACTATTTTAGAAGAAAGCGGTTCCTCCTGGGAAAAATTAGTAGATATCACAGTATTTTTAGTTGATATGAAAAGAGATTTCAAACAATTTAATGATATTTATGCCACTTATTTTAAAGAAAATCAACCATGTAGAACAACAGTTGCAATTAATTCACTACCAACACCAATTGCAATAGAACTTAAATGTATTGCAACCATATAAAAAATAAAAATGAGAAGACTAGTAAAACAATTTACATCACAATTAACAGAAGCATTAGAAATTGGAGAGAAGGCTAATTTAAGCCCTGCTAAAAACCCAATTAAAAACATTGTAATTACAGGACTCGGAGGTTCTGGAATAGGAGGTAAAATCGCAACTCAAATTGTTGCTGATCAGTTGAAGATTCCAGCTGTAATTAACAATGATTATACTATGCCAAAATTTGTTGGCGAAAATACTTTGGTTATTGTCTCAAGTTTTTCTGGAAATACTGAAGAAACTCTAGAGGCACTTAAAGTTGCACAAGAATCAAAAGCTGAAATAGCTTGTATAACTAACGGTGGAAAACTAGCTGAAATAGCAAGGGAAAATAACTACAACCTTTTAATTTTGCCAAAAGCTTTCTCACCAAGAGCTATGCTTACTTATTCTGTAATACAGCAATTATTTCTTTTTAATCATTATGGGTTTATAAATAAAGATTACATAAAAGAAACTAAGGAGACAGTAACTCTTCTCAATAATGAAGTTGAAGATATAATTTCTACTGCAAAGAAAACTGCTATAGCATTACAAAATAAAACGTTTGTAACCTATTCTGAATCTTCATTGGAGGGAGTTATAATAAGATTTAAGCAGCAGATTAATGAAAACTCAAAAGCACTTGGATGGGCTCATGTTTTTCCTGAAATGAACCACAATGAGCTAGTGGGTTGGGCTGGAGGAAAAGAAGAATATGCAGTAATTATTTTCAGATCATCTTATGAGCACCCCCGCACTGCAGTTAGAATAAATATATGTAAAGACATTTTTAAAAAACACACCTCTACAGTTATAGAGTTTAATGCAAAAGGAGATTCTTTACTGGCTCAATCTTTTTATCATGTTTTATTAGGGGACTGGATTTCAGTTTACTTGGCAGAACTTTACAAAGTAGATGATGTTGAGGTCGAAGTTATTAACTATTTAAAGGCCGAATTAGCCAAAATATGAGCCAACCGAAGGTTGAATTAAAAGACTTAGGACTGATAGACTACAAGGAATGCTGGGATTATCAAACAAAGATATTTGAAGAGACAGTTCAGCAGAAAATATCTAATAGAAAGTTTCCTGCAACTAAGGCTGAAACCCAAAATTATCTATTGTTTTGTGAGCACCCACATGTTTATACACTTGGAAAAAGTGGAGATCTAAAAAATTTGCTAATTGATAAAAATCAAAGAGCAAAAAAAAAGGCATCTTTTTATAAAATCAACAGAGGAGGTGACATCACTTACCATGGCCCAGGACAATTAGTTATTTATCCTATTTTAGATTTAGATTACTTTTTTACTGATATTCATAAGTATTTAAGATTTCTCGAAGAATCGGTAATTTTAACTCTTAAGGAATATGGTGTTTTTGGCCAAAGAGTTGAGGGGCTTACCGGGGTTTGGATTGACACAGAATCAGAAAATCCAAGAAAAATTTGTGCTATCGGAATAAAGTGTAGTAGATGGGTTACAATGCACGGTATAGGGTTTAATATAAATTCTAACTTAGATTATTTCAAATATATTGTACCCTGCGGAATAGAAGATAAATCAGTAACTTCTTTACAAAAAGAAACTCATCAATTAATAGATATGGAAGTTTTAAAGTCAAAATTTTTAAAAAACTTCACAAGCCTTTTTAATATTCAAATAGTTTAAAAAAACATATATAAAATGCTTCAAAATATTAATTACAATAAGATTCTTTTTTTTGATATAGAAACTGTACCATTAACTTATGAGTTTAAAGATCTAGAGGAAAGAGCACAGGGTTTATGGGACAGAAAAACTAGATTTCTTCAGGAAAGAGACAACTTAAGTCCTGATGAGCTTTATGAAAAAGCTGGAATTTATGCAGAGTTTGGAAAAGTAGTTTGTATTTCAATGGGTTTTGTTTTGCAAAAAGAGGGAGAAACCCAGATAAGAGTTAAAAGTATAGCTAATGAAAATGAAAAAATTCTTCTACAAGAATATATTGACCTTTTAAATAGCTATTATAATAGTCCTGATTTTTTATTTTGCGCTCATAATGGAAAAGAGTTTGACATTCCTTTTTTATGCAGAAGAATTTTAATTAACGGACTAAAGCTGCCCTTTATACTTAATGTCGCTGGCAAAAAACCTTGGGAAATAAAGCATTTAGACACCATGGAGTTATGGAAATTCGGAGATTTTAAAAACTATACTTCTTTAGACTTATTAACTTATATTTTTAACATCCCTACACCTAAAGATGATATGGACGGAAGTCAAGTTGCCAAAGTTTTTTATGAGGAGAAAAATTTAGATAGAATTATTCATTATTGCGAGAAAGATGTCATTGCAACTATTCAGTTATTTAGAAAATACCAAGGAGACTCAATAATAGATGAAGAATTCATTCAGATCGCTTAATTTTGCTCCACAAAAACTGTAACTATATTGCTTTTTTATAGATTTAAAATATGAATAATTACTACATCTCTTTCTTATTTATTTTGGGGCTCTTATTTTCTCCTAATAATCAAATTATTTCTCAGAGTCAAAATTATTCTTGTGGCCAGCATATAGTTTTAAAAAAATTATTAGAAGATTCCGTTTTCAAAAGCTTCTATGAAAAAGAACAAAAATCTCTTGTTAACAAATCCCAAAATTTAAATTTAAATAACAGAGGAATTGTTTATAAAATCCCCGTTGTTTTTCATATTATTCATAATAATGGTGTCGAAAAAATTGACAGGGATCAAGCAATTGATGCTTTACAAATTTTAAATAGAGATTTAAGAGCACTTAGAGCAGATACTGCAACCGTAGACACTTTATTTAAGCCTCTAATTGCAGATATTGAAGTGGAGTTTGTTTTAGCAACAAAATCCCCAGATGGATCTTGCTTTAACGGGATTACAATGACAGAAAGTGTTTATTCTTATAACAATGGAGGAATTAATGGATCTGATCAAGTAAATGATATAATGATGTACAATAATGTATATCAAGGAAACTGGCCTGGAAATCAGTATTTAAATGTTTTTGTATGTGGTTCTGTTGGTACTGGAATCGCAGGCTATACTAATTATCCCTCAGGGTTTTTTGGTAATACAATGAATAATGGAGTCTGGTTAAGACATGATTATTGTGGAAGTATTGGAACCGGCAGCCCTTCTGGAAGTAAAACTTTTGTTCATGAAATTGGTCATTGGTTAAATCTTCCTCACACATGGGGAAGCACTAATGAACCGGGCTTAGCTACAAACTGCAATTCTGATGATGGGGTATCTGATACTCCAAATACTATTGGATCAAATTGGTGTAATTATAACGAAGTTACATGTGGGCCAGTTGCAAATATTGAGAATCATATGGAATATAGCTCTTGTAGAAAGATGTTTACTCAAGGTCAAAAATCTAGAATGAGAACAGCATTAAACTCAACTACAGGTGGCAGGTCTAATTTAATTACCCCCTCAAACCATTTTGCAACAGGAATTGATGCCCCTGCTCCTTTTTGTGAGGTTGATTTTTTTGCTAATCGTTATGTTACTTGTTCTGGAGATAGCATATATTTTGAGGATTATTCATTTCACAACCCTATTTCTTGGGATTGGAATTTTCAAGGAGCATCACCTAACACATCAAATTTAGAAAGTACATATGCCAAATATCAATTGC
The DNA here is from genome assembly GCA_905182525.1 of Cryomorphaceae bacterium. Lineage (GTDB taxonomy): Bacteria > Bacteroidota > Bacteroidia > Flavobacteriales_D > Parvicellaceae > MED-G20. The sequence goes on along the minus strand of CAJJBV010000003.1, from coordinate 351,090 downwards.
CAGGTGTCTACGATGTTTCATTAACAGCGTCTGGAGACAGTATTAATTTTATTACTGAAACTAAAAACGAATCAGTAGTTGTAATGAATTATGTTGGTGATCAACTCCCGTATTATCAAGGTTTTGAAAATGTTAATTTTAATGCTCCTGAATGGATTTCAAATGATTTAAACTGGTCTATCACTGATGAAGTATCCTATAACGGTTCATACTGCTTAAAACTACAAAATCAAGGGTTAGCTGAAGGAACTAAGCAAACATTAGAAAGTAAAACACTTAATTTATCTGATTCGTCTAAAGCATACTTCACATTTAAATATGCATACGCCAGAAAGAACTCTTCAAACAACGATTTCCTTAGAATATTAGGATCTTATGATTGTGGTAAAACTTGGGCTACAAGAAAAATAATTTACACCAACCAGTTAATAACAGCTGCTGATCAAAACAATTTTATTCCCACATATAGTGAATGGAAAGAGGCTAATATTGTAAGTTTAATTGGACCATTTTGTGTTTCGAATTTCAGATTTAAGTTTGAATTTAACTCGGGTGGAGGTAATAATTTATACATTGATAATATCAATATTTCTTATGAAAATACAACAGGAACCGATTCTTTTATTAATCAAGAAATATCAGTTTATCCAAACCCGTCAAGTGATTTCCTTAAAATATCAGCTTTAAAAAATATAGATGAGATTAATATTTACGACATTATGGGGAAACAAGTTTATTCCAACAAAACAAATACAAAGACCCTGGATTTAAATATTTCGAATTTTAAAAATGGTTATTACTCTATTAAAATTAAGGTTGGAGAATTCATTAAAGTAAAATCATTTATTAAAAACTAGTTAATTATTTTAAAGTCAATTTGTCTTTTGTGCAAATCAGCTTTTTTGACCATTACTTTAATTTCCTGCCCCATTTTATAAGTTTTTTTAGACCCATAACCTGAGGTTATTTTCTTCTCGGAATCATAATAATACTGATCGTCTTTCATACTATTTAGCGGAATCATTCCTTCACATTTGTTTTCTTCTAATTCAACGTAGATTCCCCAATCTGTAAGTCCCGAAATCATTCCTTTAAACTGCTCTCCTATTTTTTCTTTTAGATACATAACCTGCATATACTTAATAGAAGCTCTTTCTGCATCAACTGCTTGTTTTTCCATTTTAGATATATGGTTACAAGTATGTTCAAGTTGATCTTTAGTGTGTACTTGTTTTTCACCAAGGGAAGAAAATAACTTACGGTGAACTATTAAATCTGCATACCTCCTTATGGGAGAGGTGAAATGGGTGTAATATTGAAAAGACAACCCGTAATGGCCTATGTTTTCCGAACTATATACAGCTTTAGACATTGAACGAATAACCATAGGTGAAACCAACTGTAACTCTTTTCTTTTCTTTGCTTTTTCCATCACTTCATTTAAAGAAAACGATATTGGTTTATTTTTTGTTCTTATTAATTCATAACCCATAGAATGTAAGTAGATTTTCAAGTCGTTAAGTTTCTCTTCGTTGGGGTCGTCGTGTATTCTATAAATGAATGGAGAAATAAGTTTATTTTTTTCTGGCTTCCCCATTTTAATTGCTACATATTTATTAGCAAGAAGCATAAATTCTTCTACTAACTGATGAGCTTCTTTAGAAACTTTTATGTAGGTTCCAACAGGGATTCCTTTTTCATTTAATTTAAATTTAACTTCAGAACTTTCAATATTTAAAGCTCCGTTATCCAATCTTTTAGAACGGATAATTCTTGCTAAGGAGTTAAGAGTATTGAGTTGTTTTGAGTAAGTGTGATCTTTACCCTCAATTATTTCTTGAGCCTGCTCATAAGTAAATCTTTGGTCAGAATGAATAACAGTTTTCCCAAACCAAGTATCAATAATTTCACCACTTTTTTTGATTTTAAAAACAACAGAAAATGTTAGTTTATCTTCTTTAGGTCTTAGAGAACACAACACATTACTCAATTTTTCAGGAAGCATTGGAATTACTCTATCGACTAGGTAAACGCTATTTCCTCTTTCAAAAGCCTCTTTATCAATAATGGTATTTTCTTTAACAAAATGACCCACATCGGCAATATGAACTCCAATTTCAATGGTTTCATTGTCAAGTTCCTTAAAACTTAGTGCGTCATCAAAATCTTTGGCATCTAAAGGGTCAATAGTAAAGGTTGTAACCTTCCTAAAGTCTCTTCTCTTTTTAGCTTCTTTATCGTAATTAGGATTTTCTACAGTTTCTAAATCACTAAGAACTGGATTTGGGAATCTAGAGGGGAAACCAAACTCAGAAAGAATAGAATTCATTTCAACATTTAATTCACCAGGATTTCCAATAATTTCAATAACTGCACCCTGAGGGCTTTTAGCACTTTTTGGCCATCCTAAAAATTTAACTTTTACTTTTTGACCGTTTTTTGCTTTATTAATATGTTTTTTGTCTATAAAAAAATGGGTTTTAACCATTCTATCGTCGGGGATGAAAAAACAAAACCTTTCAGAGATTTCAATAATACCGATATACTCTTTTTTAACACGTTCAATTATTTTTAGCACCCTGCCTTCTTCTTTTCCTTTATAAATATTGCTTTTTATAAGAACTTTATCTCCGTTAAGCGCATTTCTTAGATTTGACTGGTGAATGTAGATGTCTTTTTCAATTTTTGGTGACATAAAATATCCTCCACCTTTGCTCACAGTTTGAATATGACCTACAAGCTCTTTATTGCCTTCTTTTATTTGGTATTTCCCTCTTTCAGTTTCTTCTAAAGTTCCGTTTTTAGAGAGTTGCTCTAAAACAGTAACTATTCTTTTTCTTATAAATGAATCTTTAACACCTAATACCGCTGCAATTTGTTTGTAATTATAAGAATATTCAGGATGTTCTCTTGTGATTTTTAATATGCTTTCTGCAAGCTCACGATCTTTCATAAGTGGTTAAAATTTATAAGTATTTTATGAAAACATTTATTTGTCTTCGGTTGAATCCAATGCCTTTATTTTATCTAGAACATCATTGGCTTCTTTTGTTTTCTGATCGCTTAAAGACCTGTTGCTGTGGGATAGCTTGTAAGCTTCTTCGGTTAAGGCAGTATACTTTTTAAGTAAAGTATCTTTTTCTGATTTTTTTTTGAAAATCCCAAACATATAATTAAAATTAATAATTAAACTTTCTCTAAAATTACTGCTATTTATATAGTTTACAAAAGTTTACCTATAAAAGTAGAGATCACTTAAAACATATTACACAAATCTGTATTTTTTATATTCATTAGTCAAGTTGTGTTCTAAAATTCCTAAATTAGAAATAATGATTACAAAAATAGAGCATATTGGGATTGCTGTTAAAGACCCAAAAAAAAGCAACGAAATTTTCGAAAAATTATTAGGTCATGCTTCTTTTAAATCGGAGTTGATAGAATCTCAAGGAGTAAAAACTTATTTCTACCAAGTTGGAGAATCCAAAATTGAGTTATTGGAATCCACTAGTGACAAGAGCCCAATTAATAAATATCTACAAAAAAGAGGAGAAGGAATGCATCATTTGGCACTTCACGTAGAGGACATTCATCTGGAGTTAGAAAGACTAACTAATTTGGGGTTTGAAACAATTGGAGAGGTTTCAAAAGGCGCGGATAACAAATTAATTTGTTTTCTTCATCCAAAGTCTACTAGCGGTGTTTTGATTGAATTATGTCAGGAACTAAATCAGTTATAGATTTATTTTTTTCCAAATGAAAGGTTTGAATACCTAGCTGTTTAGCGCCATTAATGTGCTTTATAGAGTCGTCAATAAATAAAGTTTGGTAAGGAATTAATTTATTTTCTTCTAATACTTGGCTAAAACAATTCTCATCTGGTTTTCTTTTTCCCATTCTAGAGGAATAATAGATCTTGTCAAAGCAATTATGAAACTTATCAAGCATTTTTTCTTTTATTAAATCATCTTCAAACTTATTTATATGAATTTCATTGGTATTACTTAATAAAAATACTTTATAATCATCTTTCAGCCCCTCTATAAATTCTAGTCTTTTTATGGGAATTTCTAAAAGCATTGCGTTCCATGCATTGATGAAATCAAATTCTTTTATTTTTAGATTTTTAGCAATATTTATTGATGAAATGAATTTTTCAGATTGAATATTTCCTTTTTCAAAATCATCAAAAATAATAGATTGTTTTTTTTGACTGTATAACTCTTGAAAATTTAATACACCAAGTTTCTTAAATTCATTAACTGTTTTTGAGTAATCTAGATTTAGAATTACTCCTCCTAAGTCAAATATTATATTTTTAATTTCACTCACTTGACCTATTTAATTAAAACAAAGTATTAAAATTGTGTTGAATTTAGATATATTAAGGAAACTTTAAACATTTATTTATTTTGAAATATTTTTTAAGCATTGCCATTATTTTTTCATTAACTATTAAGCCAAATTCTCAAAAAAGCTTTAGCCTAGACACTTTACTGGTTCAAACCACAAGAATTCCTTTAAAGGCAAGCGAGACGGGTAGAAGCATTAGTATTTTAACCAAAGAGCAAATTCAACAACTGCCAGCAACCACTTTTTATGAATTATTGCAAACTATTTGCGGGGTAGAGGTTCAGTCTCGCGGAGGTTTTGGTGTTCAGGGAGATATTGTAATGAGAGGCTCAACTTTTTCTCAAGTTTTGGTTTTGATCGATGGCATGAAAATTAACGATCCGCTTACTGGACATTTTAACTGCTATGTTCCAGTTTCTAATATGGAGATCGAAAGAATTGAAATACTTAAAGGCGCAGGCGCCTCTATGTATGGACCAGACGCTGTTGGTGGGGTGATTAATATTATTACAAAAGGATTTGATTCTTTAAAAAATGGAACTTCTTCTTCAGGAACTATTAATTATGGAGATAATAATTTAATTAGTTCTACAGCCAGTGTCTTTCATAAAGCCAATAAATTTTATGTAGGGTTGGGGCTTTCTATAAATAAGTCAGACGGCAACAGTATTTTGCCAGTTGCACTAAATGATTCTACCACGCTAGAGGGTTACAAAAATTATTTCGATATTAAAAACATTAGCTTATCGGGAGGGTATAAAATAAATGACTTATGGGAATTAAAGTTTAGGTCTTCTATATTATCTAGTGATTTTAACGCAAGATATTTTTATACTTCTTATGCTTCTGACAAGTCTACAGAAATCACCTCTAACTGGTTTAACAGAGTTCAACTCTTAAGAAAAACCGAAAAAGGCTCTATACTAGATATTAATGCTAGCTACAAAAGGAGTTCTGATGAATTTCGTTATTCACCAGCTTCAACTGCTAATATTCATAAAATGGATTATGTAAATTTCACAGTGAATAATTCAAATGAAATAAATAATAAACTAATTTTTAAGTCTGGAATTCAAGGAGACTTAAGAAAAATTGAAAGTAATGATAGAGGAAACCACAGCGATTATCATTTTGGAGCTTACTTTATGGGCGTTTACAAGTCCAATAATCTGGTTTTAACTACAGTTGCAAGAGAAGATTACGATGAAAATTATGGGTTTGAATTTTGTCCTCAAATTAATGCTGCTTACAATATTTCAAATTTGGTTTTGAGAGCTTCTGCTGGAAAAAGTATTAGGGCAGCAGATTATACCGAAAGGTACAATAACAACTTAGCTTTAAAGACCTACTTAAGGTTGGGTAACCCAAACTTAATTGCTGAAAGAGGTTGGTCAGAAGAAATAGGAATTAACTACTATCCATTTAAAAACACTCTTTTTAAGGCTACTATTTTTAGTAGACAGTCTAACAATATTATAGACTATATTTTAACTAACGAAAGTGAGATTGGATCTGTAAGCGATTAGGCAGCCTAACTTCTGGAGCAGATTATTTATTTGCAAGAAATATTAAGGATGTTAATGTAAATGGTTTTGAACTAGAACTAAACACTAAATTTCTTCTTTCAGAAAGCAGCACTTTAGATTGGCAAATTGGATATACTTATACAGATATCACCAATGATAACCTTGGAATATATTTATCAAGTTTTGCTAAGCATCTTGTAAACTCTCAGGTAATTTTAAAATATAATTCATTCCAATTTTCGCTTTCTGGTTTGTTTAAAGAAAGAAATACTCAGCTTGCAGAATCTATTTCTACAGAACTTAAAAGTAGTTACGCCTTGTTAAACGCAAGATTGGGATATGGGTTTCTCGACAATAAACTGTCAATTAATATTCAAATACTAAATCTAACAGACACAAAATACCAAAACATATTAGGAGCTAAAATGCCAGGTAGATGGTTAATGGGAGGAATTAGCTGGAACTTTAATTGATTAGTATTTAATGATTTTAATTTCTGAAATATTACCATCATAGCTTATTCTAAGAATGTAAACTCCTTTTTTGAGGTGTTTTATAGATAAGTTTCTAGAGCAACTATTAATTATATTATTTCCTAATAAATCAAATAATTGAATTTCTACTATGCCAATATAATTTAGAGTTTGAATATTAATATTTTCTTTTGATGGATTGGGAAAAACAATAACATTCTGGTTGTTATTATTCCAAATACATTCTTCTAAATTTACAGTGTTAGGTGGGGATCCAAACCATACATCGTCAAAGTAATATGTTTTTTCTCCTGCTGAAGAGCCATCAGTTCCAAAATTAAAAAATATTGAGGCCATATTGTACGTCCATCCGAATCCAAGACCTATACTTAGAAGCTCTGTCCCTGGAGCTTGATTTGTAAAATCAAAAGTAATTGTTTCCCAGCCTCCATTAATTGAAGTATTAGTTTCGGTCTCACAAGTATGCGTAGGGTCGCTAGAGTCTTCTACTTTTAAACGTATAGGGGTTCCCGCATTTGGAGACCAAACCCTTACAGTCATGATTGAAGAAGAAAGGGAGAGAGGAATATTACTTAGAAAAACCAGCTGGAGTTCCAATAGTAGTTCCAGCCCACGTCGCAGCAGTAGTTGGCTTTGACAACTTTTATAACATTGTTGTTAGCATTCACGGGATCGACCACCATTTGAGAAAGATTCCCCCCAAAATCTGTAGTTGTATAATTAACAGTATTGTCTTGGAAAGTTACAGGTAAATCAAGTTGATAACCTCCAAAAACTTGTTGAATATCATCAAAAAGAAAAGTAGAATTAGCCGATCCGTTACCAATATTCCCATAATCAAACATAAAAACTAAGGTGTTAAAACTTGAAGGTTCTCCAGTAAAGTCCCATTTTAATTCTTCCCATTCATTACTTAATGTAGTTTGAGCATCACGTTCTATGCTTCCTGCTAACCCCTCCAATTTAAATTTTATTGTTGTACCTACTGGGGCAGTTGTATAAACTTTCATGCTGATTATATTTTTCATTGAAAAATCAAGATTGGAAGAAAGTATAATCTTACTTCCTGACCAAGTTGCTCCACCATTTCTTACAATTTTCGCAACTTTATTGCTTGAGTTAATACCAGAAGGGTTAGGGTTGGTCAAAACGGTTGCTGTTCCTCCATCAAAGTCAATAAAAGTAGAGGTTGAAACTAGTCCGTTTTCAAAATTAAAAGGTAGATTTTGTCCAATCAAAAAATTAATTGTTCCTAATAATATAATTATAGATAATTTTTTTTTCATGATCTAAATTTAAATTAATATTAATTATTATTTTTTATCATTTGTTAATTTTGAAGTGGCTGTTACAATTTCAAAATTCGCAATCTTACAAACCTTAAAATTTCAAAATTTATTTTACATTTGCCATTCCAAATATTTATAATTATTTAATTGTTGTTTGGAGAGATTAAGTTTTTAAATCTCTAATTATAAAACTTACTTAGCAAGCTTTTTAAGCATGTTAGGGCCCATAGCTCAGTTGGTTAGAGCACCTGACTCATAATCAGGGGGTCGAAGGTTCGAGCCCTTCTGGGCCCACATTGATAATTTAGGAGTTACAATATAAAGTTGTGACTCTTTTTTCAATAAATTTTTTAAAAAGTTATATAAATATCCTGGGGATGTAGCTCAGTTGGCTAGAGCGCTTGACTGGCAGTCAAGAGGTCGTGAGTTCGAATCTCATCTTCTCCACATCTGTTAAATGGGGTCTATTAAGTTAGGCCTTTTTTATAAGACTCAACATATACTCAACACGAGCACTTATTTTTAAGTCTTAATAAATAGGTTAATTCACCTAATTCCTATTATTCTTCTTGTTTTGAAATATATCTTTTCTTAATGTTTAATCTATAATATGTCAGTCAATTAATTCTTATCGTTGTTTTTTATTTTTAATTATTCATAATAATACCTATCACTTTCAGCTTTTTCATCGTTAATACTTTAAAACTTACAAAATGAAAAAACTTATAGTACTTATGTTTTCAATAGTCTTATTGGGAAGTTGTAATAAATATTCAGAGAAAGTTGCTGGAACTTATACTGGGCAAATGACAATTAATGACTCTATTATATCAAGTAATGCAAATATTATAATTTCAGAAATATCTAATAAAAGGATATCTATAGAAAGTAACTTTTTTACTCTCTACGAATTAGAAATTGATAAACAAAGATATTTTAATTCTGTCACATACTTCCATAATGGTGATTCCGTAAACTTAGAAATTGAAGAGACATCAACTGGTTTATCTTTATCATTAGTAAACTATGAGAACTTAAACAATCAATATATTTTTTCTGGTGAAAATTAAGTTTAATATTTCCAATTGGATACCTAAGCTCCCTTTGCTTTCTTAACTAATCCTTTTAGATAGTCTTCATACTCACCCCTCATTTGTTATCTATTAAAACGTTTATAATTGAAAAAATGAAACACTTATTAATTCCCACTTTACTATTGCTAATTTTATTTTCTTGTGATAAAAAGAGTTGTGCAAACATTCCCGAATTAGGAAACAGCAGTTGTATAGATTCGACATTAATTGTTAGCGGTGGAATGTGTATAACTGTGTACGAACCTGTCTGTGGCTGTAATGGGGTAACTTATTCTAATTCTTGTGTAGCCACAACAAGGGGAGGAGTAAGTTCGTATGTTGATGGAGAATGCTGTGATTGACAACTAACCTCCCTTTGCTTTCTTAACTAAGTCAATTAACGTAATAACACCTAATATTTTTAAATAGGATTTGCTTTTTTGATTAACACTTTAAATTACGCTCTTTAGCGTATTGCAGTATCTATCGTAATACCCTATAATTGAAAATGAAAAAATTATTATTATTACCGTTCTTATTTATTTCTGTTGCAATTGTATCCCAAGCTTACTTTGGACAATTAGGAGCAGATATTGACGGAGAAGCACCTAATGATAATAGTGGAGGTTCTGTTTCAATAAATGCTGCTGGAGATAGATTGGCTATTGGAGCATATTTTAATGATGGAAATGGAGCCAGTTCTGGTCATGTGAGAATATATGATTGGAATGGAACTGCTTGGACTCAATTAGGAGCAGATATTGACGGAGAAGCAACTGGTGACAAAAGTGGATATTCTGTTTCAATTAATGCTGATGGAGATAGAGTAGCTATTGGAGCATATGGAAATGATGGAAATGGAGCCAGTTCTGGTCATGTGAGAATATACCAATGGAATGGAACTACTTGGACACAAATAGGTCAGGACATAGATGGTGAAGCAGCTAGTGATTTGAGTGGAGGTTCTGTTTCTATGAATGCAGCTGGAGATAGATTAGCTATTGGAGCAGAATACAATAATGGAAATGGAAGTAATGCTGGTCATGTAAGAATTTACGACTGGAATGGAACTGCTTGGATACAATTAGGTCAGGATATTGATGGTGAGGCAGCTTATGACTATAGTGGATATTCTGTTTCAATAAATGCTAATGGAGATAGAGTAGCTATTGGAGCAGTCTAGAAATGATGGAAATGGAATAGATGCCGGTCATGTGAGAATATATGATTGGAATGGAACTGCTTGGACTCAATTAGGAGCAGATATTGATGGAGAAGCAGCTGGTGACTATAGTGGATGTTCTGTTTCAATAAATGCTGCTGGAGATAGATTAGCTATTGGAGCAGTTAGAAATGATGGAAATGGAATAGATGCCGGTCATGTGAGAATATATGATTGGAATGGAACTGCTTGGACTCAATTAGGAGCAGATATTGATGGAGAAGCAGCTGATGACTATAGTGGATGGTCTGTTTCAATAAATGCTGCTGGAGACAGATTGGCTATTGGAGCACGTTCAAATGATGGAAATGCTGGTCATGTTAGAATTTATGAATGGAATGGAACTGCTTGGACTCAATTAGGAGCAGATATTGATGGTGAAGCAGCTGGTGACTATAGTGGAACATCTGTTTCAATTAATGCAGCTGGAGATAGATTGGCTATTGGAGCATATGGAAATGATGGAAATGGACCCAGTTCTGGTCATGTAAGGATATATAGATGGTGTTTAGATACATTTAGTACTGAAAGCATAAGTGCAGGAGGTTGTTATACTTGGATAAATGGTGTTACTTATTATTCATCAAGCGACAGCGCTGCAAGTTATACATTAACAAATGCAGCTGGTTGTGATAGTATTGTAAATCTTAACTTAACTATTACCCCTTTGCTGGTAGGTATTGATAGCATTGTTGCTTGTGATTCTTATACCTGGATAAATAACCAAACGTACACCTCAGCTCCACTTCCAGGAAATATTCCTTCTATTTATCTGACAAATTCCAATGGTTGTGACAGTTTAGTAACTCTACACTTAACTCTAAATAATAAATCATATCGTAATGATAATTTGACTGCATGTGGAAGTTACACTTGGATTAATGGAAATACTTACACACTGAGTAATGATACTGCAGCTCTATATATAAGTCCAGTGTTAAACTCTGTAGGTTGTGATAGTGTAATTGTTTTAGATTTAACAATAAATAATATCCCAACACCTGACTTCACATCTAATGTCTCTTCATTTACTTCAGCTCCCTTTTTAGTAGATTTTTCTAATTCAACTCCTAATCTTTCAGATTGTAACTTCACATGGGATTTTGGTGATGGACTAACATTGCAAAGCAACAATGCTAGTGTTTTTCATGAATACCAATATAATGGATTATATGATGTTACTTTGATAGCAGAGAATATACTTACTGGCTGTACAGATACCATGTTAAAAACAGATAATATTTACTGTACTGGAGGACCAAGTGTTTCTATTATAGAAGTTTCTAACCAAATAAATATCTACCCAAACCCAACTAATGAAAACATTACAATTAGCATAGAATAACTTTAATGGAAACATCCAAACTGAGGTTTATGATTTAATTGGACATAGACTTCAAACCACCAATGAAACTACCATTAGTTTACAGAGATTATGCAAGAGGAATTTATCTTCTAAAAGTTGCTTATGGAGATAAGTTGAAGAAGTGAAAGTGATTAAGGACTAACCTCCCTTTGCTTTCTTAACTAAGTCAACTTTTACTTACTTTAGTTCAGAAATATTCATGTTATGAGAATACTTTTAATATCAGTTATTCAAATATTTTCAAGTTTAATTTACAGTCAAATACCTAATGGTTATTATAATGGTACGGACACGTTAATAGGTAACTCTCTAAAAGTCGCCTTACATAACATTATTAAAGGACATACTGAATTTCCATACACATCAAGAACTACCGACTTATGGGATATATTAAAACAAACTGATAAAGACCCTAACGACTCTAATAAGGTAATTCTATTTTATACTGGATGGTCTGTTGATGCTGACCAAGAATGGAACAGTGGAAGTGGGTGGAGCAGAGAACATATTTGGTCTAAATCACATGGTGCATTTGGAACATCAAGAGGAGCGGGAACAGATGCTCATCATTTAAGACCCGCAGACCCATCTGTCAACTCAGCTAAGAATAATCGTTGGTTTGACACTTGCTCTAATCCATATTTAGATAATGGAAACTATACTGGATGTTTTACAAGTTCAACTAATTGGGTTTGGCAACCAAGAGATGAAGTTAAAGGTGATGTTGCAAGAATGATTTTCTATATGGCTACAAGATATGAGGGAGGGAAGGACAGAGCCAGATTTAGAATTAATTGATTATTTGCCAGTAGATAATAACACTTCTGACCCTGTTTATGCAAAATTAAACACATTAATTCAATGGCATAATGAAGATTCTGTGGACGACTGGGAACGTAACAGAAACGATATAATCTATTACAATTACCAGAATAATAGAAATCCATTTATTGACCATCCAGAATATGTGGGTTTAATATGGGGCAATTACGTTGGTATTTCTAATGAAGAATCATCTTCTAATTTTAAAATTTACCCTAACCCAACTAACAACCTCATACAAATAGAAATAGAGAACTATAACGGAAGCTTTGAAGCAGAACTCTATGACTTCACTGGAAAGCTCTTAGAAACCACTAATAACACTAATCTCAGCTTAGCTGACTATCCAAGTGGAATATATTCACTTAAAGTTACTTATGGAGATAGAGTTGAGGAAGTAAAAGTGATTAAAGACTAACCTCCCTTTGCTTTCTTAACTAAGTCAATTAACGTAATAACACCTATTATCTTTAAAATAGGATTTGCTTTTTTCTTAACTTGATGTTTTAAAACTTACAAAATGAAGAAACTTTTAGTATTTGTCTTATTGACATTTCCAATAATTGGTTTTACTCAATAACCAACTTATATTCCTTGGGGATGTGTTAAATTTAATGATTCAATTTTTATCAAACAATCTGAAGTTTCTATTGCTGACTATTTTAGCTTTTTGCTTGATATTTGGGATAGTCAATACGACGGCAACCATTCAGAGAAACAAAAAGATTTACTTGATTTACTTTTCCTTCCAAAAGACAATAAAACTTTATTGGAATTTTCATCAGGAATACCACAAGAAATTGATACTTCATATTATTGGTTTTTTGAAATTTTAAAAAGAAGTTCAGAAGGATTAGTTACTATTCTTCAAGACATTATTCACTTAAAGATTTTGATTTATATCTCACAGAAACAGAGCTTGAAAAAAAAGATAGCATCCTAAACTTTTTAAGAATGCCAATTACTGGAATAGACTATGATAGGGCAATTGAATATTCTGTTTGGTATGCTAAAACAATTAATGATTATTCTGATGGGGTTAAAAGCAACTCTTACAATGGTCCAAAAGGTTATTACAAATACCAAGGGTATCTTCCATATACATCAATATACAGTGATCTTATTAATGAACATAAAGAATATTTTAAATCTGCTGTAGACAAAAAGAATGAATATTATATAGTTGGAGATTCTGTTAATAAAAAAGGTTGTCCAATTTTTAATTTTCAACTATTAGACACTTGTAATGGTTCGTTAGGTAAAATAAATCAATATGGAAAACTCAATGGTCCCGTCGCTATTGACTCTTATAACACAATATGGAAAATATAGTCTTTTAAATATTTTAGGCAACGTTCAAGAGATGACTGCAAAGGAGGGAGTAGCAATGGGTGGGAGTTATGAAATGTTAGCAAAGAACATTTTAAATAACAAAGAAATGAACTATGATTCAGTAAACAAATTTACTGGGTTTAGGCCTATGATTACAAGAAATTCCCATTTCACAAGGCTTCCTTTAACTTCAGAGTTTATATCACTTTACAGCAAACCATACCGAAAAATTAACGAAGAATTAATTAATAAAGGATACAATAATAAAGTTTCAAAATTTACATACGAAGAACATCAAATTGAACAAAGTATTTTTACAATAAAAAATGATGCATTAATTATATTTAAATCTGAAAAAGGATTTTATCTTGCAGAATTTATTGATTTATACTTAGAAAAAAACGGATCTTTAAGCGAAGAAAGATGATGATTTGTTATTTGATTTAAATTATAGAACAGAATACTCAATATTTTATCTTTGGTTGTTATATGAACGTTCATATTGCGCTAATAAAAGCTTCGTTTTAAAGTATAAATAGTTATGAGGGTCTTAATTATTCTGTGTTTTTTTACTTTTTTTTTAAGAACATATTCTCAACAATATGAGAGAGGAAAAAAAAACTATCTTATTTCTGCTGAGTTTGGTAGTTTGATAAGTAAATCAAAAGTATTTTCGGCTTATGATTTAATCAATGGAAATAGCTTTGGAATTGGTTTTGGGAAAAAACTCTCTTCATTTTTGCCTATTTCTATAAGATTTCAATATAATTATCAAAACGTAAAACTTCCAGTTATTGGTAGTATTACAGAAACTGTAACAGAACATATTTTAGCTTTTCCTATTCAATATGACATCCATCTGTTTTCTATAAAATTGGAAAAATCTCAACATTCAGAATGTAGAAAATTATTCACAGGGGTTGAATTTTCTTTAATTCCTGAATTAAGTTTAATAAATAATGAATTTGATTTTCACAGAAGATATTTATTGCCAATTGAAATAGGATTGTCTTTTAAAATTTCAAAGTCAGGTGGTCATAAAAGCGTTATGAAGAAAGACATTCATTTTTATTTGTTTACAAGAATGGATTTTGCAAATCGTATAATTACATTAAATGATAATCTACCAATAATTGAAAACCTTATTGGTCTTAGAATACAATTTACTAAATTTTCAGTATGGTCATTTACTGAGTTGAAGAAGTAAAAGTAATTAAGGACTAACCTCCCTTTGCTTTCTTAACTAAGTCAATTAACGTAATAACACCTATTATCTTAAAATAGGATTTGCTTTTTTCTTAACATAAATAAGCCTTAAGCTTCTAGGGTTTAAATAGGTTAATTTACCTAATCACACCTATTATTTTTAATTAGGATTTGCTTTTTTCTTAAATTGATTTTTAAAAACTTATAAAATGAAGAATTTTTTATTGCTAATTTTAATATCCTTTTCTCAATTAATAAATGCTCAGGTTTCTTTTGAAGGTGTTTCACCTTCCTCAATAAGTGGAAACAGTTTTGTTTTTGAATGGGCTGAGCCTACTGGATCGTGGTCTACAACAATTCCAGATTTTAATTTACCAAATACTTTTATTCAAGACACATTAGAGCTTGTTGTGGATAATAGCTGGTCAGGGAATAATCCTGCTTACACAGTACCTCATCCATTAGCCAACGAAGGTTGTTTAGATGCTAATGGTGGAGCGCACTCTCAACCATCTTTAGCTGGTAAAATTGCAGTTGTTTGGCGAGGGAGTTGTTCATTTGGTTTGAAAGCTGCTTTAGCAGAAAATAATGGCGCTGTTGCTATTGTAATAATAAATCACTCTGGAGATCCTGTTGGAATGGCTGGTGGAGATTCAGGACTATTTATTAATATTCCTGTTGTCATGATTTCTACAACAGATGGGCAACTACTTTTAAGTGAAATGGCTAACGGACCCGTTGAAGTTTTCATTGGGAACAAAACTGGATCTAGTACAAACGACTTAGGCTCTTCAAAAGATGTTGCTAATATTTCCAAGTATGGCTCAGTGCCAACAACATTTGTTCAAAATGGTAATAATAATTTTGATTTAGGGTTAACAATTACTAATTATGGATCTGACGATAATATTCCGGTTTTAAATCAAACTATTACAGGGCCAAATGGGTATTCTTATGATACAACTTTGACTTTTGGCTTACTTCCTGCCGCACAAGATACTGACTATACGTACATTCCATATACAGAGACTAATTTACCAACCGGTGATTATACAATTAACTATAATTTATCTATTTTAAATAAGACTGATCAGGATAGTTCTGATAATAATATAACCTCCTCTTTTTCAGTTACCAATGATGTGTTGTCTAGAGCAAGAACAGACCAAAGTACGGGTGAGATAATTGCTAATTTTTACCCCCGTATCTATACATTAGCAATAAGTTCTTGCATGCATTTATACGAAGAAAATTATCCAGTTAGCTCAATTGCAGAGGGAGTATACTTTTCAGTTGGGACTGATAGCACCCCATTGTCAAGTGAATATTTTAATGTTTCTATTTATGAATGGAACGACATACAATCTGGTGGTTGGGAAGACTATACAGTTAATCAATTAAATCCAGTTTTAATTAATGATTATTTCTTTGCTAATGATAGCTTATCTGAAAAAATTGTATATCATGAATTTGCTGATGGGAATGGACAACCAGCGCCATTTCAGTTTCTAGATTTTCAAAGATATTTAGTATGTATTGAATACCAAGGAGGAACAGCTCTAGATATATCATTTGGATATGATAATTACTTGGATTATGGGAGCAATTCAGTGTATAATCCAGATTTTGGTTCTGGAAGATTAAATATTGACGGTATTCCTCCTTTTAACGGAACACAAGGAACTTGGTATACTGGATGGAGTTCTGCAGATGCACCATCAATTGGATTAAAATTTGGAGATAGTACTGTTCCGTCACCACCACCTACAGGACAATGTGTTCCAGATAATTCTTATTTAGGTAGTCCATTTGGAATTTACAGCACTGTTAACGATACATTTTATTTGAATGTTCCAAGTTCAAAATCTTATACTATAACAACTTCTACCGATGCTGGGTTTTACGACCCAAATTACTCAGGGTATGTTATAGATTCTATAAAATTAGTTAGTGTTACAAACTTACCTGCAGGATTAAATTATTCAACTAACAATAGTAATCTTTCCTTGGGTGGAGTTGATTGTATAAATATAAGTGGAGTCTATAATAATTCTATTAATAGTTCAGACTCTGTAGAATTTAAGTTTGTTGGTTGTGTCTCCTTATTTGGCATTGCTATCTGTGATACTTTTACTACTAGTAAATTATTTCACTTTTATGGTGGGCAAAATCCACCATCACCTCCACCTGCTGGACAAATAAGATATATTGATGAGGTCTTTGACAGCGTTAAAGTAACTAGACGATGTACAATATGCTACTAATATGATCTGTTGTATTAAGTGCGGTTGGTTTAGGTCCAACTTTACCAACAGGAGCTCATCCCTTAGCTCCGTCTTTAGCCTTTGACTTTTATGAACCTAATGGTGATTCGTTAACAGAAAGACCATTATTAGTTTACTTACATACTGGTACTTTTGCTCCAATATTTTTAAATAATAATCCAACAGGAAGTAGAAACGATTATGCAACTGATAACGATGTGTGAGCGTTTCGCAAAAAGAGGTTATGCTGTGGCAAATGTAGAATATAGGCTAGGATGGAATGGTGGTGCAGGCGGAAGTCTTTCAGCAAACTTCTATAAGCTTGGACCAAAGCAGTATACCGAGCGATACAAGACACTAAAGCTGCAGTTAGATATTTCTATAGAGACGTTAAAGACAGTAGTAATACTTTCAGAATTGATACTAATAAAATAGCTCTAATAGGTCAAGGTTCTGGGGGATGGGTTGCTTTAGGTTATGCGTCAATTTCTGATACTTCAGACATACGACTTCCCAAATTTTTATCTCCACAAGGAGATATGCTTTTTGATTTAGATTCAATAGGTGATTGGGATGGATATGGTGGTCATCCAAGCCAAAACATGGAAAATAATGCTGGGTATTCTAGTGAAATTCAGATGGTTTGCAGCATGGGCGGTGGAATGGGTGCCCTCGATTGGTTATCTCAAGGTGAAGTGCCAATTGCAGCGGTTCATTGTAGAACTGATAATGTTGCTATATATACTACAGGAGATGTAAATGTAACAACAGCCCAAGGTTTAATTCCAATTACTACAGAAATTAGTGGTTCTTATGATGTAATTTCAAAAGCCAATATGCTAGGAAATAACGATAGTATTTCAGGAATTAGTGATGCTTACACAACAGCTGCCCAAAATGCATCAAATAGCTTAGTTGGAACCTTAGATAAAGGGTTAACAGTTATTGGTTCTCCAGTAGAAAACTTATTTCCTTTTGTAACTGTAAATACAAATGAAAGTGCTCCTTGGGAATTTTGGGATTCTGCAACTACTGTAGCCGGAGCTACTGCTTTAGGAAAGGATGGTGCAGCAATTCTTGCTAATACAGCTATTGGAAATCCAGATATGAGTATTCAAAAAGCTACTGCTTATATGGATTCTACTCTTGGGTTTTTCTGCCCACGTCTTGTAAATGCTTTTGCTTTACCGTTTATAAATTGTAATAATACTGGTACTGACATACAAAATACATGTGGAAGTTTTACTTGGATAGATGGAAATACTTACAACGCCTCTAACAATACAGCTACCTATACCTTAACAAATGCTGCAGGGTGTGATAGTGTTGTAACACTAGATTTAACGATAAACAACCCCCCAATTATTCAAGATAATCAGACTTCTTGTGATAGTGTATATCTATGGAACGGTAATCTGTTAAATTTAACAGGTTCGTACTTAGATACTGTTCTGTCACTTTCTGGTTGTGATAGTGTTATTACACTTAATTTAACTATTAATCCTAACCAGTTTGGTACAGACTTTGCCGCTTCTCAGTTGCAATTTACATCCCTTCCATTTGTAGCCCAGTTTACCAATTCTACTCCCAATATGTCTAATTATAATTTTACTTGGGATTTTGGAGACGGTACAATTTTACAAAGTAATAATAGCCAATGTTTTCATGATTTTCTTTACAATGGTTTATATTCAGTAACCCTTATTGCTCAAGACATCAATACCGGATGTACAGATACTATGTATAAACAAGATTATATATTACTAATGGTGGAAATACAAATTGTAATAATACTGGTACTGACATACAAAATGCATGTGGAAGTTTCACTTGGATTAATGGAAATACTTACAACGCTTCAAACAATACAGCTACCGATACTTTAACCAATGCTGCAGGGTGTGATAGTGTTGTTACTCTTAATTTAACAATAAATCAAACTTCTTCTAGTATTGATAATCAAACACTTTGCGATGGTACAGCTTAACTGGATTGATGGCAATACTTATACTCTTCAAATAATACAGCTACTGATACTTTAACAAACGCTGCTGGATGTGATAGTATAGTTACCTTAAACTTAACAGTAAGCTCATCTACTTCTAGTTTACTTACAATTTCTTCTTGCGGGAGTTATCTTTTCAATGGGCAGTCTTTATGTCTCTACTGGAATATATGTTGATACTAACTTAAATGCTGCAGGTTGCCCACAAATAGATTCTTTGGATTTAACTATTACTACTGTCGGTACTACAACTGTTCAATCTTCTTGTGACAGCTTTTTATGGAACGGAACAACTTATAATTCAAGTGGAACATACACTTCTGATTCAAGTAGTAATTGTGTAGATACTCTTGTTTTAACAATTTCTGAGTTTCTTACTAACTTCATAGCTTCACCTACTGTTCTTACTTCCCCTCCTTTTAATGTAACGTTTACTAATACAACTCCCAATATATCTAATTACGACTTTACATGGGATTTTGGAGATGGTACTCTTGGACAAACCAATATTCCTTCATTCGATTATCAGTATATGTCCAATGGAATATATGATGTTTCATTAATTGCGGAAGATATCACTAATGGTTGTGGATACGATACTTTGAAATTTGACAATTTAATATCATGCTCAGGTGGACCAGGTTTCTATTAACGAGAAAATCAAGCTTGTAAATATTTACCCAAACCCAACAAATGAAAATATTACAATTAGCATAGAAAACTTCAATGGAAACATCCAAACCGAGGTTTATGATTTAATTGGAAATAGACTTCAAACAACCAATGAAACTACCATTAGTTTACAAGATTATGCAAGAGGAATTTATCTTCTTAAAGTTGCTTATGGTGATAGAGTTGAGGAAGTGAAAGTGATTAAGGACTAACCTCCCTTTGCTTTCTTAACTAAGTCAACTTTTTATTATCAAATTAGAAGCCCATAATATTTTTCTGATATTCTGAATGAAGAATATAATTTAACTCTGAAACCGTATTTTCAAATTCCATTTTATTAGCAATATTTATATTTTCTACTTTAGATATTCTGTGATCATAAAGCATTTTATCGATGATTGTATTGTCTTTAGGTTTTATAAATTCTGTATAACTAAAGTCCCTTGTTTTTATGGTAAATGCGTTAGTTTTTTTAATGAAAACATGACTTTTTCCACCCAAATTTGGGTTGTTTAAAACAGGTGCCAAACTAGTCCCGTCTAATTGATTTTCAGGAACTCCTAGACCACATAATTCAGCTATCGTAGGATAAATATCTACTAATGAGGTCAAAGCGTTTGTTGTTCCTTTAGCTTTGGAAAATGGATTATAAATAACAAGCGGAACTTGGGTCGAAGTATTGTAGCTAGTAAACTTTGCCCATTGGGTATGTTCTTGTAAGTTATATCCATGGTCCGATACTAAAATGACAATGGTGTTGTGATCTAATTTTTGTTCTTTTAATTCATCTAAAATTTTTCCAATTAATGCGTCAACATAAGAAACCGTTGCGTAATACCCATGTATTAAATCAATCGCTACACTGTCAGAAACCTGCCCCTGCTTTGGGATATTTGAATAGGCTCGCATCTCAGGCCAATTACTAATACTCATATTGGGTGCATCCTTAGGAATATAATTAAAATTTTCTGGCTGCTCAATCAAATCCCTTTTATATAAATTCCAGTACTTTTTTGGTGCATTAAAAGGCAAATGATTTGAGATAAAACCAGCAGTTAAAAAAAATGGCTTATTAGCTTTTTTTAGTTTTTCAATATCCCGTATAACTTTCAGGGTTAATAAACCATCAATGTATGTGTAATCTGAAACTTCACTGCATTCATAAGCGGGGCCATTGTCCGTTATTTGATATCTAGAGCGATTGTCTTTATTTTGATAGTCTTTCCAAAGAGATTGCCAATAGTCGGTAGGAGCTAAATCATCTCTATTTTCATCAAACGCATAGGGACGCCAAATTTCATCCCAATCACTTTTTCTATCATCTAAGTGATGATAAATTTTCCCATTAGAAATTGTGGTGTAGCCATTGGTCTTAAATAACTCTGGTAGGGTAATTGCCTCTTGAGCTTCTTTTTCAACAAAGGTATTGTAATTCAAAAATCTATTTTTGGTTGGTAACATTCCAGTAAGCATACTTGCGCGAGATGCTCCGCAGACAGGGATATTACAATAGGCATTTGTAAATTTCATTCCCTTTTTAGCAAACGAATCAATATTAGGAGAGTGAATTTGAAGCGCTCCAAAACTTCCCAACTCTGGACGCAAGTCGTCCATGTAAAACAATAAAACATTTGGCCTCTCGGGCTTTTGATTTAGTGTGGCCCCAATAAATATTGCCAATATCAACAAACAAAAAAAAATTGCTTTTTTCATGTTATAAATATAGGAAAAAGTAAAGCTTGAAGTTTTATAACTAGTTAAAGTATTTATCCCATGATTATTAGTATAAAGATTTTCATAACTCTGGGCTAATATTAGGTACTTATTTTTGCTTTCTTAATAATACGTATTAATTCTCCTTTGTTTTAAGATCAAGTATTAATATCAAACAAAGACTTTAATATTTCAAATACAGTCTATATTTGTAATATATTTATTAATAATGAAAGAATTTCTTACAAAGTGGTACCCAGTAATTATTGCATTTGCTTGCATGTTGTATTCTATTGGATTAGGTCTTGCTGGAATGACCGATGAAGCTCAATACTCTGCTCATTGGCCTGGAACAATACTATTATTTTCTCTAGCTATTAATCAAATTAACAGATTATGAGTTTAGTATTTTTCGGTGTTGGATTTTTGTTGTTTTCTATTTACCTAATATTTCTAATTTGGAATATATTTTACAACGGTAAAAAGCAAAAACAACAAAATTATCCAAATTTAGACTCGTCAAATAGTGACAATATTGATTTAGATGGTATTGGTAATCAAGGAAGAGTTCCTAAATAACTAGGCTTTTATATTAATAATTCCTTTAAGTTTAGTTTTTTATTTAATATACCTTTCTATATCCACTTTTAAAATTGCCTTTATTATTAGAATATTGTTCCTCCGAACTTCTCTAACAAATATTTTTTCTTAGACATTGTTGTATTTCCATTTTATGTTTATTAATTTAATAAAAACAATTTAAAATATATAAAATAAATTTAGTACTTAAAGTTTCCTTTGACAATTACGATGCGTGGATTGCTGAGTTTAACAACCATGCGGAAAGAGCTGCCGTATGTGATGAATCTAAAACTACAGTTGGTAAAGTAGATGATAAAAACTGTATAGTTATGATGTACGATGTTGACATGGAGGGTATGCAAAAATTAATGACTTCAGAATACTTAACCCAGTTAACAGAAAAAATGAATATTAAAAATGATGAAATGCATGTCTTCACAGCAATGCAGCAATAATTTTTTTTATGAAGGTGTTTTTAATTTTCTTATTTTGTTTTCTTATTTCTAATTATAAGTCTCAAAAGATGAATTGTATTGATAGAAACTTTATTTCTTCAAAGTTTTATAATTCATCAAATGGAATGAAAAACAGTCAAAGAAACGTTATAAGTATGCACACCAAAAAACAATGGAACCAACAGTATTTAAATACGCAGTTTAATTATAAAGAAGTGCTAACAAAGTTTTTCTACTGTAATATTTGTTGTAATTCTAATAAAAATCAGATAACTGCCTATAACGGAAAAAAATATAGTTTTGAAAGTTCACTTACTATTGATCAGTTTGTTGCCGATCTAACTGATTTAATTGGATCTATGTCTGTGGGTAAAAATGAAAATAATATGTTTAAAGATTCAATTATTCATAGATAATTATTTTAATACTATTCCTTATTTTAATAATGGCTTTTATTATATTTATAATAAATTGTAAATATTAAAAATTGGTACCAATCAATTATCTATTTCACATTAATGCACCATTAAAAGATATTTTTTTATTCACTTTCAGAATCAAATTTTTATTAAGTGGTATACGACAAAAGTTGACGGGGGTATTTAATTTAGGAAATTTTATCACTTTTGAGTTTATTAATTTTTGCCACTTTTAAATTTAAAATTATTAACTATGTTCAAGACAAATCAATTCATTTGGGTGGTGTTGATTATCAGTTTTATAATGTTGGTTATATATTTAAGTACGATTTAGACGATAATTAAGGAAAGTCAAGAGTTTGTTATTCACATGATAGGTTTAGTAATGCGGACGATTCTTAAGTCAGCATGTATTATACTTCTGTAAAACGTTTTAAATGCCTTTGTCAATTTTTTCAAACTGGAATTTGAGAAGCTTTTGGCTCGGATAGTTATCGTTCATAACTTTTAATATTTAGTAATTTTATTAATTGTCAACTTTCAAAATAATAGGTAAGTTTACGTAAATACACCTATTATGATAAAGAAAACTATCCCTTATATTATCATCGTTTTTTTAATGATTTCTTTAATATCAATGCTTCCTTAACGATAAGGATGTATTTATAGTTAAGGTCTACATTATATTAGGAACCAAATCACCTACTTGATGAAAGATTTGAAATCTAGCAAACAACTCTTCGGAATACCATTTTAATTCCTTAGTTTTTTTTACCATCTCAGAATGCTTAGGATTTTGATAAGCATAATTCATCATAGCCTCTGAACTAGCCCAAAGCGAAAAAGTTGCCTGCATTAACAGTGGGAATTCACCTATTCCCTTGGAAAAAATTAAATCTTTATAGTTGTCCATAGATTTTGATACCGATGGAACATTTTTCCAAAACTGGTATGCTAGTTTAAGTTTAATAGTTGCTCTAGTAATTACAGCTATTGGTTTTGTTTTATCAAAATTAGTGGAGGCTTCAAACGGATTTTGTTTACTCCATTCTCCGTGGCTTTTTATTGTGTGCATCAAAACATGACTAAAAGAAGTTGAAGAATTAGAGTACTGTTTAACAGATTCAGATTCAAGAAATTCTTTCGCGATCTCTTCAGAATTAAAAACCGCAAGAAAACCAAAAGTTGAAAAGTCTGGTTTTATTGAAAAACCGTTTCCACTACCGGTGCCAAGGGGCTTAAAAAATGAAAGCCCACTAATTTTTTTTTCTAAAATCGGAGGCCTTCCCATTCTAGCTAGGGCCTCCCATTTATTCTTCACCCCAGAATACTTAAAAAAGGAGATGAGAGTTGTTTGAGCCATTTATTTTTATAATTAAATTAGACTATTAAAATGCTTTATTTAAATAAGTTAAAGGCTAAATTATTATTCAATTAAGAGTTTTTTATTATGATTAACTTTTATTTAAAGTATCAATTAATTTAACTATATTTTGTAAATAATAATGGTTTATAAAATTTATATTATTTCAATGGCCCTTATTACAATGTGTTAAATATTTTAATCATGATTATGTATTTATGTAATTTTTTTAATTTTCTAAAGTCATGCCTTAAATATAATTTACTGATTGTTTTCTTATTATTACAAGTTGTGGTTAGTAGCCAGTATTTAGTTTCATGTAACTTTCTAAATTCAGCCTCTGCTTCTGTATTAGGACCACCAACCGGTTTGGTGTTAGATTACGACGTAGACATGTACAAGATGACTTACAATACTGTAGATACTAAAGGTCTTCCAATTATTGCTACTGGCGCTTTCTTTATTCCAATCAACACAACATGCAAAAATTTCCCTTTTGCTGTCTATAATCATGGAACTACACTTCGAAAAGACAATGTTCCTTCTTTTAATAATACAGAATCAATTATAGGAAAAATATTTGCTGCAGGTGGATATTTTGTTTGTATGCCAGACTATATTGGAATGGGAGATAGCCCAGGCCTCCACCCTTATGTTCATTCTGAATCCGAAGCCACTGCATCTTTGGACATGGTAAGAGCAGCTAGAGAGTACTTGACTAATAGCACCAATTATATTGACAATAACGAAGTTTTTTTAACGGGATACTCTCAAGGAGGCCACGCATGCATGGCAACTCATAAGTATATTCAAGATAATAATTTAAGTGCAGAATTTAATGTTCTTGGATCAGCTCCATGCTCTGGTCCTTATGATCTTTCTGGTATAATGGCAGATACAATTATTTCACCATCACCATATTCAAATCCAGGTTATATAGTATATCTGCTAGCATCTTATCAACTCGCCTATGGAAATATTTTTAATTCTTGGTCAGAAATACTTTATTCACCATACGACACCATAGTCCCTCCTTTTTTTAATGGGAATAACACTACTCTGGATATGTCTTTATTAAATAGTTTAATACCTAACGATATGAGGCTTTTAATTAGAGACACCTCTATGAATAATTTTATAAATGATTCCATTAATAAAAATCACCCATGGTGGCTAGCTCTTTTAGAAAACGATAATTATGATTGGCTTCCTACTAGTCCAATTAGAATGTATTACTGCACAGAAGATGAACAAATTGCATATACCAATGCCTTAAACGCAAATCAAGCAATGAATAATAACGGGGCGTTAGATGTCCAAGCTTTAGACATGGGGAATGTTAATCATGGCGATTGTGTTTTACCAGCTTTATCAGCTGCTTTTAATTGGTTTCAATCTTTGAAAACTCCTTGTAATTTATCTTCTTCAATTGAATTAAATAATTCAGATATTCAAATTTCCCCTAACCCTTTTAATGAACGGGTAGCAATAGATTCCAGAGAAATAATTGACATTCTAATTATTTCTTTAGATGGTAAAATAATGTATTCTAGTAAGAGAACAAATGAAACTAGTATTCAAACTTCTAGCTGGGAAAAAGGGCTATATATTTTCAAAATCCAATCTAAGAAAGACGTTCATACTTCAATTATGATAAAGAATTAAATATTATTTTAATTGCCATACTGCAGTTGAGGTTTCCTCCGATGACCCTTCATTTTATGTTATGATTGCAATTTCCTTGTTATTTATCAATATTAACTAAATAGTCTCCAGGAAATTAACTTGACAGGGTTTAATAATTATATTCTTATTTATAAACATTAAGCTTCTTCAAAATTGATTTTGATTTAGCAAATTTTAATTTCACATAATACATCCCAGAATCAAAATTTGATACCGAAATAGTGAAGCTACTATTGTTTACTTTAATTTCGTCTTTAACTTGTCCTAATTGATTGTAAATAACTATTTCTTTAATTAGAATAGTTGATGAATAATGAACCATTTCAGTCGCCGGATTTGGGTATTGATTAACTTTTAATTCTTTTTCAGAAATACTTTGAGTAGTATTATTACAAGGCAATAAAGGGAATAAAAACCCCGATGAAAAATCTATAGCTTGTGAAAATAGCGGGTTAGCGTTTCCGACGGCTGGCCAACTGTGCCCTGCATTATTAAAAATTAAGGTATCGCTCGACACTCCAGCATTATCTAAGTAAGGTTTCATAGCATTCATTCCGCATAGATTTAGAACTGTAGGAAGGTTAAATCCTGGACCGCAGTTATAATTAACAGTAACATCATTACTACCATGGACAAAAACAATTGGTTTGTCGTTTGAATCTATCCACAATAAATTATTAATTCCACCTGCAAAACTTACTATTCCACTAATTTCAGATGAATATCCATCATTTCCAGCATCGCCATCTAGTGTACCTCCAATGTTTGAAATTAGCGATTGTGCGTTAATCGGCGAAGTAGGCAGGTCACTTATTTGATCAATATAATCAAGGTGAATAGCTAGTACTGCTCCTGCAGAATAGCCAGCTAAAAATATTCCATCTGGATCTATTCCTAGTGTGTTGCCATTGTTATGATCTTTTCTAAGATACCTAATTGCAGATTTAATATCAGCAACTGATTTTAAAACTGTTTTATACTGTTCTTCTTGACTTATAGCAAATAATATTGCATTCGCAGAAAGTCTGTAATTAGCGGATATTGCTATGTATCCTTTTTTGGCATAAGCTGTGCAAAAATCTACACAGTCAGGAAGATTTTTATCCCCAGTAGAAAATACTCCGCCATGTAAGTAGATAATTACTGGTCTATTCGTTGCGGTGTCTCCGTCTGCTGTATAAATATCCATTTTATGTCTATAATCATTATAAACACTAGAATAATTAACAGTTGCTATGGAGACAGAGTTGAAAATTTCTGTCTGGTATCTCCCATTACACTGTCCAAAATGAACTAGCGACACACTTATTATTATAAATAGGATTAAATATTTCTTCAATTTTTATCTTTTTTTATCCTTATAAAGTTATTCATATTTATTAATGATTTATACTTTATCACTTTTTTAAAAAATCTATTAAAAAAGCTTAAAAACTTCACTTTTTAATCAAAAAACACTCAAAAACTATTAAAAAACACCAAAAATTTACTTTTTTAATAAATTTCATATTTTCAAATATTTACTTATGTATTAAGTTAAAATATGTTTAATATCATCAAAACCTAAGACTCATTTTAAATTACGTAGTACTTAGTACATTAAATACTATATATTTATGTCTCTCGAGAAAAACAATCATGATTAAACAATCTTTAAAAGATCAAATCTTACATATCAATATTGCGAATTTAGATTTCTCTTACAGAATTCCCACTTCTAAGTTGGGAGACATCATCAACTGGAGAATTGGAGAGAACAAATTAAAAGGAATAGTTATTGACAGTGTTTCAAAGTGGGCAATTCAATTATTTACAAATAAAGTTACAGAGCTAAAGTATGTAAGGCAATTTCAAAATATTGTACTACAACATAGCCCTAAATGCGCTGTTAAGTGGGAAAATACTTTTTTAGCAGTAAGTATTCAAAATGATTATAATTGGCAAAAATTGTCTAGTAATACAGCTAAAACAAAAATTAGTGAAGATGAAATTATAGCAAATTTAAAGCAGAAGTATAAACTTGTTTAAAATTGAAGTTATATTTTAATATGAATTTATTAAAACAAAGGCTTAAATTTATTAAAATTGTATTCAGTTTAATTTTTTAAAATATGGAAATGAAAGATTTAATAATATTCGCACAAATTGCAGTATCACTATCGGTTATTTACGTTTGGGTTTTTAGATTTCACAATGTTATTGCAGAATTTAAAAGTTTTGGGTTAAGTGATTTAACTAGAAACTTTGTTGGGGCTAGTAAAACTGCTCTAGCTACTTTACTTTTTGCAGGAATTTGGTTTCCTCCATTGGTTTTCATTCCATCTATTCTTATGGCTCTATTTATGGTAGCTGCACAGTTTTTCCATTTTAAAATAAAAAATACTTTTATTAAGCATTTACCGTCATTGGTATTACTAACTCTATCTTTATTCATAGCTTATTTCTCTATGCCATAATCTATAGATGGGCATAGATTTTAACATAATATGTATTTTAATATCTAGCTTATCTTTCTTTGTATATGTTACTTCTTATTTCGTAACTCCTCATATGAAAAGCGAATTCAAGCGTTTCAACCTAGAAAAGTTAGGACTTGCAATAATAGTTTTACAGTTTCTAGGTGCTTCAGGCCTAATAATTGGCCTTAAAATTCCAGTTGTTTTAATTATTTCCTCCCTTGGATTATCATCGCTTATGTTTTTGGGTCTTATAGTTCGAGTAAAGTTAAAAGACAGTATTTGGATTTCCTTGCCAGCCTTTTTTTTCATGCTTTTAAACGCCTATATATTTGTTGAAGCAATCAATTAATCATTTTATTTAAAATATTATTTTCTTTTAAAGTGATTTTTAACTTTCTATTTTCACTTCATTTTAGCTATTTATATTTATAAATAACCAAGAGTTAAAAATCAAGAAATTTGATAAATTCTGCTAAAAAATTACATTTTTTATCAAAAAAACCATTAAAAACAACAAAAAAACTCCTTTTTTACAAGTTTTCTAATTTTATAGTTATTCATATAATTCAATTATATTTTAATTCATTAATTAACTATACAAGTTGATATATTTTAATTTTTAGTTTGTGCTAGTTTTAGTTTAACTTTACAAAGTCGTTATTCACGTAATGGCTTTTAAGTTAAAAGGGTATGTTCGGTATGGTTGCCTTTCATATCCTTTTTTCTTTTTTCAGGGTATACCACAATTTATAATAGAATATGGAATTCAAAAGGTTTAAAAGAAAGGGACTAATTTTTAATAACAGTAGCATTGGCCTTGGATTGGAGCTTAGAATTGGCAAGCGGATAAAGGTTTTTAGAATCGAGAGATTAACTAAAGAAGACAAAACTTTTGAATTTTTGATTTACGATGGCCCAGAGCTTATTGATGCCTCATTAAAAAAAGAAATTGTCGATTTTTTAGAAAATCATGATAATGTATATTCTTTTTTTGATGGTGAGCCCAAGGTTTGGGAAAAAATAAAATCCACCTAACTTATATAAAGTCTTAAACCTTAAATTCCCTGTACTCTTATAACTTTTTTAGAGAAAATTTATTAAACAGTTTATCTTAATTGTGTTTTTTGTTAGTGTAAGCTAAACAATAACAGTATTCTATTCTTAAAATTAATATGTTTCGGGTGATGAAAGAAACTTTAAAAAATAAAACGAGTAGTTCTTATAATAAGTCTAACGAAGTTGTTGAGAGACAAGCTTTCTATTCTAGTAAATTAATTACTAGTAATGTCCACTTGTGGTTATGGATCTAATAATAATTTTTAATTAAAATCCTTTTAACTATTTTCTAAATAATACTGTTTTGGAGTAGAGCTATGTTTTTTCTTAAATGCTCTAAAAAAAGTTTGATGGGAACTAAATCCACACTTATGACCAAGGGCAATTGTAGTGTGCTTGTTCAAAAACCCATCAGCAATTAATTTTGTTCCATAATTTATTCTAATCTCATTAATATAGTCGTTAAAATTATTTTTAGTATTTAGTAAAATTGCTGCTCTTATATTCTTAACAGAAACACCAGTTATTGTTTCAATTTCCTTTATTGTTAATTTCGGCTGCAAATAAAGTTTTTGTTTTTCTATTGCTTTTTTAATTATTAAAAAATAGTTCTTTTTTGAAACTCTTTTAAATATTGACAATTCACTTATCCCAGGTATATAGTTTAAAATAGCTGGATTTATAAGTAAAAAAACTAAGTTTAAACCGATATTAATCCTTATAATCATGTTTATATTATTACTAAATGCTTCATCAAATACCCCTAAATAATACATGCTGCCTATTAATGCTGTCTCAATATTTATTATGCAATATGTTAAGACCCAGAATTTATAAAGCCTCTTCCTTTTAATAGTTATTGATTCCTTAATATTTTTTATACATATTCTAATTAAATGTAACATCAGTAAAATTGAAGAAATCCATTTTACGATTAATACATCTGAATAGTAACTCGCATCCTTTGCCTCAATTATTATTGCTGCTATTCTATTTATAGTTGTTTCATATCCTATTATTCGAACGTTGAGAATAGTTAGTATCAATACTACCACATTCAAAAGAAATAGATACAAGATTTTTTTCTTAATCTTTATTTTATACCCTTTTATTGCAGATTCTACGTGTAGTATAAATGCTATTTGTGACGCAGTATGAAGAAGTAAATTAGCTATTACAGCTTTATAAATGTCAAATATTATAAGATTTAAACTTATTACTGGAATTAAAATGAGCAGTATAATATTTACTATTATGTAGTCCATATGAAACTTATTGGAATAGTTTCTTTTTTTAACCCATAGATATGCCAATAGGCATGATAGGATTATAAGTACTGAAAGGTGTAAAATAATTGCGTTATTATTTTCCAAAATAATGATCTTTCGATTTCTTGTAAATTACGAATAAAATTGCACTATTTGGACATGATTTGAATTATTTGGACACAACTTTTTTTGTTTACATCGCTGTAATTTTTTTTTCTGAAATTTTTAAACTTTATTTTTACTTTTTTAAAAAATACATTTAACGTATTAAATAAGTATCAAATAATTACTTTCATGAAAAAAAATTACTTCTCATTCATTTTTATTCTCACTTCTTTTTTCTCTTTTGGTCAAGGAACAAGTAATCCAGCTTTTTTTGTTCATGCGGACAAATTATCTTCCTACAACGGTTCAGGAACCACTTGGTCAGATATAAGTGGCAATGGACATCATGGAACTATTACTGGAGCTACTTTTAATCCAACAAGTAAGGTTTTTGTCTTTGATGGTAATGATAAAGTAAATTTTCCAGCGGTTCTAAATGCTGGAGATGACACTTACACACTGGAAGCTTACTTTAAAAACACTTCTGCATCAGGGACACAAGTTGTTGTTGAACAGAATACTTTAACTATGCAAAACAGTAGAAGAGCTTGTATGATATTATTTTCAAATGGTAACGGTGGCTTTAATGGGCAAAGTAATGATAGACACAGTCAACTTTCTTATAATTCTAATCAATGGGAGCATTGGGTAATTGTTGCAAATACTAGTTCTAATGTTCTTAAAATGTATAGAAATGGTTCATTATCCTATAATGGAACTTTTGCAAATGCTGGTGCTTTAAATGTAGGTGACGGGGGTCTATCCATTGGATATAAATTATCTACCAATGGAGAATATTTTATTGGAGAGATGAAGTTTGTTAGAATTTATGACAGAGTTTTAACAAATGCAGAAGTATTAAATAACTATAACCAGAGAAATCAAACACAAATTTGCACCACTGATTTTAACTATGGAGGATCTACAACGTTTTGTAATAATGAGAGTAATCCAGTGGCAACTATTACGGGTGTAGTAGATGGTGAGTTTAGTTCTAGTACTGGATTGGCTTTGGATGCAGTAACTGGAGCTATTAATTTAAATGGATCTGTTGCGGGGAGTTACGATGTAAGTTATAGCCCGCCATTAAATTTTGCTCAGATGGGAGTTGATTTAGATGGATATACTAATGATGATCGATTTGGGACTTCGGTTGCGTTAAATAAGGCAGGAGATGTGATGGTAGTTGGTGCACAACTCAATGATGCTAGTGGAAGCAATGCTGGTCAGGTGAGGGTGTATTCATGGAATGGTACAGCATGGTCACAGTTGGGTGGTAGTATCAATGGAGAAGGTGGAGATGATCGCTTTGGATATTCTGTGTCTATAAATGGAGCTGGAGATAGAATAGTTGTTGGGGCTCATCAAAATGATGCTGGTGGTTCCAATGCTGGACATGCGAGGATATATAGTTATAGTAATGGAGTATGGACGCAGTTGGGTAGTGATATAAATGGAGATGCGGTGAATGACAAGTTAGGCTATTAGTGTAGATATGAATGAAGCTGGAGACAGAGTAGTTGTTGCAATAAGAGAGGATGATAATACTGTTGGTAGTAATGCTGGAGCAACGAGGATATTTGAGTATCAGACCAATGATTGGGTACAGTTGGGTAGTGATATTTTTGGGGAACGAGCTAGTGATTATTGTGAAGCTGTTGCGATGAATGATTTAGGAAACCGAGTAATTATAGGTTCTCGTTTTGCCAATGGTCCACAAAATCAAAATGATAGAGGACATGCAAGAGTGTTTGAGTATGTTAATAGTGCTTGGGTACAGATGGGAGCAGATATAGATGCTCCTGATGGCAACTATTTTGGTCATAAAGTAGATATGAATGGAGCTGGAGATAAGGTAGTAGTAGGAAATTATCACCACGCTAGTGAGACAGGTAGAGTTATGATGTACAGTTATAGTGGTACTGCATGGTCACAGATGGGATCTACGTTAACTGGTGAAGGCGGTCAAGACCGTTTTGGTATAAGCGTATCAATGAATACAGTAGGAGATAAGGTAGTGATTGGAGCAGACAGAGACGATGCAACAGGTGTTGATGCTGGTCATGTAAGAGTTTATGGATATTCGTCTGACTGGTCGCAGTTGGGCTGGGATTTAGATGGAGAGGCTGCTTCTGATTATTTTGGGGCCTCAGTTGCGATCAATGGATCTGGAGATAGAGTTGCTGTTGGCGCTACCCATAATGATGGTGGTCCAGGTAGTAACGCAGGACATGTAAGGGTGTTTGAGTCGCCATCAATATGTCCGTTGCCGTTAGCGATTACAATATCTAATGAAGAAGATCCAACGTTTAGTTATGGTACGTTAGGTTTTTGTAGTGCAGATAGCGATCCTACGCCAACGATTAGTGGAACAAGTGGAGGAACGTTTAGTTCAACGTCTGGTTTAGTAATTAATGCTAGTACTGGGGTTATTGATTTGTCTGGGTCAACGCCTGGGACATATGGGGTTACTTATACTACGGCTGGTAGTACAGCCAATGCCTGTGTTGGAAGTTTAACTAAGCAGATAAAGGTATCGGCAACTACAGCTGATTTTAACTATGGAGGATCTACAACGTTTTGCAATAATGAGAGTAATCCAGTGGCAACTATTACGGGTGTAGTAGATGGTGAGTTTAGTTCTAGTACTGGATTGGCTTTGGATGCAGTAACTGGAGCTATTAATTTAAATGGATCTGTTGCGGGGAGTTACGATGTAAGTTATAGCCCGCCATTAAATTTTGCTCAGATGGGAGTTGATTTAGATGGATATACTAATGATGATCGATTTGGGACTTCGGTTGCGTTAAATAAGGCAGGAGATGTGATGGTAGTTGGTGCACAACTCAATGATGCTAGTGGAACCAATGCTGGTCAGGTGAGGGTGTATTCATGGAATGGTACAGCATGGTCACAGTTGGGTGATAGTATCAATGGAGAAGGTGGAGATGATCGCTTTGGATATTCTGTTTCTATAAATGGAGCTGGAGATAGAATAGTTGTTGGGGCTCATCAAAATGATGCTGGTAGTGTAGTAGATAATTTAAATGGTACGTTTAGTTATACTACGCCTATTTCTAGAGCTGGACATGCGAGGATATATAGTTATAGTAATGGAGTATGGACGCAGTTGGGTAGTGATATAAATGGAGATGCGGTGAATGACAAGTTAGGCTATAGTGTAGATATGAATGAAGCTGGAGACAGAGTAGTTGTTGCAATAAGAGAGGATGATAATACTGTTGGTAGTAATGCTGGAGCAACGAGGATATTTGAGTATCAGACCAATGATTGGGTACAGTTGGGTAGTGATATTTTTGGGGAACGAGCTAGTGATTATTGTGAAGCTGTTGCGATGAATGATTTAGGAAACCGAGTAATTATAGGTTCTCGTTTTGCCAATGGTCCACAGAATCAAAATGATAGAGGACATGCAAGAGTGTTTGAGTATGTTAATAGTGCTTGGGTACAGATGGGAGCAGATATAGATGCTCCTGATGGCAACTATTTTGGTCATAAAGTAGATATGAATGGAGCTGGAGATAAGGTAGTAGTAGGAAATTATCACCACGCTAGTGAGACAGGTAGAGTTATGATGTACAGTTATAGTGGTACTGCATGGTCACAGATGGGATCTACGTTAACTGGTGAAGGCGGTCAAGACCGTTTTGGTATAAGCGTATCAATGAATACAGTAGGAGATAAGGTAGTGATTGGAGCAGACAGAGACGATGCAACAGGTGTTGATGCTGGTCATGTAAGAGTTTATGGATATTCGTCTGACTGGTCGCAGTTGGGCTGGGATTTAGATGGAGAGGCTGCTTCTGATTATTTTGGGGCCTCAGTTGCGATCAATGGATCTGGAGATAGAGTTGCTGTTGGCGCTACCCATAATGATGGTGGTCCAGGTAGTAACGCAGGACATGTAAGGGTGTTTGAGTCGCCATCAATATGTCCGTTGCCGTTAGCGATTACAATATCTAATGAAGAAGATCCAACGTTTAGTTATGGTACGTTAGGTTTTTGTAGTGCAGATAGCGATCCTACGCCAACGATTAGTGGAACAAGTGGAGGAACGTTTAGTTCAACGTCTGGTTTAGTAATTAATGCTAGTACTGGGGTTATTGATTTGTCTGGGTCAACGCCTGGGACATATGGGGTTACTTATACTACGGCTGGTAGTACAGCCAATGCCTGTGTTGGAAGTTTAACTAAGCAGATAAAGGTATCGGCAACTACAGCTGATTTTAACTATGGAGGATCTACAACGTTTTGCAATAATGAGAGTAATCCAGTGGCAACTATTACGGGTGTAGTAGATGGTGAGTTTAGTTCTAGTACTGGATTGGCTTTGGATGCAGTAACTGGAGCTATTAATTTAAATGGATCTGTTGCGGGGAGTTACGATGTAAGTTATAGCCCGCCATTAAATTTTGCTCAGATGGGAGTTGATTTAGATGGATATACTAATGATGATCGATTTGGGACTTCGGTTGCGTTAAATAAGGCAGGAGATGTGATGGTAGTTGGTGCACAACTCAATGATGCTAGTGGAACCAATGCTGGTCAGGTGAGGGTGTATTCATGGAATGGTACAGCATGGTCACAGTTGGGTGATAGTATCAATGGAGAAGGTGGAGATGATCGCTTTGGATATTCTGTTTCTATAAATGGAGCTGGAGATAGAATAGTTGTTGGGGCTCATCAAAATGATGCTGGTAGTGTAGTAGATAATTTAAATGGTACGTTTAGTTATACTACGCCTATTTCTAGAGCTGGACATGCGAGGATATATAGTTATAGTAATGGAGTATGGACGCAGTTGGGTAGTGATATAAATGGAGATGCGGTGAATGACAAGTTAGGCTATAGTGTAGATATGAATGAAGCTGGAGACAGAGTAGTTGTTGCAATAAGAGAGGATGATAATACTGTTGGTAGTAATGCTGGAGCAACGAGGATATTTGAGTATCAGACCAATGATTGGGTACAGTTGGGTAGTGATATTTTTGGGGAACGAGCTAGTGATTATTGTGAAGCTGTTGCGATGAATGATTTAGGAAACCGAGTAATTATAGGTTCTCGTTTTGCCAATGGTCCAAATAACGAAAATGATAGAGGACATGCAAGAGTGTTTGAGTATGTTAATAGTGCTTGGGTACAGATGGGAGCAGATATAGATGCGCCTGATGGCAACTATTTTGGTCATAAAGTAGATATGAATGGAGCTGGAGATAAGGTAGTAGTAGGAAATTATCACCACGCTAGTGAGACAGGTAGAGTTATGATGTACAGTTATAGTGGTACTGCATGGTCACAGATGGGATCTACGTTAACTGGTGAAGGCGGTCAAGACCGTTTTGGTATAAGCGTATCAATGAATACAGTAGGAGATAAGGTAGTGATTGGAGCAGACAGAGACGATGCAACAGGTGTTGATGCTGGTCATGTAAGAGTTTATGGATATTCGTCTGACTGGTCGCAGTTGGGCTGGGATTTAGATGGAGAGGCTGCTTCTGATTATTTTGGGGCCTCAGTTGCGATCAATGGATCTGGAGATAGAGTTGCTGTTGGCGCTACCCATAATGATGGTGGTCCAGGTAGTAACGCAGGACATGTAAGGGTGTTTGAGTCGCCATCAATATGTCCGTTGCCGTTAGCGATTACAATATCTAATGAAGAAGATCCAACGTTTAGTTATGGTACGTTAGGTTTTTGTAGTGCAGATAGCGATCCTACGCCAACGATTAGTGGAACAAGTGGAGGAACGTTTAGTTCAACGTCTGGTTTAGTAATTAATGCTAGTACTGGGGTTATTGATTTGTCTGGGTCAACGCCTGGGACATATGGGGTTACTTATACTACGGCTGGTAGTACAGCCAATGCCTGTGTTGGAAGTTTAACTAAGCAGATAAAGGTATCGGCAACTACAGCTGATTTTAACTATGGAGGATCTACAACGTTTTGCAATAATGAGAGTAATCCAGTGGCAACTATTACGGGTGTAGTAGATGGTGAGTTTAGTTCTAGTACTGGATTGGCTTTGGATGCAGTAACTGGAGCTATTAATTTAAATGGATCTGTTGCGGGGAGTTACGATGTAAGTTATAGCCCGCCATTAAATTTTGCTCAGATGGGAGTTGATTTAGATGGATATACTAATGATGATCGATTTGGGACTTCGGTTGCGTTAAATAAGGCAGGAGATGTGATGGTAGTTGGTGCACAACTCAATGATGCTAGTGGAACCAATGCTGGTCAGGTGAGGGTGTATTCATGGAATGGTACAGCATGGTCACAGTTGGGTGATAGTATCAATGGAGAAGGTGGAGATGATCGCTTTGGATATTCTGTTTCTATAAATGGAGCTGGAGATAGAATAGTTGTTGGGGCTCATCAAAATGATGCTGGTAGTGTAGTAGATAATTTAAATGGTACGTTTAGTTATACTACGCCTATTTCTAGAGCTGGACATGCGAGGATATATAGTTATAGTAATGGAGTATGGACGCAGTTGGGTAGTGATATAAATGGAGATGCGGTGAATGACAAGTTAGGCTATAGTGTAGATATGAATGAAGCTGGAGACAGAGTAGTTGTTGCAATAAGAGAGGATGATAATACTGTTGGTAGTAATGCTGGAGCAACGAGGATATTTGAGTATCAGACCAATGATTGGGTACAGTTGGGTAGTGATATTTTTGGGGAACGAGCTAGTGATTATTGTGAAGCTGTTGCGATGAATGATTTAGGAAACCGAGTAATTATAGGTTCTCGTTTTGCCAATGGTCCAAATAACGAAAATGATAGAGGACATGCAAGAGTGTTTGAGTATGTTAATAGTGCTTGGGTACAGATGGGAGCAGATATAGATGCGCCTGATGGCAACTATTTTGGTCATAAAGTAGATATGAATGGAGCTGGAGATAAGGTAGTAGTAGGAAATTATCACCACGCTAGTGAGACAGGTAGAGTTATGATGTACAGTTATAGTGGTACTGCATGGTCACAGATGGGATCTACGTTAACTGGTGAAGGCGGTCAAGACCGTTTTGGTATAAGCGTATCAATGAATACAGTAGGAGATAAGGTAGTGATTGGAGCAGACAGAGACGATGCAACAGGTGTTGATGCTGGTCATGTAAGAGTTTATGGATATTCGTCTGACTGGTCGCAGTTGGGCTGGGATTTAGATGGAGAGGCTGCTTCTGATTATTTTGGGGCCTCAGTTGCGATCAATGGATCTGGAGATAGAGTTGCTGTTGGCGCTACCCATAATGATGGTGGTCCAGGTAGTAACGCAGGACATGTAAGGGTGTTTGAGTCGCCATCAATATGTCCGTTGCCGTTAGCGATTACAATATCTAATGAAGAAGATCCAACGTTTAGTTATGGTACGTTAGGTTTTTGTAGTGCAGATAGCGATCCTACGCCAACGATTAGTGGAACAAGTGGAGGAACGTTTAGTTCAACGTCTGGTTTAGTAATTAATGCTAGTACTGGGGTTATTGATTTGTCTGGGTCAACGCCTGGGACATATGGGGTTACTTATACTACGGCTGGTAGTACAGCCAATGCCTGTGTTGGAAGTTTAACTAAGCAGATAAAGGTATCGGCAACTACAGCTGATTTTAACTATGGAGGATCTACAACGTTTTGCAATAATGAGAGTAATCCAGTGGCAACTATTACGGGTGTAGTAGACGGGAGGAACATTTAGATCCTAGTACTGGCATTGGCAATTGGACGCAGCAACTGGAGCTGATTAGATTTAACATGGATCTGCTTGCGGGGAGTTACGATGTAAGTTATAGCCCGCCATTAAATTTTGCTCAGATGGGAGTTGATTTAGATGGATATACTAATGATGATCGATTTGGGACTTCGGTTGCGTTAAATAAGGCAGGAGATGTGATGGTAGTTGGTGCACAACTCAATGATGCTAGTGGAACCAATGCTGGTCAGGTGAGGGTGTATTCATGGAATGGTACAGCATGGTCACAGTTGGGTGATAGTATCAATGGAGAAGGTGGAGATGATCGCTTTGGATATTCTGTTTCTATAAATGGAGCTGGAGATAGAATAGTTGTTGGGGCTCATCAAAATGATGCTGGTAGTGTAGTAGATAATTTAAATGGTACGTTTAGTTATACTACGCCTATTTCTAGAGCTGGACATGCGAGGATATATAGTTATAGTAATGGAGTATGGACGCAGTTGGGTAGTGATATAAATGGAGATGCGGTGAATGACAAGTTAGGCTATAGTGTAGATATGAATGAAGCTGGAGACAGAGTAGTTGTTGCAATAAGAGAGGATGATAATACTGTTGGTAGTAATGCTGGAGCAACGAGGATATTTGAGTATCAGACCAATGATTGGGTACAGTTGGGTAGTGATATTTTTGGGGAACGAGCTAGTGATTATTGTGAAGCTGTTGCGATGAATGATTTAGGAAACCGAGTAATTATAGGTTCTCGTTTTGCCAATGGTCCAAATAACGAAAATGATAGAGGACATGCAAGAGTGTTTGAGTATGTTAATAGTGCTTGGGTACAGATGGGAGCAGATATAGATGCGCCTGATGGCAACTATTTTGGTCATAAAGTAGATATGAATGGAGCTGGAGATAAGGTAGTAGTAGGAAATTATCACCACGCTAGTGAGACAGGTAGAGTTATGATGTACAGTTATAGTGGTACTGCATGGTCACAGATGGGATCTACGTTAACTGGTGAAGGCGGTCAAGACCGTTTTGGTATAAGCGTATCAATGAATACAGTAGGAGATAAGGTAGTGATTGGAGCAGACAGAGACGATGCAACAGGTGTTGATGCTGGTCATGTAAGAGTTTATGGATATTCGTCTGACTGGTCGCAGTTGGGCTGGGATTTAGATGGAGAGGCTGCTTCTGATTATTTTGGGGCCTCAGTTGCGATCAATGGATCTGGAGATAGAGTTGCTGTTGGCGCTACCCATAATGATGGTGGTCCAGGTAGTAACGCAGGACATGTAAGGGTGTTTGAAAGACGCCATCAAATTTGCTCATTACCATCAAAATATTACTGTTACTCACCTGAAGATGGAACATTTAGTTACTCGTGCTTCTAGCTTTTGTAGTGCAGATAGCGATCCTACGCCAACGATTAGTGGAACAAGTGGAGGAACGTTTAGTTCAACGTCTGGTTTAGTAATTAATGCTAGTACTGGTGTTATTGATTTGTCTGGGTCAACGCCTGGAACGTACACAGTTTCTTACTTAACGTCTATTTCTTCTTGTAGTTCAACAGGAACTTTTGATGTGACTATTATAGGTTCTGCTGCAGTTGATGCTGGATCTGATCAAACTGTATGTGCAGGATCTTCTGTAACACTTTCAGGATCAGGAGCAACAACTTATGTTTGGGATAATAGTGTTACAAACGGAACTTCTTTCACCCCAACTGCAACTGCTACTTACACAGTTACTGGAACAGATGGAAATGGTTGTTCTAATACAGATCAAATTGTCGTTACTGTTAACTCATTACCAACAGTATCAGCTGGAGCTGATCAAGCTGTTTGTGATGGTGGTGCTGTAACGCTTTCAGGTTCTGGAGCAACAACTTATGCTTGGGACAATGGTGTTACTGACGGTTCTGCTTTCACCCCAACTGCAACTACTACTTACACAGTTACTGGAACAGATGCAAATGGTTGTATAGGAACAGACAATGTTGATATTACTATAAATACTTTACCAACAGTATCAGCTGGAGCTGATGTTACTGTTTGTGATGGTGGTGCTGTAACACTTTCAGGTTCTGGAGCATCTACTTATGCTTGGGATAATGCAGTTACTGACGGAACTGCTTTCACCCCAACTGCAACAGCAACTTACACAGTTACTGGAACAGATGGAAATGGTTGTATTGGAACTGATCAAGTTGATGTTACTGTAAATACTTTACCAACAGTATCAGCTGGAGCTGATGTTACTGTTTGTGATGGAGGGACTGTAACACTTTCAGGTTCTGGAGCAATAACTTATGCTTGGGACAATGGTGTAACTGACGGTTCTGCTTTTACTCCAACGGCAAGTGGAACTTACACCGTTACCGGAACAGATGCTAATAATTGTACTGCAACAGATCAAATTGTCGTTACTGTTAACTCATTACCAACAGTATCAGCTGGAGCTGATCAAGCTGTTTGTGATGGAGGGACTGTAACACTTTCAGGTTCTGGAGCAATAACTTATGCTTGGGATAATGGTATTACTGATGGAACTGCTTTCACCCCAACTGCAACTGCAACTTACACCGTGACTGGAACAGATGCAAACGGTTGTACTGCAACAGATCAAGTTGATGTTACTGTAAATACTTTACCAACAGTATCAGCTGGAGCTGATGTTACTGTTTGTGATGGTGGTGCTGTAACGCTTTCAGGATCTGGAGCAACTTCTTACGCTTGGAATAATAGTGTAACTAACGGAACTACTTTCACCCCAACTGCTACTGCAACTTACACAGTTACTGGAACAGATGGAAATGGCTGTATAGGAACAGATCAATGTTGATGTTACTATAAATACTTTACCAACAGTGTCAGCTGGAGCTGATCAAACTGTATGTGCAGGATGCTGCTGTAACACTTTCAGGATCAGGAGCAACAACTTATGTTTGGGATAATAGTGTTACAAACGGAACTTCTTTCACCCCAACTGCAACTGCTACTTACACAGTTACTGGAACAGATGGAAATGGTTGTTCTAATACAGATCAAGTTGTCGTTACTGTTAACTCATTACCAACAGTATCAGCTGGAGCTGATCAAGCTGTTTGTGATGGTGGTGCTGTAACGCTTTCAGGAGCTGGAGCATCTACTTACGCTTGGGACAATGGTGTAACTGACGGTTCTGCTTTTGCTGCAAATACAACAACGACCTATACCGTTACTGGAACAGATGCTAATAATTGTACTGCAACAGATCAACTTGTTGTTACTGTTAATGCTTTACCAACAGTATCAGCTGGTGCTGATCAAGCTGTTTGTGATGGTGGTACTGTAACACTTTCAGGTTCTGGAGCATCTACTTATGCTTGGGACAATGGTATTACTGACGGAACTACTTTCACCCCAACTGCAACTGCTACTTACACAGTTACTGGAACAGATGGAAATGGTTGTACAGGAACTGATCAAGTTGATGTTACTGTAAATAATTTACCAACGGTAACGGTAAATGATGCTACGATATGTACTGGAGATGCTGCTGCTACTTTTACAGCTACAAGCTCTACTGCAACTAGTTGGTTATGGAGCGGTCAAGGAACAGGAACTAATGCAACTACAACTGGAGCAACTGCTGGTAACTATTCAGTAGTAGTAACTGATAATAATAATTGTCAAAGTTCATCTGCTTCAGGTGTCTTAACGGTAAATGCATTGCCAACGGTTTCAGCTGGAGCAGATCAAGCTGTTTGTGATGGTGGTGCTGTAACACTTTCAGGATCTGGAGCATCTACTTATTCTTGGGATAATGGTGTTACTGACGGAACTGCTTTCACACCAACTGCAACTACTACTTACACAGTTACTGGAACAGATGGAAATGGTTGTATAGGAACAGACAATGTTGATGTTACTGTAAATACTTTACCAACAGTATCAGCTGGAGCTGATGTTAGCTGTTTGTGATGGTGGTGCTGTAACGCTTTCAGGATCTGGAGCATCTACTTATGCTTGGGATAATAGTGTTACTGACGGAACCGCTTTTTCACACCAACTGCAACTGGAACTTACACAGTTACTGGAACAGATGGAAATGGTTGTATTGGAACAGATCAAGTAGATGTTACTGTAAATACTTTACCAACAGTATCAGCTGGTGCTGACCAGGCTGTTTGTGATGGTGGTGCTGTAACGCTTTCAGGAACTGGAGCATCTACTTATGCTTGGGACAATGCAATTACTGATGGAACTGCTTTCACACCAACTACAACAACTACTTACACAGTTACTGGAACAGATGCTAATGGTTGTATCGCTTTGGGCTCTGTTAATGTAACTGTAAACTCTAATTACTACAACATTATAAATATTAGCTTATGTACTGGAGACAGTGTTTTAGCTGGTGGTGCTTACCAATTAGCAAGTGGAACTTTTTATGATTCGCTTTCTTCTATGACTGGTTGTGATAGTGTAACTGAAACTGTTTTAACTGTTTCTTCACAGATTACGGTTAATCTACCATTAAGCGTGTGTTATGGCGATAGCGCATTAATTAATGGTAATTATGAACTAGCTAATGGAACTTTTTATGACACTGCAACAAGTATACTTGGTTGTGATAGTATTACCATTACCAACTTTACAGTAGACTCATTAATAACAAATAGTATAACAGCTAGTATATGTCAAGGAGACAGTATGATGCTAGACGGTTCTTATCAAACAGTAGCTGGAAGTTATGTAGATACGCTTTTGTCAGCTAATGGTTGTGATAGTATTCTTACTACGACTTTAAACGTTAGTCCTGTATTTACTAATAATTTAACAGCTAGTATATGTCAAGGAGACAGTATGATGTTAGGTGGGGCTTATCAAACAACGGCTGGAGATTATGTAGATACGCTTTCAACAACCCTAGGTTGTGATAGTATTGTTACTACGACTTTAACTGTAAATCCTGTAGTTACCAATAGTGTAACAGCTAGTATATGTCAAGGAGACAGCATGATGTTAGATGGTGCTTATCAAACAACAGCTGGAAGTTATGTAGATACGCTTTCAACAACCCTAGGTTGTGATAGTATTCTTACTACGACATTAACAGTAAATGAGGTAAATTATTTAGCCGATACTATTACTGTTTGTTATGGAGACAGCAGCTTTATTGCAGGTGCTTACAGAACTAATAGCGGGAGTTTATATTGATAGCTTAACCAATGTTAATGGATGTGACAGTATAATAGAAACAACTTTTACAGTTCTTAGCGAAAACTTTGTTTCTAACCTCTTTGCCATATGTAATGGAGATAGTGTTTTAGCTGGTGGCTTATACCAAACTACAACTGGACTATATTATGACACTTTGGTAGATGCTAATGGATGTAATTTAATTATTGAAACAGATTTAACCGTCTCTTCGCAGATTGTTGCAAATCTTAATGTAAATATATGTTATGGCGATAGTGCATTAATCAATGGTAATTATGAATTAGCAAGTGGTACTTTCTATGACACTACAGTAAGTGTAGCTGGCTGTGATAGTATTACTATTACAAACTTCACAGTAGACTCATTAATAACTAACAGTGTAACAGCTAGTATATGTCAAGGAGACAGTATCATCTTAGGTGGGGCTTATCAAACAGTAGCTGGAAGTTATAACGATGTTTATTCTACTAATAGTGGCTGTGATAGTATTGTTACCACTACTATAACTGTTGATTCTGCAATAACTGGAATTGATATTCAGCAAGCAGCTTGTGATTTTGTTTGGATAGATGGAATAATATATAGCTTAAGTAATGATACTGCAACCTTTATACTTTCTAGCGCTTCAGGCTGTGATAGTATTGTCACATTAAATCTTACAATTAATCCTATAGTAACTACGATTGTTCAAAATGGAAATGACATAGAAGCTTCTTCTATTAATGGTTCGAGCCCCTTATTTTTACCAATGGAACACTGGTGAAACTACTGCGATTATTACGCCAAGTGCTAACGGACTATATTCGGTTGTGGTAAGTGATGCTGATTCCTGCTTGTCAGATACCGCTATTTTCCTAGTGGAATTTGTAAATACAACTAGCATTGAGAATTGGAGTAATAGTGTTTCTATTTATCCAAATCCAACTAGTGATATACTAACTATTAGTACTGGAAACTATAGTGGACTAATCACCACCAATGTTTACGACTTATTTGGAAGAAAGATAATCACCACCAATGAAAAAGAAATAAGCCTTAAATCATTTGCAGATGGTGTTTATGTTTTAGAAATAACCACTGGAAAAAACTCTTATACAGTTAGAATCATAAAGGAATAGCTTTCAAATAACTTAATTATATATGGCAGAAGTTGAATTATTTAACTTCTGCCTTTTTTTTATATCTACTTCCTTTAATTAATAATTAAAAATTATTAAGTTTAAAAAAAATTTAAAAATTGTTAATAGGAAAAGATTTTGAAAGAATAGAGTTTTCGGTATTTGGTGTTGACCTTCTTGAACCAAATGCCTTTATTGGTGACAGTTTAATTCTAATAG
The DNA here is from genome assembly GCA_905182525.1 of Cryomorphaceae bacterium. Lineage (GTDB taxonomy): Bacteria > Bacteroidota > Bacteroidia > Flavobacteriales_D > Parvicellaceae > MED-G20. Next base: position 306,099 of record CAJJBV010000003.1, on the reverse strand, counting down.
TAGCTTTATTTTTAGCTTCCAGAACAAGAAAACAAGATATTAATATAGATTTTTTTAAGAACTGGAACTATTTCTATTTGTTTTTCGGGATATGTATGTTTTTGGGCGGGGTAGGTCATTTAATGTTTAACTATTGGGGCTTCTATGGCAAGTATTTTCCCTGGTATTTGGGCATTGTAAGCATCTTCTTTTTAGAAAAAGCGATGATTAGCTTAATTAGTTCTAAATTAAGAATCCTATTATTAAGAATTAGTGTTATAAAGTTAGTCGCAGCTCTAATTTTAGAAACTATTATTTTTTACTATATGGATATGACTTTAGACCACTCTATTGGGGTTAGAATTCCAGCAACAAATTCAGCTATAGGCTTTATATTTTCTCTTGGAGTCTTAGGAAACAAGTTTAAGAAGGAGATTGATAAAAGCTTTATATATATGGTATATAGTGTCTTTATTCTACTTCCCTCAGCAATATTTTTAGGTTTAAAAATAAATTTTCACCCTTGGTTTGATAAAAATGATTTTAGTCATTTGTCACTAATTATAGCAATGTTTCTTTTTTACAGAGCCATTAAGTCTTATGGACATAACATCGCTAATCAGAGTATTTAAATTAAATACACGTAATTTATTTTCAATATTGCTCATTAATTAAATAGTATTTGTTAATTTGAAGCTCTATTTAATTTATATACTATGAGATTATTTATTTCTATTTTCCTTTCATTTTTTGTTTTGCTTATTAGCACAAATGCTCAAGATAGATATGCAGAAAATCAAGTAACTATGGATCATGATACTATGTTTCTTAAAAAAGAAATGCATAAAATTAATGGCATTGTATATAATGAGTACGGCGAAATTGGAAATTTCCTTGACGGCTTTAGAGAGGGGATACATAAAGAATGGTTTAGAAGTGGCAATATTAAAGATGAAATTACCTATCTAAAAGGCCAAAAAGAAGGGCTTTTTAAGTACTGGGATGATAAAGGTCAATTATTGAAAGAAGGCTACTACAAAAGCAACAAATTAGAAGGTCTTCTTAAGGAATGGTACCATAATGGGAATATTAAACTAGAAGTAAGATATAAAGAAGGAGAAATGCATGGCCTCAGAACAGAATGGTATAAAAGTGGGCATAAATGGTCTGAACAGCAAATGGAAAATGGATATGTAGTATCTGGAAAGCATTTTTATAATGATGGATCTGAAATTACCCACGGTAGCTTAATAAAGCATTGATTGGAACAATCTTAAAATGATCTACTCTGTATTAATCAAATGTTTCACTTTAGATACCTTTAAAAATCAAAGCCTAACGACCACTTTTATGATTCGTTTTAATGTTTAAATAATGATTATAATTAAGATTATTATTTCAGGTTTTTCTTTGCTTTTTTTGCCATTATAATCAATGCAATAGTTCAGCTTTTAAAAATTATGACATGGTATGATTTATTAATGGAGCTTAAAAAAAAGTCATGGCCACGGAAAATGACAGTAATTGACTTTGCTTGGCTCTTCTTAGGGTATCCTTTTTTTCTGGGTCTAATTATATTTTACTTAGCCAACTTTTTATTAATTTAATTTTATTAATTGTTTATTAGTTTTTGTAGATTTATAAAAAAGTATAAAATGAAAAAGTTATTTACCATATTATTTTTAATTCCTATTGTTCTTTCTGCACAAAATCAACTTACTCTTAGTGATATATTAACTATAAACGATAAAGACTCTTTTTTGAATATAGTAAAAGAAAAAAAATACTTAGAAGGCAACTCCACAACAGAAAAGATTTATTTTGGAAAAGGATTATCCAAAGACAAAACTCAGGCTACTGATTGGGCGGAGTATACTTTAAACAAAGGAGAATTTTATTTTGAGCAAAGTGACGTTGCATTTGTAAGAAAGCATGGTAAAGAGAGTTCTTGTTATTATGATTTAATTGTTGCAGATATTAAAAAGAGCTGCAAACAGCTAGAAAACATGATGCACGAGTCCACAAGAAACGGAGAAGTTAATTTCTCAACTTATAAATGTGAAGCCGCTAAGTTTAATGGAAAAATAGGCTTTGCTATGGTGAAAAAGAACGGTGTTATCCAAGAATTCCCAGAATAATTTTTTTTGCTTTTTACATTTTTCTCCTCTTCTATTTTTTGTTTTTCTATATTCTTTTGAATCCTATATAGAGAATTAATTCTACGTAATTGATTTAATAATCGAAGAGATTATAATGCGATTTAAAAAAAAGGTTAATTACTGAATAAGAATTATACATTTGCAACTTATTTAAAACAATGAATATTAGAAACATAGCCATCATTGCACATGTTGATCACGGAAAAACAACATTGGTAGATAAAATGATCTACGCTTGTAACGCAATTGATGAAAGAAAAGAACAAAAAGAATTAATTCTTGACAATAACGATTTAGAAAAAGAAAGAGGAATAACAATTTTATCTAAAAATGTTTCTGTTCAATACAAAGAACATAAAATTAATATTATTGATACACCTGGCCATGCAGATTTTGGAGGGGAAGTAGAAAGAGTTTTAAATATGGCCGATGGCGTTTTATTGTTGGTAGATGCTTTTGAAGGCCCAATGCCCCAAACAAGATTTGTACTTCAAAAAGCAATTGAGTTGGGTTTAAAACCTTTGGTTGTAATTAATAAAGTAGACAAAGAAAACTGTAAACCCGATGAAGTTCAAGAAAAGGTATTTGACTTAATGTTCAATTTAGATGCTACAGAAGATCAACTAGATTTTCCAACTATTTACGGATCTGCAAAGCTGGGATGGATGGATACGGATTACAAAACTCCAACTAATGATATTTTTCCTTTATTGGATGCTGTTATAAATTATATTCCATCCCCAAAAGTTCAAGAAGGGAATACTCAATTATTAATCACATCTCTTGATTTTTCAACTTTTATTGGTAGAATAGCAATTGGGAGGTTACAAAGAGGAACTTTAAAACAAAATCAACAAATATCACTAGTCAAAAGAGACGGAGATATTAAAAAGTGTAGGATAAAAGAACTTTATTTATTTGAAGGGTTAGGCAAAGTTAAAGTTGATCAGGTTCAAGCTGGTGATTTATGCGCAATTGTTGGACTAGAAGATTTTGAAATTGGAGATACTGTTGCGGATATTGAATCTCCGGAGGCTTTGCCAACTATAAAGATTGATGAGCCAACAATGTCAATGCTATTTACAATTAATGATTCTCCATTTTTTGGTCAGGAAGGAAAGTTTGTGACTTCAAGACATTTAAAAGACAGATTAGAGAAAGAATTGGAAAGAAATTTGGCTTTAAAATTAGAATCTACAGATTCATCAGATTCATTCAATGTTTTTGGTAGAGGAGTTCTTCATTTATCGGTCTTAATTGAAACAATGCGACGAGAAGGTTACGAACTTCAAGTTGGACAACCACAAGTTATTATTAAAGATATAGACGGGGTTAAGTGCGAACCTATTGAAGAGCTTACTATAGATATTCCAGAAACACATTCTGGAAAAGCAATAGAAGTAGTCGCGATTAAAAAAGGAGAAATGCTAAGTATGGTTCCTAAAGGGGATAGAATGTTACTTGAATTTAATATTCCTTCTAGGGGAATAATAGGGCTTAGAAATTATTTGCTTACTGTAACTGCAGGCGAAGCTATTATGTCTCACAGATTTATTGAATTCCAGCCCTACAAAGGAGATATTCCTCAAAGACAAAATGGCTCATTAATATCTATGGAAAAAGGGAAGTCAATCCCATTTAGTTTAAACAATTTACAGGAAAGAGGAAAGTTTTTTGTCGATCCAAATGAAGATATTTATGAAGGTCAAGTGATTGGTGAAAATTCTCGTGCAAACGATTTAGTAGTTAATATTACCAAGACAAAAAAAATGTCTAATATGAGATCCTCAGGAGCAGATGATAAAGTAAAAATAGCACCTGCAATTAGATTCTCACTAGAAGAGGCACTAGAATATATTCAGGCTGATGAGTACGTCGAAGTTACCCCAACTAAAATAAGACTAAGAAAAGTTTTACTTAAAGAAAACGAACGAAAAAGAGCTTCCAAGTAATTTTTTAAATTTATAATTTCTACAAGCTTTTTTAGGTTATATAGCTATATTGCAAAATTACTTTAGGAAACCCATTTAACTATATGTCTAAGCTACCTAAGGAATATAAATTTTTGGATCTGTCCGATTATGGTCGTCCACCCGCACGTTGGATAGCTAACGCTTTAAAAAAAACTGCTATCACCCCTGTACATATTACTATGGTATTTATTCTTGCTGGAATTATTGCTATTGCTTTCATCCTAAATGAACATTTTTGGTCAGCGGCAATTTTTCTCATTATTAAGTCAATTCTTGATGCAGCAGATGGAGAACTTGCCCGAGTTAAACAAACTCCTTCTTACATTGGTCGCTATTTTGATTCTGTTTCCGACATCATTCTTAACTTTTTCATTTTTACTACAATTTGTTACATCAATGAGGGTTCTTGGCTACTAATGTTTTGTGCGTTTTGTGCAATGCAACTTCAAGGAACCTTATACAACTATTATTATGTGATTTTTCGTAATAAATTTAATGGTGATAAAACCAGTCGTGTTTTTGAACACCAAGCCCCGACAGCTATGCCAGGTGAAAAACAACGAAACGTTAATCAATGGTTTTGGATGTACAACCTTTGCTATAGTTTGTTTGACAAAGCGATTTATCAAATGGATAAGAAAGCTGAAGATAGTGATCACTTTCCAAAATGGTTTATGACTGCTGTTTCTACTTTTGGTTTAGGATTTCAATTATTGATAATTAGCATCATGCTATGCGCAGGATGGGTAAAATATATTATACCATTTTTTATCATTTATTCGATGCTAATATTTGTTTTTATTCTTCTTCGTAAGGGGATTAATTCTGGACGAATGGGGAACTATGTGGACTAAGATTCACAAAAGATATCGAAATATTATATTTACTACATTCCGCTTTTATACTTCCCAATACTTATAGTGTCACTATTTCTTATTTGCTTAAAGGCTTCACCGTATGTAAGTAACTGTTTCAGACAATAATTCAATCGATCTTTAAAATATTGCTCTGCGCTTAGACTATTTTCCTGCTCATTGTCGTTAAATACTGATTCTACGTTTCGAATAATCAAATGCTCTGGTAAAAAACAAATACGATTATTTTTATAACTGCTCATACGCAATTCAGCTACTGGATAAGAACCACCATCCCCATTTGAAACGGTGACTATTAATGCTGGTTTGTGGGCAAGTTCGCCTTTACCCCACATTAAGAAAAAGTTTTTCAATCCTGCAGGAACCATCCCATGCCATTCTGGAGAGATTACAACAAAAGCATCACTACTTGCTAGCTGCTCAGAAATGGGATCCAATAAGGTTTTCCATTTAACATCTCCGTTCCATATCCCATCATCCCAAAGAGGTAACGGGTTATTAGCCAGGTCAAATAAATAATACTCATCACATTTTGGGAATACCTCTAAAGCTCTTTCAACAACTTTGGCAATTTTAGTGCTTTGTGAATTTTGACGGTGACTCCCAGAAATAATGGTGATTTTCATAATTTTAATTCTTGTGTTAATATTTAGTTATGTGCTAATTAACTACTTTTAAATTAAGTTAATTATAAATGAAAAATTTAACAACCTTTATTTTAAGCTTTTGCTCTTTATTTGCAATTTCTCAAGAAAACCCGAGGATTTTGGTCTCAATTGTGGTAGATCAAATGAAATACGAGTATGTAGATCGATTTTGGGAACATTTTAGCGAAACAGGCTTTAAGAAATTAGCTAATGATGGTATTTTTTGTAGAAATGTACATTACAATTATATTCCAACTTATACTGGACCAGGTCATGCAAGTATTTTTACGGGAACAACCCCTTCTGTTCACGGAATAATTGGTAACAATTGGTATAGCAGAAAGGATTTTAGTCCTATATATTGTTCAGGTGACTGGAAATCGCAGACCGTTTGTCTTTGTAAAAAGCCTCACGAAAAAACAAATCCAGGAAATGGTCAAATGTCACCAGAATTATTATTGTGTAACACAATTGGAGACCAGCTAAAGTTAAAAGATTCAATTTCTAAAGTCTTTGGAGTTTCTATTAAAGACAGGGGAGCAATTTTATCGACTGGTCCTCTAGCAGATGGAGCTTATTGGCTTAATGATGAATCTAAGTGGATAACGAGTTCTTTTTACAGAGAAAAAATCCCAGAATGGATGATTGATTTTCATAAAAATCATACAGTTTCGTCTTACTTATCTGGGTTTTGGAAAGGAAAAACTTTTAATTATGATTTAAATAAAAAGCACCTTGAAAAAGGGGCAACTTATATTAGGTCGATACCCAAGGGGAATGACTATACTTATGACTTTTCAAAAGAGCTTATTATTAATGAGAATCTAGGAGTTGATGATCATACAGATTTATTAGTAATATGTTTTTCAGCAACTGATTATGTAGGGCATAAGTATGGTCCTGACTCTGAAGAAGTAAAAAGCACATATCAAAATTTAGACAAAAACATTTCAGATTTAATTAGTTTTTTAAATGATAAAATAGGTCAGGATAAATATGTGCTGTCCCTAACTTCAGATCATGGAGCTGCTACATCTGGCCAGGAACTGGAAAAAAATAGATTAAAAGGTGGGGTTTTTATTTCACAGAATATGTTTTCAGAACTTAATGAATATCTAGAAGTTACCTTTGGGATTCCTGATGTCATAGCAAGGTACTCCAACATGCAATTTTATGTGGATTTTCAAAAAATAGATTCTTTAGGAATCTCCTTCAACGAAGTATTTCTTCAATCAAAAACATGGTTACTTAAACAGGATCCTATAGACAATGTTTATTCTATAAATACTTTAAGTAGTTCGTTAAATTCTATAAAAACACAAAGGTTAATTAATGGAATTTATCCAAAAAGATCTGGTGATATTTTTATAACTCTTAATCCGGGTTATATAAGCTGGTATAATAAATCTGGAACAACACACGGGAGTCATTATAATTATGATGCCCATGTACCTTTATTTTTCTATGGTAAGAATATTAAGTCCAAACAAATATTTAGGAATATTAAAATAACAGATATAGCACCTACGTATTCAATTATTTTAAAAACTGCTTTTCCAAATGCATGTACTGGGAATCCTATTAGCGAGGTATTTAAAATGTAAAAACTAAGAATGATAGTCAACTTTAGATTTATATTTTCTTTTATCTTTTTTGCTTTTGCAACTTACATTTTTGTTTTCACAATCACAAGATTCAATTTTTGCCAATCAAATTTATTTCAAGTTAAATTGTTTAGAAGACCTTTCAAAACAGTCTTGGAAAATAATTGATGACAACCCATCTAATGTTCCTTTAAGTGTTTTCACCTTTAAGAATTATTTAGATTCATTAGGAATAAGTAATATTGAGCAACCTTTCGGAAAGGAAAAAAAAGCTGTTAAATTATATCTTACATTTTTAGTCGAGTTTAAAAATTACAACCAAGATTTAGTTAAAATAATTAAAAAGCTCCAAACATTATCTAATATAGATTATGCAGAACTAGTCTATAGAGATCATAAAGATTTTATTCCTAACGACCCTAGTTATTCAAGTTGTTGGCATTTGCCAAAAATTCAAGCTGATCTTTCTTGGGATCTTGGTAAAGGCAATAGTGATGTCGTTGTCTCTATAGTTGACGATGCAATAACTATTAATCATCCGGATTTAAAAGATGTCATTTGGGTAAATCCAAATGAAATTCCTAATAATGGAATTGACGACGATAACAACGGATATATTGATGATATTAATGGATGGGATACTTATACTAATGATAATGATCCTAGCCCATTTAGCAATACAAATGCCTGGGCTCACGGAACACATTGCGCTGGAATTGCTGGAGCAAATACCGATAATGGTATAGGAATCTCATCTGTTGGTTGTGGTATTTCTATTATGGCAGTTAAAACAGCAGATAATAATGGGTTGGTAAATCAAACATGGGATGGAGTTTATTATTCAATTCTTGCTGGAGCGGATATAATTAGTTGTTCTTGGTCAAGTGGTTCTTATTCTCAAACAAATTACAATATAATAGAATTTGGAATAAATAGTGGTTCTATAATTGTTGCTGCTGCTGGAAATAATGGGGCTAATCTGTCAAGTAACCCAAAGTATCCTGCTTGTTATAATGGTGTAATATGTGTTGCTAATACTACTCAATCTGATACTAAAGCTAGTTCCTCAAACTATGGAACAAGGATAGATATTTCTGCTCCAGGAAGTTCTATTATAAGTACTATTCCATACAACGGCTACGATTATAAAACAGGAACTTCAATGTCTGCACCAATGGTAGCAGGCCTTTTAGGTTTAATGAAGTCATATTCTCCAAATGCCACTAATGAACAATTGGTAAACTGCATGAAAAGTTCTTGTAACGACATTGACCCAGTAAATACTAGCTATATAGGGTTGTTGGGTGCAGGAAGAATAAATGCATACCAAGCTTTATTGTGTTTATCTCCTCCTAGCGCAAACTTTATGTTAAATTATCAAGATAGTTGTTCTGGCGAAGTTCAATTTACCGATGCTACTTTTGGAAGTCCAACTTCTTGGCGTTGGGATATTAATGGTGATGGAATTATCGATGATACTACAAGTACAGGGATAAAATACTTCAATCAGTCTGGATCTTATAATACGTCTCTCACAGTTAGTAATGATTTTGGAACTGACACTAAAACAATTCAAAATGCTATTAATATTTCTTTAACCGAGTCTCCCTCTATAGAAACATCCTATGTCTGTATTGGTGACTCAGTTATATTAGGAAAAAATGAGAACCCTATCTATAATTGGTACAATAATGAAAACGATTTAGAAATTTTTTATTCTGGCTCACAACTAACTACCAATAAGCTATTTGATGACACTTCTTTTTACATATCTACATTATCAGATACTTTTTGCTATGCCACAGGACTCACTAGTTTCCCAACAAACGGTAATATTTCCTCAAGTTATTCATACCTAGCTTTTGATGTTTACAAAAAAATGACTTTAAAATCTGTTGATGTAAGAGCGGGCGGAAGTCAAGACAGAATCATTGTTATTTTAGATAGTATCAACAATATTATTTTTGAAAAGACAATAACAAATATAATTTCTGGCATTAACACTCTTGATTTAAGTGTAGAATTATTTCCTGGAAACAACTATAAAATTGGAATTGCCAGTATAAAAGCTAGTAAATCTTTTTCGTGCTAACTCTGGAGCTAATTTCCCTCACACGATTCCTGGTATTTTAAGTATTAACAACTCATTGATTGCACTTAATAACCCCACAACCCAGCAGTACTATTACTTTTTTAATTGGGAAGTATGTGAACCTCAGTGTGAGAGTAGAAGGTCTGAAGTAAAAATTATTACAGATGATTGTAAAAACATTAATAATTTGGATGATTTAATACTTTTCCCTAATCCTAACCAAGGATCTTTTACCTTGAGAATTCCAAAAAACAAATCTGGTAAATTAAAAATTATAAATATGCTTGGGCAAACTTTACAAGAAGCAAAATTTTCAGCAATAGTTGAAAAAGTTTTTGTAGATGCTACTGATTTATCAAAAGGAGTATATAATTTATGGATTGAGATTGATGGAAATACAGTAGTTAAGAAATTTATTGTAACTGGAAAATAGAATATTATTCTAATACTCCATGAATAACTTTTCTTTGTTTTTTTGAATTTTTATTGTCCTCAGCTTCTTTCATCATCGAAGGTTTTTCAATTTTTGGTTTTGGAATAAATGAACATAATTCAGATGCAATAATAGAAAGGTACTCATTTTCAATTTTTTTAATTTCTACCACATCACTTGGCATAAGAACTTTTACTACCCCGGCATCAACTTCAATTCCCATTTGATTAAATACGGTATAATGGGTACTTATCTCTCTTTTTTTTATATAAATATTTTCTGGAACTGATAATGATCTGCCAATATGAAACTCATTAATAAAAAGATAATAATTCGTCCTATACTTCTTATTTAATTCGCTTAATAAATTAGGATTTTGAATGATAACATTCATAAATCTTTCACCAGTTAAACTAGTTGTATGTATTTCCCCATTTTGAATATTTTCTTTTTTGGAATTATTTTTTTCAAGATCTTGTTTTGTATGCTTAATAAAGCTGTTTAATTTATCCTTAATTAAGTCAGTTTTTCTTGGCTTTGCTATGAGTGTGTCTTTTGATTTTACCTGATCATATTTTAATCCTATGCTATTATAGATATAATTTAATACTTCAGCGATAGAATCTTTATGATGAGCCATTGAAATGGCAGGAATTTTATTACTTATAGTAAGTAGAATTTGTGCTGAAATTCCAACTTTCATCTCTTCTTTTACCTCTTTATAAGGGACCTTATTAAAGTGCTGCTATTTCGCTGTCAGCAGATGAAGCATACATTTTATTTTCAAATGGAATAATTAGGATTTTATTGTTTTTGTCTTGAGTATAGATTTCAAAGTCGTTGTATTGAGCAACCTCTTGTCCAAAAGAAGTTAATTTAAAAACAATAAAGAATGAAGCAAAAAGAATATTCTTTCGCATAATTTTCAATTTAAACAAAAATAGAGGGGAAGTAGAGTCGTTTACGTTGAAGGATAATAAAAGATTATGCGCAAATAGATGTTTAAAAGTAGGTATTAACTAGACATAAATCTATATACATCCATTCCGTTGGCGTATATTAAAAGTGAGAATAACAGAACCATTCCAACAACTTGAGCTCTTGTTAAAAACTGATCGCTTGGTGCTTTGCCAGCTATCATTTCATAAATTAAAAACATAACATGGCCACCGTCTAAAGCCGGGATAGGTAGAATATTCATAAAAGCTAAAATAATAGAAAGTAATGCAGTCATAGACCAAAAAACATACCAGTTCCAATCTTTTGAAAAAAGGCCGCCAATTGACCCAAATCCCTCCCATTTGTTTCGCACCTTCTTTGTTGAAAATTAAACTTAAAGACTTTACATAGCTACTCAATGTTTGACCACCTTTTTTAATACCTGCTGGTATTGCTTCAATAAATGAATATTCTTTAAACTCAAATATATTTTTATTTGATTTAATGTATCCTATTGTAGCGTTTTCATTTGTAGAGACCAATGTAGTTTTTAAAATATCGTCTCTAAAAAAAGATATTTCTACTTCCTGAGATTTATAATTTTGAATTTCTTCATAAAAATCTTTATAAAAAGGAGTTTTTAATCCATTTAAGCCAATTATACTATCACCTTTTAGAAAGCCAGCTTTTTCAGCATTTGAACCCGTTATAACAGAGTCTATAGTATTGTAGGTTCTCATTTCAGAGAAAATCCCTTTTCCTTTATTCTTAAGTAGCTCTTCAATAATATTATCTGACAAATTAATAGTTACAATTTGATTATCTCTTTTAACCTTTAATTCTCTTTCTCCATCTATAAGAATCTTTTTTTCAGCTTCTCCAAACTCAACAATTTTATCATCTCCAACTTGAACTATAAGATCTCCATCTTGAAATCCAAATGATTCATAAATAGGATTACTTAAGTGGGCTCCATATTCTATTTTATCGTTTGAAATATACCCACTTCCCCATACAAAAAGAATCATGATATAGATCAAAAAACCCAAGAATAAATTTACAGTAACCCCACCTACCATTATAATTAAACGTTGCCATGTTGGCTTAGATCTAAATTCCCAATCTTCAGGCTCTTTTTTTAACTGCTCTTTATCCATGCTTTCATCAATCATTCCGGCAATTTTTACGTATCCTCCTAGTGGAAGTAACCCAATTCCATACTCTGTTTCGCCAAATTTCTTTTTTATAAGCGAAAATGGCCAATCAAAAAATAAGTAGAATTTTTCAACTTTAGTTTTGAAAATTTTAGCTGGTATAAAGTGTCCAAGTTCATGAAGAATAATTAATAATGAGAGACTCATTATAAATTGAGTGATTTGTATTACTATATCCATTAACAATAATTAATTTTAATCGACAAATATATATTAATTATATGTATTATAAGTGTTAAGAATCTATAATATAATGCAAAAAAAAAGCCCCAAAAGGGGCTTTTAAAAATTTAAAAGTTCTGAAATTATTTTAAAACGAATTTTTCAGTTTTGGTAGTACTAGCATTAGAGATCTCAGCATAATAAAAACCTTTAGCGTATGACCTTAAATCTAAACTATATGTAAACCTGTTAGGTTTAAATTGACCCATTAATATTCCATTATTATTGAAAATAGATATTAAACTAATATTAGTAGATGAATTAATTGTAATAAAATCATTAGATGGGTTAGGGTATATATTAACATCCATTTTAACATCAATAATTCCAACAGAATTTCCAGGAAGCATTAATGTATTTACAATTCTTGGACAGAAAAAACCAAGTGTAGAATCTATGTAAGCCAAAGCTTTTGTTTCACTCATATTAGGATTGGTCTGTAAACTGCTTAAATGCGCGGCAGTACCTTGACTAGCAGGCAGACCTTGTGCAGTAGCAAGAAACACAACATTTGTAGAATCCCAAAAATCCCAAGGAGCACCTTCACCAGGATTCCCAGTATTAAAAGGAAATAAATTATTAACACTTGCTGTAATAGTATCACCACTAAAATCTAGTGTTCCTATTAAATTCTTAGAAGCTCTTTTTGCAGCAACTGTGTAAGGGTCGTAGAGATTTGGAATAGAATTATTATTTCCCAACATGTTAGCTTTTGCCACTACATCATGAGAACCACTAATATCAGAAACTACATTAACTCCAGAGACTGAAAGGTTTCCGGTTGTAAACCTAGCGATAGCATCTAAGTTTCCATGAACAGCGGCAATAGGTTTGTCACCAGCTTCTAACCAAGATAAATCACCAATTGCACCACCCATATTTAGAACCATATCATGATCACTAGAATATCCTTTATGGTTTTCAGATATTAAATTTGTATCACCCTCCATATCCAAACCAATCGCCTAAAACAGAAGTGTCAATTAAAGGGATAGCAGTTTGCATCAAGAAATTTCGGTAATTGTAGTTCTGATAATTTATCAACTGAATTAAGACAAGTAGCAATCCAACCACCTGTACCTTGACCACAAATAATAATTCTTGAAGTGTCAATACCATATGTGTTTCCGTTCTCATAATCCATTCTTAAGAATCTAATAGCAGCTTTCACGTCTTGAATACCTCTGTAAGCAGCTTTCATTAAACTTGCAGCTCTTTGTGGTTCAGTAGGTAATGCTGGATTCCATCCAAATCTGTAATCAGTATTTGCTACAACATATCCTCTTGCAGCATACGATTTACAAAATACTTGAGTAGCATAGTCAAATGTTCTAGAACCAGTAGCATTTCCATTTCGGAAAATCTGGAGCAAATGTTCCAGTATGTAAGTAAATAATTAATGGTCTTTCAGAGACAGTATCACCAGATGGTTCAAATATATCCATCTCCAAAGCTGGCATATTAAATAAAATAGGCGTTGGAGGGGTTGTTAAGTAGTATCTCAAACCAATTGGAGTTGATGTACCAGTTGCTACTGGCAAGTTAGCACCTAAAGCTACTGACTGATTAACAGCATAAACTATATTTTTAGTTTCGTCACTTGCCGAAAACACAGGATCTAAATATCTTGTTTGCCCAAAGGAAATTGAGGAGCAAATAACAGTTAAAATAAATAAAAAGCTAAAAGTAATTTTTTTCATAATATTAATTTTGTAAATAATTTAAGTACAATTTACAAAAAAAATAACACTATTATTCCTAGAAAAGGATTTAGGCTTTAAATATCTAGTAAAAGAGATAAATAGAGCCATCCTGCCAATGTATGGGCCACCGTAGACCTGAAGAACTTTATTGTTTAAAATATTAGAGCCCCCTAACTTAACAGAAAGGCTTGCAAGAGACTTTGTTACTCTGCAAGTCCAAAAGCCCATAAGTAGGAACTTGACCAGTAAATTGTGGGAGAGCCTTCAAAAATAAATCCCTCTATCCATTTATAATTTATATTAAACCCTATGTTTTTAAGGTTATTAAAATTAATATCTTTTCCTGAAACCCCAATATTAAATTTATGTTCAGGGGTATTATAAGAAGGAATTATTGGGTCATCAATTTGTTTATTTAATTTATTCCAAGAGTAATTTCCGTTAATGTAAATTATTATTTAAATAATAATTTAACCAATTGCAGAAACCCTTGGGTAGTTATAGATTTATTGGAATTGGTTGCAACTCTGTAAACATCATTTATTAAAATACTCATAAGGATCAACAGATAAATCTGCACCTACAACAAAACCAATAAAGTTGGTATACCAGATTAAAATAATAGTTAGCATCAATATAAAATCTATTAATATTAACGCCCCTCTGTACCCAAATTCCAAACACTTTAACTTCTTCGGGCTTTATAGGATCAAGTCTAAAACTCACCAATGAATCTTGTACTTTTCCAGAATTAGAGCAGCATATAACTGATTCTAAAGTGTACAAGATTTCATAACCAGTAATATTCCCAACTAACTTGGCTCTTCCTACATTGTAATACATGTATTGATTTAGTAATGTTGGATTTCTAATTGCAGAAGTAAATGTTGACCTAACAGTAGTGATTTTCATTTAGATTTAATAAATACCAGAAATTGCTTGGGTAGGATAAATCAAAATTTTGATTTTTATCAACTCTTACAGAACTTTTAAAAATTAATTGATCAGACAATAATTTTTTTTCAAACCCACCATAAATACCCCCTTCAACATTTGACAATTTTTATATTGTTAGTATCACTAAATAAGGAACCATTAGATTTTGGAGTGTAAACTCTGCTGTTCCCGCCTATAGTTATTTTCCAAAATCGGAATTAAAAATTTTTTCAGCATGAAAATGATATAGAGAAGATTTATCAACAATTTTTGAACCGCCATCAATAACAGAGGCTTGAAATAATTCGTTTTTAAGAGAATCAAATCTTGCTGTGCCAAGCTCAAAAAAATCAAGAGTTGTTGGAGTGGTTGCAGACTATTTGCAAAAGCTGCACTTGTTCGATGCCAATTTGCTAATGAAGTCATTGGAAATGCAAGTGCATTAAACATATTCCATTACTGGATAGGAGTCTGGGTTACGGATCAAATGCAGGCTTGCCATTGACAACAGTAGGATCTAAGCTCTTACTTTGTCGTAATATTATCTTGCCAGCTATTTTGATAAAGTTCATGAACATCTTCCATCTGAAGCAGCGGCATCTTGAATTATGAAAGCAGTTAAAACAGCATCATAACTATTTCCTGCATCTTCATGAGTTGATATAGTCTCTATAAAAAAGTCATTTTCTTTTTTAAGTTCTATCTTATTTTGAAAAAAAAGTATGTCTTTTAAGCTAAAACGGTTGTCACCTTGATAAACAGTTGTTCCTGTTGCAGAAATTACTAGACATGAAAACTAAATCCATCGAATTTTAAATAAGTAATGAAAACCTAGCGCTTGTTTTTAAGTTTTCAGTTTTGTAGTCTACTATATCTTTTTCCCAATATCCTTTTCTATGCCATTTCCTAAGCCCAGGATATTTAAATCTACTGTCTAAATCAATTTCACCTTGCGTGAAACCAGTAGTCATTTGTTTGAAGTGGAGTTTAGATTTTCATCTCCATACCTATTTACTAGCATCATACCCTCCAGGATTATTTTCATCAGTCTCAAGATTCAGCAACACTGTTTGAATTATCGGCAACCCAATCGTCGGCATTCATGTAGTAAATAGTTAAACTTATAAGCGAACCTATCTTTTCCTTTTTTATCCTTTAAAACTTTAGCATACCTCATACGCGTACTCGTTTAAGTTTCGCTCCCCCAATTTTACCGATGCTGAAAACCCAGGAAATAAAAAAGGGTTTTTGGTTTCCATACTTATTACCCCATTAAAAGCATTGGGACCGTAAAAAGCAGAGCTAGCACCTGAAATTATTTCTACTTTCATTAAATCTAGTTCAGAAGCACCTAAAAAATTTCCTAAAGCAAAATTTAATCCCGGTGAAGCGTTGTCAACACCATCTATTATTTGTAAAGATCTTACTGGAGAAGTACTGTTAAATCCCCTGGTATTAATAACTCTAAAACCTAAACTAGCAGAGGTCATATCTACCCCTTTCATATGGCTAAGTCCCTCATAAAAGTTGGTTGCTGAGGTTTGCTTGATGTCGTTAATATCCATAGTTTCGATACTTAAAGGAGATTCTTTAAGTTTTTTACTAATACCGCTTATAACTTCAACAGCTTTTAGCTGTAAATCTTTACTTTCTAAGTTGATTTTTAGAAATTTAGCACTATTTAAATTGATAGTTTTAGACTCATAACCAATGTAAGAAACTTCAATATCGAAAGGCAAAGGAGTATTTGTTTTAATGATGAACCCGCCATTAAAGTCAGTAATACAACCATAGTTTGAATTTATAATTTTAACAGATGCCCCAATTAATTCCTCATTAGTTTCTTGATCAAGAATTTTACCATTAATAACAGTTTGGGAAAATGTTTCGAGTACCAAAGCACGAGTAATTAAAATAAGAAAAAATAAATTTCTAATACTTTTTGTAAATAGCACCATAATTCGTTAAAAGTATAAATAAATTTTAATCCAAGTTAGAATACAAAATTTATGTACAGTACTCTTAGTTAGAAGAGCTTTCTTTGAAACTCTTTTTTAAGTAGCTTAAAAGACTTATATTTGTGTAAAATATTAATATGTTAAAACCTGTAATTGAAAAAGCTTTAAATAAGCAAATAGAACTAGAAGCTTCATCTTCACAATTTTATTTATCTATGGCTTCTTGGACTGAAACTAAAGGGCTAAGTGGCTCCTCATCTTTCCTATATCAGCATAGCGATGAAGAAAGGCAACACATGTTAAAACTAATAAAATTCATAAATGAAAGAGGTGGGAATGCATTAATTCCTGCTTTAATACAACCCCCGGAAACTTTTAAGTCGTTGACTCACGTATTTGAATCTTTATTAGAGCATGAATTAAATGTTACGGAAAGCATTAATAATATTGTAGGGCTTTGCTTAGATGAAAGAGACTTTACAACACATAATTTTATGCAGTGGTATGTTGCCGAACAGCTTGAGGAAGAAGCTTTAGCTAGAACTATTATTGATAGACTTAACATGATTGGTAAAGACAAGGCGGGGCTGTATCTTTTTGACAGAGATTTGATAAAAGAAATGCCACAAGAAGAGCAACTATAATTACTTAATATGAGTTCAAGAATATTTTACATATTCATCTTCTTTTTGTTTTTTTTTTCTGGAAAACAAAATATCATTTCTCAATACAGAGACCCTTTTACTGTAAAAAAAAGCTAGTAATAAAATAAAAAAAAATAATAAAAGAGGACTTTTATATTCAGCTAAATCATATTTGTCAAAAAAACAAAAAGATTCCTTCTCTAACATCAAAAAAAATAATGGGTTAATTGGATTATATGATGACCCTTTTAAGAGGCTTGGGAAAGTAAACTATAAGCAAAGTGGTGTAGATAAAGATAGCTTTACAATGGAGCATAGAAAGATGGCAGCTCGAAACAGATATGATAAAGTTAATCTTAGAAATAAAGCTTTCAAAAGCAGAGATAAATACATGAAAAACAAAATCAAACATTATTAAATTTGTAGAGTCTAATATTCTTTGCTAATTTTGCAGTATATTTATTAATAGTTGGGGAATAAAAAACATATATCATTTATTGTAAGTATTTTAATGCTAGTTCCGAGCATTATGTTTTATTCTCAAGACGCTGGAAAAGCAGCTCGAATGAAATTACAGGGTATTTATCTTTATTCATTTGCTAAAAAAGTTTATTGGCCAACCGCACATACTACGGGTGATTTTACCATTGGAATATATGGCAGTAAAGACTTATATAACCAACTTAACACGAATTTTAAAGGTAAAATGACTGGCAGTCAAAATATTGTATTTGATTTTTATGAATCTACATCAGATATTACCGACTGTCACTTATTATTTGTCAGCGAAGAAAAATCAAACGCAATTTCAAATGTCAAGAAAGTTTTGAATGAAAAAACTCTTCTCGTTACAGAGTTAAAGGATATTTCTAATTCAAGCGGAAACATGATTAATTTTGTTTACGTTCAAAGTAGACTTAAATTTCAACTTAATAAGTCTGTATTAGAAAAAAATGATTTTAAGATTGGCCAAACTTTAACTAAATTAGCTTATTCAATAATATGAATGGATTAAATAAAATATTGTCCTTATTCTTGATGCTAAGTATATTTTTGACATCATTTTCACAAGCTAAATACTGTCCTGAGAAAATGCTTTTGCTTCAAAAATATCAGTCTAAAAATTATACAAATGCAATAGGTTATATTGATACTGTATTATCTCAATGCCCAGATCAAAATGATGATTCTTATTTTTGGCATGTCTGTGGCTTTATTAACCTTGATATTTTCAAATATTTAGAAAATAAGTCATATGGATCTAAGACAAAATTAAAAGCTGCCGATTGTTTTATAAAATCTATGAATTTAGACGTAGAGGGAAAATATTCTGAAAGAAATATCAAAGCATTAGACTATATTTCAACCAATTATTATAATGACGCAGTTACCATTCTTCAGAAGTTTGCTGTAAATAATCAAGAAGATGCGGTCTCGTATTACAATAATTATAAAAGATTAAAAAGAATTGCTCACCCCGATTATGATTTTGCAGAAAAAGATGTTGACTTTTATTACGGAATAGGAATGTTATTTAAAATGAGTTATGAAAAAGATAAGCATACTAATAAAGATTTATTAGATTCTTGTATCAGTTATTTTAATAAATCTCTTGTGATTGAACCTAATCAATATTCTGCTAATTATAATTTAGGGATTATGTTCCACAATTTAGGAGTAGACATTATCATGGAAGAACTAGATATTGATGCAGATTTAGAAATGGTTATTTTAATGCAAGAGCAAGCAGTTAATTATTTTTCTAAATCTCTTCCTTATTTAAAGAAAGTTTATGAAATGAAGCCGAAGGAAGTTTCGATAGTTCAAGGAATTGCAGCTGTATATTACAGTTTAAATGACATGGAAAAACATGTAGAGTATATGAATATCCTTAAAGATCTGGAGTCTGCTAATCCAGTGAATGAAAATAACTAGAAAATTTTGAGATTTACAGTTGGAAAAAAAATAGGTGGAGGGTTTAGTGTAGTTGTAATATTATTATTATTTGTTTTTTTATATACATTTTCCGTTGTTAATGTTGCCATTAAATCTAATGACAAGTTTTTAAAAATTGATCAACCCTCTCTTTTCGTAATTAATCAACTCAAAGATGACTTAGCAAAAACTCAAACCTATATGCAAAAATGGGTTATTGAAGAAACTAGGCCTGATGACCAGTTTAAATTAGAAGCAGAAGTTTTACTTGACTCAACAATCTTATATGATTTAGAAACTATTAAAGAATTATCTTCTTTATGGATTTCTTCTGAAGGAGGGCTCGAAGAATTTAATGATATTTATACAGATGTTTTTGCTTTAATTGAATCATATAACTTTGAAGTAAGAGAGGTATTTATTAATATAGATAGTTACCAAGATGAAGCATTAGCATTTAATGCTCAATTTATGTTTGAAGAAATAAGCGCAAACTATGAATTTATTCTTAAGTCTATCAGCGATTTATCTCAGATTAGAACACAAATTGCGGATAAACAACAAATAGAGACTAATAATAGATTTGCAAATTTAATAAACAGCATCATATTTTTTTCTATAATTATTGTTCTTGGGACAGTTCTTATTGCAATTTTTACAACCCTTAGTATTACAAAACCAGTACAGAGTCTTAAAGTAATTCTCTTGGGATTAGGCAAAGGAATTTTCCCAAAAAGTCAAATTGAACCTAGTAATGATGAAATTGGAGAAATGTCTGAGGCTATGAATAGCTTGGTTACGGGGTTGACAGAAACAACCCAATTTGCTCATGAAATCGGACAAAGTAATTTTGATTATAAATATCAACCTCTTAGTGATGAAGACGTATTAGGCCACGCACTTCTAAAAATGAAGGATGAATTAGCTGAAACGGAGAGAATTTTAGAGCAAAAAGTTAAAGAAAGAACAGAAGAGGTTGTGAAACAAAAAGCTGAAATTGAAGAGCTTTATACAGATGTTACTGCCAGTATTAGATATGCTAAAAGATTACAAGATTCTATACTTCCGCCAGAAAAACAAATAAAAAAATATTTTCCTTCTTCATTTGTGTTATTTAAACCAAAAGATATTGTTTCAGGAGACTTTTACTGGATCGGGAAACAAAAAAATGAATTTATGTTTGCAGCAGTTGATTGTACAGGACATGGGGTGCCAGGTGCTTTTATGAGCTTAGTGGGGGCTAACGGCTTAAATAGTGCTTTTAAGGAGCATAAATTGTCAAAGCCAGGCCTAATTTTAGATGATCTTAACAGATATGCAAATGAGGCTTTAAACAAAAGTGCTGATGATTCTATTAGGGACGGGATGGATATCACACTCTGCTCAATAAATAGTAAGGAAATGAAACTTAGATTTGCCGGAGCAAATAATCCAGTTTACCTTATAAGAGATGGAGAGTTAGAAATATATAAAACAAATAAATTTGCTATTGGTTCTTTTAACCAAGAAGAACATAATTACGAAAATTTTGAAATAGACTTGATTAAAGGGGATAAAGTATATGCATTTTCCGATGGATATCCGGATCAATTTGGAGGTGAAAGAGGAAAGAAGTTTATGTATAAAAAGTTCAAAGAATTATTAGTTGAAACTGTAAATGAATCCATGGAAAATCAAAAAAGAAAACTAGAAGAAAGACTAGCAGAATGGATGGGGAATTATGAGCAGGTTGACGATATCGTAATATTTGGAGTCGAGATTGACTAATTTCCATTATTTCATTTTAGCTAAACAATAATCAAGGAAGATATTTTAACCCTTCCATGTACCACCATAGCGATAATAATCATTTTTTAATTTATTGTCTTTTGTACAATCTAGACAAAGAAAGCACCAATTTTTAGTAGAATCAATTTTTACTCTAAACATTATGTTAAATTCATTTTTACAAAGATGACAAGTTTTAGTTTTCATGAAATATGCTTTCAGGAATATGGATTGATTACTTATTGATTAACTCAATTGTATTAAGATTAATTTTAGTGTGTAGAGCTAACTTCGTTATAATAACTAGAGTAAGAAGTGCAATAAAAACGACAATGACCTTTTTTGAAATACTTAGTTTTTCAAATTTTTTAATGTAATTTTTATTTGCCATTTTTTTTAAATCATTTCTATTTTAATTTTAATTTATTTGCATTCTATTTTGTTTCCTTTAATATCCCAGCATTTTTTTTTAATTATATTATTTTTTTTGTATGTAATTTCTATTGATATATTACCATTAGTATGAAATTTTCTTGTTACTCCACTGCCTTTATTAAAGTTCGTATAAAAATCAAATCTTCCATTATATAGCCAAGCCTTATATTCCCCATCTAAATATCCATTTTTAAATGGTTTCTCAAACGCTAATTTTTCATTATCATACCACCCTTTAAATATTCCATCCTCTTTACCCTTTTTAAAATAACCAATATACTTTAAGTTTCCATTATTGTAAAACACTTCTGACTTACCATCTGATAATCCATTACTAACATTGTACTCAAATTTCAAATTTCCATTATCATACAACTCATAAACTATTCCACTAAAAGCTTTCTTATTATAACAAAGTAGTCCAGAAATAGCAATTAATTCACTCTCTAAAACTTTATTATTAGAGTATACATTCTTCTTCTTATTTATTTTTTCATTAATACTTTCAAGTTCTTTACTATCATTTTTCCGATTCAATGGTTTAATTATCCCACTACTTTTTTCATGCTGACAATTTCCGAAGAACACTACTGAGAATATAATTATTACAAACTTCTTCATTTTGAAAGCTTTGAACCATTAATTTAAGAAAAAAGCAAATCCTAATAAAAAATCATAGGAGTTATTAGGTTACTTAGTTAAGATCTGTAAGAATCAGACCCAAATGCTTCTCCATTTCCAGTTTGACAAAATTGTCTTAAACTTTCTAAATATTTTGCAGAACTAAAATTTTGGTTGGCATAAAAATCGGACTTTTCAGTAAAAGCACCGTATGAAAATCTTACACGAGTTTTGCCTTCATTTTCGCTAAGCTCGTAAGTCATATAAAGCGATTCTATAGGCATAGAAGATTCTATAAATTCCCAAGTAATTTTCTCATTTTCAATTTCATTACATTTTGCATTAAGAAACATTTCACCCCATTTAAAGGTTTTGGTTTTGTCCGAGTTTTCCACAACATCATTGGTATACCACTGCTTAATATTTTCTACTTCTTTAATAGCTTCGTATACTTTGTTTAGTGGCGCGTTAATGTGTAATAAATGTTCAATTAGATACATATTTAATATTTGAGTTTCATTATAAAAGTAATAATCAAAATTAAAAATCAAAAATATTAATATAAAAATTGACACTTAAATTGAAAAACAACAATAAACGTCTCTTAGTTAAGAAAGCAAAGGGAGGTTAGTTATTGTGGTGGTGGAAGTGGTTCAAAAGAATGCATTTCTATGTTTTCAATATTAAACTCTTTTGATGTTTTTTGTAAATAATCTGTCGATTAGTACTTCTCCAAAAGTTTAACTTGCTTACTATGTTCTAGGACCATGTTAGGGGTATTGCTGTATTCTCCAATTTCTCCCCTTAAAACAAACTTGTTTATTGATGAGGTAAATTTCTGGCTCATAGTCAAAGTTCTTAATGTTAGATTCAAAAATCGAGATGCTAAAGACTTGGTTTGGAAATTTTTTATCAAGGTTGATAAAAACATGTCCCTTCTTATGTTTCTTTGTGCTTACAACATTGCCACATACGATGTGTTTTCTGCCATCATTCATGATTCCATTAACAAGCTGGGTATTTACAGCTCCTTTTGGTAAATTCATTATAGAAAGTGGCATGATGTCATCTTTTTGTGATTTCGGAAGCCATTCGATGTATGGCGTTTCAGATTCTATCTTATTTTCAAGAGAGTCATTTAGATTTGAGAATAAATCATAACCCATAGTGCTTTCCACGCTGTCAATACTTACTGCAAAGTATTCTAATGGACGTTCAATTTTTTCATGCGGTAGAATGAAACCAATACCACGATTATTTTCAATATCTAGTGCAACCTTTACAAAATATTTAGGGATTGAAACCTTATTTGTTCCACGCTCTATTTTCGAAAGATTATCTGAAAGGATAGGGGCGGTAACAATGACTAAGCTTGTATTATTCTTGGTCACATACTCACGCATCCAGTTTTCAAGTTCCGCCCATTTAAATCGATTGAAATCCCCAATTTGTGGGGACATGTTGGAATAAAAATAACTTTCAGAAAGCGCCTCCTCACTCCATCTGAAATCTGCAGAAGGAGCGAGGTGTCCTCTATCATATCCAAATCCATCATATTTGTATTTTCCGTCAGATTTCTTCTCTTTTAAAAAGTAATCTTGTTCTAAAGAAGTTCCTGTAGTCACGAGGGTATCTTCTCTAAAATCATTGGACCGCGTAACATTTCCATCAGAAATGGCAGGTAGAATTACATGCATCACCCAATTTGCTTGTTCATGATGCTCATTGTAGCTCAAACTGAAAGCCAGATGGTCTATAACCTCCTCACTATTGCCTGAAATTGGGACACCGATTTTTTTAATTTGAGCCTGAATCCAATTAAGCTTCGCAGCCTCTAATTCAGTTTTGAGTATTTCTTTTGTTCGCTCTAAGGCATCAATTTTTTGTTGAATAGAAATAATTTCTGGAGTTTCAATTTGCCCACTTATAAATACTGGAAATATCAGCAAAAGAAAAATTACTATTCTCATTTCATAAGTTTTAAACCGTTAAAGTAATAAAAAGTTAAGAAAGCAAAGGGGGTGGACCTTTAAGTTCAAAAACAGCCTGAAGTTTACAGAAATGTTGATTAGAGTTGATTAAAAAAAAGAGAGCTACAACTATAATGGTCGTAACTCTCTCATATTCAGTGCGCTTCTTCAAGGACTCGAACCTTGGACCCTCTGATTAACAGTCAGATGCTCTAACCAACTGAGCTAAAGAAGCAATTTTGGTTTGCAATATTACATCAAAGTTTGAATTTATGCAATACCTCTTATTTTTTTATTTAATCAATTTCAAGAAATATATTTTTAAGAGCTATTTCAAATGCTATATTTGCCCCAAAATTTAATTATGAAAATTGTAAGCGTGGGTACAGTTGCCTTTGATGCCATTGAAACACCTTTTGGAAAAACAGATAAAATAGTAGGAGGGGCTTGTACCTACATAAGCCTATCTGCAGCATATTTTAATGATTCACCAAATTTAATTTCAGTAGTTGGGGAAGATTTTCCTAAAGAAACAATTGATCTTTTTAAGAAAAGAGGAATAAATACCGAAGGACTTCAAATAAAAGAGGGCGAAAAAACTTTTTTTTGGTCTGGAAAGTACCACCAAGACATGAACACTAGAGACACCATAGACACCCAGCTTAATGTTCTTGAATCATTCGATCCAATTGTTCCAAATAGCTATCAAGATTGTGATATTCTTATGCTAGGGAATCTTACTCCATCTGTTCAAATGAAAGTAATACAACAAATGGAAACTCGACCAAAATTAATTGTTTTGGATACCATGAATTTTTGGATGGAAATTGCCATGGATGACTTAAAAGAAGTGATTAAGCAAATTGATGTATTAACCATTAATGATGAAGAAGCTAGATTACTTTCTGGAGAACATTCTTTAAGAAAAGCAGCTAAAATCATTCTTCAAATGGGCCCCAAGTATTTAATCATTAAAAAAGGAGAACATGGAGCTTTACTCTTTGGTGATAATAATATTTTTTATGCTCCAGCTCTTCCATTGGAAGAAGTTTTCGATCCTACTGGTGCAGGCGATACTTTTGCAGGAGGCTTTGTTGGGCACCTTTCTACTTGTGACAGCATTAACTGGGAAGCGATGAAAAAAGCAATTATTGTAGGTTCTGCAATGGCCTCTTTTACTGTAGAGAAATTTGGAATAGAAAGGCTAGTAGCCCTTGATGAAAATCAAATCGAAGAAAGAATTAACGAGTTTAAAAAATTAGTAAGTTTCAATTAAAAAAAATTAAAATGATTGCTGAAAGTTGGCTTTATTTAATAATTGGGTTAGTTATATTTAATTACCTCTTTAATACAGTTTTAAATTTTGTCAATGATAAAAACTGGAAATCTGAAATTCCTGACTCTATGAAGGATTTTTACGAAAAAGAGAAGTATTTAAAAGCAAAAGCATACTCTAAAGAAAAAGGTGCTATTGGTTTTATTTCTAGTACTATTAGTCTATTAATAACGGTTTCATTATTATATTTTGAAGGATATGGTTGGCTTTCAAATATTATTGCTAATTATTATAATATTCCCTTTTTGCAATCGGCACTTTTCTTTTTGTCACTCTTCATATTAAGTGATATAATAAGTATTCCCTTTAGCTGCTATAACACTTTCGTTATTGAAGAGAAATACGGATTTAATAAAATGACAGTTAAAACCTTTGTTCTAGATAAAATAAAAGGGTATTTGCTTACCATTATTGTTGGTGGAGCTTTATTGGCAGGAGCTATTTATATTGTTTCTTTATTGGAAAATGGATTTTGGATTTGGTTATGGCTATCTCTATCTATTTTAATGCTTTTAATAAATATGTTTTATGCAGATTTAATAGTTCCTATTTTTAATAAATTAACGCCTTTAGAAAAAGGTAGTCTTAGAGAAAAAATCGAATCCTATTCAAAAAAAGTGGGCTACTCTCTTAAAAACATATATATAATAGACGGTTCAAAACGATCTTCAAAAGCCAATGCTTTTTTTAGCGGACTAGGACCAAGGAAAACCATTGCACTATACGATACTTTAGTAGAAAAACACACAGAAGAAGAGCTAGTCGCTGTTTTGGCACACGAAGTTGGCCATTACAAAAAAAAGCATGTATTTACTTCGCTTTTTCTCACAATATTTCAACTGGGATTAATGTGTTTTTTGTTAGAGCTTTGTCTAAAACAACCGGAAATATCACAATCCTTAGGTGGAGCTGGTATGGTATTTCATTTAGGATTGGTTGCTTTTGGAATTCTTTACAGCCCTTTGGGAACTATACTTAGTATTTTAATGAATATAAATAGTAGGAAAAACGAGTTTGAAGCAGACCATTATGCCAAAACTACCTACAGCGGAGAGTCTTTAGAACTAGCATTAAAAAAACTTTCTGTAGACAGTCTCTCAAACTTATATCCCCATCCAATTTTTACATTTGTTCACTATTCCCATCCACCACTTTTAAAAAGGCTTGAAGCTCTTAATGAATAACAGCCTTTAGAACTATTTGGTAATGATCAGATAGATCCATATTGGCCTTTTTATAATTCATAACAGGACGTAAAATATATTGATCTAAAGCTTCAATTTTTTTAGAATTTTGATAAAAGATAAAATCTATCCAAGCATTATAACCTCTCTCATTCCAACTATTAAATTCATCAAAACTATAGGGCCTATTGTCATTTAGTTTGAAGTTTTTAAGTGTAATTAAGCTATCTAACACTTTATAACTTTCAGAATTTTTAGCGGTATTAAAATCTCCTATAAGAAATAATGGAACAGTATCATTTAAATAGGGTTTAATAATGTTGTTTTTTAGAATTTTATATTGTTTATTTCGAGATTCTTTACTATGAGAATCTAAATGAGTTCCGCCAACTAATATTGGGGTTTCACCAACATTAATTTTCACTAAACTACATCCTTTTTTTACTGCTCTATCAATTTTTTTAGATACGTTAAAAGTAACGTGATTGATCATTTCTAAAGGATATTTAGATAGAATCATTATACCAGAAGATAACTTTAAATTAAAACCCTCTTTAATAGGTGATAGTTGGTAGGGAAATTTAATTTTTAAATCATTTTGAAACTTTTTAGTAATTGATTTATCAAAAAGCTCTTGAAGAACAACTACATCGAAATTTGTAGCATTTAAATATTGAATAATTTCTGGGGCTCTTGCCTTTTGATTTTTTCGGCAAACTTTTGAAAAAGGAGCTAATTTTTTTGGAGTCATTTGAATATTCCAAGAAACAATTTTTATAGTATCTAACTCAATAATATTATTTGAAAAGATACAATTTGAGAAAGTAGATAAAAGACCAACTAAAATTATATATCTATACATATAGTTTTTAATAAAAAATTATAAACAGTAAATATTACAATTAATAATCATAAAATATGAAATTAATCAGTGGGAGTAAAAATAAATGTTAAAATGAGAGTTTTTAAAAGAAGAGGTCTCGATCAGATTCGAACTGATGTAGATGGTTTTGCAGACCACTGCCTAGCCACTCGGCCACGAGACCTTTTAAAGAAAACAAAAGTACAACTTCCAATGAAATAAACAATTTATTCTTCTACCACAACTGATACATAATCAACATCTCCATCTAAAGGAGGGTTAATTTTTTTAATCTCCACTTTACATTTAACTACAATTGAAAATTTTTCTTTTATATCATTTATAATATTGTAGGCTACGGTTTCAATTAACTTGTTGGTAATACTCATTTGTAAAATGACAATATTCTTTAATTCCACATAGTCAACAGTTTTTGCTAAATCATCTTCAATAGCAGCAACTTTAAAATCACAATCTACACTTACGTTTACAAGATAATTTCCACCAACAATGGATTCTTCCTTTAAGCAGCCGTGATAAGAATATGTTCTTATGCCATGTAATTTTATGCTGTTCATTATGAATTGGATTTTTCTAGAAATAGATTTTCAAAGAGTGTAGATTTAATATTATACCTATGCATCACTTCTTGTTTACCTAATAATTCCATTATTGAAAATAATGAAGGTCCCATTCCTTTCCCTGTTAAAATTAGTCTTAGACATGGTAAAAGCGCCCCCATACCAATTTCTTTTTTTTCAATAAATTTTTGGAACGTATTTTCAATTTGATTTGACAGAAAACTCTCAACTAAGTCTAAATCGGCAAAAAATTCGTTGACTAGTAATAGAGTATTGGACTTCCATTTTTTTCTAAATGTTTTTTCATCGTATTCTTCAAAAATTTTGAAAAAGTATTCTTCAGAAAGTAACTCATGATGAAAAGTAGCCCTCTCTTTCATTAAATTGGCAACTTTTTCTAGAAAAGCATTACTCACATTGTACTTACAATCTAACAGCATTAAATGTGCAAGTTCTGAATTAGATTTATTTCTTAAATGCTGTTGATTAAACCATTTTGATTTTTCAGGGTCAAATTTAGCGCCACTTTTACCAACTCTTTCAAGAGAAAAGTCCTTAATTAGCTCCTCAATAGTATATAATTCTTTTGAATTGCCAGGGTTCCATCCTAAAAATGCAAGCATATTTACAAAAGATTCTGGAAAGTATCCTTTTTCTCGATAACCGGAAGAAACTTCCTTAGTAACTGGGTCTGTCCATTGAAGTGGAAAAACAGGAAATCCAAGTCTGTCACCATCTCTTTTACTCAATTTCCCGTTACCATCAGGCTTTAATATCAATGGTAAATGAGCAAACTTTGGCATTGCTTTTTCTAAATCTAAATACTTGTAAAGTAAAACGTGAAGCGGGGCAGAAGGCAGCCATTCTTCACCACGAATTACATGAGAGATTTCCATTAAGTAATCGTCTACCACATTTGCTAAGTGGTAAGTAGGCATTCCGTCTGCTTTGTAAATTACCTTATCGTCCATATTGTTAGTGTTAACAACAACCCAACCTCTAATTTCATCAAAGAATCTTACGTCTTCATTTCTAGGCATTTTAATTCGAACTGCACATGGTACATTATCGGAAAATCTTTTATCAACTTCCTCTTTTGAAAGAGATAAAGAGTTTTGCATGGAATTTCTGGTGATAGAATTATATTGCCAATTAGGCATTTTAGCTTTTTTTGCCAATTCTCTCATCTCTGTCAATTCTTCGCTTGAATCAAAAGCATAGTATGCATGGCCAGACTCAATGAGCTGATCAACATATTTTTTATATAAGTGTTTTCTTTCTGATTGCCTGTAAGGCCCTTTTGAAGTCGTTAATCCGGGGCCTTCATCAATACTTAATTTACACCAATTTAAAGCTTTAATTATATATTCTTCTGCACCTTCTACATATCTGTTTTGATCAGTATCTTCAATTCTTAAAATGAAGTCGCCATTGTTTTTCTTGGCGAATAAATAATTATATAATGCAGTTCTTATTCCGCCCATATGGAGCGGACCAGTGGGACTAGGAGCAAATCTAACGCGAACTTTTCTTTCCGACATATTACAGAGTAATTTTAGAACGAAAGTAATGCTTATCTATAGAATGGAAAATACATTTTAATTTTTTTTTTGTTCAGTTAAATTATTCAGCTAAAATTTTCAACTTTTGGCTTATAAATAATCACGAACATTATTTAAAATAGACGTCTTTTTCACTAATTAAAATTGATTTTTATTAACTAGGGTATTAAAATCACACAACAATTTTTCTATTTTGGAAAAGATAGTTTCATATTTCTTCTAAATTAGCAGTCATGAATACCAAATCACATAAATCTAACTCTTTGGCTGAAATTTCAACGATTTTTGGAATGACGCTGCTTTTGACATTATTTGGTGTTTTTGTTTATTTTATGTGGACTGCAAATAAAAAGTCATCGGAAATTAAAGAGCAGCTAAGTTTAGATATACTTTTTCATGAAAGTGTTGACGAATCTATCGTTAGAATGATGGAGAAAAAATTAATATCGATGGAAGGTATTGTCAAGAAAGCTTTATTTGTTTCAAAAGATGATGCTCAACAAATAATGCTAAAACATGTTGGTAAAGATGCTTTCGAAATATTAGACGGGGTTAACCCATTGCCATCATCCATACATGTGAACCTTAGTGCTGATTATGTTAACCCTGATAGTGCATCTAGTTTTGCTTTAAAAGTTTTAAAAGGTAATGAGCATATTATTTCAGAAGTTTCTTATAATGAATCTCAATTTTTAGAAATTGGAACAGTTTTCAAAAATTTTGAATTTATAATGCTATTTATAGCAGCTGTATTGTTAATAATAGCTATTTTATTAATCTACAACACCATAAGATTGGCTGTTTTTTCAAAAAGATTTATGATTCGAACCATGCAATTAGTGGGAGCAAAATCCTATTTTATTAGAAAGCCTTTTATTATTAGAGCCTTTTATCAAGGCTTAATATCATCTCTTTTAGCTGTTATATTTCTTCTATCTTTATGGTATTCGTTTACATATATAAATCCTAATATTATTACAGAATTAAGTTCTGACAATACGGTTTTGAATCAAGAAATATTTGATTTTAGTTTGTTAGCATCAGGAATATTATTAACAGGAATCTTAATAAGTATCATTTCAACGTATTTTGCGCTCAATAAATTTATTTGGGTTAAATCTGAAAAATTATATTAGTATGGAAGAAAAGTCAAAAATGGTTTTAGGCAGAAAAAACTATAATTTTATTATCCTAGGTTGCCTTGTGGTTCTGCTAGGTTTTATTTTGATGTCTGGTGGTGGATCCGAAGATCCAAACGTATTTAATGAGGAAGAGCTTTTTTCTTTTAGAAGAATTACTCTGGCTCCATTTCTTGTGATTTCAGGCTATGGATTAGTACTATTTGGAATCATGAAAAAGCAATAATAGTTTCTTTTGGATTATTTAATTGCCCTAATTTTAGGAATTGTCCAGGGTTTAACTGAGTTTCTCCCAGTTAGTAGTAGTGGTCATTTAGAAATAATTAAAGGGTTATTTGCTACTGACTATGAAGCAAAAGAAAGCCTTGTAATGACTGTTGTATTACACTTTGCAACTGCACTAAGTACAATTTTTATATTTCGAAAAGACATTTTTAAAATATTTAATGGGCTTTTTTCTAAAACCTCATCCAATGAAAGAAGTTTTGCTATTAAAATTATTGTTTCTATGATTCCAGCAGCTTTAGTTGGTGTTTTTTTTAACGATATAATAGAAACACTTTTTGATGGACAAATAATTTTAGTAGGTTTTATGCTCATAATTACTGGGCTCTTACTCTTTTTTGCAGATAAGGCTAAGCCAACTAATAGTACAATTAGTACTCCAAAAAGTTTCTTAATAGGAATTGCACAAGCTATTGCAATATTGCCTGGTATTTCAAGATCCGGTGCAACAATTGCAACATCTGTTATTTTAGGACTTGACAAGACCTCGTCTGCAAAATTTTCATTTTTGATGGTTGTTCCTTTGATATTTGGAAAAGTAGCTAAAGACTTATTAGACGGAAATATATTTTCAGAAGCTATTAATTTAGGCCCATTAGTTATTGGGTTTTTTGCAGCTTTTTTTACAGGACTAATTGCCTGTAAATGGATGATTGGAATTGTTAAAGAAAGTAAATTAAAATACTTTTCTTATTACTGTTTTATTATCGCTGTAATCACTATTACTATTGAACTATTATGAGTCAATTACCATTTGATTCTGGAGCTGTCTTAGTGGTCGATAAACCGCTAAATTGGACATCATTTGATGTTGTTAAAAAAATTAGATACGAAATTTGTAAGCATTACAGCTTAAAAAAAATTAAAGTTGGTCATGCAGGTACTTTAGATCCTCTTGCCACTGGAATAGTTGTAATATGTACAGGAAAAAAAACTAAAACTATTGACCAGCTAATTAATGAATCTAAGCAATACATCGGGGAAATCCGTTTAGGATCAACTACGCCCTCATTTGATTTAGAAACTAAGATCGACAATGAATTTCCAATACCAAAACTTGATGAATCGGTATTAAAACAGATTTCTGAAAATTTCTTAGGTGAGCTTAACCAAATACCACCTTTATATTCTGCTAAAAAAATTAATGGTAAAAGAGCTTATCAATATGCTAGAAATAACGAAACTATAGAGTTAAAGCCTAGTAAAGTCACTATATATAGCATAAGATTAAAAATAATAAATAAAAACACTATTAGTTTTAATTGTCACTGCTCTAAAGGAACATATATACGTTCTTTAGCAAGAGATATTGGGCTTTTTTTGAAATCAGGAGGACATTTAATATCTTTAAAACGAATTAAATCAGGAAATTTCACTATAGAAATGGCTAAATCTATAGACGAATGGATAGATATCATAAAGACGTCATAATTTTTATTAATTTCGTGCCTCATTTATAAACCAAACCATGAAGTTATCACAATTTGAATTTGAGTTACCAGAAAAGTTAATTGCTGAGTTCCCAGCTGATCAAAGAGACGAGTCTAGGTTAATGGTGGTTCACAGAGATACTGGAAAAATAGAACACAAAACATTTAAAGATGTTATTAATTACTTTGATGATGGTGATATAATGGTAATGAATGACACGAAAGTTTTCCCTGCTAGAATGTATGGTAATAAAGAAAAAACTGGAGCCAAGATTGAAGTTTTCTTATTAAGGGAACTTAATAAAGAAAGTTTATTGTGGGATGTTTTAGTAGATCCAGCTAGAAAAATAAGAATAGGAAATAAATTATATTTTGGAGAAGAAGATGACTTAGTCGCTGAGGTTATTGACAATACCACATCTAGAGGAAGAACTTTAAGATTTTTATTTGACGGTTCCTACGAAGAATTTAAAGCAACAATAACAAAACTTGGACAAACTCCTTTGCCAAAATATATTAATAGAGAGCCAGTTCCTGAAGATAAAGAAAGGTATCAAACAATTTTTGCTCGTAATGAAGGAGCTGTTGCTGCACCCACTGCTGGACTACACTTTAGCAAGCAATTAATGAAAAGGTTAGAGATTAAAGGCATTGACTTTACCCCTATTACACTTCATGTTGGTCTTGGGACATTTAGACCAGTTGAAGTTGAAGATTTAACTAAACATAAAATGGATTCTGAAGAATTATATATTGGTGAAGAAACTGTAAGATTAGTTAACCAAGCTAAAATAAATAAAAAGAAAGTTTGTGCAATTGGAACAACCGTAACCAGAGCTCTTGAGTCTTCAGTAACAGTTAATAAAGAGCTAAAACCATTTTCAGGTTGGACTAATAAATTTGTTTTTCCTCCTTACATATGTAAAATACCGGATGCTATGATTACAAATTTCCATACGCCTAAATCTACTCTTCTAATGATGATTTCTGCATATTGTGGTCATGATTTAGTAATGAAAGCATATAAGGAAGCCATAAAAGAAAAGTATAAATTTTACTCCTATGGAGATGCGATGTTAATACTCTAATTATTAAAACCTCGTTATCGAGGTTTTTTTTTGATGAAAAAAAAAATTGACATAAGACAACTTTCACTAGAGCAATTAACTGATGAGATTGTAAAATTAGGTGAAAAACCTTACAGAGCTAAACAAGTTCACCAATGGCTTTGGAAGAAAAGAGCTATTGATTTTGATCAAATGACTAATTTATCAAAGTCCTTTAGAAAATTAATTGAAAATAATTTTATAATCAATGCTCTTGTTTTAAGTGAAGCACAAATAAGTTCAGATAAGACTATTAAAAATGCATTTCTTTTAGCTGACAACTCCGTTATTGAAGGAGTTTTAATACCAACAAAAAAACGAATGACTGCTTGTGTTTCGGTTCAGGTTGGTTGTAGTTTAGATTGTGCTTTTTGTGCAACTGGAAAGCTTAAAAGAGTAAGAAATTTAAATGCTGATGAGATTTATGACCAAGTGGTGATGATTAATGATCAGTCCCAAAAAGAATATAGCATTCCAATATCAAATATTGTGTATATGGGAA
The DNA here is from genome assembly GCA_905182525.1 of Cryomorphaceae bacterium. Lineage (GTDB taxonomy): Bacteria > Bacteroidota > Bacteroidia > Flavobacteriales_D > Parvicellaceae > MED-G20. The sequence goes on along the minus strand of CAJJBV010000003.1, from coordinate 272,006 downwards.
TGGGAGAGCCATTATTAAATTATAAAAATGTATTGTTATCAGTAGATAGAATTACTTCAGAAGATGGGCTGGGTATGTCTGCTAAAAGAATTACAATTAGTACTGCGGGAATTTATAAAAAAATTATAAGTCTTGCCGACGATAAGGTAAAGTTTAACCTTGCTTTATCTCTTCATGCAGCAAATGATGAGAAGAGAAATAAAATAATGCCGATTAACGAATCAAACTCTTTAAATTCTTTAAAAGAGGCCATGATATATTTTTCTGAAATGACAGGAACTAGACCTACATTAGAATATATTATTTTCAAAGATTTTAATGATGAAATTTCAGATGCTGAAGAGTTAGTACAATTTGCAAAATCATTTCCAAGTAAAATAAATATTATTGAATATAACTCAATAGACGAGGGTAAGTACCAACAAGCCACAGTAAAAAAAGTAGATGCATTTGCAAGTTATTTAGAGTCTAAAAATTTGATTGTTAATATTAGAAGAAGTAGAGGAAAAGATATTGATGCAGCCTGTGGTCAATTAGCTAACAAAAATGAGTTAGCTCGCTAGTTTTTTAGTACTTCTTCGCAAAAAATAATAACAAATTCCAGCAGAAAGAATATCTGATATTGGAAAAGAATACCAAATCCCGTCTATCCCGTAATATTTAGGAAGAATTAAGACTAATGGAATTAAGAAGAAACCTTGCCTAATTAAGGTTAGTAAAAGAGCAGGCTTTGCCCTTCCAATAGCTTGGTAAAATGATGGAGGGATTAAATGAAAAACAATAATAGGAGTAGCAGAAAAAATCCAGAAAATAGCATTTGGCGCAAATTCAATAAGTTTTTTATCTTTTGTAAAAATATGAGGAATTAATTCAGCTCCAAAAATCAATAATCCTCCAATTAAAGAAGCGATAAGAACACCACTAATTAAAGCTGTATTAATTACTTTTTTCACTCTTAAAAAGTTTTTAGCGCCATAATTGTATCCTGCTATAGGCATAAACCCTTGAGCAATTCCAATTAATGGGAATAATGCAAACATGGTCATTCTTGTAGCAAGGCCATAAACAGAAATTGCTATTTCTCCACCCATTCCTCCAACAAGATTACCATAATAATAAAGTGTATTATTAAGCACAATTGCCAAAAGACTAATAGTTCCTTGACGCACTAAGTTCACAGATCCAATGCTGAAAATTTCGTAAACAACTTCTTTTTTAATTATAAAAAGTGCAGGTCTGATTTTTAATTCTCCCCTTCCAGAAATATAGAAATATGCTATATATGAAGCACAACCAATATATGAAATAGTAGTAGCCCATCCAGCACCCTCCATTCCCCAATTCATAATATCTATGAAAATATAGTCTAAAAAAATATTTAAGACAGAAGGTATTAAAAGAGCTACCATTGCAATTTTTGCTTTTCCTTCAGCTCTTAAATTATTATTAGCCATCATAGACAGCGCTAAAAATGGAATTCCAATTAATACAATAGAAAAATAAGATAGTGCAAGAGGCATAATTCCCCCCTTTGCACCAAAAGCATTAAGTATTGGAACTTTGAAAAATAACCCAACAAAAAGTGCTATAATAGCTAGTATAATTGTTAAAGTGATTTGATTGTTAAAAGATAATAATGCTTTTTCAGTTTTTCCTTCTCCAAGCGCTCTTGAAACAATACTTCCGCCCCCAATACCAATTGACATTCCAATGGAAGAAAACAAAAATGAAATTGGGAAAATCACTGAAATAGCTCCGATTGCTAATTCTCCAATATATTGACCAACAAAAAAAGTGTCAATTACCATATTAATCGACATTACCAAGAACCCTACAGCAGCGGGAAGGGCTTGTTTTAGTAATAATTTTGGAATTGGCTCTCTACCTAGATAGCTAGATTTTTCTTCACTAATTTTTTTTGACATTTAAAATTACAAGAGATTATTTTTAATGATATAGTCGGCTATTTGTACCGCATTTGTTGCCGCACCTTTTCTTAAATTATCTGCTACAATCCATAAATTAATTCCATTTTTTACAGTTTCATCTCTTCGAATTCTTCCTACAAAAACATCATTTTTATGATGAGCTGTAATTGGCATTGGGTAATCAAATTTAGCTGGATTATCTTGAATCTTAACTCCCGAAGAATTTTTTAAACTTTCAATAATTTCATTCATCTGAAATGATTTATGAGTTTCAATATTTACAGATTCACAATGCCCCCCGATAACAGGAATTCTAACTACAGTTGCAGTAATTTTAATTTTATAATCATTGAAAATTTTTTGAGTTTCTTTAATTAATTTAATTTCTTCTGAAGTATATCCGTTTTCTAAAAAATCACCCCCCTGAGGAAAACAATTTTGATCGATTTGGTGAGGATATATTTTTTCGCCATTAACCCCCGCTCTTTCATCATTCATTTGTTTTACTGCTGCTACACCAGTTCCTGAAACTGATTGATAAGTGGAGATAACCAATCTTTTAAGTCCAAATTTTTTATGAATATTATTTAATGCTACTACCATTTGGATGGTAGAACAGTTAGGATTAGCAATTATTTTATGTGATTTTTTAATCTCATTTGCATTGATTTCCGGCACTATAAGTGGAATAGTTTTATCCATTCTAAAAAAAGAAGAATTATCTATTACAGTAGTTCCGTTGTCTGCAAATTTAAGAGCCCATTTTTCAGAAATAGAACTGCCTGCAGAAAATATAGCAATGTCTGGTTTTCTAATTATAGATTCTTCAATAGAAATTATAGTTAGTTCTTCATTTCTAAACACTATTTTTTTGCCAATACTTTTTTTAGAAGCAATTAGAATAATTTCAGTTATTGGTAAAGAAAACTCATTTAAAACATCCAAAATAACATTGCCTACAAGACCTGTGCATCCTATAATTGCTAATTTCATATTCTGTCTTTGCTCAAAAGTAGTATATTTATTTCTAGAAAATAACATCATGAGATCGATTGCCGTTGTAATTATTTTTTCTCTTTTAATAAAGCCATGTTTTAGTCAATTAAACGAGGATTTTTCGGACGGAGATTTTACTAATAATCCTTCTTGGCAAGGAGACACCTTAGAATTCATTGTTAATTCAGATTTTAAGCTTCAATTAAACGCACCATCAACTACAGATACATCCTACTTAAGTGTTCAAACTGGCACTTTAAATTTTAACTCTAATATATTCTGGGAATTCTATGTCAAGCTTGATTTTGCACCATCTAACAACAATAATTTCAGATATTACTTAACTTCTAACAACAATAATTTAAAGGGCTATTTAGATGGTTATTTTATTAGAGTAGGTGAAAACGGATCCTTAGATAAATTAAAACTTTACAGACAAGATGGATTTAATACTACATTATTAGCATCAAGTTTACATGAATCATTTGGAATAAATCCGGAATTTAGAGTAAAAGTTAATAGAGACATTAACGGTAACTGGGAGATATTGAGTGATACTTTAGGAGGAACTAATTTTATTTATGAGCTTGGTGCAACTGACAATACGCACACTTTTTCTTCATTTTCAGGGCTTTGGTGTAAACACACCTCAACTAATAATGACAACTTTTATTTTGACGATATAAATATTTCTGGTAATATAATAATTGATACTATTCCGCCAATAGTTCAAAATGCTATTGTAAAATCTGAGAACTCCCTTGAAATTCAATATTCAGAACCTCTTAATAATAGTGCGACACTAACAAGTAATTATATGTTATTAAATAGCAATTCTCCAAATCCAATTTCAGTAATAAATACTTTATCAGGATATGAGTTGACTTTTCAGGACTCCTTTTATGGAAATCAAATTTTAGAATTAGCAATATTAAATATTGAAGACTTATTTGAAAATCAAATTTCTGACACCTTAGAATTGCTAGTTCCAGACACAGCAGTTTTTGGGGAAGTTTTAATTAATGAAGTATTATTTGACCCAATTTTGGGAGGATCTGATTATCTTGAAATTGTTAATAATAGTAATAGCTCTTTTGATATATATAATTATCTAATAGCTGATTATGACAACGGAATATCTAACTATAAAAAAATAGATCAACACTATATACTAAGTCCTGGAGAATTTGCTCTTTTAACTGAAGATTCTAGTCAAATAATCAATGATTACTTTACCAATGACCCTGCTACTTTTATTCAAATGGATTTACCTACTTACCCAAACGATTCTGCAACTATTTATATTTTAAATCCAGATTCTATTTTGTTAGATAAGTTCAGTTACACTAGCGATATGCATTTTGAATTAATTAAAGATCCTGAGGGAGTTTCATTAGAAAGAGTTTTATTAAATAATTATTCCACAAACTCTAATCTAATTTGGCATAGTGCTGCGGAAAGCGTAGGGTGGGGGACACCTGGAGAAACTAATTCACAATATTATTTATCTACAATTTCAAATTCGATATTTAGTGTTTTAAATGACGTTTTTTCACCTGATAGTGATGGTTTTGAAGACCTAGCTATTTTTACTTATAAATTTAAATTGCCAGGAAAAGTTGGCAATGCTTCAGTTTTTGATAATCAAGGAAGATTAATAAAAAAAATATTAAATAATGAACTTTTAAGTACAAATGGTGAATTTACTTGGGACGGAATTAACCAGTATGGTCAAAAGGCTGCAATAGGAATTTATTTAGTTTATTTTGAATGCTTTTCTAACAACGGAGACATACTTAATTTTAAAGAGACAATTACCTTAAAATCTAGGTTTTGACCCCCTCCAATAAATAAGTTTATTCAAAAACTAATTGCATAGTTAATTTTTGGATATTTACCAATAATTGATAATGACGGTAGAAGATATTAAGAAGCCTGTTAAAGAGGAAATGGCCATGTTTGAAAAAAAATTCAAGCTGGCTATGAAAAGTGATGTTGCGCTCTTAGATAAAATTACTCATTACATTATCAAAAGAAAAGGAAAGCAACTTAGACCCCTTTTTGTTTTTCTTTCTGCAAAAATGTTTGGAGAAGTTACAGATGGCACCTATACTGCAGCTTCTTTAATAGAACTTCTTCATACGGCCACCTTAGTTCATGATGATGTAGTCGATGATGCATTTGAAAGAAGAGGCTTTTTATCAATCAATGCACTTTGGAAAAATAAAATTGCTGTTCTTGTAGGAGATTTTTTATTATCTCAGGGCCTTCTACTCACAACCTCTGAAAATAGAATAGATTTATTGCACTTAGTAAGTAAAGCAGTTAAAGCTATGTCTGAAGGAGAATTACTGCAAATGGAAAAGTCCAGAAAAATGGATATTACCGAAGATGTGTATTATCGGATAATTGAACAAAAAACAGCATCTTTAGTTGCGGCCTGTTGCGGTACAGGAGCATGTTCTGTTACTAATGATAAAAAAATCATTGCCACTATGGAACAAGTAGGAATCTTTGTAGGTATGGCTTTCCAAATTAAAGATGATATTTTTGATTATGGATTTTCAAACGACATTGGCAAGCCAACAGGAATAGATATTAAAGAAAGAAAACTCACGTTGCCTTTAATTCATGTTTTACAAAAAGTGAGTAAAGAAAAAAGACGTTTGATAGTTAATACAATAAAAAAAGACAAACAAGACCCTGCAAAAGTTAAAAAAATCATTTCAATGGTAATTGAAAACGGAGGAATTGACTATGCTGAACGCAAAATGAACGAGTACAAAGATCTTGCTATTAAAGAATTAGAGAAGCTCCCTCCATCATCTGCTAAAGAAGCTTTTATTGGGTTAATACATTATTCTATTAATAGGAAAAAATAGTTTTGTTCATTCTTGAAAGATATGTCGGTTGAGAAATCAGTAAATTTAAAAGCGCAAATCTCACTTTTGGAAAATGTTCCTGGAGTATATCAATTTTATGAAGAGTCTGGGAATCTTCTTTATGTAGGAAAAGCAAAAAAACTTAAAAACCGAGTTAGTTCTTATTTCAATAAGATAAAATTTGAAAATAAGAAAACCAAAGTAATGGTTCAAAAAGTCTTTACTGTAAAGACTATTCAACTTAACTCAGAAATCGATGCTCTTCTTCTTGAAAACTCTCTAATTAAGAAGTACCAACCAAGATATAATATTCAATTAAAAGATGACAAAACATATCCATGGATATGTATTAAAAAAGAAATTTTCCCTAGAGTTTTTTATACTAGAAAAAAAATCAAAGATGGATCGTTATACTTCGGCCCATATCCCTCTGTTAAAGTAGTTAAAACAGTACTAGAGTTAGTAAAGAATAACTTTGAGATTAGAACTTGTGATCACCAATTAAGTATAGAGAAAATTGAAGATGGGGTTTTTAAAAATGCAGTTGATTTTTATATTGGCAACTGCAAAGGATGTTGCCAAGGAGAAGTTGAAATTAGTGATTATGAAGAACGATTAATTAACATGAAGCAAGTTTTATTTGGAAATACTTACAAGGCTTTGAAATCAATGAGGGACAAAATGAAGGAGTATGCTAGTGTATACCAATACGAAGAAGCAGAAAAAATAAAAGTTAAAATTAAAAATATTGAAAAGTTTCAAGCTAAATCTGTGGTTGTTGATTCAAATATTTCTTCACTTGGGGCTATTAATATTGTGAGCCATGAGAAATTTGCTTTTGTGAATACTTTAAAAGTAATGAATGGTGCAATAACTAAATCAAAAACAACAGTAGTAAAGAAAAAATTAGATGAAAGTGAGCAAGAAATTATTTCATTCGTAATTGCCGATAGTCTAAATGATTTTTTTGACAATGTTAAAGAAATTATATCCCCATTTATTATTTCTTTAGACCACCCAATTAATTTTCATATTCCACAAAGGGGAGATAAAAAAGCTTTATTGTTACTTTCTAAGAAAAACGCGTTGGCAAAAAAAATAGAGTTTTTAAAAACAGAAGCCATTAAAAACCCAGAAACCCCAACTTTAAAGCTGCTAGAAATTTTCAAAAAAGATTTACGACTTAATGAATTGCCAGTACATATGGAATGTTTTGATAATTCTAATATTCAAGGAAATTATCCTGTTGCAGCGTGTGTAGTTTTTAAAAATGGCAAACCCAGCAAAAGAGATTACAGACATTTTAATATTAAAACTGTTGAGGGCCCAGACGATTTTGCTTCTATGGAAGAGGTTGTTTACAGAAGATATAAAAGACTAAAGGACGAAAAACAATCCTTACCACAGTTAATAATAGTTGATGGAGGAAAAGGGCAGCTATCAAGTGCAATAAAAAGTTTAGAAAAGCTTAAACTCAATAAAAAAGTTGCAATAATAGGTATTGCAAAAAGGCTTGAAGAAATTTATTTCCCTGGAGATCAATATCCATTATATCTAGATAAAAAAACCCCCACCCTCAAGGTAATTCAAAACATGAGAAATGAAGCCCATAGATTTGGAATAACTCATCATAGAAATAGACGTATGAAAGGATTAGTTAAAACGGAATTAACTAGTATTGAGGGAATAGGAGATAAAACAATTACTATTCTACTGACAAAATATAAATCCGTAAAGATGATCAAAACAATTCCTCTCAAAGAATTGGAATCACTAATTGGCAACGACAAAGCAGTTAAGGTTTTTAAGGCGCTTAAAAAATAGTTATGTTGATTTAGCAAGATCTATTTGGAATCTTAATACAATAATTGTTATTTTTACCAACATAAAATGTTTAACATAAATGAAATATTAAAAGAGTTACTCCAATTGCATGATTGTGTAATTTTCCCTAACCTAGGTGGTTTTGTTGCGCAATATTCTCCAGCAAAATTAGAGCTTCATAAAACAGTTATTTCCCCTCCATCTAAACAAATTTTATTCAATAAAAATCTTGTAAATAATGATGGTTTATTAGTTAACGCTGTTGCACAAAATAAAAATATTACTTATCAAGAATCTTTGGAATTTTTAGGCTCATTACTTATAGAAATCAATCAAAATTTGGATAATCAAAATCAGTTTGAATTTGATGGAATTGGTGTTTTATTTAGGGTTCAAGGGGTTTTAAATTTTAAACAAAAATCTAATAATTTATTAACATTATCTTATGGTCTTAGACCAATTAATATTGAGGAATTTAAGTCTGAAAATAAAATAAATAAAGTAGTTAATTTAGATCCGTCAAGAATTAGCAATTCACAGATTAAAAATTGGGCTATAGCAGCAAGTGTTATTATCCTTGTTTTTTATTCTGCGTGGATCCCTTTTAAAACTCAACTATTTAAGAAAAATGGGGATTTTAATTATTCTGATTTAAATCCGTTTACATTTCAAAAACAAAAATCGGATATACAAGATTTAAGCCCAATAAGTGTTATATCGCCAAAAAAAATCATTACTCAACCAAAGAACAAAGTAAATACTACCGTTAACTCTATAATAATTAAGTCTCCAGAAAATATTTCAACCGTTAAAAATTCTAAGTCTTATGAAGTAGTTATTGGTTCTTTTGGGAATGAATTAAATGCCAACAGTTTAATTAGTAAATTAAACCTTAAAGGAATCAATGCTAGAAAGTTAGATGTTGAAAACGAATTATTTAGAGTTTCAGCTGGGAAATTTTCAAATAAGAAAAATGCAAATAGGCTACAAAAAGCAATTAATAAAAGCCATAAAATATCTTCTTGGATTTTGATTAAATAATGTCAAGCGAAGATTATAAAAAAGCCTATCTTTTTTTGTCTAATAAATGTTCAAAAAAAGAGTTGACCTCAAAAGAAGCCCTAGTGTTTTGTTCAAAATACACTTTAAAAATTACTCAAAAACATAATTTAATTAACGAACTAAAAAAAAATAAGTTCATCGATCATCAAAGATATGCCAATGCTTTTGTCCATGATAGATTTAGTTTTTACAAGTGGGGGAAGTTAAAAATCAGGCATCACCTTGCCCAAAAAGGTATTGAGGAAAATTATATTGAACTAGCCCTTGATAATATTGATAGCGAAGAGTATAAAAAAGCAGGATTAGAGGAAACTACAAAGAAGTTTCAGTCAATGGGTTCTCCAAGGGATTATAATTCAAAGCAAAAACTATTAAAATTCATAAATTTAAAAGGCTATGAAACAGAAATAGCTTTTGAAATTGTTGAATTAGTAATGCGCTAAAATCTTAATGAATATTGCCAAATAATTGTTCTTGGAGGCATTACATTTCCTGGTCTATTAGTATATTCTCTATTTAGAAGATTGTTCATTAAAATAGAAACTTTTGATTTTTTATTTATTTGATAGGCTATTCTAGCATCAAAAATTATGTCGCCGGTCATTCTAGAAGCTCTGTATTTATCATTGTCTTTTAATACAGCTTGATTAGTTGGTAATTGCTGAATAATATTATTTGTGTCAACTATTGTAATTTTTATATTTTGAGTTTCTAAAATAGCGTCAATATTTCTCATTAAACTTGTGTATCTAGCACTCATCCCCAAAGAAAACTTTTTATAGTCTATTTGAAAATCAAGCTTAGCTAAGTGTTTATTTCTATATTTTAGTATCGAATTCTTTGGGATTATTGTGTCTGGATTACTAAAAGTAGATAAATATGTTGAGTCAGGATTTAAGGCAGTGGGGTTTATATAAGTATATCCAGCTAGAATAGAAAAACTGATATTTTCTGATAGATCACCTTGACCGACTAAACTTATTTCAAACCCTGGAATATTTGCATTCTGAATATTGGTACTTCTGGCACCAAATAAGTTATTGATATTATTTAATAATTGACTGTTGCCACCCTGAGTTATTAAACTAATAAATTGGTTATAATCGTAAGATAAATCATCGCCATTTGAATTGTAAATTCCAAATATGAATTCCATCATATTAGTATATCTAGTAACAAACCCAGAAACATCAAAGTAGCCTTTAAAGTTTTTAATTTTAAAACCCTGTTTAAGTCCCAATTCTGCACTCCACCCATATTCTGGTTCTAAATTTGGATTTGGAAAAACATTTAAGGGCCCAACGGCTGAAGAGATATATTTTTCTGCAATTGATGGAAATCTATAACCCTGACCATATGAGGCTCTTAAAAAGGTATATTCCATTGGCTGGTAGGTAGCTCCAAATCTAAAGACAGGTTGAAAAGGAATATTTAAATCGGTATTAAATAATTTCCCCTTTGATTGAACACTATCTATTTTAAAATACTCCATTCGCATTCCTGCTGTAATATTGAATTTGTTCCATTTTTTATCTCCTTGAATATAACCTGCAATATTGGTAGAGTTATGATCACCATAAAGTTGTGATTTAACCAAAGTATAGGAGCTCATTGCCCCACTTGTGAGGGTAAGTTTATTATCAAATCTTTTTTGGAATTGGTATTCTGAAAAGTAATAGTCTGAAGAAGCCCCTTGATTAGTATTGTTTTTATTATCTGTTCTAAAAAACCTAGTTTTTAATTGATGCTCGTTACCATTTTTACTAATGTAAGAGATGTATGGATCTATCATTATTCTTGATGTGGAAGAAGTGCTCATTGTAGTAGTAGAATCACTAGTACCACCAAGAGCATGAAGCACGCTATCAGCACTTTCCCAAAGAAAGAATGTAGTACTCTTATTGAAATTGGTATTTAAATTAATTCCATAAGATAGACCATTGTATTTTTTTGAAAAGTGTTTCCAGCCTCCATTGACTCTAATTCTTTGATCATTTGACCCAAGTCTGTAACCTTGATCTTTCATAAAAGAGCCACCTAAAACCAATTCATTATTTACATTTATTTTTCTTAAATGCGTGAAATTCCCTTGTGCGTATCCTCTAGGAGAATTCCACCAAGTTTGACTTCCTCTTTTATCTAATATTGAATCCCCGCCGACTTAAAGAAGTGCCTTTCCTTTTCCCATAACCAGGCATGTAAAACCCATTGGAGATGTTAATTTTAGTAATTGGCTCATCCTTTGGATATTTAGTCCTTATGTTAATCACACCATTTAGAGCAGAAGATCCGTAAAGAACAGAAGAGGCGCCTTTTAAAACCTCAATTTGAGAGATGTTTTCCAAAGGAATTGCAGACCATTTTATATCGTTGGCATCACCAGCCAGCATTGGCATTCCATCTACCATGACAAGCACCCTACTTCCCGCTCCATAGCTCCATCCACTACCGCCTCTAATACTAGCTTGATTTTCATTGATTTGAACTCCCGGAACTTGTTGAATTATTGATTCTGCATCTCTAGTTGCTTTGTTTTCAATTAGTTCAGGTTTTATAATAGACATTGAAACTGAAACTTCGCCAAGTTTTTGTTCATATTTACTAGCAGAAATAACCATTTCCTCTAACTGATTGACATCTTCAAAAAGCTTAAGATTAATATTAGTTATTTGATTTTCTTGAACCGATATTTTTTTTGTGATTTTGTTGTACCCAATATATTTGAATATGACATTATAGTTGCCAGGTTTTAAATTTAGTTGATATTCTCCATTAATATTTGTTACAGTTCCAAGATGATCTTGGGTTTGAATATTCACCCCAATTAGTGGCTCAGAGTCTTTGGCGTCAATAATTCGCCCCTTTACAACAGCATCTTGGCTTAGGATGTTTTGTGAATGAATTAAACTAAGAATAACCCAGAATAAGAATCTTTTTGATGAAAAATGGAGCATTAATAATAATTATTTGCTATACAAATTAATTATTTTTTTTGAGTCGGAGAATTATATTGGAAGTTTATCTTTTTAATTTCGTCTTTTATTCTTAATCCATCTTTATAAATGAAATGAGAAATTAGCTTTCCTCGTTTACTATATATTTTAACATCCCCATTCTTTCTATTTTTTTTATAATTGGTCTCTGAAATAAGACTACCCTTCCTGTTAAAGTTTTGATAGTTGCCCTCCATCAAGCCATTTTTATAGTTTACTATTCGATTAGCTATTATTCCTCCAGGATAGAAATAAGTACACCTTCCGTGTAGCTTACCTTCTGCATAATTTTCTTCACTTTTTATGCTTTGATCATATTCACTATATTTTATCCATTTGCCATCCGCAACCGACTTTTTTACAACTCTCGTGTCATTTATAAAAAGGTTGCTTTTACTACTTTCTACTATATAATTCCTAGTCTCAATTATATCACCTTTTTCTGACCAGTAAGTCCATTGATTTATTTTATAATCATCTTCATATTCTCCAGAATATTTTTTCTGACCATTAGTGTAGTAACCTACCCAACTATTATTCATTTTTCCTAAATTAAAAGATCCTTCATCCTTTAATTGCCCATTTCCATACCATGATTTCCATAGTCCATCCTCTTTATTCATTGAATAATTTCCTTCCATTGCGATCATGCCATTTTCAAATTTTGTTCGCCAAAAGCCATTTTTTTGATCATATTTAAACTCTCCTTTTTTCCAAAGAGCACCATCATTATAGAAAAATTCCCAATTCCCAGTTTTTTGACCATTAGAAAATTCTCCTTTGTAATATTCTAATCCCTTTGGATAATAAAAAGTCCAAAACCCATCTTGTTGATCATTTAAAAACCCTCCGTTCATATCCAAAGATCCATTTACAAAATAATAACTCCAAATCCCGTTTTTTAAACCACTTAAGTATTCCCCATCTATATTAATATTTCCATTTGAATAAAACTCTTGGAACTTACCATTCTTCATTCCGTTTTTATATTCTGTTTTTTGGTAAATACTATCAGAAGTAATAAATAGCTCTATCCATTTGCCAGTAATTTTTCCATCTTTGTATTTCCCGGTTTTTCGTATTTCTCCGTTTGGTTTGAAAAGTTGATATAATCCATTTTTTTGGCCATTGCTATATTCAACAATTGACTTTATTTTATTTGAAGGATAATAAGTTTTTCGAATCCCTTTCCCATTATTTATTAGGACTTCTCCTGATTGATCATAAAAAAAGTCAATTAGTTCTGTAGAATCATTTTTATTAAAATGTGATTTTTCCATTAACTCACCTTTTTCATAAAAATATTCCCAACGATTATATTTTGACGATCTTATTTTTTCACTTTTTTTAATCCAATAATCAAGACCTGATGTATCATTAAATGAAATTTTAGGATTTATTAAATACGATCCTTTTTCTGCTAGTAGACCATTTTCGTAGTAGGCTTCAAAAATGGAATCTATTTTTCCAAGAACATAGAAAGTTTTAATATTAAGATTTCCATTTAGATAATAAGATTTATAAATGCCGTTTAATTCCCCCTTATAATAGTTACTAATTTCTTGAGTCTTACCGTTTTTATAAAAGTGAATCCACTTCCCTGTCTTAGCTCCAATATTAGAATATCCACTTGTTTGATAAAAACCAATACTTCTTACTTGTTTTTCATCATTATCCCAGTAAGTAGTGATTTTCTCATTTTTCAATAATCCGTCTTTCTGAGCAAATGTATAGTTGAAAGGGATTGCAAGTATTATTAAATAATATAAAAGATATCGCATTTTTAATTTTTAATTACTGTGAAATATAAATAAACTCAATCCAACCTATTTGTTTTTGTGTTTTAGAAAAGTCTTGATTGAATTTCCAATTCTTAGCATAATTCAAAGCATTTTTTAATAAGCAACTATTTAGAAGTATTAGTTAGAGCATCATCTATTTTACAATCCGTCACTTCCCCTTTTGGACTTACTTTAATGTTAAGTCTTACAGTTCCGGTTTCATTGCACATGTACGATGGTATTTGCTGAACTCTCATATTTCTATCTTTACAAAAATATTTTGCAGTTGCATTAGATGTCTTCCCTAGTGATTTATTAACGATTTCATTTTCAGCAACTATTTCTTGAACTTTTGCTTTTTCTTTAATAGTAGGATTGTCTTTGCCGAAATCGTCAAATTGTTTTTTTTCATAATTTTTGACTTCATCAATTACTTCTTGAGAAAGATATTCTTTTTGAGAAGCTGAAATTTCTTTTTTTTGATCATAATTAGAAGCTGAATTTGTTAATTCAACATCTTCAATTAAAGAATTATTAATTCTGTTCTCAGCAGTAGGCACAATAAGTTTTTCTGTAAAATCAAGAGTTGCTACAATTTTTTCTTTAGGCTGAATAACATAAAATGAAACATTTTGAACATTTAACCAAACAAAAATCAAGACATGAACAATTAATGCACCGATGATTGCATTTTGATATTTTTCAATAAGAACCAAAAAGTTCATAGCATATATTTAGAATAATATACGAGAAAAATTGATAAAACCTTTTTTATTTTGAGGTTTCGTAGCGCTGATTTAGCAATTTAATGATATCACTGGTTATATTGTTTTTATCGTTAGCATACAGCATTGCGCCTCCAATTCTAAAGCTCATTACATAGTCGTAACCTAGAGAAGCTCCAATTTCTTGCATAAATTCATTTGTTTTTAAAATATAACTTTGAGTTAATTGTAATTCTTCTTTAGAAACTTGCTCAGATAGCTGTTGCTCAACTTGCATAATTTCTTGTTCCAACAATCTAATTTTTTGAGCTTTTTCCATTTTTTCTCTATCGCCCATTATTGGAGAAGCTTTTTCAAATTCCTTAACTAGACGTTCGTATGCAAAATATTTATTTTTGATTTGGTTTTCAGCTTCTAATCGTTTTGAAGTTAATGTCTTTTGAATTTTTTTTGCAAACTCATAATATTTTGATACTGTATCACTATTAACAAAAGCAATACTCATTCCATTTCCTGGCTCAATATTTCTAACAATTTTCTTTTCTACAGCAGTTTCTTCAACTTGACTTACTTCTTTTTTCTCTTTACATGATACAGTAATAATAGAAATTAGAATTACAATTAAGATTTGGGTTGTAGATTTTTTCATAAAATAGTATTTTTAAATTTAGAAAAATTAAATATTGGAAACAAAGTTCTCAATAAATTCAAAAGGTACTGAAGCCATTTCAGAATAATCTTTTCCAAGCTCATAATTACCATCTTCACCATTATTGTAAACCCATCTAATATTTACTTTGCAACCATTTTTTTGGAGAGCTTCTAATTGGTAAATAATATTCAAAAGATATTTTGAAGAGGAGATATTAATTCCGCCTAAATTAATTGTTAAAGTCGTAATGTCCTTGGGATTCTTTGAATAAGAAGCTATCCATCCTGAAATTTCTTTAAAAAATTCATCTGGTGCTTCTGAGTTGCAATTTCCATCTATTATTAGTACGCCTTTGTCGGGATTTAAAGAAACTAATGGAGTTTCTTCGGAAGCTTCTTTATAGTACAAACTATTTCAGTTTTAAATTTCGCGGCTAATATCTGTATAATTTTAAACCTATGATAACAATTTGTATTTTTTTTATCCAGGAATGAAATCTTTTAAATAAAAAGGGTTGAAATAAGACAGGTTTTCAAACTCCTTCTTAGAAAATTTTTTAAAGGTAAAAAGCGACATTCCTCTTGAAGAATTTAAAGGTTCATCAATAATTAATACAGGACTTTTTTTAAACATGTTTTTGAATTTCAAAGCACCTTCTCCTAAAAATAAAAGCTCTTCATATTTGCCATATTTTGTTATGAAATTTTCGTTAATCTCTGGACATGATATGTCTGTTAATTGTTTCTTTTCTGAATTAAATCCAGCAGTGTAAACTTCTTGTCTCCTGGCATCTATCATAGGAAATAGAATTGCATTTTTATTTACAGATTCTGGTTTGAAACATTCAATCATTATTTTTATGGAGTTCATACTAATAAGTGGTATACCCAGGGCAAAAGCTATTCCCTTTGCTGATGCAACTCCAATTCTTAACCCTGTGAACGAACCTGGTCCGGAGCAAACTGCAACTGCATTAAGCTCTTGAAATTCAACACTAAGAGATTTAAAAGTCTCTTGAATAAGTGAATGTAGCTTTTCACTATGTACATATTTCTCACTAGTGATTTCTCTGTAGTCTAATAAAATTCCGTCTTTTGATAAGTTGACAGAACAGGTTTTAGTTGAGGTTTCAATATTTAGAATTAATGCCATCCTAAAAATCAATAGGTTTCTTGTTTAATTCAAATTTTTGTCCTAAGTATACTTTTCTAACTTGTTCATCTTGGGCAAGTATTTCAGCAGTACCATCTTTAAGTATATCACCCTCGAAAAGTAAATAGGCTCGATCAACAATTGACAATGTTTCTTGAACATTATGGTCAGTAATTAAAATCCCTATATTTTTCTTTTTTAATTTCATTACTATTCTTTGGATATCTTCTACCGCAATTGGATCTACACCTGCAAAAGGTTCATCAAGCAAAATAAAATCTGGTTCGTTGGCTAAGCATCTAGCAATTTCTGTTCTTCTTTTTTCTCCACCTGAAAGATTTCTTCCTAGGTTCTTTCTTACATAATTTAATCCAAATTCGTTAATTAGTTCTTCCAATTTTTCGCTTTGTTCCTTTTTTGAAAGATCAGACATTTCTAAGATTGCTTTAATATTATCTTCTACAGAAAGTTTTCTAAATACAGAAACTTCCTGAGGTAAATAGCCGATACCCATTTTAGATCTTTTGTACATTGGGATATTTGTAATTTTTAATTCATTTAGAAAAATATTACCAGAATCCGGACTAATTAAACCTACTATCATGTCAAAAGTTGTTGTTTTTCCAGCTCCGTTGGGACCTAATAAACCAACGATTTCACCTTTTTTAAGATTCACAGAAACGCCTTTTACAACTTTAATCCCTTTATAAGATTTACTAATATTTATTGTCTTTAGTTCCATTATTTTAGGTTATTTTTCTTCTGAATAAATTTCTTTTAAGTTTTTATTTTCAACTCTTTTTACAATAATAATTCCAAATTCATATAAAGCATAAATTGGAAAAGAAACCAATAACTGACTCACCACATCTGGAGGAGTTATTAAAGCTGACAAAATTAAAATACCAACCAAAGAATGCTTACGGTATTTTTTTAATACATCAGCACTTAAAATTCCAAGTTTTGCTAAAATATACATTACAATGGGGAGTTCAAAAAACAATCCCGATAAAAAAGTTGATGTTGTTATCATGGACATGTAAGAACTTATTGTAAAATTATTCTGAATTTGAGCAGTTAATTTATAACCTCCAAAAAACTGAACACATAGCGGACTAATTAAAAAATACCCAAATAAAATTCCAGTAAAAAATAATAAGCTAGCACTAAATACAATCCATTTTGTTGCTTTTAATTCTTTTATGTTAAGGCCAGGCTTAACAAAAGACCAGACTTGATAAAATGTAAAAGGAAAGGAAATAATTAATCCTCCTATAAGTGCAAAATACATATTTGTAGAAAACTGTTTAGTCATTTCAATGGATTGGATTTGAATTGGAATATCATTTGCGCAAAGCGCATCACTTATATTTAATTTTTCAGAAAGAAAACAAAAAAACTGATAGGTAGGAAAAGAAGTAGAAGACATGTTTATATAAAATTCCTGTACAATAGGATCCGTAAAATAAAATAAAACAACTGCAGCAGTAATTATTACAATACTAGACCTGACTAACCTCCAGCGTAACTCTTCTAAATGTCCTAAAAAAGATAGCTCTTTTTTGTCATTTTGACTTTCCATAACTACAAATCTAATAGATAATGTCTTTAATAAAATTTTAAATAGAACAACTAAACGTTTAAATTTGAGAATGATAAAAAAAATCATCTTCTATTTAAAATTTGTAACCCAAGGAACTAATAAATATAATATTCATTCTCCACTAGTACATAATTTTATAGAAAATGTACTTGACAGCTCTATTAAATACTATGCTTTCTTAGGAATTGAACATGTTAGAGAAGAGCTTAAAAAGCAAAAAGAACAAATAAATACAAAAGATTTTGGAGCAGGATCGAAAACAATAAAATCCTCCAATATTAGTATTGGGGAGCTAACCAAAAAAGTACAATCTAAGTCCAAAAAAGCTCAATTATTATTTAGACTATCAGTTTTTTTTCAAAAAAAAAATATACTTGAAATTGGAACCTCTCTAGGGTTAACAACGTCATACTTTGCTAATACCGATAAAAGAGCAAAGGTAACTACTATTGAAGCAGATCCTATAATTTGCAAGTGGGCACAAAAAAATTTTAACAAATTAAAATTAAATAACATCCATTTAATTAATAATTCTTTTGATGAAATATTGCCTGATATTTTAAAAAAAAACTTTGACTTAATATTTTTTGATGGCAACCACTCAAAAGAAGCAACTCTAAAGTACTTTTACTGGGCTTTGGAGTATGTGAAAGAAGAGTCAATTTTTATTTTTGATGACATTAATTGGTCTCATGAAATGAGAGAAGCCTGGATTGAAATATGTAAATGCTCAGAAGTTATGTTAAGTTTAGACCTATTTTCACTTGGAATAGTTTTTTTTAAAAAAAATAGACAAAAAGAGCATATAAACTTAGTTCATTTAAGTAATTTTTATTGATTGTTTAAAACACATTTTATTGTTTATAATTTGTAGCAATTTGTACAGCACATGAAGTGCGTTGAATTATTATTGTAATTATTATGATAATAAAAATCAAGAGTTCCATTTTATTTTTTTTCACTATATGTTCTATATTTTCATTGTCTAATTGCAAAAACAATGATCAAACTTTAGATTTCAAAGAGCTTTCAAAAAAAGTCATTGATTATCCCCAGTTTAAAAAAATTCATGGATTTAGCGTTAAAGAGTTCATTATTGATAGCAATACTGTAAAAAATGGCCAAAGTTTTAGTCAGATTTTACAAGAGCATAAGGTTTCTTATGAAAAAATCCACAAGCTAGGAACTGACTTTAGAAGCATCTATGATATAAGAAATATTTTTCCTGGAGACAAATATTATACAGTATTTCATCGAGACAGTAATGTATTATCAAACTTAGTTTATCAGCATTCTCTAACTGAGATTATTGTAATAAGTTTTTTAGATTCTTTAAGAATAAAAAAAATCAAGAAGACAGTTGAACGAAGAATACTAAAAGTAGGAGGAAAAATATCTACTAGTCTTTGGCAAAGCCTTATAGATAAAAAACTATCACCAGCTTTGGTTTCAAAAATTGCCAGCTTATATTCATGGACCATTGATTTTTTTGATATTCAACCAAATGACAGCTACAAATTAATTTATGAATCTAGATACGTCGATAATAAATTTTTAGCTACTGGAGATATAAAAGCCATTTTATTTAATCATAAAGGAAAAGATTTTTATGCTTTTAAATATCTGCCAGTTTCTAAAAAAGTAGAAAATTATTTCAATGAGACTGGTGAAAGTATGCAAAGAGCACTATTATCAGCACCATTAGAATATAAAAGAATTTCATCTAAGTTTTCTCACAGAAGATTGCATCCTATTAAGAAAATATACAGACCTCATTATGGGGTTGACTATGCAGCTCCTAGCGGAACTGATGTTGTTTCAACTGGGGATGGTAAAGTTATTTTTGCAGCTAGATCCAGAGGTGCTGGAAATATGATTAAAATAAAACATGCATTTGGTAATGTTGTTACAAAATATTTACATCTTTTAAAATTTGAAAAGGGGATAAAAGTTGGTTCATATGTTGAGCAAGGCGAGAAAATTGGTGAAGTTGGAAGCACTGGACTTAGTACAGGGCCTCATTTAGATTACAGAGTTTACATTAATGGCAAGCCCCAGAATCCTCTAAAACTAAATGTTCCTAGCAAAGATCCTATACAAGAAGATTTAAAGGCACAATATTCTTTAGATATTGCAGAAATAAAATCGTCATTGGATAGTATTATAGTCCAATAAATTATGATTTATCGTCTTACAAAATATATTATATTAATTCTAATATTTCTTATTTTAATAATTTCTGGAAGTTTATTCATAATTACCAAAATATATGGTGAAGAAATAAAAGAGCTGGCTTTAGAAAAAATAAATCAACAATTAACATCCCCAATTATTGTTGAAAATATTGAGTTAAGCGCTTTTACTCATTTCCCTTCAATTTCATTAGAATTTAAAAACGTATTAATTAATGATCCAATTATTATTGATGATACGTTACTACATGCAAACAAAGCGTATTTAAATTTTGACATATATGATTTAATCAATAAAAGATATATAGTTAGAAAGCTTGTTTTAACTAAGGGAACGTTTAATGTTTTAACTAATGAGAAAAGCGAAAAAAACTATTTAGTTTTTAAAAAAAATGACAATTCAGAGAATAAAAGTTTCAAGTTTTTATTAAATCAGTTTACCCTTATAGATTTTAAAATAAGTTACAAGAATTCATTATTGAATCAAGAATTCGATTTCAAGGTCAATAATTCTAACCTAATTGGGCAATTTTCAAACAAGGAATATGACTTAAATATTGTTTCAAATATGAAAGTAAACACTTTTATTTTAGATGACATTAATTACATAAATTCTAAAACAACCAAAACGGAGGTTGAATTGCATGTAATCAACAATCCATTTTCTATAAACATTAAAAAAGGAGGATTTGAAATTGGGAAGATGAATTTCCTTGTTCAAGGCAATTACTTAAGTGCTGAAAAGGACATAGTAGATCTGAAAATAAAAGGAAATCAAATTGAAATATTAGATATTTTTAGCGTTCTACCAAAAAAGTATGTTAAACTATCAAAGCAATATATTTCAAAAGGAATTTTAAATTTTGAAGGTCATTTAAACGGAGAGCTTAATAATAATAAAAGACTTAATTTTTCTGTAAATTTTAACGCTTTAGATGCATATCTAAAAGATAAATTAAATGATATTGAGTTAGACAAGGTTAATTTTCAGGGAGTATTTAATAATCAAAAACAAGAGCTTAAAATAATCAACTTTTCTTCATTAATTAATGAAAAAACATTGAATGGATTTGGTTCAATTTCAAACTTCAAGGATCCAATATATTCCTTTAGTCTTAACGGTAAAATAGATTTAAACAACAATGTATTTTCCAATTACTTAAAGGATATAAGTTTAGAAGGTGAAACAGGATTCACACTAGAATCAAAAATAATCACTAAAAAAGGAAATTTATTATTTGAAAAGATAAATGGAAAACTGAATAGTAAAAAAATAGTTTTAGAAGACAATCTAAAAAGTATCCACATAAAACTAAATAATTTGGACTTAAATTTTTCAAAAAAAGAAATAGCTATAGTTACTAAAAAATCATCATTTAATAAAGATGATTTCGATTTAAAAATGAGTATTAAAAACTGGGATAAAATGATGTTCTCAGATTCAAAAAAGTTAAAAATTATTTATGATTTAAACATGACTAAATTTCATTTAGATGATTTTATTAAACTTTTTTCAGTTAAAGACTCCTCAGGCAAAAAATACCAGTTCGAGTTCGAGGGAGCACTAATTGCAGATGAAATTTACTATGATTCATTTATCGCTTCAAATGTTTCTGCTGAAAAAATAATTTTCAATAATAGCTTGAGTATTAAAAATCTAATTTTGGAGTCTTTTGATGGAGCTGCAAGTCTAAATATTTATAATTCAGATCTAAATGCTAAAAATCAAACATGGTTTATTAATGGAGATTTATTTCGTATAAACTCTAAAAAACTTATGAAATCCTTTGATAATTTTAATCAGGAATTTCTCATAAACGAGCAAATTAACGGAGAATTTTCTAGTGACTTTAGCTCCACATTAGTTTTTGATTCTGAATCTAATTTTAATAAACAAAAATCAAAATTTAAATCTGAAAATTTATTTGAAAATTTTGTTATTTCAGAAAATAATTTTTTAAATGACATTATTTTATTTTTTAAAAAAAGTGTAATAACTAGAAATATTATTGACATTGATTATTATGACAAAAGAATTAGTAAAGTAAATTTTAAAAACTTTAATTCAAACATCATTTTTTCTAATGGCACCTTGAAAATTTCAAAAACAAACTTCAATAACAATGTTTTAGATTTTACATTTTATGGAAATTATAAAATGAATGATTTGGTGGATTATCATCTTAATTTTAACTGGGCAGATATAGTCAAAAAAAATAAATCAAAATCTAATATTGTTGAAGAAAATAAAATTGAAGGAAAACAGTTGTATTTGAAAATTTGGGGGCCTTTGGATGATTTGACTTATGGGTTTGATAAGTCGGAAATTAAAAATGAAAGAAAAGTTAAAATTAAAAACGAAAAAGAAACTATAAAGAAAATAATCAAAGGCGAAATTAAGCAGCCTCAAATAAAGCCCGAAGAATTTGAGTTAGAAAATGATGAAATAGAACAAGAAGAGGTAGAATTTAATAAACCTATTTTAAAAGACATCAATCTTTCTAAAAAGAAAAATGACTCAACAAAGTTTAATAAATTTTTAAAAAAGTTGGGGGTGGAGGAAAAGGTTAAGCCAAAACCAGAATTCGAGATTGATCAGTAAAGTATTGTCCCATTATTTAACAATTCTATTAATTGGGACTGCTGAGTTTCTTTTTTTCTTTTTTTAATATTTTTCTCTACGATCCCTTCCCAATTTTTTGATGGCGAATATATTTTCCCTCCATCTACAACAATGCTACTATTTTTCTCTAAAAATATAATTCCGTTTTCTGGAATAATTAGATTTTTCTTAACCGTAAGTGTTTGATTTTTTTTTACTACAATAATACCAGTTGCAATAATATTTTTCTCCCATGTAGTATTGTATTTTATTTGCGTTGTACTATTATTTGGTAATATATTTTTTAAAGTATAATTAAGGTTTTCAAAAGTTGAATATTTATAATGAATATAGGCAATTTGAAGTGGAGATAAATATCGTCTACACGTATTGTAACCCATTATATTATTACTAGTGTTGTAATCATTACATTTAATCCATCCAAATTTATCTGAGCGTGGCAGATCATTAAATTGAGGATTATCGGTGTGGCTTAGCCCTAAACAGTGACCTATCTCATGACTTATTAGTTGTGCATTTGCATATTTCCCACCGTAATTCGCTTTCGAAATATTTAAAAAAAACGGAGACGGTCCACATCCAAACCCAGGGACATCTGCAGATGATCCAGTATAGAAAATGTGTAAATAATTTTTATTTTTATTAGTATATTTAATCCAATTATCATCACTACAATTTTTATCAACTTTTTTAAAAGAACTTACATAGCCAGTCATTTCTTCGGAAATGAATATATCTTCTTCTAGAAATATCAAGGAATTAACACCATCTTCTAATATTTTTTTTACGTGGTATAAACCATTACTAAATCTTGTTTCTTTTATCATGATGCTGTCTGAAATTGGACTGTAGAGATTACTGTTAGGTTTAACAAGTAATGTGCTTGAATCAGGATCGATTTTTAAAATCTCAAGCCATTTACTTTTATTTTCTTCTGGAACTATTTTTAATCTGTCCCAATCATATTCATTGACATGAAAAGTTATAGTGTCAAGATTAAATTTAATTCTACTATCTTTAATGAAGGGTTTAATTCCTTTTGAATTTGATAGTGTTGGTGGCTTAAGAGAGGCATATGTCTCGTTAATCCATTTGAAATGTTGTTTAATAATAGCAGTTGAGTCTTTGCTAAAATTTTGAATGTTTTTTTCATTTTTTTGGATAATATGTGCCCAAACTTTAATTTCAATTACAGGATGAGTTATATGACTGGTTGTTTCATAAGGAATATATTTATTTAAATTCTTGTTTTGGCCAATTATAAACAGCGGATAGCTAAAAATTATATATAATATGGTTTTCATTAATGAATTAAATATACTTGATTTCAGAATTGTCTGGTTAAATATTACTAAAAACAAGACATTTTTGTGTAAATAACCTTAAAAAACTAATATGTGTTATTCTAATTTCCTCTGTAAATAATATATTTAGTTCTTCATATTTGCAGAATAATGTTTAAAAATATAATTTCGCAGTCCTAAAATTAATACTAAAAAAACAATATATGGGATCAATGATGATTTGGATGCCAATCGCTATGGCTTTATTAGGACTAGCTTATATGCTAGTTAAAAAATCTTGGGTAATGAAACAAGATGCCGGTGACGGAAAAATGAAGGAGATTTCTGATCATATTTATCAGGGTGCTTTGGCATTTTTAAATGCAGAATATAGGTTGCTAACAATTTTTGTTATTATTTCAAGTGTTGCTTTAGCTAGTATCGCTTTTTTCATGGACACTACTTACTTTATTGTTTTTGCTTTTATTATTGGAGCTATATTTTCTGCTTTTGCTGGAAATATGGGCATGAAAATTGCCACAAAAACAAATGTTAGAACTACACAAGCTGCAAAAACAAGTTTGCCAAATGCATTGAAAGTTTCTTTTGGAGGAGGTACTGTCATGGGGCTTGGCGTTGCAGGATTAGCAGTCTTAGGACTTACCATGTTTTTCATAATTTTTTATCAAGTTTTTATGGGAAGTCAGTGGACAAATACTGATCAAATGACGATAGTTCTAGAGGCACTTGCTGGTTTTTCTTTAGGTGCTGAATCTATTGCTTTATTTGCTAGAGTTGGTGGTGGTATATATACCAAAGCTGCTGATGTTGGAGCTGATTTAGCCGGAAAAGTACAAGCTGACATTCCTGAAGATGACCCAAGAAACCCTGCTACTATTGCAGATAATGTTGGAGATAACGTTGGAGATGTTGCGGGAATGGGTGCAGATTTATTTGGTTCATATGTAGCCACTGTTTTAGCCGCAATGGTTTTAGGTAATTATGTTATTAAGGATATGGGTGGAGCAATTCAAGATATTTTTGGTGGAATTGGACCAATACTATTGCCTATGTCAATCGCTGGAGTAGGTATTATTATTTCTCTAATTGGAACTCTATTAGTCAAAATCTCATCCAATGACGCTAAAGAGGCCGATGTCCAAAAAGCTTTAAACATTGGAAACTGGTCCTCAATTATAATGGTTGCTATAGCTTGTTATGGTTTGGTAGCGTGGATGCTACCAGAAACTATGCAAATGAATTTCTTTGGGGAGGGGCTGAAAGACATTTCTTCAATGAGAGTATTTTATTCCTGTTTAGTTGGTTTAGTTGTTGGCGCAGGAATATCCGCTTTCACTGAATATTACACTGGATTGGGTTCAAAACCTGTATTAAAAATTGTCCAACAATCTAGTACTGGTGCAGGAACTAATATTATTGCAGGATTAGCTACTGGAATGATATCAACCTTTTCGTCTGTTTTATTATTTGCTGCAGCAATTTGGACTTCTTATGCTCTTGCAGGTTTTTACGGAGTTGCTTTAGCTGCATCAGCCATGATGGCAACTACTGCTATGCAATTAGCAATTGATGCATTTGGCCCCATTGCTGATAATGCTGGAGGAATTGCTGAAATGAGTGAACAAGATCCTATCGTAAGAGAGCGAACTGATATTTTAGATGCTGTTGGTAATACTACTGCAGCTACAGGAAAAGGATTTGCTATTGCTTCTGCAGCACTAACTTCATTGGCACTTTTTGCTGCTTATGTTACTTTCACAGGAATTGATGGAATTAATATTTTTAAAGCACCTGTACTTGCAATGTTATTTGTTGGTGGTATGATTCCTGTTGTGTTTTCTGCCTTAGCAATGAATGCTGTTGGAAAAGCAGCCATGGAAATGGTAAATGAAGTAGTAAGACAGTTTAAAGAAATTCCAGGGATTATGGAAGGTACTGGAAAGCCAGAATATGATAAATGTGTTGACATTTCGACAAAAGCTTCTCTTAAGGAAATGATGTTACCCGGATTGTTAACTATAGGATTTCCAATTGCAATTGTATTACTTGGAAAACTAGTTTATCCAGAAAATAATTTACTTATTGCTGAGATGTTGGGTGGATACATGGCCGGAGTAACTGTTTCAGGTGTTCTTTGGGCTATTTTTCAAAACAATGCTGGAGGAGCTTGGGATAATGCAAAAAAATCTTTTGAAGCCGGAGTAGAAATAAATGGTGAAATGACTTTTAAAGGCTCTGATGCTCATAAAGCTGCAGTTACTGGAGACACAGTTGGTGACCCGTTCAAAGACACTTCAGGACCTTCTATGAACATACTAATTAAACTTACTTGTTTAATAGGATTAGTAATTGCTCCAATTTTAGGAGATGGTCATAATTCAAATCAAAATAAAGCTATGAATAATAGTGAGGTTAAAGAATGTTCAGCAGATTGTAAAATGCCTTGTTGTTCAACTAATCCCGGCAAAGATTTGACTGTAAATATCGATGTTAATCAAACTTCTTCGGATTCTGATAGTTTAGCTAGTGTTTTAGTTACATCTTTAAAAGACGGAGACACTTTAATCAATAAAGAAATTAATATTACTGGAGAAAATCCTAATATGGATTCAATTGTAAAAGCAGAAAAATCTTCTGCAAATGATTAAATAATATTAATTCTTTTACATTAAATTTAATCCGACTAAATGTCGGATTTTTCATATATATGAGCTTAGTTATAGATATAGGAAATACTAGAGTTAAAGTTGCTAAATTTAAAAATAAGGAACTTTTAAAAGTTGTTTTTCTCAAACAAAATGAGGTTTTAAATGAGTTGAAAAAAATTAATTTCAAATCTGGAATAATCTCTAATGTTGGAAATAAGTCTTTATGTCAAAAGATATTAAAGGCCTTTCCGCAACTAATTGTTATGAGTTATAAATTAAAGTTGCCTATTAAAATTAAGTATAATTCAATTAATTCCTTGGGACATGACAGAGTAGCTAATGTTGTTGGAGCATACTCAATATTCCCAAATAATAATAACTTAGTAATTGATGTTGGAACATGTATTACCTATGATTTCCTAACTAGTTCGAACGTATATTTAGGGGGAAGTATTTCTCCGGGATTTAATTTAAGAATGAAGTCCTTAAGTGGATTTACAGAAAGCTTGCCTACAATAAATTTCAAGCTTAAAAAAACTTCATTGATTGGAAAAAGTACAGAGGAATCTATGATAAGCGGGGTAGTCAACGGTACCATTGGAGAAATAATTCAAAATATTTTTGCTTATGAAGAATTATACTCTGAAATAAACGTTTTAATTACTGGTGGGGACACTACTTTTCTAAAATCAATAGAAACAATTAAAAAAAACAGCATCTTTGCAGATGAAAATTTAACCCTAAAAGGTCTTAATAATATTATAAAATTCAATGTTGAAAAATAATATCCTATATATTTTCGTTTTCTTCTTTGCTATTTCATCTGCTGGTCAAGATCTAAATACTTCACCATTTTCTCGTTATGGTATTGGAGAATTAAATACTATTCAATCAGCTCATTATTTTGGTTTTGGAAATATTAGTTCTGCATTATCAGAACCTCAAAATATCAATATAAATAATCCAGCTTCATATGCTTCTTTTATTCAATATAACCCAATTTTTAATGTGTCTCTTTCTGGGAAGTCAGCATTGTACAATTCTAATTATAACGGAAAAGAGACGAATTCAACTGGGAATAACTTTGGATTAAACACCTTATTTATAGGACTCCCTATTAAAAAAAACTGGGGATTAGTTTTTGGAATAACTCCAATTTCTTCACAAGGTTATAATATTACTAATACGGTTCCCTTTGAATCATCAACTGTTTCTTATCTCTATAAAGGTGATGGATCCGTCAATAAATTAATGATTGGTAATGGATTTAATTTTATTAATAAAGGGGATACAACAAGGTTAGCATTTGGGATTAACTGCTCATACTTATTTGGGAATTTAGAAAGAACAAGTTCCGTTATTTACAACAATTCTAATAACTATAATAATTCAAGAATTCAGTACCGTTCTTCTTTGAGTGGATGGAGTTTTGATTTAGGACTGCAGTTTTACAAAAAATTTGAAACATCTTCAAAAAATAAATTAATCCTAAATTTAGGACTGAATTACGTTTTAGGTTCTGATTTAATATCTGATAACGACTTCTTTGCTTATTCATTTATCTATAACTTCAATGTCCAAGAGATTGCTAAGGATACTATAGAAATGAGTAATGAAGTATCTTCAATGGTTATCCCCCAAAAACTTGATGTTGGGATTGCATTTGGTAAAATTTACAAGAATAAAAGAAGATGGGATTTAGGTATTCAATATTCTAATACAGATTGGTCTAATTTTAAAGATAATTCAACTTATTCGACACAAACTGACTTTCCAATGGGGGCTTCTTCAAGAATTTCATTTGGTTATAGATTGTCTCCTAATTTGGATTGGGCCAATTCTAATAAATCATTAATAAGTAAGTCGACTTATTCATTTGGACTTCACCAAACAAAATCACAAATCATTATTGATAATGAGTCTTTAATTAATAATGGTATAAATTTTGGCGTATCAATACCAATGCTAAGTTCAAGATCCTTGTCAAGGATTAACTTCGGATTTGAATTTGGTAAATTAGGGGATTTAAAATCCAATAATATTGAAGAAAACTACTTTAAGTTTTCTATTGGTTTTTCACTTGGACCTGACACTAGATATGACCGTTGGTTCAGAAAAAGAAAATATGATTAATTTAAAAAAATGAATAAATTATTTACTTCCTTATGTTATTTCTTAATATTTCTCACTTTTTCATCACAAGACTGTTTTCAAGCGAGTAAAGCTAATTGGGGAGATGATAGTTTAGAATGTAGAAAAAACGTTTCTCTTTACTCTGAGTTCATGAAGCAGAAAGTTTATCCTGATGCTGCTAAGTTTTGGAGAAAAACACAATTTTTTTGTCCACAATATAAACCTAACCTTTACAAAAATGGAATTTATATTTACAAGCAAATTGCAAAGGAAAAGAAAAAATCTAAATCACCAGAGCTCAAGTCTTATGTAGACACTATTTATTCTATCTATGATTCTTGGGTTATAAATTTTGGGAACTGTAATGAGATTAAAGCTGATCTAGCTGCAGATATTATGGCATTTGACGCCTCTAAGGGATTCCCTAAAGCTTATAGTTTATATAAGGAAGTATTTGATAAATCTCCTCAATTTACTTCTTACAACGATATTAAATATTTTGTTTACGCTAATAAATACATGCTTAAAACAAAAAAAATAAATTGCGATCAATTTTTAGAAAATTATGAAATATTATCTGCAATATGTGATCAGAATATTTCTATTGGCAACAAGGAAGAGAAATATATTAAAGTCCAAGTATTCCTAGACAAAGAAATTAGTCCTTGTGCTAGTTGTGATAAGTTAGAAGAAATATATACTTCAAAATATAATTTAGATCCCAATAATATGGACTTAACTAAAAAGATCTTTGAAAGACTTAGTAATAATAAATGTACAGATTCACCATTGTATATTACTTTGCTTGACAAAGTTTTAAATGATCCTATGAACCCACCTAGTGCTAAAGATCTTTATAATGCTGCAGTAGCTAATTATAAACGAAAAGAATTCTCAAAAGCAGAAGAAAGATTCAATCGGGCTATAAAAATATGCAATGATGATAATTTAAAACAAAAAATGTATGAAATACTTTATGATATTGCATTTAATAAAAACCAGTTTAAAAAAGGGCTGGTAGTTGCTGGTAAATTTGCAGATAAATGTATTTCTAATGATAAAAAAGCTAGAATTGTAGCTGCAAGCTCTTCAAAATATGGAAATAGTGCATTTAATAAAAGTTTAATATACTGCCTAGCATTAAAATATGCTTCTAATTCGTGTGGTAAAACAAGTGCTTCGGCAATTAATAATTGGAAGGGTCAATTACTTCCTAAAAGTGAATTAATAATGCTAGATATTAAAAGCAACTCCATACAAAAAGTTCCTTTTTGGGGTCAGGATGTAGAATTAAAAACTCGAGATTGAAAATCAGATTTCAACTATATTTAAGAGTAATTTTTTCATGTTTTTTGTTGTTAGTCTCATGTGTTGAAAACCCAGAGATTTCAGATTTAAACTTTTATCAAGAGGAGCTTCAATCTACTGAAACAGCAACAGGAGTCACGTTGAACTTCTCAGACTTAGGAAGGTCAAAACTTTTACTTAAAGCCCCAAAACTTATAAAAACTATAGATTTAAACGATCAATTAATAATGGAATGTCCAGATGGATTAGAATTAATATTTTATGATTCTTTAAAAAATATTGAATCTGTTTTAATAGCTGATTATGGCAAACTATTTTCTGAACTACAGTTTTTTATAGTCAGAGAAAATGTGGTTTTTAATAATTATAAATTAGACACTTTATATGCAGAAGAGCTAGAAATTGATTTCATCAAAGACAGTGTATATTCTGAAAAATTAGTTACCTTTTCAAATAGCGAAGGAAGGATTACAGGTAATAAATTGATAGCTAACAGTAATTTCACTTTTTTCAAACTATCTAATGTTTCTCAGAGTCATATTAATTATAATTTAGAATAATGGAAAGTTTAAAAAAATGGAATAAACGCTCTGAAAAAGTCTGGCTTATAATATCTTTAATATCTACTGTAGCAGCCATTGTGATATCAATTATTGATAATTTTAAAGAGGTTAAGGTTTATTATTTATTATCAATTATGGCATGGGGAATTTACTTAATTAGAAGAGGGCTAAGTAAAAGATTAGACCGTTAAAAATTAAAAATGTCAACTTTTTCATTATTATTACTTACAATTATTTCTCTTTCATTTTCTGCTTTTTTTTCTGGAATGGAAATAGCATTCATTTCTTCTAGTAAAATTAAAATTGAAATTGATAATAAAAAAGGAGAGTTCAGTGCTAAGATTCTTTCTTTTTTCACATCTAAACCAGCATGGTTTATTGCCTCTATGTTAATTGGCAATAACGTTGCTATGGTTGTTTATACATTATATATAACAGACTTGATTGAGCCTTATCTAATGATGCTAAATTTCAATTCTACTCTTGTACTATTATTTCAAACACTATTTTCAACTTTTTTCATTTTATTATTTGCCGAGTTTTTACCAAAATCAATATTTAGATTAAACCCAAATTCTACCCTTCGTTTTTTTAGCCTAATTCTATTTTTATTTTATATTTTCTTGTGGCCATTAACAGCGTTTGTTGTTTTTCTAAGTAATATAATTTTAAAAATCTTTGGCAATCAAGAAGCCGAAAATAAAGTCAGTTTTAAAAAAACTGATCTTGACTTATATATTAGCGAATTAAAAAAAGATTTAGATGATGATGAAGAAATGGAGCACGATGTTAAAATTTTTCATAATGCTTTAAGTTTTTCTAATGTTATAGCTAGAGACTGTATGGTTCCTAGAAATGAAATTGTTGCCTTAGAATTAAATGATAATATAGAAGAATTAAAAAAAACATTTATAGATTCTGGGTATTCTAGAATAATAATTTTTAAGGAAAATATTGACAATATAATTGGGTATGTTCATAGCATTGAACAATTTAAAATTCCAGTTAGTATTAAATCTATGTTGATTCCCTTATCCATTGTCCCAGAATCTATGCCTGGAATTAAATTGTTAGAAGATTTCATTGACAAAAAAAGAAGTGTTTCTGTTGTTGTTGACGAATATGGAGGAACTTCTGGTATATTAACAATGGAAGATATTATTGAAGAAATTTTTGGCGAAATTGATGATGAGCATGATCAAGAAGAGTTTACTCATAAAATCATCAATGAGAATACTTTTTTATTTTCTGCTAGATTAGAGATTGATTTCATTAATGAAAAGTATAGATTAAAACTTCCTGTTAAGGAGGATTACGAGACATTGTCTGGAATGATAATATCATTTGCCGAAACAATTCCTGAAAATGGAGCTGTCTTTAACATTGAAAATTATCAACTCAAAGTTTTAGAAGTCCACGAGACTAAAATAAGTACTGTAGAACTTAAAATATTGGAAAAAGATTAGTTTTTTAATATTCTTCTAACTAAAATTCTAGCTGGAATATATGATGAAATAAAACCCATCGTAAAAAGTATAATCAGCAGCATTAGAATGTCTTTAGACTTGATTACAACAGGCCAATACTCTAAAGCCGAATTTTCTAATTTTAATAAATGAAATTTCATTTGAATAAAGCAAATAAATAATCCAATAATTAAACCACCCATACTTCCAAAATAGCTAATCATTAGACCTTCTTTGAGAAATATATTTTTTATGGTATTAGAATTACACCCTAATGCAATTAAACTTTTAATATCTTTCTTTTTATCAATAATTAACATGGTTATTGAGGCAACAACAGTGAATGAAGAGAGTGTAAGAACAAAAATAAGGACTGCCAAAACAATCCACTTTTCAGCATCACTAGCAGCATAAATAAGCTGATTGTTTTCTCTATGTGTTTTGAATAAAAGTTTTTTATTATTAGCGGCTAATTCATATTTAATATTAAAAATATCTTTTTTGTTTTTTAAAAAAATTTCCAGATAATTAGCACCATTTTTCATTTCAAAAACTTTGTTGGCTACAGAGTAGTCTATAATTGCAGATGAGAAGTCTAGTTCTGGGTTTATGGTGTAAGTACCACCAAAGATTAAGTTCTTTTTATTCAAAGAACTTCTATTTTGCATAGAAATTTTTTTTGTTTTTGATATGCTAAAAATTTTAATTTCGTTTGGGGAATCTTTGTTGTAAGGGACTTGTAATTCGTTTTGAATTCCATAACCTAATAAGATTTTAGGTTGTGTTTTGGTATATAGTTCCCCATTACCTTCCAATAAATTTGAAGACCAATTTTTTAAGTTATAGGTATTAGAATCTACTCCTTTTATTGTTGAAGTAACCCATCTGTTTTCAAATTTCAACAATGCAGTTTGCTCAATAACTTTACTGAAATATTTAATTTTTTTTTGGTTATTTAAGTAAAAAAAAATAGAATCAGTTTGATTAATTAATTTTCCTGTTTTTGGGTAAACATAAATGGAGGCAGAAAACTTTTCATAGACGTCTTCTACATATTTTTGAATTCCATTAAACCCACTTAAAATCACAATTAATGATGCTGCACTTACTAATAAACCAGTTAGTGAGATTAAAGAAATCAAATTAATAACATTTCTAGATTTTTTAGAAAATAAATATCTTTTAGAAATAAAATTTGAAATATTCATTACCACTAATCTAATAATTCCAAAATAGCATTAAAATTTAATTTCGTAAAAGTTGCCAAATTTCAGCTTTATGTACTGTTTTATTTCCAAATTTATTAATAGGGCATTTAGAATAGATGTTTTAATTCCGCTTTTTAATTGAATTTCATTTGTTGATAATTCTTTATTTTTAAAAATTATGTCATAAACTATTTGTTCTTCAATATTAAGTTTTTGTTTTTGATAATTGATATTGCTATTAATTTTTTTTTCAATATTTAAAAATTCTAAAATCTGTTCTGGATTATTTAGAATGTTTGCTTGGTGGTTTTGAATCAATAAATTTGTTCCGGACGAGTTTGCCTGTTGGTTATTCCCTGGGACAGCAAATACCTCTCTGTTGTATTCATTTGCCAGTCTTGCAGTTATCATTGCTCCTCCTTTTATTCTAGATTCAACAACAATTGTGCATTTACTCATCCCGGCAATAATTCTATTTCTTTTTGGAAAATTATAACTTAATGGTGAAGTACAAGGAAGATATTCTGAAATAATCATTCCATTTTTCTCTGTAAGATAGCTTTCATTAATATGATTTTTAGGATATACCTTATTTAAACCACTTCCTAATACAGCATAGTTTGCAATATTAAATTTATTTGATAGTTTATGGGCAAAAATATCAATTCCATAAGCTAATCCACTCACAATTCCAACACGATAGGGCTTTAAGAACTCAAGTATTTTCTCACATTCTTTAAGCCCGTATTCTGAGCAATTTCTAGTTCCTACTAGCGATATTAATTGATAATCATTAGGATTCTTGTTGCCTTTTATATAAATAATTAAGGGTGCGTCAACACAATGATTTAAATTTTCCGGGAAATAGTCATGCCAATATGGTATAATCTGAATATGATTTTTTTCACAATCCTCTACTATTTCTAAAGCTTGTTGAGAAAGTGATTTTGAATTCATTTGTTTTAAGATTCCAAGACTTTTTTTAGAACGGGTTTTTAAGAGTTCAGACTTTAGTTTTAAAAACGCCATTTCTGAAGACCCTTCTTGGTCAATGAGTTTTCTTTTAGAAATTAAACCAATGCCTTTAATCAATGAAAATTTTATTGTGTGCAACATTATTTTCAAAGAAATCATTTAAGAACATAGTTTTTTTACGTTTTACTTGTAATGCATCTTAAATTATCTTACTTTTACATTTAAATAGAACGATAATAACAAGAGGGGACGGAAGTCCTCTCTTTTTTTTCTAGGAATGATAACAAAAAAAGAAATTACGAGATTAGCCCAAGAAAGAATTAACGAACTTGATAATGGGAATTATTTAGTAGATGTAATGATTTCTTCTAAAAATGCTATCAGCGTTAAAATAGATAATTTAAATGGTGGAGTAAGTGTTAAAGACTGTGTTAGTGTAAGTAGAAATATAGAGCATAATCTTGATAGAGAAGTTGAAGATTTTGAATTACAGGTTTCTTCACCGGGTATAGATCAACCTTTTATGGTTCATAAACAGTTTTTAAAGAATATCGGAAAACAAGTTTCAGTAACTCTAGAAAATCAAAAAGTGCTTTCAGGAGAGTTAATGATTGTTACTGAAGATCAGTTATCTATTAAAGAAATTACAATAGAAAAAAATAAGGCTACAAAGAAGAAAGAAACAATAGAAACAGTTCATCAACTATTGATGAGCGATATAAGAGAAACTAAATTAATTATATCCTTTTAATTAAACC
This sequence comes from Cryomorphaceae bacterium, assembly GCA_905182525.1. Lineage (GTDB taxonomy): Bacteria > Bacteroidota > Bacteroidia > Flavobacteriales_D > Parvicellaceae > MED-G20. Next base: position 237,230 of record CAJJBV010000003.1, on the reverse strand, counting down.
CTATGAATGCAATAGAACTAATAGACTCATTTTCAGAATTTAAAGAATTAAAGAATATTGATAGAGTCACCATGATGAGAATTGTAGAAGATGTCTTCCGTGCTACATTAAAAAGAAAATATGGATCAGATGATAATGTTGATGTTATAATCAATCCTGACAAAGGAGATTTAGAAATTTGGTTGAATAGAGAAATTGTAAAAGATGAAGAATTTGAAGATGAAGGTACTCAGATCAAATATTCAGAAGCTCTTAAAATTGAGCCAGATTTCGAAATAGGAGAAGAAGTTTCACAGGAAGTTAAAGTTGAAGATTTCGGAAGAAGGAATATTTTATCATTGCGTCAAAATCTAGCTTCTAAAGTTATGGAGCTTGAAAAAGACAGCATTTATCAAAAGTATAAAGAAAGAGTTGGAGATATAGTAAACGGGGAAGTTTATCAAATATGGAAAAGAGAAATTCTTATTTTAGATGATGATGGTAATGAATTAATTCTACCAAAATCCGAGCAAATTCCTTCCGATTATTTTAGGAAAGGAGATACTACCAGAGCTGTAGTTTCAAAAGTAGATTTAAGAAATAATAATCCTGTTATTATTCTATCTAGAACTGCTCCTGAATTTCTAGCAAGACTATTTGAACAAGAAGTTCCAGAAGTATTCGATGGCCTTATTACTATTAAAAAAATTGTTAGAAATCCAGGTGAAAGAGCTAAAGTTGCAGTAGAATCTTATGATGACAGAATTGATCCTGTAGGTGCTTGTGTTGGAATGAATGGGTCTAGAATACATGGAATTGTTCGAGAACTTAGAAATGAAAATATAGATGTTATTCCTTGGACTACTAATATGCAGCTTCTAATTCAAAGGGCTTTAAATCCTGCAAAAATTAGTAATATGACCATCAATGAAGAGGAATCTAGAGTTGAAGTATTTTTAAAACCAGATGAAGTTTCTAAAGCAATTGGTAAAGGTGGTCATAATATCAAATTAGCATCTAGACTGACGGGTCTTGAGATAGATGTTTATCGTGAGGGTGCTGAAGATATTGATGATGTTGATTTAGATGAGTTTTCAGATGAGATCGACAATTGGATTATTGATCAACTGAAGGCTATTGGTTGTGATTCTGCAAAAAGTGTTTTAGAAATTGGTAAAATTGAATTAGTAAAAAGAACAGATTTAGAAGTTGAAACAGTTGACGAAATAATTAAAATCTTAAGTTCTGAGTTTGACAAATAGAATCAAATTGAAAGTTAAATTATTATGGCAATATTAAAAAGGCTAAGTAAAGTTGCAAGGGAATTAAACGTTGGTATTTCTACCATCGTAGAATACTTAGGTTCTCAAGGTAAAGAAGTCAGTTCAAATCCTAACACTAAAATCGGTGAAGATTTGTATTTGATTTTACTTCAAGAATTTCAAAAGGAAAAATTTGAAAAAGAAAAAGCTGATAATGTTGTAATTGATCAAACCGAGAGAAAGGTAATTTCAATAAATAAAGAAGAACCCAAAAAACAGATTGTTAAAATAGTAGCAAAAGCAGATAAACTTTCTGGGCCATCTGTCCTTGGTAAAATTGATTTAACTCCTAAAGAGAAACCTTCGAAAACTATTAAAGAAGAAGTTAAAGTAGAAAAGGCACCGGAATCCAATAAAGAAGTTAAAGAGCCTAAGTTAGATACTCCACAAGAAAAAGAGCCTAAGTCAGAGACCATCAAAGCGAATGTCAAAAAACTCTCCGGGCCAACAGTTCTCGGAAAAATTGAGTTACCTAAACCACATGTCAAATCACAGGCTTCAATTGACTTAGAAGCTTCTAAAAGAAAACGAAAAAGAATTAAAAAAGTAAATGTAGAAAAAGCAGGCAAAAAAGCATTTAAAGATCAAAAGAGACCAACAAGAACTCCTCAAAAAACAGAGGCTTCACCTGAAGAAATACAAAAAGAAATTAAAGAAACTCTTGCAAGACTTAGTAGTAAAGGGAAGTCTAAATCTTCTAAATTAAGGAGAGAAAAAAGACAAGCTGTTTCAGAAAAAATTGAGGAAGAAGTTATAAGAGCTGAACAAGAAAAAAGCGTATTAAAACTAACAGAATTTGTAACTGTTTCGGAATTAGCATCTATGATGAATAAGTCTCCCAATGATATTATTGGAACTTTAATGTCAATTGGAGTATTTGCTTCAATTAATCAAAGGCTTGATGCAGAAACTCTAACTATGGTAGCTGAAGAGTTTGGTTTCACTGTGGAATTTGTCAGTGCTGACGTAACTGCATCTGTAGTGGAGGATACTCAAAATCCAGATCAAATGATTGAGCGTCCACCTATTGTCACTGTCATGGGTCATGTTGATCATGGTAAAACATCCTTATTAGATCATATAAGAAGTGAAAATGTAACTGCTGGAGAAGCAGGAGGAATCACTCAACATATTGGAGCCTACTCCGTAAAAAGAAATGACAAACTAATTACATTTTTAGATACTCCTGGTCATGAAGCTTTTACAGCAATGAGAGCTAGAGGAGCTCAAGTAACAGATGTTTCTATAATTATTATAGCTGCAGATGACAGGGTAATGCCTCAAACAAAAGAAGCAATAAATCATTCTCAAGCAGCAGGAGTCCCTATGGTTTTTGCACTAAATAAGTGCGATAGGGACACTGCAAATCCAGATAAAATCAAAGAAGAACTTTCAGCTATGAATATTTTAGTTGAGGACTGGGGAGGAAAATATCAATGCCAAGAGATTTCAGCAAAAGATGGAACTGGTATTGACGAATTGTTAGAAAAAGTACTTTTAGAATCTGAATTACTTGAATTAAAAGCAGACCCAAACACAAACGCTAAAGGTACTGTTATTGAAGCATCTCTAGATAAAGGTAGAGGATATGTTACTACTTTATTAGTTCAATATGGAACAATGAGAATTGGAGATACTTTAATTGCAGGAAAAGAATTTGGTAAAATAAAAGCAATGCATGATGAAAGTGGCCAATTAGTTGATGAGGCTGGTCCATCAAGACCTGTTTCTGTTCTTGGTATGAATGGTGCAGCTAGTGCTGGTGATATATTTAATATTCTTGATGATGAGAAAGAGATTAAGCAAATAGCAACAAAAAGACAGCAATTACAACGTGAACAAGGACTTAGAACTACAAAACATATTACTCTAGATGAAATTGGAAGAAGAATTGCTCTTGGAGATTTTCAAGAACTAAATGTAATTGTAAAAGGTGATGTTGATGGATCTATTGAAGCCCTTTCTGATTCACTTTTGAAACTTTCTTTAGAATCTGTTCAAATTAATGTCATTCACAAAGCAGTTGGACAAATTACTGAATCAGATATTCTTCTAGCTTCTGCTTCTGATGCTATCGTTATTGGGTTTCAGGTAAGACCTTCTGCGGGAGCAAGAAAACTTGCAGAAAAAGAAGAAATAGACATAAGACTTTATTCAATTATTTATAAAGCTATAGAAGAAATTAAAGAGGCAATGGAGGGCATGTTATCGCCTAAGTTTAAAGAAGAAATTGTTGCTACTGCAGAAATAAGAGAAACATTTAAGATTACAAAATTCGGAACTATTGCAGGTTGTTATGTAACTGAAGGAAAAATTAAAAGAAATCATCAAGTTCGAATCATAAGAGAGGGAATCGTTATATATTCTGGTAAACTAGGCTCTCTAAAAAGATTTAAAGATGACGTAAAAGAAGTTCAGCATGGCTATGAATGTGGACTTAATATTGATAAGTTTAATGACATCAGAACAGGGGATATAGTAGAAGCTTTTGAAGAAGTTGAGGTTGAAAGAAAGAGCTAGTCAACTTTCTTTTCTTCCATTTCTTTTGGCAGATAATATTTAAATTTAATCCCAAAATAATTACCTCTTAAGAATATAGGTTCATAGCTGTCATATAGTAGTCCATCGTAATAAAATTTTAATCTTGTCACCGCAATTGAACTAACTGAAATATTTACTTCTCCACCTAAATAAAAATCTCCTATTTTATTATTTCTTTTTTCAATTCCAAGATTCCCACTTATTGATCCATTTATCCATCTAGCTCTTTCTGAGTAATGGTCAATATAAAAATTCTTTCCTTTACTAGCCACCGCAGAAGCATAAAAATCTAAATTAAAACCAATAGAGTTCCGTATGTATAAATCCTTACTTAGCTGCACATAAACTAAGGCCTTAACAGGAAAAGAATAGTTAATAAATCCAAAATCACTATTATCTTTCAAAATGTCAGGTTGATTTAAGGTAGATCCATTTATTTGAAAGTTTCTACGACAAAAAAGTATTCCTGTTTCTAAACTTACTTTTTTATTAAATTCAGATTTTAACAACATTCCAAATTGATATCCAAGCTTATTATTAACTGATAAAAATGAATTTTCTTCTGCCTCTTCTACTGATCCAATCCCAAAATAATTAACCGTTGTTAATGCGCCAATCAAGAATCCAACCTTTTGATTTTTTAAACTGTTTTTTTGACTAATAGTATTATTTCCAATTACTAAAAACAATAATATATTAAAGATTATTTTGCTCAAAATTTATTTATTCATATAAAATGAGATTAAAGAAAAAAGGATAATTATAATACTAATTATTATTACGGAATATTGCCCCCATTTTTGAGTTATAAAAGGGGATCTAAACTTACCAAGTGTCACGTAGTTAAGGTTAAGTACTTTTTGGTTATCAGTTTTTCGAACACCAAATAAGAATATAGTTCCTCTTTTATTGGGCTCCTCTGCGTATTCAAAAAACACATTATCTTTTATAAGTAAATCTTTGAAATAATCGGATTGAAACCTTTTGTAAAAAAAATAAACTTTATAAGCTTTGTTTGTAGGATGATCTTTATGATTAGCTAGTTTGATCAGCCCTTCATCCATATCATCCATAAAATTTAAATTTAGTCATTCCACTCGGTTAAATACTCAATAGGTTTTCTTTGACCTTTGGGCCAGTCTATGGTAGGATAACCAAGGTATAATATTCCTAAACATTTATCTTCACTTTTTAATTTTAAGTATGATTTCATTTGATCACTGTAAATAATCTTTGGGGAAGACCAAAATGAACCTAGTCCATATGCTGTAGCAGTAAGACACATGTTTTGGACTGCACAAGCTACTGCTTGAACTTCTTCAATTTCAGGTATCTTTTCATTATCTCCTCTTTTCATACAGATAACTATTGCAACAGATGATAAAAAAGGTCTTGCTATTATTTTTTTTAGTTTTTCTTCCTTAAATAAATTCTCTGGTGTTAATTCCTTATATAAATCTCCAAGTTTTACACTCAATTCTTTTCTACTTTCTTCTCTGTAAACTTTGAATCGCCAAGGCTGAGTATTGCCATGTGTTGGAGCCCATGTAGCATTTCTTATCAAGTGCTCTATAATCTCTTTATGAACTTTTCTAGAGCTGTAAAATTTAGGATAAATCGTTCTTCTATTCTTTATAAGTTCTGTTATTTCACTTAAGTTATACTTCATGTTTTATCCTGTTTTATTTTAAATGCTATTTCCAAAATTAATTTATTTAGTAATAAAAAGGTTTTTTGATTAAATAGAATGATAATTTTAATTTATTAATTTTCATATAATTAGATTCTATAAACTATATAAAGTTATAATATAATGGTTTTAGAGAAAGCATTCCCAACCCCTAATAAGTAAATAGTTTTTTATATTTCAGTAACATTAAAGCTACTTATTTTCAATTTTGTAAATTATAATTTAGATAAAAACAAAATTATAAAATGATACCTTTGTTCAAAATTAAGATCGGAATGAAGCAGAAGATATCAGCCTTAATCCCAACATTTAACGAAGAGCATAATATTTCTGATGCTATTGATTCAGTCTCATGGGCTGATGAGATTTTGGTCGTAGATTCTTTCAGTACAGACTCCACTATTGAAATAGCAAAAAAAAAAGGTGCAAAAGTGATTCAGCGTGCCTATAACTATCCTGCCTCTCAAAAAAACTGGGCCATTCCACAAGCTAAAAATGATTGGATAATTTTAATTGATGCCGATGAAAGAATTCCTTATGATTTGAAAACAGAAATAATTAATATCCTCAATAGAGAATCGTCATTTAATGCATTCTGGATTAGAAGACAAAACCATTTTATGGGGAAAAAAATAAGATTTTCTGGTTGGCAAGGAGATAAAGTTATTAGGTTATTTAAAAGGGATAGTTGTAGATATGAAGATAAAAATGTCCATGAAGAAATTATTTGTAATGGAAAAGTTGGTGTTTTAAAAACAAAAATGACTCACTTTACATTTAAAGACATCAATCACTATTTGGAAAAATGGGATCGATACACTACATGGAGTGCAAATGAAAGATTTTTAAAAGGAGAAAATCCAAATTTTTATCATTTTGTCATTAAACCTATTTTTAGATTTACAAGAGATTATTTTTTCAAGTTGGGTTTTCTTGATGGACTCACCGGTTTCATTTTATGTATTCTTTCTAGTATGTCTGTATTCGTTAGAAGTTTAAAAATTAAATACTTAAAAGAATCTAATTCTGATTAAATTCATCTCTAAATGAATAAGATTTGTTTTTTTAATACTATTGTTTTTTGGGGAGGAGGTGAAAAGCTCCATCTTGAAACTGCTTTGGAATTTAAAAAGTTGGGACATGAAATTATTATTTGTTCAAATTCTAAAGCTCCACTTTATGATAAATCAAAATCCCATGATCTAGATGTTTTCTCATTAAAGGTCTTAAACCTGTCTTTTTTAAATCCTTTCAAGCTTTTTAAATGTATAAGATTCTTTAAAAATAATAATATTGATACTGTCATTTTTTCTTCCTCTCAGGATTCTAAATTAGCGGGAATTGCAGCAAGATTTGCAGGCTTAAAAAACATTGTATATCTAAGGGGACTTGCAGCACCTATTAAATCAAATATTGTTAATCGTTACTTATTTAAATTTTGCTTCACACACATAGTAGCTAATTCTGAAGAGACCAAAAGAATGATTTTGAAGAATTTAAGTTCAGTTATTTCTAAAGACAAGTTATACACTATTTACCATGGCATTGATGTTTCAAAAATAATATCATCAAATGATACCAAGTTGAAAGAAGTCATAGAAAATAGTAAGGGAATAATTCTTGGAAATGCAGGTCGACTAACTGCTCAAAAGGGGCAGAAGTACTTGATTGATATTGCAAAAAAACTTAAAAATAAAAATTTAGAATTTACTTTATTTATTGCTGGTACTGGAGATATGGAATCTGAACTAAAGCAATTGATTATCGAAAATGGACTCAATGAAGAGATCATTATGCTTGGTTTTATAGATGATATGAATGCATTTATGAATTCCATTGATGTTTTTCTTTTAACATCAGAATGGGAGGGATTTGGATTCGTTTTAGTAGAAGCAATGGCTAGAAAAGTCCCAGTTGTATGTTTTGATATTTCAAGTAATCCTGAGATTATTAAGGATAAAGAGACTGGATTTTTGGCCCCATTCCCCGACACAAGTAAATTTGCAAATCATGTTTTGACATTGGCAAATGACTCAAGTTTAATCCAAGAAATGGGAGAAGCTAGTAAAAAACGTGTTTTTAATAATTTTATAATTGAAGACCGTATCAAAGAGCTTAATGATGTTATAATTAATTAAATTAATCATCAAGCAACTGAAAAGCTTACCATTTTGCATCCGGATAAAGCAGGGGCAAATGTTGCATTTCTGCTAAAATATATCCTAGATACTCTGTATGAAATCCATCTTTACCATACCTTAAAGAATAGACATCACTCTCTGGTATTGTAATTTCAGAAGAATTAAGCGCAGAGTTAACAATCTTGGTCCATTCTATTTTAAGACTACTACTTAAAGGTCCAATATTATTCTTAGACATAATTAGATCCGTTTCATTGTCAATAAAAAGCTCATCAGTATACATCCAAAGTTCATTAATTGCATTCTGTAAACGTTTATTACTTTCTTCAGTTCCAAGTCCAAGTCTTTTAATCCAATCACTACTTCTTTGAAAATGATAATTAATTTCTTTAATAGCTTTTTTTGAAATTCCTGTAATAGTTAAATCTTCACTCTTTACTAGTTTACTAAATAATAGTTTATGATAGACATCAATAAAAAATTGTCTAGCTAGAATAAATGCAAAATCTGTATTAGGCGTCTGAACTAAATGTAAACATCTGAAATCTTGCTCTCTCCTTTTAAAAGTAAGATTATCGGCATTGGTATTGCCTTTAATTTCTGCATGCATAATTCAAGAAATTTTCTGCCTGTCCAAGTAAATCTAAGCCGACATTAGTAATTGCCAAATCCTCTTCTAATAACGGAGCTTTACTACAATACTCAGCAATTCTATGGCTTAATATAAGTGAGGAGTCACCAATTCTTAAGCAATAATCTATAAGTTCATTTTTCATTAAATATGCTTTACCCCGTCTGGAATTTTATAAAAAGTGGGATGTCTGTAAACTTTATCATTTGAAGGGTCAAAAAAAGCTTCTCCATCGCTTGATTCAGAAGAAACTATATCATCTGCTTTTACAATCCAAATACCATTTCCTTCATTTCTTCTTGTATAAAGATCTCTAGCTGACTGCATTGCCATTACTTTATCATAAGCATGTAAACTCCCAATATGTTTATATGGTCTTCCAGCCTTTACTTGAATAAAAACTTCCCATAAAATACCTTGGTCATCATTATCCATATTAAGCTGATTTTTGAATTAAATTTTGTTTTTGAGCATAAGATTTTGCAGCTTCTCTAACCCATTTCCCATCTTCATGCGCTTTTATATGATGTTTTAATCTAAGTTTATTCCCCGCACCATTGCCTTTAACAACATTCCAAAATTCGTCCCAATCGATAGGAGAATAATCATAATGTTTAGTTGTTTCATTAAATTTTAGATTTGGGTCAGGAAAAGTTAGTCCTAAATGATGACCTTGTTCAATAGTTTTATCTATGTAGCTCTGTCTTAGCTCATCATTAGATGCTCTTTTAATTTTCCATTTTAAAGATTGGTTTGAATGAGCACTTTCAGAATCATGGGGTCCAAACATCATAATGGAGGGCCACCACCACCTATTCAAAGCATCTTGTGCCATTTGTTTTTGTTCCTTAGTTCCTTTTGCTAATTCAACCATTATCTCAAAACCCTGCCTTTGGTGAAAGCTTTCTTCCATACATATTTTCACCATAGCTCTAGCGTATGGTCCGTAAGAAGTTCCCTGCAAAGAAACTTGATTTACAATAGCGGCACCATCTACTAGCCAACCAACAGCTCCCATATCTGCCCAGGTTAATGTAGGGTAATTAAAAACACTAGAATACTTTGCTTTTCCCTCATGAAGCCACTCTAAAAATTGCTCTCTTTTAACTCCTAATGTTTCTGCAGCACAGTAAAGATAAAGGCCGTGACCAGCTTCATCCTGAATTTTAGCCATCAATATTTTTTTACTTCTTAGACTAGGAGCTCTTGTCAACCAATTCCCTTCAGGCTGCATTCCAATTATTTCCGAATGAGCGTGTTGAGAAATTTGACGTATTAAAGTTTGCCTATATTTTTCTGGCATCCAATCTTTAGGTTCAATTTTAATATTAGCATCAATTTTTTGCTGAAATTCTTCTAATTTTTTTTCATCTTCCATAACTCAAATTTCTAATTCTTTAAAATTACTAAGTATTTTATAACCTTCTAAGTTTTGTTCACCCCAATTTTTAATTTCATCTGATGTCCATAATTTAGGAAAAAAAGTTCTTTTTTGGTACTTAGGGTGCATATATTTCTTCCAATCACTTCCTCCAGTTGCTTTTTCTGCTTTTTGTGCTCCATCTAAATATTTTGATGCGGTGTTATAGTGCTCCATTACCCATTTAACATTTACCGTATGGTCAAAATGCCTCATAGAGTTAAGTAGCTCTACATTATTTTTTTCTTTTGTAGGAAGATTTTCAAAAATACACCAAAGGTTTTTATTGTTGTATTTTTTCATGAAATCAATAAATACGTTCAAATATTTTTTTTCAAACAGATTAATCATTGTGGTTTTTTCACCTGTTTCATGATTTTTCCCTGCAGCTTGCCAGTATAAATGTTCAAAAGCATGTTTAAATGGAGTATTTCGATTTATCGTTTTCCTGAATCGGTAGTCAATTAAATTTATAAGATCAGTACTAGCAAATTCTATCATTCTATATTGAGCACTTTGAAATCCACTTGCAGGGGCCAAAGTTTTTCTAAACTTCATATACTGCTTTAATTCCATTCCATCTTTCATAATTCTAAACGAACTACAAAGCATATCAAAGTAACCACTTATTCTACCTAATCTTTCAGAAAAAAACTTTGCTTTTAAATCTTTTCGAAAAGCAACCTGTTCAATTTCCCATAGAATCATTTTGAAAAGTAGTTCATTGATTTGGTGATAAACAATAAAAACCATCTCATCAGGAAGATCAGTTCTTTGAACTTGAAGATTTATTAATGCTTCTGGCTGAATATAATCCCAATAAGTAAGAGGCTTAGCGCTTTGGATACCTTCCATGAAAACATCAGTATTAAGTCCCTTTTCAGAAAGCGCTTTCAAAGTATCATTATTTAGTTTTTTACTCATATAATTTATAGTGTTCCTCTATTTTGTTGTTCTCTTTCAATGGATTCAAATAATGCTTTAAAGTTTCCTGCGCCAAACCCTTTAGCTCCCATTCTTTGAATAATTTCAAAAAATAAGGTTGGCCTATCTTCCACTGTTTTTGTAAAAATTTGTAATAGATATCCATCTTCATCAGCATCCACTAAAATTGCTAATTTTTCTAGCTCATCAATGTCTTCATTCATTATATCCATATGACTTCCAAGCCTATTTGGAATGTCTTTGTAGTATTCTTTTGGTGGAGCAGATAAAAACTCAACACCTCTTTCCTTCAACTCTTTAACTGTTTTTACGATATCATCAGTTGCAATTGCAATATGTTGAACTCCAGGGCTTTCGTAAAAATCTAAATATTCTTCAATTTGAGATCTTTTTTTACCTTTTGCAGGCTCATTTAGAGGAAATTTTATTCTTCCATTACCATTACTCATTACTTTACTCATTAGAGCTGAATAATCAGTATGGATTTGCTTGTCATCAAAGGATAGAAAATTCACAAATCCCATAACGTCTTCGTACCATTTTACCCAAGTATTCATTTCTCCCCAACCTACATTTCCCACCATATGATCTATATATTTTAGACCAACGCTTTTGGGGTTGTAATCAGAATCCCATTTGACAAAACCGGGAAGAAAATGACCATCATAGTTTTTTCGTTCAATAAATAAGTGAACAGTTTCTCCATATGTATAGATGCCAGATTTAACAACTTTTCCAAACTCATCACTTTCAACAGTTGGTTTTAAATAGGATACTGCTCCTCTTTTAATAGTTTCCTCATATGACTTTTTGGCATCATCTACCCAAAGAGCAATAACTTTAACTCCATCTCCATGTTTTTTAACGTGCTCACCAATTTCTGATTTACTATTTAACGCAGTAGTTAGTACAATTCTTATTTTATCTTGTTTTAAAACATATGAAACACGATCTTTAAGTCCAGTTTCTAAACCAGCATAGGCAAGTGATTGAAATCCGAACGCAGTTTTATAGTAATGAGCTGCTTGTTTTGCATTCCCTACATAAAATTCTATATGGTCAGTTCCTAAAAGAGGAAGAAAATCTTTTGCGTTCTTGAAGATTTTTTCTATTCCATCTTCTGTATTTTTCAATTCTTTTTTCATCAATATTTAAATAACTAATGCATCCAAGATTTATAATATTCTTTAATTTCAATATTCATTGCTTGTTCGGTTACCTTAAGAGGTTTAAATGTATCTACCATTACAGCTAATTCTTCAGTAGATTTTTTCCCAATACTTCTCTCATATGCCCCAGGATGAGGGCCATGAGGAATTCCAGATGGATGTAAAGTTATTTGTCCAATCTCAACATCATTTCTACTCATAAAATCACCATCTACATAATATAATACTTCATCTGAATCAATGTTACTGTGATTATATGGAGCTGGAATTGATTCCGGATGATAATCGTATAGTCTTGGGCAAAATGAACAGATAACAAATGCTGGAGTTTCAAATGTCTGGTGAACAGGTGGTGGCTGATGTATTCTACCTGTAATTGGTTCAAAATCATGTATTGAAAATGCATATGGATAATTATATCCATCCCAACCAACTACATCAAAAGGATGAGAGCCATAAATATAATCGTATAAAAATCCTTCTTTTTTAATTTTAATTAAAAAATCTCCTTTTTCATCATATGTTTCTAATTCACTAGGAACTCTAAGATCTCTTTCGCAGTATGGAGAATGTTCCAATAATTGTCCAAACCAATTCCTGTATTTTTTTGGAGTATAAACTGGATGGTTGGACTCAATTATAAAATGTCTATTTTCATCATCATTAAAATCCATCTTGTAAATCATTCCTCTTGGAATTATTAAATAATCTCCTGATTTAAATTCAATTTTACCCATAGGAGTTCTTAAAACTCCAGTTCCTTTATGAACAAAGATAACTTCATCTGCATCCACATTTTTATAAAAATAATCCGCTTTGGAATTTATTGGGTTGGATAAGTGAAGAGTAACATCTGAGTTTGTTAAAATAGGGACTCTAGATTTTAAAAAGTCTAACTTTTCATTAATATTAAACCCTTTAAACCCCCGCATTTGCATGTTGTTTTTAACTGCTATTTTTGGGGAAATATCTATTTTTTTTTCAATAGACTTTACTTGGGTTGGGGGATGATATATGATATAATAGTGAAGACATTCCCTCAAATCCAATAGTTCCAAAAAGTTGTTCATAGTGCAATTTCTCCCCACCATTTTTAAAAACAGTATGACGCTTGTGAGGAAAAGAACCTAATTTATGGTATCTAGGCATAGTGAATTAAATTTAATTCCTATAATATAAAAAAAGTTAATCAATCATGAGGGTTTTATAAAAAAAATTTTCAAATAAAATTTAGAAAGAAGACCTTAACTTTCTTGTTGTACTAGCACCCCTAGATTTAAAATAGTTTTGTGACTTAGTTAATTTTTTGTAAACGGAAATCGTTAAAAACATATAGCTGTCATTAGAATTAGGGTTTCCTCTTTGTTCTCCAGGAGTTAGTGCCAGCTCCAGTTTCAGTTCCGGACATTACATATGCATTATTTCCTAGATCTTCATCATATAAATTAGTCATTTCAGTTTTTAATTTATCTCTGTCGTAATAATTAGTACTAACATCATCTAAATAATCAGTATTTGTAAATCTGTAACTGGCTTCAAGGTTAATGCCAAAAGTATTACTGAAAGACTTTTTAATTCCAAATCCAAAAGGTATACAAACAGCAAATTTTTTGTATGTAGAACCTTTTTTCCTTCGCTAAATTCTTCTGGACCACCATCAAATCCTTGACCCTCAGTATGAAGTTCTCTAAGCCTGTATTTTTTACCATCCCCAACACTATCCCATTAGTGCTAAGAAAATTATTAGTCTCCCCATGGGTCGTAGTAAAACACCCCAACACCAGTAAACGTGTAAACTCCAAATTGTATAGGATTTTTCACATGCTCCAAAGATTCCACTGCTATTTTTTAAACCAAATTTATTGCCAGATTTTTCTTTGATTAATGTATACTCAATCATTGTACTTAATTCAGCAACAGTTGTATTAAAGTTTAAAGCTCTATTTTTTCGGTATAGATCACCTGATAAAGCATCGTCTCCTGACACTTTAGCATAAGTTAAACAAAATCGTAAAGAAATATCATTTCTCAAATAATATAAATAAGAGAAGTTGGTTATAAAACTTGTTTTTTGAATATCCATATCCAATAAAAATGCTTTAGCCTCACTGCTGCCTCCTCCTAGATCAGTAAGGCAACTAGACCCACCAACACCAAAGCTTATTTCATGTCTTTGAGATTTAAAAATTTTTTTATTGTAAAACTGTGCATTGGAAAAAAAAGGAATAATTAAAAAAAGTATGGATATGGTAATGATTTTTTTCAATTTTTTTTGTCTTTTAATCATTTAAAATATAAAGTTAATACAATTATTTATTTTAAATAATTAACTTTTAAATTCCAAAGAACTATTCCTACACAAACTGAAATATTCATAGAATGTTTGGTGCCCCACTGAGGAATTTCAAGGCTTAAATCGCTTAAGTCTATTAGTTTTTGACTAACGCCATCTACTTCATTTCCGAAAATAAGAACTGTCTTTTTTTTAAAACTAAAATTTTCTAAAGAAACAGATTTTGAAGTTTGTTCTACACTAACTATTGAATAATTTAATTTTCTATATTTAGATATAACATCTGAAGCATTTTGTTGGTGCTCCCAATCTACACTTTCTGAAGCACCAATAGCAGTTTTTCTAATTTCTCTATGTGGAGGTTGAGCAGTTATACCACATAAATAAATTTTTTTTGTCCCCATTGCGTCACAGGTTCTAAAAATTGAACCAATATTATTGAGACTTCTTATATTATCTAGTACAACTATTATTGGATCTTTTTCAGATTGCTTAAATTGTGTTACCGATAATCTATTTAATTCCTCTAATTTTAATTTTTTATTCATTAAATGTTAATTTGATAAAGTGTTCATTTAGTTTATTTTTACAAACATATCTAGAACCTACACAAAGACCAAATGTCAAAAGTAAAGCCAAAATCTGAAACCCCTTTGATGAAACAATACAATTCAATCAAAGCTAAACATCCTGATGCTTTATTATTATTTAGAGTAGGGGACTTTTATGAAACTTTTGGAAAAGACGCTATTACAGCTGCTGGAATTTTAGGAATTACACTCACAGCAAGAAATAATGGTTCTTCTAAAATAGAATTGGCTGGTTTTCCACATCATTCCATTGGCACCTATTTACCTAAACTTGTTAAATCAGGTCACAGAGTAGCAGTTTGCGATCAATTAGAACAAGCTTCAAAAGAAAAAAAAATTGTAAAAAGAGGTGTCACAGAGTTAGTAACTCCAGGAATTGCGTTAACTGATCAACTGTTAGAAAGCAAAGGAAATAATTTCCTGTCTGCAATAAGTTTTTCAAGCAATAAAGCTGGAATCGCATTTTTAGATATTTCGACAGGCGAGTTTTATGTTGGAGAAGGAGAGATTAGTTACATATCAAAATTAGTAAATGATTTTGCTCCCTCAGAAATTTTATATTCAAAGAATAAAGATTTGTTTTTTCAAGAAAATTTTAAATCTAAAGCATATAAATTTAAACTAGATGATTGGGTATTTGAAAAAGATTTTGCTTTAGAAAAATTAAATATTCAATTTGGAACAAAATCTTTAAAAGGTTTTGGAATTTCAAATCTGGATTTAGCTATTGTTGCCGCTGGTGCAATTCTTCATTATATATCAACAGCTGAACATCACCATACAAGTCACGTTTCTAGCATACAGCGAATTGACAAAGACAACCACCTTTGGATGGATGACTTTACAGTCTCTAATTTAGAATTAATACATTCTACAAATTATAATGGACATACTTTGGTAGAGGTTTTAGACAAAACTTCTACCGCAATGGGAGGAAGACTTTTAAAGAAATGGCTGTTATTTCCTTTAATTTCAGCTGAAAAAATTCAAAACAGACAAGATGTTGTGGAATTTTTCATAAATAATATCGAGGCTTTTGATTTCGTAAAAGCTCAATTTCAAGAAATTGGAGATTTGGAAAGAATGACATCAAGACTTGCGGTCTTAAAAACATCTCCAAGAGAACTTAACCAATTAAAAAAATCATTAAAATCAATAATACCAGTAAAGGAAGAATTACTCTCTCAAAACCACAAACAATTAAATAGTTGGGCAACTAACTTGAAAGATAATTCTAAGACAATTGGAACTATAGAGCAAATACTTTTTGAAGAGGCTCCAGTAGCTATTGGCAAAGGTCAAGTTGTAAAAGCTGGTTTTAATAACGAATTAGATGAACTAAGAAATTTACTTTCTGATGCTAAATCTGTTTTATTAAAAATTCAAAAAAGAGAGATAGAAAAAACAGGTATCTCAAGTTTGAAAATCGCATTTAATAATGTTTTTGGTTATTTTATAGAAGTTAGGAATACTCACAAAGATAAAGTCCCTGAAGATTGGATTAGAAAACAAACTTTAACATCTGCAGAGCGATATGTTACAGAAGAGTTAAAAGTTTATGAAGAAAAAATTTTAGGTGCCGAAGAAAAAATATTAACTCTAGAGCAGCAAATTTTTTCTAAGCTTATTCAAGATCTTTTGCCAACGATTGATAAAGTAGTTCACAACGCAAAATGTATTGCATATCTTGATGTAATTCATGGATTTGCTCAAGCTTCAATTTCAAATCATTATTGTAAACCTAAGATTGTTGATGGGCTAGAAATTAATATTAAGGATGGCAGGCACCCAGTCATAGAGCAATTTCTTCCGTTAGGTGAATCTTACATTCCCAATGATGTTTTTTTAGACAACAAAAAACAGCAAATAATGATGATTACTGGTCCTAATATGAGCGGTAAATCAGCACTTTTAAGGCAAACTGCTTTAATTTTGATTATGGCTCAAATAGGTTCTTTTGTTCCTGCTAAATCTGCTGAAATTGGTGTGATAGATAAATTATTTACTAGAGTTGGAGCAAACGACAATATATCTTCAGGAGAATCAACTTTTATGGTAGAAATGAATGAAACATCTAGTATTATGAATAATATTTCTCAGAGAAGCCTTATTCTGTTGGATGAAATTGGCAGAGGAACTAGTACCTATGATGGCATATCTATAGCTTGGTCTATTGCAGAATTTCTTCATGAAAACCCTAAATACCAACCCAAAACTATGTTTGCTACTCATTATCATGAGTTAAACAACATGAGTAAAAAACTCCAAAGGATCAAAAATTTCAATGTTTCAGTCAAGGAAATAGATAAAAAAATACATTTCATAAGAAAATTAGTCGAGGGTGGAAGTGAGCATAGTTTTGGAATCCATGTTGCAAAAGTTGCGGGAATGCCTAAAATAATAATTTCTAAAGCAGAAAAAATATTAAAGAATCTAGAGTTGGATAAAACAGAAAACACGAAAAAAGAGTTAAATACTATTGATAATGATGACAACCAACAATTAAGTTTCTTTCAGCTAGATGACCCCATTCTAAGTGATATTAGGAACGAAATTGAAAATTTAGACGTTAATTCATTAACTCCAGTTGATGCATTAATTTTATTAAATGAGATTAAAAAAAAATTAGGCAGTTAAATTTCTGAGGCTTTTATCAAAATTTAATTATTTTTGACATCCAATTGTTCTTTTACATGCGAAAGTAGCTCAGCTGGTAGAGCACGACCTTGCCAAGGTCGGGGTCGCGAGTTCGAATCTCGTCTTTCGCTTTATTTTTACTTTTTATAAGTAAATGCCCGAGTGGTGGAATTGGTAGACACGCAAGACTTAAAATCTTGTGACCATCTGGTCGTGCGGGTTCAAGTCCCGCCTCGGGTACTTAATTAGCCTCCTTAACAGATAAGGGGGCTTTTTTGTTTGACCTTTCTTTCTTGTCATTTGGTAAGCTGTTTCATATTCTAAAGCTGTAAGTTTGAAATATAAAATAAAATCATGAAAAATATCTTACTTACATTATCTATTGTATTAGGAATAACTCCAATAATAAAAGCACAAACAACCAGTCTTCCTTGTGATCAACTAGGGATGAGTGTTAATGTAGGTTCTGATACTAATAGGATTAAGTTATATCATTCAGGACAATATCTAACCCACCCCCAGTCTTACAATGTCTTTACTTGGGAAATTACAACTATGCAAGGCAATATAATATCTCAAGATACTATAGTTAATAGTTCAAATTATTATATTGATCATAACACTCCTGTTTCAGACACAATGAATGTTGTTGTATATCTAAAAAATGATTCTGCTATTCTGCCTGACGGTAATATAGTTAATTGTTTTTTTGAAGATCAAATATATTGGTATGAAGGGGTATATCCATCCGGAACAATATATGGACGTTGGGAATTTGTCCATGGTAATGTCGGATCAAACGTGACGGATGTGAATGAAAACCAGATAGATGAAACTAATTTTAATGTTTTCCCTTCTCCAGCTTCGAATGATCTTTATATTGATGGTCCTAAAGAAGAATATTCTTTACAAATTTTTAATATTTACGGCCAATTATTCCAAAACATAAATAATATTAATGGCAAACAAAAAATAGATGTATCTAGTTTGCCAATAGGATTGTACATTCTTAAACTTAATTACAATAAGAGTTTTAAAACAATGCGCTTTGTAAAGCAATAAAATCAATTTTGCTTACAGATAACTATTTCTGTTATTTTTTTATTTCAACACCTTAATAATTATAATGTCGATATCTATTTCAAGATATTATGACATCTTCTTTTCTAACAATTAATTGGCATGTTATTTGATTATGCTATGTAAAACATAATTAATTATGAAAAAAATATTTATATCTGGCGGGAGTGGCTACTTAGCACTTCACTGTATTAAACTTGCTCTTGAAAAAGGTTACCGAGTAAAAACATCTGTAAGAAATGAATCTAAAAAAGTAGAAGTATTAAATGCTATTAAAGACTACTTAAAAAAACCTGAGGATTTAGAATTTTGCATATTAGATTTATTAAGTGATGAAGGGTGGAATGAATCTATGATAGGTTGCGATTTCTACTACATACTGCTTCTCCTTTTCCGTTTAAACAACCAAAAAATGAACAAGATTTAATTAAGCCTGCAGTTCAGGGAACAATAAGAGCTTTAAATGCAGCTAAAACAGCCAATATTAAAAGAGTAGTTATTACTTCGTCTGTTGCATCTATTGCATTTGGTCATAATAAAAAAAACATAACTGTGAGCCACAAAGATTGGACTAATACTAATAGTCCAAAAGGAGTCGATGCATATATGAAAAGTAAAACTTTTGCAGAAAAAGCTGCTTGGGAATTTGTCAATAAAGAAGAGAATTCTTCAATGAAGCTGACTACCATTCATCCATCTGGGATATTTGGAGCTCCTCTTGGCAAAAATATTTCTGGTACTTCAATGAATTTTATTGAACAATTTATTACTGGGAAAATTCCAGCATGTCCAAATATTACATTTGGTTTTACTAATGTAAAAGATGTTGCTAAACTTCATATTGAAAGTCTCACAAAGCCAGAATCAGAAAATAAGAGAATTATTTGTAGCTATAGCGAACCGATAGAAATGTTGGAAGTAGCAAAATTTTTAAGGGAAAGTGGTTTTAATAAAGCACCGTCAAAAAAACTTCCTGATTTTGTTGTTAAAATGATGGCTTTGATTAACAGTGATATGAAATCAATGAAAACTTATTTAGGAGTTAAAACAAAATTCGATATATCACAAACAAAAGAAATTTTTGATTGGAATCCCATTTCAATTAAAGACACTATTGTTGACTCAGCTATAGCTGTAAAGAAAATAATTGATCAAAGAGCTAATTAAATATTATATTTAATTTTTAAAATTAATTCATGAATAATAAAATACTTTTTTTACTAGCGCTTTCAACTATAATTACAAGCTGTAGCAACACAAACCCTAAAACAGAAATGGAAAATAAAGAACATGGAATTATTTTATCCAATATGGATACAACTGTTAGTCCTAAAGACGACTTTTACAATTTTGTAAATGGAAATTGGGATAAAAAAACAACAATTCCCGAAGATCAAGTTAGGTGGGGGGGATTTGGTGTTCTAAGAAAAAGTACTGACAAGGACGTACTAGAAATTTTAGATAAAGCTGCTAAAAGCGGGAAATATCCAGAAGGAACCGATCAATCTAAAGCAATAGCGGTTTTTAAATCAAAATTAGATACTAATTCAAGAAACAAATTAGGAATCCTTCCAATTAAACCTGCTTTAGATTTAATTTCTGGAATAAATTCAGTTGAGGATTTCCAAAAAGTAATTACTCTAAACGCAACAACTGTTTCTCAACCTTTCTTTGGGATTTCAGCTTTTTCAAATCCTTCTAACAGTTCTATTAATTCTGCATATTTGTCACCAGGTGGTTTAGGATTGCCAGACAGAGATTTTTATACAAATAAAGATTCTAAATCTATTTCGATTAGAGCACAATATTTAAACCATATCTCAAGAATGCTTCAGTTTTTGGGTGATGATGAAAAATCTGCAGAACAACAAGCAGAAACAATTTTAAATTTTGAAACTTCTTTAGCAATCCCCAAGTTAGATAAAGTTCAAAGACGAGATTTTAGAAAATTAAACAACCCAAGATCTCTTAATGAGTTACAGGAAATGGTTCCTTCATTAAATTGGCCGTTAGCTATTAAAGATTTAGGAATTGAAAAAGAGTTAGATACACTTATAGTTATGCAACCTAAATATATGGAGGTTGTTCAAGAAATTTTTAAAAGTGCTGATATTAAAACTTGGAAAATTGTAATGCGTTGGGCAACATTAAATGATGCAGCTGGAAGGTTAACTACAGAAATCGAAAAAGCAAATTGGGATTTTTATAGCAAAACACTTAATGGCGCCAAAAAACAACGTCCAGCTGATGAACGAGCTCTTGCTACTGTAAATGGTACTGTTGGTGAAGCTTTGGGGAAATTATATGTTGATGAAATGTTTCCTCCAGAGGCAAAGGAAAAAGCAGAAAAAATGATAGCCAATGTTATTCAAGCCTATAAAAATCGAATTATGAATTTAGACTGGATGGATCCTCAAACAAAAGAAAAAGCCATTGAAAAGCTTAATAAATTCACTGTGAAGATAGGATATCCAGATAAGTGGGAAGACTATAGTTTAATGGAAGTTAGTTCAGATAAAGGTTATTATGAAAATATGACTGCAGTGACAAATTGGGGGTTCAAAAAAAACCTATCCGAAATTAATGAGCCTGTAGACAAATCAAAATGGGGAATGTCACCCCAAACTGTAAATGCTTATTTTAATCCTTTTAATAATGAAATTGTATTTCCTGCCGCCATTTTACAACCTCCATTTTATGACTATAAAGCAGACGATGCTGTAAATTATGGTGGTATTGGTGCAGTAATTGGTCATGAGATCTCTCACGCTTTTGACGATGCAGGTTCTCGCTTTGATGCAGATGGAAATCTAGTAAATTGGTGGTCTGAAGAGGATTTAGCCCAGTTTACAGTAAAAGGAAAAGCATTAATAGATCAATACAGTGCTATAGAAGTATTGGATAGCGTTTATGTTAATGGTGCATTTACCTTAGGTGAAAACATTGGTGATCTAGGTGGTGTTCTTGCTGGATTTGACGGGCTTCAGCTTCACTTTGAACAAAATGGAAAACCAGGTAAAATTGATGGATTTACTCCCGAGCAGCGTTTTTTCATGAGTTGGGCTACCGTATGGAGAACTAAACAAAGAGAAGAGTCTTTGATAAATCAAGTAAAAACTGACCCTCACACACCAGGAAGATGGAGAGCTACTGAACCTTTGAAAAACGTAGATGCATTTTTTGAAGCCTTTAATATTATTAAAGGAGATGCCATGTATATTTCCCCTGAAAACCGAGTTCGTATTTGGTAAATTTTAAAACAAACTTTACTTTTTAAATGATTTATAATCAACGAATTAAAAAAAAGTGAAGGATATCAAGAAATTAATTTATTGCGAATTAATAATTAGGCAAAATGAGAAGATTAAAAACCTTCAACTACTAATTAAATCAACAACCGATTCTAGGAATTCTGATACAAAAAGTTCTGCTGGTGATAAACATGAAACTTCAAGGGCTAAAATTCAAACGGAAATTGATCATTATTCTAAACAGCTGTCAATATCCTTAAATCAACTTCATCAATTAGATTCAATAGATATTAGTTTAAAAAATAACAAAGCTGTTTTTGGCTCATTAGTCGTAACTAATAAAGCGACTTTTTTTATATCTATTGGATTAGGGAAGATTAATATTAAAAGCAATGATTTTTTTATAATTTCTTTAGACTCTCCTATTGGAATGATAATTAAGAACAAGACTATCAATAAAAGTTTTCAGTTAAGAGGAGTTGATTATAAAATAAAAAACATTGAATAAATATATATTTATGTTCGTAATTAGTGTTTTTTCTACATTAATTGCTTAATTAACTAGAGTAATTCCCTCTGTTGCAAAAAAAAATTAACAAAAATTTGGAAATCTGTTGAATTAATAGTTAAATTCGTTCAACAAACGATAAACTTTAAACTTGAATATGGAAACTTTAAATAATATGTTACTCGCAGTACCCAAAATGGCTACTGATGATTATGTTGGTTTTACATTTTTTGTAGGATGTATGGCCATGATGGCGGCTTCGGCCTTCTTTTTCTTATCAATGAATTCTTTTGACGCAAAATGGAGAACTTCTATTTTAGTCTCAGGACTCATTACTTTTATAGCAGCAGTTCACTATTATTACATGCGTGATTACTGGGCTACTAACGCTGAATCTCCAACATTTTTTAGATATGTTGATTGGATTCTAACTGTACCATTAATGTGCGTAGAATTTTATTTAATTCTAAGAGCAGCTGGTGCAACTAAAAGATTAATGTGGACTCTTATTGGAGCATCTACAGTAATGTTAGTAACTGGATATGCTGGTGAAGGTGTAGACCAAGCAAATGCCCAAGTATGGGGAGCTGTTTCTGGTGCTGCTTACTTTTACATAGTGTATATAATCTGGTTCGGAGAGGCAAAAGCATTAGCTACTTCAGCTGGTGGAGAAGTTCTTAAGGCTCACAATATTCTATGTAAATTTGTATTAATAGGATGGGCAATTTATCCAATTGGATATATGGCTGGTACTCCAGGTTGGTATGAAGGAATATTTGGTGGATTAGACATGGATGTTATTTATAACATTGGTGATGCTATCAACAAAATTGGTTTTGGTCTAGTTGTTTACAACTTAGCTGTTTCTTCTTCTTCGAAGTAACATAAACTAAAAATATTTTTTTAAGGAGGGCTTGCCCTCCTTTTTTTATGCTATTTTTTAAAAAGCTGATGTTCTGTCAGCTCATTAATCCATGTTGGAAGTTTATTTGGCTCGTATTTTATTCCCATTGCAGAAATAACCACTTTAGGCATTACTAAACCTTCTTTACTAGTGTATGCAAATTTAACTACCGATGCCATATGAGTTTTTCCATTTCTTTCTGCTTTCTGAAAAAAATAAAACCATTTATCATCATATCCAATAATTTTAGTTTGTAATACAAAACGCTGAAAAAGTCTTAATCTATATCTATATTCATTATAAGTTCCAATAATTGTTAAAGACCATTTATTTCTTTTTAAAAAACCTCCCATGTTTACTTTGGCACCAAGGCTAAATCTTCCTAAATCTAAAAGTGTAACATATCTACCATTATTAAGTTCCATGAAAGGATCTATATCTTGCGGTAAAACCATAAGATTTATGCGGTCAATATATTCATTATCAAAGGAAAGTTTCTTTTGAAATTGACTTACAGTAACAACTTTTATTAGCCTTAGTATAGGGTACATATTTAAATAGGATTAAAATTGGCCTTTAGATGGACTAACTTATTAAGAAATGTACGGTTTTCTTTCCAGCTTTTTTCTCTGTTAAATTGAATAAATTCTCCCGCTCCATGAATTGTAAAATAATCCCCGTTATAAATATTTAAATGAAAAAAAGGAATGGTCCAAGCGTAGGTGTAAATACCTTGATTTATGTGTAAAATTATTCCACTAGGCCTAATTTCAATATTGCCATATTGTAATCCACTAACTTTTAACTTTAAATGATTCATGTTCTCACTAAAATGTTCAATAATCATTCTTCTAGACCCTATACCGCCAAGCTTTAATTTATTGATTATAGAATAAGCATTTCCCATTTCTTGGTTAATGAGTTTTTCATTCTCTTTATTTTTGTAGGTGATGTTGTATAACCCCATTTATTTAAAGATTTAAAGACTGTTTAAAAAATTGTCAGCTGTAACTAAGTGAGTTTCTTTTTTGGATGAATCCATTTTATCAAAACTACTAATTAGCATTCTCATTCTAGGGTTTTTAAGGAAAAAAGCTCTTTGTTTATCCATAAAATTCCAGAATAACCCGTCCCAAATTTTACACCATTCTCCTTTTTTATAATTACTCATTTTTATAATATAATTGCTACTACTTATATAAGGTTTAGAAGACATTAGTCCTCCATCGGCAAATTGACTCATCCCGTAAACGTTAGGAACCATTACCCAGTCATAAGAGTCAATAAAAAGCTCCATAAACCATCTATGAACTTCATCTGGATCAAATTCACATAAAAGCATAAAATTCCCAACAATCATTAATCTTTCAATATGATTTGCATATCCAGATTTATTTATTTTATGTATAGTATCATCAAGAGGTTCGATACCAGTTGTTCCACTATAAAAAGATTCTGGAATTTTCCTGTTGAATCCCCAAAAGTTTTTAGTTCTCTCTTCAGTTCCTTTGCAACGATAAACACCTCGAATAAATTCTCTCCATCCAATAATTTGCCTTATGAAACCCTCACAAGAATTAATAGGAATATTATTTTTTTTATAATATTCTAGTGTTTTATTTACAATAATTTTAGGATACAATAAACCTGAATTTATAAGTGGTGATAATATGCTATGATTGATAATTGATTTCTCTTTTAATATAGCATCCTCATAAGGACCAAACTCTTTAAATCTAGTTTTTAAAAAATCATTGAACCAATTTTCAGCAGTTTCAAAATCTGTTGGATACAGAGGGTCATCGCTTAACGCACCATTATTATTTTTAAAATTATTTTCAACATATAATAACGCTTCTTGATGATTTTTAGTTTTTTTTGGAAAATTAATTTTCGGAGTGGTTTTATCTTTAGGATACTTTTCTCTGTTTTGATCATCATAGGTCCATTTGCCGCCTTGTGGAGTGTTTATACCATCTAATAAAATATGAAGTCTATTTCTTTCGGCTTTATAAAATGATGTTTGATATAATTTTTTCTTGTCTGTTCTAAAAAATGGATCAAGATCTTTTTTGGTATTAATAAATGCAGGATTTTCTAATAATACAAGATCAATACCTTTCTTTTTTGACGATTCTCTTAACCTTTTTTCTAGCCAATTATCTTCAGGATCAATACATTGAATTTTATCAATTTCAGTACTATTTAGCTGATCAATAAACTTTCTAATATCTGAGTTTTCATCGTTAGAATTTATATAATTTACCTTGAGCCCTTTAAGCACCAAGAAGTCATAATAATTTTTCATGGAGCATCTATGAAAATATATTTTTTGTTTATGAAAATTATAATGATTAAAGAACATGTTCTCTTCAATAATATAATGAGTGGAGTTTTCATCTAAAAGCTCGGAGTCTTTAAATAGTTGGTTTGGAAAAATTATATTTATTTTCATCATTAGTAATAAATTTCAAATGGTATACCTAATTCGTCATTTTCAGGTGATTGTGTAATAATTCTAGATCCGTTTTTTTGCCATTTTTTTGAAGTTATTGCTAGTGCAATTGAGTCTAAAATATCATCTTTTTTCACCATTTCTTTTTTATTTTTCTTAAAAAAATCTTCTACAATAAATGAAATTTGTTTTTCATAATTGCTTAGAATAGAAACCCTTTCTTCAAACCCATCTTTTGTTTTTTTATTAAATAAAAGTGGTTTGTTATTATTTAAATTGATAAAACAAAATTCAGGGTGTGATTCATGAATTAAAAATTTATTTTCAATATTAGAACTTAAGAACTCATCGGCCTCTTTAATTTTTTTACTAATATTCCAAGACTGTATTGAAATGCTTCTTTTGGTTATAATTTTATTTGCTTCTTTTGCAGAACTGTAGTCACTACTTAAAACTGCTTCTCGGCAAGGAGCTGTAAAAACACTACTTTTTTTATTTTTAGGCAAATAAGTTCTTAACTTAAAATCAATACTTCTTTCAAAATTTTTAGAAGAAAGCCCTAAAGGTATATCGATTAATGTTAGGTTATTAGTTCCGATAGTTTCAAATAAATTATTTAAATTTTCATGCAATTCTATTCTAATATTCTCCTGTATTATACAGCAACACCAACCATTTATATATCCATCAATGCCTACAAACATTCTGTTTAATATTTAGTTTTTAAAATTAAACAAAATTAATAATTTTAGTATATTTGTTTATCAATAAATGAAAACTTTCCTCTACATATTTTTTGCAATTTTATTTGTTTTTACTGCATGGCAATTTTATACTTCTTATTCTAATAAAAATTATGAAACGCTACCAAATGTAATTCTTGGCACTATAGATTCTATAGACTTTAAAATCTACGATGAGTACATAAAAGCCTCTGTTAATTCAAAGGCCTACAATATGAACTCTGCAAGTAGTAAGTTTCCAGTTTTGGCCAACTATATTTTTGGTGGAAATAAGGATAGTTTGCAAATAGCTATGACTTCTCCCGTTCTTTATAATATGAGTAATAAATCCTCTTTCTCATTTATTATGCCAATGGAGTTTAGCAATCTACCATCTCCAAACACCGAGGATATATTTTTTGAAACCGTGAAAAATCAATGTATTGCTTCAATAAAATTTAGTGGTTTTGCAAACGAAAATAATTGTGCATCTAATCACAAGATGCTGTTAAATACTTTAAAGAAAAACGACATTAAATGCAATAACGATTTCATGATTGCTGTTTATCAACCTCCATTTCAATTTATTAATCGAAAAAATGAAATTTGGGTAGAAGTAGATGCTTTAGATGTGAAAAATAAACTTTTTAAAGATTGAATTTTTTCCGTTCTGTTTTCCAACTTAAATGTCCAAATTGTAGAATAGGTAGTCTTTTCATAAATCAAAATCCTTATAAATTAAGAGATCTTAACAAGATGCATGAACGCTGCTCTAAATGCGATTTAAAATTTTCATTAGAGCCAGGTTTCTATCAAGGTGCTGCATATGTAAGTTATGGATTTCAAGTATTGAATTCTCTTATTGTATTTAATCTTTTATTTTGGTTTACCAGCATCCACTGGAAAAATATTATATATTTTATTTTGGGCTTTATAATTGTCTTAACACCATATATAGTAGTAGTTTCCAGATCGGTTTGGATTCATATGTTTGTTTCTTATAAGTCTAAAAAATTCTAATTTTAATTATCAAAACATCTAGAAATTAGTCTAAATAAACTAATTCATTTATATTACGTATAATTAATAACCATGTATTGATTTATTTTAAATCGCATTATAACATGAGGACTTTTATTAAAGAAAAATATTTATTACTGTTATTTTTTCTGTTGCTAATTGTTACTGGAAACGCTCAAAATTTTGTTGTAAACAGTATCGTTGATGCAGTAGATGCCAATCCAGGGAATGGGATTTGTGATGATGGATTGGGAAATTGTCCACTAAGAGCTGCAATACAAGAAAGTAATGCACTTGGCGGGGCACATACAATTACATTACCTGCAGGAACATTACTCTTTCAGTTGCAGGAATCAATGAAGATGCTTCTGCAACAGGAGATTTAGATGTTACTTCTAATATTACAATTAACGGTGTTTCACCCTCACTTACTATAATTGATGTTAATAATATTGATAGAGGTTTCCATCATATTATCAACGTGGAGTCTTAACAATTTCAAATACAACAATTAAAAATGGAAATACATTAAAAGATCACGGGGGTGGGTTTTTAAACCAAGGTGTATTATCCATTAATTATTGTCATATAACAGAAAACACGTCTACTTTACCAGTTGGGGCTACTTATTCTGGTGGATTTGGCGGGGGAATTGCAAATTTTGGCAATTTAACAATAGAAAATTCAACCTTGTTTTTAAATGAGGCAATTGGTGGTAGAGGTACTAATGGCCAAAATGGAGGAGGAGGAGGGGGAAGTACTCCTGGTTTTGGCGGAGCTATTTATAACAACTTAAATGGAGTAATAACACTAAAAAACTCTACTATTTCAAATAATAATGCTGTTGGAGGGAAGTTTTCATCAGGATCTACAAACGGGGGGAATTTTACCTTTACAGGAAAAAGAGGAGCTGGACTACTTGGTGGTAATGGAGGTGCAGCTGGAGGTAGTGCAGGTGGTAATGGAGGCGATTTTTCTGGTGGAGGCGGTGGAGGAAGTTCTGGAAGTTTTGGCGGCACAGGCGGCATGGGAGGCTATGGTGCTGGTGGTGGTGGTCGTGGAGCTAGATCTGGTGGAGGAACTTCTCCTGGCTCTGGAGGCTTAAATGGATTTGGAGGTGGTCAAGGCTGTAATCCATGTTGTAGTAGTGGTGGTGGTGGTGGTGGTGGTGCAGGTTTTGGAGGCGGAATTTTTAACAACGGGGGAACAATAACGTCTATAAATTCTTCAATAGCTTTTAATAGTGCTTACGGTGGTCAAGGTCAAAGACTAAATTCAATAGGAGGATATGCTGCAGGAGGCACACCTGGACAGGGACTAGGCGGAGGAATTTTTAATAGATCGGGTACAGTCGATTTAAGCAATACACTTATTGCAAGCAATACCAATTATAATGACATTCTGAATTCTAATACTGCTGGAATTGCTTCTAACGAAGAATTGTATGGAACATTTACATCAACCAATGGACATAATTTAATTTTTAATATTGGATCTGGTGTTTTAACAGGAAATACAACTGGAAATATTATTGGGCAAGATCCACTAATTTCTCCATTAGCAAATAATGGGGGGTCAACCCACACAATAAAAATTGCAACCTGCCCAGCTAGTCCTGCTATCGATGCTGGATTAGACGCTGTTGCTCCAGCTTTAGATCAAAGAGATTTTCCTCGATTAAATAACTATGGAGGAGCTAACATTGTAGATATTGGAGCCTTTGAATCAACGGATACACTATTTTATATTTCAGGATCTGTTATTAATGATTGTGGAGGACTAAATAATGGTCAGGCTTCTGCCAATCCTATTGGCGGTAGTTCCTCTTTTTACATTTCAATGGGATTTTTTAGCAGCAAACCAAACTACACAAACAGCAATTAATTTAGGTGCAGGAAACTATACAGTTACTGTTAGCGATACAAATGGATGTTCTAAAGACACTACCTTTACAATCCTAAATCAATCTTCTAACTCAGGAAATGACAATGATACTATTTTATGTGTAGGTGACACAACTTTTGATCTAAACCAGCTTCTTTCCTTAGGAGTTAATCCAGGAATATTTACCGAAACAACATTCTCAGGACAATTTAATTCTTTATCAGGTGTTTTAATTACGACTGGCTTAGCAGGAACATATTCTTTTATTTATGAAACTCAAGCAATTTTACCATGTATTTCAGATACAGCATTTTTTAATGTAACGGTTAACCCTATTCCAGCTGCGCCAACAGTGGCAAATATTTCTATTTGCACTAATAATTCGGCTACTTTAACAGCTACATTGCCAGTAGGTAATTATCAATGGTTTGATTCAATTTCTGCTGTTAATGTATTAGATACTTCATATACTTTTACAACTCCTATATTAACATCAACTAAATCTTACTACGTTCAAACAACAATTAATGGTTGTGTAAGCCCTATTACAACAGTTATTGTTAGTGTAGATTCTAACTTGATAGTTGACGCAGGATTAACTGCTATTATTTGTGAAGGAGATAGTTTTGATTTAAATGCAGATCCTTTTAATGCATCTTATAGCTATACTTGGGATGAACCAGCAAATCTCAATTTTTCGAATTCGTATAATCCAACTGTATCGCCGCTGCAAACCACATTATATATGTTGACAGTTAGCAACCCTAATAATTGTGTTGGTATTGACAGCATAGAAATTAAAGTCATACCAAAATTGAGCGTGCTAAAGACCCTAACAAACCCTCTTTGTAATGGCGGAAATGATGGGCGAATTAATTTAATTCCTCAAGGAGGATCAGCACCATATAGTTGCTCTTGGAATACTTCCCCTATCCAAATCACTAATACAATTACTAATTTAGCTGCGGGAAATTATACTGTTACGGTAACAGATAATTTTGGATGTTTTGTAGACTCTACCTTTACTTTAATTGATCCATTAGGGTTTTCTTTTACAACAGATTTTTTAAACTCTAACTGTGGCTTGCCTGATGGCTCAGTTTCGGTACTTAATTTTACAGGTGGTTTTCCTGACTATAATTACGATTGGGGAGCAGGCCCAACAACAAATAATACACTATCTAGCTTACTTCCCGGCACATATTCAGTAACTGTTACCGATGCCAATAACTGCGATACCAATATAAGTATTACTATTTCACCAGGGAACAACTTGCCTTTTATGGCAAGTATTGATGCTAAATTAGACGTCATTTGTTTTGGAGAATCTTCAGGAACAGCTACTGCAATAGGATCTGATCCTTCAGCCACCTACAGCTTCTCTTGGAATAGTGCTCCAACACAAATTACTCAAACGGCAACTAATCTTCCTGCAGGACAATATATTTGTACTTTAACAGATAATATAACAGGTTGTATTGATACTACTTTAGTAAATATTGTAGAACCAACACAACTAACTGTTAATGCTGGAAACGATGAATCTATTTGCTTTGGAGAAAACACTAATATTTCAGCAATTGCTGCTGGAGGCACTCCACCTTATAATTTCTATTGGGATAACTCATTAGGAACAGCTCAAAACTATAGTGTTTCCCCAATTATAACGACTACTTATTTAGCAACTATAAACGACGCATGTTCAAAATACGTAGGAGATTCGGTAACAATTAATGTGAATCCGCTCCCAGTTGTTGATTTTACTGCTGCAAACTTAATTCTATGTGAAATTCCTCAATTGCCATTTGAACTAACCAACTTAACTCCAAATTCAGGATCAGTTACTTGGGATTTTGGTGATGGGACTACAGGGTCAACAAATGTGGCAACACATACATACAACAGCCCTGGGTCTTATGATGTTACTTTAACGGTAATCAATAGTGCTGCTTTTGGAAGTTGTCTAGGATCTTTAACCAAACCTAACTATTTACAATTTTTCACAAATCCAACTGCAGACTTTACCATGAATCCGAACCCAACAACTATGTTTGATCCCACAGTAAGATTTTATGACCAATCGGATATTAATATTACCAACTGGAATTGGGATTTTGGAGGATTAATGCAAAGCAGCTCACAAAACCCTTTTTATACTTTTCCAGTTGACACTGGAAACTATATTGTAAGCTT
Source organism: Cryomorphaceae bacterium (assembly GCA_905182525.1). GTDB lineage: Bacteria > Bacteroidota > Bacteroidia > Flavobacteriales_D > Parvicellaceae > MED-G20. Next base: position 205,855 of record CAJJBV010000003.1, on the reverse strand, counting down.
AACGGTTACAGATATTAATGGTTGTGAAGCTACAAATTCTAAAAATGTTGTTATCAAAGGGGAGTATGGAGTCTTTATTCCAAATGCATTCACACCAAACGGAGATGGGCTTAACGATGAATTGCTTCCCAATGGATTTGGTATTTTAGATCAAAACTACAAGTTCTATATTTTCACTCGATGGGGAGAGCTTATTTTTCAATCAAATTCAAAATTCCAACCTTGGAATGGTATATATAAAGGTAACCTTGTAGAGAACGGAGAGTATCTTTGGAAATTAGAATTCACGGACATTAACAATAAAATCCATAACAAAGTAGGGCATATAAACGTTATAAGATGAGTTTGATTTTTAATAATTAATAAAAATTAAAGTTTTTCTTATCAGTTTTTTAAGCTTAATAAGCCAAAAATAATAAAATATTTTATCTTATATTTATATTAAAATAATTTAAAGTCAATGAAAAAAATTTATCTCATAATTACCTGTGTATTATTATCAGGAACATTTTTTACTCAAATATTTTCTGATAATTTTGATTCTTACACTGTAGGTCAAGGTCTAGTTTCTCAAAATCCTACAGATTGGGATACTTGGACACCATCAACTCCCAATGAAGATGTCCTTATTTCTAATACAAATTCTGCTAGTCCTTCAAACGCACTTTATTTTTCTTCTAATTTACCTAATGGAGGTCCAGAAGATATTATTTTAAGATATGCTTCAGTTTATACATCAGGAACTTTTACATTAGACATGAATATTTTGGTAGAATCTGGTAAAGGAGCTTATTTTAATATGCAAGAAACTTGGGTAGTAGCCCAGGTTTGGGCAATTGATTGTTTCATGCTAGATAATGGAACTTTAGAACTAAGCAGTGGTGGGATTACTTATTTAACATCAAATTATCCAACAGGTACTTGGTTTAATTTAAGAATGGAAATTGATTTAACAGCAAATAATTGGGAATTATTTATTGACAACTCTAGTAAAGGATCTTTTTCTAATACCACAAATTCAATTGGAATTTTAGATTTTTATCCAACAAATTCAGCTGCAAACGGCGGAAATGATATTTCTGGATTTTATGTTGATGACGTAAGTTATGATCATACACCAGACAGTAATTTATGTTTAGATCCTACAAGATTAGATTTTTCAAACATAACAAATAATAGTGCTGACATATCTTGGATATCAACAGAAACAGCTTGGAATTTAGAATGGGGAACCTCAGGATTTACTCAAGGGACTGGTAATTTAGTTCCCTCAACTTCAACTACTAATTATACTCTAACTAATTTAGATAGTAATACAGTTTATGACGTTTATGTTCAGTCTGACTGTGGAAATGCTGTAACAAGCTCTTGGATAGGGTCAACTTTTACTACATTAAATACAGCTGTTAATATAAATAATATTTATTCTATTGAAGAATTTAAATTATTTCCCAATCCAACTAACGGAACTACCTATATTGACATTACAAATAATGATAATAAAAATATTAGTTTGACTATTTTAGATATTAATGGAAAAATAATATCTGCAAGAGATTATCATTTTAACGGCACTATGAAACTACCAATCTTTGTTAACAATTTAGAAAAAGGAATATACATTGTAAAGCTTTCAATTGGAGAATCAGTCCAGCAACAAAAATTAATTGTTCAATAAATCAATTAAAGCTTACTTTTTTTTCATTCTTAGGTAGAAATTTTCCCGGATGTTCATCCAGAATAAATTATAATCTAAAGCATGATAATTCTTGTTTAGAATTTTATCATAAATCTTTAAAAGTGGAAACTCCTGAATTTCTACCAATAGTAATCCGTTATTTGTTTTGGCTCGTATAGTATTTGCGTGTTTTAATTTATTTCCTGTTAATATAATTTTAAAATTATTAAACAGAATACCCTTGTGACTGGTGTAGGTACTAGAACTGTCATTATTTATCCAAGTTATGGGATTTGTTACCGATTTATTTTCTGTGCTAACCTGAGAAAAATTAGTTCCTATTGGATAACTATTCCAATTTAAATAACAATTTAAATCAGTCGGATTTGTGCAAATAGGATAATTTTTAATTGAAAAACTACTTACATAAAGATCTCCTACAAAGTAACACAGCTCAATTTTTTCTAAAATTGAGTCATTAATAGAAATGTAGTCATTAAATAATTTTTGTAAATGATGTGTTCCTTGACTATGTCCAGCTAAAACAATCCTATTACCCTTATTGAAATTTTCAAGGTAGTATTTAAAGGCATTTTCAATATCTTTATATGCTAAGTTGAAAGCTTTTATACCGTTCACCTCGTCTTTATACCCATTGAGATGCATCTGCCTGTAAAAAGGAGAATATACACTAGCCATCCCGGCAAAAACATTAGCTTGATTTTTTAACGATAACAAACCAATTTTCTTATTTAGCTTTTTATCCTCGACACTAGCATTCCAGTCTAGACCATTATTATACATAGTTGGATATACATAAAAGACGTCTATTGAATCTAAAATAAGACTATCATTTTTAAGGTTTTTTGGAAGAAAATCTGAATAATCAAATTTTCCAGGATGTGCAGCCCAATAATTAATATTACTATAGTTAGGTTTTGTCTTTGGAACCTCTTTTTCAAATGAATGTAAAGGGATTTTGATCACACATGAACCTAATGTTAAGAATAAAACTAAAAATAGTAATACTTTTTTCACGGTTACTAAGTTATTATTTTTATACTTTAACATTTATATTACTTATTAATATTAATATGAACATTGCCATAAACGCAAGACATTTAATAAAAGGAAAACTTGAAGGAATTGGCTGGTACAGTTTAGAAATACTAAAAAGATTGGTTGTTCTAATGCCAAATCATCATTTTTTTTTATTTCACGATAGAAACACTCAATTTTTAATTTCAAATACTAACGTGACTAATGTGATTTTAAGTCCACCAGCAAGACACCCATACTTATTTAAAATTTGGTTTAATTATGTTCTTCCTAAAGCATTTAAAAAATATAATATTGATATTTTTTTCTCTCCAGACGGATTTGTTTCTTTAAATACAAACATTGCTCAAATTGGAGTCATACACGATTTGAATTTTGAACACTATCCTGAAGATTTACCTAAAATAGTCTTAAAATATTATAAGAAACACATGCCACTATTTGCCAAAAAAGCAAAAAAAATAATCACGGTTTCTAATTTCTCTAAAAATGATATAATAAGTAAATATGATATCCCAACAGAAAAATTACATGTTATTTACAACGGAGCTAACCCAAACTTTAAAAAATTAAGTGAAAAAACGAAAGTTCAATTTATCAAATCAAATAATAATTCAAGACCATTTTTTATTTATGTAGGGTCACTACACAAAAGAAAAAATATTGAGAGAATGTTAATTGGGTTTCAAAAATTTAATACTCAAAAAAAAATGGATTTTGTAATTGTGGGAACTGACATGTGGAAGAATCAGTTAAAATTGGAAGGGCTTTTAAACAATGTAAAGTTTTTAGGTCGAAAATCCGGAGATGAACTTTCCAAGTGGGTAGCTTCAAGTACAGCGCTTATTTATGTCTCATATTTTGAAGGGTTTGGATTACCAGTGCTTGAGGGAATGCTTTCTGGAGTCCCAGTTGTTACTAGTGATTTAACAAGTATTCCTGAAGTTGGTGGAGATTCTGTTATATATGTTGATCCTTTTAATGAAGAAAGTATCTGTCAAGGAATGAATAGAGCCTTAAAAGAGGGATTAGATTTTAGTAAAAAGGGATTAATTCAATCTAAAAAATTCTCTTGGGACAATTCAGCTTCTAAAGTTCAACGCATCATTGAAAATCTATGAAATTAAATTTTAGTTTAAGTAAAAGTTTTGATCAACCATTTTTTCTTGATTTAGTAGAATAGACATAAACTTAAATTTCCTGATTAAAAATTCATTTTTCTTAACATCAGAAAGTCCAATAAATTTAATTTTATCATCATCTGATAAATTTGCTACATTTATTAAGTTACTTAAAGAAAGCAATTTATCAGTTTTAGATTCTTTAGAATCAGAAATCAGACTACTTAAATATTTGGAAGCATGCATTTCTAATTCTTTAGATGGCTTCAAAGTGTTTTTCTTTATTTTTGAAACGGATCCAACAGGGAAAAGCTTATGTTCATTTTTATTTTGAAAATGATGGATTTTAAAATTTGATTTACACTCAATTAAAATATCTAAGTCTCCAGAATCGTATTTTTTTAATATTTGAACAACTTTAACTAATGATCCCAACTCACTAAGAGTTGTTTTACCCTGGTAAGGGATTCCGAAGAATTCATCATTACTTAAACACTCTGTCACAAGTTGCAAGTATCTTGGTTCAAAAATATGAAGTGTAGTTTGCTCTCCAGGAAATAAAAAAATTCTAAGAGGGAATAATCCATAATGATAATCGCCTTGTTTCATTAACTTTATTTTAATGCAAATTTCATTTTTATAATTCATTTTATAATCAGTTAAATAATATTCTATCCACATTGAATTATGAATTACTTTTTTAAAAAACACAAATTAAGGTTGTTTCTACTAATCAAAATGTTTTCAAACAAGATTTAAAATGTCTAATATTTAATTAAATTTGTAAAAAAAAATAGTGGACCGTAATAAATATATACTCGTTTTCCTTTTAATTGTAGTTACTTCATTTTCTAACGTTTTATTGGCTAATATTCCCAATTTTTCACCGATAGCGTCAGTTGCATTATTTTCAGGATTTTATTTATCAAATAAAAAAGTTGCTATTATAATCCCTATAGCTTGTATGCTGATTTCAGATTATTTTATAGGTTTTCATTCTTTAATGTGGGCTGTATATTTATCATTCTCTGCTATTGTTATGTTAGGGTTTTTTATGAAAAAGGCAAATGGTAAATTAATAATTTTAAACTCTATTTTTTCTGCAGTTTTATTTTTTATAGTTACCAATTTTGCGGTTTGGGCCACAGGAAGTTTTTATCCAAAAGATTTAACAGGCCTTTTAAGTTGCTTTACTATGGGAATACCTTTCTTTAAATATACTTTATTAAGTGCTATTATATTTTCCTTAATTCTCTTTGGTGGGTATGAGTGGTTTAATCAATTGGTTAATAAATACTTAACAGCCACCAAAAGAACTTAAAACAAGCTGACAACTTACTGTTTAAATATATTTTTTGATTTCATATCTTAAGTGTATCAAATCTTTATTTTTGATTCATGACTAAAAGATTCATTTTCTTTTTATTATTAGTATTAATATTATCTTCAATTGTATATAATATTTTTCAAAAATTAGGCGAACAAAGTAAAGTATTTCAAGAACCACAAAATTTTTTTCCTCCAAATCCAGTTTTTTTTCTTGAAGCAAAAGATTTCTCAAAAACATTTCATCATTTTTTTGAAACTAGCATGATTTGGTCAAAATTTGAAGAAGTTTTAGTTAATAGTAAATACAGTTATATTACTGATGATGTTAATAAATTACTAGCAGATTCGAACTGTAATGAGATCTTCAATGGCGGAACTACAAACGTTTCATTTTATAACGTTGAGGGGGAAATGAATTGGATTATCGTAAAAAACTTTTTACATAGCAATTATAATAAACCTCTGGAGATTGATTCAAAATTACTTAAATCATATTTTTTTAGTGTGACTCAACCTTTTATTATTATTTCAAACTCAAAAGAATTAATTAATGAATTCAATTCGAATTACAAGTCTAATAATGAGGCTTTAAAATTTAACACTGTTAAAGAAAAAATGATTTTCTCAAGCGACATGTCCAATATCTCTTGTTTTGTAAATATCAACAAACTCCAAGAATTTTTAAATTCATCTTCTTTAGGTTTCCAAAAATTTGATTTTATAAATAAATTGCACACTAAAAATTGGATTCAATTTGACATTAATTATTCTCCTAATAATATAAAAATTGTAGGGATAACTGATTTTGATAGTTTAGTATCATTATCTAGTCCAGAATATTATGCTTTTAAAGACTGGATTCCAGATGATGTTGACTACATAGATAAAAGAATTTTAAAAATAAAAACCGACTCACTAGGCAAATTCAAAACTTTTAAATCGCTGGAATTAAAATTCAAAGATTTAGTTCAAGAAAAAGAGCATGAGATTTTAGTGCTTGAAAACAATTCTGAAAATCCTGAATACAACGAGTTGTCCAAATTTATTTTTTCTATTAGTTCTCCATCTTTAAAGAATCAAAGTTCTTATAATGTTGTAGATAGTTCTCTTTTAAAACCATTCTTCCCAAATATAATTTTTAAAAATAAATTTGGATTTTTAAGTAATCAATTTCTATTAATAGCAAATCTAGAATCAAAGCAAGAATTTGATTATATAATTTCTCAAAGAAATTCAAGGGAACTAAACTCTAGTGTTTTCAGTGATAATAAAAATATAGAATTTGATCAATCCCACTCAAGATTTTCATACTACTCACAACAAAGACTTTTGAAAAGTATTGAATTAGCTACTTCAGATTTAAATAATATTATTTATAATATTTTTAAGTCCGTAGGGGGCCTCAGCTGGACTATTAATAACTACAACAATAGAATTCATCATGGATTAAATCTAAAGAAGTTTTCACCAAGAAAAGTAGATAAAAAAATTCTTTGGAAAGTAACTATTCCACATATTACATGGGGTCCATTTACATTAAATAATCATAGGTCTGGAACCAAAGACATAATTGTACAAGATAAAGACAATACAATTCATTTAATTAGTGCTGGGGGAAAAATAAAATGGTCTAGAAGTTTAGAAAGTAAAATTTTAGGCGATATTTCTCAAATAGATGCCTATAAAAATAATAAATATCAAATGGTTTTTAATACTAAATCAAAGTTACATATAGTAGATATACTTGGCAACGAAATAGATGATTTTCCAATAAAATTTAGTTATGAAGCAACAAATCCACTAGCTGTTTTTGACTATGATTTGAATAAGGATTATAGATTTTTAGTTGTTGGCGACGATAATAAAATTCATAATTATAATATTTCTGGTTCAAAAGTTTCGGGGTGGATTAACCCAGAATTATCCTCTAGAGTAAATAGAGCTCTTAGGCATTTTGCTATAAATGGGTTAGACTATATTTTTTCAGTTCAAAATAATGGTACTATTAAATTACATAATAGAAGAGGAGGTGAACGTTTTACTGTTAAAAACAACTTAGAATTGAAAAAATCTGCTGATTTTTCAATTAGAAAATCATTTATTATTGATTCAACATCAATTATTTTTGAAGACTCTATGAATGGTATTTCTGAATTATTGTTTGGTGGCTCTGTAAAAAAAATTCACAAACAGCTTGACGATACTTTAGATGGTAAATATAATTGGAAGATTTTTTCAAACACTAAATTTAACAAGATTAATTACTGTTTAAAAGGTTTAGAAAAGCTTAAAATAATTGACCAAAGTGATGAGATTTTCCAATTTCAATTTTATTATCCTTACACCCTTCTTCACGATACTAAATATGCTAATTACATAGCAGTTCTAAATAATTCTTCAAATGAAATTCAATTAATTGACAGCAAATTTAATATAAATCCAAATTTATTCAGGGCCTCCAGAATGTCTTGTATTGGAAATATAAATAATGATAAATCCAAAGAGTTAATAACAATTATTAATAATAATATTTTGATTTGTTATCAAATTCCATCTTTAAATTAGTTAGTCAAAATCTATTAGTTTATTATACTAAACTATATTTACACTAAATTATAATATGGATTTCAAAAAGGATTTTCCAATACTTAAAAGCAAAGTAAATGGGCAACCATTAATTTACTTTGATAATGCAGCAACTTCACAAAAGCCACAATGTGTAATTGATGCGGTAAATAATTATTACAAAAACTTCAATTCCAATGTTCATAGAGGAGTACACGAGTTAAGCCAAAGGGCTACTAGCGAGTATGAATCAACTAGGGATACTGTTAGAGATTTTATAGGTGCTAAAAAATCAAATCAAATTATTTTTACTAAGGGAACTACGGATGGAATTAATATTGTAGCTAGTTCTTGGGCAGAGAATCAATTAAAAAAAGGAGACGAAATATTAATAACAACAATGGAACATCATAGTAATATAGTTCCATGGCAGATGTTATGTGAAAAATTGGGGACCAAGCTCATAGTTTCTCCAATTAATAAGAATGGCGAAATAATAATGAATGAGTTTGAAAGTTTAATTAACGCTAGAACAAAATTAATAGCTCTTACCCATGTGTCAAATACATTAGGGACAATTAATCCCATAGAAGAAATTACTTTACTGGCTAAAGAAAATAATTGTAAAATTTTAATTGATGCAGCTCAATCAATACCACATTTCAAAGTTGATGTTAGCTCATTTGATTGTGATTTTTTAGTTTTTAGTGGCCACAAAATTTTCGCACCAACTGGTGTTGGAATTTTGTATGTTAAAGAAGACAGATTTCCAGAGATGAAGCCATATCAAGGAGGAGGAGACATGATTAAAGAAGTTTCTTTTGAAAAAACAACTTACAACACTCATCCGCATAAATTTGAAGCGGGCACCCCTAATATTGCCGGAGTAATTGGTTTAAATGAAGCCTTAAAGTATGTAAACAAAATTGGAATAGATAATATTGCAATTATAGAAAATGAGCTTCTTAAATATGCACTTGAAAAGATATCTAAAATAGACAAATTAAAAATATTTGGTAATGCTAAAGACAAAGCCAGCGTAATTTCTTTTACAGTAGATGGGATTCACCCATTTGACTTAGGAACACTATTGGATCAATTAGGAATTGCAATAAGAACAGGCCACCACTGCACCCAACCTCTTATGAGTTTTTATAATATTCCTGGTACTGCCAGAGCTAGTTTTGCATTCTACAATCAAAAAAGTGAAATAGATTTTTTTATTAGTTCTTTGAAGAAAGCAATTAAGATGCTGACTTAACTAAATATAGAATTTACAGCTCATTACAGCTGTATCATCCATCATTTCTTGATTTCCTTTAAAATCTTCAAGTCTAGAAAATATTTTTTGATCTAATTCATTCATGCTAAGATTGAAATTATTTTCAATGACTTTAGTTAAGTTATCCGTTTCAAATGCAATACCATTATTATTTTCTAGCTCTACTAAACCATCAGTATAACAAACCAAGACTGTGTCTTGTTGAAACTTAATCTTATTAACTTCAATTTTTGGAATATCTTCTAACATTCCTAAACCAATACATCCTTTATTTAAAAACTTAGTTTCTTTTTTATTTATTAGAATAGGGTAATTATGGCCAGCATTTACATACTGAAGGGTTTTATTTTTTTTATTGTAGTGTCCAGCAAAAAATGTGATAAATTTTTCACCTTTAGCAGCATTATTTACATCTTCATTTAAATCTTTAATAAGGCTTTTTAAACTTATATTTTGATAATTGTACTTAATATTAGCTCTAAGTTTTGCTTGAAAGTGACTCATTAGTAATGCTGCAGAGATTCCTTTCCCAGAAACATCGGCAATACAAAGGAAACATTCATTTTCATTAAGGGCAATAAAATCATAATAATCCCCTCCAACTAAATGTTTGGACTCATATCGTGCGGCGACATCCAAAGAATTATTATTTGGGAGATTTGTTGGAAATAATAATTTCTGCATTTCTGCAGCTAATTCCATTTCTTTTTTATTAATTTCTTGCTCTATTATTTCTTTTGAGAATCTTTTGTTTTCTATAGCAACTACAATAATACTAGCCAATGTTTGTATAAAAGGCATATGTTTTATTCCTGGACTAATTGCGATTGTCTCTTCATCTAAGTCTCCAATTAATAAATAAGCTAGTGCTTTTTTTTTGTGAAAAACAGGTATTACAATATCAAAAGAATTAAGTGTCTCAATAGATGATGACTCAATTACAGTAATATCTTTAATATTAATTAGCTCCTCTTCGACATTAATTTTTTTATTTAGACCTCTTCCTCCAAAATGAAGAATACAATTCCATTTTTTACTATTGTTAGCATACAAGATTAATTTACTAATACCTAGTTGTTCCCTAAGTATATATTCAAAAATTTTAAGGATATTATCAATGGATAAGTTATTGTTTATGGCTTTAGTTATTTCCAAAAGTGAATTCAATTTGAATTCATTTAATTCTAACTTCTCATAATATTTTTTTGGTAAATCTTGGCTCATTTAAAATTTCATAATTTTTATTATTCTGATTTAGAATATCAATTTATATCTAAATTTACAAACATATATACATATGTGTAACATTTGCTTTGTATTTATTAAGTTCAAATTGTGAGAAGTAAATAAAAGTAGTTACATTTGCCACCCTTAAATTAGTTAACAAATAAATTATTAAGTAATGTATGCGATCGTAGAAATAGCTGGGCAACAATTCAAAGTTGAAAAAGATCAAAAATATTTTGTTCATCAATTAGAGGGCAAGCCAGGTTCAAAAATAACTTTTGAAAACGTACTTTTACTAGACGACAAAGGTAAAGTTACAGTCGGTTCACCATCTGTAAACGGAATTCAGGTCACAGCAAAAATTGAACAACATCTTTTGGGAGATAAAGTGATTGTTTTTAAAAAGAAAAGAAGAAAAGGTTATAAAGTTAAAAATGGTCATAGACAAAGACTAACTGAAATAACTGTTCAAGAAATTGGAAAAAAGTTAGCCGCTAAAAAAGCAGCTCCAAAAGTTGAAAAGAAAGAATTAGAAACTATTAAAGCAGCCCCTGTTAATAAAGTGGCGTCTAAAAAACCAGCTACAAAAGCAAAAGCAGCTGCTCCAAAAACAAAAAAATAAATTTAATTTTTTAATCTATTTATTATGGCACATAAGAAAGGAGCTGGTAGCTCAAATAACGGTAGAGAATCAGAATCAAAGAGACTTGGAGTCAAAATTTTTGGTGGTCAATTAGCAATTGCTGGTAATATTATCGTTAGGCAAAGAGGAACTAAACATAACCCAGGTGAAAATGTTGGGATTGGAAAAGACCACACATTATTTGCTCTTAAAGACGGTATTGTAGAATTTAGAAAAAAAGCAAAAAACAAATCATTTGTTTCTGTAACACTTTTAGAGAATTAGGTTTTTACTTTAAAATATAATTAAATTAAAAGCGCTTGTAAAGCGCTTTTTTTATATGTTTTTTTTAAACCACCAATTTTGATATTTTTACAATAAATAATAACCTAGAATGTTACAAATTCAAAAAATTAGATCTGACAAAGATTTTATTATTAAAAAGATTTTAGAAATCAGAAACATTAATGTTGCAGATCAGATAAATCAGATATATGATCTTGATTTACAAAAAAGAGAAACTCAAAAGAGTTTAGACGAATTTTCTTCACAGATGAATGTTTTATCATCACAAATTGGAACTGAATTTAAAGCTGGTAACATCGATAAAGCAAATGATTTAAAAAAACAAACAACTACTTTAAAAGATAAAATAAAGCTTCTGAAAAGTAGTTTTATGGATTTAGACAATTCAATTATTGATCTTTTGTATCAAATCCCCAACATACCTAATGAAATAGTTCCACCTGGTAAATTAGAAAGTGATAACGAAGTAATTTTTTCATCTGACTTATCTCAAATAAAAAATAAAGAATTATTACCTCATTGGGAACTCTGTGAAAAGTATGACCTAATTGACTTTGAACTTGGTGTTAAAATATCAGGTGCTGGATTCCCTGTTTATAAAGGAAAAGGGGCCATTCTTCAAAGAGCATTAATTCAGTTTTTTCTAAATCAAGGAAACTTAGATGGTTATCAAGAACTATCAGTTCCTCATTTAGTAAACGAATCTTCTGGTTATGGAACAGGGCAACTTCCAGATAAAGAAGGGCAAATGTATCATGTTTCAGTTGATGATTTATATTTAATTCCAACAGCCGAGGTTCCAATTACAAATATCTACAGAGATGTAATTTTAGATTATAAAGATTTACCCGTAAAACATGTAGGCTATACTCCTTGCTTTCGAAGAGAAGCAGGTTCATATGGTAAGGAGGTTAGAGGATTAAATAGATTACATCAGTTTGATAAAGTTGAGATTGTTCAAATAACAAATCCAAATGAAAGTTATAATACTCTAGATAAAATGGTGAATTATATAGAGGGGTTAATTAAAAAGCTAGAATTACCATATAGGAAACTTAAACTTTGTGGTGGTGATTTAGGTTTCACATCAGCCCTTACATACGATTTAGAAACTTATTCGTCTGGACAAGACAAATGGCTTGAAGTAAGCTCTGTTTCTAATTTTGAAACCTTTCAATCTACTAGATTGAAATTAAGGTTTAGAAATCAAGATAGAGAAATTGAATTAGCTCACACACTAAACGGAAGCGCACTTGCACTTCCAAGGATTATGGCATCATTATTAGAAATAAATCAATATCAGGACGGTATTAAAATCCCTAAAGTTTTAAGACCCTATACTGGATTTGACTCGATATAAACTTTTATGAGAAATCTAATTTTATTTATTATACTTTCATCATTGTTATCATGCCACAGCCCGGGTAAGAAGGAAGTTAATTTGCTTATTTTAAAATTATCTTACCTAGAGAATAGTATTCAAGAAATAAATTCCCCAGCAGTATCTACTGCCCTAGAAGGTTATAAAGAAAATATAGATTTAGTAAAAAAATGTGTTGATTCTATTGACAATAAATTCATTCAGAAAATAAACAATTATAAAGGCATACGAAAAGCATGTCCTGATTTTTTTAATAAGTATAGAGTTATAATTAAAAATTTAGAATCTCAGAATAATCAACTTAAAGATTTTAAATCTGATATTTCTAATAATATTATTAGCCTTGATTCTATACCTTTTTTTATTGAGCTTGAAGAAAGAAATGTCCAAAGAATTTCTGATGACATTCTTAATTTACTAGACCTATATAATTTTATTGTTTCTACAAATGATAGTTTATACTTTCCAATAAAGCAATATGCTGAAAAACAATGTTTATAAAATGAGACTTAAATATCAATTCATCATATTGTTTTCATTTTTATACACGTATTGTTCTTTTGCTCAGGTAAGTGAACTTGATTTACAATTAGCTCAAAAATATTATGTAGATGCAGAATATGAAAAAGCTATTCTTTATTATAATAAAATAGCGAAAGAACCGAATTATAAACTCAAAATATATAACAACTATTATTCATCATTTATAGAACTAAAACAGTTAAAAAGTGCTGAAAAATTATGTAAAGATATTATTAAAGATTTCCCAAATAAACTCAGCACTGTAGTTGATCTAGGTTTAGTATATGGTCTTGATAATAAGTTGGAAAAGAAGTCTCAAATTCTTGACAAGGCCATTAAACAAATTAGTGATCAGACTTTGTATAATGACGCTTTAGATCTTGGTCTAGCTTTTGAGAAAATTGGAGACACAGATAGAGCCTTATTAACCTATTTAAACTTTGAAGCTAGTAGTAAACAAAATATTTTTTCTTTTCACTCAAAGACGGCATTGATCTACAATAAAAAAGGAGAAATAAGCAAAATGATAAACACTTTTTTTGAAATGCTTGATCAAAGTGATAATTTTTTAAATACTGTTCAAAATGGACTAATAAACAGTATAGATTTTCAAAATAATTTAAAAGAAAAAGAAATATTAAGAAAGTTTATAATTAAAAAAATTCAATCTGAGTCACAAAAAACTATTTATATCGAACTTCTTTCTTGGTTTTATATGACTAATAATGATTATGAAAATGCTTTTATACAAATTAAATCTTTAGATAAAAAGCTTAATAAAAATGGATCAAAGGTTTTAGAATTAGGAAATATATCATTAAATAATAAAAACTATAATATTGCTGTTAAATCCTATCAATATGTCATTGAAAACAGTAGTGTATTAGAGAATAAACTAGAAGCAAAGAACAAAAAGTTACTTGCTATTAAAAGAAAACTGCTTACTGGAAATCATATTCTTGTAGAGGAATTAAAAGAACTTAAGTCTAATTATATTATAACATTATCACAATTAGATATTTCTAATAATACCTTTAATAATTCAATTAGAAAATATAACTTACTTGTTGACCTTTCTGAAATTGAAGCATATTATCTGGATGATGTAAGCGCCGCTAAACAACATTTAAATACTGCCATATTAATTCCAAGATTAAAAGAAAAACTTAAGGCAGAGGCAAAATTGAAGTTGGCTGATATTCTAGTTTTAGAAGATAATATTTGGGAGGCATCTTTAAAATACCTTCAAATAGAAAAACAATTTAAAGACGATCAATTAGGTCATTTAGCGAAGTTCAAAAACGCCCAAGTTTATTATTTTTCTGGCGAATATGACTGGTGTCAATCCCAATTAGATGTTTTAAAAGCTTCCACTTCAAAGCTAATTGCTAATGATGCCCTAGAATTATCAGTTTTAATTTCTGATAATTTTAATATGGACACCTCAGAGATAGCTATGAAATTATTTTCTTATGCTGATATGCTTTCTGCACAACAACAATATTCGGAGGCAATAATATTATATGATTCTGTTTTAAACAACTTTAAAAATCATTCTTTAAATGACGAGATTTTGTTTAGAAAAGCCAAAATATATTTAAAGCAAAATAATTATTCTCAAGCAATAAATAACTTATTAGAAATCGAGAAAAAATTCCCTAATTCTATATTATTAGACAATTCATTATTTTTAGCAGGGTGTATATATCAAGAAAACATCAAAGATCTTGATAGTGCAAAAAAATATTTTAAAACTATTCTTTTTGAACATCAGGGAAGTTTATATACTGCTGAGGCAAGAAAAAGATTTAGAAAATTAGCAGGTAGTACAAACGAGAAAATTATAAAAAACTCATAATGATTTTATATAATATTACTGTTAGTATTGATTATGATGTACATCAAGAGTGGCTTATTTGGATGAAAGAAGTTCATATTCCAGATGTCTTGTCTACTGGGCTATTCATAAAAAGTAAGATTGCAAAAATTCATGCCGAGCAGGAGGGAGGCATTTCTTATAGTATTCAATATTATTTAAATTCTTGGGAAAATTATCAAGATTATCAATCTAGTTTTGCTGAAGAGTTGCAAAAAAAATATCAAAAAAAATATGCTAATAAAAGTGTTGCTTTTAGAACAGTACTAGAGATTATTTATGAAGTAAATTCATGACTTTTAATGATTCTCCAATTGAAAATCTTGATTTATCATACTATGGTATTAAGAATAAAGTTTATGTAAAACGAGATGATTTAATTCATCCAGTAGTTTCAGGCAATAAGTGGAGAAAATTAAAATATAATCTAGATCACTATTTTTCCATATCTAAACAAGGAATAGTTAGTATGGGGGGAGCTTACTCGTCTCATATTTTATCACTATCTTATATATGTAATCAATACTCTATTCCCTGTGTTTTATTAATTAGAGGAGAATTATCTAACCCATTAAATGATGTGCTATCTAAATGCAAATCGTTTGGAGCTTCTATTAAATATATATCCCGTGAAAACTATAAAAACTCCATTTGGATTAATAATTATTTAGCTGTTAATTACAATAATCATTTTTTTATACCAGAAGGTGGTGCGAATTTGTATGGAATAAATGGGTGTCAAGAAATCGTAAATGAAATTAAAGTAAAGTTTGATTATATATTTTGCGAAGTTGGAACTGGAGCTACCTTTTCTGGATTAGTCTCGGGACTTAACAAAAATCAAATCTGTTTTGGTATTGTAGTTCTTAAAGGTGCTTCTAACATAAGCAAGAATATTTCAAAGAATTATCACAATCATACGAACAAAATTTTTGATGGAAATTGGTTATTGAGTCATGATTATCATCTAGGAGGATACGCTAAATATAATGAGAAATTAATAGCTTTTATTAGGGAATTTTATAAAATAACGGGGCTAATTACAGACCCTATTTACTCTGGAAAAATGTTCTATGGCTTAGTAAATGAATTAAAAACTAATAAGGCGCTTCAAAATAAAAAAATTATAGCACTACACTCTGGTGGAATTTCAGGAATAGAAGGTTTTGAAAAAAGATATAAAATCAAAATTTTTAATTAGCCATTTCACTCATAAATTTTATCTTAATAAGTCTAAGTTCATCTTCGCTGTAATCACCATCAAACTCATCATAAGCTTCTGAAATATCATCTGTTTTAGCATCCTCTAAAAAGTAATCATAAATCTCTTTTTGAGAATCATCGTCCATAATATTGTTAAGATAATAATCTATATTAATTTTTGTTCCTGATAATACAATATTTTCAATTTCTAAAATTAGCTCTTCAATTTTTTTGTTTTGACTTTTCGCAATGTCTTCTAGTGGTAATTTTCTGTCAATATTTGTAATTATATTAACTTTTTTACCACTTTTATTTACAATACTTTTCATTACAAAATCTTGTATTCTTTCTATATTATTTTCATCAACATATTTTTTTATAAGATCAACAAAAGGATTGCCATATCTTTCTGCCTTTCCAATTCCTACACCGCTAATTTTCTGTAATTCATCAATGTTTATAGGATATTGCATCGTCATTTCTTCAATTGAAGGATCTTGAAAGATAACAAATGGAGGAATACTTTTTTTGACAGCAATACTTTTTCTTAGATCCTTTAACATTTTGAATAGTTTTTCATCTAAAGCACCACCTCCACTCTTCTGATTAAGAATAATGTCGGTATCATCTGTATCACTAAAATCATGCTCTTTAATAAGATCAATGCTATATGGAGATTTAATAAAATCTTTACCTTTTTGAGTTAATAGTAGAGTGCCATAAGACTCGACTTCTTTCTTTAAATAACCCATCACCACAATTTGTCTAAATACTGCATGCCAAAAATGCTCGTCTTCATGAGAACCTTTACTAAAAAAAGGAGATTCTGTTCCCTTATAAGTAGTCATCTCAGCATTTTTTATTCCGACTAACAAATTTGCAAAATATTTCACCTTGTGTTTTCCTGTAACTGATTTTACGCATTCTAAGGCTAATTTTACATAATCTAACCCTTGTATTTTTTCTTTAGGATTTTGAGAGTTATCGCACATATTTGCACCAGGGCCATTAATTTCATCAAATTCCTCACCAAAATAGTGAAGTAAAAACTTTCGTCTATTAATACTGGTTTCAGAATATGCTACAACTTCTTGAAGTAATTGATGACCAACTTCCTGTTCTGCTAACGGTTTTCCATGTAAAAAATTTTCTAGTTTTTCTATATCTTTATAACTGTAGAATGCTAAACAATGGCCCTCACCACCATCTCTTCCGGCTCTCCCTGTTTCTTGATAATAACTTTCTAATGATTTTGGAATGTCGTGGTGAATGACAAATCTTACATCTGGCTTGTCAATTCCCATTCCAAATGCTATTGTTGCAACGATGACATCAGTGTCTTCCATAAGAAACATATCTTGATGTTTAGCTCTTGTAACAGGATCTAAACCTGCATGATAGGGCAAAGAAGATATCCCGTTAACTTGTAATAACTGGGAAATTTCCTCAACTTTTTTTCTACTTAAACAGTAAATTATACCAGATTTTCCAATTCTTGATTTGATAAATCTAATAATTTCTTTTTGTACATTTTTCTTTGGTTTAACTTCATAAAATAAGTTATTTCTATTGAAAGATGCTTTAAAAAGTTTAGCATCTGTCATCCCAAGGTTTTTTTGAATATCTACTTGAACTTTTGAAGTGGCAGTTGCTGTTAGGGCAATAATAGGGACGTCATCAATTGATTTTATTATTGGTTTTAGTCTTCTATATTCAGGTCTAAAATCATGCCCCCATTCTGAAATGCAATGAGCTTCATCAATTGCAAAAAAAGAAATAGTAATAGTTTTTAAAAAATCAATATTTTCTTTTTTAGTAAGTGACTCAGGAGCTACATATAATAGCTTAGTAGTGCCATCTGACACATCACTTTTAACTTTTTTGACTTCACCTTTATTCAAAGAGGAATTTAAAAAATGGGCAATTCCATCATTATCACTTACTTGTCTGATAGCATCAACTTGATTTTTCATTAAAGCAATAAGAGGAGAAACTACAATAGCTGTACCATCGCAAATTAAAGCAGGAAGCTGGTAACAAAGTGACTTTCCTCCGCCAGTTGGCATTATTACAAATGTATTATTACCTGAGAGAAGATTTGAAATGACTTCCTCCTGTTCGCCCTTGAAAGAATCAAATCCAAAGTACTTTAATAATGAAGCTTTTAAATCAGTTTGAACCCTATTCATTTTTTAAATAATCTATTATTCTAATATAGAGCATTTAAATTTATTATTCACTCTAGTTTATGTTAATTATTTACTAATTTTTTCAAGAGCAATATAGGCCATTAAACCAGATGAAATTGTAAATATTTTTTCATCAATGTTAAATTTAGATGTATGAAGTCTTTTAATTGAATCGCCATCACCAGTCCCAATTCTATAAAAACAAGACGGACTAGCTTGACTAACGTATGCAAAATCTTCAGAAGTCATTCTAAGATCAAGGTTAATTATATTCTCCCCCCCTAAATACCTTTCAGCTGATGCCTTTGCATCTTCTGTAACTTTATTATTGTTAATTAAGGAAGGATAACCTACTTTAATATCAAATTCACACGATCCTCCAGCACTTTCGCATATTGCATTAGCAATTTTTTTCATTTTTTCATGTGCAGTAAATCTCCATTTTTCATCAAATGTTCTAAAAGTACCTCTAAGCTTTACAAAATCTGGAATTATATTGGTTTCTCCAGCTGCATTTACATATCCAAATGAAAGAACTGATGGATTATTTGGTTTATTATTTCTGCTTATAATTTGTTGAAGACTTGTTATTATTTGAGAACACATTAAAACAGGATCATTTAATAGATGTGGTAATGCTGCGTGACCACCTTTCCCTTTTATGGTCACATGTAATTCATCGGCAGAAGCCATATATAAACCAGATCTAAAGCCAACTTTTCCAACAGGAAGTTCTGGATAAACATGCTGAGCAATACATGCTATGGGCTTGTTTTTCAAGAGCCCATCTTCAATCATTAATTTTGCACCGCCAGGAAGTTTTTCTTCTCCAGGCTGAAAAACTAATTTAATAGTTCCTTCAAATTCGTCTTTTAATTCATTTAAAATTAATGCCGTTCCTATAAGTGATGCACTATGAACGTCATGCCCACATGCATGCATTAATCCATCATTTTTAGATTTATAGTCTAAATTATTTTCTTCTTGAATTGGGAGAGCATCCATATCTGCCCTTAGGATAATTTCTTTTATGCTAGGGTTATTACCCTTAATTGTAGCAATAATTCCAGTTTTAACATGGTTATTAGTAAATGGAATTTTATTCTCTTTAAGAATGGACTGAATAAATTTTGATGTTTGGTATTCTTTAAAAGAAAGTTCTGGATTAGCATGCAAATACCTTCTCACGTTAATTACTTTTTCAACATGTTTTTTAGCAATATTTTTAACTTTATTTATCATTTAATATAATACTGAACTCCGTTAATTATCATTTTAATCGATGCGTAAAGCATAAACAGACCGAAAAGTAATTGAACAATATGAATAGGAGTTTTAAATGCAAATTTCGCACCAATCCACCCACCAAAAACAAAGAAAAATGCCATAACTAGTGCATAATATATTAATAGATTCTTATGATCAACACCTTCAATTACTAAATTAAATGCTCCAGCTTGGAAATAGCTATAAAATGCTAGAATTCCTATTGGAGGCAGCATTAAAGCAAGAGAAACCCCTTGAGCTTGGTATTGGTCTAATTTTAAAAAATAAATCAGAGCTGGAATTATAATTATCCCACCACCAATACCTATGTATCCACTAGCAATTCCAGCTGTTAAACCAATTAGTAAAAGGGTAATAAAGGTTGAAACATCCATAATAATCTAAAAATCTAAGGATAAAGATAATTGTTTAATTGAAGGCATTAAAATCTTGTCATCTACTCCGTAACCCCAGTCTAAGCGGACATAATATCCAAAAACTCTTGTTCTTATACCAAATCCATAGCTATATATGATTGGTTCTTTTTGACTTTTTAGATTAATATTATAATTATGTCCATTAATTAAAGAACTATTAAAAGAGTTTTCAGCAGAATATGGAGTTTTTCCTGTCCAAGAAGCTCCTATATCACTAAATCCAATGATCATAAAATTTTCCAAAAAATCAGAACTTAGTGGTTTTTTAGACCAATAACTAAATAAAGGAATTCTTAGCTCATTACTAATTGCAACAAAAGAATTTCCATTTCTAGCATTTTGAAAGAATCCTCTTATTGGAGTCGCAATCGTCTGATATTGAAAATTAACATCTGGATCAGGTAAAATAGTAGGGTCGAACTTTGCCCAAAGGTAACCATCTACCCCACCTAAATAATATAGTAACCTTTGAGAGCCTAGCGAAGTACTAGCAGCAAATCTTGACGCAAAGACAATATTTCTATGAACCTTTTGATAATTTCTAAAATCAAGACCTAAAACAAAAAAATCTGTATTAGACTTAAATAACTCATTATAACCCTCAACCCAGACTTTAAACTTAAAACCATTATTTATATTAATAGCCACAGGTCTTGAAATATCAAATACATATTCTAACAATCCCCCAGAAAGAATAAAATTTTCATCAGGCACTTCTAATGATGTTGGAGAAGTGCTTAATGTTGACACCTTATCAAATCTTAAGTTAGAGGTAAATCTCAAGCTACTTACCTCGCTGAAAGGATATGAAAATTGGTGTTTAATATCATTTACTATTGTTTTTTTAATTGTATTTTCACTAAATACATCTTCAAAGGATTGTCGTGACAATTGTATTTTTTTGTCTATTCTGCTTTTTAAATTTTCATAGATTCCTATCATGCCAATATTATTTAATTGAACAGGGCCTTTAATACCACCACTGATTTTATAATCTTCAAAAACATCTTTAGCTTCAATTAAAGTAAAACCGTCAAATCCCGCATTTTTAAATCCAGTTCCACTGTAACGTTGATATGCTTGGTTATTAAAGGTTGGATTTAACTGCATAATAAACTCCCCAATTGTAAAATTCACATCATAAACTTTTTGCGTAGGCAATTTTATTTTAGAATTTTTTTCATTTATTTGTTTTTTCGAACTAGTCTTTAAAATTTGAGATATTTCGTCTTCAAATTTATAATTATGAATATTTATTTGACTGTCATATAAGATTTCTTGACTTGTTTTTTTATTACCAAGGTTTTTATTACTAATGTTTTTGAAATATGTATTATCACTTTCATTTTCAAACATTGTAAAATTGTTGTTTTCGCCTTGATAAAACACGTATTTATTATTAATATAACCTAGCAAATTGTAGTGAGATAAGTTGGAACTAAAATCAAGTTCTAAATAATTCCTGCTACAATTTGAAAGCTGATGAGTATTACTGATATATCGGTAGTGAATAATGGTATCAATATAACTTATTGTACTGTCTACAGTTGTTCGATAATGATTGAAGACCCCGTTCTTATCACTTAAAAAATGATAATCATATTTACTAGTGGATTGTGGTTTTATTTCGCTATAATTTTCAGTAAATGTTAATTGAAGTAATTTTTTATTGCTTGTATTTATTTTAAATAAATCAAATTTAGATTCTATAAAGATTTTATTTTTTGAATTTGAAGGCCTGTTAGAGCTAAAAATAATTTCATCAGAGTTTGGGATATAATTAGGGTCTAAATCATCGTAAATATCATTGGTTAATTGCTTATTACTATTACCCAATACTGAATATTGAAATATATCAGTGTAACTATTTTTAACTGCAGATAAAACTATTCTGTTTCCTTTATTATTGTAAGAAGCACTAAGTATTTTTTCTAGCCCCATTAAATTTTTTATGTTTTTCTGCTTGTTCTTAATATCATAAAGATTTAGCACTATGTCGCCTTTTTTTTCTTCAAATATAGCCAACACATTCCCATTAGGATGCCAAGCTAAAATAGGATGAGATAAATCTGGAATTCGATTTAATTTATGATCACCTTTTATAATAGTTTTGTATTCATTTTTTTCAGTATCAAATATTTTCACTTTGTATTGACCTAAGTAATGTTCACAATATGCAATTTTTGTTCCTTCAGGATTTATTTTAGATTGTCTATATATTCTATGTTTTTTTGACCTAATATTTACTTTATTTTCATTTGGATTTAAAGTATTTAAGATGTCATTAGCGTATTGAATTTTGAAGTGGTCTGTAAAATCTTTTTGAATAACTTCTGAAGTTAATCCAAGTACATACGTAAATCCACTTTCAACACTTTTACTAACTTTCATCATGTACATAAGATTAGGAATCATATTTTTCCCGAAAACCAAATCTATATACCGCCAAAGTCCATGTCCGTAAAGAGCGGACTCTTCCTTAGATAAAGACTGAAAACGATTAGTTTTTCCACTAAGAATTAAATCTTTTAAACGTGAGTCAAGAGTAGTATTCCAATCAATAGAAAGATAATTTATAAGCCCCTGTTTTAACCAATAAGGTAAATTTATAAATGCTGTATTTTTAATGGTTTGTTTCCAATCAGTTCCATAAAGAATTTTATTTACTAAAATTTCAGCCACTCCTTGTTTTATTTGACTTTTAAAATTATCATGATTTCCATTGAAGTATAGAAATATTTTTTGCCCATCAATATTCGAAGTCCCTCCAATATTAGAAGAAAGGTTATTATTTAATCCAATATTACTTTGTCTATATTTACCTTGACTGTTATAAACTAATAGATGTATCTTTTCTTCGTTAGAAAAGTCTAAAAATTTTTCGGTTTCATTTTGAAATTCATAAGCTATTTTTGCAGCATATTTTGCATGTTCTCTTCCTCCTTTGGAAAAATAAATTTTAGATCTTTGAAAATCAAAAGATTGCCAAAAAAAAGTGTTGTACTGAACTCTGTTTTGTCCAAAAGGAATGTTAGATCCTGTGTAGTACTGAGATATGACAGAGGAATTATTTATTAAAATTAATATGACTAATAACTTTCTCAATTTTTTCAATTTAAAGATAGCTAATTTCATGCCATAGTTTAATTTTACTTTAAAACTTCAACATGTTAACAGTAAAAAAGTTCACTTTTAACCCTTTTTCTGAAAATACTTACATAATTTCCGGTGAGTCAAAAGATTCTGTGATAATTGATCCAGGTTGTTTCTATGATCATGAAAAAAAGGAACTAGACACATATATTAGTAATAATAATTTACAGTTAAAATGTGTTTTACACACTCACAGCCATTTAGATCATATGTTTGGAACGAGTTATATTTCAAAAAAGTATAATATTAATGTTTGGATTCATAGTGAAGATAAAATTACATATGATTCTTTTCAAAAAGTTTGTGATTTGTATAGTATTCCAATTTCTAATAGATCTAATCCAAATCCTAAATATTTTAGTTTAAATGATACTTTTCAATATGGAGATATAAATTTTAAAATTTTATTTGTCCCTGGGCACTCACCTGGCCATGTTGCATTTTATAATAAGGAAAATAATTTTGTAATAAATGGTGATTGTTTATTTGAAAACAGCATAGGGAGAACTGATTTACCCGGAGGAGATCATGGTTCATTAATCAAATCCATAAAAGAAAAGCTCTTTCAATTACCAGAAAATACTTTAGTTTATTGTGGCCATGGAAATGAAACAACTATTGAAAAAGAAAAATCTGAGAATCCTTTTTTACGTTAATAATGTAAGACAATATCACATCATAATTAAAAGCTTAATTATAAAATGATGTCGATTATTAATGGATAACAACTGTTTTAATATTCATTCCATTATTAGTAAGAATATTCACTAAATACATTCCCTTTTCAAGATTATGTAATTTAATATCTAAACTATTTACATTTAAATTTTTATTAGTATAAACACTCTTTCCTTGAAGGTCTGTAATAAAAATTTCATTTATTGGTTCAGAATTGGCAATAATAAATTGTCCATTATTTGGGTTTGGATATATATTTAATATATCCTTTATATTACTAATTACACCAGTGGTATTAAAGATAAAATTATAAGTAGCAGTATTTGATACACACCCATTAGCATCGTTTATAAACAATGAGTATAAGCCGTTACTAATTGGTGTTATACTGTTGCTAGTGGTGCCATTACTCCAAAAATAATTAAATGGTCCCGTGCCACCAGATATATTAGCAACTAAATTTAATTGTGATGTGTCTATTGAAACAGTTATGTCTGTTACTGTAAGATCAAGTGTAGATATACTATCACAACCTATGCCTGATTGTAATGTGTCTGGATATAATCCTGCTATTGAATAGGTGCCAGAACCAAATTTTATACTATCACCTTCACAAATTATTTGTGAGGTCAAACTTGATGGTGTATAGTTTAAAGTAAGACTAAGTTTAACAACACTGTCACAACTATTAACCGCCTGTAATGTGTCTAGGTATAATCCTGAAGAATATAATGGATTACCATTCCAGATAAATACACTATCACAAGAAATCTCAACATCTTGAATGATTACAGGGTTGTTTATAGTTAAAGCTAATGTTACTACACTGTCGCAACCATTATTTGCTTGAAGTGTATCTATATAAACACCACTAGAGTCATATACATTATTATTCCATAAATATGTATTACAACTTGAACTGATTGAGAAGTTCCAGGTGCACACGAAGTTACAAATGTGAAAGGACCAGCCCAAGAACTTGAATCTCCAGGTGCACAAATACCTTTAATATATACATCATAAGATGTTGAAGGAGATAGTCCAGTTAAAGAATAAGGATTAGAACTTACCGAATCTGTATTTCCAGCTCCAAGAATAAATCCTAAATTGCCATATTGTAGATTCCAAGCAGTTTCAGTCCCTCCAGCAGTCCATGATAAGTCAGCAGAACTAGCACTTGTAGTTGTAGCAATTAATCCGTTAGGTTCAGGGCAACTTATCAAAGTTGTGAATGAGAAAGGGCCAGCCCAAGAGCTAGAATCTCCAGGTGCGCAAATAGCTTTTACATAATAATCATAAGTTGAAGACCCAGAGAGCCCAGTTAAAGAATAAGGGTTAGAGTTTACTGAATCTACAGTTCCATTACCAAGTGAAAAACCTGAACTACCGTATTGTATATCCCAAGCAGTTTCATTTCCACCAGCAGTCCAAGACAAGTCGGCAGAGCTTGCAGTTATGTTTGAAGCACCTAAAGCAGTAGGCTGTTGGCATGGAATAATCACAATTTCAAAATTGTCTATCATCACATCAACATCTTGTATAGTAGAAGCTTGTGTTCCTTCTGATGCCCAAATTGCAAATTGAACAATTCCAGTATCGTTAGTTAAAGTAATTGTTTCATGGTTCCCTCCAACAGCAGTTACGTAACTACTATCATATACCTTTAACACGTTCCATGATGAACCATTATCTCTAGATATCAATACTTCAACTACATCATCAGGACCTAAAGTTTTAGGCAAAGAACCATTATTGTTTGTTGTATATTGAAATACTCCAAAGTCAAATTCTATTTGGTATGGACCTCCCGTTGAAAGATCATACTGAGGTGTTAAAATCCAGTCATTAATACCTGTAGTGAAAAGGTTGACTTTAACTGCTCCAGTTGTCCCAACATTGCCAAACCCATCGGTTGTCCATGAGCTAGTTCCAAAACTAGTTGGACCAGTTAGTGGAGTTCCATCATCAGCTTGATCCCAGCATGTATTTGGAGGAAATCCTGAAGTAAAGTCTTCTAATTGTGGTGGTATTAAGGCAGCACATGGAGTTGTAAAAGTATAAGGGCCAGTCCAAGAGCTAGAATCTCCAGGTGCACAAATCGCTTTTATGTAATAATCATAAGTTGTTGAAGCAGATAAACCAGTTAATGAATAAGGATTAGAAGTTACACCAACTGTTGTTCCACTACCAGGAGCGAATCCCGAAGTACCATATTGTATATCCCAAGCAGTTTCAGTTCCGCCAGCAGTCCAAGAAAGATCAGCAGAATTTGCAGTAATATTTGATGCGGATAAAGAGCTAGGAGATGGGCAAGATATACATGAACTAACTTCGATTAAATCAATGGCAATATCACCTGTGTAAGAAGTCCCACTAGTGTAATCAAGTTGCAAATAAATTTGTTGTCCCAAGTAACTAGATAAATTAATTCCAACATTTTGGTATGGGTCGTTGCTACCAGTTTGTAATTGTCCTGAATTGGAAAACACATGTTGTAAAAGGGCCAGTAGAGCTATTTCCAATACCTAGAGTTCAAGTTCCCCATAGTAGCTCCATAAGCATGAATCCAAAAAGAGAGCTCTGCATCATCATTTGCGTTAGATAAATCAATTATTGGAGAAACAATAGCTCCACTCATTGGCCAAATAGATCCAGAAGTCTCAAAATAAAAATAACTAGTTCCGTATGTGAAGAGCTTGGGCCAGTATTGAAAGAGGAAGTTCCTCCCGTACCAATAGTCCATGTGCTATTTCCAGTACCTAATCCTGTCCAACTGCCTGAAGCTCTAAGTCGTCAGAAAAACAATACTAGGAATTCCACCTGAAACACAATTAACACCTACAGGGCCTTGAATAGGAGTAGTAAAAGTAAAAGGCCCAGCCCAAGAGCTAGAATCTCCAGGTGCACAAATCGCTTTCACATAATAATCATAGTTGTAGATGCAGATAAACCAGTTAATGAATAAGGGTTAGTAGTTACACCAACTGTTGTTCCACTACCAGGAGCGAATCCCGAAGTACCATATTGTATGTCCCAAGCAGTTTCTGTTCCGCCAGCAGTCCAAGAAAGGTCAGCAGAATTTGCTGTTATATTTGAAGCAATTAGAGCAGAAGGCTGAGGGCAACTAGGTGGTTGACAAATTGATGTTGATGAAGCATCAGCTAAGAAAAAACCTGGGGTTGGAGCGGGTATATAACCTGATGTTAGAGAGTTTAAAGTAGGATCTAAAATTTCAAATGTAATTTCAGAATCCCAACTGCCACTGGTGAAAGAAAAACTTACAGAGTCGCCAGTAAAAGCACTAAATGTTGCAGTTTGAATCGCATTTGCAGCAGTTGTATTAGTATTTGCAAAACTAGCAATAAATGCTCCATTTATTGAAACGTCTATTGATGCGTTATTCCAACCATCTCCGAATGAGTCAACCATATTTATGGTATAATCACAACTAGGATTTGAAATAGTACTAAAAGTAAAAGGGCCAGTCCAAGAGCTAGAATCTCCAGGTGCACAAATTGCTTTTATGTAATAGTCATAAGTTGTTGAAGCAGATAAACCAGTTAATGAATAAGGGTTAGTAGTTACACCAACTGTGGTTCCACTACCAGGAGCAAATCCCGAAGTACCATATTGTATGTCCCAAGCAGTTTCCGTTCCTCCAGCAGTCCAAGAAAGATCAGCAGAGTTTACAGTAATATTTGATACAGTCAAATTGGAAGGTGGAGGACAAGTTGCCGCAACACCGTAATATGCAATAACCATCCATGTTCCATCATCAATTTTATTGTATTGGGTATTACAACCTGTACCTCCCCAAGTCCTACCTGCATGGATTTCAATATCAACAGTTCCATTTACATTTAAGCCAATTGGAAAACTTGTTGTTCTCGCATAACTTTCTGTGCCAGCTGAAGTTCCTCCTGTTCCTGCGGCTGCGTTAGGTTCTCCAATTCCTATTGAAGGTAAATATAGTAATGATCTTTGTTCACTCATCCACGCACCACCTTGAGCTGTAAAGTCATACATTGTTGCAATACTATCAATAACAAAACCAGCAGGTATAACAACTTGTAAACTTCCAGGGCAAGTAGAAGTTTGTCCGTTTAATACAAAATCACGATCAGATGGAATGTCACCAGTATTATATGGTCCTGCACAAATAGCATTTGGAGGACATTGGAATGCTGTGGTAAAAGTAAAAGGGCCAGTCCAAGAGCTAGAATCTCCAGGTGCACAAATTGCTTTTATGTAATAGTCATAAGTTGTTGAAGCAGATAAACCAGTTAATGAATAAGGGTTAGTAGTTACACCAACTGTGGTTCCACTACCAGGAGCAAATCCCGAAGTACCATATTGTATGTCCCAAGCAGTTTCTGTTCCACCAGCAGCCCAAGAAAGGTCAGCAGAATTTGCAGTAATATTAGATGCAGATAGTGAAGTAGGAGCTAAGCAATTTGGCGCCTCACCTATAAATAAATCATCAACTAAAATATCATTATAAAAATCTTGAGTAGAACCACCAGACTCTCCTCTTAATCTTACAGAAACAACTCCATTTACATCAAATCCAACTAAAGAGAAGCTTAAGAATTCCAACCAAATAAAGTATTTATTTGAATTGAGTTAACCGTCACCCAATTAGTTCCATCAAAAGCCTCAATGTATAAAAAATTTGTAGGAGATACGTTCACAGTATGATAACAGAAGTAATCAAATTCTATTAAAGCAGCACTTAAAGAAGAAACATCTACTGGTACAACTTCCATAACAGTACCTTGATCGGTTCCAGAGAAATCTATCCAAGCATAAGTTCCAGCAGTTCTACCATTGGTTCCTGCACTGTAACCAGGGGTTCCTATAAATCGCCATCCATCTCCACCTATTGCACTTTGATTCCAGCAGAGTGGTAAAGCACCATTATTAAAATTCTGACTATAAGGAGCTACAGCAGTTAAACATGGAGTTGTAAAAGTAAAAGGGCCAGTCCAAGAGCTAGAATCTCCAGGTGCACAAATTGCTTTTATGTAATAATCATAAGTTGTTGAAGCAGATAAACCAGTTAATGAATAAGGGTTAGTAGTTACACCAACTGTCGTTCCACTACCAGGAGCAAATCCCGAAGTACCATATTGTATGTCCCAAGCAGTTTCCGTTCCTCCAGCAGTCCAAGAAAGATCAGCAGAGTTTACAGTAATATTTGATACAGTCAAATTGGAAGGTGGAGGACAAGTTGCCGCAACACCGTAATATGCAATAACCATCCATGTTCCATCATCAATTTTATTGTATTGGGTATTACAACCTGTACCTCCCCAAGTCCTACCTGCATGGATTTCAATATCAACAGTTCCATTTACATTTAAGCCAATTGGAAAACTTGTTGTTCTCGCATAACTTTCTGTGCCAGCTGAAGTTCCTCCTGTTCCTGCGGCTGCGTTAGGTTCTCCAATTCCTATTGAAGGTAAATATAGTAATGATCTTTGTTCACTCATCCACGCACCACCTTGAGCTGTAAAGTCATACATTGTTGCAATACTATCAATAACAAAACCAGCAGGTATAACAACTTGTAAAGTTCCAGGGCAAGTAGAAGTTTGTCCGTTTAATACAAAATCACGATCAGATGGAATGTCACCAGTATTATATGGTCCTGCACAAATAGCATTTGGAGGACATTGGAATGCTGTGGTAAAAGTAAAAGGGCCAGTCCAAGAGCTAGAATCTCCAGGTGCACAAATTGCTTTTATGTAATAGTCATAAGTTGTTGAAGCAGATAAACCAGTTAATGAATAAGGGTTAGTAGTTACACCAACTGTGGTTCCACTACCAGGAGCAAATCCCGAAGTACCATATTGTATGTCCCAAGCAGTTTCTGTTCCACCAGCAACCCAAGAAAGGTCAGCAGAATTTGCAGTAATATTGGAAGCAGATAATGCAGATGGAGATGGGCAAGAGATACATGAACTAACCTCGATTAAATCAATGGCAATATCACCTGTGAAAGAAGTTCCACTAGTGTAATCAAGTTGCAAATAAATTTGTTGTCCCAAGTAACTAGACAAATTAATTCCAACATTTTGGTACGGGTCGTTGTTACCAGTTTGGATTTGACCTGTATTGGTAAATATTGTTGTAAAAGGGCCAGTAGAGGTATTTCCAACACCTATATTTAAAGTCCCCATAGTAGCTCCATAAGCATGAATCCAGAAGGATAATTCAGCTTCATCAGTACCAGAACTTAAATCAATTAGGGGAGATGTAATACTATTATTGGAGGGGTTAACACCACTGGTTTCATAATAGAAATAATTATTTCCACTATGGGCACCAGAAGGTCCAGTTCCAGTTGAACCAGTTGGTCCAGTTCTTACATTCCAAGAACCAGCTGTTGTACCAGTTCCAAAAGAACCAGTCCAACCATTAGAGGTTTCTAAGTCATCAGAATAAATTATACCAGGATTTCCACCAGAAACACAATTAACACCTACAGGGCCCTGAATAGGGGTGCTAAATGATAATGGGCCAGCCCAAAAGCTAAGATTATTTGTAGAGCAAAAAGATTGAATATAAACATCATATGTTGTTGAAGAAGACAGACCAGTTAAAGAATAAGAGTTTGTTGTTACACTATCATTAGTCCCTGTTCCTTGTACAAAACCAGATACTCCCCACTCAATATACCATGAAGTTTCGCTTCCGCCTGGTGTCCAAGATATATTAGCGTTATTTGCAGTTACAGCTGAGGCAATTAAACTGGTTGGTTCAGGACATGCAGGCATTGGAATAATTTCAAAATTATCAAACATTACATCGTTACTAACTGGGTCATTTACTGTGCCTTCAGAAGCCCAAAAAGCAAACTGTACAACTGTACTATCGTTAGGTAATCCGACTATCTCATGATTTCCATTAGGATTAGTGGTGTAATTATTATTAAAATTCTTTAAAACAGACCACGATCCACCACCATCTCTTGAAATCAACACTTCAACTCTATCATCCGAACCTAGTGTTCCTGGATTTGAAGAATTTTGTGTAAATACGCCAAAATCAAATTCTACTTGGAATGGACCTCCGCTACTAAAATCATACTGAGGTGTTAGAATCCATTCATTATCGCCTGTAATATTCAAGTTACATCTTACAGCTCCAGTTGTACCTACATTTCCAAAACCATCTGAACTCCATAAACTGTTTCCAATCCCAGATGGTCCAATTGATGGATTTCCATTACCTGCTTGATCCCAACATACATTTGGAGGAAATGGCCTAGAAAAATCTTCTAATTGTGGTGGTATTAATGCCCCGCAAGGGGTCGTGAAAGTAAAAGGCCCTGACCATACACTAGTATCTCCGGGTGCGCAAATAGCTTGAATATAAAATTCATACGTTGTTGTTGCAGTAAGACCAGAAATGGGATAGGCAAAAAATAAATTGGTTGTGTTGAAAGTGCCACTTCCTAAAGTAAATCCTGCTGGCCCCCATTCGACACCCCAAAACAATTCATTCCCACCTGCTAACCAATTTAAATCGGCACTAGTTGCCAAAAGATTTGAAACCCCAAACGATGCAGTTGGTGGTCTTGGGCAACTCGGAGCTTCTCTAATGAACAAGTCATCTACCAAAATATCATTATAAAAATCATTAGTCGCTCCACCAGATTCTCCTCTTAACCTTACAGAAACAACACCAGCAACGTCATAACCAGCCAATGAGAAATTGTAGGAGTTCCATCCTGGAATAGTATTTACTTGAATAGAGTTAACCGTAACCCAATTAGTTCCATCAAAAGCCTCTACATATAAAATATTAGTAGGTGAGGGATTGGTTGTATTGAAACAGAAATAATCAAATTCTATTTGAGCAGTTGATAAAGATGAAACGTCTACAGGAATTAATTCCATTATAGTTCCTTGGTCAGTTCCAGAAAAATCTATCCAAGCATAAGACCCTGCTGGACGACCATTATTTGCAGCATCGTAACCCGGAGTTCCGACGAAAAGCCACCCATCACCAGATGTTGCATTAATCGACCAACAGTTTGGCAAAGCACCAGTATTAAAATTCTGACTGTATGGAGCTACTGCAATTCCACAAGCAGTTGTTAAATTAATTGGTCCAAGTGAATCACTTACACCATTTGTATTTCCACAATCAGCTTGAACATATATATCATAAGATGCAGCTGGACTTAACCCTGTTAGCGTGAAAGGTGAGCTTGTTGCAGTTTGACTGAGTCCTGCACCATAAAATATTGTAAAGCTATTTGCTCCACCTGCATGACTCCAAGTAATATCGGCTGATGTAGTAAGAACATTAGAAACAGCTAAATTTGTTGGTGGAGCACAAAGTCTAGTTGTACTAAACTGGTAAGGGCTTGCCGAATAAATTGAGTCTGCTCCAGAGTTGCAAATTTCACCAATATAATAATCATAATTTGTATTAACTGCTAATCCAGTTAAATTTACTGGGGGCTGAGTACCGGGGTAAGTTCCAGAAATCATTGTTCCATTTCCAGGTGTAAAACCAGCTAAACCATATTCTAACCAAAAAGAAGAGTTCCCACTTCCAGGTGTCCAATTAACTTGAGCAGTCGTTGCTAAAATATTATTAACATTGAGATTTGTAAATGCATTTAGTACAATTTCCAGAGAAATTAAGATCAATATCATATGTTGCTGTAATTTCTGTTTGAGTTAAAGCTCTATTGTACCAACGAAACTCATCTATCATTCCACTCAATCCAGAACTGTTGTTATACCCTCCGATGGTAAGTCCTGTACCAGTTTGATTAGGGGTTGTAGGAACTGTTACTTGTGTATTTTGAACACCATCTATGTAGGAAGTATAGGTTCCTGAACTTGCATCGTATACAGCATGTATCATTTTTCCACCAGAGCTTGCCCCCCCAGAAACTAATAAATCAGGCAATCCAGCGCCTCTAAGCATCCAATTATTTGCACCTGCAACTCCGTTTGTAAAACACCTAAAGTTAGAAGCACCTCCATCACCAAAAATATAATATAGTGTAGTCCCGGGACCACTATTATTCACCCAGAAGGCAAGGGTAAAACTGCCATTAATTCTGGTATTCCATCCAGTATTCACATTATTATTTGCAGAAGGAGTTCCTAATCCAATAAGACCATTTGAACCCAAAAATCCACCAGTTCCAACAGTTTGTCCTGTAATTGTTGCAGGATTCAACCCTACTGGCGCACTCGCATAGTTAATAACTCCGGGAGAATTTTCAAACTGGTAATAAATTAATTCAGGTAGTTGACTATACGAAGTAATGGTAAATGCAAGTGAAAGAAAGGATAAAAACAGTTTTTTCATAGTTCTATTTTAAAATTTGTAATTTTTTTGTGGTTAGTTTTCCATTTTGAATGGCATTAACTAAATAAAATCCACTGTTAAATTTATTAAGATTTATATAATTCCTCATTATAATCATTTTTTTATAGATTTTTTTCCCTGCAAGATCAAATATTTCAATTTTTGTATTTAAAGATGGGTTAGTAAAATTAATTTCAAAGCATCCATTATTAGGATTTGGATAAATATTAAAACTAGAATAATTAATTTTTTCTATACCAACACATTGGTCAATATAAACCACAGCTTCGCTTTTTTCACTGCTACAACTTATGGTTGAAATATCCCAGTTGTAGAAATAGAAATAGGAGTCTGTTGATCCATTAGTTGAGCTTATAATAGATGCAATATTACTGTAATTATAAGGGTAAGAAGCGTTTAAAGTATTTCTGTACAAGGATAAATTACCTGAGTTGACAAACGAAACTTCTATTATATATCCATTTCCAGCTGTAATATTCTGTCCTATTGGAACTTTGAGTTTACTTCCTGGATTAATATTCTGTCCTATTGTATAAAAGTTGGAGTAAATAGTTGCCCCAATTATATTAACAATTTTTATTTGTATAGTCCCAGGTCCGTCAGGATAAATCGTAACAGAATCTATAGTTAGGTCACTGTAAACATTAAAGACTAAACCATTAGGAAATAAGTTGTCAAAACCACCGCTTCCAGCTCCAAAGTTATTGGTTGGAGCTCCTATATTTCCAGGCGCTAATTCTTTTGAGGATACAAAATAGCTAGTGATAGTATTAATGGTATCTGTAAAAAGAGTATCACCAGAAGCTAAATAATTTCCAGCTGAATCAAACCATTCAAAATTTGCAGTTGAATTTCCTGATGCTATAAGTTTAGCAGAAGTTCCCTTAGGAGTTAATGAATTTACACATACAGTGTCATTACTGACGTTTGGAGGAGCTGGTGTAAAATAATTTTCAAAAGTAAGAGTTGACCCAAAAGCATCATTAGTTGTATTATCGTCATTTGGTAAATTGGTAGTAAAATCAAAGCTATAACTTCCATCCTGGGTAAGATCAACAGGAACAGAGAAAATGTGAATTAAAGAATCTCCAGGCTGTAAAGTATTAGAAATAGTTTCAATAACCGGAATACCATTTAGTGTGTATTGAATCGTAAAACCAGATTGAGGTTGATAACCAAAATTAACAATTGTTACAGTAACAAATGAGCTATCACCCTCACAACCTGTAGAGGCAGATGGCAAGTCAGCTAGGACAACACCTAAATCGTTTTGAGGGCCTTCTCTTACTTCAAAGTTGTCAATGGCAATATCGCCAGTAAAAGAACTTCCAACAGATCCAGTAATTTTAAAAAATACAGTTCCAGAATATCCAGCGATAGGGACAATTTCTTCCACCCAAACATCTCCTTGGTCACCAGACTTTGTAAAAATATTATTGTAGGAAAGGCCTCCATTATCACTTATTTCAATAGTTAAATCTGCAATTGTTGCACCAAACATGTGGGAGAAGAACCGAAGCTCAGGTGCTAAGATTGTATTAATATCAATATTTTCAGAATACATTACCGCTTGATCACCCGCAACTCTAGGAGAAGAGGTTTCAATAAAAATATAGTTTCCACCACCTGTTACATCATCTGATGGGCCGGTAAGAGTAGATGATGTTGATCCACTATTGAGTGACCAATCAAAAATATCAGTGGAAGCTTCTTGTCTCCAACATATTGGAAATACAGAATCAAAGTTATTAAAATAGGGTGCTGTGGTTGATAAACATGGAGTGGTGAAAGTAATAGGACCAGAAATAATACTAGTGTCTCCTGCACCGCAAATAGATTGAACATAAAAATTGTAAATAGTTGAATGATTTACTGAAATATTAACAGAATCACTATTTAAAACAATTGGATTTGTAGCGGCTAATGTATTACTATCAGCAACTAAATATCCCAGCCATGAAGTATGAGTAGGAATAGACGTCCAGCTAATATTAGCACTATCAGTTGAAACGCTATTTAATGAAATTGTAGTAGGTAAAGGGCTAAGACAAGAGGGAATGTCTTCATAGTAGAAATCATCCAGCCATATATAATCAAAAGTGAAATTTTGGCCATGTTTAAATGCAATATGGTTGTCATTGCCACTGTAGTTATTAAAATTAACCATTAACCGGTTCCAATTAGCTGAATTAAATTCACTATTCAAAATAGTATCATAGGGACTAAAAGTAGTTGCATCGTTAGGGTCTGAGATTGTTCCAAGAATTAGGTCTGATAAATATCCAGCATTACCATTATTTTGAAGATAAAATCTTATTCTTTTGGTGCTGTCTAAATCGGAAATAAATGGACTTATAAAATATAGATCACCACCACTAGAATTATACATTGATATTGAGTTTGGAGCAGACCTTTGTGGATTAAATGCACTATTATCTGCTTGAATAGTTCCAGCTCCAGTTGAAAGCACACTCCAGCATTGGTCAATAGATGGAGCAATAGTATTATCAAAACTTTGATAATATGGAGAACTAATTGGCAAACAATTGGTTAATACTGAAAAAGGACCACTTAAAAAACTAGTGTCTCCTATGGTACAGACTCCTTTTACATAAAAGTTATAGTAAGTGTTTGAATTTAGTCCAGAGAAGGTAACAGTATCATTATTTACAATAGTTAGGTGGCTTGAATCGGGAGTTATACCAGCTGGTGTTAAATAAACCATCCAAATGGAATCAGATGCAAATGAAGCCCAAGTTAAAGACGCACTATCAGATGTTATTCCAAAAGAACTTATAGCTTGTGGTTGAGGACAACTTGGGACAGGGATAACTCTAAAATTATCAAACATTACATCATTACTTTGAAGGTCATTTGTTCTTCCGTCGGTTGCCCAAAAAGCAAACTGAATAGTACCGTTTATATTGAAATTATTAGTGTCAATGTTTAAAGTACTTAGAAAAGAATTAGTTAGGGCAATTATCTCATAATTTCCATTAGTATTTGTAACATAATTATTATCATATTTGACAATTTGTTCCCATGAGGTCCCGCCATCATCAGAAATTAATACCGAAACGTAATCATCAGAGCCTAGCGTACCTGGGTTAGAAGAAAATGCTGTAAATATTCCGAAATCAAATTCTATTTGAAATGGGCCTCCATTACTAAAATCATATTGAGGACTAAGCACCCATTCCTTATTTAAAGTGTTAGCTAAGTAACATCGAACCGCACCAGTAGTTCCAACATTTGCAAATCCATCTGTAAACCAAGAACTAGTTCCAATATTAGTTGGGCCACTAAATTGATCTCCATCTCCAGCTTGATCCCAACAAGTGTTAGGGGGAAATGCATTAGTAAAGTCTTCTAATTGCGGAGGGATTAAAGTTGCACAAGGAGTTACAAATGTGAACGGACCAGCCCAATAACTGGAGTCACCTGCACCACAAATGGCTTTAACATAAAAATCATAGGACGTTATTGGAGATAATCCAGTAACTGGATAGGCAAAAAAATTACTTGTAGTATCGTAACTTCCAGAGCCTAAATTAAATCCAGAAACACCCCATTCAATTCCCCACAAAAGCTCACTTACCGCCTGCAAGCCAAGAAATTTCAGCACTATCTGCAGTTAAGTTTGCAACACCAAATGAAGAACTCAAAGGGCTAGGACAAGTAGGAGCTTGTCTAATAAATAAATTATCTACCAATATATCGTTATAAAAGTCATTAGTTGCTCCACCAGATTCTGCTCTTAATCTTAGGACTTACAATTCCTGAAACGTCGTAACCCACTAAAGAAAAATAGTATGGGTTCCAACCTTGAAGAGTGTTTATTTGGATAGAACTTATTAAAACCCAATTAGTTCCATCAAAAGCCTCCACATTAAGTATGTTTGCTGGTGTTGGATTAGTTGTATTGTAGCAGAAATAATCAAATTCTATTTGAGGAGCTGTTATAGAAGATACGTCTACATCAATTAATTCCATTATGACTCCTTGATCATCAGATGAAAAATCTATCCAAGCATAAGTTCCAGCGACACGACCATTATTAGCGGCATCATATCCTGGAGTTCCTGTAAATTGCCATCCATCACCAGTTATTACACTTTGAGACCAACAATTTGGAAGAACTCCGGAACCAAAATTTTCTCCATAGGGAGAATTAACAGCAGGACATTGACCATAGTTCAAGCTCACCACTAAAAAAGTAAGAATAAGTGAAATAATATTTTTCATATTTAAAATTAATGAATAATTACTTTTTTATAATTAGAACCTTCGGAAGTTAAAATATTACAAAAGTAAATTCCTTTTTGAAGCATTTCTAAATCCATTTCAGCATTTAAAGAATTAAAGTTTTCTTTAATTACTATTTTACCTTGAAAATCTACAATTTCTATATTTTTTATTTCAGAACTTGATATAAAATTAATTATACCGCTGGTTGGATTAGGGAATAGCTGAATATCAGAATTTATTTTTTCAGAAATTGAAAGACAAGGCTCCACAAAAACAGTTAGTGCTGTTAATGAACTATAACAATCATCATCCGAAATTACATACCACTCAACATCATCAATATAGTAAGCATCCCCGGGAGTTAGTGGTAAAGTTTACCAATCCAATTTGGTTAGCTCCTGGAATATTAGCTCCCGAAATTTGAATACCATCGATATAAATTACCCAAAATAATGAATTCAGATTCCCTACTATTTTTAGATTAAACCAGGTATTATTTCCAGGATATGAAGCAGTCAGAACATTAGTTCCTATGTCGAATTCCAGAATTCCCGAATTCATTCTTAATTCAAAAATTTCTGTAGAACCAGGTGTTGTAGAGTTTTGAAAATTAATATTAGCACTAGTTTCTACCCTTAAATTCATATTAATTTCAACTATGCCCTCATTTATATCTTGATTAAAAAGTAAAAATAAGTTGTCATCATTTATCTCATTTAAATAGACAGAGTTAATTCCAGAAGAGCTTTGAGAACTAGAAATTCTTGCATCATCCTGGTCTTGAATACCTCCATTTCCGGAAATTGTAGTCCAATAAGATGAAGACTGGGCAATGAAATCACCAAAATTGTAACTTTCAAAGTCATCTTTATAAAATTCAGAACCTTGTACTTCTGCATAATAAGTAGTAGTAGTAGTAGGTGGAGGTGATTACGATATTTCCATTCAAAGGAATCGTCCCAGCAGCATCGCTATACCAATTGATTAATCCTTGGTTAGATGTTGCTTGAAGAGTTAAAGGTTCACCTTTACAAATAGTATCGTTGACAGTAAGTGCAGCAGCAGGACTTGTGAAATTTTCTTCATCTTTAGTAAATATATTGTTGGATGGAACTTGATCATTATTTAGTTGTGTCTCAAATTCAAAATTGTAAACACCATCTACACTCAAATCAGCTGTTGTATTAAAAGTATAATTTAGAGTGTCTCCAAAGCTAATAGTTGTAGTTACTATTTCAGAAACTGGAGCTCCACCATTTAATTTATAGCTTACGTTAAAATTACTTTGAGGATTAATTCCTTTATTTACAATTACTATCGATACTTGCTCGCTAGACGACAAACTACATCCAGAACTTAGAGTAACCTTTATAAAGCTCCAAATCTGACGCAATAGCTTCAAAAACACGAAATTCATCAATCGCAATATCACCCGGCCAAGTATCTCCAGCTGAGTCAACACTCAAGATTCCAGTTATTCTAAATTTAGCAGAAGACAAAGTAGGATCAATTAGAATATTTTCTTCCTCCCAAAAATCTCCTTTTTCTCCAATTTTGTTAAAAATAGGCACATAATTATTTCCATCAAAAACATCAATTTGTAATTCACCAATTGCCGACCCGTACATATGTGTATGAAATTGAAGCATTGGATTAGTTAAATTTGTTAAATCAATATTTTCACTGTACATAATTGCAAAATCGCCATCTACTCTTGGGTTAGAAGCTTCAGTGTAAAGATAATTTCCACCACCAGTTACGTCATCAGATGGGCCAGTATCAGCTGAATTAGTTCCACCATCATTTAAAGTCCAGTCAAAATCATCCGACACATCTTCCTGAGACCAGCAAACAGGAAAAATAGTGTCAAAAGTTTCTAAAAACGGAGCAATTCTAGCTGGACAACCAGTTGTAAAAGTTATTGGAGCTGAATTATAACTAGTATCATTGTTAGGACATATAGAAGTGACAAAAACACTATAATTAGTACTTGGAGTTAGATTATTAACTACTGTAGGGTTAGAATTAGTATTGATGATATTCCCGTTGTAGTTTATTATCCATGAATTTGCATTTACGCTTGAATTCCAAGATATTTCTACTGATGTTGAAGTTAAATTATTAAATGATAAGCTTGTAGGAGTAGGACATGTGGGAGCTTCTCGAACTTCAAAGTTATCAATAGCCATATCACTTGACCAGCCATCCCCAATGGTTCCAGTTATTCTAAATTTAATTATGGTTGATGAAGTTGTAATAGGAATACTAACTTGAAACCATTGATTTCCTTGGTCTCCACTTAAAGTAAATATATTAGCGTAATTAGCTCCATCAAAAAGCTCGATATCTAAATCTCCCATTTCGTCGCCATACATATGATAATAAAAATTAAGTTCAGGATTAGTTAAACTACTTATATCAATTGAATTGGTAAATAAAATTGCTTCATCTCCTAGGTTTCTAGGATTAGAGGCTTCAGTGTAAATATAACTTCCTCCACCAGTTATATCATCAGTTGGTCCAGTTTGAAATCCATTTTGAAGTGTTGGGGGAGGACCAGAATTTAGTGACCAATCAAATTCATCGTTTATTTCTTGCACCCAGCATATAGGGAAAGCTGAATCAAAATTTTCAAAATAGGGTGCTGTATTTACATCACAAATTGTTGAAAATGTATAAGGAGCAGACCAGAAACTTGAATCATTCGCGCTACAAACAGCTTGAATATAAACATCATAAGTCGTTGAAGAGCTTAATCCATTTATCGTATAGGGATTAGAAGAAACTGAGATCATAGTTCCTGTATTTTGGGTAAACCCAGAAGGACCATATTCAATATTCCAAGCAGTTTCATTCCCCCCTGCAGTCCATGAAAGTTCTACACCTGAAGAACTAATATTTGATGCGTTTACAGAAGAAAGTAGAATTTTAGGACATGAAAGTGCTTCTCTAACTTCAAAATTATCAATGGCAATATCCCCTGAATAATCACCACCAATTGTTCCTGTTAATCTAA
Organism: Cryomorphaceae bacterium; assembly: GCA_905182525.1. Classification (GTDB taxonomy): domain Bacteria; phylum Bacteroidota; class Bacteroidia; order Flavobacteriales_D; family Parvicellaceae; genus MED-G20. The sequence continues at coordinate 165,337 of CAJJBV010000003.1, read as the reverse complement.
AAATCACTACGTTCGATGTGTTATTTATAGAAATATTTTGTTCATACCACTGATCTCCTTGGTCCCCACTTAAAGTAAATATATTAGCGTAACTAGTTCCATCAAATATTTCAATATCTAAATCTCCCATATCATCACCATACATGTGATAATAAAAATTTAGTTCTGGGTTGGTTAAACTGCTAATATCAATCGAATCCGAATATATCATCGCTTCATCACCTTGATCTCTTGGGTCAGAGGCTTCTGTATATATATAATTTCCACCACCAGTTATATCATCAGTTGGGCCTGTTCCAAATTGGTTTGATGGAGTTGCCCCTGAATTTATCGTCCAATCAAATTCATCTGTTGAATCTTGTATCCAACAGACAGGAAAAGAATTATCAAAATTTTGAAGATATGGAGCAGAAATTGCACCACATGAAGTTGAAAAAGAGTAAGGTCCGGACCATAAACTAAGATCACCAACACTACAAAGAGCTTGTATATAGAAGTCATAGCTTGATGATGAATTAAGTCCATTTAATGTATACGGATTACTTGTTAAAGAAAAAACTGTTGTCCCTGTTCCTTGAGTGAATCCTAATGGTCCGTATTCAATATTCCAAGCAGTTTCATTTCCTCCAGCTGTCCAATCAATTTCAGTACTAGATATTGTTGAGTTAGAAGTATTAACAGTATGATAAAGAACTTCCGGGCAAGAAGGACTTTCTCTTACTTCAAAATTATCAATTGCAATGTCACCTGGCCACGTATCTCCATTTGAATCCTCACTTAAAGTTACAGTAATTCTAAATTTTATAATTGTTAAGGACAAGCCTCCAGTACCAAAAGAGATTCGTTTTTGAATCCACTGATTCCCTTGGTCTCCACTTAAACTAAAAATATTGGAATAATTATTTCCATTATATAAATCGATATCTAAATCACCTATTGCAGATCCATACATGTGATAATAAAAAACTAATTCTGGATTTGCTAAATTACTAACATCAATAGAACCAGAATATACAATAGCTTTATCTCCATCATCTCTTGGATTAGAGGCTTCAGTGTAAATATAATTACCCAAACCAGAAACATCATCACTTGGTCCAGTGTTTGCCGAGTTGGTTCCTCCATTATTTAATGTCCAATCAAATTCATCTGTTGAATCTTGCACCCAGCAAACAGGAAAAAAATTATTAAAATTTTCAATAAATGGTGCAGAAATACTCGAGCAAGAAGTATTTATACCAACAGTGAAATCAACAACTGATCCATATTGAAATGATGCACATGGGTCTATAGGTAAAGACCCTCCTTCGAGTTGAATGACTCTAATACGAGAATATCCACTAACAGAGTTTGGAGGAACTGTAAAAGTAAAGTTAGATATTGAAACAGGTGGAGTTCCAGCCCATGAGCCGATAGATTCTGAAGTATCAAAAATTGCATCTTGATTAAAATCTATCCATACTTCTCCAACGCTAGCGAAATTATCATCACAAGTTCCAAACAGAACATCTAAGGTGTATGAAGATCCTGAATTTAAATCAACATAAAGAGATGTTTGATCTTCAATTCCAAGTACAGCAGGACAACCAACATAATTTATACTTGTATTATTTTCACCAATAATTTCTACGCTTTCAACATTAGAGTCCTGATCATCTGTAGGCCCCCCATTGATACAGTACTGGCTCTTGCCACGGTTAAATAAACTAATTAACGTTAATAAGATTAAAATTTTTTTCATCAGTATTTTTTTGTTTATTCATTTGGACGATAAATATTTGAAAAACCTTTATTATCCAAATAAAAAATAAAGGTTTTTTAGAGGACTATATAATTGAAAAAAAAACGGGGATCAAATGACCCCCGTTGTAATATATATTTGAAATCTTGAGGATTTAGTTTATAATTATTGATTTTGTTGTTATTTCATTTTCAGAAATAATATTAATCATATACATTCCTCTATCAAGGTTCTCTAAATTAACATTTAAGTTATATAGATTTAAATTATCATTTCTATAAACAACTTTCCCTTGTAAATCCATAATTACAACGCTATTAATAAGCTCTGAATTAGCTATTGTAAATGATCCATTATTTGGGTTAGGATATATCTTTAAGTTTTCAAAAGATACTTCACTAACAGTGGTCGTGTTACAACTGTCTAATACAACAACTGCTTCAGTTCTAGAAAGTGATCTACAAGCATCGCCTCCCCAAGCACCCCATTCAACATTATCAATATAATAGTTGTTTCCAAGGCTGGCCCAAAAGTTGACAGAAGATATTGGATCACTCATAGAGAAAGCACCTATTGAGACACGCATCTTTAAGCATCTTCCATTGTCCATAATTCCAAGTCAGCTTCCAACCTAAAGTTAAACCAGACTGGTGCACCTAGAGGATTATTTGGACTATATGCTACCGTTAAAACAGTTGAGTCATCAATTTCTACCTTAATTTCAGTTTCAGTAAAGTATAAATCAAACGCCCATGCATCTCCATTAACAACATCCTCTTGGAAATTAAAATATGCTTCTGCTTCTATATACATATCAGTTTCAAAATAGAAATTTCCAGTTGAATATGAATTTCCTAGTGGAAGAACTATATCATCACCATTATCATCATCTAAGTGAAGTGAATTGGAACCTCCAGCAGATACAAAATCTGTTACTTCTGCGTCATCATCTGCTCCACCATTAGGATCAGACCATGTGTTCCAATCATTAGATGATTGAGCAATTAAATCACCAGGACTGTAAGATTCAAAATCTTCTTCAAAACCATCATAGGCAGAAACTTCTGCAAAGTAAGAAGTTGTTGCTGATGGCGTAACATATAGTGTGTCATCTTCACCAACTAAACTACCGCCAACAAGTGAATCATACCAATATATCCATCCATCACTAATTGCAGAAATCTGACCAACATCACCAACGAAGCAAATAGTGTCACCTAAGGTAACAGCATCTTCAGGTGTTGTATAATTTTCAGCAACGAAATTCAGAACATTGTCAGTTACATCAGCATCTACAGCTAATAGACATGCAAAGTCAATATCATAAATACCATCTGTGCTCATATCCGCAGTTGCATTAAAGATGTGTCTTAAGGTATCGCCAATATTTATCAATTGGTTAATAGAGTCAAGAACTGGTGCGCCACCATTTATAGAATAGCTAAGTTTAAAATTACCTTGATCAACTAAACCATTATTTACAACCCATAATTCAATTGGTTCTGTAGTAGTTAATTCACAATCTGAATTAACATCAGCAGCAATTATTGCAAGATCATTAGGGACAGCTTCTCTGACACCAAACTGATCAATTGCCATATCACCAGCCCATACCGCGCCAATAGCGTTAGAATCTAATGTTCCAGTAATTTTGAATCTAACAAGGTTTGAAGTAGAAGTAAATGATACTCTTTCTTGAACCCATAAGTCACCATGATCTCCAGATTTTGTGAAAATAGATGTAGGTACTGTATCATTTTCACCTTGTATTTCAACGGTTAAAGAACCTGTTGACTCACCATACATATGGGTAAAGAACCTTAATTCAGGAAATGTTAATGAACTTATGTCAATTAAATTTGTATACATTACTGCATTATCACCATGTTGTGCAGGTAGAGAAGATTCAATATACATATAGTGACCACCACCAATTACATCATCTGAAGGACCAGTTCCTTGAGATGGAGTTGCAAAACTATTTCTTGTCCAATCTAAAGCATCTTCACCGTCAGCAGAATCAGGCTGTGACCAACAATTAGGGAAATTAATATCAAATCCCTCAGTAAATGGAGCAGCAGTTGTTCCTAGAGTAAGAACTAGTGTAACTGTACTATCGCAGCCACTTGCTGTTGTGTAATTATTTGTGTAATCTCCACTTGCAGTGTAACTAACACCATCCCATACGTACTCATCACAACTAAATACAGTAACTGACTGGTTGCTTGAAGAATTGATAGTTAATACAAGATTCACAGTACTATCACATCCAGTACTAGTTTGGAATACACCAGAGTAAACACCACTTGATGTGTAAGTATTTCCATTCCAGTTATATGAATCACATTCAGAAACTGTTACTGAATTCGTTGCAGAATTACCCACAATTAAATTCAAGGTTGCTATACTATCGCAACCTGCAGCATTTGTTGTAAATACATTGTAGGTTCCAGATGTGAAATATGTTATTGTATTCCAAACGGAAGAATCACATGCCGCTACGGTAGAACTGCTAGAACTTGATGCATTAACGGTAAGATATAGTGTATCTACACATGCACTACTAGAATAATAAGTTCCACTAGTTGTGTAAGGATTTCCATTCCAACTGTAAGAATCACAAGCAGTTTGAGTATCTAGAAGTTGCAATTGTGGTAATTGTTAAATCCAATGAATCGACTTGCGGACATCCAGCAAAATTAGTTGATGCAGGAGCTACTTGTATTCCTGAAGTATCAAAAACAGTTCCTTTCCAACTATAAGAATTACATGCAGTAGTTGTAGTTAACGAGCTACTTGAGTAATTCACTGTTAAAACAAGGTTTATAGTACTATCACACCCATTGAAAGTTGTATCAGAGTAAGAATAGTTTCCAGATGTAGTGTAAGTATTACCTTGCCAATCATATGTATCACAAACGGTAACTGTTTCTGATGTCAGAGAACTGTTGTTAATAGTTAAATTAAGAGTAACTATACTATCACATCCGCTAGAAGTTAGTAATGATGCGGTTGCTGTAGAATCACTAGCGAAATATGTATTTCCATTCCAAGATAAACTATCACAAGCTGTAATTGTTTCAGTAAAAGATGTACTATAATTAACCATTAGATTTAAAATGAATGTACTATCAGCATCTGCAACATCAACAGCAGGGCTAAATACAGTCAAGTTTGTATCAGATGTGTAAGAAGTTCCATTAACTGACCAAGTATAGGTGTCACACGAAGTTTCACTTTGAATAATTGTTTTACTTACATATTCATCGATAGTTACATCGTCTACGTAGAGATAGTACTGGTTATTTTCAGTTGCATGAATAGAAACATAAACATCTTGACCAATGTATGATGATAAATCATATTGATAATAATCATAAGAAGTAGGAGGAATAACTCCAGTAGCTAAAGTGTCTGTAAAATCCGCAGCAGCTTTTCCAGTGGTAGAAACTAAGACATCAAATTTTTCTGGATAACTTAAATTAAAATTCCTTGCATTAAAACTAAATCTTGAAGAATTAGCGGTTACTGAAAAATTAGGAGATATTAAATGATCGTCGTGAGCACCAAATGAATATTGGATTCGTGCAGATACACTAGCATTAACACCAGAACCTGAATTAAGCTGCCAAGTATTCGCACTAGCTAAATCTAGAACATCCCAACAATCAAATCCATTTTCAAAATCCATTGTGTATGGGAATGTTGTAACTATATCACATTCTGTAGTAAAGTTAAAAGGACCAGTCCATCCACTAACATCACCGCTTCCACAGTCGGCTTGAACATAAACATCATATCCAGTGTTCCCAGTTAAACCAGTCAAAGAAGTATTTGCTGATGTAAGGGCTGAAGTAGTACCAGTTCCTTGAGTAAATCCAACAAGACCGTACTCAAAATTCCAAGCTGTTTCCGTTCCACCAGCGGTCCAAGAAATATCGGTTGAGTTATTTGTTAAATTAGAAGTAGTTAATAAAACTGGATCTGGGCATGAAGGAGGAGCGCAAATTGATGGAGAGTTTGCGTCAGCTAAGAAAAAGCCTGCAGACGGAGCAGGAATATAGCCTGCTGTTAAAGAAGTAAAATTAGGATCTAAAATTTCAAATGAAACTTCACTGTCATAACTACCAGAAGTCCAAGAAAAACTAACAGAATCACCGGTAAATGCACCAATTGAATCCGTATAAATTTGACCGGCTCCAGCTGACGAAGGGTTTGAAAAACTTGCAGCGTAAGCACCATTTATCGAAACATCAATAGAACCACCATTCCAACTGTCACCATATGAGTCAATCATATTTAAGGTATAATAACAAACAGGATTTGGTAGGGTACTAAATGTATAAGGGCCAACCCAAATAGATGTATTTCCTCTTCCGCAATCTGCTTGTACGTAAGCATCATATTGAGTGTCTACAGCTAAACCAGTTAACGAAGTATTGGCCGAAGTAAGTGCAAATGAAGTACCAGAACCTTGAGAAAAGTTTACAGGACCATATTCAAAATTCCAAGCAGTTTCAGTTCCACCAGCAGTCCAAGAAAGATCAGCAGAATTAGTTGTTAAATTAGAAGCTGAAAGCGAAGTAGGAGCTGAGCAAAGAGGAGCTTCTCTAATTTCAAAATCATCAATTGCAATATCTCCAGTGTAAGAAGATCCTTTAGAAGCGGTTATCCTAAATAAAACAGTTCCACTGTAGTTGGAAAGACCTACAAGTTCTTCGTTCCATTGGTTTCCTTGATCTCCAGTTTTAGTAAATACTTGGGTGAAAGTTGTACCCGCATCTGTAGAAATATCAACAGTTAAAGTATTAATTGTTGCACCATACATGTGAGAGTAAAATCTTAGTTCTGGAATTGTTAAAGCTGACAAATCAATTGCTTGTGATAATAGCACAGCTGAATCGCCATTTGAATTTGAAGAAGAAGTTTCAATATACATATAATTTCCACCAACAGTAATATCATCTGATGGACCAGTAGAACCAGATGGAGTACCACTAGCGTCTAATGTCCAGTTAAAATCATCTGCTGTAGATTGAGTCCAACAAACAGGAAATACTGCTGCATCAAAATTTTCTAAATATGGTGAAGATGCTGCTGCACAAGCTGTTGTAAAAGTAAAAGGAGAAGACCATCCAGAAGTTCCTTGAGCACCACAATCAGTTTGTACTATAAAATCGTAATCAGTTGAAGCACTTAAACCACTAATTGAGTACGAACCAGAATAAGTATAATTAGAATTGCCATTTACACTAATCAAACTAATTCCAACGTTATCCGTATCAAATTGAGCTTTAACATACCTTGTCCATGTAGATGCAGGAGCAGTAAGTGTGTTAAGACCTAATACTAGCGCTTGTCCATTACTGTTAGGGACAAAACTAGCTCCAGTGGTTTGATTTTGTTTAATTAGCCTCCAATTAGCCCCTCCTGATGGTAAACTAGTAACATTTATTGAAATAGTTTGAGCAGACTGACTAGAAACACCATCCGAAGTTAGTGTTAGAGCATAGACATGTGGCCATGCAGCAGAACCTGAAGTAAATAATGAACTTTGGGTAGCTATGGTTGCTGAATTAACTACAACAGTGTTACCAGTTCCTTGTACGAAACCAAGTGTGCCATATTCAATATTAAAACTTGAACCATTTCCTGTCCAAGAAATATCTGCAGTTGTTGCAGATATATTTGAAGCAGATAATGAGGTAGAATTAAAACAACTTGGTGTTTCTCTAACTAAAATATCGTCAAGTAAAATATCACCATAATTAGCAAAATAATCCATTTTCTCAGCTCTAAGTCTAATAGATAGTATGTTATTATTATCTAACCCTGTTAAATCAAAAGCGTAGTTATTCCAACCGCTAACAGAAACTTGAAGTGTATCGGATGATGTCCATGTGCCATTTGACCCTTTATATTCAACAATAAGTCTAGCAGGCTGTGCATTTGCGTTTGCACCGCCAAAACTGCGGAGAGTTGTCAGATCACTAAAATAATCAAAAGAAAGCTCTGTAGAAGTAAGTGTAGATACATCAATATCTGGTAATCGTAAATCACCTGCTGGACCTATACCGTTATTGAAATCTATCCATGCGTAAGTTCCTGGAGTTCTACCATTAGATGCAGCATCGTATCCAGGAGAAATTGCAGAGGTTGATGAAAATAACCATGCTGGAGTTTGTGTACTTTGAAGCCAACATGTTGGAAGTGCTCCACTTAAAAAGTCCTCACTAAAAGGGGCAGAAACTGGGTTACAACTAGTTAAAAAAGTCACTGGTCCAGTCCAATTACTTTGTCCAGTAATTGATCCAGTAGTTCCACAATCTGCTTGAACATAAACATCGTAAGATGTATTAGGAGTTAGGCCTGATAAAGAAGTGAATGCAGATGAGTAAACTGAAACTCCATTTAATGTAATTTCGTCAAATGAAAAACCATCGTTATCAAATCTAAATTTCACAGTTCTATCATATGTAACAGCAGTAACAGACAGAGTATTAAGACCAAGTGTTAGCGGAATAGCACCGCTAAGATTGTTTCCAGTAGCTAAAGTCTTGTATTTTTGGTAATTAGTTCCTCCCGAAGGAAGACTAGTAACATTTATAGTAACAGTTTGAGCAAGTTGGGAAGAAGCACCTTGATTTGCTAAACAAGCAGTTAATACATGTGGCCAAGTAGCAGGACCGTTAGCAAATAATGAGTTTGGATTATCCGCAATTGTTGCAGAAGAAGATACTGTTGAAGCAGTTCCGCCAGTACCTTGAGTATAACCATTTGCACCAAATTCAAAATTCCAGGAAGGTTCTGAACCGCCTGCAATCCATGAAATATCAGCTGTATTAGCTGATAAATTAGAAGCTACAAGTGCAGTAGTTTGAGAACAAACAGTATTATTTCTAATTTCAAAATCATCAATTGCAATATCACCCGCGAAAGCAGATCCTTGAGAAGCGGTTATCTTAAAGATAGCATTTCCAGTGTAGCTTGAAATATTGACTAACTCTTCATTCCATTGGTTTCCTTGATCTCCAGTTTTAGTAAATACTTGGGTAAAAGTAGCACCTGCATCTAAAGAAATATCAACCGTTAAAGTATTAATTGCTGAACCATACATGTGAGAGAAAAATCTTAACTGACCATTAGCTAAAGTTGACAAATCAATTTCTTGTGATAATAATACAGCTTCGTTTCCATTTGTTCCTCCAGACGCTTCAATATACATATAATTTCCTCCACCTGAAATATCATCTGATGGTCCTGTTCCAAAAGACCCCGTACCATTAGCGTCTAAGGTCCAGTTAAAATCATCTGTTGTAGGTTGAGACCAACAAACAGGAAATCCAGCATCAAAATCTTCTAAATATGGTGAAGCTGCTGCTGAACAAAGAGTGGTAAAAGTAAAAGGTCCATTCCAAGAACTAGTTGAACCACCACAATCTGCTTGTACATAAACATCGTACTGTGTTTGTGCTGTCAAACCTGTCAATGAAGTATTTGCTGAAGTAAGGGCAGAAAGAGTACCAGTACCTTGAGTAAAGCCAACAGAACCGTATTCAAAATTCCAAGCAGTTTCAGTTCCGCCAGCGGTCCAAGAAATATTTGCGGAAGTTGATGTCAAATTTGAAGCAGTTAAACCAGTTACAGGTAAACAAGAAGGAGGAGCAGCCACTACAATTTGGTAAGATGCTTCAAGTTTAACAGCTGTACCGTGGATTTCCAGGTGTTCCACTTGCTAAAACAGCTCCATAAGAAGTAACAGAAATACTAGTTCCGTCCCAACCATCACCATATGTATCATAGCAATTAACATAATAAGTTCCAGCAGCAATTTGAATATCTTGATTAATTAAACCACTCCCAGCAAAAACACCTGGAGTACTATTGCCTTGCGCCCAAATTAGATTTCCGGCACCATCAATACCATCAGTAATACTAACCCACTTTTCAGAGGGTACGACCCGCCAGAAGTAGTTATATTAATTGTAGCTAATTGTGCACTAAAAAAAGTTATTGATGAAATAAAAAGGATAATTAAAGAGTATAATTTTTTCATAGTTTGTATTTTATTGTTTTGTAAGGTCTCTGATTAAAATTTATGGTGTTATTAACACTGTAATGTTCAAACATACGTTATAAAAAATTAAAATAAAAGTAATTTATAGTAAAAATTAACAGATTTTTGGCATTTAGATATTTGTTCTCAAGAAACAGTATTTACAATTTAATTACTACATAGCTCTTTTTTTTAGAATAAAATTCTTACATTAATTGAAATACTTATGAATAATTCTTTAGATTTTAAAAATAAAAATATTTTAATTGGAGGCTCTACCAACGGAATTGGCTGGGCATCGGCTCAATTATTTTCTAAAAATGGTGGAAATATTACCCTAATTGCAAGAAATGAAGACCTAGCAATTGACCGTTTGGCAGAATTAGACAATAATGGAGAACAACTACATAACTATATTATAGCCGATTTTAGTAATCCAAATGAACTAGAACAACAATTAAAAAATTTTGTAATAAAAAATTCTATTGAATATGATGTAATTATAAACAATACTGGTGGCCCACCCTCCGGAGAATTGGCAAAAGCAACAACCGAAGATTTATTAAGCGCCTTTAACCTACACCTAATTTCTTACCATAAAATACTTGGAGTTCTGCTAGCTGGAATGAAAAATAAAGAAAGCGGTAGAATAATTAATATTATATCCACTTCGGTAAAACAACCACTCAATGGACTTGGAGTTTCCAATACCATAAGAGGTGCAGTTGCCAATTGGGCAAAAACTTTAGCTAACGAATTAGGACCATATAATATTACTGTAAATAATGTTCTTCCAGGAGCAACCAACACAGGAAGATTACAAGAAATAATAAAAAATAAAGCTACTAAGCTTAACCTTAGTGAAAAGGAAATTGAAAATCAAATGGCTAGCCAAGTTCCATCTAAAAAGAATTGCAGAACCTATTGAAGTAGCTAACGCAGTAGTATTTCTTGCATCTAATAAAGCAAGCTATATAAGTGGAGTAAATTTACCAGTAGATGGTGGAAGAACTAAAAGCTTATAATTATAACAATAGCTTAAACCCCCTACCGTGAACATTGATGATTTGAATTTGATCGTCTTGCTTTAAATATTTTCGAAGCTTAGCTATATATACATCCATACTTCTGCCATTAAAATAATTATCATCTCCCCAAATAGCCTTTAAAGCATGGTTTCGATCTAAAATATTATTTTTATTCTTATATAATAAGGTTAGTAAGTCTGACTCTTTAGTAGTTAGAGTGACAGAAAAATCTCCCATTGAAAGAATTTGCATTTTTGGATTAAAAGTAAGTTTGCCAATTTCTAAATCGTCAAAATAAGAATCGGAATCGGTAGTTACCCGTTTTAATATTGCATTTATACGAGCGACTAATTCATCCATATTAAATGGTTTTGTTATATAGTCATCCCCACCAATTTCAAAACCTTTTAAAGTATCTTCTTTCATAGATTTTGCCGTAAGAAAAATAATTGGAATGTTTTTATCTATTCCCCTTATATCTTTAGCAGTACTAAAACCATCTTTAACGGGCATCATAACATCTAAAATAACAAGATCATATTCGTTTTTCACAAACGACTGGTAACCCAATTCTCCATTTTCTTCCCAATGACAATTAAAACCTTTAGCCATTAAATATTGTGAGGTTATTGATCCAAGATTAGCATCATCCTCCACCAACAAAATTTTTATCTCTTTATTCATGATGATAGTATTTTAGAAGATTTTAAATTTATTATAAAAGTACTGCCCGAACCTAATTTGCTTTCTACCATTATTTTCCCATCGTGCAAAGCAATAATTGATTTTACATAACTAAGGCCTAAACCAAACCCCTTTACATTATGAACGTCACCAGTAGGAACTCTAAATAATTTTTCAAATATTCTTTTATGGTTATCCTTTGCAATTCCTATGCCATTGTCATTGACCCTAATAACTATTCCACCAATAACATCTCTAGTTGATATAGTAACAACGGGAGATTTTAAAGTATATTTTAATGAGTTGTCTAATAAATTATGAATTAAGTTTGTAATGTGAAGTTTATCGGCTTCAATAATTTTATTTTGAGCCAAAAAGTCAGCTTTTATTATACCACTTCTATTATTAAAAGATATTTCAATAGATTTTATGGCCTTGTTAATCACATCTTCAATATTAAAAATTTCTAACTTTAATACAGGATTGCCCTTTTGGGAAACAGAACTTTCTAAGACGTTTTCTACTAATTTTCCAAGTCTTTCATTTTCAGATTTAATGGTTTTTAAAAACTTGTCCTTACTCGACTTTTCTAATTTTATATTTTTATCTACCAAAGCTTCACACGCAAGACCAATAGTTGCAATAGGAGTTTTAAGCTCATGAGTCATATTATTAATAAAATCTGTTTTAATTCGAGTATTTTTCTTTTGGTTTTGAATAATCTTTATACTGTAAATAAAGGTTCCCAAAATAATTAGTATTAAAATTATAGATATAATGAAAATATGACTGAAAGATTTGGTGATTGATCGTTCTAACTTTAAAATATAGAGTGTGAAAATTCTCTTTTCGGTAAACAATTCGTCATTTAAAAATTCAACGGAGTAACTACTTGATTTTTCTAAAATAGAGTTGTCTATATTTTCAAAATTAGAGAGAAATAATAATCCGTCTTCCCCTGTAATACTATAGTGAAATTCGTTTTTAATTCCATGCTTATCTAAAGAATTTTTAATAGTTAATAAAACTTCTTTTTCTTTTATTACTTTGTCTACATTGATGTTAATATTTAAAGCAAAATGCTTATTGATGATTCCCAAAATTTCTTTTCTTTTTTGAGAAATAGATTTATTAGAAATTGAATTTATTTCCTTTTTTAGACTGTCTAAAATTTGAGTTCTATTTATAGAGTTTTTTTGAATTGATAAAACGCCAGAACTCCCCAAATTAGGATTAAAATAATCCGATTCATTTAATATTTTTTCTCGAAGCTCATCTCCAATTTCTTTAACACAAATTTCAAATAAATTATGAAAGTTGTTTTTTTTTTCATCAAATGTGTTTTTAGCCCAATACAATTGAACGACTAAAAACCCTAAAAGAGCAAAACTGCTTAGAAAAATAATTATTTGAATATATCTATTGTCTTTTTTCAATATTTGACTTTACCTACAATGGAATATTACCATGTTTTTTCTTAATGGGAGATACTTTTTTATTTTCGGAAATTTTAAATGCTTTTATTAGTTTTTCGCGAGTGTCTGAAGGTAAAATTACTTCGTCGACATATCCCCTAGATGCTGCATTGTATGGATTGGCAAACATTGTTGCATACTCCTCTTGTTTTTCCTTGAGTTTTTTGACCGGATCTTTAGCACTGCTGATTTCTTTTTTAAATATTATTTCTGCAGCACCTTTTGCACCCATCACTGCAATTTCTGCAGTTGGCCAAGCGAAATTCATATCTGCCCCGATATGTTTAGAATTCATTACATCATACGCACCCCCATATGCTTTTCGAGTTATTACTGTAATTCTGGGAACAGTAGCTTCGCAAAATGCATATAATAATTTGGCTCCATTGGAAATAATTCCGTTCCATTCTTGATCCGTTCCTGGAAGAAATCCTGGAACATCTTCCAAAACAAGTAAAGGAATATTGAAAGCATCACAAAACCTTACAAATCTTGCTCCTTTCACAGATGCATCTACATCTAAAACTCCGGCCATTACAGAGGGTTGATTGGCAACAACTCCAATAGATCTACCAGCTAATCGCGAGAATCCAACCACAATATTTTCAGCAAACTCCTTATGAACTTCAAAAAAACTATCTGGATCGGAGAGTTGATTAATAACCTCTCTTATTTCATAAGGTTGATTGGGGTTTTTGGGGACTACAGAATTTAATTTTAACCTCTTTTCGTCTTTAAACTCATAATGTAAATTTTCTGGAATTTCTTCGCAATTTTGTGGAATGTAAGAAATTAGTTTTTTTAAATTTTTAATTGTTTCTAATTCGTTTTCACAAGCAAAATGAGTAACCCCCGATTTAATCATATGGGTGTCTGCTCCCCCTAATTCTTCTGCGGAAACCTCTTCGTTAGTGACAGTTTTTACAACATTTGGACCAGTAACAAACATGTAAGAAGTGTTTTTGGTCATTAATATAAAATCTGTAAGAGCTGGGGAATATACAGCTCCTCCAGCACAAGGGCCCATAATGGCAGATAGCTGAGGAACTAATCCCGATGCTTTGGTGTTATTATAAAATATATCGGCATAACCTCCCAATGAAACGACCCCTTCTTGAATTCGTGCACCTCCAGAATCGTTTAAGCCTATGATAGGAACTCCGTTTTTCATGGCTAGCTCCATTATTTTACAGATTTTTTCAGCATGAGCTTCTGCTAATGAACCACCTAAAACTGTAAAATCTTGAGAATAGACATAAATTAATCTTCCATTTACAGTGCCGTAGCCAGTAACTACACCGTCTCCCAAAAATTTTGTTTTATCAAGTCCAAAATTGGTAGATCTGTGGGTTACCAAACCGCCAATTTCTTCAAAACTATTGGTGTCTAATAAAATCTCTAGCCTTTCCCTAGCAGTTAATTTTCCTTTATTATGCTGAGCATCTATTCTTTTTTTTCCGCCGCCTAACTTAGATTCAGCTATTTTGTTTTCTAATTCTTTATTGCTCATACTAATTCATTAAATCTTCAATTTCTTCTGCCTTAATTGGAATATTTTCCATTAAGTTTTTAGGTGATCCACTTTTTTGAACAACCACATCGTCTTCAATTCGAATTCCTAACCCTTCTTTTGGAATGTAAATCCCCGGTTCTACAGTGAAAACCATATTTTGTTCAATTGGCTTTGTCCATGAACCAACATCATGGGTATCTAAACCAATGTAATGTGATGTGCCATGCATAAAATATTTTTTGTAAGCAGGCCAGTTCTTATCTTGTTTCTTTACATCATTTAAAGAAATAAGTTTAAGCTTTATTAATTGCTCTTGCATTAATTCTCCAACATTTTTATGGTAGTCATCTAATAATATTCCTGGAACTAAAAGTTTTGTAGCTTCATTCTTAACATGTAAAACAGAATTGTAAACCTCTTTTTGTCTTTTACTAAATCGTCCATTAACTGGAACACACCTTGTTAAATCTGATGAGTAATTAGCATATTCTGCACCAAAATCCATTAAAATTACATCTCCATCATTGCAGGGTTTATTATTTTCTATGTAATGTAGTACACATGCAGAACTTCCCGATGCTATTATTGGAGTATAAGCAAAACCCTTAGATCGATTAGATAAAAATTCGTGCATTAATTCTGCCTCAATTTCAAATTCCATTTTACCTTTTTTTATAAAGCCTAAAATTCTTCTAAATCCTTTTTCTGTAATATCACATGCTTTTTGCATAAGATCTAATTCAATAGAATCCTTAACAGAACGAACCTTATGCATAATTGGAGCAGAGCGTAAAATGGAATGATTAGAAAAATCTTCTTTGAATTTTTTTACAAAACGATCTTCTCGAGTTTCCATTTCACCACTTTTTCTTAAGTGTTCGTTGCTATTTAAATAAACGTGATTGCTTTCCATTACCAGCTCTCTGAAAATAGTATCAAACTGGTCCAGCCAATATATAGTTTGAATTCCAGAAACTTCAGCAGCTCTTTCTTTAGTTAATTTTTCACCCTCCCAAACTGCTATATGTTCATTAGTTTCTTTAAGAAATAAAATTTCTCTGTGAGATTTTTTCTTGCAATCTGGAAATAGGACTAATATACTTTCCTCCTGGTCAACGCCAGAAAGGTGAAAAATATCTCGGTGCTGAACAAAAGGCAGTGTACTATCGGCACCTGTATTGAAAATGTCGTTAGAGTTAAAAATAGCTAAACTATTCTTGTTTAATAATTTTGTAAATCTCGACCGATTATTGATAAACAATTGACAATTAATAGAATGATATTTCATATTTTAATAATATATTTTGAAAGTAAAAATAGCAATAATTAAGGGATTGTTTAACGTAAAAATAAATTTGGACTATTGAACGAAGATTTTTTTTAAAATAGTTTAAAGCAATGACAAAATGATGACAAATAATTTGCTCATAATTACTGATTTTTGTAAATAATAAAACTTATTGAATTCTATCCAAATCATAGCCTTTACACACCGTCAATTTAATTTTGAAGAAATTGGCCTTTTTCATTTAGATGATAATCAAAGGATAGAAAAGCTTGCACAATTAAAAACAACTTTAAAAATTGATGAATTAATGTATCTCTCTACATGTAATAGAGTAGAATTTATCATTAGTAAAGAAAAAAAAATTGACAAGCCATTTATTAAAAGATTAGTAAGTAATTTTTTAAAAAAAGAGGACATAAATTTATCAAAAGATTTTGTGAATAAAGCTGAGGTTTTTAGTAACAAAAAAGCCATTCATCATATGTTTTCTGTAGCATCATCTATTGATTCCTTAGTCGTAGGAGAAAGAGAAATAATTACTCAAGTTAGAAAAGCTTTTGAGGAATGTAGAGATAATAATTTATGTGGAGATTTGGTGAGAGTCTTAGTTCAAATGACAATCTCAACAGCCAAAAAAGTATATACAGAAAGTGATATTGGAACTAGGCCAGTATCAATTGTTTCTTTAGCTTTTTTAGAGCTAAAAAAATTCATTTCAAAAAGACCAAAGAAAATTCTAGTCATTGGCGCTGGAAAAACTATCGCATCAATGTTGAAATTTATTAGTAAAAATCAACATCATCAATACATGATTTACAATAGATCAAAAGAAAAAGCTGAAAAATTAATTCACCAATTAAGTTTAGATGCTAAAGCTTATTCCCTTGACCAACTTGATAATAAACCAATAGACTTTGATTTTATAATAAGTTGTACAGGGTCTAAAGAAATAATATTAACAGAAGAAAAGTTCAATAAAATTAATCCAAATAACAAAAAATCTATTATCGTAGACCTTGCTGTACCTAAAGATTGTGATATTAAAATAACAAAAAACCCTAGTGTTAAACTTATTAATGTCGATCAGCTTAAAGTGAGGGCCGAGGAAAATTTAAAGGCTAGAGGCGAAGAGGTTAAAAGATGTTTAGATATTATTGAAAAACAAATTATTAAATATTATATTTCTGAGAAGGAAAGAAAACTCGAAAGAGCGCTGAGCTCTGTACCCAAAAGTATAAAAGGAATAAGACAAAAAGCCTTTAGAGAAGTTTTTGCTAAAGAGTTGGAAGCCCTAGACCCGGGAGCTATTGAAGTTGTGAACAGTTTAGTAGATTATATGGAGAAAAAATACATAAGTGTTCCAATGAAAATGGCAAGAGAAATTCTTCTTAAAGAAACAACTAAGTAATTTTTGCAAGTCAAACAAACAATAATAGGATCGAGAGGAAGCGAGCTCGCGCTTTGGCAAGCGAATCATATTAAATCTAAATTGCTTAAACTTGGATTAGACCCAGTAATAAAAGTCATTAAAACTAAAGGAGATAAATTCCAGGATTTAAGTTTTGATAAAATTGAAGGAAAAGGATTTTTTACCAAAGAAATTGAAAATTCTCTTCTCAACAAAAATATTGATTTAGCGGTTCACTCTCTAAAAGATCTTGAAACAGAGCAGCCAAAAGGACTTTGTATAGCAGCAGTCCCAAAAAGAGAAGATCCCGCAGACACACTTTTAATTAATTTGAAATCGGTTGATAAATCTAGACTTTTAGAGGTTGCTAAAAACTCAATAATTGGAACTTCATCAGCTAGAAGAAAAAACCAGTTGCTTTTATTTAGAGAGGATGTAACAATTAAAGATTTAAGAGGAAACGTACCAACAAGAATAAATAAGTTAAGAAAAGGTGATTACGATGCAATTGTTTTGGCTAGAGCCGGTTTAAACAGGCTTGAAATAGATCTTTCAGAATTTTACGCAATCGACCTTCCTACTAATTATTTTATTCCTGCTCCAGCTCAAGGAGCTTTAGGGATTCAAATAAGAGAAGAGGACACAAAACTTAAAGAATTACTTTTAAAAATAAATGACAATAACAGCTTTGAAAATGTTGATTTTGAGAGAAAAATTCTAAAAGGTATTGGAGGAGGGTGTCATTCGCCCTTTGGAGCTTTTTCAAAAATTTCACAAGATGGCACAAGAAATACATGGATTAGTTTTGCAGAAAATGCAAATCAAATACCTATAAGATTTATAAGCAAATCAAACAATTTTGAATCAATAGTAAAAAAGGTTCAATCTAAAATTATACCATCTTCAATATGGATATCTAGAGACCTTAAAAAAGATAGTATTTTTAGAAAAGTAATTAAAAAAAATAATCATAAAATAACAGACGAATCCTTAATTAAACTGGATTCGAAAAATATAAATTCACTCCCAGATTGTGACTGGATTTTCTTAAATTCTGCTTTTGCTTTAGATTCTATTTTACATTTAAAAACTGATTTTAATATGAAGAAAATTGCTGCTTTTGGCCCTGCAACAGCAAAACATATTCAAAAAAATGGTCTTAATGTGGATTTCATAGGATTAGGTACACCTGTAGAAGTAGCAGAACAATTTGATTCTATAATTAGCTCAAAAGAAATTGTTTTTATACCCTCTTCTAATAAATCTTTAGGGACAGTTCAAGGGATTTTAAAAGAAAGTAATAAAAAGTATTAGAAACTTACACAACAATATTGATTGACAAAAAGTTAAAATATCATGATTTATTAGTGTTTACAAGCCCTAGTAATGTAGAGGCGTTTTTAAAGTCAAATAAAATTAGTGATCAAAAAGTGATTAGTATCGGACCAAGTACTACTAGAGCACTTAAAAATGCTGGAATTATTAATGTATTTGAATCTTTTGAAAGTTCTGAATTAGCTCTCGCAGATACTGTTTTATCATTAACATAATAGTTTGAATTATTTAGGACATTTGGTTTTGTCAGGAAGTGACCCACAGATACTTTTTGGAAATTTTATTGCTGATTCTATTAAGGGTAAATCATATTTGAACTGGCCAAAAAAGATTCAAAAAGGAATATTACTTCATCGTTTTATTGACGACTTCACAGATACTAATATTCACTATTTAAAAGGTAAAAGAAGGTTTTACAAGGAATTCCCTAAAATGGGTGGTGTAATTACAGATATTCTATATGATTATTTATTATGGAAATACGAGCTGAAACACTTAAAGCTAAATTTAGATAATGAAATTAATCGCTATTATTCTATTTTAGATAGTTTTGAAAATGATATGCCTAAAAATATTAGATATATGTATGGCTATATGAAAAAAGACGATTGGCTTAATAATTATAAACATGAAATTGGAATTAAAAAAGCGCTTCATGGAATTGGTAAAAGGATAAATTATTCTAATGATTTAGAAAAAAGTTTTGAAATATTGAATGCATCTATTTTAGATTTTGAATTAGAGTTTGAATTATTTTTTGATGAAATAAAAGAAAAAACTTCTTCTTTTTTTGTAGATTAATATTCTAAAATTTTAAAGATGGATATTAAACAACCTTTTAATTTATTTCAGTGGATTGAGAAAAATCGTCATTTATTAAAACCCCCAGTGGGAAATAAGAATCTCTATGTTGACGCTGGAGATTACATTGTGATGATTGTTGCAGGACCCAATGCTAGAAAAGATTATCACTATAATGAAACAGAAGAATTATTTTTTCAATTAGAAGGCGAAATTATTGTAAAAACACAACAAAATAATAAATGTGTTGAGATTCCAATAAAAGCGGGTGAAATGTTTCTACTTCCTGCAAAAATACCGCATTCTCCCTCTAGGTCAGAAAATTCTATTGGACTGGTAATTGAAAGAGTTAGAAAAGGAAGCGATATGAAAGATGGATTAATGTGGTTTTGTGATTCCTGTAATCACCCTTTATTTGAATCGTTTTTTCCTCTTGTTAGATATTGAAAAAGATTTTTTAAGTGTTTTTAAAACGATTTTATAATGACAAGAATTTGAGAACTTGCAAAAAGTGCGGAACTGAAATGCAGGCAGATAAAAGATTTACAAGTTAATTATTCTATTAAATTGACATGCCCATTAATAGACTTAAAATTATTATTAAAGTCTAGAAATTCTATGACCCAAACATAGCTGTCAATTTTACATTTATTACCAGCATATTTCCCATCCCAAAAAGCATTTATTTCTGATGCTCTGTATATTTCCTCTCCCCATCTATTATAAATCCATAATTCAAAAGTCTTGATATTTTCTCCTTTTATTTCAAATTTATCGTTGTTACCATCATCCATTTGGCGTAAAAGTATTAGGAACAAAAATACTTCCTTCAATGTTAATTTCTACAGTATCTGAGTTTTTACAACCAACAGAATCGACAACATTTAAAACATATAAAGTAGTTTCTTCAGGATTTATTTGAGGATTTAGACAAGTATTACAAGAAATCCAAGAGTTAGATTCCCAATAGAAGTTACTTACGTTTGTTGAGCCATTTAAGTTTATAGATTCCCCATATTCCATCCAAAAATCTAATCCTGCATTTACAATTGGAATTGGAGAAACATTTACAGCAACACCAAAAGTATCTTCACAGCCGTACATATTTTTAATAATAACTTTATAATTGGTGTTTTGTAAAGGGTATGCATAGGTCCAATTACTATCTGCATTTGATAAACTGTTTACAGGATTCCATAAGTATTCAATTCCATCATTAGCATATATTTCAGCAGAGTCACCTTTGCAAATTGTAGTGTCTCCAAATGCACTGCCTGAATATCCAAATACAAGGACTTTAACAGAGTCTGTTGATCTTCCACAAGAATTTTTAGAACTTATAAAAAAGGTCATATTGGAGTCAGTTTTTATCCAAATGCTAGTTAAAATAGTATCGTTTGAATTGAATATAGGGGACCAAATAGCATTGTTAATATTATTTGGTGTTAGAAATGTAGAGTCTCCAAAACATACATCTAGTGTGTCTTGTAAAATAATGTTTGGTAATGAAGATTCAACATTTACAAACACAGAGTCGTAGTAAACACAGCCGCTTGGAACTGTAATTTCTAAATAATATGTGCTGCTTTGAAAAGGTTTTACAATTGGGTTTGCACTATCCATATTCAAAATATTATTGCCAGACCACTTGTAAGCTACTCCACCATCTGCAAAAAGAAATAAACTATCATCTCTACAAATTACAGTGTCATTAAGAATTTGATAACTATCATTTGGAATTATTACATCGAAAAACGCAGTGTCTATACCGCAACTATCTATAGCAACTAACATGTAAGTTGTATTTACAGTCGGATTAGCAGTAACTTGTTGATTAAAAGTACTTGAAAGAGAATTAATTGGACTCCAAATAAATTGGGAACCCCCATAACCGTTTAAAGTAGCAACTGTCCCAGGGCAAAGAACACTATCTCCAATAACTTGAGCATTATTTATTGAATAAACAGCAATTTGAATATTTGCAGTATCTGCAAGTATGCAACCACTAGAATCTGAAACTATTAGATTTATATTGTAAACTCCTGTATCACTATAATTATGATTGGGATTAGGCGCAGTTGAATTATTTCCATCTCCAAAATCCCATAAATATTGATTTCCTCCCTGAGAAAGACTAGTAAATTGGTACGAATTTGGTAAACATGCAAAATAACTAGGTATACTTATTGAAGAACTTATGCTTTCCAAATCAAATTTAAAAGCACCTAAATTACAATACTGACCACCATTTGTGTCAGATACTACGTTTGGTGTACTAGGAAAATCGTCATTTCCTTGACAACCTGCGCAAACAGCTTGATATATTTTACCATTTTTATCAAATCTACTAGTTCCTCCATCAACATGTTCTTTGCTTTGATTCCCTCCAAAAAAACTTCCATAAAGCATGGATTGCATATCTTTATTAAAAACTGCTAAATAAAAATCAGCTCCATCAGTATTGGTTTGATATGCATTAACTAATGGCATATTATTAGTATTTCCACCAATTCCAGAGAGACCTCCCCATCCTGAAATGTAAATGAGTCCACAGTTTGAAACTAAAAATGCAGATGGAGTAATGTTTCTAGACAAACTTCCATTTCCAAAACTGGTAGAAATTAATGTATTTGAAAGATTAGAATCTAATTTATGAATGAATTGAGAACCAACTGAATTATAAATGTTTGGCGGAAAAACACTGTATAAAGAATCAGATAGTCCAAATAAATAAATGTCATTATTTAAGTCTATTTGAACAAAATAACATTGGTTAAAACCACTATCTCCAATATAAGAAGATGCTAAAATATTACCGTTTTGCGTATTATAATTTGCTACAAAACCATCAATATTTCCTAGGTAATTTGAGTTTAATGCATCTGTAGAAGTAAATAAATCATTACTAATTGTTCCCCCAGTAATGTAAGGCTGGTTTTGATTATTTAGTTGAATAGAATAACCCGCTTCATCATTTGATCCTCCGTAATAGGTACTCCATAATATATTTGATAAATCAAAACTCAGCTTAAAACCTACTGCATCTTGTTGTCCACCTAAATTATTTTGGGCAGGATTTAGTAAAGGAAAATCTAAAGATGAAGTACTTGAAGCAACGTAACAATTTCCTTGATTATCTAGGGTGATTTCTCCTCTATACTCGTCTGCATAAAAATGACATAGCTTATTTCCATTATAGTTATTTGCACCAGATTCATTTATACCATCATTTTTACTTCCACCAATAAAAGTAGAACCTAATAAATTACTTCCATCACTTGAGAATTTAGAAATAATAATATCAGTACCATTTGGATACTCTAAGAAATGAGTTGTTGAAGGTGTCAAATAATTTATAAATCCAAAAAAATCACCGCTATTAAAAGATGTATCGTAAGCACCTGAAGTTGTTGGATAATCAGAAGATCCTGTACTTCCTAAAACAAATAATTCATTATTATTATTAACAACCAAGCTATGAGGATTTTCGTTACCTGTTCCTCCTAGATAAGTGCTGTACTTTAAGGAATCTCCATTGGGTGAAAATTTACTAATACAAATATCTGTTCCAGTACCGTTAATCCCAACCCCGCCATTATGAAAAATATCATAAGCTCCCAATGTGACTGGGTATCCATTGTCAAAAGAAATACTTCCAGCATATAAACATCCTAAATTGTCATAAGTTGCAGTTTCTCCCCAATTATTAGCTGATGAACCTGAGTAGGTAGAAAAAATTAGAACAGGATCGATAATTAATTTGTAGTTTTTGTTGTAATTACCTATAATTTTAAAAGTGAGAATATTCTTTTCAAGTTGAAATTTACAAGCAATAATTTTTTTAATTCCATTTATAATTTGATAACTCAATGGAGCTTGCTCAATTACATTTCCTATAGATGTTTTAAGAATAAGATGTCCAGATTTTAAGTAGATACTATCTAACCCTTTGTATTGAACTTTTATATTTTCTGGATCAGCCTTTGGATGGACTATAAAGTCATATTTTAGTTTTCCACCGCTTTTAAAGTAAGATAAGTCAATTCCAGGATATAAATTTTCATATAATAACTCATTATAAATTGGAATATTTGATTTCCATTTACTGGTGTCTTTTCCAATAAAGTAATTACAAAAATTATTGGTTTTTTTATGGCCAAGAATTTTTACTTCTTTATTATAACCTATAAAATTACTTTCATAAACGTGGCCCAATATATTACCAACTGAAATATCACCATGTTTTAAAGCGTTGATTTTATCTTTTTGAAACAAATCAAATTTCACATTATTATTTTCAAAATAGATATTCCCAGCTCTGTGCTCCAGCTTAAACTTAACGCCTTTGTTAAATTGGCCTTGATTAGCGATAAACCTTGGGTTATTGTTGGCTTTTATGTTAGATAAAATAACAACACTGAATACGACAGTAATATATTTAATTAAGATTTTATTTTTAAAGAGTTTTTTCAAATTAAACAACTGATTATATTTATCTTTCCAAACTAAGTTATTATTAAATGAAAGATTGTACACTTGTAAAGTTAAAAAATACTAATGAGTGATGCTATAAAACATGAGTGTGGAATTGCTCTTTTAAGGTTAAAAAAACCTTTGGAGTTTTATTTGAAGAAATATGGAACTGCTCTATATGGCTTAAATAAAATGTATTTACTCATGGAGAAACAGCATAATAGAGGTCAAGATGGTGCTGGATTGGCAAATATCAAATTTGACGTAGCTCCGGGAACAAGATATATAAGTCGATACAGAAGTGTAAAAAATCAACCTATTAAAGATATTTTTTCTCACATTAACAAAAGATTTGAGAACCTACATACAAACCATCCAGAAAAGTTAACTGATGTTGACTATTTAAAAGCAAATGAAGCATTTACTGGGGAACTATTTTTAGGTCATTTGAGGTATGGTACTTTTGGAGGAAATAAAGTAGAAAACTGTCACCCTTTTTTACGACAGAATAACTGGATGACCAGAAATTTAGTTGTTGCTGGAAATTTTAATCTTACTAACGTTGACGAATTATTCGATATTTTAGTCAATATTGGTCAGCACCCTAAAGAAGTTTCTGATGCTGTAACAATTATTGAAAAAATTGGTCATTTTTTAGATCAAGAGAATACTAAATTATTTAGAGAATATATCGCTAAAGGAGTTAGCAATAAAGAAATTTCATCTTTAATTGCTGAAAATTTAAATATTCAAAATATTCTTAAAAATGCGTCTACTAATTGGGATGGTGGTTACACAATGGCGGGTTTAATGGGCCATGGTGATGCTTTTGTTATTAGAGATCCTAACGGAATAAGACCTGCTTTTTGGTATGAAGATGATGAGGTTTTCGTTGTAACGTCTGAAAGACCAGTTATACAAACTGCTTTTAACGTTAAATGGGAAGAAATAAAAGAGCTTAAGCCCGGTAATGCTTTAATTATCAAGAAAAATAATTTAAATCAAGAAGTAGAAATAAACACCCCTAAAGAAATTAAAAAATGTTCTTTTGAGAGAATTTATTTTTCAAGAGGCACTGATAAGGATATTTATAAAGAGCGATTGAAATTAGGAAGGTTAGTTGTTAGTCAAATTTTAGTAGCTATTGATAATGATTTAAGAAATACTGTATTTTCTTTTATTCCAAATACTGCTGAAATGTCTTATTATGGAATGATAAAAGAACTTGAAAATCACTTA
The DNA here is from genome assembly GCA_905182525.1 of Cryomorphaceae bacterium. Taxonomy (GTDB): domain Bacteria; phylum Bacteroidota; class Bacteroidia; order Flavobacteriales_D; family Parvicellaceae; genus MED-G20. The sequence goes on along the minus strand of CAJJBV010000003.1, from coordinate 140,296 downwards.
TCCGTAATGAAGAAAGTGGAAATAAAAGCATTAGATCCAAAAGCAAAAAACTACGATGAAAAGTTAGACAAAATATTAGCATTTAGAACTAGAGCTGAAAAAATAATGGTGAAAGACGCTAAGCTAAGAACCTTTATTACCCAAGATGATTCTAGAGACGAAATGGTTGCTCATGTTTATGATATTACTTATGGCTCTTTAAGAAGAAATGAAGACACAGTAGTTGTTATTGACGACTCTATAGTAAGAGGAACTACCTTAAAGCAAAGTGTCATAAGAATTTTAGATAGACTAGAGCCAAAAAAAATAGTTATAGTATCTTCTGCTCCCCAAATTAGATATCCAGATTGTTATGGAATTGACATGGCTAAAATTGGCGATTTTATTGCTTTCCAGTCTGCAATTGCACTATTGAAGGATAGAGGAATGGAAAACATTATTGAACAAGTTTATAATAAATGTAAAAGCTCAGAAGAAGCTAATACAATTAAAGATGAAAATCATGTCAAACTTATTTATCAATCTTTTAATGATCAAGAAATATCAGATAAAATAGCTACTTTATTAAAACATGAAAATATTAATGCTGAAGTAAAGATTATTTTTCAGACCGTAGAAAATTTACATATTGCATGTCCTGGCCATACAGGTGACTGGTATTTCACAGGTGATTATCCTACCCCTGGTGGAAATAAAGTGGTAAATAGGTCTTTTATAAATTATGTTGAGGGGATAAATAAAAGAGCATATTAAAAATACTTTAGTAAGTAATTAAAGTTTTGAGCTAATGACTCGTACTAACTGTTTTGAACAATAATTAAATTCACCATAATAAAATTGATTAAATAATTTGATAAATTGAACTTAAATGGATGAAAAATCAAAATTATTATTTATTTCCAATGGGATTCCAAGTTTTACTAAAATTGACATTGATATTTTAAAATCTGAATTTGAGGTTGTTTTATTTTCAAAACTTTGGACAAATAGTTTTTCTGTAATTATCAATCATATTTTATTAATCATTAAGCTATTTACTTTAAGAAATAAAGTTTCTAAAATTATAATTTCATTTGCAAGTCATTGGTCATACTTTCCATCTATAATTGGAAGACTGTTTAATATTCCTGTAGCAATTATTTTGCATGGAACAGATTGCGCCTCTATACCATCTCTAAATTATGGAGATTTGAGGAAACCTATTTTAAAAAGAATAATTAAATCATCAATAAAAAATGCTTCAATTCTTTTGCCAGTTAGTGAGACTTTAATTAAGATTGAAAATTTATATAATGGTGATAATGCTGAACGAAATCAAGGTTTAAATTCATTTTTCAAAATAGATACATTAAAATTTAAAACTATTTACAACGGAATTGATTCAAATTTCTGGAAACCTAACTCCAATATTAAGATAAAAAAAAATAGTTTTATTGCTGTTTTTTCTAACCAACAATTTTTTTTAAAAGGCGGAGATTTAATTATTGGATTGGCAAAAGAATTTCCAAATTGTTCATTTTATATTGCCGGATGTGATACTATCCCAAATCAATATCTAAAGCCAAACAACTTAATTTTACTAGGGCATATTCCAAAAAAGAAATTATTAGAATATTATAATCAATCCCAATTCCACTTGCAGTTATCAGTTTTTGAAGGATTCGGATGTTCACTCGTCGAGTCAATGATGTGTAAATGCATTCCTGTTGGATCAAAGGTTAATATAATCCCATATATAATTGGAGATACTGGAGTTGTTTTAGATAAAAGAAATCAGAAAGAATTAAATAAAATAATTCTAAATTTGACAACATCTTCTAAAAACGAATTAAGTGTAAGGTTTAGTGATTCAAGAAATAGAGCTAAAGAAAATTTTGATTTTGAGATTAGAAAGAAGAGATTATTAAACGCAATAATATAAGTCAATGATTAAAAAAATTTTAAAAAGGATAAAAGGTAATGAGTACCAGGTTCAGGTTGAGAGAATGTCAACTACCGAACCAGAAGGCAAATTAAGTATTAATCTAAAAAAAATAATTAATCTTTTGAATTACACCAAACGTAGCTCAGTTAGCTACTCAGCAGGTTCTTTTGATGTTGGTTATCATTCATTTACCATTGACGGAGTTGAACTTAAGGGTCAGCGAAATCCAGTTGAAAGATTTGCTAATATTCCTTTTGATTTTACCGATAAAACTGTATTAGATATTGGCTGCAATCAAGGAGGTATGATAAATGCAATTGCAAATAAAATTAGTTCAGGTATTGGAATTGATTATGATTCTAGGATGATAAATGCAGCAAATAGAATGAAGTTTCATCTAGGAAATCATCACACCAATTTTTTTGTATTTGATCTTGAAAAAGAGAATTTAAATTATATAAAAGATTTTTTGCCAAATAATAAAGTGGATGCTGTTTTTCTATTATCCGTTTGCATGTGGGTTGAAAATTGGAAAGAGGTTATTAAATTATCGAAAGAAATCTCCACACATTTGATATTTGAATCCAATGGCAAACCAGAACGACAAGATGAGCAAGTAGATTTTCTTAAAACTATTTACTCTCAAATAGATTTAATTAATGAAAAATCTGAAGATGACCCTTCACAAAAGAATAGAAGACTATATTTATGTAAATAGTTTAAAATGAAGTTTAAATGCTATCCTTTTTTCAAGCCAGGCATTCATTTGATTTATTCGTCATCCAGGGCTTTTAAATCAATTTTTTTTTCTGAGTTAACTCTTCAGATATCATCTAAGAATTCCTTAGCATATAGATTTAGCAAACTTCCTATTGGTGATACTTTAGCTTATCTTAATACTATTACAGTAGAAGTTCCTATTGTGAAAAAAGATTTTATTGGAATCGTAAAAAGTGGAAAAATTATTTTATTTGAGCTTAATGATGAGCAGTACCCCAAATTTGTTTGGAGAAAATTAAATTCAAAATGGATTAAAGAATTATTTATCGGACATCAACTTATAGCCGAATACTCTATTAAAGAATTAGATTCTAAAAAGCTTCTAATTCTTAAAGCTTTAAAACTCCACAAGTCTAACTTGGAAAAAAGTCGACCTTTGGTTCACGGTGATTTAACCCACTTTAATATTCTAATAAATGACGATTTGAATATTTCATTTATAGATTCTAAGAACCATGAAAATTCACCACTTTTTGATTTTTTTTATTTTTCTGCTTATTTAAAGAACTCTATTTCCAGAGATAGTGTTTTAACATCAAAAGTTAAGCTTAAGTTGGAACAAATTATTAACGAAATTATTTATAAAGTATGCGCTTACAGAAATAAAAAAGAATTAGATGAAGATTTAAGTAGTCTCTATATTCCTGATGGATACACCAGTTTTTCAGTTAGCCTACCCAAAAGATTAAAAGAATTCAAGAATCTTTTACAAAGTCAATTTATATTAATTATTATTCTACTGATTTTAATTTAAAATTTTAGTAATCAACTTTTTTTGGTAGAAAAACAAAATTCTTTATCAAATACACAATAATTTTGATGTATTTTTATTTTAAAATAGTAAAAGTCTCAATTTAATGGGAGTTATAGAAAATCAAGCATCTAAATCGACAATATATATTTTTTTAGGAATTATTATTGGGTTTTTAAACACCATCTTATTTCCTCATTTCTTGCCAGCTGAAAAAAAAGGAATTTTAGATTCAATTACGTCAGCTTCATACCTGTTAAGTTCTATTTTTTCAATCGGTCTACCATTAGTCACATTAAGACATTTTCCTAAATTCAGAAATATTTCTAAAAAAAATTATGGATTTTTAGGCTTTTCTATTTCACTAACTATCATTGGTGCCTTAGCTGGTATTGGCTTTTTAAAATTTATTTTTAATGAAAAAGTTTCTCAAGAATATCAAACAACATTTTATTTTTCATTATTGTTTTTTGCTTTTTTATTTAGACTGATTTTTTCTAACCTTGATTCATTAATAAGAATGAATTACAATACAGTTTTAGGTGTCGTAAGTTCTAATATTATTTTAAAAATAATTAATCTTATTTCAGTTTGTCTTTTTGCTTTCTCATTCATTCAACTTAATACACTTTTGATGATTTTTGTATTTGGTTTGTGTTCTCCAGGGCTAATTAGCCTTTTTTATTTAATTTTCTCACCTGGGTTTGGAACTAATATTTTTGATTTTTCAAAAAGAGTTAAAAAACTTAATTTAAAAAGTGACATCATTAAAACATCAATTTTCGGTCTTTTTGGAAGTATAGGTGGTGTAATGGTATTAGAAATTGATAGAATAATGTTACTAGATATGATGGGGTTTAAAGAAGTTGGGATTTATGCTACTGCCGCTTTATTTGGAGTTGTAGTTAATGTTCCATCTAGATCATTAAGAGGAATATCTGCAGCTGTTATTTCAGAATCTTGGAAAAACAATGACTTAAATAATATTAAAAAAATTTATAAAAAGGCAACTTTAAATCTTCAAATTATTTCCGGATTTATTTTTCTCTCAATTTTAATTTGTTCTCCTTATTTATTTACTATGATGAAACCAGAATATTCGTTGGGTATAAACATTATTATATACATTGGATTTGCTCAATTTATTGACGCACTCACATCTGTTAATACAGATATTTTAATGTCTTCTATTTATTACAAGTTCCAAACTTATTTTGTTTTTTTAATGGCTGGTATTGTAATTCTTTTAAATTTTATTTTGATACCAACTTATGGGATGAAAGGCGCAGCTATTTCAACTATGATTTCTTGGTCTTCCATTAATATTATTAGAACTTTTTTCATTTGGTTTAAATTTAAGATGCAGCCTTTTACTAAAAAGAATTTTAAAGTTTTTATTCTATTAGGTTTAGTCTATACAATTGCTTTAGTTGTAAAAAAATTTATTTTATTTCTACCTGCAATTAATTTAATTTTAATGATGACGTTTATAATAGCTATTTACTGGACCATTATTTTAAAAACAAATATGTCAACAGATCTTAACAAGAAATTTTCAAAAATGATAACGAGATTTAATCAGATACTTAAATTTTAGTAGTTTCTTAAGCCTTAAAAATTGGCACATTAGAACAAGCTTCTCCAAACATTAATGATTTAACAGTGCTCATTAATTTATTACTTATTTGGACATAACTTTCATCTGGAATATATATATCAGTACACCCTTTTAGCAAAACTCTTTTATTTTTGAATTCTGCTAAATTAAGGTTGTCAATGTTAACTTCAAATATCTTCTTTTCAAGGCTTTTCCAGTCTCCAAATACAATACTTTTAGGATAAGGCTTAAGATATTTAGTAATTAACATATAAGCCCAAATTGGAACTATCGTATCAGCTGAACAATTTAGTGCTACAAAAGAATTTTCATATTGAGACCAGTTCTCATTTTTTAAATATTCTCTAAACATCTTTTCTTTCAATACCATTCCTTCAAATAGCCAGTTTTTAATATCAATTACTATACGCTTTTGACTTCCTTTAAAAGACCTCATATCTAGAGTTATTAGACCACTCTCTGCAATTTTATTTCTTATTTCGCTCAATTTCTTTTATAATGTCTAAATCCAATTTTGTTTTCTCGATTGTCAATTTTATCTAATACGATATTATTATGGTTATAAATTGATTTATTAATACCTCCATTATGTAGTTTTTCATAAGTTTTAAAGTCAATTATTTTTCGTTCTTCTAGATTTTCAAATATGTTTAGATGACTAATTTTTGATTTCCAATTTTTGCATATTTTACCTTCAAAAATTTTAGATTTGGAACCACTTCCATAGCTTATAAACCCAATATTTTGATTAGCAATATCTTTTTCTTTTTTAAAGTTTGAGTAAAGTAAACTTATAAGTGACATAAAAATAGAAGCTGTATACATATTTCCAATATACCCAGATGCAATTTCTCCATCTTGAATTTTATTTTGTACAAATTTTTTATAAAGATTTGACTTTGAAGCTGCTTTTCTCCAATCCTTAAATTCCATACTTTCTAAAGACCCAATTTCACTCTCAAGCACATTAATAATATTTTTTTCTTTCATCCAATTTATCCATATATCTACCATCATACGTCTACCTTGAAAGGAATAAGGAAGGTGAAATATTAAATGATTCCAATCTTCTATAAAATCTATTTCCTCTTGTTTTTTGAAATGATCTAATGCTTCTGTAATTCTATTTTGATAACATTCATTTGAGTATTGCCCATCAAAAACAGGCTCTTCAAAATAAAGTTCTAATTTTTCTTTGTTACTATTAGTTAAATCCTGAATAGAAGTATTTTTAGTTTTTAGAAAAGTATTGTTTAATCTTCTCCTCGGTTTAAAAAAGTCACTAACATGTTTCATACTTATTCCAATAGAACTTTTGAATGAAATAATACTTGGATCAGAACCTATTAGCATTGCAACAGCTCCCGCGCCTTGAGTATACTCACCAGGAGATTCGAGTTCGTATTTAGCAGTGTCAGAGGCTATAACAATTGCCTTTCTACTAGGACTACACCTTACCCAATCCAAACAGTTTTCAAGGGCATCTACAGCACCTATACAAGCAAATGTCATATCTAAAACATCACAGTTTTTAAAACATCGTTCACCATAACTAGTAGCTAAAATTTTTTCCACAGGTGCTAATGCATACGTAGCAGTAGGTTTTGAAGCATCTAAGGCACTCTCGGTCCCCATGTATATTCTGCCAATTGTTGTTGGATCTATTTTGTTATTGTCAATTAGTTTTAAAAGTGCATTTGCTGCCATTGATGCAGTATCTTCATTAACATCAGGAAGTGACATAAATTTTAATCCCAACCCTTTTTCTAATTTAGCCGGTATAATATTCCTTCTTTCTGCCAAGCTGCTAATTTTTAAAGCAATTTTCGGCAGGTAGTAATCAATTGCATCTATTCCAAATTCCATTTCGATTAATTTAAATCATACCCAAGTCTAGTTTAGCTTCTTCACTCATCATTTCCTTATCCCATGGTGGGTCAAAAACAATATTTACTTTTGAAGTTTTAACACCATGAACTTCACCAACTTTATCTTCTACTTCTTTAGGCATTGATTCAGCAACTGGACAATTTGGAGAGGTAAGAGTCATTATTATCTCAGTATTAAAATCGTTATCAATTTTAATTTCATAAATAAGACCAAGCTCATAAACATCTACAGGTATTTCAGGATCAAAAATTGCTTTAAGAACATTAATGATTTTACCTTCAATTTTTTTTTTGTTTGCAACTGAATCCATCGCTTCACTCATTTTTTATTTTTTTAATAAGTTATTTTTAATCTTTAACGTATATGCATAATTCTTCATTTGTTTTACCATCTCTAATAACCCGTTTGCTCTAGTGGGTGAAAGATGATTTGTCAGTCCAATTTCATTAATAAAATTCAACTCTGCCTGAAGAATATTTTCCGGAGTTTGATTATTCAGTACTCTGATAAGAAGAGCAATAATACCCTTAGTTATAATTGCCTCACTATCGGCATAAAAAGAAACTACATTTTTGTTAGAATCAGCATGAAGCCATACTTTTGATTGACAACCTTTTATTAAATTATTTTCGATTTTATGTTTAGTTGATATCAAAGGAAGATCTTTACCTAGCTCAATAAGATGCTCGTACTTTTCCATCCAGTTGTCAAACATTTCAAACTCATCTATAATTTCTTTTTCAAGTTCTAAAACTGGCATTTAATATTTTTTCAATAAATATAAATTAATCTATTTATTACTTTGACTAATGAACGAATTATTTAAATAAATGTTGAATAATTTCTTGCAGCTTACCTACTTTTTTTAAAGTATAATCTTGTATTTTTAAGTCATTAATTTTAGAATATTTACTTAAATAAATTGTTTTGATCCCCATTTTTGTAACCTCTTTTATTCGTTGTTCAATTCTACTAACTGGTCTAATTTCTCCACTCAATCCAACTTCGCCAATAAAACAAATTTTATGATCTATATAAAAGTCAAAAAACGATGATAAAATTGCACAAACCATGGATAAATCTATTGCTGGGTCTTGAATTTTCAAGCCTCCAGTAATATTTAAAAAAACATCTTTTTGACTTAATTTCATTCCTCCTCTTTTTTCAATTACTGCCAGTAACATATTAAGTCTTTTAATATCAATGCCATTAGCCGAACGTTGAGGATTGCCATATGTAGCAGCTGATGTAAGAGCTTGCGATTCTATCATTATTGGTCTTATTCCTTCTAAACTACAACCTAATGCAATACCACTTAATTTTTCTTGATTGGTAGAGATTAGCATTTTACTTGGAGAATTTACTTCTTGTAATCCATTTTCGTTCATTTCGTAAATTCCAAGCTCGTTAGTACTTCCAAATCTGTTTTTAATGCTCCTTACCAATCTGTAAAGATGATTTTTGTCACCTTCAAATTGAAGAACTGTATCAACCATATGTTCGAGAACTTTTGGTCCAGCAATAGCACCATCTTTTGTTATGTGGCCAATTATTATTATTGGGATTAATCTATCTTTTGCATATTTAATTAGTTGCTCAGCGCAATGTTTAATTTGAGAAACACTTCCAGGAATTGCATCAATATCTTGAGTATGAATAGTTTGTATGGAATCAATAATAATTAGTTCTGGTTTAACTTCATCACTAGTTTTAAGTATAGTATTGACCTCAGTTTCATTATATATATAACATTTTTCATTATTTAAATCTATTCGAGTAGCTCTTAATTTAATTTGTTCATTACTTTCTTCACCAGAAATATAAAGAACTTTTTCATTAAGAGTTAAAGCTATTTTTAACGTTAAAGTTGATTTGCCAATACCAGGTTCTCCCCCAAGTAAAATGACGGACCCTTTAACTAACCCATTCCCAATTACTCTATTAAACTCTTGATCATTTATATGAATTCTTTCCGCTTTGCTCCCGGAAATCTCACCAATTAATTGAGGTGTTTTAATACTATTTGAAATATAGTTTTTCGAAGATTTAGCAACAGTTCTTTCTGAAACTGTATTCCATTCTCCACAATTAACACATTTGCCAGTCCATTTACTACTTTCATTATCACAGCTAATACACTGAAATATTTTTTTTGATTTTACCATTAACAATATTAAATATTTACAACATATAATTAATACGTTGTCTGCTCACTATTTGAAATTAAATAAGTTTTTATTGCTACGAAAAGAGCTACTAACCCCCAAACTGGAATAGCAGCTTTATCAGTATCTAAATAGTTATTCAAAACTCCATGTGTGAAATATGTAGTTAATGATAAGATTATCATCAATGTTAAGTTTTTGTAGAATTGATTTTCACAATTTATATAGAAAAATCCAGTTGATGTAAAAATTAAACCTATCAAAACCAAGTTAATTATAAACCCTATAAATCCTTGTTCAGCAAGTGGCCCTAGGTATTCGCTATGGGCATTTCCTCCGTCTCCAAAATTAGTGCTTATAATTGTTAAATCTTTTGAACTTTGAAAGGGTGCATATACAAAACTATAAGTTCCAGGTCCCCAACCAAAAAATGGTTTTTCATAAAATAATTTGATTGCACAATTCCATCTATTTAGCCGCTCTAAGTTTGATGCGTCAGATGAGATATTAGACATAGATTCTATTCTTTCAGAAAAATTTTCTGTAGTATGTTCTGCATCATTTTTTTGAATTAAGTAAGAAATATCAGTCAAGTTAATTATTATAAATAATAATGGTATAATAAACAGAATGATAAGAAACTTCAACTTTATTCTAAAATAATAAAGTAAAAACACTCCAAATGTTAAGATAATACTTAACCATGCAGCTCTTGTGTAGCTAAAGTATAGTCCAACGAAAAGAATAATTAAGCTGGTTAATAAAAAATAACGCAGAAGATTTTTTTTCGATTCATATAACAACCATATGTTGATAGGAATACTCAATGCTAAAATGGCTCCATATGAAGTATGATCTTTGAAAAAAGGCCACATTACCCAATGACCTGATTCTTCACTAAAACTATTCATTGAATGATTTATTAATGTATAGAGAGTGACAATTACAATTGAAGATAAGAATACTATAAAAAATTGTTTTATGGGTCTCTCACCACCTTTGAAGAAATGAATTCCGTAAAATATCATTGGAACCATAAACCAGCTTCTTGCTAAAAAAAATTTAAATGAAACTACTGGAATTTCACTAACAATTGAAGAAGTAAAAATCCATATTAATTGAACAATAACTATTATAATAAGCGGATCTTTGTAATGTAAAAGATCTTTATTAAAACTTCTTTTATGTAAAGATTTAAATATGAAAACGGTAGTAAAAATAAGTAATAATGGTTCTGTTGGGAAATAAAAACCAATTCCTAATAAGTCTAAATTCTCAAAATTAAAAGACAAAGGAGTACAAAACACAATGACTAAGAAAACAATGTCTAAGCTAAAAATAAAGAGGTAAATAATTAAAATTATTAGTGGGAATGCTAATAAATAATATATGTCATTATAAAGCAATATAGAATTTAACAAGATGAATAAAAACATCAAGCCATAAGAAATTCTTTTGCTAAGAAATTCGGCAATCATTAATCTTTTAAAAGTGCAATTTTATTATTTATTAGTATTACTGCAATTGCAAGTAAAATTGAAGAAAAAGTTGATAATATAACAATTAGCCACCTAATAGGATATGTTTTTTTATCAGCTGGATATGCTTTTTCAACAATAAATTTATGAGATAAATTGCTGTTTGAATCACTTTCTGATTGTTCATATGATGATTCTATAATTGCAAGTCTTTCAGATAATAATTGTAGTTCAATCTGTAAAGATCTAAGAATAGAACCATATTTTTCAGTCATATCCATTTTCTTTTTAAATGATTTTTTAATTTCTAGATCTCTAGAATTAACATACCCTTCAGTTAAAGCCCTGTATGCATCTTCAGTTACTACACCTAATTTAGTTAACCCAGATAAGGTATCTCTTAAATTCTGCATTTGAGAAGTAATTTTATTTAGTTTGTTTTTTTTAATTATAAAATCTGTCATTGCTCTTTCATGAATCATAGTATTTTTAATTTTATCAAAAAGTGAAGCAATCTCGTTGGCGATTAATGCAGCAGTATCAGGACTCTTGTCTAAAACAGAAATTAAAACTGCGCCATTATGGTTTCTTTTAAAATTTATATTTTCCTTGTATGTTTTTACCAATTTAGTTTTTAAATACTTTGAATCTAAGTCAATTTTGTAATGTTTTAAAAGATTAAATTTTTCAATAATTTCCGATCTAATGCTAGTTGATTCAAGAATTTGAAGCATTTGCTCAGCTTCTTCATCTTCTCCGAACTTAGATACACTCTGATCTTGCGTTATAATATTATTAAAAGTAACTGAGCTTGTTTTTGTAGGATATAGTGTAACGGTAGATTCAAATTTTTCCTCAATTAATAAAGAAACAGTTGCAGAAGTTAAAATTGAAACAATAGTTACAATTATTAAAGGCATCTTATTTTCCATAAAAAAGATATTAAGTCGTACGATTGATTTTGTGATGAATCCATTTTTTTATTTTTCATTTACAAATGTAAGTTATAGTATTCTGCCCAACAAATTAACAGCCTTAGTCACGATTTTGAGGTTTTTAGAAGCTGATAGAATTGCTTCCAACTAATTAGTTTTAATGAAAGGCCTAATAATATACCTGTAAATAAGCTTATCAATAGCTTATCGTTCCAAACAATATTAAAATATTTTTCTAAGACAAAAATAATTGTCGTAAAGAAAACAGTAAATAATAAAATTTGAATAAAAGAATTTAGTTTAAAACTAAAGTTAAAAAATTTGAAACATAAGCCTACTTGAAAAAATAGAATAAAAAACTGTGTAAAGGCACTAGCAAAGGCAGCTCCCTCCGAACCTTTTATTGGAATTAATATCAGGTTAAGAGAAATGTTTATTATTATACCAAAAACAGCTAATACATTTAATTGTTTTAAACTTCCATTTGCAGTCAATAATGTGCCAAATATATAGTTACAAGAGATGGCTAAAAAAGAAACCATTAACCATCCAAAAGTTTCACTTGAATGCACTAACGATGACCCATTAATTTCATATCTCCAATTAATAATTTGGGATTTGTAGTTCCATATAGAAACGCAAATAATCAGTGCAAAAAAGTAGATTAGTTTAAAAGACAACCAAGTTACTGGTACAATATTTTTTTTCTCATTAATTAGCTTGGAAAATATTGGTAAAAGTAATCCGGCAAATAAAACTCCTAACATATTAAATGCCATAAAAAACCTATATCCATGAGCATAACTAGCTACTTCAATATTTCCTCTTAGCCTTTCCACCATAATTACATCAGAGTAATAATAAACGGACATTAAAAAAATTAACAATGCATAAGGAAAACTCTTTTTTATTATAATAGAGAAAAAAATGGTATCCCATTTAATTCTAGGAATCTTTGAATACTTAATCAATAAAATAAATCCGATGATTACTGTTCCTAAATAGGCAAGAGTTTGAGATAAAATAAAAAACTCTACAGTTACTATTTCATTTGTTTTTTTTGCCCAAAGAAAATAACCGCAAAATAAAATTAATATTAGCCTATCTATAATTGATAATATACTATCCTTTTTAAATAATAATAATGCAGATAAATTAGATCTTATAAATAGAATTAAAGCAATTAAAATTTGATTGAAACCTATGACAGCCAACCATTTCATTTCTAAAGATGAAAAGTCAAAAATAAAACCCACTGAAATTAGTACTATAATGTATAACAAACAAAGAATTAATTTTAGTGAGAAAATTCTTGAAAAATGCTTTTCTAATAATTGATTGTTTTGAGCAATATTTCTAGTGTTGAAGCTATTAACTCCCAAATCAAGTATAATATTAAAAATAAATGATAAGCTCAAAAGCGAAAAATAAGTTCCGTAAGAACCAGGGTCATTTTGCTCAGTAATTTTTAATATTTCAGCATCAATACCTAGTATATATAAAGGTTTTATAACAACATTTAATATAAGAACAAGTAATAAATTTGAAAGAAATTTCTTTTTCATTAATCTTTTTGGTAAACCCGGACTACTCTGTTCGAAATAGTACTAATAATTTCGTAAGGAATTGTATTTATTGATTTTGCCATTTCTATAATAGAGTAATTATTTCCAAAAATTTCTACTCGATCGTTTATTTTTACTTTTTTATTTGTGACATCTATAAACATCATATCCATACAAATATTTCCAACAGTTGAATGTAAACTATTATTTATCCAAACATGTCCGTTACCATTTCCTAATAATCTTGAAAATCCATCCGCATAACCAATTGGAATAATTGCAATTGTGATATTTTTTTTAGCAATATTATTTATTCCATACCCTATATAATCTCCTTTAACAATATTTCTTATTTTAGAGATCTTAGAAACCAAAGAAGCAACATTAGAAAGCCTTTCATTTTTAGACACACCATAGAGTCCAATTCCCAATCTAACCATGTCCAAACTGTGGTCTATATAGTTTTCAATCCCGGAAGTATTTAAAATATGTTTTATTGAATTAACGCCTAATTTTGATTCAATTTCAGATGATAATTCGTGGAATAATTTAAACTGTTTTTGTGTTAGTTTTTTACCATTTTCAAGGTCACTAGCAGCTAAATGACTGAAAATCCCTTCCACTTTAATCTCAGGTTGACAGAGTAAAAAGCTGCATAACTTTTTAATTTCATTTGGGTCAAATCCCATTCTATTCATACCAGTATTTAATTTTATATGAATTGGGAAATTTTTAATTCCAAGTGTTATAAGTTTTTTAGTAAGATCATCCAGTTGACTAATGTCATGTATTGAAGGAGTTAAATTATTTTCTATAAGATTATCCATAGATTTCTGCTCGACATTCATAATTAAAATGGGAGACTTTAATCCTTTTTTTCTTAACTCTACACCTTCGTCTGTATAAGCAACTCCTAAGTAGTCAATATGATTTTTTTCTAAGATTTTTGCAGATTCTATTAGTCCAGTTCCATATCCTGCAGCTTTAATCATCACTAATAGTTTGGTCTTGTTTGGAACTATATTTCTGTAGTAATTTAAATTTTTAATTAAATTACTTAGATTAATTTCAAGAACCGTATTGTGTTTTTTTTCTTCCAGTCTCAATGATATTTTTTGAAAATCAGTTGCTTTTTTACCCTTAATTAAAATAAATTCATTGTCGAATTTAAAAGAATTAAATTTCTCAAAAAATGAACTTTCGTCCTCAAAAAAAGATGATTCACCAATAAAGGATTTTCGATTTTTGTAAATTTCTTTTCCTATTCCTACAAATCGATATAATTTATAAGATTTAATTAAATCAACTAAATCATTATAATTAATATTTTTCTCATCTAAGTCTCCCAGTATTAAAGTTGATTTAGAACTTCCAGATTCAGATTTTAAAGTTTCTAGTGCAATTTTTAAAGACTGAATATTATTTTGATAGGAGTCATTAAAAATTGTTGATTGATTTATTCCAGCTTTTTTTTCAAAACGAAGTGCAATTTCTGGAAGAAAAGGAGAGAGTTTTTTAATTTCTTGAACGTCAAAACCAATCTGATTTAAGAAACTTAAACAGCAAATAAAATTTTTAGCTGAGAATTCATCTTTTTGCCTAAGAAAAAAGGTTTCTTTCTTTTGATTATAAATCCAACTTATTTCTTGTCCATTTTCCTTAATACTTCGGTTTGAATCTAGTTGTTTGTAGTCCTTAAAATAAGTAAAACATGTTTTTTCTAAAATTTTTTCTTTTTCTAATCGAAGTTCATCAATTGAATTAAAGTTTTCTAGATGCTCATTACCGATATTAGACAATATAACATGTGATGGCTGAATCATTTTCTTCATCAAACTCATTTCACCAGGCTTGGAAATACCAGTCTCTACAATTGCTAATTGGTGATTTTCTTTAATTGATAGTAGAGTTAATGCTGCTCCAAATTGTGAATTATAGCTTTTAGGACTTCTAATTATATTTAATTTTTCTTCTGCAATAAAATTGATCCATTCTTTTATCACAGTTTTTCCATAACTACCAGAAATTGAAAGCACAGGAAAATTAAATTTTCCTCTATGAAAAGACGCCCATTTTTGCAATGCAATTAATGTATTATTAACTATTAAATACCCAGCGTCACTCTTTAAATCATCTGGTTTTGTATGAGTAATAAATTGTTTAATTCCACTTTTGTAAACTTCATTAATATAAAGATGTCCATCGTTAAAATTTGTATTAAATGCTATAAATAAATGCTTATTATTTTTTACAAATCTTCTACTATCAAAATGAATATTATTTATAGTTGAATCTACATTTCCAATGCATTTCCCACCTGTTATTTCAGCAATTTTTCTTAAAGTATACGAGTTGTTAATTTGCAATTTATTTTGCTTTAATTATAGTTAACGAGAAAATTAATCAAAATGTTATGTTGATAACATTCAAATAATAACATTCACAATGATGTAAAAATATTGAATTTTGCATTGTAATCTTAATATTATGGATGAGTTTAATTTTAAATCGTTAGAAAGTTTAGCAAATGAGTTAAAAGATGGAGTCCTTAAATTAAATAGTGGAGATTTAAAAACTGATGATATTCAATATCTTTTGGATTCATCAAGGCAACTTCACGAAAGACTTGCCGTACTTCAATATCTTGCAGAGAAGCATACTTTAAAGAATAACACAAGTCCTGATGTTTTAAATGATGAAACTAATAAAGTTGAAAAAAACCAAATCAATTTAATTGATGTTATAGTAGAGGAAGAGGCCAAAACTGAAAAAGTTGATGTCATTGATCAGAAAAACTTAAAATCTATTAATGATATTCACTCTACTAGTCCTCAGACCTCATTAGCGGATCAATTTGGGCAACAGCCGATATTAGATTTAACCAAAGAAATTGGTATTAATGAAAAGTATTTAATAACCGAAAATTTGTTTTCAGGCGATAATGATGCTTATTTAGAATCAATAAATGAATTAAATGATTTTGAAAATATAGACCAAGCAAATAATTATTTAAATAAAATATTACTTAAAAAGTACAGCTGGAATTCAAAATCAAATCATTTCAAAAGATTAAATATCTTAGTTCAAAGAAGATATCATAATTAATGAGTAAGTATCTTCTTCTTCCTTTTCTTTTTATATCAATTCACTTTTCTGGTCAAAAACCAAACTTTTCTTATTATGTTGATACACTTTGTAGTGACTATTTTAAAGGACGGGGCTATGTTGATAATGGACATTTAAAAGCAGCCAATTTTTTAGTTAATGAATTTGAGAAAATAAATTTAGAGCCTTTGGGCAAAACTAATTACATACAAAGTTTTAAAATTGATGTTAATACATTTCCATATAAAATAGATTTAAAATTAGATGGTCATAAACTAATTCCAGGTAAAGATTTTATGATAGATCCTCATTCTTGTGCTATTGATGGATCCTTTAAAGTAATTAAAACAAATCTAAAAAATTGGAAATCACTTTTAAATAGCAAAAGCCTTTATAACCAATCAATTGTTTCTATTGATGTTTCTAATATAACTAATAGAGATACTATTTCATTATACAACGAAGTGAAAAACATCTTAAAAAATCATTTTCCTATATTCTGGATTACAAGCAATAAATTACAATGGTCAGTAGCTGACTATGTCTCTAAATTTCCAATAATTAATATTAATAGAGAGGCATTAAATAATAATTTTAAGGAAGTTGATATTCATTTGCAAAATAAATTTATAAATGATTTAAATACTCAAAATGTCATTGGAAAGGCTAAAGGAAAAGGCAGAAAATCTATAATAATTTCCGCTCATTATGATCATTTAGGAATGATGGGAGACGTCAAATTTCCTGGAGCTAATGATAACGCGAGTGGCATAAGCTTGCTTTTAAACTTAGCCACTTATTATTCTAAAATTAAGAGTAAATACAATATTATATTTATTTGTTTTGGAGCGGAAGAAGCTGGATTAAAGGGTTCAAAGTATTTTACAAATAACCCTTTAATAGATTTAAAAAAAGTGCAGTTTTTAATAAATTTAGATATTGTTGGAACTGGGGAAGATGGAATTGCAATAGTAAATGCTCTAGAACAAGAAAAAGCAGCTAAACAAATTGGAAAAATCAATTCACAATTAAATGCTTTCAAAAAAATAAAAATTCGAGGACAGGCTCCAAATTCAGATCACTATTGGTTTTCTGTTAAAAAAGTCCCTTCGATTTTTATATATACAATGGGTGGAATTAAAGCTTACCATGATCCGTTTGATAAATCCGAGACATTGCCTCTTAATAAAATAGAGGACTTGTATAATCTACTAATTGAGTTTATTGGAGAAATCTAAAATTTAATTAGAAGGTTTTAATGGTTTTGATTTTATTAAATAGATTCCACAAAAAATAACCACGCAAAGAATACCTTGAAATAATCCAAAAATTTCACCGTCTATAATTCCCCAAAAAATTGCAACTATGGGAATTAAGTAGGTTACCGAAGATGCAAATACAGAAGATGTTTCTTTAATTAATAAATTAAAAACCCAAAAAGCAAACCCACTTCCTAAAACGCCTAGAATATTTATACAAATAAAATTGAAATAATTCGGGTCATCATAGATTAGATGATCCGTAAAGTCAGTCTTAAAAAAAAGGACTAATCCAGCAATTGGACCTATAAATATAAAAGACCAACTTGTTATTTTTAAAGCAGGAATATTTTGAAGATATGTTTTAATTATGTTAATATTTAACGCATAGCAAGCGGAGCCTAGAACAGGCAATATTGCATACAAATAAGAATTAGACCAAACCCCACCTTCTTTACTTAAAAATATAAGTCCTGTTGCTCCAACTAATCCAATTACAACTCCAATCACAGCTCTTAAATTAGTTTTCTGTTTGAATAATACAACTCCAAATAGCAAAGTGAAAAGAGGTGTTATTGAGTTTAAAATACCGTTTAAAGAACTGTCAATTTTTGTTTGGGCTTTAATGAATAAAAAATAGGGTATTACACTGCCTATTACAGCAGAGACTAATAAGATAAAAGCTATTTTCTTAGGTATTTTAAAAAAGCTTCTTATTCCCAAAGGAAAAAAAACAATAAAAACAATAAAAATTCGATAAAGCGTAATTTCTATTGGTGAATACGTACTTAACCCTTTTTTCATTAAAATAAAAGAGCTTCCCCAAATTAAACCTAAAATACAAAGTGTTATGATTTGATTAATTTTTTTAGATAAATCCATTAACTAAATAATTTCAAATAAATCTTGTGACGATTTTCTTACTTTTTTTTCATGCTGAGAAGTATCTAATTTTGATCTGTAGCCAACTGCACAAACAACAGCTGCATTCATATTTCTTTCATTAATATTTAATATTTCATTGTATTTTGAAGCTTCAAATCCTTCAATAGGACAAGAATCTATTTTCAACGATGCACACGTGGTCATTAAATTAGCTAGGGCAATATAAACTTGGTTGTTGGTCCAAATAGAAGTCTCTTCAGTTTCTTTTTTAAGTAGATTTTTTTTCAAAAAAACTCCGTATCCTTCATTTTTAGTTATTGGCATCTGCTGAATTAATGATTTATTTTGAATATATAAATCAATATCTTTTTCTAATACTTTAGTGTAGTTACAGAAAACAAATAAATGAGAGGCATCTGATATTTGAGATTGATTAAAGGATACTTTTCTTAATTTATCTTTTAATTTTTGACTTTCAATAATAAATACTTTGAATAGTTGTAATCCGTACGAAGATGGAGATAGTCGTATAGATTCTTTAATTATTTCTAAATCAGAATTTGTTATTTTCTTTTCTGAATTAAATTCTTTAGTTGCATATCTCCAATTGTAATAATCTATTGTACTCATATATATCAATATTACCACAAATTAACTTTCTAAAGTGTTTTGTTAACTTATTTCACAATAAATTATGGGTGCGTATCAATTTTATGTTGTTAAGACATATATTTAAGTTTTTAAGAATTATTATAAATGCAGACAAACAAATTTCTTTGGAAAGAAACTGAATTAGATCATAATCTTTGCCTTGCAATGGAAAAAGATTTAAAAGTCTCCTCGGTAATTTCAAAAATTTTAGTTGCTCGTGGAATAAATGACTTTGATTCCGCTCAAGATTATTTTAGACCTAATAAAAAACAATTTCACGACGGGTTTTTGATGAAAGGAATGAAAGAATCTGTTACTAGATTAAATGAAGCTATTAATACCCAACAAAATATTTTAATTTATGGAGATTACGATGTTGATGGCACATGTTCTGTAGCAATGATGGTTCGCTTTTTAAAAAGTTTAAAAGCAAATGTCTTTTATTATCAACCTCATAGAGAAAAAGAAGGATATGGCATTTCTTTAAACAGTGTTGAGTGGGCTACTAAAAATAAGATTAATTTAATAATTGCCCTTCGACTGTGGAATTAAAGATTTTTTGGCTGCAAAAGCATTTAAAGATCAGAAAATCGATTTAATTATTTGTGACCACCATAACCCAAGTAGTATTTTACCAAATGCATATTCTATTTTAAATCCCAAACAAGCGGATTGTCATTACCCTTTTAAAGATCTATGTGGATGCACAGTAGGTTTAAAATTGATTCAGAGTTATGTTAGCAAATTTGATGTTAAAATTGATTTCAGTCCTTTTTATCAACTTGCCGCTGTAGCTACAGCAGCTGATGTAGTTCCTTTAGTAAATGAAAATAGATTAATTGCGCACTTAGGTCTTCAGGAGATAAATAAAAGTCCAATCGAACCATTTTCAATTCTTTTTTCTAAGTTAAAAAAGTATGATAACGTTAACATTGGAGATTTAATTTTTAAAATTGCTCCTAGAATTAACGCTGCCGGAAGGTTGGAAACTGCTTTAATTGCAGCAGAATATTTAATATCTGATTCAGACCAGGCAGAGCAAAGTTTGAATAAAATTGAAATTATTAATGACCAAAGAAGACAATTAGATGAATTAATAACAAATGAATCTTTAGTTGAACTAGAAGCGCTACCCAAAGATAGATTGTCAAACGTGGTATTTTCAAATAAATGGCACAAAGGGGTAGTGGGAATAGTTGCTTCAAGAATTATTGAACATTATTATAAACCAACCATAGTTCTTACTGGAAATGATGAAATTATAACAGGATCAGCTAGGTCTGTAAAAGGCTTTGACATATATACAGTTTTAGAAAATTTAAAACATTATTTCGTAAGGTTTGGAGGTCATAAATATGCAGCAGGATTAAGTCTTAAAAAAGAAAACTTAGAAGCTTTTAAAATAGATTTTGAAAAAGAAGTCAGAAAGTATATAAAAAAAGATGACTTAATCCCTAAAATTATAATTGACACTGAGTTGTCTTTAAATGATCTTTTTAAAGACAATGACCATTTAAACACACCTAAAATTTATCGTATTATTAAGCAAATGGAACCTTTTGGAATAGGCAATCCAAAACCAGTTTTTTTATTTAAAAAGCTACTAATTTTATCTCCTGTTAAAGTAGTTGGTGAGAAGCATTTGAAATTTGTATTTTTTGATTATTCTGAAAATAAATCAATAGATGGTATATGGTTTAATAGTAGTTCAGCTTTTAAATTATTTGGTGGTCGGCAAACTGTAAATGTCGTTGGAACAGTTGATGAAAATATCTTTAGGGGAAATAAAAAAATGCAAATAATTATTAAAGATGTTAATCTAGTTTAATCCTTTCTAGAGTCGGAAACCAAATGAAGATCTCTTTGAGGAAAAGGAATTTTAATTTCATTATTTCTAAATGCTTGATCAATTGCTAATCTTATATCACTTTTTATATTAATTATTTCCCATGTTTGTTTCGCCCAGAAATACACTTTAAATCTTAAAGCGTGATCTCCAAAATCCTCAAGTTCAATTGTTATATTTCTTCTTTTTTCAACTAATGGATGTTTGAGAGCGGATTGATATAAGACTTCCTTTACTAGCTGAGTGTCAGAACCATATGCTACACCTACAGAAATATGAAACCTAGTTACTTTATCGCTTATACTCCAATTAATTACACTTTCTCTAGTTAGATAGCCATTAGGTACAATAATAGTTTTTCCGTCTAAGGTTTTTAACTGAGAGGTTCTAATGAATATTTGATTTATTTTACAAATTTCTTGGTTAGGCATTTCAACAACATCACCTACCTTAATACTTCCGTCAAATAAAAGAATTATTCCAGAAAACACATCTCCTAGAATAGACTGTAATCCAAACCCAATTCCTACAAAAATAGCAGCAGAACCAGCTACTAAAAAGGTAATATCAATTCCCACTCCTTGAATTGCAACAATACCAGCAATAGAATATATGACATATTTACTTAACTGAACTATAGTGTAAGTTCCACCTTCATCAATCCACTTTTTTTCTTTTGTTGATCTGTAAATTAAGACTCTGAAAATACTAATAGAAATTTTTGAAATTACTATGACAAATATTAGATAAAATACACTTCCAATTGTAAAACTAAATCTATCGTAACTTCCATCTGCTTTTGCTTCAAAGTCAAATCCGAATAATTCCATGTGAGTAATATTGCTTATTGAAAACTCTTGGTGGCCAATTGTAAGAGATTCAAGAGCAATTAAACTACATATTAGTAAAAGAACTTGCTTTATTAGTTTTTTAATATTTTTTTCTCTTCCCTCTACTAACCATCCTTTTTGTTTTAAAAAACGTTCTAAATTTTTGTTTATCCAATTATTTAAAATAAGCCAAAACAAGATTACTACTCCGAAAAGACTTAAATTAAGAATATGTTCTAAACTGAAATAATCTATAAAACTCATAATTTATTGTGTTACTATGATACCTAACTCGTCTGCAAATATATTACGGACTTTTATTAATTCCTTAATTTCTTTTAATATTGATTCATTATCTTCTTCCGGATTCATTTCTTTTAAGGCTTTTTGTTTATCCAATATTAAATTTTCGGTAACTCTTAATTTGAAAATAAATACCGCTTGTTCTGCAGCTTGTTTTAACCTTTCAGATTCAATTTTAGTATGAATTTGGTGTTTCTTTTCCCAATTCTCACTTAAAATATTTTGAGAAGTTGTTAAATCTGCAACTAAACTAGTTAAGTTATGATTTTGAACAAAATGTTGCTCATTTAAAATCAAGCCTTTTTCCAGCCCCTCCAAAAACTCATTAAAAACTAATTGATATTTTTCATTTTCATAGGATAATTTATCGGTTAAAATTTCTTCAACAATAAATTGAGCTAAAGGATATTCTACTGTAGATTTCTCATTTTCGTTTAAAACTTCAATTTTAATTGAGTGAGCACCATAAGTTAACATTAATCTTATAAGGTCTTCTTCTTGTTTGCTTAGGTCGTGTTTTATTCCTTTTTGAAATGATTTGCTAGGAAGATTTTTAGATGCTAATGAAGGAAGTGAATTTGAGGATTGAAAATTCTCGTTTGGTCTTAATTTTTTTCTTACTTCATTAATTAGAAGCTCTTCATCCATCTCAAAAATTTGAGCTGTTTTTTTGATGTAAACTGATCTTGAAACTGCATCAGGTATAATAGAAATTGATATTATTATATCATTAATAGTTTTGGAAATATTTATTGGATCATTTTTTGTTTTTTCAAGCAAGTGATTTGCTTTAAATGAAATGAAATCAATTTGATTATCATTTAAGTATGATTTAAAGTCTTCATTTGAAAGTTGGTGTGCATAACTATCAGGATCTTCACCTTCAGGAAAAAGTACTACTTTAACATTTAATCCCGCTTTTAGTATCATATCAACTCCTCTGAAGGATGCATTAATCCCAGCAGGATCACTATCATAAAGAATAACTACATTATTTGTAAATCTTTTAATGAGTCTAATTTGTCCTTCAGTAAGCGAAGTTCCACTAGAAGATACTGCATTTTTAATTCCGTTGTGGTGTAATGAAATTACGTCTGTATAACCCTCTACAAGAAGACAAGAATCAGTTTTAATTATTTCATTTTTTGATTGAAATAAGCCATAAAGCACATTGCTTTTATTGTAAATATCACTTTCTGGAGAATTAAAATACTTAGCCACTTTTTTATCAGTTCTAAGTGTCCTTCCTCCAAATCCTATTATTCTTCCAGTTATATTGTGAATAGGAAAAATAATTCTTCCTCGAAAAAAATCATAATTACCTTTTTCACCCTCTTTAATTAAGTCCTGATATTTTTAATGGTCCTAGACTATAATTTGCTTTTTTTGCTTCATTTTCTAAAGCATTATAATCATCAGGTGAATATCCTAACTCAAACTCATCTATTGTATTTAAATTATATCCTCTTTTCTTTAAATAAGATAGTCCAACAGATTTCCCTTCATTAGAATCTTTTAAAGATGTTTTAAAAAACTCGTTGGCAAATTGGTGGGCTAAGTACAAGGCTTCTTTTTGGTGTTTTGCCTCAATTTGCTCCTGTGTCTCTTCAGCTTCTTCAATTTCAATATTATATTTGTTAGCTAGCCATTTTAAAGCTTCAGGGTAAGATAATTGTTCATGTTCCATTAAAAACGTAACAACATTACCGCCCTTTCCAGAACTAAAATCTTTAAATATTCTTTTTCCTGGAGAAACCATGAAAGAAGGAGTTTTCTCATTTGCGAAAGGGCTTAACCCTTTAAAGTTTGAACCCGATTTTTTCAAATGAATAAAATCACCAATAACTTCTACTATATCTGCAGAATCAAATATTTTACCTATTGTTTCTTGGGGAATCAAATTATCTATTTAAATCAAAAATAAGGAATTAGAACTTATAAACACTAATAGTTAAGTTTCCACAATGTTATTTTAAAAAAATCCATCAACATTTGACAATAGAATTTTAATTACCTATACATTTGTAAAAATTATTAAAATGAGTAAAGATCAATATCAAGGACATGACTACTACCTTATGGATGAGCTTTTATCTGATGAGCATAAATTAATTAGAGATTCAGCTCGAGCTTGGGTAAAAAAAGAAGTATCTCCAATAATTGAAGATTACTATGAAAGATCAGAATTTCCAAATCAAATATTAAAAGGTCTTGCAGGTATAGGTGGTTTTGGACCCTATATCCCTGAAGTATATGGTGGTGCTGGATTGGACCAAATATCTTATGGATTAATTATGCAAGAACTTGAAAGGTGTGATTCTGGACTAAGATCTACTTCATCTGTTCAAAGTTCGTTAGTAATGTATCCTATATGGAAATTTGGTAATGAAGAGCAAAGAAAAAAATATTTATCAAAATTAGCTAGTGGTGATATGATTGGTTGCTTTGGTTTAACAGAGCCAGACTTTGGTTCTAATCCAGGGGGAATGACCACTAATTTTACTGAAGATGGTGACCATATAATTTTAAATGGAGCTAAAATGTGGATTTCTAATGCGCCTTTTGCTGATATCGCAGTTGTTTGGGCAAAAGACCCAAGTAACAGAATTAAAGGAGTTATTGTAGAACGAGGTATGGAAGGTTTTCAAACACCAGAAATGCATGGAAAACACTCTTTAAGAGCATCTGCTACTGGGGAATTAATATTTAATAATGTTAAAGTTCCAAAATCAAATATTTTGCCAAATAAAGATGGGTTAGGTGCTCCATTAATGTGTTTAGATTCCGCCAGGTATGGAATTGCCTGGGGAGCTATTGGAGCAGCAATGGACTGTTATGATTCAGCATTAAGATACTCTAAGGAAAGAATTCAGTTTGGAAAACCTATTGCTAGTTTTCAATTGATTCAAAAAAAATTAGCTGAAATGATTACAGAAATAACTAAGGCTCAGCTTCTAACATATAGGCTTGGACAACTTAAAAATGAAGACAGAGCAACTTCTCCTCAAATATCAATGGCTAAAAGAAACAATGTTGATATGGCTTTAAAAGTAGCGCGAGAAGCAAGACAGATTCACGGTGCAATGGGAATTATGAACGAATATTCCGTGATGAGACACATGGCAAATTTAGAATCAGTAATTACCTATGAGGGAACCCATGACATCCATCTTTTGATTACGGGTTTTGATGTGACAGGAATTCAAGCTTTTAGTTAACCCATCTAAACGAAGAAATCATTTCTTCAAGATCTTTTATAACATATTCTATACTTGGCTCTAGTGAGTCATAATTAGGTTTAGTTTGAAATAATAACTGACCTACAAAAAAGTGTTTACTACTATCTGTAATTGTAAATGCATAATTACATGCAGTATTTCCCTTAATTTCGTATGCTAATCCAAATACGTTATTATCTCTATCTTCCCATACCCTTTCCATAATTGCTGAAGATTTAAAGCTGTGTTCGTAAACCATTTTTCTAAAACTTTCCGACATTTCTATTAAGTCATTATTTAACTTATAATATTCACATAAAACTTCAGCTTTAAATTTGGGAAAAATTATTGTTTTGCTACATGTAGGATAATTTTTGAATTTTTGCTCCCAAGAAGAGTACTCAGGAAGGTTAAATATAAAACAACAACTATCACTAATAGTATAATATTCTTTTTCAGGGAAGTCAATCCGTAAATAGCTTTTTGGTTTTGGATACTCTTCTTGATTATCACAACTCATGGAAATAAAAGAGATAATAATTAAAGAATATTTTAAAAAACTAGTCAATTCTTATTTTTATTTTTTTAATTCTTCTTTTATCAGATGCCTCAATAGTAAAGGTATATTTATCATAAGTTATTTTTTCATTTTTTAATAAAATTTTACCAGCTTGTTCTATACAAAAGCCAGCCAAAGTATCCGATTCTCCTTTAGCTTTTTCAAAGATTGACCCATCAACGTTTAAAATTTTATAAAAATCAACTAGTGAAGTTTTTCCATCAAAAATATAGTTTCTATCGTCAATTTTTAAAAAAGTCACGTCTCTCTCGTCAAATTCATCCGTTATGTCGCCAACAATTTCTTCAAGTACATCTTCTAAAGAAACAATTCCGGATGATCCTCCATATTCATCTACTACAATAGCAATATGAGTTTTCTCTTCTTGAAATTCTTTAAGTAAGTCATCTAATTTTTTATTTTCGGGAACAAACTTTGCATCTCTTAGAAGTTTACTCCAGTCATATTTAGATTTCTCATTAATTTTTCCAAGCAAGTCTTTAACGTATAAAATCCCTTTGATATGGTCAAAACTTTCTTCATAAACTGGAATTCTAGAAAACTTTGTTGTTTTAAGTTCATTGATTAATGATTTAAAATCTAAATCTTTTCTAAAAGCAACTACATCAGTTCTTGGAGTCATAATTTGCTTAACATCCGTATTGCCAAATTTCGAAATCCCCTCAAGTATTTTCTTCTCTTCATTATTCTCTACACTATCTTTTGTAAGCGCTAGAACATGTTGAAGCTCTTCAGGATTTAGAAGTTCAATTTTTTTATCAACTCTTTTGTCAATAATTGAAGTGCTAGAAATCAATAAATTACTTAATGGATTAAAAATAATTTTCAGTATTGATAGTGGTAGTGCCATTAGTCTAGAGAACTTGATCTTATAGCTATTGGCATAAACTTTTGGAATAACTTCTCCAAATAATAAAATTATAAACGTTACTAAAACAACCTGAATAATAAAGTTTGTAAAAGAGTTTTCAGGCCCTTTGGGTAAAATATTTTTTACCACTATTGATGATATCACTACGATTGCAACATTAACTAAATTATTTCCTATTAGTATTGTAGCTAAGAGTTTTTTGGGGTTTTCAATTAATTTGAGAATTCTTCTACTGTTTTTATTTTTATTGTCATTTTCTAATTTTAGTTTTTGAGAGTTAGATAATCCAAAAATTGCTACTTCAGAACCCGATAATAAGGCAGATAATACAACAAGTATTACCATTAATGTCATCATTATCCAAAATTGAGAGTTAAAAGAATTTAAAATTATAAATGGGTTTAATAAATAAAATAGGTTAAATATTAGTTCCAAGTTTTTTTATTGGTTTAAAATGGTAAATCATCATTTTCTTCGGGTGAAGAAAATTCTTTTTCAGCAACTGGCTTAGGTTCGCTTTCTTCAGACTTAATCGGTTCAGAATTAGGTTTCGGTTCACCAGAGCTCCCCAGCATAGTTAAATTATCAGTAATTACTTCAGTTGAGTATCTATTATTCCCTTCTTTGTCTTGCCAAGTTCGAGTTTTAAGCTTTCCCTCAATATATATTTTGTCTCCTTTTTTAATAAACTTCTCTGCTATTTCTGCAAGTCCTCTCCAGGCAACGATATTGTGCCATTCAGTTTGAGAGACCTTTTCTCCAGTTTTTCTATCTTTATAATTCTCAGATGTTGCTATTGAAAAATTTGCTACCGTAGCTCCATTCTCAAGATGTCTGATTTCAGGGTCTTTCCCAAGATTGCCAATTAATATTACTTTGTTTACACTACCTGCCATGTTTGTATATTATATATCTAATTTAGTTATATTAAATCAATTCTTAAATTTTCAGCTATATAATTTTCAACAATTTTAGGAACTGGATATTGATCTATTTTTTTAATTTCAATTGTTTTATATTTTTTGTTTTTTTCAAGTTTATTTACATTGTAATGCCAGAAAACAACATTCAATCTTTGATGAGTTAAAATGTGTTTGATTTTAGTTTTCTTTAATAAAACCCCATTTTTTACTAAATCTTTTGCAGGTTTAAAATTTAAATCTGAATCTTCAAAAAGTGGAAATTGGTATAGATTTTTCCATATATCATTTTTAATTCTTTTTTCTATGAAAACAAATTTTTCATTTGCTAATACAATGAAATTGAAAAACCTTTCTTTTTTAATAATCTTTTTATTTTTCACTGGTAAGCTTGATATTTTATTATTTAAAAATGCCCAACAATTAAAATTTAGTGGACATAATTCACAATTAGGACTTGCTGGTTTACATTGTAAAGCTCCAAATTCCATTATAGATTGGTTATAAGTTGCAATATTTTTAATTGGCAAATTTTTAAATGAGATTTCCTCAAATAGTTTTAAACCTAAAGTACTATCTATAGGATCAAAAACACCAAAGTATCTACTTAGAACTCTAAATACATTTCCGTCTAAAACTGCTTTCTTTTCGTTGTAAGCAAATGAAGAAATAGCTGATGCAGTATATTTACCAACTCCTTTTAATTTAATCAAACCATCATAGTTTTTTGGAAATTCTCCATTAAGTTTTTCGGTGATATATTTTGAAGTAAAGTGAAGGTTTCTTGCTCGACTATAGTACCCCAAACCTTGCCAAAGTTTCAAAACTTTATCTTCTTTTGCTTGAGAAAGCTTAATAATATTTGGAAAATTTAAAATAAATTTATTATAATATGGCAATCCTTGTTCAACTCTTGTTTGTTGTAGAATTATTTCACTAATCCATATTTTATATGGGTCAATAGTATTTCTCCAAGGTAAATTTCTTTTATTTAAATTATACCATTTAATTAAAACAAGACTAAAATTTTCATCAATCATATGTACACAAAAATAAAAAACTCATTGCTTACTTTTTGGCTTTCATAAATAAAATTATATTTGCAAACCAATAATTGGTAAATCTATATTTTTTACAATGACAAAAGCAGATTTAGTTTCAGAAATAACAGATAAAACAGGTGTTGAAAAAATTGCTGTGCAAGCAACAGTAGAATCACTAATGACTACTATTATTGATGCAATGGAAAGTGGTGAAAATGTATATTTGCGAGGTTTTGGAAGTTTTGTGATTAAAAAAAGAGCTGAAAAAACTGGTAGAGATATTTCTAAAAATACTACATTAATTATACCAGAACATTTTGTTCCCACTTTTAAGCCAGCTAAAACTTTTGTTAATGGTGTTAAAAATAAGTTGAAGAAGTAATAAAAAGTATTTAATAATAATTTAAAAGATTAGTATGCCTAGCGGTAAAAAAAGAAAAAGACATAAGATGTCAACACATAAGAGAAAAAAACGTCTGAGAAAAAACAGACACAAGAACAAATAATTTTCTCATTATATATTTACTGTAACCGCTTTGCTATAATCAGATAGGAGGTACCGTGTCGTATGAATTAGTAATAAATTCATCATCAGACGAAGTTGTAACTGCGTTACTTTATGATAACAAATTAGTTGAAATTCATAAAGAAGGTCTTGATGACCGTTTTAATGTAGGAGATGTATACTTAGGAAAAGTTAAAAAAATTGTTCCTAGCTTAAATGCAGCTTTTGTTGATGTTGGATATGAAAAAGATGCATTTTTACATTATTTAGATCTTGGACCTCAGTATAGGTCAATGAGTAAATTTGTTCAAGCATCTATATCCGGAAAACAGTCTACCCACAAGTTAGGGTATAACAAAATTGAAGCAGATATTTTAAAAGATGGTAAGATAAAGGAACATCTTGCATCAAACCAAATTATAGCCGTTCAGGTCACTAAAGAACCAATTTCTTCAAAAGGACCTAGGCTTAGTGCTGAAGTTACTATACCTGGCAGGTTTTTGGTTTTGGTACCCTTTTCAGAAAAAATATCTATCTCTCAAAAAATAAAAGATCCAGCAGAACGTAATCGTTTAAAAAGACTAATCAATAGTATTAGACCAAGAAAATTTGGTGTCATTATTAGAACTGTAGCGCAAAATAAAAAAGTTGCAGAACTCGATCAAGACCTTAGAGATTTAGAACAAAAGTGGTCTAAAATGTTTAAAGAGCTTAAAGATGCATCTCCTAGAAAAAAACTTCTTGGTGAAATGAACAGAGCTACTACTGTTTTAAGAGACGAACTCAATAAAGAATTTACAAGTATTCATGTTGATGATGAATCTTTATACATTGAATTAAAAGATTATGTAAAGACAATAG
This sequence comes from Cryomorphaceae bacterium, assembly GCA_905182525.1. Taxonomy (GTDB): domain Bacteria; phylum Bacteroidota; class Bacteroidia; order Flavobacteriales_D; family Parvicellaceae; genus MED-G20. The sequence goes on along the minus strand of CAJJBV010000003.1, from coordinate 110,313 downwards.
CTCCAGAAAAAGAAGAGATTGTTAAATTATATAAAGGAAAAGTTAGCTTATTTGAAAGTAGGGGAATTAACAAGCAAATTAAAGCAACCTTTGGAAGAAAAGTTAATTTGAAGTCTGGAGCATATTTAATAATTGATCACACCGAAGCAATGCATGTTGTTGACGTTAATAGCGGAAATAGAAAAGCTACAAATGTTGACCAGGAATTAAATGCTTTAGAAACCAATTTAGAATCTGCAGAAGAAATTGCTAGACTTTTAAGGCTTAGGGATATGGGTGGAATTGTAGCTGTTGATTTTATTGATATGTACAATCGCGTAAACAATAAAAAGCTTATTGAGAGTTTTAGAAAATTCATGAAGGACGACAAAGCTAAACACAACATTCAGCCGCCAAGTAGATTTGGTGTAGTTGAGCTTACACGCCAGCGTGTTCGTCCCGAAACTGAAATAAAGACTACTGAAGCTTGTCCAACATGTCTTGGTAAAGGCGAAGTTCAGGCTTCTATATTAATTGTTGACGAGATTGATTCAATGCTTAATTCAATTATTGTTGAGGGAATTGCAAAATCTATTTCATTAAATGTTCATCCTTTTATTGATGCGTTCTTAAAAAAAGGAGTTAAAAGTATTCAGCGTCAATGGTTTTTAAAATATAAAAAATGGATTACAGTAAGACCAATGACTGAACTTGGTATCTTACAATATCAGTTTTTAGATGAATCTGATAATTCTATTTAATATTATTTATTGAAATGGTTCCAGCCTTGCGCCTGAAGAGGTGTTGATGTGTTCCCATTTCCAATTAAATTAATGCCCTGGTCTTTTTTAGTAATATGACCTATTACGGTAATGTTAGGATCATTTTTAATTTTTTCATAGTCATTTTGACTAATCGTAAATAGTAATTCATAATCCTCACCTCCATTTAATGCAGATACAGTTGGGTTAATGTTAAAGTCCATAGAAGTTTGATAAGTTTGAGAGTCTATCGGTATTTTTTCTTCATAGAGTTGGCAACCTACGTTACTAGACTTACAAATATGAAAAATTTCAGAAGCAAGACCATCTGAAATGTCAATCATACTTGTTGGAATTACTTCACATTTTTTTAAAAATTCAATTACGTCTCTTCTAGCTTCCGGTTTAAGTTGTCTTTCTAAAATATAATTAAAATCATCTAATTCTGGTTGCATATTTGGATTGCTTTTCCAAACTTCTTTTTCTCTTTGAAGTACATTTAGCCCCATGTAAGCACCTCCTAAATCGCCAGTAGTTATTAACAAGTCATTCTCTTTTGCTCCAGACCTTTTAACAATTTCTTTTGTAAACGCCTCGCCAATAGCTGTTATTGATACGGTTAGACCATTCACACAAGAAGTTAAATCTCCACCAATAATATCTATTTTATATTTTTCACAGGCTAATAAAATACCATCATAAAATTCTTCAATAGCTTCCAGAGTATATTTACTTGAGATTGCTAAACTTACTGTTATTTGTTTTGGAGTTGCATTCATTGCATATATATCGCTAATATTTACAATTACCGACTTATATCCTAAATGTTTTAAAGGTGTAAAAGCCATGTCAAAATGAATTCCTTCAACAAGCATATCAGAGCTCACTAATATATCTTTATCTGAATTTATTATTGCTGAATCGTCACCAGGTCCAAGTTTTGTATTTTCATGAAAGATTTTTATTTTTTTAGTTAGCCTTTCTATAAGACCAAATTCACCTAAATCTTTGAGTTCAATATTTTTATCTTGTTCTTTCATGTCTGCAAATTTAATCCAATAGTTATAAATTCAGCTCGTTTTCTGTTTAACAATTAATCCAGTTGAGAAATACTCTTAAACTTTTCTTTTTTCATCTCTTATTTTGAGGTATATTTGCGTTAGTTTATAATTATTCTAAATAGAGGTAGATGATTAAAGTAACAGAAAATGCAAAAACTCAAGCTCTACAGTTAATGAGAGATGACGGGAACGAGGGTTATTTTATTAGAGTTGGTGTTAAAGGTGGAGGTTGTTCAGGACTAATGTATGAGCTCACTTTTGATAATTCACTCAACGAAAATGATAAATCTTTCACTGATAATGGTGTTGAGGTTGTAGTTGATAAGAAAAGTTTTCTTTATCTAGTAGGAACAACATTAGATTTCTCAGGAGGTTTAAATGGTAAGGGTTTTGTCTTTAGCAATCCTAATGCTGACAGAACTTGCGGATGTGGAGAAAGTTTTTCATTATAAAGTTTATAGATGTCGTATACTGAAAAAGAATTAAAAAAAGAATTAGATAATAAATCCTACGAGTTTGGTTTCGTTACTGATATTGAAAGTGACAAAGCACCAATTGGTTTAAATGAGGACATTGTGAAATTGATTTCCTCTAAAAAAAAGGAACCCCAGTGGCTTCTAAATTACCGATTAAAAGCTTTTCAAATTTGGAAAACAATGAAAGAGCCTGATTGGGCTCATGTTAAGTATACTAAACCAGATTTTCAAAATATTTCCTATTATTCTGCTCCCAAGAAAAAAAAGGAGCTTCAAAGTTTAGATGAAGTTGACCCAGAATTACTTAAGACTATGGAGAAACTTGGTATTTCTATTGAAGAACAAAAAAAATTAAGTGGTGTTGCTGTTGATTTTGTTATGGATTCAGTTTCTGTTGCAACATCATTTAAAGATAAATTAGGGGAACTAGGTATTGTATTTTGCTCTTTTTCTGAAGCTGTTCAAAATCACCCAGAATTAATTAAGAAATATATGGGAACCGTAGTTCCATATACAGATAATTATTACGCTGCTTTAAACAGTGCGGTATTTTCTGATGGCTCATTTTGTTATATTCCCAAAGGGGTAAGATGTCCAATGGAATTATCAACTTATTTTAGAATTAACGAATCAGGAACAGGGCAATTTGAAAGAACACTTCTTATCGCTGATGAGTCAAGTTATGTAAGTTACTTAGAGGGTTGTACAGCTCCTTCTCGTGATGAAAACCAATTACATGCAGCAGTTGTTGAACTTATCGCTTTAGATAAAGCAGAGATCAAATATTCTACTGTTCAAAATTGGTATCCTGGAGATAAAAACGGAAAAGGCGGAGTTTACAACTTTGTAACTAAAAGAGGTATTTGCGGATATCGATCTAAGATCTCATGGACCCAAGTTGAAACAGGATCTGCAGTAACGTGGAAATATCCTTCTTGTATTTTAAAGGGCGATTACTCTATTGGAGAATTCTATTCTGTAGCAGTAACAAATAATTTTCAGCAAGCCGATACTGGAACTAAAATGATTCACATAGGTAAAAACACTAAATCTACTATAATATCAAAAGGAATTTCAGCTGGAAAAAGCCAAAATAGCTACAGAGGATTAGTTAAAATAGGAAAAGGCGCAAAAAATTCTAGAAATTTTTCTCAATGTGATTCACTTTTAATGACTGACCAATGTGGAGCTCATACTTATCCTTATATAGAGTGCGAGAACCCAACAGCCACTGTTGAACATGAAGCTACTACCTCAAAAATAGGCGAAGAACAATTATTTTACTGTATGCAAAGAGGAATTAGTGAAGAAAAAGCAATAAGTCTAATTGTCAATGGGTATGCTAAAGAAGTTTTAAATAAACTGCCAATGGAGTTTGCAGTCGAAGCTCAGAAATTATTAGAAATTAGTTTAGAAGGATCAGTAGGATAAATAACAAATCATGAGTGATACACTAATTGAAATTAAAGACTTAAAATGTAGAATTGATAATCAAAACATTCTTCAAGGTTTAAATCTTAAAATTAATAAAGGCGAAGTCCATGCGATTATGGGACCAAACGGTTCTGGAAAAAGTACGCTTTCATCAGTCTTAGCTGGAAATGACAACTACGAGATAACTAAGGGTTCTATTACTTTTTTAGGTGAAGATATTACTGAGATGAGTCCGGAAGAAAGATCATGGAAAGGAATGTTTTTAGCTTTCCAATACCCTGTCGAAATACCAGGAGTTAGTAATATTAATTTCTTAAGAACGGCATTAAATGAAAGAAATAAATATTTTGGAATAGATTCAATTCCTGCAAAAGATTTCTTAAAAATGGTTGCAGAAAAATCTATGTTGGTTGGGCTAGACAATAAATTAAAAAATAGATCTGTTAACGAAGGATTCTCTGGGGGAGAAAAGAAAAGAAATGAAATTTTTCAAATGGCAATGTTAAATCCTAAACTTGCAATTTTAGATGAGACAGATTCAGGATTAGATATTGACGCTTTGAAGATTGTAGCTAATGGTGTAAATAAACTTAAATCATCTGAAAATGCAACAGTTGTCATAACTCATTATCAAAGATTACTAGATTATATTGTTCCAGACTTTGTTCATGTTCTGCATGAAGGAAAAATTATAAAGACTGGTGATAAATCATTGGCACTAGAGCTAGAAAAAAAAGGCTATGATTGGTTAAAAACCGATACAGCCATTTAAAATTTATCAATTTGATTATTAAAGATTTAAATCAGTTTTCTTTAAACAGCGAAGAAAATAAAGAAGCGATAGCTAATTTGAGTAAGAACCTATTTCCAAGTAGAAAAGAGGAAATATGGAAATATACCCCTTTTAAAAAGTTCAAAAAAATCAATTTTCACAACCAAGAAAACTTTAAAATCAAAGGTTTAGACACACTTAATCTTCCAAATTTAGACGGGATAGTTATTGTATTTGAAAACGGCAGGTATAACTCTAAACTTTCTAGAATTGTTGAAACGGATGAAATTGATATCTCCTTTAGCTCGGATATTTTTCCTAGTAATAATTTTCAGACAATAAAAAAAAACAATTATTTCACATCTCTAAATTCTTCTTTTTTAACTAATTCTGTACTTGTTAACGTAAATTCAAATACTAAGATTAGTAAAAATTTAAACTTCATAAATATAGTTTCTTCTGATAATTGCCTTTCTAACACAAAATTTAGTATTGTACTAAATGATAATTCTAATATCAATTTAAGACAATATTTTTTGGGAAATTCAAGTATTTCAAATGGATTTATTAACCATGAAAATAATATATACTTAAATAGTAGTTCATCTTTAAGTATTGATAAATTCCAAGACCTTAATAATAATTTTAATTTTTGTAACGAGTTTATTACCCAAAAAAATGACAGTAAATTTATTATGAATACTTTCTCTTGCTCAGGGATAATTGTAAGAAATGATATAATTAGTGACGTTAATGGTGAGAATTGTCATACTGAACTAAATGGGGTTTTTAGTCCAACTAAGAACGAACATATTGATAATCATACAACAATAAATCACTTAGTTCCAAACTGTAAATCTTTTGAAAATTACAAAGGGGTTCTTAAAGAAAACGGAGTTGGGGTGTTTAACGGCAAGGTAATCGTTCATCAAGATGCTCAAAAAATTGAGGCTTTTCAAAAAAATAATAATATTTTAATTGATCAGGATTCTATTATTTACTCAAAGCCCGAGTTGGAAATTTACGCCGATGATGTAAAGTGTAGTCATGGATCTACTACCGGTCAATTTGACGATGAAGCACTTTTCTATTTAAGGTCAAGAGGATTAAGTATTAAAAAATCATTGCAATTAATGACCCTTGGGTTTATTAATGAAGTAATTCAAAAGACTAGTAACCTAGAGTATGTAGATTTTGTTTTAAAAAGGCTTCTCAAAGAGTAGATTTTATTTGTTGTAAGTTTACTATAATTTTCAAACCAATATTTAATTTTGAGTCTAATAAATAAAATATACCTAATTATTTTTTTAAATATATTAGTAATCAATTTTTTTTCTCAAGGATTACAATTAAAATTTTCTGAACATATTTCATATTCTGTTAATTACAAACCTATTTCTTGTTATGACTACAAAAATCAAAATGTTCTTTTCCAAATAAATAAAAAAAATAAATTTTGTGATCTAAAAGTAAATTCATTTGATAATATTTTAAAGAATAAAAATCAGTTTAATATTTTAATTAAAAACGAAAAGTTTTTGTGCATCAGACTTTTTTTTGATAAAATATACTTATTCACGTCAAGAAATACTGGAAATATAACAAGTTTAATATATAGAGTTGTTGATTTGAAATCAAATATATCTGAAGCTATAGAGTTATTTTCAGAACCAAATAAGTCAGGATATCCATCAAATTATATAGTAAGCAAAAAATCCTTTAAAGATAATTTTTATGTAATTGCTGAACTTCCTTTTCAAAGTGGCAAACAGGAAGATTTAAAAACGATTACTATAAGTTCAAAAATGGAAATTATAAACCAAACCTATAATAAGTTAGAGCTAGTTTTCCAATCTAGTAGAGACAATAAAATAATTTTATCAAATGATGGAGAAATTTATCTACTTAAAAAATACTGGGAAAAAGGAAATAATTTTTACATCTATAAATTAGGTCAAGAGATAATTTCCGAAAGAGAAATTAAACTTAAAAACAAAAAAATTGCTGCTTTAGATTATTTTTTCAATCCAAAAGGTGAGTTAGTGTTATCAGGATTTTATTCCTCACAGATAAGATATAATTATGAAGGATTTTTTTTGCTGAAATATGATAGTGAATTAAATATTATACATAAAAATAATTTTTTCTTTTCAAATAAAATCATTGATGAGTTTAAATCCTCTAAAGAAATTAAAGAAAGTGGTTTTGGCTTAGATAAGTTTATTATTAAAGATTTCTCTTTAGATAGTTCAGGAAATTATTTTTTAATGTCTGAGCAACTTTCAAAAACCAAGGTTAAAAATGAGTTAGTTTGGAACTCTAAAGGATTTATTGTGATTAAGTTCAACAAAAATGGAAACTATATTTGGGGAAGCCCAGTACCTTTAGTTCAGCAAAGTGAAAATATTTCTTTTATGGGGATATTCACTTTAAATAATCCAAATAGCATTAAATATTATTATAATAATTTATCAAATTTATCACTTAGAAAGGGTACTCCAGCTGAGTATGGAATTCTTAACTATACAGGAACAAATGAGGTTGGCTTTAACTCATCTGGAATTCCCGAGATTAAGCAAATTTCTATAAATTTCCCTGGAAAAGACACTGAAAAATATGCGTTTATACCCAAACAGTTAAACCCATTAAGTAACGGGCCTTCTTTTTTTATTATTTTGAATGAAAAAGCTACTAATATTATGTTAGGGATGGTTAAATAATATTTACTTCTCGAACAAGTAATATCCCAAACTTTTCTTTTATATCGATGATTATTTTTTCAGATAAATTATATATTTCAATTCCCTTAGCATTACCATAATTTACTAACACCAAGGACTGATTTTTATGAACTCCATAATTATTAATTGTTTTACCCTTCCATCCAGCTTTTTCTATCATCCACCCAGCAGCAATTTTAAACTCATTTTTATTGATTTGATAATTAACAATATTTGGATATTTTTCTTGTAAGTTTTTTAACTTATTTAAATCAACTACTGGATTTTTAAAAAAACTTCCACTATTTCCAATTTTCTTTGGATCAGGTAGTTTTCTTTTCCTTATGCTTATAATTGCTTCACTAACATCTTTAACAGTAGGGGACTTAATATTGTTATTTCTTAAATCATTTTTAATTTCACCATAACTAACATTTATTTTCGGATTTTTGTTCAGTTTTAAAGTAATATTTAGGATAATGTATTTATTTTTCTTTTCGTTTTTAAAAATGCTTTCTCTATAACCGAACTTACATTTTTCCTTGTTGAATTTCTCAATCTTACCTGTAGATATTTCTAATGCTTCTAGCTCGATAAAAGTATCTTTTATTTCTACTCCGTAAGCACCTATATTTTGCATTGGGGCAGTTCCAGTATTTCCAGGAATTAAACTCAAGTTTTCAATTCCTCCCCAACCATTTTCCACAGTATACATTACCAATTCATGCCAGTTTTCTCCAGCTCCTATTAATAGTTTTACACAATCAGTGTCTTGATAAGTTACTTCCTTTCCTTTAATTTTATTTAAAATAATTAGGCCATTATAATCTTTCGTGAAAAGCACATTACTTCCACCTCCAAGTACTAATTTTTTTAAATTTTTAAATTTTTCAGATTCTATAATCTCTAAAATCTCATCGATAGAACTTACCTCTACTAAATATTTGGATCTAACATTAATGCCAAACGTATTCAATTTATCAAGTGGGTGGTTTTCTAAAACATTCATATGTAACAAACCTAATTATATTTTCTTGTTTTTTTATTCACTAGTTCTTAAAACAATAATACATACTTTTACTAAGTTTAAATAGTTATCAAAATTAAAAAAGTTATAGTATCTGTAAGTAATGACCTGGTTAATGATCAGAGAGTTAAAAAAGTATGTGATTCATTATTGAAAAATAATTTCAGTATCACTTTAATAGGTAGACTATTGGATGACTCAAGACCTATCGATAGGCCATATAAAACTAAAAGATTTAAATTAATTTTTAATAAAGGTGTTTTGTTTTATGCGGAATATAATTTAAGATTATTTTTTTTTCTTCTATTTAAAAAACATGATATCTATCACGCAAATGATTTAGATACTTTACTTCCAATGTGGCTTGTTTCTAGTATTTACCGGAAAAAATTAGTATATGACACACATGAATATTTTACGGGAGTTCCTGAGATCCAGAATAGATATTTTGTTAAAAAAGTTTGGTCTAGTATAGAAAAATTCCTTTTCCCCAAAGTAAAATATGTTTTCACAGTCAATGAATCTATTTCTGAGCTTTATTTTAAGGAATATAAATCTCGTCCGTTGGTAATTAGAAATCTCCCTGAAAAAAAAACAATTAATAAATTAAAATCAAGAAAAGATTTGGGTTTGCCAGAGAATAAAAAAGTGGTGATTTTACAAGGTTCTGGTATTAATATTCATAGAGGAGCAGAAGAATTGTTAGAAGCTATAGCAATCCAAGACAAGCTTTTTCTATGTGTTGTTGGCAAAGGTGATGTTATTAATAATTTAAAAAAAAGAAGTTCAAAACCTGACTTGATAAGCAAAGTACTTTTTGTAGACGCTCTTCCCTATGAGAAAATGATGCAATACACTATAAATGCTGATGTTGGAGTAAGTTTAGATAAGCCTAATAATTTAAATTATTTATATAGTTTACCTAATAAGGTATTCGATTATTTGAAAGTGGGAATTCCAATTGTTTGTAGTGACTTAGTAGAATTAAGCAAAATAATTAATATTTATAATTGTGGAATTTTGATAAAAAATCACCAGCCTAAATCAATTTTAACAGCATTAAATTCTGTTTTAGATGAAAAAAATTATTCTATTTTTAAGGCAGCTGCATTAAAGGTAAATAGTGAATTAAATTGGGAAAACGAGTCTGAGAGTTTAATTAATTGTTATAAAAAACTTGTCTAAAACATTACATATCGTATCATTTGATGTTCCATATCCTGCTAATTATGGAGGTGTTATTGATGTTTTTTATAAAATTATCGAACTTCATAAATTGGGTTTTGATATAAACTTACATTGTTTTATATATGGAAGAGAGAGATCTGAAATTTTAGATAAATACTGTAAAAGAGTATTTTACTATCAAAGAAAATTAGGAATTCAAAGTTTTTTTTCTAGAAAACCATATATCGTTAAATCTAGAATTTCTAGTTTGTTGTTAACTAGGCTAGAAGGTGACAACGCTCCTATATTATATGAGGGGATTCATAGCACTTTAAGCTTGGCAATAATTTTAAGAAATAACATAAATAGGAAGGTTTTTATAAGAGCTCATAACATTGAGTATTCATATTACAAGGAGTTATTCCAAATCGAAAAGAATATTATTAAAAAACTTTTTTATTATTTTGAAACTAAAAAACTAAAAAACTACGAAACTAATATTTATAAAAACCGAAACGTTTTTGGCATCTCAAGTATTGATGTTAAAAGATTAAAAGCTCTTAATTCAAATGCATCTCTTATTCATCCTTTTCATTCTAATAATAAGATCTGTTCTAATTTAGGAAGTTCTAATTATGCATTAATACATGGTAATTTTGATGTTTTAGATAATGAACTATCTGCTTTATTTTTTGTAAACATTTTCACTAAAATCGATCTTAAACTTATAATAGCTGGAAGAAAGCCGTCAAAAAAGCTAAAAGTTGCAGTTGATAGAAATGAAAACATCAAACTAATTCAAAATCCTGAAGACGAAGAATTATTTAGTTTGATTAAAAATGCTCATGTTAATTTATTTTATTCTTTGCAGTCATCAGGAATTAAGCTCAAGCTGATTAATGCACTTTTTGTCGGAAGGTTCTGTTATATTAACGATAACTTTTTGGCAAACAATTCTTTTTTAAATTTATGTACTCACATCAAGAATGATAATGATTGGGAAAACGAAATAGTCTTAGCTTTTCAAAAAAAATTTTCTAAAAAAGACTTTCTTAATAGGCAAAAAGAACTTTTAGTTTTTAATAATACCCTTAATGCTAAGGAGCTTAAAAGTTTTTTTTAAGCTAACCTTAGTCCTGAATTTTTTTATTTTCAAATTTCACAATCCTTCCAGGAAACTTATTAATAATATCAAAATCGTGCGTAGCCATGATTACAGTTTTATCATTTTTAGCTACTGACTTTAAAAGAGTCATTATTTTCTCGCTAGTCTCTGGATCTAAGTTGCCAGTAGGTTCGTCAGCTATAATTAGCTCAGGGTTATTTATTAGTGCTCTTGCTATTGCAACTCTTTGTTGTTCTCCTCCTGAAATTAAGTGTGGGAATGAATTAGCTTTATCTAACATCTCAACTTTTGTTAAAAGCTTTTCAATTTCATCTTCAATTATTTTTTTCCCTTTCCAACCGGTTGCTTTCATTACAAACCTTAAATTATCCGCAATAGACCTATCCATAAGTAATTGAAAATCCTGAAAAACTATTCCAACCTCGCGTCTTAATTCTAAAATTTTTTTTCTGTTTAATTTTCTGAGACTTTGATTCTTAAATAAAATATCACCATTGCTTATAAAAATATCTCCATAAATAGCTTTAAGTAAACTACTCTTTCCGCTTCCTGTTTTTCCAATAAAATAGACAAATTCTCCTTTATTTATGGATAAATTAACTTCGTCAAGAATTATATTTTTTTGTTGTTTTATTTCAACATTTTTAAAGTCTAAAAACAGATTTTGATTCATAGTAAATAAATATCTTTTATAGTCAAATTTAAAATAATATGGAACACTTATTAAATTCTTTTATTTAATGTTAACACATTATGGTTGAAAATAATAGCAAACCAATAATTCTTTAGGGTATTGGCTAACTATCTTTAAAAAAATAAGTCTATAAATTATTAATGATTAGGATTTTATTCAATTTAAATTTTTTCTTGCTAATTATATTTTTTGCAAACATTTCATTTGCTCAAAAAACATTTATAAATAGTGATCCATACAAAAGCTATAAAAAGGCTCAGGAATTATTTGACAAAGAAAAATATAGTTCTGCACAATATTATTTTAAAGATGTTATTAATAAATTCCCCAACCCACAAGATGAAATAAGAATTAATGCTGAATATTATTTTGCAGTTTGCGCATTAAACTTATACCATAGAAATGTAGAAACTATTTTAACTAGGTTTTCTCTTGATCATCCCGATCACCCAAAATCTAAAAATATATATTTTCAATTGGGAAAACATTATTATCAAACTAAAAAATTTAATAAATCAATTGAGTTTTTTGATAAAGTTGACCAATATGATTTGTCAGATGAAGATCAAAATGAATTTTTATTCAAGCTTGGATATTCCAATTTCATGAAAAACAATCAATCAGATGCTAAAGTTTTATTTAGCGAGTTATTACAAAATAAAACTAATTATGAGGTTCCAGCAACGTATTATTTTAGTCATATAGCATATAAGGAGGGTAAATATCAAACTGCGCTAGAGGGATTTAAGAAAATATCTGAAAATAAGATGTTTAAACCTATTATCCCTTATTACATTACTCAAATATTATATCAACAAAATAAATATAATGAACTTATAGAGTATGCACCTTCTTACATGGATTCAATAACAGATAAAAGAAAAGGAGAATTTGCAAAACTTATAGGGGACTCTTATTTTAAAAATAAAGATTTTTTAAAATCTTTAGAGTATTATAAAATATTTAAAAAATCTTCTAAATCAACAAGGGAAAGTAATTACCAGGTTGCTTTTTGTTACTATAAAACTAAAAAATACAAGCAGTGTATTGACTTATTTTCCAGAGTAACTTTTAATGATGATTCTTTGACTCAAACATCTTATTATCATATGGCAGATTCTTATCTAAGAATTAATGAGAAAGGGTATGCTAAAAATGCTTTTCAAAAAGCTAGTAAACTAAATTTTGATATTGGATATTAAAAGAAATTCCCTATTTAATTATGCAAAGCTTGCTTATGAATTAAGTTACAATCCTTATGATGAGGCTATCGTTGCTTTTCAGGATTTATTAAAGAATATCCAGAATCAGAAGATGCAAAAGAAGCATACGAGTTTTTACTTAAAGTTTATTTGACAACCAAAAATTACGATGATGCACTGGTTTCATTGGAGAAAATCAAAAATAAGGATCCAAGAATGCAAAAGGCGTATCAGTCAATTGTATATAATCGAGCAGTTGAACTATTTGATAATAGAGAATTTTCTAAGGCTATTAAAAACTTTGAGTTGGTTAAAAAGCACCCTATTGATCAGAGACTTAAACGCTATCGAGTCAGTTCTGGATTGCAGAATCAAATTATAAGTTGAATAATTACTTATTAGCTATTGAAAATTATGAAAAATTTAGATTTGTCAATGGCTCAATTTTAACAAATAAATTTTCTGATTTAGACTTTCATATTGGCTACAGTTATTTTGAAAAGTCAAATCCCAATAAAATATTAAATGGCGCTGAGCAGAGACATCAAATAGAAGATTTAAAAAATGCTTTAAAATATTTTAGAAATTACACAAATGAATACAATCTTTCTGATTCTTCGAATTATAGAACTGCTCTGTTAAGAATAGCGGATGCTTATTTTTTACTTAAAGATGATAGTCTTGCAATAGAAAACTACGCTAATTCCACTTTGATAGGTGGTAAAAACCACAGTTATGCATTAAATCAAATGGCAACTTCACAAGGTTTGATTCAAGACTATAAGGGAAAAATAAACACTTTAAATAAACTAACTATTCAATATCCAAATTCAAAATATCAAGTTTCATCACTTTTAAATTTGGCACAAGCTTATAAAGATGAATCTAGAAATAAAGAATCTATTAATACATTTTTAAAATTTATAAAAGAAAACCCAAATAATAATTCAATTTCAAAAGTAAATGTTGAGTTGGGGAGCCTGTATTTAATGGAGAAAAAACCTAATGAAGCTGAGAATTTTCTAACTGAAAGTATTAGATGACTATCCCAGACGCTGAGCAAGAAAATCAATTAGCTGTTGAATTAATGATGGAAGTATATAACTTAAGAAATAATTTAACTGGTTACTACGACTGGCTAAAGTCGAGAGGAATTGATGTTAGTAATAAAGAAAAAGATTCAACACTTTGGCATACAGTTATTTTAGAAAGAGATAATGGTGATTGCGCTAAACAGATTGAAAAAGCCTACTTATTATTTGGACAATATAGAAAGCCCAGTTAGAGAAATTTCTGCTCATTATTATATGGCTAATTGTTATTATTCTGAGGGTAAAAAAATAGAGGCATTATTTCATTACGACTTCATAACCAGCAAACCAAATAATAATTATTATCTGGAAGCGTTAAAGTATGCCGGTGAAATAACTTTTGAATCAAAAGATTTTAAAAAGTCACTTACTTATTTTTCAAATCTTGAAGACGCAAGTATTGATCAAGAAGATTTGTCAATTTCAAATACTGGGCAATTTTATTGTTTTCGTTATTTAGAGAATTATAATGCGACAATTAAGTATGCTAAAAAAGTACTTAATATTTCTAATTTAAAAAACAAACTGCAAGAAGATGCTTACCTTTATTTAGGGCAATCTTTCCAGGAAATAAATAAATTAGATAGTGCAAAACAATATTATGATAGTGTAATTAAGTTTACTAATAGTATTGCAGCAGCTGAGGCAAAATATCATATTTGTGAAATTGCTTATCAAGATAATGACTACTACGTTATGTGAATCTTTAATTATGGAACTAGTTCAACAAAAACCATCTTATGATTATTGGTTAGCCAAAGGGATCTTATTACTTGGTGACAACTTTCACAGCTCAAAAAGATTATTTTAATGCTAAGCATAGTATTGAAAGTATTTTGGAAAACTACCAGGGTATTAAAAAGGATGAAATTTTAGCTAATGCAATTCAGAAAATGGAATATATCACAAGCCTTGAATTAAATGAGCTTAAAAATGAGCCAGTTCAACAAGAAATTGAGATTGATTTAGATTCATTTGTAAATAAAGACGAAAATAAGATAAACGTTGAAGATGATGATTTAATTGAAAATAATAAAGATGAAAATAAATAGAAATAAAATATTACTTTTTTTTATTATTGCTATTTATAATCTTCCTGTGATTAGTCAACAAAATGACAGTTCTGAAGAAACTTTTTTAGGAATTGGATCGGGCAACAGAAGGATATCAAAATTTCAAAAATCTTCTATATTTCCTGTCCATACAGATTCAATTACCATAATTGAAAACATAAAATATTATTTAGAGCCAAAACAACAGCTAATAAGCTATAAAGTAGAAGACATAAAACCTGCACGCTTAAAAATAACTGCAAATGGTGAAAAACTATACAGGGGTTATTTGAAAGCTGGAATTGGAAACTATTTAACTCCATTATTAGATTTGAATTACGCATCTAAAAGGTCTAGAGATGAAAGCTGGGGTATAAATTCTAATACGCACGGTAGTTTTTCCAGTATTAAAGACATGGGGAATACTAAATATTCAGATTTCATTTTGGGTGGATATTATCAAAAGTTTTTCTTGAATTATGATTTTTGGTCCGAAATTAAATATCAAAGAAATTCTTTCCAGCTATATGGTCTTGACTATAGTGACAGTTTAATGTATCAATTTTACGATGTAGATTTTAATAACAACTCACAATTAGAATCTTTTAAAGACGATGATAATATTTTTAAGCAGAACTATGATTTATTTGATATGCATTTAAAATTTAACTCTGTTAATACGGGAAGAGATACTAATAAATTAAGGATAAAAAGCTGGGTCGATTATCATCATCTTAATAGTAATTATAATCTTTCAGAAAATCACTTTTTAGTTGGGGCTCATTCGGGATGGTTAGTTTTGGATGAAGAATTTTTAGCAACTTTTGAAATTGACATCAACAATATCAATGCTCCTTCAGTGATGGAGTTAGATGATAATAAGTTAATTCAGCCTAGGAATATGTCTACTCAGTCAAGTGGGATTGTTAGATTAAACCCACATATTTATTCAAGAAAAAATAATTTTATTTTTAAAGCAGGATTATCTGTCCAGGCAAATATTGGCGAGGCTACAAAATTTCATGTCTTTCCTGACTTTGACGTTAGTTATAGTTTATTTAATGATATATTTATTCCATATGGCGGCTGGTCTGGTAATGTTCAGAGAAATACATTTAATAACATTAGATTAGAAAACCCATTTATCTCAGAAGATTCAAAGCTTCAAAATACTATTCAGAAAAGTAATTTATTTGTGGGTATAAGAGGTTCTTTAAGTAATAAATTTACTTTTAACGTATCTACATCATTTCAAAAATTAGATAGTATGTACTTTTTTGTTGTTGATACTATTTCTTCATATGGTAATAAGTTTCAAATGGTTTATGATAATCTCAGAAAAAACTCATTTTTAGCTGAAATAACTTATCAGGAAAACGAAAAGTTAAAAATATCTGCAAAGGCCGAGTATTTTATATATAATCTAGTGAATTTTAATAACGCTTGGCAAAGACCAGACTTTATATTTACACTTTCAGGTTTATTAGATCTAGCAGATAAAATCATACTAAAATCAGATATTTATTTTGTTGGCACAAGACCTTCTTTTTCATATAGTGAACCTAAAGTTGAAAATGAATTAAATGGAGATAAATATATTTATGATTTAAAGTCTTTTCTCGACATGAATATTTCTTTAGAATATAGATACACTAAAAAAGTTTCTGCTTTTATTCAGTTTAATAATTTTACTGGCAAAAAATATCAATATTGGACAAACTTCCCCGTTCAATCCATCAATATTCTTGGTGGAGTAACATTTAGTTTTTGAAATGTTGAAAAGTATCTAATTCGAGGCTCTCTAACTGATTTAAAAATGCACTATAAATAGTATATTTGTCCTATTCAAATTTATCAAATGAGTGAAGAAAAAAATTATTCGGCAGACAGCATTCAGGCTCTTGAGGGAATGGAGCATGTTAGAATGCGTCCTTCAATGTATATTGGAGATGTTGGCTCTAGAGGGCTACATCATCTAGTATATGAAGTTGTAGATAATTCTATAGATGAGGCTTTAGCTGGTCATTGTGATAGAGTAGAGATTTCAATTTTAGAAGGTAACGGAATCCGTGTTATGGATAACGGTCGAGGAATCCCTGTTGATTTACACAAAAAGGAAGGTGTTTCTGCTTTGCAAGTTGTAATGACTAAGATTGGTGCTGGAGGCAAATTTGACAAAGATTCTTATAAGGTTTCTGGAGGGTTACACGGAGTTGGTGTTTCTGTTGTAAATGCATTGTCAATTGATTTGAAAGCTAGCGTTTTTAAAGAAGGTAAAATTTATGTTCAAGAATATAAACAAGGTAAAGAACAGTACTTAGTAAAAGAAACTGGAACTACAGATTTAAAAGGAACTGAGGTCGTTTTTTATCCAGATCCAGAAATATTTGAATCTTTAGACTATCAATATGATATTCTTGCTACTAGAATGCGTGAGTTGTCATTTCTAAATAAAGGTTTGACAATTGTGATGACTGATGAAAGAAGTGAATTTAAAAATGAGGAAGGTAAGTCACCTGAAGAGACATTTTACTCAGATAGAGGGTTGTCAGAGTTTGTTGAATTCTTGGACGGGAATAGAGAGAAATTAATTCAAAAAGTTATTAGTGTTGAAGGTGAAAAAAGTGGTATTCCAGTAGAGGTTGCTTTAATTTACAATAATTCTTACGCAGAAAACATTCACTCTTATGTCAATAACATAAATACTCATGAAGGCGGAACACACCTTTCTGGTTTTAGACGTGGTTTGACGGGTACTCTAAAAAAATACGCTGAAAAATCTGGAATGTTAGATAAATTAAAATTTGATATTTCAGGAGATGATTTTCGAGAAGGGTTAACAGCTATTGTTTCTGTTAAAGTGCAGGAGCCTCAGTTTGAAGGACAAACTAAAACTAAGTTAGGTAATAGAGAAGTTACCGCCCCGGTGAGTCAAGCTGTAAGTGAAATGCTTAATGATTATTTAGAAGAAAACCCTGATGATGCAAAACAAATTGTTCAAAAGGTTATTCTTGCAGCTACAGCAAGGCATGCAGCTACCAAAGCAAGAGAAATGGTGCAGCGAAAAAACCCTATGGGTGGAGCTGGATTGCCAGGAAAACTCTCCGACTGTGCGTCTAAAGATCCTGCAGAATGTGAAGTTTATCTTGTTGAGGGTGATTCTGCTGGTGGAACAGCCAAACAAGGTAGAGATAGACATTTTCAAGCTATTATGCCTTTGAGAGGTAAGATATTAAATGTTGAGAAGGCAATGCAGCATAAGATTTTTGAAAATGAAGAAATTAAAAATATTTACACTGCTTTAGGTGTTCGCGTTGGTACAGAAGAAGATTCAAGAGCTTTAAATATGGAAAAACTGCGTTATCATAAGGTAATTATTATGTGTGATGCAGATGTTGATGGTAGCCATATTCAAACTTTAATAATGACATTCTTTTTTAGATATATGAAAGAGTTGATTGAGAATGGATATTTATACATAGCTACTCCGCCTTTATATTTGGTTAAAAAAGGTAAGCAAGCAAAGTATGCTTGGGATGATGATCAAAGAAAAAACTATGTTGATCAAATGAAGGGCTCAGGAACTGAATCTAGTGTTCATGTTCAAAGATACAAAGGTCTTGGAGAAATGAATGCAGAGCAACTTTGGGATACAACAATGTCCAAAGAAAATAGAACTTTAAGAAAAGTAACTATAGAAAGTGCAGTAGAAGCAGATAGAATTTTTTCAATGTTAATGGGTGATGAGGTTCCTCCAAGAAGAGAATTTATTGAGAAAAACGCAAAATATGCTAATATTGACACGTGATTTTCAAATATTAAAATTTAAAAAAATAAATTTATGAAAGTAACTATTGTAGGAGCCGGAAATGTAGGTTCCACATGTGCAGATGCTATAGCCTATAAAAGAATAGCTAGTGAGGTAGTTTTATTGGATATTAAGGAAGGATTTGCAGAAGGTAAATCTCTTGACATTACCCAAACATCATCATTATTAGGATTTAACACTAAAGTCAGTGGAAGTACTAACGATTATTCTAAAACTGCTGATAGCGATGTAGTTGTAGTTACTAGTGGAATTCCAAGAAAGCCAGGAATGACAAGAGAAGAATTGATTGGTGTCAATGCCGGTATTGTTAAAGCGGTTACTAAAGGAGTTTTAAAATACTCTCCAAATGCTATAATAGTTATTGTTTCAAATCCAATGGACACAATGACTTATTTAACTCTAAAAGAAAGCGGGATTTCAAAACATAGAATAATTGGGATGGGTGGAGCTTTAGATAGCGCAAGATTTAGAACTTATTTATCTTTAGCTTTGAATAAGCCAGCTAACGATATTCACGGAATGGTTATAGGCGGACATGGTGATACTACTATGATTCCTTTAGCAAGACTTTCAAGTTATAATGGAATTAAGGTTAGTGATTTATTATCAGAAAATGAATTATCTAAAGTTGTTGCTGATACAATGGTCGGAGGCAAAACACTAACAGGTTTATTAGGAACTTCAGCTTGGTATGCTCCCGGAGCAGCTGTTGCCTATTTAGTAGATAGTATACTTAATGATCAAAAAAGGATTATTCCTTGCTCTGTTTTTTTAGATGGAGAGTATGGTCAAAAAGATATTTGTATTGGAGTTCCAGTTATAATAGGTAAAAATGGTTGGGAAAACATCATTGAATTAGATTTAAATGACACTGAAAAAGAATTATTTTCTAATAGCGCTAATGCTGTTAGAAATATGAACAGTGCTTTAGCATAATCTCTAATTTGTTATCATATTATATATTTATCTCTAATTTTTAATTTGTCAATAACACAACTGTCTGTCATTATATTTTTTCTATTTCTAGAAATAATATTATAAAAAAAGTCTCTTATAAACTTTGGAATAATATAACCAATAACAGCTATTTTCTGCCAATTATTCATAATCAGTGCTATTTTAATTACAGCACTAGAACGCTCATAATTCCTTCCCTTATGATAAAGTATAATTGTCTCCTTGTAGTTAGGGAATTTTTGGAATCTTTTTTTGGTCTCTAAATATATATTTGATCTAGAGGAGCTAATGAATATTGATTTTGATTTATCATTATTTAATATATAATTTCCCCAATAGTTGCAAAATATACAATCATCATCTATAAAAACTATTGTTTGAGAACCATCGTCTAACATTTTACAAACTTTATCACTTGGTATTGATTGTTTTCATCAATTTTAAGAAAGTAGATTCCATTTTCAAGATTTGTTATTGAAATAGTTCCATTAGTTTTTCCAGATTTTATTCTTTTACCAGTAACATTAAAAATTTCAAATTCTAAAACCTTATTTAAGTTTCTAATATTGATGATGTCTTTTGATGGAACAGGAAAAATACTGTAAACATCTTTAGATATATTTAAAATATTGGAGATTAATGGTTCATCTGAACCCATGAATAAAGATAGACCTCCTCTTTTATTTCCAATAATTATGTCCATTAAAGAATCATTATTAAGATCATAAATTGCAGGAGTAGTATATGTGCCTATATCGATTTTGAAAAAATTACTATCAACTAGATTAAATGCGCCAGCTAAATTATTTTCTATGTTATTATATTTAAAGATGGCTCCCGATTTACTTCCAACATATAGTTCAAGATTATTTCCGTTGTAATGTAGTACTGGTGCGCTGAAGCCTATATTTGTCCACCATTGAGATACTTCAACTCCTCCTAAGTTTTCTGATCTTAGATTAAAATTGAATATTAAAGAGTCTCCAATATTTTCAACATAATTAAGATTTCCTGAAGATTCTCCAATTATTATATCTAAGTCATTATCATTATCTATATCAAATAGAGTAGGATGAGAATTAAACCCAAAATCAAAAATATTATTAAGAATATCGCTCATTGGTGATGAGCCAATTGTCAGGTTGAATATTCCAGGATTTGAAGACGAGTTTTCTAGATAGTGAAGCTTTCCACTATAATCACCTACGATGACATCTATATCTCCATCGCTATCTAAATCTCCAAAACTTGGGACGAGATTTATATCATTAATAAGCGATGAAATATTCTGAAAATCATTAGAGACCTTTTCAAAAATAGGATTTGAATTAGTTCCAATATTTAGGTACAGTTCAATGTAAGATTTATAATATAGCGGAGTACTTAAATCAAACTCTCCAAAATTAGCAATGATTAAATCTTGAATCTGGTCATTGTTAATATCTATTATAATTGGTTTAGATTCTCTACCCAAGTCAATTGTATTTTCTTGAAGAAAGTTTTTCTTTTGAAGGTAAAACTGAGGGAAAGAGTTCGTTCCAAAATTTTTGTAAAACCAAATACTTTCTTTATCAATTGCGTCACTGGTAGAATTGGGAGATAATAACAAATCCTTTACAGTGTCATGGTCAACATCCTCATAAAAAACACCAGGAAATAGGTGAACATCTGCGGGAACAGAATAGCTTGGAAAAATTGTGTCTTGAGCAATGAATGAAGTATTCATATTAATCCCTTTATTATCATTATATAAAGCTACTATATTACTAAATGAAACATCACCTAAAATTATATCTTTTACCTGATCGTTATTTAAATCTAAAGAAAGTATAGTAGATCCGCTATGTCTGGAGTTATTTCTTGTAATTGTAATGGAATCTTGTGGATTTGCAACATTAAAAGAACATGTATCAAATAAAGAACATGTATTAGAAAGTCCAGACTCTGTAAAATGTCCCCAACATGTATTTCTCATTTCAAATATTAAAGTGTCTAAATTTAAACCAAGTTCTACAGAAAGGTTTCTATGGTACTCAATGGAAGCTCCTTGAACTCCAAAATTTAAAATATCTAAATCTCCATCGCCATCTATATCACTAATGCTTGGAATATCTGATGAAACAACATATATATTAACGTCATTATTATATTGATTAGATAAAATGTAAGGAACATTACCATTTATTGATGATTGAAAAAAACTTAAGGGGCTGAATATTAGTCCATTTGAAGTTGTAGTATTTTCCCAGACACCGATTCCACCAGCTACATAGCTAAAAATATCTTTTTTCCCATCATTATTAAAATCTCTAAGTAAAACCCAGTTCTTTAAATCACTAGGAAATAAATTTTCAAATTCAGGGGCGTAAATGAAATTGTTATTAAGACTAACAAATGTTAATGACTTATTACAGGATCTATCAAAAACAAATAGATCTTCAACTTGGTCATTATTTAAGTCAATTTTAGATATCTGAACTGAATTAAAACCACCTGTCCAAGGATTAAGTAAAGTATCATTATTGACAATTACTTTAATTGAGTTTTTCTGGATTAGGGAAAAGTTTTGACAATTGAGAATATTAGAGATCATTAATAAAAACATAAAAATTTTAATCTTTATGTTAAAATCAGACACATTTATAAATAAGCGATTAATTTTATTAAATGAGATGGGTAATTGTTGTAAATATCGACAATTCATTCCAGGCAAATATAGTTCTTAATGTCTAAGATTGTTAAGTTGTTGTTGAAATGTTGGTATTAACCAATTGAAATTTTATATTTGCGCCCTTAATTTTATTTAATTACTAACTAAAAAATTTTTAATGCGAAATAGAAGTGCAATATGGATCTTTACCATTTTATTATTTTTAGCTTGTTTATATCAGCTTTCTTTTTCTTGGGTTACTAAATCATTTGAATCTAATATTTCTGATTTAGCAGAAAAAAAATATGATTCAATATCTAACGAGGCTGTTAATTTTGTAATTAATGGGGATACCCTAATAATTGGATCTGATAAAGAGAAACAACAAATTATCTCTTTCTATGAACAAAAGCTTTTAGCTGAAAATGCTAACAAGCCAACCTACCCATTAATTGATTTAGACTACCAGAGATGTAAAGACCAAGAATTAGGACTTGGATTGGATTTGCAGGGAGGAATGAGTGTCACACTTGAAGTTTCTATTGAAGATTTAGTAAGAAATTTTGCTGGAAATTCATCAAAAATCTCCTTCAAAACACCTTTTAATTCTGCTTTAAAGGATTTTAAAGAAGGGAAGACAGAAGTTGACTCTGAAAATGATGATTTTATAGGTCTTTTTTATGCCCATTACAAAACACAATATCCTAAAAATCCTCCTATGATATTTTTTAGTAATGGCCTAAAAGATTATATGGACATCAACTCTGTTGAAAAAACATCTTCAAATAAAAATGATTTAATTATTCAAACCTTAAGAGATTTAAGCGAAGACGCAATTGAAAAAACTCATAGAATTATTGAATCTAGAATTAATAAATTCGGAGTTAGTCAGCCTAATATTAAAAAATTAGCTGTTTCTGGGAGATTGCAAATTGAGCTTCCAGGAGCAAAGGACAAAAATAGAATTAGAAATTTATTACAGTCTACAGCAAGTTTAGAATTTTGGGATGGAGCACACTCAGATTGGACTGATGAATTTTTAGAACTAAATAAAGCAGTTTCTAAAGAATCTGTATTAGATATGAATATTGATTTCATTGAAATTTCAGATGATTCTCTAAAATCATTGAATTCTCTAGATCTTGAAACTTATTTAAACAAGAAAAATGAGAATGATTCAATATTAAAAGAGAAGTCATTAGATAGGGTTATACAAGATTCTATAATGTTAGCAGACGGTAAAATACTTAATGGAACACTTTGGTTTATTCATAATTCTAATAGTCCGTTCATTGGAGTTGCTAAATCTGTTGATACTGCTAAAATTAACTCAATGTTAAAATCTAAAGTAGCTAAAGATATTTTTAATTTGAGGAGACATAAATTTTTATGGTCAAGGGATGTTAGTAATTACGAAACATCGCAAAGTTTTTCAGGGCATTCTTTAATGGCTATTGAAATTCCTACTAGTGGAGAACCAAAAATTAATGGAGAAGATGTGATTAACGCCTCACAAAGCTTTGATAATAATTCTAAGCCCTCTGTTGCGCTTTCATTTAATTCAAATGTCGCCGATGTTTGGGCAAAATGGACAGAACAAAAAGTTGGAAAAATTATTGCCATAGTTTTGGATGACCAAGTTTTTTCATCCCCTTTTATTAGACAAAAAATTACTGGTGGTAATACAGAAATATCTGGGGGATTTGAAACAATTGAAGAAGCTCAAGATCTAGCAAATATTCTTAAAGCTGGTTCTTTACCAGTTCCCGCAGTTATAGTTGACGAGGCAATAGTCGGACCATCTTTAGGTGAGGAAAATATTAATTCTGGACTTTGGTCATTTTTCTTTGCTTTTTTATTAGTGTTAATTTATATGGTTTTTTATTACAAAAGAGCTGGTTGGGTTGCCAATATAGCTTTAGTAGCAAATGTGTTCTTTATTATTGGAACACTTGCTTCATTAGGGGCGGCACTCACCTTACCAGGTATTGCAGGTTTGGTTTTAACTATTGGTATGTCGGTAGATGCAAATGTTCTTATTTATGAGCGAATTCGTGAAGAATTAAGAAATGGTAAAGGAATTAAGTTGGCTATCCAAGATGGTTACAAACATGCTTATTCAGCCATAATTGATGCTAACGTCACATCACTTTTGACAGCAGTTGTCCTAGCATATTTTGGATCTGGCCCAATTCAAGGTTTTGCTACAACTTTGATAATAGGAGTTTTCACTTCTTTATTTTCCGCTATTTTTATAACAAGATTAATTTTCTCATATCTTTTGGATACTAAAAGAGAAATTTATTTTTCAAGAAAATTTACTGAAAATTTATTCACTGGCACTACAATTGAGTTTTTAAAGAAGAGGAAAATATTTTATGTTTTCTCTAGTTTAATTATTGGTTTTGGAATTTTCTCACTTTCAACTAGAGGACTAGATGGTGGTGTTGAATTTACTGGTGGTAGAACTTACAGAGTAGAGTTTTCTCAAAAAATTGATAAGTCTTCAGTGCAAACAGCTGTTAGTGACAGGTGTATTGATGATAATGGAAATAATATTGCACCTGAAGTTAAGACAGTTGATAACGCATACACTTTAGAGATTACCACTAAATTCTTAGAAAAATCAGTTTTGAAAAATAAAGATAAGGTTGCAAGAATAGATGCATCATTAGATCAAGCTTTTAAAGACTTAGGGTATTCAAATATTGAAGATGACAATGAAAGTGAAGCCAATACGTATACACTTTTAACTTCAAGAGGTGTAGAAAGCCAAATTTCAGAAGAATTAATTACTGGATCATTTTTAGCTGTAATTTTTTCATTGTTTATTATATTTATATACATAGCTTATCGATTTAGAAGATGGCAATTTGGCTTAGGCGCTCTTATTGCTATGTTCCATGATGTTTTAGTTGTACTTGGATTATTTTCCGTTTTTTATAATATTGTTCCATTTTCAATGGAAATAGATCAAGCTTTTATCGCAGCTATTCTTACTGTAGTTGGGTATTCAATAAATGATACGGTTGTAGTTTTTGATAGGATCAGAGAATATTCGGTATTGCATAAAAAGTCATCGGCTATTCAGGTTGTAGATCGTGCATTAAATAGCACTCTTTCAAGAACTATAAATACATCTTTAAGTACATTTTTGGTGTTATTGACAATATTTATTTTTGGTGGGGAGTCTATTAAAGGTTTTGCATTTGCTCTTATGGTTGGTGTAGTTGTAGGAACTTACTCTTCATTATTTATTGCAACACCTCTTGTTGTTGATTTATCTAAAAATAAAATTAACGCTTAATGTTTTTGAATTTTCAGTTACTATTACTTGAGGGGATCAGTGCTGGAGAATTGATTTTTGTTTTTTTAATTGTCCTGTTATTCTTTGGATCAAAAAGTATACCTAAAATAGCTCAAACTTTAGGTCGGGGGATAAGACAACTGAGAGATGCATCTCAACAAATTCAAGATGATATAAAGTCAGCTGCTTTTGATGATGAAATTAACAATGTTTCAGTTAAAGATAAGAAGAATCAAGATTCGATTTAGAAGAGGGGAATACTACTGCAGTTTAAAAACAATATAAATTTTTATATTTTTACGTTTTTTACAGTTTTAACAA
Source organism: Cryomorphaceae bacterium (assembly GCA_905182525.1). GTDB lineage: Bacteria > Bacteroidota > Bacteroidia > Flavobacteriales_D > Parvicellaceae > MED-G20. The sequence continues at coordinate 84,687 of CAJJBV010000003.1, read as the reverse complement.
TTCTTCCTGCAATTTTATATGGATCTCCGTTTGATGCTGGTCTTCGGTCTTCTAACCATCCTTTCCAACCGCTTTCTACAGTTATAATAGGGATTCTAATTGATGCTCCTCTGTCAGATACTCCATAACTAAAGTCAGTAATTGAAGCTGTTTCGTGGAGTCCTGTTAATCTTTGATCATTAAATTCTCCATAAACCTCAATATGCTCTTTAGTAACCGGTCTAAATGCTTCACATACTTTTTCATAAACTTCCTTAGAACCACAAGTTCGAAGTAAGGTGTTTGAGAAATTTGCATGCATTCCAGATCCATTCCAGTCTCCCTTCACAGGTTTTGGGTGGTATTCAATATAATATCCATGGTCTTCAGTCAATCTATCTAAAATATATCTAGCTATCCACATTTCATCACCTGCTTTTTTAGCACCCTTAGCAAATAATTGAAATTCCCATTGTCCACTAGCGACTTCTTGGTTGATACCTTCAATATTTATTCCAGCTTCAATACAAATATCAGCATGTTCATCAACAAGGTGTCTTCCATGAGTATTTCTTCCGCCAACTGAACAATAATACATTCCTTGTGGTCCAGGATAGCCGCCTACAGGGAATCCCAGTGGAAGAAGCGTATTTACATCCATTATAAAATATTCCTGTTCAAAACCAAACCAAAAGTCATTGTCATCATCATCAATTTTTGCTCTTGCATTGGAATCATGAGCTACACCATCAGCTTTTAAAACTTCAGTCATAATTAAAAATCCATTTTCTCTAACAGGGTCAGGATAGCATGCAACGGGCTTTAATAAACAATCTGAAAAGTTACCTTCTGCTTGCCTAGTTGAACTGCCATCAAAAGACCAAATTGGACAGTCTTCCAATTTACCACTAAAATTTTCTACTATTTTAGTTTTGCTTCTCATATTTTGAGTAGGATTATAACCATCTAACCATATGTATTCTAATTTTGACTTTGTCATTTTTTTATTTTTTGTTAGGTAATTAAAACAAATATATATTTTTCCAAATTTGACAGTAAATAAATTTGAAATTTATTGCTTAAAATTTATTAACAAAACCCCTCCTTAGTGTTAATTAAACACTAATTTATTAACATTTTGATTAGATTTTTTTTTATAATTCTTAGATAGAATTTAAATTTTATTAATGTTTAAGAAAATAATTACTTATTTTAGCGATAAAGTAAAGTATAGTTATGAAATTATTAAAATGTTGTAAAGATTATTTGGGAACCGCTAAACTCTTAATTGTTTTAGCTTTTCTTTTAGTTGCTAATACAAATTACTCTCAAAATAAGAACCCATATATAGTTCAGGCAGACAAAACTTTTAAAAATGAGGCCTACTTTGATGCTATTGATTTATACAAAAAAGGAGAAGTAAAAGTTAAAGATATTGTTGAGAAAGGTAGAATTAACTTTCAAATAGCGGAATGTTATAGACTTGATGTTGAGCCTGCCCAAGCGGAAACCTACTACAAGCGTGCAATGAAATTAAAATATCAAAAAGATCACCCTAAATTACTAATCTTACTTTCTGATGTATTGGTAGAACAAGGTGAGTATGAAAATGCTTCTAGAATTCATTAAAAAATATCTTGAATTTTACCCAAAGGATGATCATGCTATCAAATTATTATCATCATGTGAACACTTTTCAGAATGGGTAAAAAATAAGACAAAACATATCATTCAAAATGAAAGACAAATCAATTCTGAACATTATGATTATTCTCCAGCTTGGGGAGACATAGACCATAACACAATTATTTTTGTTTCTGCAAGAGATGGTTCTCTTGGAAATGGAATTGATTCACGAACTGGAGACAGTTATATGGATTTATGGTCAACTAATAGAGACAATAACGGTAAATGGAGTGAACCTCAATTATTACCAAACACAATAAACTCAAAGGACAACGAAGGGCCATCGGTACTTTCACCTATGGGGGATAAAATATACTTTACTAGGTGCCCAAGACTAAAAAAAGTTAACTTAGGATGTGAGATTTTCTACTCTGAAAGAAAAGGTGATTCATGGTCCCAGTCTGAAAAAATAAATTTAAAACCTGAAGGTGGCGACACCTTATCTTGTGGTCATCCAGCGATGGATTCTGAGATGAAGTTTATGATATTTTCAGCTGATTTTCCTGGTGGATTCGGATCACACGATCTTTGGATTTCAGAATACGATGAACGAGAAAGTAATTGGATGAGTCCAGTTAATTTAGGAGCATCCATTAACACTTCGGGAGAAGAAATGTTTCCATATATTTCTGACGATGGATCATTATATTTTTCATCAGATGGTTATGAAGGTTTTGGTGGGTTAGATATGTTTAGATCTTACAGTACAGGAGACAAAAAGTGGGGAAATGTAGAGAATTTAAGATATCCTCTGAATTCTCCAGAACATGATTTTGGGATTATTTTAGAAAGAAATACTGATAGAAGAGGCGTTTTCACTTCTTCTCGAAAGGGAACTAGAGGACATGATGATATTTTTAATTTTAATATTCCACCTATTTTATTTAAGTACGGAGTTGAAGTTAATAATAGAGAAACAGGTGATCCTGTTCCTGGGGCTACTATTATAGTTACAGCAATTGATACATCTGGAGGTATTGTAGCGGAATATGTTCAAACTACAGATATAGACGGAACTATTCTTTTCAATGAAATTTCAGATGGAAAAAGATATATTGAAGAAAATCTAATTTATGAGGTGGAGTGTCAAAAAGATAGCTTTTTAATTAGAAAATCTAAATTCTCAACAATTAATATGGAAAAGAGTCATATTTTTTATGATGCATTTGAAGTACAGCCTGTTGGAGAGGGCGTTACAGCAATAGATTTTCCTGAAGTACAATATGCTTTAGCTAAAGCAGAACTTTTAGTAGACACTTTAGAAATCACTTTAGACAAAATTAATTCAAAAGATTCTTTAGATTATTTATACAATACTTTAATTGACAACCCAACAATTGTAATTGAGCTACAGGCTCACACTGATTGTAGAGGCGGAGACGATTATAATCAAAAACTTTCTCAAAGAAGAGCCCAGTCATGTGTAGATTATTTAGTTTCTAAGGGAATTCCCTCTGAGAGAATGAAAGCAGTTGGTTATGGAGAAAAAACACCAAGAATGAAAGGTTTAGAATGTGATGTTATTTCTGAATTATCAACTAATGAAGAACAGGAAGCTGCTCATCAAAAAAATAGAAGGACACAGTTTATTGTTTTAAACTTTGATTATATTTCTAAAGAAAAATAGAAATTAACTTATTTATCCCAATTGGGAAATACTTTTAATGAAAGACAATTCTAGATATGCCTTAAGGGGTGTCAGCTCAGGAAAAGAAGAAGTTCATAATGCTATCAAAAACATTGACAAGGGTCTTTTCCCAAAAGCTTTTTGCAAAATAGTACCAGATTACTTAACTAACAGCGATGATCACTGTATCGTTATGCACGCTGATGGTGCGGGAACTAAATCTTCATTAGCCTATACTTATTGGAAAGAAACTGGAGACATTTCAGTATGGAAGGGAATTGCTCAAGATGCCCTTATTATGAATATTGATGACTTATTATGTGTTGGAGCAATTGAAAATATTTTAGTTTCTTCTACAATAGGTCGTAATAAAGATAAAATTCCTGGTGAAGTTATTTCTGCCATTATCCAAGGAACGGAAGAAATATTAGAAGAACTCAGATCTTTTGGTCTAAAAATCCATTCTACAGGTGGAGAAACTGCAGATGTAGGAGATTTAGTGAGAACTATTATTGTTGACTCAACTGTTGTCTCTAGAATGAAAAAATCTGAGGTAATATCAAACAAAAACATTCAACCAGGTGATGCTATTATTGGACTTTCATCTTTTGGTAAAACCTCATATGAAAGTCAATACAACGGTGGAATGGGAAGTAATGGGTTAACTTCAGCTAGGCATGATGTATTTGAAAAGTATCTTAGTGTCAAATACCCAGAGTCTTACGATCAAAATATTTTAGATTCTTTAGTTTATTCTGGATCCAAGGAACTAACAAGTGAAATTAAAGGGGTTCCTGTAAATGCTGGCAAACTAGTTTTATCACCTACTCGAACATACGCCCCAGTAATTGTTAAAATTTTAGAAAAGCATCGAGCAGACATTAATGGTATGGTTCATTGTAGCGGTGGCGCACAAACAAAAATTCTTCATTTTATTGATCATAATCATGTTATTAAGGATAATCTTTTTGAAGTTCCTCCATTATTCGATCTTATTCAAAAAGAATCAAAAACCCCGTGGAAAGAAATGTATAAGGTTTTTAATATGGGCCATAGAATGGAAATTTATACCAACCCAAGTAATATTCGATCCATTGTTGATATATGTAATGACTTTAATTTAGAAGCTAAACAAATTGGAAGGGTTGAATCTTTAAAGACTAAAAAACTTTCTATTATTTCTGATAAAGGAGAATTCATTTACTGATGAGTGATCAAGGTTTATTAAATAAGTTAGAGCAAATCGCCATTAAATATGATGAGATTTCTAATCAAATGATTGATCCAGATGTCATTTCTGATATGAAAAGATATGTAAGTTTAAATAAAGAGTATAAAGAACTTTCTGAAGTTGTAAAAACTTATAATTCTTATAAGGATGTTCTGGATAATATACTTAATGCGAAGTCAATTATTCAAACAGAAAATGATACTGAGTTTAAAGAAATGGCCAGAGAAGAACTTGAAGAACTTCAACGTATTAAGAGTGAACTTGACGAGAAAATAAAGTGGCTTTTAATTCCCAAAGATCCTAATGACAATAAAAATGTCATTATGGAAATTAGGTCCGGTACTGGAGGTGATGAGGCCTGTATATTTGTTGAGGATATATTTAGGATGTTTACTATGTTTTTTAAAGAAAAATCATGGTCCTTTGAAGTTCTCAATTCTAATGAAGGTGGTACAAAGGGCTTTAGAGAAATATCCTTAAGTATTTCTGGAGATGAAGTTTATGGCAAATTAAAATTTGAATCCGGAGTTCACAGAGTTCAAAGAGTTCCAGAAACAGAATCTCAGGGCAGGGTACATACATCTGCAATTACTGTAGCAGTACTTCCTGAAGCTGAGGAAGTTGATTTCGAACTTAATTTGACAGATGTTAAAAAAGATACCTACAGAGCATCTGGTGCTGGAGGACAACATGTTAATAAAACAGAATCTGCTGTCAGAGTTACTCACTTACCAACAGGAACTGTTGTAGAATGTCAAGATGGAAGGTCGCAGCACAAGAACTATGAAAAAGCACTAAAAGTTTTAAGATCTCGACTTTATAAAGCAGAAGAAGAACGATTAGATAAAGAAAGAGCAGACGAAAGAAAGTCCTTAATTTCTACAGGAGACAGATCAGCAAAAATTAGAACTTATAATTATCCTCAAGGCAGAATTACAGATCATAGAATTAATAAAACAATATATAATCTTTCTAACTTTATGAATGGAGATATTCAAGAAATGATAGATGCTTTAATTATGGCAGAAAATGCTGAAAAACTTAATGAGAGCAAATTAGATGAACAATGAATAAAAAAGAATTAATAGATCAAATTCGAATTAAAAAATCTTTTTTATGCATAGGTCTAGATACTGATATTTCAAAGATTCCTAAATTTTTATTAGAATTTGAAGATCCTGTTTTTGAATTTAATAAAAGAATTATTGATTCAACTAAAGATCTTTGTGTTGCTTATAAACCAAATATTGCATTTTATGAGGCAATGGGAGCTAAAGGCTGGGAAAGCCTTAAAAAAACAGTAGATTATATACCTAAAGATATTTTTACAATTGCGGACGCTAAAAGAGGAGATATTGGAAATACTTCTAAAAAATATGCACAAACATTTTTTTCTACTTACAACTTTGATTCAATAACTGTTGCACCTTATATGGGAATAGACTCTTTAATGCCTTTTTTAAATTTCAAAAACAAATGGACTATAGTTTTGGGATTAACAAGCAATGAAGGTTCAAATTCTTTTCAAAATCTAGCTCTTAAAAATGGAAAAAAACTCTATCAAGAAGTAATTAAAGTTTCTAGTGAATGGGGAAATTCTGAAAATATGATGTATGTTGTTGGAGCTACAAAGGCTAATGATTTAAAACAAATAAGGAAAACCTTACCTAAACATTTCTTTTTAATTCCAGGAATTGGAGCTCAAGGAGGGGATTTAAAAGAAGTGATTACTAATGGTATTAATCAAGATATAGGATTGTTGATTAACTCATCAAGAGGCATAATATATGCTGGAGATCAAGAAAACTTTGATTTGAAATCAAGAGAAGAAGCTTTGAAAATTCAACAAGAAATGTCAAAATATTTATAAAATAGTTTTATATGAAGTTTTATTTTTCTGTATTTGATAAGATTATAATTTTTTTTGAAAAAAGAGCATTTGGAGTAAGTGAATGGATTGGCACTAAATTTGGAGTTAATCCTGCTTTAGTTAGAAAGTTTTTTATTTATTTAAGTTTTGTTACATTAGGAAGTCCACTTTTAATTTATTTCCCAATGGCTTATTTTTTAGAGAATAAGGACAAATTAACTTGGCCTAAGAAAAGAAAAACCGTTTGGGATTTTAAATAATAATTTTCCATATTATATTTTAAATGATTAGAAAAAAAGTTTTAGTTACCGGTTCAAATGGCCTTCTAGGGCAAAAAATTATATATAGTTTAATAGAAAGAAAAGATATTGATTTACTAGCGTCTTCAAAAGGTTTAAATCGATTAATTACTAAATCTGGTTATAGGTATGTTGATCTTGATATAACTAAAAATGAAGAAGTCAAAAAAGTTTTTGAAAATGAAAACCCAGATGCTGTAATTAATTGTGCAGCAATGACAAACGTAGATTACTGTGAGGAAAATCAAGATTCTTGTTGGGAAATCAATGTTAAGGCTGTAGAAAACTTAGCAAAATCTTGTGAAGTTTCAAAATCTCATTTATTACACTTAAGTACAGATTTTGTTTTTGATGGAAAGTCAGGTCCCTATACTGAAAACGACAAACCTAATCCTCTACATTTCTATGCAAAATCTAAATTAAAATCCGAAGAAATTGTAAAAAAAATAATGACTAATTGGACTATAGCTAGAACAATTATAATTTATGGTATTACAGATAATATGAGCCGTTCTAATATTGTACTTTGGGCTAAAAAAGAAATTGAAAATGGAAATACTATTAATGTGGTCAATGATCAGCTCAGATCTCCAACACTTGCAGAAGATTTAGCCAAAGGATGCATTTCTATTATTGATAAATCAGCTTTTGGACTATATCATTTATCTGGCCCAAAAACCTACAGTATTTTAGATTTAGTACATAAAGTCGCAGATTTTTATAATTTAGATAAATCTTTAATTCTACCAGTAACTTCAGCATCTTTAAACCAGTCTGCAACTCGACCATTATCTACAGGTTTTGATATTACTAAGGCTAAGAAAGATTTAGACTTTAATCCTGTAGACTTTTTGGAAGGAATTAAAATTATGGATCAACAAATTAAAAATCATGAAATTTAAACTTGTACTGCCTTTAATATTATCCTTGCCAAATTTCATATTGGCAAATAATCAAACAAATAATATAGGATTAGATCAGCAAATTGACAAAGCATTTCAACCTTTTTCAGATTTGGTTTCTAAAGTAGTTTTTTTTGAAGTTTTTGACGGCGCTCCTTTTGTTATAGTTTTATTAGTTTTCAGTGCCTTATTTTTTACAATATATTTTGCCTTTCCTAATATTAAATATTTTTCTAAAGCTATTAACGTTGTAAGAGGAAAGTACGATCATGTTGATTCTTCTGTTAATACAAAATCAGATTTAGCAATTGATGGAGATATTAAAGACACGATTTCTGACGAAAGTAAACAAGGTGAGGTTACTCATTTTCAAGCTCTGGCTACTGCTGTTTCTGGGACTGTTGGCAATGGAAATATTGCTGGGGTTGCATTGGCAATAGCTCTTGGCGGACCTGGGGCAACTTTCTGGATGATTATATGTGGATTACTAGGAATGTCTACAAAATTTGTTGAATGTACACTTGGAGTACAGTATAGAGATATTGGCGATGATGGTACAGTTTATGGAGGACCGATGTATTATTTAAGCAAAGGACTAAAAGAAAAAGGATTTACGCTACTAGGGAAAATAACCTCAGTTTTATTTGCAATTTTTTGTATTGGAGGTTCGTTTGGAGGAGGAAATGCAGCTCAATCCAATCAGGCTACTATTGTTATTAAAGATTTGATAGGCCTAGAAAGCTCAAGTGCAGGTGCATTTATTGGAATTGTTTTGGCTCTTCTAGTTGGTATTATAATAATAGGTGGTATTAAAAGAATTGCTTCTGTTACAGAAAAAATCGTTCCATTTATGGCAGTACTTTATTTATTGGCTTGTTTGTATATTATAGTAATTAATTTCAATTTAATAGACGATGCATTTAGTCTAATTTTTTCTCAGGCATTTAATCCTGAGGCAATTGGCGTTGGTGGAATTATAGGTGTTTTATTAGTTGGGTTTAAAAGAGCAGCTTTTTCAAATGAAGCTGGTGCTGGTTCAGCATCCATAGCTCATTCAGCAGTAAAAACTAAATATTCTGCATCAGAGGGTTTAGTAGCTCTTTTAGAACCTTTTATAGATACTGTAGTTATCTGTACTATGACAGCCTTGGTAATAATTATTTTTAATTTTGGTGGAGCATTTGAGTATGGAGGTACTGATGGAACTGTTTTAATTGATGGTATTGCCTATGAAGGTGCTGGAATAACATCCATGGCATTTGCAGAATATATTCCTTTTTCAAACGTATTTTTAACAATTGCAGTTGTTCTTTTTGCAGTCTCTACAATGATTTCATGGTCTTATTACGGACTCCAGTCTTGGAAATTTTTGTTTGGAAGAGGAAAAGCAGCTGATTTGACATATAAAATTTTGTTCTTAGTTTTTGTTGTTATTGGTGCAGCAGCTAGTATGAATTCTATCTGGGCTTTTTCAGACGCTATGATTTTTGCAATGGTTTTTCCAAACATGATAGGACTATACTTTTTATTCCCTGTTGTTAAAAAACAACTGGCTAGATATTTAACAGCAATTAATAAAGAAAAATAATTTTGTTATTTTGAATAGATGAAATTCAATTTAATTTATTCACCCTCTCAGCGAAGAGGAGTTTTTTTCTTGCTATTAATTTTTGTGAGCTACTTTTCATTCCTTTATTTAAAAAAGCAATTCCAAGAAACTATAAGCCCTGTAACAATAGTTGAAAATCAAATATCTCCAGTCCATGCGACGATAAGGGAGATAATAATTCCTATTAACAAAAATCCAAACTCATGGTCTAAAAATGACTGGATTAAAATGGGATTTTCTAACTCACAAATTAGAATAGTAGAAAATTATAAGAAAAAGATAAATAATTTCAAGACTAAAAAACAATTATTAAAATGCTATGCTTTTAATGATAGTAATAAAAAAATGCTAGACTCAATTGTTGATTTTCCAACCCAAGTAATAAGATCAAATAATCAAAAATCATTTATTCGTATTCTATCTTCAAAAAAACCAAATTATAATTTGAAAAAATATTTTGACACATTGTTCTACAAGAAAAGTAGTAATAAAGAGTTTGAATACTATGTCTTTAATTCTCCGAAAAATCTTCGTTTAGTTTCTCAAATTAAAACATTAAATAATAAAGAACCCAAAGTTTTATTTCTAAATCCAACATATTTAAATAGGATTAAATCCTTGTCAAATAGACCTACTAATTATTCTAAATCTGTTACTTCAGTTTTTAGGGTAAATATTAATTTAGCCGACACCTCCCAATGGAAAAAAATTAAGGGAATTGGGAAAAAACGCGCAATTCATATTCTAAATTATAAAAAAGCTTTAGGAGGATTTATTACTGCTAGTCAATTAAACGAAGTTTATAGTATTAGTGATAGTCTTTTTAAGAGTTTTGATCAATATTTACAAATAAAAGATTCTAGTATTTTAAAGATTAATTTAAATACGTGTTCTATAGATGAACTTAAAAGTCATCCTTATATAAAATGGAATGTTGCTAATGCAATTGTTAATTTTAGAGTGCAGCATGGAACTTTTAAATCATTAGAAGATTTAAAAAAAATACATATTCTTAAAGATAATTTATATTATAAAATTGTACCTTACCTGAGTATTAATAAATCACTTTAAATTGAGTTTAGTAGAGGAGATTAAAGATAAAATAAGAGATGTAAAAGATTTTCCTAAAAAAGGAATTTCTTTTAAAGATATTACTCCCATACTTAAAAATCCAAAATTATCTTCAAAGATTGTAAAAAAACTTTCAGGGTTTGTTTCTAATAGATCTACTCATATAGTTGGTATAGAAAGTAGAGGGTTTCTATTTGGTATTCCAGTTTCTATTGAAAAAAATATTTCTTTTGTTTTGATTAGAAAAAAAGGAAAGCTTCCTTATAAAACTATATCCACAGATTATAATTTAGAATATGGACAAGCAACTATTGAGATGAATATTGGCGATATAGGTCCTGGTGACAGAGTAATTATTCACGATGACTTATTGGCTACAGGGGGTACGGCTTGCGCAGCTGCAAAATTAATTATTGATCAAGGTGCAATTGTTGACGGTTTTTCTTTTATTATTGAACTTGATTTTCTAAAAGGCAGGAAGAACTTAAGAAAATTCTCTGATAATATTAATAGCATTGTTAAATATTAAAAACAAATAAAAATGAATTTTGAATACTCAGAAGATCAGCAAAATATTCAGCAAATGGCAAAAGATTTCGCTGAAAAAGAGATAATGCCTAATGTCAAAAAATGGGATGAAAACCAATTCTTCCCTATCGAACTCTTTGCAAAAGCTGGAAAATTAGGGTTAATGGGGATTTTAGTTCCAGAAAAATTTGGTGGAGTTGGTCTTGGTTACGTTGAATATATTTTGGTTATAAAAGAAATATCAAAAGTTTGCGGAGCTATTGGTTTGTCACTTGCAGCTCATAATTCTTTATGTGTAAATCATTTATTAAAGTTTGGAAACGATAATCAGAAAAATAAATGGCTTCCGAAATTATCTTCTGGTGAATGGATTGGCGCCTGGGGTTTGACGGAGCCTAATACTGGTTCGGATGCTATGAGAATGAAATGTGTTGCTGAAAAAGATGGAGATTATTGGATTATAAACGGATCAAAGAACTTTATAACCCACGGAATATCTGGTGATATTATTGTTGTTATTGTAAGAACTGGCGAATTATTAGATTCTCATGGAATGACAGCTTTTGCTGTAGAAAGAGGAACAAAAGGTTTTGTTTCTGGAAAGAAAGAAGATAAATTAGGAATGAGAGCATCGGAAACTTCGGAAGTAATTTTTGATAACTGTAAAGTTCATAAAGATAATATTATTGGAAATGTTGGTGAGGGCTTTATCCAGTCAATGAAGATTTTAGACGGGGGAAGAATATCTATTGGAGCAATGGCTTTAGGGATGGCTCAAGGAGCAATGAATGCTTCTATAAATTACTCCAAAGAAAGAGAGCAATTTGGAAAGCCAATTAGTAAATTTCAAGGCATTTCATTTAAATTAGCTGATATGGCAACTGAAATTGAAGCTTCTAAAATGTTGCTATTTAAAGCAGCAAATCAAATTTTATTAGGTTCTGATAAGGCAAACTATTATTCTGCTATTGCAAAATATAAAGCTTCTGAAGTTGCTGTCTCTGTTGCTAACGATGCTGTTCAAATATTTGGTGGATATGGTTATTCAAAAGAATACCCAGTTGAGAAATTTTATAGAGATTCCAAATTAAGCACAATTGGTGAGGGAACATCAGAAATACAGAAATTAGTAATTTCAAGAACCTTATTAATTAATTAAATTTCTTTTTGGAGATTTATTTTAATTGTATACATTTGCAAACTATAAATTTATTAAATGCTACAAATACCCGTAAAAGAAGGAGAGTCTATAGAAAGAGCTCTTAAAAAGTACAAAAAAAAGTTTGAAAGAACTGGTGTTCTTAAGGAATTAAGAACCAGAAAAGAGTACACAAAAAAATCTATTGTCAGAAGACAGCAAGTTATTAAAGCAGAGTATGTTGAGAAACTCAAAGCTGCAGAATAAAATATTTAAAATTATATTAATTTTTAGAGGGCTTTTAGCCCTCTTTTTTTTTATATTAGGTTAATTAATATTTTATTTATTGACTAACCTTGAAATTATAAACAGTTTTTTGAACTATTTAAAAGTAGAGAAAAGATATTCTTCTCACACTGTGGTTTCATATAAAAACGATTTAATTCAATTCAATTTATATTTATCAAATTTCTACTCAGGCATTAAATTTTCAGCTGTTGAAATGCTCCATATCAGAAGTTATATGGTTAATCTTATAGAGTCTAATCTAGCCAAATCAAGTGTAGCTAGAAAAATCAGTACCATAAAATCTATTTATAAATTTTTGAAAAAGGAAAAAATTGTTTTGTCATCTCCTGTTCAATTAATAGAAACTCCAAAAATAGACAGCCGTCTGCCGACTTTTTTAAAGGAAGAAGAAATTGTGAATTTGTTTCAAGAATTTGAATTTGAAGATTCTTTTAAAGGGTTTAGGGATAAAATTATGTTGTATTTGTTATATCAGTCTGGAATTAGACTTTCAGAGCTTATAGGTTTAAAAGAAAAAGACATAAGAAATTCAGAATTAAAGGTCTTAGGTAAAAGAAATAAGGAAAGAATAATTCCTCTGTCTAAGAAAACAAATATGTTCTTGGATCAGTATTTGGAACTTAAAAAAGAGTTTTTCCCTAAGTCTAATTCTTTTTTTGTCACAGACAAGGGCAATAAACTCTATGAAAAGTTTGTTTATAGAAAGGTAAACTATTATCTTTCTATGGTGTCAAGTAAGCAAAAAAAGAGCCCACATATTTTAAGACATTCTTTTGCTACACATATGTTAAATAATGGCGCAGACTTAAACGCAATTAAGGAGATATTAGGTCATGAAAGTCTATCTGCAACTCAGATATACACCCATAATACTTTTAAAAAGTTAAAAACTATTCACAAACAGTCACATCCACGTGGATAAAATATTAAAATTATGCAAGTAAAAGTACACAGTATTCAATTTTCAGCCGATCAAAAGTTAGTTGATTTTATTAACCAAAAAGTTAATAAGCTTAATTTGTTTTTTGGAAATATTGTAGATTCGGAGGTTTTCCTTAAAATAATAACACCGAATTCCAATAATAATAAACTTGTAGAAATAAAAATTAATGTTCCCGGAAAAGAACTTTTTGCAAAAAAAAGATCTAAATCATTCGAGGAAGCAATAGATGATGCGGTAGATGCTTTAAGGATCCAAATCACTAAACATAAAGAAAAGCTTTATACAAAAAGTTAATTTTTTTTATCACTTTGTAATATATACAATATCTTTTTATAAATTTGCAAACCTTTTCTGCGAAGTAGGGGTATTTTGCCGATGTAGCTCAGCTGGCTAGAGCAGCTGATTTGTAATCAGCAGGTCGTGGGTTCGAGTCCCTCCATCGGCTTTAAGTTCTTTATATAAAGTATTTCAGGGGAGATACTCAAGCGGTCAACGAGGTCAGACTGTAAATCTGATGGCTTCGCCTTCGCAGGTTCGAATCCTGCTCTCCCCACCCAAGCCAATACCAATGTGACATATTCTGCACTTTTTTTTAATGGGTACGTTATTATGTATTACATTTGTGGTCCATTTTGCGGGAGTAGCTCAGTTGGTAGAGCATCAGCCTTCCAAGCTGAGGGTCGCGAGTTCGAATCTCGTCTCCCGCTCTTTTTTAATGGAACTGCCGATGTAGCTCAGAGGTAGAGCGCTTCCTTGGTAAGGAAGAGGTCACGGGTTCAACTCCCGTCATTGGCTCATGTGCTTAACGGCATTTAATATATAAAATAAAAAATAAATAAAAATAAATTAGTAACTAAACAACAAAAGAAATGGCAAAAGAAAATTTCGAAAGAACCAAACCGCATGTAAACGTAGGTACCATAGGTCATGTAGATCATGGGAAAACCACACTTACTGCAGCAATTTCTAAAGTGCTTTCTGATGCAGGACTAGCTGATAAGCAAGATTTCGATCAGATTGATAATGCACCTGAAGAAAAAGAAAGAGGTATTACTATTAATACTGCTCATATTGAATATGAAACTGAAAAACGTCACTATGCGCACGTTGACTGTCCAGGTCACGCAGATTATGTTAAAAACATGGTTACAGGTGCAGCACAAATGGATGGTGGAATTTTAGTTTGCGCAGCAACTGATGGTCCTATGCCTCAAACAAGAGAGCACATTCTTTTAGCTAAGCAGGTTAATGTACCTAGACTTGTTGTCTTTATGAATAAAGTTGATTTAGTTGACGATGAAGAACTAATTGAATTAGTAGAAATGGAATTAGGAGACTTATTAGAATCTTATGATTTTAATGACACTCCTATTATTAAAGGTTCTGCCTTAGCAGCTCTTAATGGTGAGCAGTCTGGAGTTGATTCAGTATTGGAATTAATGAAAACTGTAGACACTTGGATTGAAACTCCGGTAAGAGATGAAGCAAAACCATTTTTAATGTCTGTTGAAGATGTATTCTCTATTACTGGAAGAGGAACTGTTGCAACAGGTGCTATTGAAACTGGAATTGTTAACACTGGTGATAACGTTGATATTGTAGGTCTAAGTGAAGAAAAAATGTCTTCTACCGTTACTGGTGTTGAAATGTTTAGAAAAATATTAGACGAAGGTAGAGCTGGTGAAAATGTAGGTTTATTACTCAGAGGAATTGAAAAAGAAGCTATAAAAAGAGGAATGGTTATTGCTAAACCTGGTACAATTACTCCTCATGCTAAATTTAAAGCTGAAGTATATATTTTGAAAAAAGAAGAGGGTGGTAGACATACTCCATTTCATAATAATTACAGACCACAATTCTACTTTAGAACACTTGATGTTACTGGAACAATAAAACTTGAGTCAGGAAGAGAAATGGTTATGCCTGGTGACAATGTTACTATTGATGTAGAATTAATTACGGGTGTTGCTATGGATGTAGGATTAAGATTTGCTATTAGAGAAGGTGGAAGAACTGTTGGAGCAGGTCAGGTAACTGAAATTGTAAAATAGTATAAATAGAAGTTTGTGATCTCTAAAGGTGTTCTAGTAGTAGAATGCCTTTAGGTGTATATTACGGATGTAGCTCAGTTGGTAGAGCACTGGTCTCCAAAACCAGGTGTCGGGAGTTCGAATCTCTCCATCCGTGCAAACAAGTTAAAAGAATTAAATTGGCTGGAATTAAAAATTATATTGAAGAAATTGTTCACGAGCTTTCAAATAAAGTTTCGTGGCCTACTTGGCAAGATTTACAAACTAGCTCAATCATCGTTTTAGTAACAAGTATTATTTTGGCACTAATTATATGGTTAATGGATTATATTTTTGGCATATGGCCTGTGTCTGATAATGCTGCATCTTTTAGCTGGAGAGGCATTTTAGGATTTATTTATCACTTTATCAATAATTAAATTATGTCTGAGATTACAAAAAAGTGGTATGTTATTAGAGCTATAAGTGGCAAGGAAAAAAGAGTCAAAGAGTTGTTAGAATTAGAAATTGACAGGCATAAATTAAATGATTACGTGGAGCAAGTTTTAATTCCAACAGAAAAGATTTATCAAATTAGAAAAGGAAAAAAGATTTCTAAAGAAAAAAATTATTTTCCAGGTTATGTTTTAATTCAGGCTGCACTTATTGGCGAAGTAGAACATATAATTAAATCTTTGACTAATGTTCTTGGTTTTCTAGGTGCTACAAAAGGGGGAGATCCTCTTCCAATGAGACAAACTGAAGTAAATAGAATTTTAGGTAAAGTTGACGAGTTAGCTGTCAACGATGAGGAAATGAATATTCCATATGTCATTGGCGAGTCAGTTAAAGTAGTGGATGGACCGTTCAACAATTTTAATGGAATTATAGAAAATATTAATGAGGAAAAGAAAAAGTTAACTGTTATGGTTAAAATCTTCGGTCGTAAAACACCTTTAGAGTTAAACTATATGCAAGTTGAGAAAGATGGATAATAACGAAATTGTAAAACAATACTGTTAAGCTTCCCTGTGGCGTTTTACATATTTATAAATAAATAAAAATGGCTAAAGAAATAAGTGGATTAATTAAACTTCAAATTAGGGGTGGTGCTGCAAATCCTTCTCCTCCTGTAGGACCTGCGTTAGGTGCAAAAGGAGTTAATATTATGGAGTTTTGTAAGCAGTTTAATGCACGTACTCAAGAAAAAGCAGGAAAGGTTTTACCTTGTGTAATTACTGTTTACTCTGACAAGTCCTTTGATTTTGTTGTAAAAACACCCCCAGCAGCTGTACAGTTACTGGAAGCAGTTAAGATTAAAAAAGGTTCTCCAGAATCTAATAAAATCAAAATTGGGTCAATTACATGGGATCAAATTAAGATAATATCAGAAGATAAAATGCCTGATCTAAATTGCTTTACAGTTGAATCTGCAATGAAGATGATGGCTGGAACAGCAAGAAGTATGGGCTTGAATGTAAAAGGAAAAGCTCCTTGGAGTAATTAATCATAAAATTAACAATAATGACACTCTCAAAATATAGAAAGGAAGCTTTATCCAAGTTTGATATAGAGAAATCTTATTCATTAGAAGATGCCTCAAAAATTATTAAGGATATTTCAAAACAGAAATTTGATTCTACTGTTGATCTCGCGATTAAATTAGGTGTTGATCCTAGAAAAGCTAACCAAATGGTTAGAGGTACAGTATCTCTTCCTCATGGAACTGGAAAAGATGTTAAAGTTTTGGTTTTATGTAGTCCTGATAAAGAAAAGGAGGCAACTGATGCTGGTGCAGATTTTGCTGGTCTTGATGAATATATTGAAAAAATCAAACAAGGTTGGACAGATGTGGATGTAATTATTACTATGCCTTCTGTTATGGGCAAAGTAGGTGCTCTAGGTAGAATTTTAGGACCTAGAGGACTAATGCCAAATCCCAAAACTGGTACTGTAACTATGAATGTTGGACAAGCTGTAACCGATGTTAAGGCTGGAAAAATAGATTTCAAAGTTGATAAATATGGTATAATTCATTCGCCAATTGGAAAGGCATCATTTGAGTTAAAGCAAATTATTGATAATGCTAACGAACTATTAACAGCATTAATTAAATTAAAGCCTTCATCATCTAAAGGAGTTTATTTTAGAAGTGTAACTATTTCTAGTACAATGAGCCCTGGGGTTAAAGTTGAACCTAAAAGTGTTGAAGCTTAATCATCAAAACATTTAATATGAATAAAGAAGAAAAACAGTTAATGATTGATGACCTTAGCAAAAGGTTAGATGAAAACAATATTATTTATATTGCAGACATCTCAAATCTTGACGCGGTAGCTACTAGCTCACTTAGGAGACAGTGTTTTGCAAAAAATATTAAGCTTAGCGTTGTTAAAAACACATTGCTTAGAAAAGCGATGGATAACGTACAGGGAAAAGACTTCACAGAATTGTATGATATTTTACCTGGTCCTACAGCAATTATGTTGTCTGACACAGGCAATTTACCTGCTAAATTGATTAAAGATTTTCGTAAGAAAAACGATAAGCCAGTTTTAAAGGGTGCATTTGTTGAAGAATCTATATATATAGGTGATGATCAGTTAAATTTACTAGCAGAAATTAAATCTAAAGACGAACTAATTGGCGAAGTCATAGGATTATTACAATCTCCAGCTAAGAATGTTATTTCGGCATTAACCTCAAGTAAAGGTAAGATTGCTGGATTAGTAAAAACCCTTTCCGAAAAAGAATCATAAAATAACTAAACAATAAATTTTTTAAAAACAAATAAAAATGGCAGATATAAAAGCAATAGCAGAAGAGTTGGTAAACTTAACTGTAAAAGAAGTAAATGAATTAGCAGCAGTTCTTAAAGACGAGCATGGAATAGAGCCTGCAGCAGCAGCAGTAGCAGTAGCAGCTCCAGCAGGTGGTGGTGATGCCGGCGCTGTTGAAGAGAAATCAGAGTTTGATGTTATTCTTACTGCAGCAGGAGGATCTAAACTTCAGGTGGTAAAAGCAGTAAAAGAGCTTACTGGATTAGGCCTTAAAGAAGCTAAAGAATTAGTTGATGGAGCACCAAAAGCAATTAAAGAAGGTGTTGGTAAAGACGAGGCTGATGGCATCAAAAAAGCTTTAGAAGAAGCTGGTGCAGAGGTTGAGTTGAAGTAATTCAAATTTTAATATGATTGTAGGCCTAAGTTTTCTTGGGCCTATACCCTTTTTTAATACATAATAACTAAATTTACATAACATTGGCCAAATCAAATAATATTACAGAAAGAATAAACTTTGCATCTAGTCAGCATCGTTTTTCATATCCAGATTTTTTAGATATTCAAATTAAATCTTTTCAAGAATTTTTTCAATTAGAAACTACGTCTGAGAACAGAATTGATGAAGGATTATTTAAGGTTTTTTCGGAAAACTTTCCTATCACTGATACACGAAATCAATTTGTATTAGAATTTTTGGATTATTTTGTTGATCCGCCAAGATATAATATAGAAGAGTGTATTGATAGAGGCTTAACTTACTCCGTTCCTCTCAAAGCTGTAATGAAATTATATTGTACTGACCCCGAACACGAAGATTTTGAAACAATTGTTCAGGAAGTTTATTTAGGAACAATTCCATACATGAGTCCAAAGGGTTCCTTTATTATTAATGGAGCAGAGAGAGTTGTTGTTTCTCAATTACATAGATCACCAGGTGTGTTCTTTAGCCAAAGTAGACACGCTAATGGTACAAAGTTATATTCTGCTAGAGTAATACCTTTTAAAGGTTCATGGATAGAATTTGCTACTGATATCAATAGCGTAATGTATGCATACATTGATAGAAAGAAAAAATTGCCAGTTACAACACTTTTTAGAGCTATTGGTTATGAAAGTGACAAAGATATATTAGAAATATTTGATTTAGCAGATGAAGTTAAAGTTACCAAAGCAAATCTTAAAAAAATTGTAGAAAGAAAACTTGCTGCGAGAGTTTTAAAATCCTGGGTTGAAGATTTTGTTGATGAAGATACTGGAGAAGTTGTTTCAATTGAAAGAAATGAGGTTTTAATTGACCGTGAAACTATCATTGAAGAAGAGCATTTAGCATTGATAGAGGATGCAGGTGTTAAGACTGTTATTCTTCATAAAGAGAATATAAACTCTGCTGACTTTGCTATTATCTATAATACTTTACAGAAAGATACATCTAACTCTGAAAAGGAAGCAGTTGAGCATATTTATAGACAACTAAGAAATGCTGAGCCGCCTGATGAAGAAACAGCAAGAGGTGTAATCGATAAATTATTCTTTTCTGAACAGAGATATGATTTAGGTGAAGTTGGAAGATACAGAATTAATAAAAAATTAGGATTAGATATTGAAGAATCCCAAAGAGTACTTACAAAAACAGATATAATCTCTATTGTAAAATATCTTATAGAATTAATTAACTCTAAAACAGACGTAGATGATATAGATCATTTAAGTAATAGAAGAGTTAGGACTGTTGGGGAGCAGTTGTATTCTCAATTTGGTGTTGGTTTAGCTAGAATGGCAAGAACAATTAGAGAAAGAATGAATGTTAGAGATAACGAAGTTTTTACTCCAATAGATTTAATTAATGCTAAAACGCTTTCAAGTGTAATAAATTCATTTTTTGGAACTAATCAATTGTCTCAATTTATGGATCAAACAAATCCATTAGCTGAAGTTACTCACAAAAGACGTCTTTCAGCACTAGGACCAGGCGGACTTACTAGAGAAAGAGCAGGATTTGAGGTTAGAGATGTTCATTACACTCACTATGGTAGACTTTGTACTATTGAAACACCTGAGGGACCAAATATTGGTTTAATTTCTTCATTATGTGTTTATGCAAAAGTAAATAGATTAGGATTTATAGAAACACCTTACAGAGAAGTTAAAAAAGGAAAAGTAGATTTAGGATCAGAGCCAATTTATTTATCTGCTGAAGAAGAAGATAATAAATATATTGCACAAGCAAACGCTCAGATTACTAAAGATGGAACTTTTCAAAATGAAAATGTTATTTCAAGATTTATGGGGGACTTTCCACTGCCTCCAAAAGAAGAAATTAATTTAATTGATGTAGGAGCGAATCAAATTGCTTCAATTGCTGCATCTTGTATTCCTTTCTTAGAACATGATGATGCAAACAGAGCATTAATGGGTTCAAATATGCAACGACAAGCAGTTCCATTGTTAAATCCAACTGCTCCTATAGTTGGTACTGGAATTGAAGAATTAGTTGCTAGAGATTCTAGAGTGTTAATTCATGCAGAAAAAGAGGGTACAGTTTCTTATGTAGATTCTATAGAAATTCACATTAAGTATAAGCTATCTGAAAATGATATTTTAGTGAGTTTTGACACTGACACTACTGTTTATAATCTTACTAAATTTCAAAAGACAAATCAAGGTTCTTCGGTTAATTTGAGACCTATCGTTAAAAAAGGCGACAAGGTTAAAAAAGGTCAAGTTCTTGTAGAAGGTTATGGTACCGATAATGGTGAATTAGCTCTAGGTCAAAACTTAAAAGTGGCATTCATGCCTTGGAAAGGTTATAATTTTGAAGATGCAATAGTTATTTCTGAAAAAGTTGTTAAAGATGATATTTTTACTAGTGTTCATGTTGACGAGTACAGTTTAGATGTAAGAGATACTAAAAGAGGTTTAGAGGAACTTACATCTGATATTCCAAATGTTAGTGAAGAAGCTACTAAAGACTTAGATGAAAATGGAATTATAAGGGTTGGAGCTGAAGTTAAAGAGGGAGACATTTTAATTGGTAAAATAACCCCTAAAGGAGAAAGTGATCCTACTCCAGAAGAGAAGTTGCTTAGAGCAATTTTTGGCGACAAGGCTGGAGATGTTAAAGATGCATCATTAAAAGTTTCACCTTCTGTAACTGGAGTTGTAATTGACAAAAAATTATTTTCTAAAGCAATAAAAGATCGTAAATCAAAAGCAGCTGACAAGCCTATTGTTGAGCAATTGGATGCTGAAGAAGTCATGAAACAAGCTGAGCTTAAGTCTTCGTTAATAGAAAAGTTACTATCTATTTTAGGAACTAAAAAATCCGAAGGAGTAATAAACGTTTTCAAAGAACAAGTGATTAAGAAAGGTGTGAAGTTTACAGAGAAAACTTTAAAATCAATAGATTTTATTCACATTAATTCTAAAAACTGGACTAAAGATGAAGAAATAAACTACTTAGTTGATACGACTTTACATAATTATAATCTAAAGGCAACTGAGCTTATTGGTGATTATAAACGTAAAAAGTTTCAAATTGTAGTTGGAGACGAATTACCTAACGGAATTATTCAAATGGCTAAAGTTTACTTAGCTAAAAAAAGAAAATTAAAAGTAGGTGATAAAATGGCAGGGCGACACGGTAACAAAGGGATTGTTGCTCGAATAGTAAGAGAAGAAGATATGCCATTCCTTGAAGATGGAACACCAGTTGATATAGTACTTAACCCTTTAGGTGTACCTTCCAGGATGAATCTAGGTCAGATTTATGAAACTGTATTAGCTTGGGCAGGACAAAAACTAGATCTTAAATTTTCAACTCCAATTTTTGATGGCGCTTCACTAGCTGATATCGATAAGTATTCAGATGAAGCTGGTATTCCTAGAAACGGCAAAACTTATCTTTATGATGGTGGAACCGGAGATAGATTTGATCAGCCAGCTACTGTGGGAATAATTTACATGCTTAAATTAAGCCATATGGTAGATGATAAAATGCATGCAAGATCTATAGGACCTTATTCATTAATTACTCAGCAGCCACTTGGAGGAAAAGCTCAGTTTGGAGGTCAAAGATTTGGTGAAATGGAAGTTTGGGCTTTAGAGGCTTATGGTGCTTCAAATGTTCTACAGGAAATATTAACCGTTAAGTCAGATGATGTTCAAGGTAGAGCAAAAGCCTATGAAAATATTGTAAAAGGTAAAAACTTACCTAAACCTGGAATTCCTGAATCATTTAACGTATTGCTTAATGAATTACAAGGTTTAGGATTAAATATAGATTTAGATTAATACTCATAATATATAAATAAAAAAAATGGCTTTTAGAAAAGATAAAAAATTCAACAGTGATTTTACTAAAATTACAATCAGCTTAGCTTCACCAGAGTCTATATTAGAAAGATCTCATGGAGAGGTTTTAAAGCCTGAAACCATTAATTACAGGACATATAAACCGGAGAGAGATGGTTTGTTTTGTGAAAGAATTTTTGGACCAGTTAAGGATTATGAGTGTCATTGTGGTAAGTATAAAAGAATCCGTTACAAAGGTATTGTTTGTGACAGATGTGGTGTTGAGGTTACTGAGAAAAAGGTTAGAAGAGAAAGAATGGGACACATTGCTTTAGTTGTTCCAGTTGCTCACATTTGGTATTTCAGATCTCTTCCTAATAAAATAGGTTATTTACTTGGTCTTCCAACAAAAAAATTGGATCAGATTATTTATTATGAAAGATATGTTGTTATCCAAGCTGGTGAAACCCTTAATTCTGAAAGTGAACCCCTTAAGAAATTAGATTTCCTTACTGAAGAAGAATATTTAGATATCCTTGAAGCTCTTCCTAAAGAAAACCAATATTTAGAAGATTCAGATCCAAATAAATTCATTGCAAAAATGGGTGCTGAAGCATTACATGATTTGTTAGGAAGAGAAGATTTAGATGCCAAGTCCTACGAGTTAAGACATCAGGCTAATAATGAAACTTCTCAACAGCGTAAAAATGAAGCACTAAAAAGATTGCAAGTTATAGAGTCTTTTCGAGATGCAAATAGTAGAATTGAAAACAGACCTGAATGGATGATTGTAAAAGTTGTCCCTGTTATTCCACCAGACTTAAGACCTTTAGTTCCTTTAGATGGTGGTAGATTTGCAACGTCAGATCTAAATGATTTATACAGAAGAGTTATAATCAGAAATAACCGATTAAAGAGATTGATAGAAATCAAGGCTCCGGAAGTAATTTTAAGAAATGAAAAAAGAATGCTTCAAGAATCTGTAGATTCACTTTTTGATAATTCAAGAAAATCAAGTGCTGTAAAAACAGATAAAAATAGGCCATTAAAATCTCTTTCAGATAGTTTAAAGGGAAAACAAGGTCGATTTAGACAAAATCTTCTTGGTAAAAGAGTTGATTATTCTGCAAGATCCGTAATTGTAGTAGGACCAACTTTGAAATTACATGAATGTGGACTTCCTAAGGGTATGGCTGCAGAGTTATTCAAGCCTTTCATTATTAGAAAAATGATTGAAAGAGGAATCGTTAAAACTGTTAAATCTGCAAAGAAAATAGTTGATAAAAAAGAACCAGTTGTATGGGATATCCTCGAAAATGTATTAAAAGGTCATCCGGTCTTATTGAACAGAGCACCCACCTTGCACAGATTGGGAATTCAAGCATTTCAACCTAAATTAATTGAGGGTAAAGCTATTCAGCTGCATCCGTTGGTTTGTACTGCCTTCAATGCTGATTTTGATGGTGATCAAATGGCAGTTCATGTTCCTTTAGGAAACGCTGCTATTTTGGAAGCCCAGTTATTAATTTTAGCTTCTCATAATATTTTAAATCCAGCGAATGGAGCTCCGATTACAGTTCCTTCACAGGATATGGTTTTAGGACTTTATTACATAACTAAAATAAGAACATCAACGGACGATCACGTTGTTAAAGGTGAGGGGATGACTTTCTATTCTCCAGAAGAAGTTAAAATCGCTTACAATGAGAAGAAGTTAGATCTTCATGCTCCAATTAAGGTTAAAATAAATAATTATAGAAATGGTGAGGACGTTTTAGAAATTATTGAGACAACTACAGGTAGAGTAATCTTTAATGAGTTAGTTCCAAGAGAAGCAGGTTATATCAATGAACTTTTAACTAAAAAAGCCCTTAGAGATATCATCACTAGAATTATCAAAATATCTGGTGTTCCAAATACTGCTAAATTTTTAGATGATATTAAGGATTTGGGATATCAAATGTCATTTAAAGGTGGTTTGTCTTTTATTCTTTCAGATGTTGTTGTTCCTAAAGAAAAAGATATTCTTATAGAAAAAGCTAGAAAAGAAGTGGATGAAGTTAAGATGAATTACAACATGGGTCTAATAACCAACAATGAAAGGTACAACCAGATCATTGATATATGGACACACACTAATTCAAGATTAACTAATACTCTAATGGAAAAGTTAAAAGCCGATCAACAAGGATTTAACTCTATCTATATGATGATGGATTCCGGTGCTAGGGGATCTAAAGAACAAATTCGTCAATTATCTGGAATGAGAGGATTGATGGCAAAACCACAAAAGTCTGGAGCATCTGGAGGTCAAGATATTATTGAAAATCCAATTTTATCTAACTTCAAGGAAGGCCTATCAATTCTAGAATATTTTATTTCTACTCACGGAGCTAGAAAAGGATTAGCCGATACAGCTCTTAAAACTGCTGATGCAGGTTATTTAACTAGAAGATTAGTTGATGTTGCTCAAGATGTAGTAATAAATCATCCCGATTGTGGTACACTTAGAGGTCTAACAATTAGCGCACTTAAAAAGAGCGATGAAATAGTTGAAAATCTATATGACAGAATACTTGGAAGAGTAGCCTTATTTGATATTGTTCATCCAACTTCATTAGAAATTATAGTTTCTGAAGGTGAAGAGATCAATGAAGATCTTGCTAACGAAATTGAAGATGCTGGAATTGACGAAGTAGAGATTAGATCTGTTTTAACTTGTGAATTAACAAGAGGAGTTTGTGTAAAATGCTATGGCAGAAATCTTGCTAGAGGTAAAATAGTTCAAAAAGGTGAAGCTGTTGGTGTAATTGCAGCTCAGTCTATTGGAGAACCGGGTACTCAATTAACGCTAAGAACATTTCACGTTGGAGGTACTGCTTCAAATATTGCAGATCAAGCTTCAATTTCTGCTAAAACAGATGGGGTTATCGATATTGAAGAGCTAAGAACAATAGAACGAATTAGTGATGACGGTGAAATTGAAAATATTGTTATTGGAAGAGCTGGAGAATTAAAGATTACTGATAAGTCAAAAAATATATCTATGACTGCTAATATTCCTTACGGATCTAAAATATTAGTTGCTGATAAAGACAAACTTAAAAAAGGGGATGTTATTTGTAAGTGGGATCCTTATAATGCAGTAATTATTTCAGAATTCGATGGATCTTTAAAATTCAATAATTTATCTGAAGGTGTAACTTACAGAGAAGAGGTTGATGAACAAACTGGTTTTACGGAAATTGTAATTAAAGAAAATAGAGATAAGAAAATGATTCCAACAATTTCTGTTTTAGATAAAACTGGAAATGAACTTAAATCTTACAACCTTCCTGTTGATGCTCATATTATTGTTAAAGATGGGGATAAAATTAAATCAGGTAATATAATGGTTAAAATCCCAAGAAAATCTGGGAAATCAGGTGATATTACGGGTGGTCTTCCTAGAGTTACTGAAATGTTTGAGGCTAGAAACCCCTCAAATCCAGCAGTGGTTTCAGAAATTGATGGTGTTGCATCTTATGGCAGAATAAAGCGAGGTAATAGAGAAGTTGTCATTGAAGCTAGAACAGGAGAGATTAAAAAATATTTAATACCACTTTCTAGACATATTTTAGTTCAGGAAAATGATTTTGTAAAGGCTGGACAAACCCTTTCTGATGGTGCTATAACTCCTAAAGATATTCTATCAATTAAGGGCCCTACAGCAGTGCAAGAATATATTGTTAATGAAATTCAAGAAGTCTACAGGTTACAGGGCGTGAAAATTAATGACAAGCATTTTGAAGTTATTGTTAGACAAATGATGAAGAAAGTCCAAATTAATGAAGCCGGCGATACTAAATTCTTGGAGAATACTGCAGTAAATAAGTGGGAGTTCATGCTAGAGAATGATAAGATTTTTGGTAAAAAAGTAATATCTGATGCAGGAGAATCTAAAGAGTTAAAAGCTGGCCAAATTGTTTCAGTAAGAAGATTAAGAGATGAGAATTCAGCACTTAAGAGAAATGATTTAAAACTAGTTGACTCTAGAGATGCTTTAACTGCTACTGCTGAACCATTATTACAGGGTATAACTAAAGCTTCATTACATACAGATAGTTTTATCTCAGCTGCCTCATTCCAAGAAACAACAAAGGTTTTAAATCAAGCAGCGGTCAGTGGAAAAGTTGATCACATGCTTGGGTTAAAAGAAAATGTTATTGTTGGACATAGAATACCTGCTGGTACTGGAATGAAAAAATTTAGAGATTTATTAGTAGGTTCTGTAGATGATTTAAACAGAATGACTAATAAAGAAGAAAAAATTGTAGAAGATAAAATTGAGGGTTGATTTATGTCAGAAGAAAAAAAACCACAAGGAATAAACATTGAACTTTCTGAAGAAATTGCAGAAGGTATTTATTCTAATTTAGCTATTATTACTCATTCTTCATCTGAATTCATAGTTGATTATATAAGAATAATGCCAGGTGTTCCTAAGGGGAAAGTTAAGTCTAGAATTGTAATGACCCCAGAGCATGCAAAAAAACTTCACCGTGCACTTTCAGACAATTTATCTAAGTATGAAAAATCACATGGTAAGATAAAAGAGTCAGATCAGATTTCCACAATTCCATTGAATTTTGGTGGTCCAACAACCCAGGCTTAGAATTTTTCTTTACGCTTTAAAGGTCATTTCATAATAGTAATGACCTTTTTTTATATTTTCACTAAATATGAAAAAATGTATCACAATTTTCTTTATTTCTATTTTTGGTACTTTTTACTGTATTAATGATTCTATTTTTCGACCTACTGTATGGAATCAACTATCCTTGCTTGAAGACTCTAATATTTATAATTTATCTTTTGGAGGTCCAGGAAGCAGGGTAAGGTCTTTAAAATTCAACAAAAATTTATTCTCTATTTACGACAGTCATTTTATGTTTTATAATGAAATGCCAAACATGCCTATTATTAAAAATAAAGTTCCAACTGTAGATGCGCAATATATCTTAGGTCCAGAATTAGAACAAAACTTAGCATTATATCATAATCAATCGATCTCTAATAAATCATATTACGCCATTTCATTTCTAAAAAGGACTCATGAAGGTTATTACCTTAACCAATCAACAAATAATAATTTTTTGCAGATTCATTATATGAACCAAAAAGCTGATTCAACTTATAAATTATTTTTTGGTATTAAAAGGCATAAGATATATAATCAATTAAATGGAGGGCTGAGTAATGATTCTTCATTTACTCATCCAAATTCTTTTGAAAGTAACAGAAAAGTTTTAAACGTAAATATGCAAGATTCTTATTCTACTAATAAGCTTTTAAAATTATTTCTAAATCAAAGCTGGACTTTTAAAAATAAAGACATAGACTCTCTGATTCCAAAAACAACTAATAAAATTCTTTTTAATAATTCTATACAAAGAAGTTCCAGGCTTTATTTCGACAGTTTAAACTCAGAATTATTTCTATATAATTTTGATAGCTCCGAAGTCACCTATGACTCTTTGATAATTGAGAATATATCATCAACTATCAATTATATTTTTACTTACAATGAGGACTCGACTTATCATTCTCTTAACTCAGGTTGGAGATCAGAATTTATATTCCAAAAAAATCATAGTATTGACACTTTGTTGACTAACCAATCTTTAAATTTAAATTATTCCAAAATAACTAATAAAAGTTCTTTAAATCTAGGGTTAGTCTATTTTCCATATGGTTACAAAAAAAATAATTCTGCTTTTAATTTTTTATACAATAAAAAGATTTTTAAAAACAAGGAATTAAAACTCTTAGCTGATTTTAATAGATTTAAACCAGTATTTGAAATAAATAATTATAAAAGTAATCATCATATATGGAACAATAATAACTTTAATGATATTATGTTTTGGAATGCATCAGCAGAAATATCCTCTAATGCACTTTCACTAAAAGCACAATTTAGCAAGATTGACAAACCAATTTATTTAGTTAATTATTCAATTCCAGAACAATTTAATTCTTCTTCTCAGGTTATTCAAACGTCTTTAAACCATACTATTTCCAAGAAGAAATACAGTTTATTTTCTGAAATCATTTATCAATATCAGGGCGGGGCAAATATTTTTCAGTTGCCTGAGTGGGTAGGGCAATTTAAGTTTAACTATCTTTTAGGAAACAGTGTTGGTAATTTAAAATTAGATTTGGGACTTAACGCTAAATTTTTTGGCAGTTATTTTTTGCCCTCTTATTCATCTGAATTAAATCAATTTACAATTAGCAATCAGAATTCTCAGCCCGCTTATGTCATGGTAGATTTTATAGCAAAAACTAGTATTAAGACTGTTACTATCTTTTTTATGTTATCCCATTTAAATTCAGGATTAATGGGTTATAACTATTTTTCAGCATTACATTTTCCTTCTCCAGATAGACTTTTTAAATTTGGTCTTAGATGGACATTCTTAAATTAATTGTATTAAATATTTTGCTTATTTTGATTAAAAAATTAAAATGAAAAAAATTGATAGTTTTTCAGAATATAAAAATGAATACAAAAAAAGCTTAGATAATCCTGAACTTTTTTGGGCCGAAAAAGCTTCAACTTTTCAGTGGAGATCAAAATGGAATAAGGTTTTAAATTGGGACTTCGAGTCACCTATTATAGAATGGTTTATTGGTGGAAAATTAAATATTACAGAAAATTGTTTAGATAGACATTTGAAATCCAATGGTGATAAAGTTGCAATCCTTTGGGAACCGAATGATCCAAATGATTCTTCGGTTAAAATCACTTACTCAGAATTGCACAAAAAGGTATGTGAATTTGCAAACGTATTATTAAATCATGGAGCAAAGAAAGGGGATAGAATCTGCTTGTATATGCCTATGATACCAGAGCTTACAATTGCTACTTTAGCATGTGCCAGAATTGGGGCAATCCATTCTGTTGTATTTGCAGGTTTCTCAGCTAAATCACTTGCCGATAGAATCAATGACTCTTCATGTAATATTTTGATTACAACTGACGGTTCTTATCGAGGTAATAAGCAAATTTGTTTAAAAGAAATCGCTGATCAAGCTTTAGTTTTTTGTAAAACCATTGAAAGTTGTATTGTATTTAAAAGAACCGGTGAAGAAATTTCTATGAAATCAGATAGAGATTTTTGGTGGCATGATGAAGTTTTAAAAGTAAGTGATTTTCTTACTGCCACTGAAATGGATTCTGAAGACCCATTATTTATATTATATACGTCGGGATCTACTGGTAAGCCCAAGGGAGTCCAACATAATTGTGGAGGATATATGGTTTACGCTGAGTACAGTTTTAGAAATGTATTTCAATACAATGAAAATGATATTTATTGGTGTACTGCTGACATTGGCTGGATTACAGGACATACTTACATTGTCTATGGTCCTTTGCTTTCTGGATCAACTTCTGTAATGTTTGAAGGTGTGCCTACTTTTCCTGATCCAGGTCGTTTTTGGGAAATATGTGAAAAGTATCGAGTGAATATCTTTTATACTGCTCCAACTGCAATTAGAGCATTACAAGCTTATGGAACAAGTTATCCTAAAAAGTATAATTTAAGTTCTTTAAAGACACTTGGTAGTGTAGGGGAGCCTATTAATGAAGAAGCTTGGCACTGGTACAATAAAAATATTGGCAATGAAAATTGTTCAATCGTAGATACGTGGTGGCAAACAGAAACAGGTGGGATTTTAATTTCACCACTTTCTCATATAACAAAGACAAAACCTACTTATGCAACGCTTCCTCTCCCAGGCATTCAGCCGTGTTTAGTTGATGAAAATGGTGATGAAATTTCCGGAAATGGGGTTGAGGGCAATTTATGTATAAAATTTCCTTGGCCTAGTATGATAAGAACTATTTATGGAGATCATAAAAGGTGTAAAAATGTGTATTTTTCAATTTATCCTGGAAAATATTTTACAGGCGACGGCTGTAAAAGAGATAATGATGGTTTTTATAGAATTACTGGTAGAGTTGATGACGTTATTAATGTTTCTGGTCACAGAATGGGAACGGCAGAAGTAGAAAATGGAATTAATGAGCATCCTTTAGTAATTGAAAGCGCTGTAGTAGGGTATCCTCATAAAATTAAAGGGCAAGGTATTTATGCTTATATAATTTTAGAAAAAAACTCAACTTCTGTAGATGAACTTAGAATGCAGATTTTAGAGACTGTTGTAAAGGAAATTGGCTCAATTGCTAAACCAGATAAAATACAATTTGTCACTGGACTTCCTAAAACTAGGTCGGGTAAAATAATGAGAAGAATATTGAGAAAAATTGCCGAAGGAGAAACCTCAAATTTAGGAGATACATCAACCTTGCTTGATCCTTTAGTAATTGATCAGATAATCAAAAATTCAACATAAAAAAAGTCCATATTTTACTATGGACTTTTTTAATCATAATTTAATATTAAATTTTACATCATTCCAGGCATTCCTCCAGGCATTCCTCCACCCATTGGAGGCATTGGAGCTTCATCTTCTGGCTCATCTGAAATGACACATTCAGTAGTCAACATCATTGCTGCAATTGAAGCAGCATTTTCTAATGCTATTCTAGAGACTTTTGTTGGGTCAATAACACCAGCTTTAAGTAATGATTCATACTTATCTGTTCTTGCATTGTATCCATAATCGCCTTTTCCTTCTTTTACTTTTTGAACAATTACTGCACCTTCACCACCAGAGTTTTCAACTATTGTTCTCAAAGGATCTTCTATAGCTCTTTTAACAATTTTAATTCCAGTACATTCATCCTCATTTAAACCACTATTTTCGTCCAAAGACGCTGCTGCTCTAATATATGCAACTCCACCGCCAGGAATTATACCTTCTTCTACTGCGGCTCTTGTAGCTGCAAGAGCATCGTCAACTCTATCTTTTTTCTCTTTCATCTCAACTTCGGTTGCGGCACCTACATAAAGTACAGCTACACCACCAGCTAATTTAGCTAATCTTTCTTGAAGCTTCTCCTTGTCATAATCGGATGAAGTAGTTTCTATTTGAGCTTTAATTTGATTTGTTCTTGCTAAAATATCTTTCTTATTTCCTGCACCGTTTACTAACGTTGTATTGTCTTTATCTATTTCTACTTTTTCACAAGTTCCAAGCATATCTAATGTAGTATTTTCCATTTTGAATCCTCTTTCCTCAGAAATTACTGTTCCGCCGGTTAAAATCGCAATATCTTCCAGCATAGCTTTTCTTCTATCGCCAAAACCAGGAGCTTTTACAGCTGCAATTTTTAAAGAACCTCTTATTTTATTGACAACTAAAGTTGCAAGTGCTTCTCCATCAACATCTTCAGCAATTACTAGTAATGGTTTTCCAGTTTGTGCTACAGGCTCTAATACTGGAAGTAAATCCTTCATATTAGATATTTTTTTGTCGTAAATTAAAATGTATGGATTTTCCAAATCAGCAATCATTTTTTCTGGATTAGTAACAAAATAAGGGGATAGATATCCTCTGTCAAACTGCATACCTTCAACTGTTTTTACATCAGTTTCTGTTCCTTTAGCTTCTTCAACAGTTATTACACCATCTTTTCCGACAACCTTCATAGCTTCCGCAATAAGAGCACCTATAGATTCATCATTATTTGCAGAAATTGATGCAACTTGTTTAATTTTATCGTTGTCTGAACCTACATCTTTTGATAACTTTCTAAGTTCAGCAACAACTGTTTTTACAGCCTTATCAATTCCTCTTTTGAGATCCATTGGGTTGGCACCAGCTGCAACATTCTTAAGTCCAGCATTTATAATTCCCTGCGCTAAAACAGTTGCAGTTGTAGTTCCGTCACCAGCAATATCGTTGGTTTTTGATGCAACTTCTTTTACCATTTGAGCACCCATATTTTCAACTGGATCTTTAAGTTCTATCTCTTTTGCCACAGTTACACCATCTTTAGTAATTTGTGGAGCACCAAATTTCTTATCTATTACAACATTCCTTCCTTTGGGACCTAATGTTGCCTTAACTGCATTAGCAAGTGCATCAACACCTTTTTTAAGTCTATCTCTTGCTTCTACGTCAAAAACTATTTCTTTAGCCATTTTATATTTTTTAATTTATTTAACAATTGCAAAAATGTCACTTTCTCTCATAATAAGATAATCGTTTCCATCAATTTTTATTTCAGTTCCACTGTACTGACCATAAAGTACAGTATCACCTTCTTTGACTGTAACAGGCTCATCTTTTTTTCCGCTTCCAGCAGCAATTACTTTACCTTTTTTTGGTTTTTCTTTAGCTGTGTCAGGTATTATAATTCCTCCTGTAGTTTTTTCTTCTGCAGGTGAAGGTTCAATAATTACTCTATCAGCTAGTGGTTTTACATTTATAGACATTATTTATCTTTTTAAGTTTAATGGTTATTTATGTACACATTTTGTGCCATAAGAATTTTAAAATATAATCATTGACAATTTGACCTAAGGAAAAGATTAAAATGACATCATGACACTAATTACTTGGTCATATCATTGGGCAAATTTACAGGATCTGTACTTGAGGGTAAACTTATTCCTTCATTTTTATCAATATCTGTTGAAATTTCATTTTCACCACTTCCAAAATTAAATGCAGCAAGTAAGCTCAAGAAACCCATTACCGCAGCTAATGTCCATGTCGCTTTTTCAATTGTCTCTGTTGATTGTGCTACACCGCCAAGTTGATTTACATTACCAAATGAAGAGTCAAGCCCTCCTCCTTTGGAATTTTGTAACAGAACTATAGCAATTAACAAAATTGCAACAATAGTAGATAGAATCATTAATAAAGTAGCCATGTTATAATTGAGTTTTCAGTTTAATAAAATTTATTCGGCTTGCAAAGAAAAGTTTTTTTTCTGGATTAGACAACATCAAATGCTCATAGATTTCAATTGCTCTAGGGTAGTTTCCTTGTTTTAAATAAATTTCAGCAAGTGTTTCAGTATTCATCTCATTATTTTCTTTGATGCTTTTTTTAGCAGCAACAGAGGACGAGTAAAAATTCTTTTTCTCATTTGAAATTTTTCTTTCATTTAAATTTCTAATTATTGAATCAATATGCCTTTCTTTTTCTTCGTATTTAAAAGTTTCAGTTCCAGAAAGCCATTTTTCAAATGGCATTTTTTTATTTTCATTTAGGTCACTATTTTTTTCTTCATTTTCTTCTTTTTCGTTGTCAACTTGTTCTTCTAGTTCATTTATTAATTGATTTTGAATTAAACTTCCATATATATTTTTTTCTAATTCATTTAAATCAATATTTTTCTCAATAGAAATATTATCTTCAAATTCAACTTTAAGATTAGTTTTTATTTTTTTTTCATTATGGATACAATCATAAAGTAATGACCTGTTAGCAATTCTGAGAGCTGTGCTGTTTAGTACTTGTTCAAACCCTATTCTTTTTTGAGAATTTAAAACTCTTGCTAAAAAAAGAAAACAAATACCAGAAAAGGAATACTTTAAAGTTAAATCAAAAATATTTCTAAGATCTTTTTCAGATACTTTTTTAGGTGAAATAATTACCTCGCTGATATTTTTTAAAGAAATCTCTACCATTCTCCACCAAAAATCTTATCAAAAATATCTTGAGTAATTTGATAGTTTAAATTTTCTACCAATTCTTCTTCAACATTAGTGAAGTCAGATGACGCATTATAATCAACAAATGCGCTAAACAAACTTTTATTAAGACCAATAGAATCGTTTTTTTTATAATAGGTATCTACAGAAACTGACATTTTAAGTCTGTTTTGAGCAGCACTCTCACTCCCTGCCTGTATATTAACAGGTGAGATTAGATAATTTTTAATAATCCCAGATACCTGTAAATCTCCGTTCTTAGCTACCAAGTTTAGCTTGGTTTGAGCCTGCATTATATCTCTAAGACTTTCTGTAAATGATGCTCCAAGAAAAGGCCCTCCAATTGCGCTTTTATTGTCAAAATAATCTACTTGTACTGTTTCAGCATCAATCTCTTTAGTTTCAGATCCGCCAGACTTGAAACTAAACTGAGGAAAGGAACATGCTGTTAATATCAAACTTAGTATTATAATTTTCAGTTGATTCATTTACTTTAGAATTTCAAATTCTTTGATTTTTCTATATAATGTCCTTTCAGAAATACCCAATTCTTTAGCAGCATTTTTTCTTCTTCCGTTATGTTTTTTTAATGCCTTTTGTATAAGTTCCTTCTCTCTTTCTTCAAGAGATAATGATTCTTCAATTTCAACGCTTTCTTGAAATGATATATTGTAAGATGGAGATTCACTATTTTCAACTTTTTCGTTGTAATCTATAGTTTGACCAACCTCACTTTGAAAGCTTTGTTTTTCATCATTAGAAACTGAACTTAATTTAGTAATTAACGCAGTTTTTTCATTATTTGAAAGATTATTATTATTCAATAAATCGACAATAACTCTTTTCATTTCTATTACATCCTGCTTCATTTCAAAAAGAACTTTATAGAGTATATCTCTTTCTGAAAAATGGTCACTTTCTTTTTTTCCATCGATGACCATTGGGAGGTTTCTGTCAGAATCAATATCGGGCAAGTATTTACTTAAAATCAGTTTATTTACCGATCTAGATTTTTCAATAACCGATATTTGTTCTGCAACATTTTTAAGCTGTCTAATATTTCCAGGCCATAAATATTTTTCTAAAATTTTAACTGCTTCTTGATCAAGCCTAATTCCAGGCATTCGATATTTTTCAGCAAAATCAGATGAAAATTTCCTAAATAATAAATGAATATCATCTTTCCTTTCTCTTAAAGGTTCTAAAAAAATAGGAACAGTACTTAATCTATAAAATAAATCTTCCCTAAATTTACCTTTTTTGATTGCACTTTGTACATTTTCATTAGTTGCTGCAATAATTCTAACGTCTGTCTTTTTTACTTTAGAAGCACCTACTTTAATAAATTCTCCAGTTTCCAACACTCGCAAAAGTCTAACTTGAGTTGGCAGGGGTAATTCAGCGACTTCATCTAAAAAAATAGTTCCTCCGTCAGCAACCTCAAAGTATCCTTTTCTATTATCTGTCGCACCTGTAAAAGCACCTTTTTCATGACCAAACAATTCTGAGTCTATAGTTCCTTCTGGGATTGCTCCGCAATTGACGGCTATGTATTCGTGGTGTTTTCTTGAACTGTAATTATGAATAATTTTTGGCATATTTTCTTTTCCAGTTCCACTTTCTCCAGTGATTAAAACTGTAATATCAGTAGGTGCCACTTGAACAGCAACATCTAGAGCCCTATTTAAGGCGTCAGAATTACCAATTATTCCAAATCTATTTTTTACTGTTTGTAGATTCATTTTATACTATTTTTCCAATCAATGTTGCCGAAGTACATCTTTCAATTTTCACGTTTACATAAGTTCCTATTTTTGAATTTTCTTTTGGAAAAACAACTTTGTAATTTTCGTCATTTCGACCACTATATTCAAGCGGGGATTTTTTAGATGTTCCTTCAACTAAAACTTCCATTATTTTACCAATAGATGATTCATTATTTTCAATCGAATGAATCTTCTGAAGATCAATTACTTTTTGAAGTCTAGACTTTTTAATTTCTGTTGGAATATCGTCTGTAAATTTTCTTTCTGCTAAAGTTTTAGGCCTTTCAGAATAAAAGAACATATAGGAGAAGTCGAATTTAACTTTATTCATAAGGTCTAATGTCTCATTAAAGTCTTTGTCAGTTTCTCCACAAAAACCTGTAATTATATCAGTAGAAATAGCACAGTCTGGAATTATTTCTCTAATAGCTTTTATTCTATTTAGGTACCACTCTTTAGTATATCCTCTATTCATTTTTTTTAAAATATTTGAACTTCCTGATTGAACAGGCAAATGAATATAGTTACATATGTTTTTATATTTTTTGATAACATGAATTACTTCATTAGTCATATCTTTTGGGTGAGATGTGGAAAATCTAACTCTTAAATCATTAGCAACATGCGCAACTTTTTCTAATAATTCATAAAAAATTGTGGTTGAAGTATTGGGATCTATTTTCTCTCCCTTTTTGTTAATATTCCATCTATAGCTGTCAACATTTTGTCCTAATAAAGTTACTTCCTTATAACCTTGACTATACAACTCCCTTGCCTCTGCAACTATAGTTAGTGGACTCCTGCTTCTTTCTCTTCCCCTAGTGAATGGAACAACACAAAATGAGCACATATTGTCACAACCTCTCATAATTGAAATAAATCCAGAAACCCCTTTATTATCAAGTCTTACTGGACTAATTTCAGCATATGTTTCTTCTCTTGACAATAAAACATTAACGCTTTTTTGTCCTCCTTCAACTTCTTCTAACAGATTTGGTAAATCACGGTAGGCGTCAGGTCCAACCACTAAGTCAACTAGTTTTTCTTCTTCTAGTAAAGATTCTTTCATCCTTTCGGCCATACAACCAAGTACACCAACTATTAGTTTTGGGTTTTGTTTTTTTAGCTTTTTAAATGATTTCAATCTGTTTCTGACCGTAAATTCTGCTTTCTCTCTTATTGAGCAGGTATTAAGTAGGATTAAGTCTGATTCTTCTAAATTTCTAGTGGTTTTATAACCGTTTTTGTCTAGAATAGATGCTACTATTTCACTATCAGAAAAGTTCATTTGGCAACCATAACTCTCTATGTAAAGTTTTTTAGTATTTAAACTCAAATTAGATTTTAATATAGAATTAACTTGTCTTTTTTCTAAAATGATTTCATCCATATTTCGTATAAATATTTCACAAAGATAATTCAAATCTACTAACTGCCATTATGACAGTGTTAAATAATATTAAAAAATAATAATTGTGATAATTTATAAATCATTTCTTTAACCGAATTGTTCAGTCAATTATATTTTTATTTCTTTGTAACACTTTTCAGTGTAATAAATAAGTTTTTATATGAATAATCTTGTAATTGTAGAGTCCCCCGCTAAAGCAAAAACTATTGAAGGTTTTTTAGGAAGCGATTTTGTAGTAAAGTCTTGTTATGGGCATATTAGAGAATTGCCTAGAAAAGGAGATCCCATTGATATTGAAAATAACTTTGCACCAACATATGTTGTCCCACAAGAAAAGAAAAAAGTTGTAAATGAACTTTTAAGTATAGCTAAAAAGTGTAAAACAGTTTGGTTAGCAACGGATGAGGATCGAGAAGGGGAAGCCATATCATGGCATTTGCTCCACGCACTAAATTTAGATGTCAAAAACACAAAAAGAATAACGTTCAATGAAATCACTAAAAAAGCAGTTCTTAAAGCCGTTGAATCTCCAAGAGTTATTAACGAAGATTTAGTAAATTCACAACAAGCTAGAAGAATTCTTGATAGAATAGTTGGTTTTGAATTATCGCCTGTTTTATGGAGAAAAATCAGACCAAGCCTTTCAGCCGGTAGAGTTCAATCTGTTACTGTAAAATTAATTGTAGAAAGAGAAAATAAAATTATAAATCACCAACCGATAGGTACATTTAAAGTTGTTGCAGAGTTTGAATCTAAGGGAGTTGCTTTTAAAGCAGAATTACCATCTAATTTTTCAACTTTTTTGGAAGCAAAAAGTTTTTTAGAATCCTCTAAAAATAAAGAGTTTTTGGTTAATAATATTTCTCAAAAACCTGGTAAAAGAACACCTTCAGCTCCATTTATTACTTCAACTCTTCAGCAAGAAGCTAGTAGAGTTTTAGGTTTTAATGTTTCTAGGACTATGTCTGTAGCTCAAAGATTATATGAATCTGGAAGAATAACTTATATGAGAACTGATTCCGTAAGTCTTTCTATGGACGCGATGACTTCAATCCAAAAACAAATTGAAAAAGACTACGGTTCTAATTACTGTAACCCAAGAAAATATCAAAACAAAAACAAATCTGCACAAGAAGCACATGAGGCTATTAGACCATCTAATTTTTCAATTAGCTCTATTGGTGACGGATCGCCAGAAGATAAATTATATTCCTTGATTTGGAAAAAAACAATGGCTTCTCAAATGAGTGATGCTGAGATTGAACGTACAACTATAGAAATAGGTTATCAGGGGCAAAAACAAAACTTTAATACTATTGGAGAAGTAATAAAATTTGATGGGTTTTTAAAACTATATAAACTACAAACTTCAGACGATAAGAGTGATGAGCTTCCGGATGTTTCTAAAGGTGAAAAATTAGACTGTAATGAAATATCAGCTACTCAGAAATTTTCAAGACCCCCAGCAAGATATACAGAGGCTTCATTAGTTAAAAAGTTAGAAGAGTTGGGTATCGGCAGACCATCAACTTATGCTCCAACAATAAAGACAATTCAAGACAGAGGATATGTTGAAAATAAGGATTTAGATGGGAAATCTAGATTAATTAAAAAATTAACTTTAATTAAAAATTCTATTGATGAAATTGATTTAAATGAAAATTTCGGAGCAGACAGGAAAAAGTTATTTCCAACAACCACTGGTGAAGTCGTTAATGAATTTTTAGTAGAGCATTTTAAAAATATAATGGATTATAATT
Source organism: Cryomorphaceae bacterium (assembly GCA_905182525.1). Lineage (GTDB taxonomy): Bacteria > Bacteroidota > Bacteroidia > Flavobacteriales_D > Parvicellaceae > MED-G20. The sequence continues at coordinate 45,861 of CAJJBV010000003.1, read as the reverse complement.
TCACTGCTGATATTGAAAAAGAATTGGACTCAGTTGCCAAAGGAGAATTATTGTGGACAGATATGTTATCCAGTTTCTATTCCCCTTTCCATAAAACTATAGAGCATACTAAAGAGAATGCAGAAAGAGCCAACGGAGAAAGACTTTTAGGCAAAGACCCTGCGAGTGGTGAACCATTGTTTGTAAAGCTTGGGAAGTACGGTCCGATTGCTCAAATCGGAGACACAGCAGATGAAACTAAAAAACCAAAATTTGCAAGTTTAAAAGAAGGGCAACACATTAAAACTATAAGCCTAGAAGAAGCTTTAAAATTATTTGATTATCCTAAATTACTTGGTCAGCATGAAGATTTGGATGTGTCTATTAAAGTTGGAAGGTTTGGACCCTACATTCAGTTTGGCACTGAAAACGTTTCTATTCCAAAAGGAATTGAGCCCGATGAAGTTTTGCTAAATAGTGCCATTTCGCTAATAGATGATAAAAGAAAGGCCAATGCACCTGTAGCAGAATATGAAAATCTTCCAGTATCTAAAGGAACGGGTAGGTTTGGTCCGTTTATAAAATGGAATGAGTTATTTATTAATGTAAATAAAAAGTATGATTTTGACAATCTTACATTTGAAGATATCTCACAATTAATCGAAGAAAAAAAGAAAAAAGAAATTGAAAAAGTAATACAGAATTGGGAAAATGACGGTGTGTCTGTTCAAAAAGGTAGGTGGGGAAAATTCTTTGTTGTTTCTGGCAAAAAGAAAAAACAGCTAGCAGCCTCCAAAGATCCTTCTAAAATTACTTTGGAAGAAGCAAAAAACTTTCTAAAAACCAAATAGATGGATCTTGAAATTTATTTCAAACCAACTCAAAAAATCGAGGTTTCTAAAAATACAATCGGGTCTGTAATTGATTGTTATATCAACGATTTTCCAGACTGGGAAAATTCAGATATAGTGTTTTTGTCTATTAATGAAAATAAAGGGTCTTCAATAATCAGAAATGAAGACTTTGACCATTTTAATATTAGAAAAAAGCTTTATAATTTTAATTGGGAAGGCTCTCTAAAGATTTCTGACCTTGGAATTCTCGAATCAGGTGCTGAATTAAAAGACACCTATGCAGCTATTAAAGAAATTACTTTTGAAGTTCAAAAAAAAGGAAAACTGTTAATTATTTTAGGTGGTTCTCAGGATTTAACTTTCCCTAATTATTCAGGATACGAAAAATTAGAATTACCAGTTAATTTAACTTGTATTGATAATCGTTTTGATGTTATTCTCAACGAAGAGTCAGAAATTTCATCTGATAATTTTATAAACCATTTATTACTTCATAAGTCCAATTTACTATTTAATTTTTCAATTTTAGGATGTCAGCAATTTTATATTAGCTCGGATGATTTAAGATTTTTTGATGATCTTTTTTTTGATTATATAAGGCTAGGAGAGCTTCAAGGTTCAATTGAAAAATCTGAGCCCATTTTAAGAAATACTGACATTCTAAGTGTTGATTTATCTTCTTTAAGAAATTCAGAATTTAGTAGCGCTCAAAGTAAGCATCCTAATGGGTTTTTCGGAAATGAGATGTGTCAAATGATTAAATATGCTGGTTTAAGTGATAAAATTTCTAGCGTTGGTTTTTACAATTTAAAAACTGGTGAATTAAAAAATGTAGATAGTGAATTAGTTGCTCAGCTGGTATTTTTTTTAATTCTTGGGTTTTCAGAAAGAAAGAAAGATTATCCTATTGGATCCAAAAAGGATTTAATTAAATACTCAGTTTATCACGAAGACACTAACCATAATCTAATATTTCATAAGAGTATAAAATCAAATAGATGGTGGTTAGAGGTTCCATATCCACCTACAAAAGATTTTAAATTTGAACGTCATCATTTGATTCCATGTAACCGCAATGATTACGTAATTGCTCAAAATGGAATAATACCTGATTTGTGGTGGAAGACTTACAGGAAGTTAAATTAGTTAATAATTTATTATATTTACACACTAATTTTTGTATTTTCGTTTTTAGCAATTAATAAAACACTTGAATTTTAAATGTTAATTAATTGATAGCCAAATAAATAAATGAAGAAATTTATAATATACTTTATTGCTTTTACCTTCTGTGGTAATTCAATTGCTCAGCAAGATTATCAAATAACACATTATATGTTTGATAATTTATCATTTAACCCTGGATCTGCAGGTATGCATAACGATATTTGTATTACTATGATAGGTAGGCAACAGTGGTCTGGATTCACGGGTAGTCCTCAAACAGCTTTAATAAATGTTCAGTCGCCGGTAGAAATTGTACGGGGCGGATTGGGCCTTACTTATATTTCTGATCAATTAGGTTTTGAAAAAAACAATATTGCTCGTTTAAGTTATTCTTATCACTTACCTATCGGTTCAGGTCGTTTAGGTATAGGTGCAAGTGTAGGTGTTTTTCAAAAAAGTTTTGAAGATCAATGGATTACCCCTTCCGGAACTTCTTCAGCAGCTGGTGACATTAGTGACCCAACTATAAAAGATGTTGGTGGGAATAGCGGAACTGTTCCCGATATTAATATTGGTTTGTTTTATAAAACCAAACAACTATATTTCGGACTATCCACAACACATTTAGGAAGTTTCAATGTTAAAAATTTAAATATCCAAAATGTTCATCATTATTGGATTACATCAGGATTTAATTACGATTTAAACGCAGATATCGAGTTAAGGCCAAATATTTTGATCAAATCTGATGGCTCATCTTCAATTATGGATATTAATATTAACGCACTTTATAAAAATATGATATGGGGAGGAATTTCTTACAGAATTGGTGACGAAATTGCTCCAATGTTTGGTTATCAACATCCATTTTCTGATGGTAGTATTTTAAAGGTTGGATACGCCTACGGTATTACTACTAGCGTCATTGGAAAATATAGTAATGGTTCACACGATTTGATGTTAAATTATTGTTTTAGAATAGCTAAACCTATGAATGTTGAGAAATCGAAAAACCCTCGATTTTTATAAAACATGAAACTATTTAAAACTTTTAACGTTATAAATGTTCCTGATGTCATATACATCTGGAAGATTGAAGACAAAAATTTTTACAATGAAAAATATATTAAATTTCTTTTTAATCGTTATGTTAGTGTCTAGCTGTACTACACAATCTAGTAATGGTCAGCTTACTGGTGCTCCAAATAGACCAATGTGGTTTCAAACTGATCCCTACGGTATGTTATATGTTCCAGCAGGTGCTTTTAATATGGGCCAAAGTGATCAAGATGTTCCTAATAATCATAGCAATGAAACTAAAACTGTTTCAGTTGCAGCCTTTTATATGGACCAAACAGAAATAACAAATAATGAATATCGTCAGTTTGTAAATTGGGTGAAAGATTCTATTGCTAGGAGAATTTTAGGTGAGGAGTTTCCCGATTTATTTCTTATTCCAACCTATGATGATGATCTTATCTGAAAGAGACCAATCCGAGTGGGCTCTTAATTGGAATGAAAGATTTAGGTACAATTCTTTTAATCCTGAAAAAGGCCAAAACGAGGAATATGCAGTTCCGTTAGCTAAAATGTTTCTAAGCCAAAGTGAAAGATTTTATAATAGGAAAGAAATTGATACTAGAGAATTGATGTTTGAATATTATTGGATCGATTTGCAAGAAGCAGCCAAAAAAGGTAGGCCTTTAATTAAAAGACTTTCAAACTCTGCAGCTCAAGTAGCTACAGACCATAGAATTAAAATGAAGAATCCTGATGTTGCTTTTCCAGTTGATCCTGGTCAGACAAGCGGAAGGGATAGAGATTTAGGATTTAGAAATAGTAAAGGTCAAAATAATGCTATTAGAGGACATGAAGACCGTTCAAGGTTTATTATCAAAGAAATTATAAATGTATATCCAGATACTTTATGTTGGATTCATGATTTTACATATTCTAATAATGAATATATGACCAATATGTATTTCTGGCATCCTGCTTATGATGATTACCCAGTAGTAGGCGTTACCTGGCAACAATGTAACGCATTTAATGTTTGGAGAACGCAATTATTGAATGCATTATAGAGCTTCTAACTATGAATCATTTGTCCAAGACTTTAGACTACCAAGTGAAACAGAATGGGAATATTCAGCAAGGGGAGGCATGGATAACAACCCTTACCCATGGGGAGGTCCATATGCGAGGAATTCCAGAGGGTGTTTTTTGGGCAACTTTAAGCCAATTAGAGGAAGATATATGGAAGATGGTGGCTTTAATACTGTAAAAGTAAGTTCTTACCACCCAAATGATTATGGTTTGTATTGCATGGCTGGTAATGTCGCTGAATGGTGTAGAACTGCTTATGATGCATCTTCTTATGATTTTGGCCATGATATGAATACTGAATATACTTACAATGCTCTTGACCATGATCCCCCGTCAATGAAAAGAAAGGTAGTTAGAGGAGGTTCCTGGAAAGACATAGGATATTACCTTCAAAACGGTACAAGAACTTATGAATATCAAGATACAGCAAAAAGTTACATTGGTTTCAGAAGTGTTATGAACTACCTAGGCAGAGGTGGCCAAAATAAAGAAGGTGATTTTTAGTAAAAAAATTAATAAGCAATAAATATATAAATTAAAATTATGAGTTCAGGAGAGAGTTTTTTTGAAAGTACCAAGTTTAAAACAGGTATGAAATTTGTTTATGGGTACGGTGGTGCAATTGTTATCATTGGTGCGATGTTTAAAATACAACACTGGCCTGGTGCGGGAATAATGCTTATTGCTGGATTAGGAGTTGAAGCTGTAATATTTATGTTATCAGCACACGAACCATTGCATGAAGAAATTGATTGGACTATAGCCTATCCAGAATTGGCTTTAGGACATTCTGAAAATACTTCTACTGATAATTTACCAGCTGCTTCAAATGAATCCGTAGTCGAACAACTAGACAACATGCTTGCAAAAGCTAAAATAGAACCAGAATTAATTGAAAGTTTAGGTTCAGGAATGAAAAATCTTAGTGAAAATGCTAATAAATTAAGTGATATTGGTTCTGCTTCTGATGCTACCAATGATTATATCGATAATTTAAAAGGAGCAACTAATAAAGTAGGTGAATTATCTAATGCATATGACAAAGCTGCAATATCCATTACTGAGATTACCGCTACATCTTCAGGTAATTCTAATTTTGGAGACCAGTTAGATAAAGTTTCAGGAAATCTTACTCAACTTAATAATCTATATGAAATGCAATTAGAAGATGTTTCAGCACTTTCAAAAGCTAGTGAAGAAATGTCAACAGGTATAACAAATATTGTGAGTAATTTACAATCTTCTGTTGATGATACTAAAAAGTATAAAGAAACTATGTCTGACTTAACCTCTAACTTAGCTGCTTTAAATTCTGTCTACGGAAATATGCTTTCAGCTATGAATATGAATAAATAATTTATTGTTAATTAATAAAAAAAAATTAAATTATGGGTGGAGGTAAAGAAACGCCAAGACAAAAAATGATTGGTTTAATGTACTTAGTACTAATGGCTCTTCTTGCCATGAATGTATCTAAGGAAATTATTAATGCATTTATTACTCTAAACAATAAATTAGAAAGTAGTATTGAACAAGTAGAGTCTTTTAATACAAATCTTTCAGGAGAATTAGACACGAAATTAGCAACATTAAAAGCTACTGGAGCTCCACCCGATGAGTTAGAAAGAGTTGAATTTCATAAGAATACGAATGATGAAATTGTTGAACTAACAAGACACATATGTAATGACGTCGTAAAAAGAAATTTATATCTCTTAATTTCAGCTGGTGATAAAAACACCGAATTCTCCGAATTTAAGGATATAGAAGAAGCAATAATTAGTGATGATGTTGAGTCAAAAACAAAACTTAAAGCTCTTGTAAAAAAAGTCAACGAGTTAGGTATTATTGCAGTCGATGAACATCATGAATTACATGGTGTTAATTCAGAAACTGATGATTATCACAACCCACTTTTCCATATTGACGATGAGGGATATATTCATATTCGTGACTTGTCGGGTTACATGAAAAAAGATGATTACGACACTCCAACAAGGTTATTAGCTGGTGAAAATTTTGAATCTATTGCACCAGAAGGTGTTCATCTTATGGATAATCTTCATCATTACAGAAACGGTTTAATCGCCTTAATTGCAAATCATCCTAGTGATACCTTGGAAGGTGGAATTGTTTACCAATATAAATTTGATACAACTTTAATTGAAGACCCAGATTTTTTAATTACAGAAGGTGACAGGAAAGCTTTTGAAGCAATAGTTGATTCGATAATTGAATTTGAGATAAAAGAAAATAAATTAGATCCAAAAGACGCTGAAACTGTTAAAAATATTTATGTAAGGATGACCATTCCTAAAAAAGTAATGAATCATGGAGAAGAATATCCATGGATTTTTGGTCAATTTGATCATGCCCCTATTGTTGCTGCAACTGCAGTAATGACATCTGTTAGATCAGATATATTACAAGTTCAAACACTAGCTTCGCAGTTGGTGGCTTCAAGAGTTAAGGTTCAATCTTTTAACTTTAACAAGATTGATCCTTTAGCATTTTCTGCGACCAGTTATATAAACCAGGGAGATTCATTAGGTTTAAAGGTTATGATAGCTGCTTATGATTCTTCTGAAGCAATGGAATTGAAATATTGGGTTGATGATTCTACTCAGATGACAAAATCTGAATCCACTCAAGATATTGAATCAATGCAAACCTTTAAAGGTAGAGCAGGGCAGAGTGTAAAAATATCTGGATCTGTTGGTGACCATGTTTTATCAGGTTTTATTGCAATTAAAGAAAAGGGCGTTAAAAAGTGGAAACCTTGGAAATTTAATTATTCTGTTGGTGCACCAAACGCAGCTATTTCTGCTGCAGATTTACAGGTTTTATATATGAATTGGAGTAATAGAATTAAGGTTTCTGCTTCAGGATATAAGCCCGAAGCTATTAGACTTTCTGGTAGAGGATGTTCTGTTAGTGGTCCTGATAGCAAAGGTTTTTATACTGCTAAAGTATCAGGTACTAAATCTAAAACTGCTAAACTTATCGTTTCAGCAATTGATGATAATGGCAAGAATGTTGAATTAGCAAATGAGACATTTAGAATATTCCCTTTACCTAAACCAACCGCTTATTTCGCAAATAAATCTGGTGGAAGACTCAAAAAAGTTAATGCAACTAGTTATTCTTCTATAACAGCAAAACTTGGTGAAAGTCCACTTGATGTACCTTATCAGGTAGTTAGCTTTTCAATGTATACTACGAAAAATGGTTCTCCTATAACTTACAAATCAACTAACAATAGATTAACAGGTCTTATGAAAGCTGCGATTAAAAAAATACCTAAGGGTGGAAATCTAACTTTTACAATGGTCAAAGTTAAGGGGCCTGGTGGTAAAATTTCACAACTTGATGGTGGTATCGTAATTAAACTTATATAATCATGAAAAAATTTATTTACATATTTATATTTTTCTCAATTGTTTCAACATCTTTTGCCCAGTTACCAGGTTCTGGTATAAGCTTAGAGTCTAGTGTTCTAGATGGAGTTTACATTCAAGAGCACATACCTACAAAAAGAGTAGTTTCTTATGTTCATTTAAGAGAAGCTGACGTAATGTGGTCAAAACGTATTTGGAGAGTAATAGATTTAAGAGAAAAAATGAATCATAAATTATATTACCCTTTAGAGCCTCAAAATGACAGAATTTCTTTATTTGATGTTATTAAGTATGGTGCTAACCAAGGTTCTTTAACACTTTATGATTTACATGGAATTGATTTAGATGATAAATTTAGGTTCCCTTTAAAGCCTGAAAATGGAAACCTTGAAGATCCGAAATTTAAAAAAGAGCTAGAAATTATGTTTGGTACTGAAACTACTAGAGATTCAATTGAAACCGATGAATTAGGAAATCAAGAGCCAGCCGTAGATGCAGATGGTGAGAATATTAAGATTGATGTTGTAGAACCATACACAAGTAGAGATATAATTAGATATGATCTTAAAGAAGATTGGTTTTTTGACAAACAAAGGTCTATGCTTGATGTACGTATCATTGGAATTTCGCCCGTAGTTTACTCTAGAAACCCAGTAACAACTGAAGTTGATGGACTTAAAAATCTATTTTGGTTATATTTCCCTGAGTGTAGATATGTTTTCCAAAACTTCTTTGTTTATAATGACGCTAATGATGCACAGAGAATGAGCTTTGATGATTTCTTTTGGAAAAGACAATTTTCTTCATTTGTAAAAAAAGAGAGTAACGTATACGATAGAGCTGTTTCTCCTAATTGGGATGGACTTAGATGCTTTATTACAATCAGAAAAAATAAGAAATGAAATTTTCACATTCGAACACGATTTGTGGCATTTCTAAGTCCTAATATTTAATATATTTGAGCCCTTTTTTAAGGGCTTTTTTTATGCTTAATTTAACAAATATTACAGTTAGTTTTGGAGGAAGAGATTTGTATAAAAACATCTCTTTTCAAATCAATCCAAAAGATAAAATTGGTGTTGTAGGTAAAAATGGTGCTGGTAAATCAACCATGCTCAAATTAATTACCGGAGAACAAAAGCCAAATTCTGGAACTATTAATACTACCAACTCACTAAGTATTGGGTATTTACCTCAAGAAATAAATGTAAACTCTAAAGAGGAAATATTGAATGAGGTTCTTATGGCTAATAAGCAACTATTATCTATTAATCATAGGCTTGATGAGATCAATTTAGAAATTACAACAAGAACAGATTATGAATCTGAAAGCTATTTAAAGCTTTTAACAGAACTTTCTGATCTTAATGAACAATTGTCACTACTAGATGGAGACAACCAGTTAAAGGATGCAGAATTAATTTTAAAAGGCTTAGGTTTTGAACAAAATGAACTCAGTCAAGCTTACTCAAGTTTTTCTGGGGGATGGAAAATGAGAGTAGAACTAGCTAAGCTCTTAATACAAAAACCTAATGTTATATTACTAGATGAGCCCACTAATCATTTAGATATTGAGTCCATTCAATGGCTGGAAAGTTACTTAAAGAATTATGTAGGTATTATACTATTAATCTCTCACGACAAGACTTTTTTAGATAATATTACCAACAGAACTATTGAGTTGGCAAATAGTAAATTATATGATTATAAATCTAATTATTCTAAATATTTAGAATTAAGAGAGGAAGAAATTATAACTCAAATTGCAGCAAAGAAGAATCAAGAAAAGATGGTGAAGCACACCCAGGAGCTAATTAATAAGTTTAGAGCTAAAAAAAATAAGGCTGCTTTTGCTCAATCATTGATTAAAAAACTAGATAAAATTGAAGATATAGAAATTGATCAGTTAGAGAAAGATAGCATCAAGTTTCAATTCCCAGAACCATCTCACTCAGGAAAAGAGACGCTTAAAATTTCAGGTTTACAAAAAGATTATGGAGATAAACAAATTTTTTCTAGCGTAGATTTATCAATTTCTAGAGGAGAGAAAATAGCCTTAATTGGTAAAAATGGAATGGGTAAATCTACTTTTATTAAAAGTATAGTTAAAGACATTGATTTTAAAGGCAGTATAGATTTAGGTCATAAGGTAATGATGGGTTATTTTGCTCAGGATGAGGCTCATAAATTAGATCCTAAAAAAACAGTTTTTCAAACTATAGATGATGTAGCTGTTGGTGAGGTACGAAAAAATATTCGCCAAATATTGGGTTCTTTTTTATTTTCTGGTGATGACACAGAGAAAAAAGTTCAAGTACTTTCAGGGGGTGAAAAAACTAGATTGTCTCTTTGCAAACTTCTTTTACAGCCAAATAATTTTTTAGTACTGGATGAACCCACTAACCATTTAGATATGTTTTCTAAAGAAATATTAAAAGATGCATTAGCCAGTTACCCAGGAACATTATTATTAGTATCTCATGATAGAGGTTTTTTGGACGGCCTCACAGACAGGGTTTATTTCATTAAAGATAAAACTATTAAAGTGTATCACGAACCAGTTACACAGTTTATAAATAGCTATTATGGAGGCATAGCTAACGAAATAAAAGAGCCAAAAAAACAATTTGATAAACCAGTTAAAAAAAATAAAAAAAACCAGAATCAGCAAAAATCTTTAGAAAGGAAAATTACATCTTTGGAAGAAAAACAAACTAGCTTAGAGTTTAAGCTTTATGAAACTAATGATTCTGAAAAATTGAAAGAGCTTCAAGCGGAGATTAAAAAAATAAAAACAGAGATTGAGCAAAATTTTGAGGCATTAATGTCCATCGGCAATTAGCTCCCCTCTTTTATAGTACTGTACAAGACTATCATTTCCCATTTTGTCGTAAAAAATAGTTTTCCCGTCGATAAAATTTAATTTTAACTCTACAATTGATATTACTTTCCCAGCTTTTTCGGTAGGTGATCATTTTACCGTCTAATTTACCATCGACAAATTCTTTTTCAAGACTTACTTTTCCATTTTTAAAATATTCTTGACATTTACCAGTATAAGGATTGGTTCTTTCCTCAATAAAAAAGTGATTGTAAAGTTCATCGTAGATTAAGTCATTACAATGACATGGGTTTACAACTGTTTTAACATTGTTTTTTTCTTGACATTTGGAAAAAAAGAAAAGGATTGAAAATATCCCAACGAGCGAGTAGAATTTATAATTCTGAAACATTATATTTTTACAATATGTTTAAAGTATTTAAAAATACTTTTTTTAAATGGGGGATACACCAACTTAAGAAAGTTTCCAAAATTCTTTTTAACTACTCCTTTTTCGTTTGAAAAATCATTAAAACTATGCTTGCCTCCAGACTTCCCAATTCCGCTATTATTAACACCACCAAAGGGGAGATTTGGGTTTACTACAGTTAGCATTAACTCGTTTATACACACTCCACCAGAAACAGTATTGTCCATAAAGTATTTAATATTTTTCTTATTACTGCTCATAATATAAATTGCAAGTGGAGAGGGCATTTTCTGAAATAGTTCAATGACATCACTATTGTTTTCAAAAGTAATGACTGGTAAAATTGGGCCAAATATTTCCTCTTGCATTACCAGCATATCTTGACTTACATTAGACAATAAAGTAGGGGACATAAATTTTTCCTTGCTATTGATTTCTCCACCAGTTTCTATTTTTGCTCCTTTTTTAACAGCATCTTTTAAAATAGCATCAATTCTCTTAAAATTAATATCATCTACTATTCTTCCGTAGTCGCTAGATTTTTCAATTCCTTGATTACTTACATTATAGAACTGTGCTACTGAATTTTTAAAATGGGTGATAAAATCTTGTAGATTTTCTTTTTTTAATAATGCAAAGTCGGGAGCAATACAAGTTTGGCCACAATTTAGAGTTTTGGCCCAAGCTATTTTTTGAGCAATATTTTTAATATTTCCAGTTCCATCCACTATTACAGGAGATTTGCCACCTAATTCTAGAGTAATACCAGACAAGTTTTTTGCAGCAGCTTCCATTACTATTTTTCCTACTCTAGGACTTCCTGTAAAATGAATATGGTTAAATGGTAGCTTTAGTAACTCAGTAGATTCTTCAACAGATCCTTCAATAACAGCTACTTCATTTTCTTTAAAGAGTGTTTGAATAATATTTTTAATCACTTTGGAAGAATGTGTAGAAATTTCAGAAGGTTTTAATATTACCGAGTTTCCAGAAGCAATTGCATAAATTAATGGGTATAACGATAAAAATATTGGATAATTCCATGGAGAAATTAAAAGAATATTTCCCTTAGACTCATATTTAATATAAGATGACGTGCCTACCATAGTTAGTGGGGAAGGAACATGTTCGTCTTTCATCCATTGTTTTAAATTTTTTAAAACCTGTTTAATATTTAAAAGGGTAGGAGTGATTTCTGTACTTATTACTTCTTCGTTCGATTTTTTAAGGTCTTTGTAAAGTGCGTCTGCTATTTTTTTATGATTGGCATCATTTGAAATAAAGGTTCTAATGCTTTTAATTTTTTCTACCCTTTCTTTATAAGAAGAATTTCTTAAACTTAAAACATTACTTGCTTTTGACTGCAAGTTAAATATTCGTTTTATTTCAGTTTTGTTTGTCATTAATGATATTATAAAGTTCTAAAGTTTTATAAAATTTTGTGAAATATTTCACTCATGTTTTTTTAGTAGAATGGGACTGTTAAGGTAAATAATTTTAAACAAATCAAACTTTGCAAAGTTACTACTTTTAGTTCCGTTAGAAGTAGCGTACAACCCAAAACATGAAGCTGTATTTCCCTCTGATAGTACAATTTCACTTGAAGAAGTTTCAAAAAGTTTCCATAATTCGTTGGATTGGAATCTGTAATAATATTGTTGAATTCCGTTATCGGAACTAATCTTTAGCTCGATATGGTTTTTGAATTTTCTCATTACTAAATCTTTTTTTAAAATGGCATTTTTATTTTTGGGGTTTATTACTAATTGTAAAACATTTTCATTGTCTTCTCGTTTCACATCAAAAAGGATATAATTGTCATCTTTTTGAATCATACAAAGTCCTGCTTCTTCTCCATTTTGAATAGGGTTAAAAACCATGGTGGTAGATACTTCAAAGTTGTTTTCTCTTTGTTTTAAACCAATAAAATTATAACCAGTATTTTTGTTAATAACCTCGGAGAGGTAATTCATTTTAAGAAATCCATTTTCAGTAATTAAATCGTAACTATTTGCTAGTTTTTCTTTTCTATGAACCCAGTTAATATCTAGTTTATTATCATAAAATTCATATTTTAAAGTAGGTGGCTTGTATTCTAAATCATTAATTGGTAAAAAGTAAGACTGTTTTTTTTGAATTTCAAAACTTAGATTATTCGAGTTTTGTGTAGTGTCATTTTCTAAAGAGGTAATAAAAGTTTCTTTTCCCATATTTGAATGGTTATTATCTTTATTTCGTATTCCGTCACCAACTAAAACCAAACGATTATTGGAAATTTCTACCATATCGGTATTTCTAAAGTCACTCATCCATTTTTTTAAAGGGTTATTAGAATTATAAATCTCAACGCTATTTTTAAATGGACAATTAAGATTTTTGCAATTGTAAATTTTTGAAGATCTATAGTTGCTAGAGTCTATAAAATTTATTAATAATAGATAGCCACTGTCTTTTTTATAAATATGTGAATTTTCCACATTGTTTATAAGAGAAGAAGTTGTCCATAATAAATTTCTTTCACCAATTAATTGAAAGGTTGTAGAGTCTAGTTCTTGCAACCAAAGGCTACTTATGTTGCTTGATTTTGCACCTTCAGAATATGAAACAAACACCTTATTATTATCAAAAAACAAATCTATTTTATCAGCTTTTAAATCTTCTATAATTATAGGGTTTGACCAAGGTCCTTTTGGACTTTTGGCGCTAATTACAAAGTTTATATTTTGGGATGTTAGTTTAGTTTTGCTTGTATTTTTGGAGTTAGCTACAATGTAAAATTTCCCATTATGGTAACGTATTGTTGGGTTTTGAATGCCACTATTTAAATTACTATTTAGTAAGTTTATTTTTTCTGAAAACTGTTTTTTTTTATTAATTCCATGGCTTATTAAAGTCCAATTTGCAAGGTCTTTACTATGGTGAATAGGCAATGCTGGAAAATAATCAAAAGAAGAATTTACAATATAAAAATCTTCACCTGTTTTGCAAATTGAAGGGCTGGAAGCCCCCCCCTTTATTATTGGATTAGAGAACTTTGATAATTGGGAAAATGCACAGTAAATATTAGCATTACAAAAAACTAAAAATAGCAGTATTTTAAAAAAATAGTTCATTTATTATCGTATAAATTTAACTATTTATTTACATGTTTATTTTATTAAAAATTAACTTTAGAAGCTTCCTTGTCACATCTTTTTAATTAATATTTATCTGCTTAAAAGCTGCTTTTATCCATTAAAACTCTTCTTTAGTCAACTAATAAGCAAATAACTCTTTAAAAATGCAACTTAATTTCTCTGTTAATAGTATATTTATATGTTAACTATATATTATAAATTTTTAGAAGTTGATTTTGAGTAAATTTTCAAATTACATATTATTATATATTTTCCTTTTTTTAGGGTTGAATATTTATTCTCAGTCACCTCCAGGTCTAGAGGATTTCACCAATTCAAATGCTACAGCTAGTTACACTAATGGAGTTTTCGTTGGAAATTCTTCAATTTCTTGGACTTATATTGCTTCAAGAAATGCCAATCGGTGATGCTAATAATTCTGGGATTTCTTTACCAGCTCTTATGTTAAGAAGGTCGGCTAGTGGTAGTAAAATTACTTCTTCGACAATTACTGGTGGAGTGAGCGATTTTTCTATTAAACTTTATAAAGGATTTACGGGCGGTGGAAATAGACAAGTAGAACTGTTTATAAATGGAGTTTCAAAAGGTACTTCAACTCCTTTTGATGACTTTAGCGAACATGTATTTACAGTTTCAGGGTATAAATGTTTCTGGTGATATTAGTTATTGAGATTTTAATATTACATCTAAACAAGTTATTATTGATGATATTTCTTGGACAGGATATAGCCCGCCAACAACAACTGTTCCAGATGATAATTTTGAGGCATATTTAGAAACACATACTGCTGCGGGTGGTGTAGTAAGTGTAGGAGATGCCAATTCTATGGGTGATGGAATTGCGAATAACGATTTGGTAACTACAGCCAATATAAGTGGGGTAATTAGAATAAACCTTCAAAACCAAAATATTGCAGATTTAACTGGAATCGAAGATTTTACTTCACTTACGCTTTTAAATTGCTATGATAATCAATTGAGCTCGTTAGACGTTTCAGCGATTTCGTCTTTGGCAACACTCAAATGTTACGACTAATCAAATTACCAGTTTAGATGTTACCCAAAATACTTCTTTAGTAAGTTTAGACTGCCAAAATAATCTAATAACAACTTTAGATTTAACGTGGAATACTGGACTAATTACCCTTCAATGTCAAAGTAACCAACTAATTTCTTTAGACTTAACCCAAAATATTAATTTAACGTTTCTACGTTGCGAAAGCAATCAACTTACTTCTTTAGATTTAACAAATAACACATCATTAAATTATTTTTATTGTGATAACAACCAATTATCAGCTTTAAATTTAAGCAATAACAATGGACTAATTAGGCTTTCAGCTCTTCAAATCAACTTACCTCATTGACAGTTAGTAATATGCCTAATCTTAATGAACTTTTTTGTCAAAATAATCAACTTTCAAATTTAGATGTTAGAACTGGAAACAATACCTCCATGTCCATATTTCAAGCAAGTAATAATCCAAATCTAATTGTATTTCTGTAGACGATGCTACTTGGGCAACTACGAATTGGACTACTGCAAATAGTAGTATTAATTCTCACATGAGTTTTAGTAACGATTGCAACTTAGATGCAGATTTTTCAGCAGATGTTACTACAGTTTGTGAGGGTGCAACAGTAACTTTTACAGATGCTTCTACCGGAAATCCAACTTCTTGGAGCTGGGACTTTGGCGATGGTACCAACTCAACATTGCAAAACCCAACGCATGCTTATGCTAATTCTGGAACTTATAATGTAAGCCTAACTATAACTGCTTCTGGAAATAGTAATACTGAAACCAAAACTGGGTATATTACAGTAAATGACTCACCAACTGTTTCTGCTGGCAATGATCAAACAGTATGTCAAGGAAGCCAAGTTACTTTAGGGACAAATTCTAATCTAAATAATGGACTTCTAGTCTATTACCCATTCAATGGTAATGCAAATGATAATAGCGGCAATACCAACAATGGCACTGTAAGTGGTTCAGTTTTAACTACAGACAGATTTAATAATGCAAACTCTGCTTATTATTTTGATGGAATCAATGATAATATCTTAGCATCTGCTATATCTAGTATAAATACTTCTGTTTCGGTTTCTATATGGGTTAAAAATGATAATAATACTGGAGAATGGAACGGAATAATTACTAATCAACCAAGTTCTAATGAAGGGTTTTTATTGCAAGAGAATCAAAATAATAAATATAATTGGGCTGTAGCTAAAGGTGGAGGCTATCGTGAACTTTGGTCAAATAGCTTTATTTCAAATCAGTGGGATCATTTCGTTTGCATCATTGATAATAATCAGATGAGTATTTATATAAACGGAGTTTTAGATGCTAATTCTACTATTGGTTCCTTCAATTTAGCCTCAACTGGTAATCTTTGTATTGGCTCAAGATATAGTAATGAATGGTTTAAGGGCAAATTAGATGATATAGGTATCTGGAATAGAGCTTTAACAAATCAAGAAATACAAGCAATTTATAATGGTGCAACTCCTGTTAATTATATTTGGTCACCTGCAGGTGAAACAACATCTTCAATAACTATACAACCTAATTCCACAACAACTTATACACTAACAGGAACTGCATTAAACGGATGTCAAGCGACAGATAATGTTACAGTTACTGTAAACTCCCCAACTAGTTTCTGCTGGCAATGATCAAACAGTATGTCAAGGAAGTAATGTAACTTTAAGTGGTTCTGGAGCTGGAACTTATTCATGGGACAATGGTGTAACAGATGGAGTAGCATTTATACCATCGATGAATAGTGGAGCTTCTGATTTGCCCTGGGGACCAACTAACGTAAATAATACCACAAAGAATGTTGCTGTTAATTCTTCTGAACTAGTTTCCTTAATAATTAATCATAGTGATGTTAACCAAAACGGATATGGGTATGTGAAAGTTCACCTACGATGACGGTACTGTAGATGAATTTAGATTTTGGGGAAATGGAGGAATGCGACTTTGGAATCCTCAAACTTCAACCTTTACAACTGCGAATTATGCTGTAGGTAATCATTCAGCAGCTTTTATGAATATTGCTAATTCTTCAAAACAATACTATATAGAATGTTTAACAACTTCTGGTATTAATAAATGGGAGTTTAGAAATTTAAATACGGGATTAGTTGGCATTCAACTTTTTGATAATGCAAATTGGAATGGACTTTCAAATGTCAAAATCTCACAACTAAGCTTTGCTAAAACTTATACTGTTACAGGAATTGGTGCTAATGGTTGTACTGCAACAGATGATGTTGATTTAACAGTAAATCCGTTGCCTGTGGTAGATGCTGGTTTGGATGTATCGTTTTGCATAGATGCTGGTGTGCAGACCTTGTTAGGGAGTCCATTGGGAGGAGTATGGAGTGGAAGTGGAGTAAGTATTGGAGGGGATTTTGATCCTAGTTCAGTAGTTGTTGGAATGCATACGTTGACGTACACTTATACGGATGGGAACAGTTGTGTAAATAGTGATACAAGGGATATAACGGTAAACGGGTTACCTGTGGTGAATTCGGGTTCAGATATTACGGAGTGTGATCAGTCAATACCTGTTAACTTAAGCGGTAGTCCCAGTGGTGGATTATGGAGTGGTAGTCATGTAACGAGTGCAGGAGTTTATACCCCGAATGGATTAGGTGTGTTTTTATTAACTTACACTTATACAGATGTTAATGGTTGTGTAAATACGAATGATATAACAGCTACGGTTGTAGCGCCATCGGATGCGAATGCGGGACTAGATATCGATGTGTGTATAGATACAGGTACGATTATATTTACGGGTAGCAACAGTCCTAATAATGGATTAAGTGGTACAGGATTGTGGAGTGGTAATGGGATAACAGTTGGTGGTCAATACACGGTAAGTACAGTGGGTGTGTATACGTTTACCTATAGTTATGGGACTGGGACATGTTTGACAACGGATGATGTTGATTTAACAGTAAATCCACAAGAAGATGCCACTTTTGCATATTCAAACTCAAGTTATTGTTCGGACGATTCGGATCCATCACCAACGATTTCTGGAACTGCGGGTGGTACGTTCACAGCCAATTCGGCAGGATTAAATATTATTGCAGCCACTGGTTTAATAGATTTAGATGCTTCTACACCAGGAACTTATACAATTACTTATTCGACACCTGGTGCAAATTGTTCTGCTACTTCTAACCAAGATGTGACTATTACAACTTCTCCAACTGTAGACCTAGGAGCTGACCTCACTGTTTGCCAGGGGGCAACTCAAACTTTAGACGCAGGTAGCGGTTATAGCTATTTATGGTCCGATAATTCTACCAATCAAACTTTAGATGTATCAACTTTTGGAATTTATTCGGTTACTATAACCGATGGTAATAATTGTACAGCCGACGATCAAATAAATATTTCACAGGAAACTGTTGATGTATCTGCAGGATTTGATCAAATTATTTGTGAGGGTAATTCTGTAACTTTAAATGGAGCTAATTCACATGGTACAATTTGCGCTACTGCCGATGAAGATAATCCAGCCACTTTAACTGCCCCATTGGGAGCGGTATTTACTAATGTAGTTTTTGCAAGTTATGGATTGCCTACTGGAAGTTGTGGAAACTTTTCTGTAGGATCTTGCCATTCTAATACTTCTCAATCAGTAGCTGAGGGATTATTAATAGGTCAAAATAATGTAACTATTTCAGCTAGTAATGGTGTTTTTGGAGACCCTTGTGTTGGTACAAGGAAAAGATTATATATCGAAGTTCAATGGGTCTTGAACAATGTAAATAATAGTTATACTTGGAATAATGGAGTTTCAGACGGCGTTGCCTTTATACCAACAACAACAAATACTTACACAGTAACTGGTACTAGTGCCAATAATTGTACAGCAACTGACGATGTAGTAGTAACAGTAAATCCACAAGAAGACGCCACTTTTGCATATTCAAACTCAAGTTATTGTGCGGACGATTCAGACCCATCACCAACGATTTCTGGAACTTCGGGTGGTACGTTCACAGCCAATTCGGCAGGATTAAATATTATTGCAGCCACTGGTTTAATAGATTTAGATGCTTCTACACCAGGAACTTATACCATTACTTATTCGACACCTGGTGCAAATTGTTCGGCTACTTCTACGCAAGATGTGACTATTACCGCGCCTAGTACAGACTTTAATTATGGTGGTGATACAGAGTTTTGTTTAGGTACTACCAATCCAGTGGCTACTATTACAGGTGCTTCGGGTGGTACGTTTAGTGCTACTGGAGGTTTAACGATAGATGCCTCAACGGGACAAATAGATTTATCTACAGCAATAGCAGGAAATTATCAAGTGACTTATACGAGTAGCGAGCTCAGGAAATTTCCAGCAGATAGGTCAAGATATTGATGGTGAAGCAGCTGGTGACGAAAGTGGAAGGTCTGTTTCTATGAATGCAGCTGGAGATAGATTGGCTATTGGAGCTCGGAATAATGATGGAAATGGATCAAATGCTGGTCATGTAAGAATTTATGATTGGAATGGAACTGCTTGGATACAATTAGGAGCTGATATTGATGGTGAAGCAGCTGGTGACGAAAGTGGATGGTCTGTTTCTATGAATGCTGCTGGAGATAGATTGGCTATTGGAGCTCGGAATAACGATGGAAATGGAACAAATGCTGGTCATGTGAGAATATATGATTGGAATGGAACTGCTTGGATACAATTAGGAACTGACATTGATGGTGAAGCAGCTGGTGACGAAAGTGGAAGGTCTGTTTCTATGAATGCTGCTGGAGATAGATTGGCTATTGGAGCTCGGAATAACGATGGAAATGGATCAAATGCTGGTCATGTAAGAATATACGATTGGAATGGAACTGCTTGGACTACAATTAGGAGCTGATATTGATGGTGAAGCAGCTGGTGACGAAAGTGGCTACTCTGTTTCTATGAATGCTGCTGGAGATAGATTGGCTATTGGAGCTCCGACTAACGATGGAAATGGATCAATTGCTGGTCATGTGAGAATATATGATTGGAATGGAACTGCTTGGACACAATTAGGAACTGATATTGATGGTGAAGCAGCTAGTGACCAAAGTGGCTACTCTGTTTCTATGAATGCTGCTGGAGATAGATTGGCTATTGGAGCTCGGAATAACGATGGAAATGGATCAAATGCTGGTCATGTGAGAATATACGATTGGAATGGAACTGCTTGGACACAATTAGGAACTGACATTGATGGTGAAGCAGCTGGTGACGAAAGTGGCTACTCTGTTTCTATGAATGCTGCTGGAGATAGATTGGCTATTGGAGCTCGGACTAACGATGGAAATGGATCAAATGCTGGTCATGTAAGAATTTACGACTGGAATGGAACTGCTTGGATACAAATAGGAGCTGACATTGATGGTGAAGCAGCTAATGACTTAAGTGGATCTTCTGTTTCTATGAATGCTGCTGGAGATAGATTGGCTATTGGAGCTATGAATAACGATGGAAATGGATCAAATGCTGGACATGTAAGAATATTTAACTCTCCAACATCAACAGCCTGCCCACAACCTTTAAATATTACCATTCATGCTGCACCTAACTTAAACCTTGGAGATGATACTTTACTAATTTGTGACAATACTTCCCAAACATTAGATGCTGGAACTGGCTTTGCTTCTTACTTATGGAATGATGGTTCTACCAATCAAACACTTTTAGTAAGCAATAGCTGCTACCTATACAGTTACTGGAACCGATGCCAATGGATGTACTGCTCAAGATTCTGTACACTTAGACCTTTTAGTAGGAGAAATTGTCCAAAGCGACACTAGTATTTGTGAGGGAGATAGTTTGGTGTTGAGTTCCTTAGATTTAGAAAATGGTAAAGTGGGATTTTGGTCTTTTGACGGCAATGCCAATGATGAAAGTGGTAATGGAAATAATGGAACTGTTAATGGAGCAACTTTAACAAGTGATAGATTTGGAAATAACAACAGTGCTTTTCATTTTCAAGTAAATGCTAACGGAGGTTGGGGAAGTGCACAAGATAGAATAGTGGTTTCTAACCCATCAATTGGAAATAATAATGCTTTCACCATGTCTAGTTGGGTGTATTTAAAAACAAAGCCCGGTTCTTTTGCTAATAGACCACATACCATAATGGGAAGATGGAACGGAAACGGAACGTCTGTTTTTAGACATCAGATTGATTATGATGGGACGCTAAGTACTAACATGCTTGATGGAAGTAATTCAAATACTTTTGCTTCTGTTTCAATTAATTACAATGAGTGGAAACATATTGTAATTTCCTATGATGGAACTACACTAAGACACTTTATAGACGGAGTAAATGTTGGAGAACAAGTGCTTAATTTTCAAATGAATAGTTCTTCATCTGACTTAACATTTGGAGAACTCCATATGGGAAATGGACACTGGTATTTGTTTAGCGGATACATGGATGAACTGGGCTATTGGAATAGGGCTTTAACTACACAAGAAATTTCTAATCTTTATTCAAGTCCACCAGACTATTCCTACAATTGGTCACCAACTAACCAAACTACTTCTTCAATAACAGTATCTCCAAGTGCTACAACAATTTATACTTTAGATGTAACTAGTGGAAGTACTACTTGCCAAGATATTGTAACTGTAACTGTAAATCCACAAGAAGACGCCACTTTTGCATATTCAAACTCAATTTATTGTTCGGACGATTCAGACCCATCACCAACGATTTCGGGAACTTCGGGTGGTATGTTCACAGCCAATTCGGCAGGTTTAAATATTGTTGCAGCCACTGGTTTAATAGATTTAGATGCTTCTACACCAGGAACTTATACTATTACTTATACTACACCTGGTGCAAATTGTTCGGTTACTTCTACGCAAAACGTAACAATTAAAGATCCTCCAATAATAAGTGCAGGAGCTGATCAAACTGTTTGTGCTGGATCTGATGTTACTTTAACTGGATCTGGAGCAATCACATATATTTGGGATAATGGTGTTTTAGATGGCGAACCATTTACGCCACCATCTACTGCTAATTACGTTTTAACTGCTACAGAACCTTTTGGAACGATTGCAACTATTGGAAATCAATTTGAAACATCGAATGGTACTAGTGGTAATTTCCAAGGTCAAAGTTTTACAACAGGTTCATCGAATGCTCTTCTATTATCGATAACAACAAATGCAATTGGAGGATCATCTGGGGCGCAATTAGCTAATGGTATTGCTGGATCTATTTTAAATATTAGAACATATGTTAATGATGTAGAAACAGGAACCAATCATGCGGTAACTGGCACTATTCTAGCTACTGCTTCCAACCCTTCTATTTTAAATACTAATTATCAAGCTCCATCTTCAAAGTTCATATTTGATAGTACATTAACATTAACAGCAAACACAAGGTATGTTATTGAGTTTGTATCTGGATCTGGTGTTGGAATTTATTCTAGATTACATAGTGTTAGTAGTGGTAATGATGAATATACTGGTGGTCAGGCTTACGATATAGATGGATTAAATCAGAGTTTTGTTAGAGACTATCCATTTTTAATAACAACACTAGAGAATACAAATATTTCTGGTCCTAATGGATGTAGCGCTACAGACATGGTAACAGTAACAGTAAACCCACAAGAAGATGCCACTTTTGCTTATTCGGGCAGTAGTTATTGTGCGGATGATTCAGATCCTAACCCAGTTAACCCAACTCCAATAATAAGTGGAACTATTGGAGGAGTATTTAGTTCAACAGCTGGATTATCAATTAATTCTTCAACTGGACAAGTGGATCTAGATGCTTCTACACCAGGAACTTATACTATTACTTATTCGACACCTGGTGCAAATTGTTCGGCTACTTCTACGCAAGATGTGACTATTACCACTCCTAGTACAGACTTTAATTATGGTGGTGATACAGAGTTTTGTTTAGGTACTACCAATCCAGTGGCTACTATTACAGGTGCTTCGGGTGGTACGTTTAGTACTACTGGAGGTTTAACGATAGATGCCTCAACGGGACAAATAGATTTATCTACAGCAATAGCAGGAAATTATCAAGTGACTTATACGATAGCGAGCTCAGGAAATTTCCAGCAGATAGGTCAAGATATTGATGGTGAAGCAGCTGGTGACGAAAGTGGAAGGTCTGTTTCTATGAATGCTGCTGGAGATAGATTGGCTATTGGAGCTCGGAATAATGATGGAAATGGATCAAATGCTGGTCATGTAAGAATATACGATTGGAATGGAACTGCTTGGATACAATTAGGACATGATATTGATGGTGAAGCAGCTGGTGACGAAAGTGGATAGTCTGTTTCTATGAATGCTGCTGGAGATAGATTGGCTATTGGAGCTCGGAATAACGATGGAAATGGATCAAATGCTGGTCATGTGAGAATATACGACTGGAATGGAACTGCTTGGATACAATTAGGAACTGACATTGATGGTGAAGCAGCTGGTGACGTAAGTGGATGGTCTGTTTCTATGAATGCTGCTGGAGATAGATTGGCTATTGGAGCTCTGAATAACGATGGAAATGGATCAAATGCTGGTCATGTAAGAATATACGATTGGAATGGAACTGCTTGGACACAATTAGGAGCTGACATTGATGGTGAAGCAGCTGGTGACGCAAGTGGCTACTCTGTTTCTATGAATGCTGCTGGAGATAGATTGGCTATTGGAGCTCTGAGTAACGATGGAAATGGATCAAGTGCTGGTTCTGGTCATGTTAGGATTTACGATTGGAATGGAACTGCTTGGTTACAATTAGGTAATGATATTGATGGTGAAGGAGCTGGTGACGCAAGTGGCTCTGTTTCTATGAATGCTGCTGGAGATAGATTGGCTATTGGAGCTTGGAGTAACGATGGAAATGGATCAAATGCTGGTCATGTGAGAATATACGATTGGAATGGAACTGCTTGGACACAATTAGGAGCTGATATTGATGGTGAAGCAGCTAGTGACGAAAGTGGCTACTCTGTTTCTATGAATGCTGCTGGAGATAGATTGGCTATTGGAGCTCGGACTAACGATGGAAATGGATCAAATGCTGGTCATGTAAGAATATACGATTGGAATGGAACTGCTTGGACACAATTAGGAGCTGATATTGATGGTGAAGCAGCTAGTGACGAAAGTGGCTACTCTGTTTCTATGAATGCTGCTGGAGATAGATTGGCTATTGGAGCTCCGACTAACGATGGAAATGGATCAAATGCTGGACATGTAAGAATATTTAACTCTCCAACATCAACAGCCTGCCCACAACCTTTAAATATTACCATTCATTCTGCACCTACCTTAAACCTTGGAGATGATACTTTACTAATTTGTGACAATTCTTCTCAAACATTAGATGCTGGAACTGGCTTTGCATCTTATTTATGGAATGATGGTTCTACCAATCAAACACTTTTAGTAAGCAATAGTGCTACCTATACAGTTACTGGAACTGATGCCAATGGATGTACTGCTCAAGATTCTGTACACTTAGATCTTTTAGTTGGTGAAATTGTCCAAAGTGACACTAGTATTTGTGAGGGAGATATTATAACTCTAAATGCTATTAATCAAAATAATGCTCAATATTTGTGGTCTCCAAATAACGAAACTACTTCTTCAGTTACAGTTTCTCCAAGTGCTACAACTACCTATACTTTAGATGTAACTAGTGGAAGTACTACTTGCCAAGATATTGTAACAGTAACTGTTGATGCTCTTCCAGTAATTGACTTAGGAAACGATACCACCATATGTAACAATGGTTCTATAGTGCTAAACCCTGGTAGTGGAGATACTTTCCTTTGGAGCGATAATTCTACCAACCAAACTTTAACAGCAACTACATCAGGAATCTATGATGTAACTGTAACCGATGATAACGGATGTTCTGCTACTGATAATATAACTGTAAATATAGCTCCTTCTTTAGTAGTTACAGTTTCTGGAACTAATGTAACATGTAATGGACATAATGATGGAACAGCCACTGTTGTAGGCGGGAATTCTACAAATAGTTATTTATGGAGCGATGGCCAAACTACAGCAACTGCCAGTAACTTATCTCCAGGAAATTATTCAGTAACTGTCACTGCAAATAACAATTGCCAGTCTACAGGGAACTGTAACCATAAGCGAACCAGCTTTGCTTTCTGCAACCACTCAACAGCCGCCTCAGTTTGCAGACTTTACCTACATAGGGGAATATCAAAATCATT
This sequence comes from Cryomorphaceae bacterium, assembly GCA_905182525.1. Taxonomy (GTDB): domain Bacteria; phylum Bacteroidota; class Bacteroidia; order Flavobacteriales_D; family Parvicellaceae; genus MED-G20. Next base: position 20,709 of record CAJJBV010000003.1, on the reverse strand, counting down.
ATATCTATTATCACAATGCTGGACTTAATTGGCTAGATGCCAGACAAAAATGTTTAAATAACGGAGGAGATTTATTGGTAATAAATAACGCTCAAAAGCAATCTCATTATGCTTCTATTTTAAATTCTAATAGTTGGATTGGCTTATACCAAGATGTTAACGACCCTAATTATTCTGAACCATCTGGCGGTTGGAAATGGGTAGATGGAACGCCTCTTACTTTTGAAAATTGGAATAGTGGGGAACCAAATAAATGTTGGACGCGACCGAAGATTATGGGCATTTTACAGGATGGGAATCATGTCTGGAATGATTTACCATTAAGTTCCAATCATTCCAGTTCGGACAATGCAACTAGACAAAAGCGCTGCCGATATACTAAGTGTAACCTGTAATGGCGGAAGTAATGGACAAACTTATGTAACTGGAGCAGGTGGTACGCTTCCTTATAACTATTTATGGAACGATGCTTTGTCACAAACAACAGATACTGCCATTAATTTAGCACCTGGAAATTATTCAGTTACCATTACAGATTCTAACGGATGTACAGCTTCAGATGTATCTACAATAACTGAGCCTAATGTAATTATAGGAAAAGATGTTCAGTTTGCATGTGATTCTTACACCTGGATAGATGGAAATATTTACACTGCTAGTAATAATTCTGCTACCGATACACTAATAGCTACCAATGGCTGTGATAGCATTGTTACTTTAGAATTAACAGTTAACTACAATAATGCTGCAACAGATGTTCAAGTAGCTTGTGATACTTTAACTTGGATAGATGGTATTACTTATTCTGCCAGTAATAATACTGCTACCTATATGTTACCTACAAAGGGAGGCTGCGATAGTTTAGTCACATTAAACTTAATAATTAATAATTCTCCAATTGTAGAGTTAGGAAACGATACCACAATTTGTGCCAACACAACTTTTACTTTAGATGCTGGAAGTGGATTCAATTATTCATGGAGCGACAAAACAACTAACCAGATTTTTCCAGTAATTAATACTGGAGACTATGATGTGACTGTAACTGATGGGAATGGTTGTAAAGATAGTGACACTATAACTGTTACAATATCCTCACCACTTATCTTAAATTTTGATTCCGATAGTGTTAGTTGTAATGGTGGAAGCAATGGAACAGCTACTGCAACAGTAACTGGCGGCACACCAAATTATACTTACTTATGGAACGATATTTTAGCCCAAACAACTGCAACTGCTACTAATTTAGCAGCTGGACCTTATTCTGTAACTGTAACCGATAATAACAATTGCAACGAAACTGGAAGTATTACCATAGAAGAGCCAACATTATTGACAGCATCAGTTCAAGAGCCAGATAATATCCCAGATTTTACATTTGCTGGAGAATACAATAATCAATTTATTTATTATCATTCTGACCCTTTATCTTGGACAGATGCCAGAGCAAAAGCACAAGCTAATAATGGAGATTTAGTAATTATTCAAAATGCAAATGATAATGCATATTTCACTAGTGTAACCATAGCAATATGTTGGATAGGAATGTACCAAGATTTAAATGACCCCAACTATTCTGAACCTGCTGGTGCTTGGAAATGGATTGATGGCTCACCACTTTCTTACAGCAATTGGGCAGCTAATGAGCCAAATAATTCAGGTATCCAAAACTATGGTTGTTTCAATTATGGAGGAATCGGATTCTGGGACGATGTTGGGGCAAATGGCTTACCATTTATTATGGCTATTGATTTAGGTTCTGCAAATAGTTTAAGTGTAAGTTGCAACAGCGGAAACGATGGCCAAACTTATGTAACCGCAGCTGGTGGAACTGTACCTTATAGCTACGCTTGGGACAATGGCCAAACTACCGATACTGCTTATAATTTAGCAGCTGGCAATTATATAGTAACAGTAACAGATGACAATGGATGTTCTGCAATAGACACAGCAACCATTACAGAACCTGCTGAAATTAATGTCGTTGATGTTCAAAAAGAATGTGATACTTTCACCTGGATAGATGGCATTACTTATACTGCTAGTAACAATACAGCCACCGATACTTTAACTACTATCAATGGTTGTGATAGTATTGTAACTTTAGATTTAACTATTAATAACTCAGCCTCTTTTAGTTTAGCTAATACTTCTACTCAAGATTCAGTTTGTTTGGGACAAAGTACATCCATTTACCCTTCTTTAGGATTTAATTCAACTAACCCTAATTATTCTTTTAAATGGACTCCAAATACAGGGTTGTCGTCTGATTCCGTACATGCCCCAATAGTAAATGTTAATGTTAATACTTTATTTACACTTACCGTTACAGACTCCAACGAATGTTTGAGTTCGGATTCAATTCAGATATATGTATTACCAATACCAGCTTTAGATGCTGGAGCTGATAAAAATATTTGTATTGGAGATTCTATAACCCTTAATATTTCAGGTAACGATACTTATTCTTGGGATCAAGGAGTAACTAATGGTGTGAGTTTCTTTCCAACAACTACAAAGGATTATGAGGCAACTGCTTTAAATCAGTATGGCTGTTTAAATAAAGACAGTGTTAAAATCACAGTAAATGATCTTCCAATATTAAATTTATCACCTGATACTATTGTGACTTGTAATGTAGATAGTATTTTAGTAGATGCAGGATTGGGGTACAACTTATATGCTTGGAGTAACGGACAAAACACCCAGCAAATTTATGCAGTTAATAGCGGGACGTATTCCGTTACTGTAACAGATGCTAACGGTTGTACTGCTTCGGACAATGTACTAGTAGATATTCTGAATTTAGACATTGTTCAAAACGACACTAGCATTTGTTTGGGAGAGTCCATTACACTAGAAGCTACAAGTAATATTCCAGCATTCAGTGTTACCCAAAGTATGCATTTGGTACCAAGTGAATATGCTACTATCCAGTCAGCAATAGATGCCTCTGTAAATGGCGATACCATTTATGTAAGTAATGGTACTTATGTAGAAAATATTAATTACAATAGTAAAAGCATTTACTTATTGGGAGAAAATAGAGAAACTACCATAATAGATGGCAATCAAAATGGTAGTGTGGTTACGATGAATGGAAATTCTGTAATAAATGGGTTTACCATTCAAAATGGAACTGGCACATTAGAAGGAACTACACTCTACGGAGGAGGAATTTATTGTTATGGCCAAGATGAAATTTATATTTTAAATTCTATTGTTCAAAACAATATTATACCAACTAATATTTATTCTAGAGCTGCTGGAATAAAAGCTTCTGATAATACATTTATAACTGACTGTGTAATCAGAAATAATTCTGCAGCAGATTATGTAGGAGGTATTTATGGTGGAAGTGTTTCAAATTGTAAATTTTATAATAATTTCCCTAGCGGCTATCAACCAACATTAATGAGTACAATAGGGTTTAATAATTTATTTGTAGGGAATCATATAGGAATTCATATAGATTATAATGACTCTGCTACCATTAGCAATGCAGTTTTTATTAACAATTTTTCTTCTATTCGTCTATTAAATTCTTTAGGTAATATTTTTATAAACTCAATATTTGTTAACAATACTAATGTTGTTGATTTTTGGAACAGTAGCCCATCAAGTTTTAATCAATTAACAATTGATTATTCTAATATTGATCAAAATGATAATTTAATTATAAATAATACTTTTGGTCAGCTTAACAATGGAAATAACAATATAAGCTTAGCTCCTCAATTTGTAGACTCCGCTAACGGAGATTATAGATTAGTTCCAGGTTCACCAGGTGTTGATGCTGGTAACCCAGATTTAAATGGTAATGGAATATTATGGCAAAACGATCCTGAAGACCAAGATCCTGACGGAACTAGAATGGATATGGGTTATGGCTATGCTGCTCAAGGGCCAGTTGTTAACTTTAGTTCTCCAATAATTTCTAATTCTTCTAACAATGTAACTTACATTTGGTCTACGGGTGAAACTACGGCTACTATTAGCCCAACCCCAACAGTTACTACAACCTATTATGTGTCGGTTAATAACGGCATTAACTCTTGTCAAGATAGTGTTACTGTAACTGTTCTTTCAACTTCTGCTTTGGTAATAGACACTGAGGTTTGCGATAGTATGTTCTTTGCTGGAAATAATATTACTAATAGTGGAATATACTACGATACTCTTTCCAATGCATTGGGTTGTGATAGTGTAGTGACACTAAACTTAACCGTTCACAACTCTATTGCAACAATAGATAGTTTGGTTGCTTGTGACAGCGCTATTTGGAACGGAAATTTATATACTAAATCCACCGGTAATTATGTAGACTCTTTACAAACTATAAACGGATGTGATAGTATAGTTACAATGTACATGACTATTAATAACAGCTTCTATATTGAGGAAAGTATTACTGCTTGCGATAGTATGACTTGGAACAACGGTATTACTTACACGCAAAGCGGTATTTATTATGATTCGTTCTACCATTAATGGCTGCGATAGTATAGTTACCATGGATATGACCATTTACTATAGTGCTACTGGGTTAGACAGTTTATTTGAGTGTGATAGCGCGGAGTGGAATGGAAATATATATACATCAACTGGAATATTTGTAGATACGCTATCTACTATTAGTGGTTGTGATAGTGTGGTGACCATGGATATAACTATATATAATAGTGCCACTGGAATAGATAGTTTATTTGAGTGTGATAGTGCTGAGTGGAATGGAAATATATATACATCAACTGGAATATATCTAGATACGCTATCTACTATTAGTGGTTGTGATAGTGTGGTGACCATGGATATAACTATATATAATAGTGCCACTGGAATAGATAGTTTATTTGCTTGTGATAGTGCTGAGTGGAATGGAAATATATATACATCAACTGGAATATACATAGATACGTTATCTACCATTAATGGCTGCGATAGTATAGTTACCATGGATATGACAATTTACTATAGCACAACGGGAATAGATAGTTTGTTTGAGTGTGATAGCGCTGAGTGGAATGGAAATATATATACATCAACTGGAATATATATAGATACATTATCCACAATTAATGGCTGTGATAGTATAGTTACCATGGATATGACAATATACTACAGTACAACTGGAATAGATAGTTTATTGGTTGTGATAGCGCGGAGTGGAATGGAAATATATATTTACACGAGTGGAATTGTAGTAGATACTCTTCAGACATTAAGTGGTTGCGACAGTGTGGTGTCAATGGATATAAAAATCAACTATAGCACCACAAATTCTGATTTTTTAACATCTTGTGATAGTGCTGAGTGGAATGGAAATATATATACATCAACAGGGTCATATATAGATACGTTATCAACCATTAAGCGGCTGCGATAGCATAGTTACCATGGATATGACAATTTAACCATTAGCACAATTCGGTATTGAATAGATTAGTAACTTGGTTTGAGTGTGATAGCGCAGAGTGGAATGGAAATATATATACATCGAGTGGAATATACGTAGATACGTCTATCCACAACTATAAGCGGCTGTGATAGTATACTAATAATGGATTTGACTATAAATTACAACGTATGTTACTGGAATGATAGTTTGGTTGTAGTGTGATAGTGCTGAGTGGAATGGAAATATATATACATCTACTGGAGATATATATAGATACATTGTCAACCATAAATGGATGTGATAGTATAGTTTCTATGGAACCTTACAATTAATAGTAGTAATTTAAGTTTTGACACATTAATAGCGGTATGACGTGTTAACTTGGAATGGAAATTTATATGATTCTTCGGGCACATATTTAGATACTCTTCAAAATATTACTGGTTGTGATAGTCTAGTAACACTTGACTTAACAATTTTCTATACTCTATTTTCATCTGATAGTTTATTTGGTTGTGATAGCGCGGAGTGGAATGGAAATATTTATACCAATTCAGGATCTTATATCGATACTTTAGCTACAATAAATGGTGCAGATAGCATTGTAACAATGGAAATAACTATTTATAATTCAACATTTAACTCTGAAATAAGATTCGGCTTGCGATAGTATAGTATGGAACGGAAATATTTACAATTCAAGTGGGATTTATGTAGATACTTTACAATCTATTAATGGCTGTGATAGTGTAGTTTCTCTGTATCTAACAATAAATAATAGTAAGACTTCCAATGAAAGTCAAGTTGCATGTAATGAATATGCTTGGAATGGAATTACTTTTAATTCTACTGGAATTTATGTTGATACTTTGCAAACAATCAGCTGGATGCGATAGTATAGCTACCTTGGATTTAACTATAAATTTCAGTTCTCCGTTGTCTGCAGGATCTAATACCACCATTTGTTATGGAGAATCAATAACTTTAAATGCTTTAGGTACGGGCACTGTTACATGGAATAACGGAGTTATAGACGGGCAATCATTTACAGTTGATTCTACAACCACCTACATTGCTCAACTGACAAATACTTTGGCTGCTATAAGTATTGACACTACTTTAATAACTGTTCTTAGTTTGCCAAATGTAGATGCAGGGTTAAATCAAGATATTTGTCTAGAAGATTCTATTCAATTAATTGGCTTTGGAGCTGATAGTTTGAATTGGTCTCACCCTGTTTTAAATATATATGACAGCATCTATCTATCATTAAACCAAACTTCTACTTTTTATTTAAATGGAGTTGATTCTAACGGCTGTTCTAATAATGATAGTATTATAATTACAGTAAATAGTCTTCCAAATATTAGTATTGATAGTATTTCACCAGTATGTTATGGAGACGCAATTACCTAAAAGCTCAGGGAGGAGTTATTTATAATTGGACTGGAGGGTTTAATAATAATTCTAATATTATTCCAGACTCAAGCCAATGGTATATTGTAAGTGTTATCAATGGTAATCAATGTCAAAAAACTGATTCGGTTTTCGCTCAAGTTTATGATGCTCCTATTATAAATGCTGGAAATGACACCTCAATTTGTTTGTTTGATTCAATTATACTTTCTGCAACTGGAAATGCCCTTTCTTATAATTGGACTAATAATGTGATAGATGGAATTCCATTTGTTCCAAGCGTATCTAACAAATATGTTGTTTCTGGGACTAACTTAAATTCATGTGTTAACTATGATACTATTCAAATAGACTTAATTATTCTTTCAGTAGATGCTGGTGTTAATCAAGTTTTATGTACTGGAGATTCAGCAATTCTTAATGGTAGTAGGTCTCAATCCAACCTGGTCCTCAGGAGTTTTAGACGGTATAACTTTTTATCCAAATATATCATCTGAGTATATACTTACAGTTTCTGATTCTAATGGGTGCTTAGAAATGACACAACTATTATTGATCTATTTGATTTGCCTAATATTAAAGCACCAGAAGATACTACCTTGTGTTTAGGAGAAGAAATTCAATTATTTGGATCTGGTGCCCAAACATATTTATGGGACAATGGTTATTTGATGGCGAACTATTATCACCTAGACTATTCTTCATTTTATATATTAACTGGAATTGATTCTAATGGATGTAGGAATTTAGATACAACATATATCGAAGTCACTGAAAACCCTGTTATTTCTTACACAACTACGTCAGTAATTTATGGAAATGATGCTACTATAATGGTTTATATTTCTGGAGGAACACCATGGGAAGACTGTGGAGGCTTAGAACCTTGTCAAGAACCTTACTAAATACGATTGGGATATAGATGGTCTTGGAGATATTGATGATCAACTTCATCAATTTTATTTAAACTCTGGAAGCTATTTTTTAACTATTTATGACAGCTTATCATGTAGTGATACATCCACCATTACAGTTGAAGGTAATTTTCAAATTTTTGTTCCTACTGCTGTGACTCCAAATGCAGATGGAATTAATGATACTTGGGATATTTTAGGAGTTAATAATTATCCTAATGCTACAATTAAAGTATTCAATATTCAAGGACAAATAATTTTTGAACATAACACTAGTAATGATGGTGATTTCCAACCTTGGCCTGCTACATTTAGTGATGGACAAGCCCTACCGGCATCAGATTACTATTATCATATAATATTAGACCCCAATAATTTAAATGTTTCACCATTGACAGGTGCTTTAATTATTACTTACTAATTGAAAATAACTATTATATATCATAGCTTAATTGCTTTAGTATTTACTTTAATATTTTCATCTGCATGGTCTCAACAAACAGCAGTTAGGAACCATTATTTTATTCAAGAATATTTAATAAATCCTGCTTTTACAGGTGGAAAAAATTATAATCCTTTTTATATGAGCTACAGAAGACAATGGGCAGATTTCAAAAACAGTCCTCAATTTTTTTCTGCAAGTGGCTATTATATTTTAGATGCTTCTAGTAATTTAGCAGGAAGTATTTACAGTCTTTCCCAAGGTGGTGCTTTTAGTCAAACTGTTGGGCAGCTTAATTATTCTCACGACTTTCACTTTTCTCAATGGGCACATTTCACATTAGGTGGAGGGTTAATCTTTAATCAATTTTCCACAGATTTTAGCTCTGTAAATGTTTTTCAAGCTAATGATCCTGCATTAAATACTGGTAATGTTGGAAAATCTGCTTTTGATGGAACAATAGGAATAAAGTATTTTCTTAAAAGATTTAAAACAGGGATTTCTATAAATAATATTAGAGAAAGTAAGGTTTCTGAAGAATCTCAAAATGGTGCCTTATAACAAATTAGCTAGAGAATTAAGATTTATTGCGCAGTATGATTTTACAATTAATGATTTACTACATGTTGAACCATTAATAGTTTACAGGAAATTAACATCAAGTAATCAATCGCAACTAGATTTATCCTTATTAGCAAATTATAAAAGTTCTTATACATTAGGCTTTACTTATAGAAACCAAACTGCTCTTTCTGTTATTGGAGGTATACAATACAATAAATTTTATTTACTATATAGTCACGAGGTAAATATTTCAGCACTTTCTGGATTTGTTGGAAATAATAATGAAATCACTGTTGGCTATCGATTTCCCTTACACCCATCAAAAGAATTTGTAGATAATGATATAGATGGAGTCATCAATAAAAAAGATACTTGTCCTGAATTATATGGTCCCAAAAAATATAGTGGGTGCCCATTAGAATATTGGGCTCCATTGCTAGCTCTGAGAAATGCTAAACCAGACACATTAGTTCTAGCTGATTCTATGACATTCAATTTCCAACAAATTAGTGATCAAGAAAAAGATCTAGTAAAGTTATTTCTTGTAGATGAGTATGGAAATGTAGTATATCAAGCAATGAAAGATAAAAATGGATTCATTTTTAATTATTTACCATCATCGGGAAATTATTTTTTTAAGATTGAAAACTTGCCTGAAGGAGTTAATGCAGAGTATTTAGAGATTTCATTTTTACAGGACGATAAAAAGAAAATGATCCTAGCTCATTTATCTAAAAATAAAGAGTTCTATATGTTTACAAGGTTAAATACAGTGAATGATAATGAGGCTAAATTACTAATTATAAATAATGAAAATCAAGTGCTTTCAGTTGGCGTTCCAAAAGATGGAGTATATGTTTTTAAACATATACCTGACGATCATGAATACCATTATAGTTTAGTAAATGGAGATTCCACATTATCCGACGAAAGTTTTGAAGTTGCTTATGATTTTGAAGACCAAGAACAAACTATTAGAACTGTTTATCACAGGATTAATAATATTTATAAGTATACTCCTCATTTTGAAAATGACGATTTTGATGATCTTTCATTGACCTTTGAACAAGAAGTAAAAGACTATGTTTTTAGTTTTGAAAAACTGTCTATTGAAGAATCTGAGATGGTAAATTTAGTAATTGTTGATGAAGATGGAAACGTTTTGTCAACTGCGAAAAAAACTAACGATGGCTTTTCTTTTAGCTACATACCAACATCAGGTGAATATTCTTATAAGCTTGAAAATATGCCAGAAGGAACAGACTTTGATTTCATGGAAATTAATATTGTTGATCAAGAAGGAATTCAAAAGAAAATTAAAGCTGATGTTGAAGACAAAGACTATGTTTTTAATTTTAAAAAGCTATCTACTGCTGAAGCTGATTTAGCTAATCTAGTAATTGTTGATGAAGATGGGAATATTCTTTCAACTGCAGAAAAAACCGATGATGGTTTTCTTTTAACTATATACCTACATCAGGTGAGTATTTTTATAAGCTTGAAAATATGCCTGAGGGAACAGAATTCGATTTTATGGAAATTAATATTTTAGAACAAGGGGTTAAAAAGAAGATTGTAGCAAATGTTAACAGTAAAAAGCTAAGTAATAAAAATGACAATGCTAAGCAGATGATTATGAATTCTTTAATTGCCATAGATACAAATCGAGTCGCTTCTCTAACTAAGAATGAGGCGAGGAAGCTAACTCATTATTATACAGTTCAAGTAGGTGCATTTAGAGAAGTTATGAATGATGAAACTTTAGAGTTTATAAATAATAATTATGGGAACGAATTTCACATTATAAAGGACAAAAGATTAAATTATGATTTATATATGCTTGGTAGGTATAAGAATCTATCAGATGTTAAAATCGTTAATAAAATTATTAAAGATGTAGGCTTTTCTGACTGTTTTATAATGGGTGTTGAGAAGAGAATTCCTGTATCTGCACTATACTTAATAAAAAAGTATTAATAAAAAAAAGACGCTTTAAATAAAGCGTCTTTAAGTAGTTGCGGGGGTAGGACTCGAACCCACGACCTTTGGGTTATGAGCCCAACGAGCTACCAACTGCTCCACCCCGCAGGACAAAGTTAATTTTTTTTCTATTATTGCAAATTAATATCTGTAAAATGTCGCATAAATCTGGTTTTGTTAATATAATAGGTAGTCCAAATGTTGGAAAATCAACTCTAATGAATCAATTAGTAGGTGAAAAACTGTCTATTATAACTTCGAAAATGCAAACCACTCGTCATAGAATAATGGGAATGGTCAATGAAGACGATTATCAAATAGTATTTTCTGACACTCCGGGAATAATAAATCCCGCATATAGATTGCACCAGAATATGATGAAATTTGTTTCTGAAGCATTAAAAGATGCTGATGTAATTTTGATGGTAACAGATATATATGAAGATCCTAATAAAATGGAAGAAAGGTTAGTGCAAATCAATAATATAAAGGTTCCTACTTTATTGCTTTTAAATAAAATAGATTTGTCTAACCAAAAAACATTAGAAGCAATAGTTAGTCAATGGAAATTAAAATTACCAAATGCACAAATCCTTCCCATATCTGCGTTGCATAAAATGAGTATTAATTTCATTTTGCCAAAAATTTTAGAATGGCTTCCTGAAAATCCTCCTTATTTTGATAAGGACCAATTAACAAATAAAAGCATGAGGTTTTTTGTCTCAGAAATTATTAGAGAGAAAATACTGTTGATTTACCAAAAAGAAGTTCCTTATTCTTGTGAAGTAGTTGTTGAGGAATATAAAGATGAAGAAAAGATTGTAAAGATTAGAGCAAATATAATGGTTTCTAGAACTAGTCAGAAGTCTATAGTAATTGGTCATCAGGGTAAGAAAATTAAAAAATTAGGTACTGAAGCTAGAATTGACATTGAATCCTTTATTTCTAAAAAAGTATATTTGGATTTATTTGTTAAAGTAGATAAAGACTGGAGAGATAAAGAAGGGAAACTTAAAAAATATGGGTATTGAGTAATATAGTAGCAATTGTAGGAAGACCCAATGTTGGAAAATCGACATTATTTAACAAATTAATTGGCGGAAGAAGGGCAATAGTCAAAGAAGTTAGTGGCGTTACAAGAGATCGACATTATGGAAAATCAGAATGGAACGGAAAGCAATTTTCAGTTATTGATACTGGAGGCTATGTTTCTGGTTCAGATGATATATTTGAAGGTGAAATTAGAAGGCAAGTTAAAATTGCAATTGATGAGGCTACAGTAATTATTTTTGTAGTTGATGTTGAAACAGGGATTACCGATTTAGATGAATCAGTTGCTAAAGTTTTAAGAAATTCTAAAAAACCTATTATTGTAGTTGTAAATAAAGTTGACAATAATGAAAGAATCAATAGTACATTTGAATTTTATCAATTTGGCTTAGAACATATTTTTGGTTTAAGTGCTATAAACGGCTCAGGTACTGGTGAAATGCTTGATCACTTAGCTGAACTACTCTATGATGAAAAGGAACCCAAACCAACAGAAATTCCTAGAATAGCTATTGTTGGTAAACCCAATGTTGGTAAGTCATCATTAACAAACGCTTTACTTGGCGAGGATAGAAATATTGTTACCGATATTTCAGGAACAACAAGAGACGCAGTCGATACTCATTTCAATGCTTTTGGTTTTGATTTAACACTTGTAGATACAGCTGGAATTAGAAAAAAAAGTAAGGTTCACGAAGATATTGAGTTTTACTCAGTTATGAGGGCTATAAGAGCTATCGAGGACTGTGATGTTTGTTTATTTATGATTGATGCAAATCATGGAATTCAAAAACAAGACTTAAGTATATTTTCCGTTATTGAAAGAAATAAGAAAGGTGTAGTTTTATTAATTAATAAATGGGACACTGTTGAAAAAGAAACTGCTACCCTGAAAGAATATGAAGATGAGATAATTTCCAAAATTGCTCCTTTTACAGATTTACCAATTTTATTTATTTCTGCACTTAATAAACAAAGAATACACAAAGCATTAGAATCCGCAATGGAGGTCTTTGAAAATAGAAAGCAAAAAATACCTACATCTAAATTAAATGAAGTGATGTTAGCCGCAATTGAAAAAAATCCACCACCGGCTATTAAAGGGAAATATGTTAAAATAAAATATATTACTCAGCTTCCAATATATTCACCAGTATTTGCTTTCTTTTGTAATTTACCTCAATATATAAAAGATCCTTATAAAAGGTATTTGGAGAATCAACTCAGAAAATCATTTAATCTAAAAGGAGTTCCAATAAGAATTGTTTTTAAAAAGAAGTAAAAAATTAGATATTGAAACTAGCTTTCACTTTTTCGATATAGTCTAATTTCTCCCAAGGAAATAACTCCACTTCAATATTTATTTTATTACCATCTGCAGAAGTAAACTTTTTAGTAATTTTTTCTGGATTTCTTCCCATATGTCCATAAGCAGCAGTCTCAGAATAAATTGGACTTCTTAAATTGAATCTTTTTTCAATTGCATGAGGCCTCATATCAAAAATCTCACTTATTAAACTTGCGATTTCACCATCACTAATATTTACTTTAGAGGTGTCATAGGTATTTACATAAAGTCCAACAGGGTCAGCTACTCCAATAGCATACGCAACCTGAACTAGGATTTCATCAGCTACTCCGGCAGCTACAAGATTTTTAGCAATATGCCTAGTTGCATAAGCAGCTGATCTATCAACTTTACTAGGATCTTTTCCAGAAAAAGCACCTCCTCCATGTGCTCCTTTACCACCATATGTGTCTACAATAATTTTTCTGCCTGTAAGTCCAGTATCTCCATGAGGGCCACCAATTACGAAAATCCCAGTAGGATTAACATGGTAATTAATATTTTCATTAAAAAGCTTTTGAATATTAGATGGTAATAATTTTTTAACTCTTGGAATTAAAATATTAATAACATCATCTTTTATCTTGGCTAACATCTTTGGTTCTGTATCAAAATCGTCATGTTGAGTTGAAACAACAATAGCGTCAATTTTAAATGGATTATTATCATCATCATACTCAATTGTTACTTGAGATTTAGAATCTGGTCTTAAATAACTCATTTGAATACCCTCTTTTCTTAAAGCGGCTAATTCCTTTAAAAGTATATGGGAAATTTCCAAGGGAAGTGGCATGAAACTTTCAGTTTCATTAGTTGCATAACCAAACATCATTCCTTGATCTCCAGCACCTTGGTCTTCATCATTAGATCTTTCTACACCTTGATTAATATCTGGCGATTGTTCATGTATGGCTGACATTACACCACAGGAATTACCGTCAAACATATATTCGCTTTTTGTATATCCTATTTTGTTGATTACATCTCTGGCTATTTTTTGAACATCTAAATAGGCTTTAGACTTTACTTCGCCAGCTAAAATAACTTGACCTGTAGTAACCAAGGTTTCACAGGCAACTTTTGAAGACGCATCAAAAGCTAAAAAATTATCAATTAAAGCATCTGATATTTGGTCAGCTACTTTGTCAGGGTGTCCTTCGGATACAGATTCAGATGTAAATAAATATGCCATTTTTAAATATGATTTTTCAGTATAAATTTAATAGATTTTTTAATTATCGCACTCTATAAAGTGATACTATGTAAATGTAAAAAAACTATTTTGAAATTAGTTTATTTAGTTAATTTTTTGAAAAGGTCCTCTAGCTTATCCGAATGTTTTTTGATTTCTAGTATTAATATTTCATTTTTTTGGGCAAAGGAAGAAATTAATTTCCTTAAATCTTCGTTACCATCATAATAAAATAAAAATTTGTTTTCTTTTTTTTCAATTTTTATTTTAGGTAAATCTTTTTTTAATTGATTAATAGAAATTTCATTTTCAAACTCAACAGAGACAATTTGCTCTTTTATATTATTTAGAGTATTTGAGTTTTGCTCAAGATTTCTATCAGCTACTATACTTCCATTTTTAATTACTACAATTCTATCACATATAGATTCTACTTCTTGCATAATATGAGTAGAAAGAATTACTGTTTTGTTTTTTCCAAGTTCTTTTATTAAAGCTCTTATATCTTCTAATTGGTTTGGGTCTAACCCACTTGTTGGTTCATCTAAAATTAAAACTTTAGGGTCATGAACTATTGCTTGAGCAATTCCTACTCTTTGCTTATAACCTTTAGAAAGTTGTCCAATTTTTTTATGAGCTTCTTTGACTAAACCTACTTTTTCTATTACCCCTTGAACTGCAACTTTAATGTTTTTTATCTTGTGCATTTGAGCGATAAACGAAATAGATTCTCTTACGTACATATCTTCGTATAATGGATTATGCTCTGGCAAATAACCAATTTTACTTTTCACGCTAAGTTCATCTTTATGAATAGAAACCCCATCTACAAGCACATCTCCACTTGTTGGTTTAATAAAACAAGAAATTATTTTCATTGTCGTAGACTTTCCAGCCCCATTAGGCCCCAGAAAACCTACTATTTCTCCTGAATTAACTTTAAAACTAATTTCATTAATAGCAAGTTGCTCTTGATATTTTTTACTTAATTTTTGAACTTCTATACTCATTTCACATAAAATATGCAGCTAAAATACTCCTTAACTAGATAAAAATCTAAATTTTATGAAAGGGAAATCATTCTATTGTAAATTTATGCAATGCAAAAAGGAAAAGTATATAGATCTACAGGCAGTTGGTATGATGTGAAATTAGATTCAGGAAACTTTGTTAAGGCACGAATTCAGGGTAAGTTTAGAAACTTGTCAATCAAAACAACCAATCCTATTTCCGTAGGAGATGAGGTTGATTTATTATTAAACTCTAATGATGAAGTGGTAATAAAAAATATTTATCCTAGAAAAAATTATATAATAAGAAAATCAGTAAACCTTTCAAAAGAAGCACATATTATTGCCTCTAATCTAGATTTAGCTGTTTTAGTTGTTACAGTTATAAATCCTCTTACCTCACCTGGGTTTATCGATAGATTTACTGTAACGGCAGAGGCTTATAAAATACCTCTTGTTATTGTTTTTAATAAAATTGAAGTTTATGATTCTAAGGCATTAATAAAGCTAGAAACTTTTGAAAAATCGTATAGTAATGCTGGTTATGACACTTTAAGAATGTCAGTCTTAGAAAATATCGGAATTCAAGAATTTGAAAGAAAAATAAAAAATAAAACTGTTTTAATTTCAGGAAATAGTGGTGCAGGGAAGTCTACCTTAATAAATAAGATAATCCCCGAATTAGACTTAAAAATTGGAGAAATTTCCTCAACTCATAATACTGGTAAACACACAACAACTTTTGCTGAAATGTTTGATTATGATGATAAAACTCAAATAATTGACACACCCGGAATAAAAGGTTTTGGATTAGTAGATTTAAATAAAAACGAATTATCAAGATTTTTCCCAGAGATGTTAAAGGTCTTAAAGAATTGTAAATTTCATAATTGTAAACACATTAAAGAACCAGGATGTGTTGTCCTAGAGCAATTAAATAATAATAATTTCTCCGTTTCAAGATACCAAAGTTACTTAGCTATGTTTTTGGAAGATGAAGATTCTAGTTATAGAAAAAATAATTACCAATGAGAGTCGTTATTCAAAAAGTAAAAAGAGCATCGGTTAAAGTCAACAATCAAATTATTAGCGAAATAAAATATGGATTAATGATTCTTGTTGGATATGAATTAGACGATACTATTGAAGACATAACCTGGTTGGTAAATAAAATTATCAATCTGAGAATATTTAATGATCACAACAATAAAATGAATCTATCTTTAAAAGATACAGATGGTGATATTTTACTGGTAAGTCAATTTACTTTACATGCTTCTACCAAAAAAGGAAATAGGCCTTCTTTTATTAATTCTCTAAACCCTGCTGAGGCAAATCAAATGTATAATATCACAATAAAAGAGTTAGAAAAATCTTTAGAAAAGAAAATAAAATGTGGAGTTTTTGGAGAATTGATGGATGTGGAATTAATCAATAATGGTCCACTTACAATCACTATTGACAGTAAGAAAAAAGAATAAAATGGAAGAAATCACTATAAAAAAAGCACAAAAAATGGTCGATGATTGGATTCAAACTGTTGGTGTAAGATATTTTAATGAATTGACTAACATGGCTATACTAACTGAAGAAGTTGGAGAAGTAGCAAGAATTATAGCAAGGAAATTTGGAGAACAAAGCAATAAAAAATCTGATGAAAATCTAGATTTAGCAGACGAATTAGCAGATGTAATTTTTGTTTTAATTTGTTTGGCTAATCAGACAGGAATAGATTTAGAAGAGGCAATCATTAAAAACATTGCAAAAAAAACATCAAGAGATGCACAACGACACGTTGAAAACAAGAAGATCAATAATTAATTTTCCTTAAGAATTTAGCGGATATTTATTATTATGTCAGAAGAAAAAAAAGAATTAACTCCGGAATTAAAACCTAAAACTAATAAAAGCAACATAATTAAATTAGTTGTTTTAATTGGGATATGTATAATTGCAGCAGTATTTTTAAGTAAAAACAAATCAAAATCAACAAAAGAGACAATTGAAATAAGTTCATTTTCTGATACAATTCCAGATGACACTTTGATATTAAGCGATTCCATATTAAATACTGATTCTATTTCAAAAATTGACACAGTTCAAATCAATAAGCCAAAGCCTGTTGTAACTAAAAAAGTTAAGAAAAAGATCTCTAGGTTTAAACTGGAAAATAATCCAAACTATTGGATAGTTTCTAAAAGTTCTAATAGCGACACTTCCTTTTATATTTTAAAAAATAAAAGAACCGGAACTAAATTATCTAATAAATATTATTCTAAAATAGAAGCTAATAATGAGCTAAGAAATTTCAAGAAGATACTATCTAAATAATAAGAATATTTAATATATGTTTTTAAAAGCTCTCAGCTCTTTTCTAATTATACTTTCGTCTTTTTCTTCGTTTTCTCAAATTATTCCTAATGAAAGAAATTATAATTGGAGCTTCCTTTGGATTAAATGATACTACTACTGCAAATTTTAATCCTATTGAACTATCAAATTACGGACTATATTCCAATGGCATAATTTCCAATGATAGTTTGTTATCTAGAGTTATCAATATTTTCTCAAGTGCCGGTGCTGCCGGTGTAATATTAAATTTCCCTTCAGGAATATTTTTATTTAATCAAACAATAAATTTGCCTGGAAATATTGTTTTAAGAGGCAGGGGTGCAGATAGCACAACTCTAAAATTTAACTTAAATGGTAATGGACATGCTATAAAAGTTTTTGGTTTGCCAAGTAATGATACTACTTCAATTATTCAGAATATTTATAAAGACAGTAATTCTATAATTGTAAATGATCCTTCTCTTTTTATTCCAGGCGATTGGATAAGAATAATTCAAGATGACAGTGATTTAATTAATAACAGCTTGGGCCCTAAACACAGTGGGTCAAATTGTGAAAATTAATCAAGTAATTAATAATAGAATTTTATTAAACTCTCATCTTAGAATGAATTATGATACAACTGTTAAGCCATACATTAAAAAAATCCTGATAAAACAAAATGTAGGACTGGAATGTTTTAAGATTCTTCGAGAAGATATATCTACTAACCAGGTTAGTAATATTAAGTTTAGTAGAGCTTCAAATTGTTGGGTTTCCGGAATAGAATCAGACAAATGTAATTTTGCTCATATAGATGCAGAGTATAGCTCTAATTTATCAATTTCTAAAAGTTATTTCCATGATGCTCACAATTATGGTAGTGGGGGTAAGGCCTATGGAATCATGCTTAATTTCACAAGTAACGAGTGTCTGGTTGAGGATAATATTTTTAATCATTTAAGACATTCTATGATCCTTCAAGCAGGAGCGAACGGAAATATTTTTTCTTACAATTTTTCTAAAGACCCGTACTGGACTGGAGTATTTTTTGTTCCTTCCAATTCTTCAGGTGAAATGGTACTCCACGGAAATTGGCCTTATGCCAACTTATTTGAAGGAAATGATGTGGAAAATATAGTCGTTGATAATTCTCATGCTTCCAATGGTCCTAACAATACTTTTTTTAGAAATAGAGCTAGAGGTTACGGTGTTTTTTTTAGTGATACAGAATCACCGGGACAACATTTTATAGCCAACGAAATAACAAATGCATCTTTACCTCCACCTTATAATAATTTCATTTTTAATATTCTAGGAACTAACCATATTCTTTACGGAAATAATATTCTTGGAAATATTGATTCTTTAGGATCCGATTCTATTTCTATGGCATCTTATTTTTATAATAGTTTACCTAATTTTATCCCATTTGATCAATGGGGAAGTATAGGATTTCCAAACTTGGTAAGCTCATCTAGCATTCCCTCAAAAGATAGATTTAACTATAATTCTATATTTAGTAATTCTTGTGGACAAAACTTTACAAATGATAATTTTCATGAATATAAACCAGTTAAAGTATTTCCAAACCCATTTAACAACAATTTAAATATTGAAGGTGAAAATATCGAGTCAGTTACAGTTTTTGATCTCTACGGAAGAGAAATTTATAGTTCTTCTAAAATTTTTAAAATTGATAATATAGAATGGAAAAATGGAATTTATATTGTAAACATTAAATTAGAGAGCTCTTTAAAGTCCTTTAAATTAATTAAATATTAATAAATCATTATCTTCTCATTATTTGACTAAAATTCTCTACATAAGAAACAACTATAAATTAATAAATAGCTCATCTATTAAATATCTTGTTTTGTATTGTTTATTTGAAGCAGAATTTGAAATTATTCTAAAATAGAAATGAATAAGCTAATTCTTAAAAACCTAGGATTGTTAATCATAAGATTAATGGCTATAATGGCCCTATATCAAATCTCTAGACTATTTTATTATTTTTATAATATCGACTATTTCAGATCTGTTGACCTTAGCTCTTACATAAATAATATATTTATTGGAAGCTTGAAATTTGATGGTTCAGCTATAATTTATACCAATTTATTATTAATTCTTCTAAGTCTATTTCCTTCAAACTATAGGACAAAAGATGTTTACAAAAAGATATTAAAATTCATTTTTATCTTTTGTAATTTCATTGGTTTAATAGTTAATATTTTCGATACGTTATATTATCCTTTTAGTAAGAATAGAGTTACAATGTCTTCAATAAAAGAATTCTCAAACGAAAAAAACCCATTGTCTTTTGTTTTGGAAATTGCCCTAGACTATTGGTTTGTGATACCAATTGGTATTGTTTTAATATTAATTCTTAATTATATTTTTAAATCAACTTTAATAGACGAAAGTAAAAGCCGCCATAATTTAAAAAGTGTTTTATTAGCTAGTAGCGTTGCATTATTATTTTTTACCTTTTCTATTTTTGTCTGTAGAGGTTCTTTTGTTTATAAAAATAGACCTATTACAATAAGTAATGCTGGGAAATATGCCAATAGTCCTAACGAAATTGCTTTAATAATTAACACCCCTTTTTCTTTAATTCGTACCATAAATAAAAAAGATCTTAAGAAAAAGGAATATTTTAATGAGGATGAAATTTTAAATATATACAATACCAATTATTACCCTAATAATTTGGATTTTTCTAAAAAAAATATTGTTGTAATTATTTTGGAAAGTATGGCTACAGAATATTACGGAGCATACAATGAAAATTATTCTTATACCCCATTTTTAGACTCTTTAATTAATGTAAGTTACAGCTCCTACAATTCATTCTCAAATGGCAGAAAATCTATAGATGTTATGCCGTCAGTTTTTGCAAGTATTCCAAATACTACTTTACATTTCGCCCTTTCTAAATATTGTACAAATAATATGGAGGGGATCGGTACTTTATTATTAAAAGAAGGTTATTCTACTTCTTTTTTTCATGGCGCACCTAATGGATCTATGGGTTTTCAGTCAATGGCCTCATTATGTG